>JAMPAP010000010.1 GCA_023667185.1 Lachnoclostridium sp.
ACGGCTATCTTTTTAGGGCATACCTGCAGCCGCGGATGCTTGTACTAATCAGAAGAGACTTTTTCAGTGGCCTCCGCAAGCTCCGGGTGGGGTTTCACTTACCCTCAGCGCTCCGCGCCTCCTTCGATGCTATCTTGACAGCATAAACATATATGTGGGTTGCTCTTACCCCCCCGGCGCTCCGCGCCTGCTTCGTCATTATTTTAACTGTATTGACGTAAACGTGGGGCTTCTTTGCTAAAGCAAAGCGCTAAAGCGATGACCGACATAATAGTTTTGTAACACTCTCTTTCATCCTTATTACTGCTTTCAGCGGAGGGTGGAGACGTGCTCCGGGGATGGAGGTTAAGGCAGTAGTTCTACTGTTAAAGTCTTTTAAGTTAAAATATGCTAAATATGCTTTAGCGGTGTATAAAGTCTGAAGGCTTTTTGTACTTTTGTATAATCTTTTGCCATGTCTGCAGGCCGCTCTCCACTGCCCGGGTGAAGGATTCTTTAAAGACATGAAATTCATTTTATTAATCTAATCTAAACCATGTGTGTATGAATTTAAGTAAGAAGCCTCGTTATTGGCTGGCACTGTTGCTGTCAATAACGTTCTCACTTTCAGTTTATGCCCAGAACATCACAGTGTCAGGTACTGTCTCCGACGATACCGGTGAGCCTCTGCTCGGTGCCACTGTTCTTGTCAAGGGCACGACAACAGGTGTTGCCACCGACTTCGACGGCAACTATACCATCAGTGTTCCTTCGAAAGGTACGCTCGTGTTCTCTTACATCGGTTATAACAATATGGAAGTGCCCGTCAACGGTCGCACCCATATCGACGTAACTCTCGAGAGCAACACTACGGTCCTCGACGAGGTAGTGGCTATCGGTTACGGTACAGTCCGCAAGAAAGACCTTACCGGTGCCGTTTCATCAGTTTCCGGCTCAGAGCTTGCCAAAGTCCCCGTGACTTCAGCAGCTCAAGCTCTTCAAGGTAAGGCAGCCGGTATCAACATCGTCCAGCAGAGTGGTGCTCCCGGTGCAGGCGTCAACGTCACCGTGCGTGGTGGTGCCTCAATCACCCAGGGTACTGAACCTCTCTACATCGTAGACGGTTTCCCGATGGACAACGCCCTCTCTAACATTGATATCAACGACATCGAAAGCATCGACGTGCTTAAAGACGCATCGTCTACCGCCATCTATGGTGCCCGCGGTTCTAATGGTATCGTCGTGATCACCACTAAGTCAGCTAAGGCCGGCAAAACCAAAATCGACTACAACGGCTTCGTTGCTTTCGACAAACTGCCTCAGAAGCTTGATGTGATGGACAATGCGCTTGCTTATACTCAGTATCAATATGAGTTGATCGCTCTGCGTAACAACTATGGTCTGTTCACCCAGTATTATGACGACAACTTTGACTACGCCAACGACCCCACATTCTATACCGGTGTATATGACCGTATGAACAACCTTTATGGTAATTCTTACGCTCTCGATATGCAGGAAGAAGGTTTCGGCGGAACTGCTGTCACTCAGAATCATAGCCTCTCAGTTTCAGGCGGTACTGAAAATACAAAATACCTCGTTTCTTACAACTTCGTCGGCAACGATGGTCTTCTCGCCAACCACGATTACACCCGTAATTCACTGCGTGCCAAAATCAATTCTGAACTCTTCAAAGGTGTTAAGCTCGACTTCTCAACCTTCTTCTATGGCGCTTCAACCCATGGTGGCGGTAAGTTTGACGGTCTTGATGACCTTGTGAAATATCCTATCAATGGTGGTACGATGTTTACCCGCGACGAGTTGCTTAATACTCAGACTCTCGGTGATCTCCGTACAATGACATCACTCTACTCTGCAACCAACCAGCTCGTGCAGAACCGTGCAGCCACTTCTACCAAGCGTGACCGCCGTCTTGAAATGAATGCCGGTATCACAGTCGATTTCCTCAATAACTTCACTTGGCGTACCTCTGGTAACTACGTTACTAAATGGGGTAAATCAACCTCATTTGCAGGTCCCGAGGGCACAGGCTATCTTCTCGATCCGGTCAATACCGGTATGTCAGGCTCAATCGGTACATCTGAAAGCTATAGCTACCACATCGCCAATACTCTGACTTATGCCAATACATTCAACAAGAAGCACGATCTCACCGTGATGTTGGGTCAGGAATATTCTTATTCAGAGAGCGAAGGTGTAAGTCTGAGCCTCAAGAAATTCCCCAACCCTAATCATGGTCTTGACTACATCAATACCACCGAGGTTAGCTCTAAGTCAACAAGCCACTCGCATAACAATATGCTCTCATTCTTCGGTCGTGTATCTTATACCTACGATAGCCGCTACCTCTTCACCGCCACAATGCGTGCCGACGGTAGCTCGAAGTTTGCCAAAGGCAACAAGTGGGGCTACTTCCCCTCAGCTTCGGCAGCTTGGCGTATCTCTCAGGAAAACTTCTTCCAGGAGAGCAAGATCATTGACGTCATCAATAACCTTAAGCTCCGCGTAGGTTATGGTGTGACCGGTAACAATAATATCTCTGATAACCTTTACACCACCGCTGTAACTCTTGGTAGCTACCCGATGGACAATAACGAGCAGAATCCCGCATTCACCCTTTCAAATGAGCTCGGTAACCCCAAACTCAAATGGGAGACCCTTCACGCTACCAACGTAGGTCTTGACCTCGGTATGTTTAACAACCGTATTAACCTCGGCGTTGACTGGTATAATAATCAGGTTTCTGATATGCTTCTGTCTTCTACCATCCCGAGCACTACCGGTTACACCAAGCAGATGCAGAATATAGGTAAGATGCGCAACCGTGGTTGGGAAATCTCACTCAACACCGTTAACATCTCTACCCGTGACTTCCAGTGGACATCAGTCCTTAACCTTTCGTTCAACCGCTCCAAGGTATTGGAACTCAACAATGGTCTTGACTACCGTCAGTTTAGCGCAGGTAGCTCTCTCGAAGGCCAGGTTACATACTATGCTATGCTCAACCAGCGCCTCGGCGATATGTACGGTTACAAATACTTAGGTGTCTACACTACCGATGACTTCATTGACAATGGCGACGGTACATTCACCCTTAAGGATGGAGTGGTTAAGCCTTTCGGCGGCACTGCGATGCCCGGTGATATGAAGTTTGCTGCTGATAATAATGATCCTGACGATCCTCAGTTCACCAAGGAATTGGTTAAGATCGGTAATGGTACCCCCCTCTGCATCGGAGGTTTCGGTAACACCTTTAACTTCAAAGGCTTTGACCTTAACATCTTCATGAACTTCTCTATCGGCAACGATATCTACAACGCTACCGCTCAGGCACTCAGCCCCTATGGCCCTTTCCAGAACACTCTCAAGGACTTCGGTACAAACTACTACCGCTTGATCGACCCCGCAACCGGTCAGCAGGCCACCACGCTTGCTCGTCTGAAAGAGCTCAACCCCGATGAGAACTCACGCCTGTGGTCACTCACCGAAGGTAACTCTTCTAACATTATCTATCCTTCGTCTTACTTCGTTGAGGATGGTTCTTACCTGAGAATCTCTCAGCTCACCCTTGGTTATACTCTTCCCTCGAAGATAATGCAGAAAGCTCACATCAGCAAGTGCCGCATTTACTTCACCGCCAACAACCTGTATACCTTTACAAACTACTCCGGCTACGATCCTAACGTATCATCATCAAATGATGACGTGGTATGTACCCCGGGCTTCGACTCCCGTGCATATCCCTCGTCCCGCAGCTATGTTGTTGGTTTAAATCTTTCGTTCTAACCTTAACGAATATCTCACAAAATGAAAAAATATAATTTCAATACAGTGCGTTCGTTTGTAGCGACAATGATGCTCGTGGGTGCCGGCTCCGTGCTTCTGACTTCCTGCGAAGACACCCTTGAGCTTAAATCCTATACCAAGGACGACACTGACTTCGCTTTCCGCGATGAAAATAATGCCGACCTCTTTGTGCAGGGTATCTACGGCGGTATTGTGCATGAGGAATTCTATCGTCAGGCCAACACCGGCGAAATGACCACCATCGCTGCCGAAGATGCTTTCGAAGGCAATAAACACTATCTGTCAAACTATGGATATGACCCGACTGCTCCATACGTGTTCGGCTCAACATATGGTGAAGGCTACAAGAAAATCGAGGCTTGCAACCTTGCTCTCTATCGTCTGAGAGGAATGGAAGAAACCCCGAAGATCAAGGCTCTTATTGCTGAAGTTGTCACTCTTCGTGCTTTCATTTATTTCAATCTTATCCGTCTCTTCGGTGACGTGCCTTTCAATACCGAGCCTCTTGAGTTGCGTGACATTAACGATGAGGATGTGCTCTATCCTACCCGTTACGATCGTGACAAGATCTACGATTTCATAATCGATGAGATGACCGAGACAATCGATGACCTCCCCTGGTACAGCGAATGTGGCTACACCGAGCGTGTCAACCGCAACAGCGCCAAGGGTATCCTTGCCCGTATCTGTCTCCACGCTGCCGGTTGGTCACTCCGTTGGAATCTTGAGACCAATGATCCCTCATCGCTCCATATGGCTCAGCGCGAAGATCAGAATCGTATCCGCGAGATCCTCACTATCGCTGACAACGCCCTCAACGAAGTTATTCAGAAGGGCGAGAACCACCTGATTCAGTCAGACAACAAGATGTCAGGTTTCCAGCGCCTTTTCTACAACTTCTGCCAGCGTAACTTCAGCGAAGTCGCTCCTGAGATGATGTTGAGCCTTGCCCGTCTTGGCGAAAATGTAGGTAACACCACTCTCGGTGTATATGTAGGCCAGCCCGGCGGTAGCCAGTTTGCAGTATATGGCCAGCGCCGTTCGCTGCAGTGCAAGCTCCCTACATTCTATCTTTCATACGACGCCGCTGATACCCGTCGCGATGTAACTTGCTGTAACTACACGGTGCGTTCGCTTGGTACTACCACCGAGGCTGAAGCCGCTAATGCAGGTACAACCTTCTCTTCAGTTGGCTCGGGTAAATATCGTATCCAGTGGCAGATTGAACCTAATGCTGCTGCAAAGCGTAATGTCAATATCCCCCTTCTGAGATATTCTGATGTGCTCCTGATGTATGCCGAGACCCAGACTTATCTTAACAACGCTCCTACTGATGCTGCCCGCAATGCCCTCAAAGAGGTACGCCAGCGTGCAGGTATCGGCTCGATGGCTATTCCTTCAGGCAAGGATGAGTTTATCGACGCATTGCTTCAGGAACGTATGTGGGAGCTCTCTGACGAATTCGTTCTCCGTACTGACCTTGTGCGCATGAACCTCCTTGACCGTGAGGTAAGAAAAGCACAGCAGGCTCTTAAAGATCTGTCAAAGCGCGAAGGTGCGTATGCTAATACTGCTGTATATCGTCTTTACAAATTCACCAAGGACGAAAACAAGTATGGTACCACTTTCCTTACCCTCGACTACATTGATGTTACAGACCCTGCTGAAGTTGCAATCGTTGGCGTGAAGTCAATCCCTTCAGGCACCAAGCGCGACGAGTATAATGAGCAACTCAAGCAGATTGCTGCTGCACATGGCAAGGATGGCAGTGCATCATGGTATGCAACAAATATGTTCTTTGCTTGGGATAACACCTGGAACAAGAATGCCCGTATTGCCGGCGGATTCAAGATGGGTGCTGAAAACAACCAGATCCTTCTTGGTAACACCATCGCTCAGAAGCCTACCGGCTTTGCTGAGAATAGCAACAAATATCCTGACTGGATAGACGGTCCGTTCGGTCTTTACTTCGGTTATAAGCATAACCAGACCGAGCTTAGCCCGTTTGCAAATCAGGCTTCAGGTCATCCTTTGGTTGACAATCCACGCCTGACTCAGCTCCCCGGCTATCCCGGTTACACAGCTCCCGCTGAATAATTGTGGCTGAAAAATAGTTAAAATTTGTCCGATGGTCGAAATTTTTCGGTCATCGGACATTTTTTTTTGATTCTTTCTACAAAAAGATGTATATTTGTGCGTGAAAAATCAATTAACCGAAATTTCTAATCCAATTAACATCAAATTTCACTTTATGAAAAAATCTTTACTCTTTGCAGCTGCAGCTCTCGCAGCTATCTCATCAAACGCTGAAACTTATAAGTACACTTTCGCTTACGACGATCCTAACATGCCGTTCCTCGGCATGCTTAACAACGAGGAGTCAGAATACTATTTTCCCGGCAACTATGACTTCATTGATAAATATGGTGTTGCATTGCCCAATACTGTAGGTTTTAAAGTAATTAACACTCCCGAAGGTGCTGAGAAAGGTGTAGTAGATACCGGCGTGGTTATCTCAATGCTCGATGGTGGCCTTTACAAATTACCTGATGCAGTTATTGGATCTGACCCCGACGCTCTTGAGCTCATGCCCGAAGAAAATTACAAATATCCCTTCCTTTCATGGGGAGACAAAGGTATGACCCGTACTATCTTGATGGCCGGATGGGGCACTGAGGACGAATGGGCTGATGCTAACTATAACGCCGTAGATGCTGAAAACTGGGTTGCTTGCAAGAATGGCGTTCAGTTCACTCGCCTCGGTACAGATGGTATCGTATCTCGTCAGGATACTTACTTCCAGTATCCCGCTGTATCAGGTAATGTTACAGTTACTGTATGGGCAGGTTGCAACCTCGGCGGCAATTCTAACCCTGACAACCAGCTCAAAGTTATTGTTACTCCCGTATTCGATGGTGTAGCTGATGCTGAGCAGGCTGTTGAAATCACTAAAGATAGCCCCGCTGACAAGCGCTACTACAAGCTCGATCCCGTTACATTCGATGCTAACGGTAAGAATCTTGCTGTACGTGTAGGTTGCAACGGCGCTCTGCTCAACCTTATGTGTGTAGAAATCGAAGCTTCAGCAGAAGCCGGCATCGAAAATATCATCGTTGACGAAGCTGCTAACGCTGACGCTCCCGTTTACAATGTACTTGGCCAACGCGTAAGCGACTCTTACAAAGGCCTTGTTATCAAAAACGGCAAAAAATACATCCAGAAATAATTTCTGCTGATAAAATCTCATGCAGCCCCGCGACGCACCCCGCCGCGGGGCTGTCATTATAATATCATGATTCCTCATGTTACATCATGATGCAACATGATAGATAATGTCAAAATTCCTCAAAATTTCGTCAAGGAATTTTGCGGAATCGATTGATTTTCGTATCTTTGTGCGATAGTAACCATTTCTGAACAGATTAACCATTTATAAATTTATCCATGAAACGTTTCATTACTAATTTTGTGGCTTGCGCACTTGCTCTGTCCTCCACAGCTTTTGCTGCCGAGGATCAGCTTCTGGCTTTCCCGGGCGCTGAGGGTTTCGGTCGCTACACCACCGGTGGCCGTGGCGGAGAGATCTACCACGTCACTAATCTCAATGACTCGGGCACAGGCTCGCTTCGCGACGCTGTCAGCCAGTCAAACCGTATCATCGTCTTCGATGTAGCCGGTACAATTAATCTCAAGGATGTGCTTATCTTCAAGAGCAACCAGACAATCCTCGGCCAGACTGCTCCGGGTGAAGGTATCCAGCTCTATGGTAACCGCGTATCATTCTCCAACGCCAACAACCTCATCGTCCGTCATCTCCGCATCCGTATGGGTATCAACGGCCCCTCAGGCAAGGATGCTGCAGGTGCTGCTGAAGGTCACGACATGATTTTCGACCACCTCTCAGTGCTCTGGGGGCGTGACGAGAACTTCTCTATCTCTTCAAACGATAAGTCGGGAGGCCCCAAAAACATCACCATCCAGAACTCTATCATCGGTCAAGGTCTCCAGTCTCACTCTTGCGGCGGTCTTATCCAGACTGACAATGGTGTGACACTTTACCGCAATCTCTACATCGAAAACAAGACCCGTAACCCCAAGGTTAAAGGTCTTAACCAGTATGTAAATAATGTGGTTTACAACTGGGGTAACGGAGGTTGCTACATCATGTCAGGTTCGGAAGGCGATTCCTGGGCCGACATTGAAAACAACTACTTCATGCACGGCCCCTGGAATAACCCGACAAAGCCTTTCACCCGTGGTACACCTACCTTCTGCTACTATGGCGCCGGCAACTACTATGATAACGATAAGGACGGCACTATCAACGGCCATGAAATGACTCTTGATGAAATGAAAGGTCAGTCAAGCGATGGTATCGACCCTTACAGCACATGGTATGAGTCTCTCGCAGCACTTAATGCCCACATCACTGATCATAATGCTGCCAAGGGTACTTCTATCCAGCAGATTCCCGAAATCACCAACAAGATGACAGCCCTTGAGGCTCTGCACTGGGTAGCTGAAAACGTAGGTCCAACACTCCCCGTGCGCGATGACGTTGACCAGTATCTTATCGACGAGCTCACCTCTTGGGGTACTTCAGGTACAAAGAATGGTATTACAACAGAGAAAATGCTCCCTCACAAAGGTACAGGTATTATCTCAGGTGGTGTGAAACCCACTGACTCTGATGGCGACGGCATCCCCGATGCTTGGGAAATCGCTAACGGTCTGAACCCCAATGATGCTTCTGACGCAAAGGCCATCGCTGCTAACGGATATGCCAACATTGAGAACTACTCGTTTACTATTACTGAGGCTTATCCTTACATCAAAAAGCCTGTCAGCCTGAACGTTGAAAAGCAGAACAAGAACTCTATCGAGCTCTCTTGGGATCTCAACAAGAACACTACCAACGGTTTCATCATCGAAGCCAAGAAAGGTAACGGCGAATTTGCCGAGGCTATGCGCGTAGCTGCCAACACTGCTGCTGCTGAAGTTACCGGCCTTGATGCCAACACTGAATACAGCTTCCGTGTTCGCTCTTTCAACAACGATGGTATCTACTCTGACTATACTGATGTTGTAGCTACTGAAACCGTAGGCGACCCCATAGCTCCATACGTGTCAACCAATCCTTTCCCCGCTGACGGCGGCAAGGAGGGTATTGCCAATGGCCTTACTCTCACTTGGGAGAACACAATGAAGAATTACTATGGCGATGTACTCTATACAGTATATCTCGGTACTGACGCTGAAAACCTTGCTGCAGTTTCTGAAAACCAGAAGGATAAATCTTACAAGACAGATGGACTCGAAGCAGGTAAGACTTACTTCTGGCGCGTAGATGCCAAGAATGATGTAGGCGTAACTGCAAGCCCCGTATGGTCATTCTCAACCACTGCAGGCGGTGTACTCTTCTACACTGACTTCTATCAGCAGCCCCAGGCCTGGTTTGATAAATATGGCTCAATCGGTGATAATACAAACGTCTGCAACGCTGCCAATGCCAAGGTGGAAATCGGCGGCATGACAATCGGTTGTGGCGAAGATGCTATCCGTATCATCGCAATGAGCGGCTCCAACAATTCAGCTGACGGCTCTCAGGATTACGGCCCTGCCACTCCCGACGACGCCGGCGCTTCTAACCGCTGCCTCCAGTTCTATACTACCAAGGCCGGTGGTTATGTTATGACTCCTACCGTGACCGGTCCCGCCCTCGTTACCATCTACGCCGGTAATCCTGACAAGTCTTCAAAGACTATCAAACTCAACACCATCGTAAATGGTACAGAGACTACAGTGGCTGAACTCCAGCTCGGTGCTTCCAAGCGTGTCTACAAGTTTGAATATACATACACTCAGAGCGGCAACGTTCAGTTTAAGATCGATGCTAACGGTAAGAAGGTAAATATCAACGACATCCTCGTAGAGCGTTACCTCCCCTCAGGTGGTGGTCAGGCCCTCGAGCTCACTGCCGGTGACCTCGTTAACGACAATATGAGCTATGCTGATGGTACTCTCCAGTACACCTTCAATCAGGATATCGTCTACAACGGCGGAGCTGAAGTGGAAGGCAGTGAACAGTTTGAGAAATTCTTCATCTCAGCTTCAGGCAAGAAGCTTACTATTAACTACATGGCTCTCAACATCAACTCTGACTACACTATCAAGTTTGGTCAAGGTGATGTAACCACTGTCGACAAGTCACAGTCATTCCTTGCAGAAGTTAAAATCAACACTTGCGACTTCCCCGAAGCCAAGGCTTCAGGCGATAATCACTATGGTAAGGCTGCTGCTCGTCTGCCCCTCAACTTCATTCCTTTCACTGCTGTAGCTCCTTTCGAAACTGAAGGTGGCCTCGTGCAGGATAAGCAGAATGATTATCCCCACTGGGTACAGGCTTCAGGCTCTATCGACGATAACGAAGTGGTAATGACTTCTACCGCCGACAAGTTGATGTGCTACTATGGTCCTACCGCCAAGAGTGTCCTCCTCATGGCTGAAATCGAAGGTACTGCTCTTCTCAAGCTTCAGGAGTCACGTAACTGCGACAACGCTCCCGGTTGGCGTACTCTCCGTACTTTCACTGAGGCTGACTCGCCCGTCGCTTACATCACTCCGCTCAATCCCGAGTCGCACTTCGTGAAAGTTACAGCTCCCACTCTCAGCGGTAAGGTGAAAGTGACCGCCCTCGCACTCTCTGACGATGATGGCGTCTTCTCTGACGATGTTGACCTGTCAAGTATCACTCTCGTTGAAGCCGGCGTGATGGCTTACCAGGTAAATGGTGGTGTCCTCACTGTAGTAGGTGCTCGCAGCGGTTCGCTCGTAAATGTTTACGACATTACCGGTCGTCTCCTCGCTTCAAAGGTTGCAGCTGATGCAGCAGTAGAATTTGAACTCAACCCCGGCATCGTTATCCTCAGCGTTAACGGTGAATCAGTAAAAGTAAAAATCTGATATCTCCGGTAATCCCATAAATCAAGCGGGGCGGCTTCTTCAGAAGTCGCCCCGCTAAATTGTTTAAATATACTTATTTGTCTTTATCACATTTGCAGCCAAACTCAGCTTTCACTTTGTCTTTGAATGCCTTGAACTGTGGCATAAATTCTGCAAACAGAGGATTGTCAGCATTTTTCTTCAATGCATGGTGGAGAAGGCGCATTCCAAGTACGAATTCCTTGGCCTGCTTGTCTTTCGCAAACTTGCCTGAAGCAACAGTGTTGTCAATCATCTGACCGAGGTCATGATGACCGCCGAATCGGAAGTTAGTAACCTCATAAATTTTACCGTCTTTTGCTTCTACTACATTAAAGAAGTAGGATCTCTTTTCTTTATCCATAATATAAAGTCTTTAAAAATTTCAATAATCGACTTTAAAACAATGTAATACAGCTAAATGTTTGTAAACGTAAGTGAATGTATTGCAAAAAACTATAAACTACAAAGTCGCGAAACCTCCTCGGAGATTCCGCGACTCTGTAGTTTATAGTATAATTAATTCAGATTACACCATTAGTGCTGAGAAGGATGGTCATGTGGTCGCGGAGATGACGGGCCTCGGTCTCGGCTGCTTTGGCAAAGTCAGTGCCCGACGATGCGTAGATGATACCTCGTGATGAGTTGACGAGCAGTCCGCAGTCAGGTGTCATACCCCATTTCACCACTTCCTCCAGACTGCCCCCCTGTGCACCCACACCGGGCACGAGCAGGAAGCTCTCGGGAGCCACGCGGCGCACATCGCTGAACATAGAGCCCTGAGTGGCTCCTACGACAAACATCAGATTGTCAGTCGTGCCCCATTTCTGAGCTTTCTCCAGCACATGCTCGAAGAGACGCTCGCCGGTCATGTCGCTGAGAAACTGGAAGTCGCGTGACCCGGGATTAGAGGTCAGTGCGAGCAGTATTACCCATTTGCCTTCGTAGGCAAGGAAGGGCTTCACGCTATCCTCACCCATATATGGGGCTACTGTGAGAGCATCTACTCCGAGATTCTCGAAAAATGCACGGGCATAGAGTGACGAGGTATTGCCTATGTCGCCGCGCTTGGCATCAGCGATGATGAATTGCTCGGGATAGTTATCGCGGATATATTTCACCGTTTTTTCGAGAGATACCCATCCTTGTGTGCCCATACTTTCGTAGAAGGCGAGGTTGGGCTTGTAAGCTACACAGTAGCGCGCCGTGACGTCGATGATAGCCTTGTTGAATTCGAATATCGGATCGTCGCATTTGAGCAGATGTTCCGGTATCTTCTTGATGTCAGTATCAAGCCCTACACAAAGGAATGAGCCTTTGGCCTTGATCTGGTCAATGAGTTGCTGTCGGTTCATGATATATGATTGATGATGTTATAATTCGCTTTCTTTGAGCTTCTCGGCATTCTCGGCAATGATCAGGTGGTCGATTACGTCCTGTATTTCGCCGTTCATGAATGACTGAAGGTTGTAAATCGTATAGTTGATGCGGTGGTCAGTGATTCGCCCCTGGGGATAGTTGTAGGTACGGATCTTGGCCGAGCGGTCGCCGGTGGAGACGAGTGTCTTGCGGCGTGATGCTATATCGTCGATATATTTCTGGTGCTCTTTGTCGTAGATGAATGTGCGCAGGCGGCTAAGAGCGCGCTCTTTGTTTTTTGGCTGGTCGCGGGTCTCGGTACATTCAATGAGTATCTCCTCGCTGACTCCGGTATTAGGATTTTTCCACATATAGCGGAGTCTGACGCCTGATTCCACCTTGTTGACGTTCTGGCCGCCGGCACCTCCCGAGCGGAATGTATCCCACTTGATTTCACCCTCGTTGATTTCTACATCGAAGGCTTCGGCCTCAGGGAGCACAGCTACCGTGGCGGCCGACGTATGGACGCGCCCCTGCGTCTCGGTAGCGGGCACTCGTTGTACGCGATGCACGCCGCTCTCATATTTCAGTGTGCCGTAGACGTTGTCACCTGTTACGGCCATTACTATTTCCTTGAATCCGCCGGCAGCACCTTCGCTGAAACTTGTTACGGCTACGTTCCATCCGCGTGATTCGCAGTATTTTACGTACATCTTATAGAGGTCGCCGGCAAATATGGCTGCCTCATCGCCACCCGTTCCGCCGCGTATTTCCACGATAGCATTTTTGCCATCCTCGGGATCAGCAGGAATAAGCATTAGCTTTATTTCCTCTTCGAGAGCGGGGAGGGCAGAAGTGGCTTCGTCAAGCTCCTCTTTGGCCATCTGCCTCATTTCGTTGTCTGACTCTGATTCAAGTATCAGATGAGCCTCGTCGATGTTTCCGAGGAGTGTACGGTAACGGCGGGTCACGTTGACGAGCCGCTCCAGATCCTTGTATTCTTTGGAAAGCTTGACATAGCGGGGCATGTCAGCGATCACTGCAGGATCAGTGATAAGGGTCGAGACCTCTTCAAATCGGGGCTCGATGCCGTCAAGTCGCTGTAGAAGTGAATTTTCTGACATAAATATTTCAGTTGATGGCGGCAAGTCCGCCGAGAGCTGTTTCTTTATAAATAGAGGGGATGTCGTGACCGGTCTGTTTCATTACTTCCACGATTCGGTCAAAGGTGACGCGGTGATTTCCGTCAGAGAATGCTGCGTAAAGGTTGCTGTCGAGTGCACGGGCTGCAGCGTATGCGTTTCGTTCGATACAAGGTATCTGCACAAGTCCGCACACGGGATCACACGTCAGTCCCAGATGGTGTTCAAGTCCCATTTCGGCCGAGTATTCTATCTGAGCCGGTGTCCCGCCAAAGAGTTGCGAGGCGGCAGCCGCGGCCATTGCGCAGGCAACACCTACCTCTCCCTGGCATCCTACCTCCGCTCCTGAGACTGATGCATTGTGCTTTACGACGTTACCGAAAAGTCCGGCCGTGGCCAATGCACGAAGTATCCGCTTGTCGCTGAAGCCTTTGGAGGTGGACAAATGGTAGAGCACCGCGGGTAGCACTCCACATGAACCGCAAGTGGGAGCAGTGACTATCCGTCCTCCGGAGGCATTTTCCTCGCTTACGGCGAGAGCGTAGGCGTAGAGCAGGCCGCGGCTGCGTAGGTTGGAATTGTGGCCCGAGGCGTGCATCAGATACGAGACCGCTTTTCGGCGCACTCCCAGTCCGCCCGGCAATACACCCTCTGCTTCGATGCCGCGATTCACTGCATCCTTCATCACGTCCCATACCTCGGCAAGATAGTCCCAGATATCGGAGTCCTCACAAAGGTTGACGTATTCCCAATAGCTTTGTCCTGTTTTCTCGGCCCAAGCCTGAATGTCAGATATTTTTGACATCTCATACACCTGCTGGGCTTCGGAGCGGCGCTCACCTTCATGCAGAATATCGCCCCCTCCTACGGAGTAAAGTGTATCCTCCTTTACGACATGACCTTCAGTGTCAAATGCTTTGAAGGTCATGCCATTAGGGTGGAATGGTAAGAATATCTCGGGCTTCCATACGATGCTTGTCGGAGCCACCGGCTCAAGTACACCAAGTATGGCCACATCGGTCATGTGACCTTTACCTGTGCCGGCAAGCGAGCCGTAGAGCGTCACCTCAAAGCAGGCAACACCCTTCAGGTCAGCTACAAACTGCTGGGCGGCTTTGAGCGGCCCCATCGTATGGCTGCTGGATGGACCATGCCCGATTTTATAGAGAGATTTGATCGATTCCAAATGCGTCAGTCGATAAGCGAATTTCCGGTCATTTCTTTAGGCTGAGGCAACCCCATGATAGTCAGTAGGGTGGGGGCTACGTCGGCAAGACGGCCATTTTTGAGGTGGGCATCTTTGTTGGCTGTAACGTAAACGCAGGGCACAGGGTTGAGCGAATGTGCTGTATTGGGCGTACCGTCAGAATTTATAGCATTGTCGGCATTGCCGTGGTCAGCTATGATAATCACTTCGTAGTCAGACTCCTTTGCGGCTTCAACAGTGTCTTTGACACATTCGTCAACAGCCTTTACAGCCTTCTGGATAGCTTCGTAAACGCCGGTGTGACCCACCATGTCACCATTGGCATAGTTTACCACGATGAAGTCATATTTCTTCTCCTTGATAGCCTCCACGAGCTTGTCCTTGACCTCGTAAGCGCTCATCTCAGGCTTAAGATCGTAAGTAGCCACTTTGGGTGATGCCACGAGGATACGCTCTTCACCTTCGTAGGGGGCTTCACGGCCGCCGTTGAAAAAGAAGGTGACATGTGCATATTTCTCAGTCTCAGCTATATGAAGTTGTTTTTTGTTGAGCGATGATAGATATTCGCCGAGGGTATTCTCTACATTTTCCTTCGGGAAGAGGATATGAACGCCGGTAAAAGATGCATCGTAAGGGGTCATGCAATAATACTGAAGCCCGGGGATTACTTTCATGTCGGCTTCAGGAATATCGTGCTGAGTAAGAGCGATGGTAAGCTCTTTGGCGCGGTCGTTGCGGTAATTGAAGAAGATTACTGCGTCGCCCTCCTTGATGGTGCCGTCGACAGTAGAGTTGTTGATGGGCTTGATAAACTCATCGGTAACATCCTCATCGTATGACTCCTGCATGGCAGCTACCATGTCGTCAGCCTGCTTGCCTTCACCCTTGACCAGAAGGTCGTAAGCCACTTTGACGCGTTCCCATCGTTTGTCACGATCCATTGCGTAGTAGCGGCCGATAATTGAGGCAATAGTCCCGGCCGACTTCTTGCAGTGTTCAGTCACCTGCTCGATGAAGCCTTTTCCGCTGCGGGGGTCAGTGTCACGGCCATCCATAAAGCAGTGGATATAAACCTTTTCGAGTCCGTAGTGCTTAGCGATATCGCAGAGCATGAAGAGGTGGTCAAGTGAAGAGTGAACACCGCCATCAGAGGTCAGACCCATGAAGTGAATAGCCTTGCCATTGTCACGCGCATAAGAGAATGCGTCGATGATTTCGGGATTCTGATAGATCGAACCATCGCGGCAGGCCTTGTTTATTTTCACAAGATCCTGATAGAGCACACGTCCGGCTCCGATGTTGAGGTGTCCTACTTCTGAATTACCCATTTGGCCGTCAGGCAGACCTACGTTTTCGCCCGAAGCTTGAAGCTCAGAGTGGGGATATGTATTGATTAGATAATCCCAGTAAGGGGTGGAAGTGGAGTAGATTGCATCACTTTTGGTGTGGTTACCGATACCCCACCCGTCAAGAATCATTAACAATGCTTTTTTAGCCATAACATTATGTTGATTAGAAATTTTAATGCAAAGATAGCGAAAATTACCGGAAAAGAAAAGCATCCACCTCTCAGGTGGATGCTTTTTATGAAACGATAGTGATGGTCAAGCCATTGAAGCGATTTCGGCGAGCAGATCTATCTTGCGCCACTGGTCAGTGAAGTTGAGACCACGGCTGATGTACGACCGAAGTTTGAATCCACTCATCGGGCTGATTGACAGACGCTCCATCGGTATGTAGCGTGTGGCGTAGTTTACCGCTGCAAGTACATCTTCGGGATTTTCCATCAGGGGATCGTGGGCTGAGATGAGTCCGAGCACCACCCGTTTGCCGGGAGCAACGTATTTGAGAACGTCAAGTGTCTCAAGGCTGTTGCGGTCAAACGGCAGATAGAAAATGTCTACATCAAGGCGGGCAAGTACCTGTGGCATAATGTTGTCAGGAGTAGCTTCAGCGTTCCATTCGGGGATGATGGGGTTGCCTCCAGAGATGTATATCGATTTCACCAGGTCAGCGGGCAGATCGGCCAGTGACTTGTTGATCAATGAGATATAGTCGTCAAAAACTTTTACCGGGTCAAGACCGTTGGTGATTAGCTTGTCAAGAAATGTTGGATCGGAAAGGCGTCCGGCCACAGTATCATCAAGCTGAATCTGACGGCATCCGAGCTCGTAGAAGCGTCGGATAGTCTTGTTGTAGGCTTCAGATATATCATCGACGAGAGTCTCGGGGCTGCCGTAGATTTTCTCGGGTGACCCGAGGGTCATAGTGATAATCTTGCGGTAAAGGTCAGCCGGCGAAGGGATTGTCTGCTTCAGTTTGGCTCGGCCGTTGACTGCTTCTGACAGTCGGGTCAGAGTCTCGAAGAATGGATGCTCCGGGTTGTAGCATATACGACCTTTGAAGCGTAGCATATCAGTCATCAAGGTTTCATCTTGAAGTATGCTGCCTTCGGTGATTTTTTCGTTTGATACTCCGCCGAGACCGGTGTAGAAATCGCGACCCCAGTGGGCGCGACGCAGTTCACCGGAGGTGACATATTCGAGACCCTCTTCGATCTGACGTTCCACCACTTCGTCGAAAGCCTTGTCCTGCAGGCGCTTGAGCTCGTCAAAAGAGATGTTTCCGTTATTGTAATCCTCGCGTGCCGAAGCGAGATACTCGGGAGCAAGGTAGCTGCCGATTACATCGTACTTAAGTTTGTGTTCCATTTCTTAGAAATTAGTTTTACTTAGAGTAAGATTTTCTGCTTTTGGCTTTTGGATATCCGATAGGGATACAGCTGGCTTATTCGATCACGCCGTGCTTCTTGAACACCTTTGTGATTTTCTCGATAGCTTCAGCCACCTGATCCATGGTGTGAGTAGCCATGAGGCTGAAACGGATAAGTGTATCATGAGGAGCTACTGCGGGAGAAACCACGGGGTTGACGAAGATGCCATCCTCGAGAAGATCGCGGGTGATAGCGAATGTCTTGAAGTCGTCGCGGATAAAGAGCGGTATGATGGGAGTAGAAGTATTACCGATTTCAAAGCCGGCGTTGCGGAAACCGTCAAGTGCAAAGTTAGTAAGCTTCCACAGATTTTCCTGACGCTCGGGCTCTTTCTCCATGATATCGATGGCTGCAAGAGCGGCGGCAGTGGATGCCGGAGTGATTGATGCGGTGAAGATATAGGAGCGGGAGTGGTGGCGGAGGAAGTTGGTAACCTCTTTATTAGTAGCGATAAATCCGCCGAGAGAAGCAAACGACTTGGAGAATGTACCCATGATGAGATCCACGTCGTCAGCCACGCCGTAATGATGGCATACACCACGACCGCCGGGGCCAAATACGCCGATACCGTGAGCTTCGTCGACCATCACGCTGGCGTTGTACTGCTTGGCAAGGCGGGTGATGTTTTTCACATCAGCCACATCGCCTTCCATCGAGAAGACGCTGTCAGTGACGATGAGCTTCACCTTGTCAGGATCGCAACGCTGAAGCTGACGCTCAAGCGATTCCATGTCGTTATGCTTGTATTTGAGCTGCTGGCTGAACGACAGACGACGGCCTTCGATGATCGAAGCGTGATCCTGCTCATCCCACAATATATAATCTTCGCGTCCGGTAAGAGTGGATACTACACCGAGGTTTACACCGAATCCGGTAGAGTAGATCATCACATCTTCCTTGCCCATGTATTCGGCAAGACGGGCTTCGAGTTTCTTATGTAGGTCAAGTGTTCCGTTGAGGAAGGGTGAGCCTGCGCAACCTGTACCGTATTTTCGGGTAGCTTCGATGGCTGCTTCTTTGATACGGGGATCGTTGACAAGGCCTGAGTAGCAATTGGAGCCGAACATCAGCACTTTCTTGCCGTTGATGGTTACTTCAGGATCCTGCTCTGAGGAGATGGCGCGGAAGTAAGGATACACACCGGCTGCTTTTGCCTGCTGAGGTACGGTGTATTTTGCAAGTTTTTCCTGTAATAAGTTCATAGTTTACTATGTCGTAGGTCGCTTTCGTTTAAATAGGCTGCAAATTTACATAAAATTATTTATATTTTATTAGCTTTTTGCCGCTTTTTGTGTCAAAAAATGTTATTAGGGCTTGCGTGGCTTTATTGGGGCGAAATATAGGAGTCTTTGAAGCCGAGGAAATATAGTACCCCGTCAAGGCCTATTGTCGAAATTGATTGGTTTGCTGTATTGCGCACCTTTGGTTTGGCGTGGAAAGCTATGCCGAGGCCGGCTGTAGATAGCATCGGGAGATCGTTTGCTCCATCACCTACGGCTATTGTCTGGGCTATATTCACATTTTCCACCTGAGCTAATAGCCTGAGTAGTTCAGCTTTACGTTTACCATCGACGATGTCGCCTACGAAATGCCCCGTCAGGTGGCCGTCAACTATTTCAAGCTCGTTAGCATATACGTAGTCAAAGCCGAATTTCTGCTTCAGGTAGTTACCGAAATATGTGAATCCGCCGGAGAGAATGGCCGTCTTGAATCCGGCTCGCTTGAGTACACCCATCATTCGCTCCACGCCTTCAGTGATGGGTAGATGTTCGGCAATATCTTTCATCACGCTCTCATCCAGTCCCTTAAGCAGCGCAACGCGTTCGGTGAAACTTTCACAGAAATCGATCTCGCCACGCATCGCCCGCTCGGTGATTGCCTTAACGCGGTCGCCTACTCCGGCGCGTTCGGCAAGCTCGTCTATCACCTCGGTTTCGATAAGAGTAGAGTCCATATCGAAGCATATCAGTCGGCGGCAGCGGCGATACATGGTGTCCTCCTGCATTGAAATATCAAATCCGTCCTGAGCCGATAGCTGCATGAACTTCTTCTGCATGGAAGAGTAATTCTCCGGCGTACCGCGCACAGAAAATTCCACACACGATTTTGACAGCGGCAGCTCCTCATCGCTCAGCGGCTGGCGTCCTGTAAGTCGCTGGATGGCATCAATATTAAGCCCCTGCTTGAAAATCTCGGCAGCCACTTTTGCTATCTGGCTTGCCTTGAGTTTACGCCCGAGTATGGTGATGATCCAGCGATGTTTTCCCTGGCGGCTTACCCAATTTTCATACTCCTCGATACTGATGGGGGTGAATCGGATATTGATATTCATCTCCGATGCCTTGAATAGCAACTCCTTCATGATTTCTCCTGAAGATGCGGCATGAGTTTTGATCAGAAAACCAAGTGAAAGAGTGTGATGGATGTCAGCCTGACCGATGTCAAGGATATCAGCATCGTGTCGGGCGAGTATTTCGGTGAACGAGGCGGTCAGTCCGGGGTGGTCATTGCCTGATAATGAGATAAGTATAAGCTCCGGTTTGTCGATAGTTTTTGCCATTTGAAGTGCGATGATATTGGAAACGGTGCAAAGTTACGCATTTTTTCTCAAACACCGTCTACTCGCTGCAAACTATGAATTGTGCCTCAATCATTGCAAAAAATAGAAAACGTTTCATGATTAGTAGTGATTTGGAATACAAAGTTACGAAAAAATCCCTACCTTTGTAGTCGATTTTGAAGCCAAATTTGACAATCAACTTGCGATCTTCACATATATATATAGTAATACTTCTTTTGTGCGGACTGTTTTCAGTGTGCGCGTTCAGCTTTCCTGTAAGGGAGAGCTTCGAGCCGGTGCTCCCTGTAGCAGCCGATACTTTAGCAGCGGATACAGCGGTTGTTGCCGACAGCGTGGTCGTGGCTGACACTGTAACTGAAGATACTGCCGCATATATCGGGCGCTCGATACGCCTGAGCCGCAAGCGTATAGAGGCTCCTGCTACCGGACGTCGCATCGTGCGTACGAAGGTCGATCTCGACAATCGTGTCGACTTCTCAGCCAAGGACTCCCTCGTGCTTGTGCGCTCTGACTCCGCTTTCATGTATGGCGAAAGCAACGTCACTTATGGCAATATCCACCTTGATGCTGCAAATATCAATATTGACCTGAAGAGCAATACAGTATTTGCTGTCGGAGCGGTTGACTCGGTAGGCGATGTGATAGGTTCACCTATTTTCGACGATAACGGCACGACCTACGAAGCCAAGACCATGCGTTACAACTTCGGTTCGGGTTACGGATACATCACTGATGTGATTACCCAGCAGGGCGAAGGCTATCTCACCGGAGGCAAGACCAAGAAGATTGACGAGAATATGTTTTACTCTCAGGACGGACGTTACACCACCTGCGATAATCATGAGCATCCTCACTTCTGGCTGCAGCTAACAAAGGCAAAGGTGCGCCCCGGAAAAGATGTGGTGGCCGGGCCGTCGTATATGGTGCTTGCCGGACTGCCGCTCCCTCTCGCAGTGCCCTTCGGCTATTTCCCGTTTACTGACAAGTATTCTTCCGGTATTATTTTCCCGACTGTGGGCGATGATTACCAGCGCGGTTTCTATCTCCGAAACGGGGGATACTATTTTGCTATTAATGATAATATCGATATGGCTCTTACGGGAGAAATCTACACCAAGGGCTCATGGGGACTACAGGCTATATCATCTTACGCTAAGCGATATAAGTATTCCGGCAACTTTAATTTCTCCTACCTTACCACTATAACCGGCGACAAAGGTATGCCTGACTATGCCAAGATGACTAACTTCCAGATCCTCTGGAGTCACTCGCAAGACTCGAAGGCTAATCCTAATATGTCGCTTTCGGCAAGTGTCAACTTTACCACCAGCGGCTATACTCGTAACGACCTTAACTCTTACTACTCAAGCGCTTTCACTGAAAACACCAAGAGTAGTACGGTGAACATGACCTACCGCTTCCCTAACTCGAAATGGTCAGTCTCCACCACGGCCAACGTGTCGCAGCGCACCCAGGACTCAACGCTGTCAGTATCGTTCCCTAACTTCACTCTGACAATGTCGCAGGTGTATCCCTTCAAGCGTAAACGCAGCACCGGCGATGAACGGTGGTACGAAAAAATCAAGCTCAGCTATTCCGGCCAGTTCAACAATTCGCTTACTGCCCAACAGGATGTCTTTTTCAAGAAAAGCCTTATAAAGGACTGGCGAAATGGTATGCGCCATTCGATACCTATTTCAGCAACATTTAACTTGCTTAAATATATCAACATCACGCCGTCGATTAGCATTACTGACCGAATGTATACCAACAAAGTCCGCCGCCAATGGGATCCTAATGCATCGGCCGAAGTGATGGATACAACCTACGGTTTCTATAACGTGTGGGACTTCTCATCGTCAGTATCACTCGATACGAAACTATATGGTTTCTACCAGCCGCTTCCTTTCCTTGGCGACAAGGTGAAGATGATACGCCACGTGTTTACTCCTACCGTTTCGTTTAGCGCCTCGCCTGACTTTGGCTCTCCTTTCTTCGGCTACTATGGCAGCTATCAGTATCCTGACTCAAAAGGGGAGATGCAGACCCGCACTTACTCCCTCTATCCCAATTCGCTCTTCGGTGTTCCCGGTCAGGGTAAGAACGGCTCGGTTTCCGTATCGCTGGCCAACAACGTGGAGATGAAGGTGAAAACTGACAACGATTCTATCGGTGAAAAGAAGATTTCTCTCATCGAGAACTTCACCGTTTCGCAGAGTTACAATTTCGCGGCCGACTCGCTCAACTGGAGTAATATAAATACATCTCTGCTGTTGCGTCTGGTGAAGAATTTCAATCTTAACCTCAGTGCTACATGGGATGTATACACTTACCAGCTCAACGAATACGGCAATCCCGTCAGAGTAAACCGCACCCGCCTTCAGGCAGGAAAAGGCCTCGGCCGACTGTCGAGCACCGGTACATCGTTCAGCTATACGTTTAATAATAATACATTTAAGCGTAAGAAAAAAACTGACGACACAAAGACTCCCGCTATCTCGGAAGATGAGGAGTTTGCATCAGATACCTCTGATTATATGTCGCCTACATCCCGCACCTCCTCATCATCCAAAGACGAGGGCCCCGAGATGAATTCTGACGGCTACATGAAATGGGAAGTGCCGTGGAGCCTTACCGTAAACTACTCGGTAAGCTATGGTTATGGGTCGTTTAACCCGAGCAAGATGGAGTATAACGGCCGCTTTACTCAAAATCTCAGTTTCTCGGGTAATATCCGCCCGACAGCCAACTGGAACTTCGGCTTCTCGGCAAGCTACAACTTTGATACCCACAAGCTTGCTTACATGAACTGTAACATAACCCGTGACCTGCATTGCTTCCAAATGACGGCAAGTTTCGTGCCCGTAGGCCCTTATAAAAGTTATAATTTCCACATCGCTGTCAAGTCGTCACTGCTGGCTGACCTGAAGTACGACAAGCGCTCTTCGCTCCGCAACGGTGTGACCTGGTATTGATATCTCATGGCATCAACGAAGATAGAAATTAATCCTGCGTACGGCCACATCGAGGCTCAGGTGCGTGACATTGTGACGAATGGCATACCTGACGATGCCCAGCTGATCTACAATGGCCGTAACCGTATATGGCGTGTCATGATCGATGGAATGCCGGTAATTGTCAAGGCATTTCGCCGCCCGCGGCTATTAAATGCTTTGATATATAAAACATTCCGCAAGAGCAAAGCTTACCGCTCTTACCACAATTCACTTCGCCTGATGCAGCTCGGCTTCTCCGTGCCTGCACCTATAGCTTATGCTGAAGTTTCCGTAGGTCCGCTGCTCGCTGACAGCTACTATTTTTCAGCTGAAGTCAAGGGTGATGACCTCCGTTACTGGGAACGGCGGACTGACTGCCGCGAGCTCGAAGCAGCTCTCGCCGGCGAGGTTAACCGAATCATCAATGCCGGAGTATGCCATCTCGACCTTTCGCCCGGTAATGTGATTTTCACGCGCGATGCAACAGGGAATTACACATTCAGCTACATTGACCTTAACCGAATGAAATTTGACGTCAGCGATTATGACCGTTTGCTGACTGCTGCCTTTCAGCGACTTAACGAGCTCGAACCAACCCTCTCCGTAGCCCGGCAATATGCTCTGCAGTCAGGACAAGATGTTGACGAAACCGTTGCCAAAGTCAGAAAAATACGCCTTGACTTCGAGCATCAGATGGCCATGAAGAAAAAACTGAAATCATTATGGAAGCTAAGATAACAGCCCTTGTGCAGACTTACAATGCCTCGCGTTACCTCGACAAAGTGCTAAGTGCATTGAGCGGTTTTGACGAGCTGCTCGTGGTGGATATGGAAAGTACGGATGATACTCTCGATATTGCCCGGAAGCATGACGCCCGCATCATTACTTACCCCCGTGGCGAACACCGTATCGTGGAAGCTTACCGCGATAAGGCTATCCACGAAGCTGCAAACGACTGGGTGCTCGTGATGGATGCTGACGAAGTGGTGACGCCCGAGCTACGCGAGTATCTGTACGATGAGATCCGCCGCGATCCATCGCCGAGAGGGTATGCTCTGACGTTTAAAAACTTCTTTATGGGACACTTCATGAAATGTATGTATCCTGACTACAAGATACGATTCTTCCATAAAGATGTTACCACATGGCCTACTGTGATTCATTCACAGCCGCAGATTGACGGCCCTGTAATCAAAATCCCGAAGCGCCGCATGGAGCTTGCCACTATCCATCTTGCCAACGACTCGATAGCTTCTCTTCAAGAAAAAGCATCACGGTATACTGACAATGAGGTGCCGCGCCGCCGCAAGCGCTACAGCCCCATTAAAATCATTACCGGCACGTTCTTCCGATTCTTTAAGACCTACATTCTTAAAGGGGGTATTCTCGAAGGCTATCCGGGCCTTGTAAAGGCTATGATGGATGGATACTACCGTTTCCTCATCATGGCCAAGCTTGAAGAAGAGCGTCAAAACGCTGCCTGCTCTCGCGATATTGACGCCTATCTCTGACGCAAAATTACTCGGCAATCGCTCTCGTTATTTACCATAATGGCAAATAATGTCATGCCAGATGGCCGATAAGCGTGGCTGAGGATGACTCGGTGATGGTGACTTTGACGATATCGCCTACGCGGGCATTTCCTCGCGGAAATACTACTGTCTTGTTTTGCGAATTTCGTCCTACCATTTGCTCTGCGCTTCGTTTGGCCACTCCCTCCACGAGCACTTCGAATGTCTTGCCAATGTC
This sequence comes from Lachnoclostridium sp., assembly GCA_023667185.1. Classification (GTDB taxonomy): domain Bacteria; phylum Bacteroidota; class Bacteroidia; order Bacteroidales; family Muribaculaceae; genus Duncaniella. Next base: position 24,596 of record JAMPAP010000010.1, read on the forward strand.
GCGGCGGTTGCTCCGGAGCGACAACTCATTCTGTAGCGCTATCATTCGGTTAAGTCGGTCAATCTTAACATCTTCCGGAATATTGTCAGGCATCTCGCGTGAGGCTAAAGTGCCGGGGCGTTCGGAGTATTTAAACATAAACGACGAGTCGAACCCTACCTGGCGCATCAGATCGAGTGTCAGCTGGAAATCCTCCTCGGTTTCATCGTGAAATCCAGTGAAAAGGTCAGTGGATATGCCGCAGTCGGGGATGCGGCTACGGATTGCCTGAATACGGTCAAGATACCATTGGCGGGTGTATTTGCGGTTCATCAGCTTCAGCACTTTGTCGCTACCTGACTGCACCGGCAGGTGAATATGCTTGCATATATTAGGATAGCGGGCAATTACGTCAATAGTGTCGTCGCTCATATCCTTGGGGTGGGATGTGGTGAAGCGGATGCGCATATCAGGTACGGCCTCCGCCACTATGGATAGCAAGCGATCAAATGTAATTACCTCGTCATCAGATGTAGTAAAGCGATAAGAGTTGACATTTTGGCCTAAGAGGGTCACTTCACGGTATCCTCGCGAATGAAGATCGTTGACCTCTTTGAGGATGCTGTCGACGGCACGCGAGCGCTCACGTCCGCGAGTGTAGGGCACTATGCAGTAAGAGCAGAAGTTGTTACATCCGCGCATTATGCTTACGAATCCTGCTACCTGCATTCCGCCTATCCTTACCGGTATAACGTCGCGATAAGTCTCAGTGGTTGAGAGCTCTACGTTGACGGCTTTGTTGCCGCTCTCGATAGCCGAGATAAGGTTAGGCAGATCGAGGTAAGAGTCAGGGCCGGCCACAAGATCTACGCCGTGATTTGTAATCAGGTCATCTTTCACGCGTTCGGCCATACAACCGGTTACCCCTATGATGAGAGGGCGGTTTTTGCCGCGCTTGCGGCGTAGTGAGTTGAGAAACGCTAATCGTGAAAGGATCTTTTGCTCGGCGTTATCACGTATCGAGCAGGTATTCAGCAGTATGGCATCGGCCTTGTCGATATCATCAGTTATATCGTAGTTGATGGTCTGCATTATTGAGGCTATCACCTCGCTGTCGGCCACGTTCATCTGGCAGCCGTATGTTTCGATAAATAATTTTCTATTTTCGGTCATTTTGTAGCTTTATTGGGTAACAGAAGCGCGAATTACAGCCTTCTCGTTTGGTTTTGAATATGATAATGATTAATTTTGTGGCAAAATTACAAAAAATACCGTTGAAATGGAAGATTTCATAGGCATAATCGTAGCGATACTTGTAGCCTTGGGTGGCAGTTTTATTGATAGCATATCCAAGGCGAGAAAGAAGCGCAAGCTCGAAGCCGAGAGACGCAGAGGTGTTTCGGTTTCGGAGCCATATACGTCTCAGAGCTATGTCCCGAGCTATGTGAGCCATATCTCCGAGGGTTCTCGTATGCCTGAATATCAGCCTCTTGAAGTGCCGGAGCAATATGTCTCAGAGCCGCTTCCGGGCGATGTCACCGAGCCTCAGATTCAAGAACCCGTGTCAGCGGCTGTCACCACTCCATCGGTAGCCGATGAAGCCCTGCAGGCTCACTATGCCCGCTGGCGCAATGCCATAATTGATGCTCAGATTATTACACCTAAATTCTAATATAACCAATCATCAGAAATCATAATAAAATGAGATTCCCGATTTTGACAGCTGACGAAGCAGCTGCGCTTTTTAATGACAATGATAATGTAGGACTTTCTGGTTTTACCGCTCCGGGTGCTCCGAAGCTCGTCCCTACCGCTATCGCTCACCGTGCTGAGAAACTACATGAGCAGGGTGAACCGTTCAAAATCAACATTTTCTCAGGTGCCTCAACTTCTGACCGTTGCGACGGCGAGCTCGCTCGTGCAAATGCTATCGGCAAGCGTACTCCCTACCAGAATGTGCCTGATCTCAGAAAACGCATCAATTCTCATGATGCACACTATTTCGACCTTCATCTGTCAGAACTCGCTCAGAAAATGCGCTATGGCTTCTATGGCGATCTTGACTGGGCTATCATTGAAGTGTCAGATATTCAGGATGATGGTACTTGCGTCGTAGGAACCGGCGTAGGTAACGTGCCCACTTATGCAGCCCGTGCAAAGCGCATCGTCATCGAGCTTAACGAGAAATATCGTCACTCGCTTTATGGTCTCCACGATATATATATGCCTCTCGATCCCCCTTCACGCAGCGAGATACCCATCTTCAAGCCGAGCGACCGCATAGGGACTCCTACCCTCAAGCTTGATCCTGAGAAGATTGTAGGTGTGGTGATGACTGATGAATATGAAGGCGTGAAACCCTTCACCTCGCTCGATGAGACCACTATGCGCATCGGCGCCAATGTGTGCGGGTTTCTCATCAACGAGATGAAAGCAGGCCGCATCCCCTCGACTTTCCTACCTATCCAGTCGGGCGTGGGCAACGTGGCCAATGCCGTGCTCTATGGCCTTGCTGATGCCAAGGAGATTCCTCCCTTCGAAATGTACACTGAAGTTATTCAGGATGCCGTGATCGATCTTATGAAGAAAGGTCGTTGCAAATTCGGTAGCACTTGCGCCCTCACAGTCTCTAATGCCGTTGAGGATGAGGTGATTGATAATATCGAATTTTTCAAAAAGCATGCCGTAATCCGTCCGGCCGAGATCTCTAACAGCCCTGAGGTAATCCGCCGTCTCGGCGTTATCGCCATGAATACAGCCCTCGAGGCCGACATCTTCGGTAATATCAACTCTACCCACATCACCGGCACTAAGATGATGAACGGTATCGGCGGCTCAGGTGACTTTACCCGCAATGCTTACATCTCGATCTTCTCTTGCCCCTCTATCACCAAGGAAGGTAAGATAAGTAACATTGTTCCCATGGTGTCACACGTCGATCATTCCGAGCACTCTGTAGACATCCTTGTTACGGATCAGGGCGTGGCTGACCTCCGCGGTAAAGACCCCGTGCAACGTGCCTACGAGATTATCAAAAACTGCGCTCATCCTCTTTACAAAGAGCTGCTCACTGACTATCTCAATCTCGGAGCCACAGGTCAGACCCCCCATTCACTCTACGCTTCACTTGCCTTCCATAACGAATTCCTCTCGTCAGGCGATATGCGTAACGTCGACTGGTCAAAATTCTCAAAGTAAATTCTTAGCATCGTCAATATTGCAAGAGCCGCGACAATCAGTTGCGGCTCTTGTTACATTTTAATCGTCACTTCGTTCAAAAAATTAGAATTTGTGACGATTATTTTACATATTGTCATTATTAATTGTTAACTTTGTCACGTTAAACATTATCTCAACAATTTTTTCATATAATATAATAAAAATGAACAACGAAATTGATTGGGGAAGCATAGGATTCGGCTATATACCCACTGACTATAACGTGCGGTGCTACTACCGTGACGGAAAGTGGGGGCAGATAGAAGTGTCCTCGTCCCCGACAATCGACATCCACATTGCTGCTACAGCCCTTCATTATGGTCAGGAGATATTCGAAGGCCTGAAGGCTTTCCGCGGTAAGGATGGAAAAGTGAGAATTTTCCGACTTGAAGAAAACGCACGCCGTATCGCTGACTCTGCACGCGGTCTGCTTATGGCTCCGGTGCCTGAGGAGCTTTTCAAAGAAATGGTAATGAAGGTGGTGAAGCTCAACGAGCGCTTCATCCCGCCCTACGGTTCGGGTGCTTCGCTCTATATCCGCCCGTTTGAGATAGGTATGTCACCTCAGATAGGTGTGAAGCCGGCGCGCGATTACTGTTTCGTGATTCTTGTGACCCCTGTAGGCCCTTATTTCAAGGAGGGTTTCAAGCCTACCAAGATATGTATCATGCGCGAATATGACCGCGTGGCGCCCAAGGGTACCGGTCGCTGGAAAGTGGGCGGCAACTATGCAGCTTCGCTTGCCTCGGGAGAACGTGCTCACGCTATGGGTTATTCCTCAGTGCTTTTCCTTGACCCGAAAGAGAAGAAGTATCTCGACGAATGTGGCCCGGCCAACTTCTTCGCTATCAAGGATGGAAAGTATATAACTCCTGCTTCGGAGTCAATTCTTCCCTCGATTACCAACAAGAGCTTCATGCAGCTTGCCAAGGATATGGGGCTCGAAGTGGAGCAGCGTCATATCACAGTCGACGAGCTCGCTGATATCTCTGAGGCTGCCGCTGCAGGAACTGCCGCTGTGGCTTCGCCCGTAAGCGAAATCGATGATCTTGATACCGGTAAGAAATATGTGGTATCTCCTGATAATAAGCCCGGTGAGATCACTACAGCTCTTTACAATACCCTTCGTGGCATCCAGTATGGTGAACTGGAAGATATCCATAACTGGTGTACCATTGTGGATCTATGAACTATACTGACATAATTGATCGTTATTATCCCGCCGGAACTCTTCGGCGGGATATATATTTACGTCACTGCCGCAGTGTGGCAGACCTTGCACTTGAGATAGCCGGCAGGAAGTGTCCGGATCTTGATAGGGCAGAGGTGGAGGCGGCTGCTATGTTGCATGATATCGGGATTTTTCTCACTGACGCTCCTGATATCGGTTGCACCGGTAAGGAGCCGTATCTCGCTCATGGTGTGCTGGGTGCACAACTTCTACGCAGCATTGGCGCTCCGGAGACGTGGGCGCGTGTGGCCGAGCGCCACACCGGTACCGGGATAACCAGTCAAGAGATTCTCTCCCGCTCTCTTCCGCTCCCGCCGGGTGACTATATGCCTGAGAGTGAGCTTGAACGTCTCGTATGTTACGCTGATAAGTTCTACTCCAAAAGTGGCACTATGGAGCGTAAACCACGTGAAAAGGTACGCGCCTCTCTTGCCCGCATCTCTGAAGATGCAGCCGAGAGATTTGACGCCCTTGAAAAAGAGTTCGGAATTATTTATTAGCGCGCTTGCGCTCGAGTTCATCAAGAATAATCTTGCGGAGACGGATGTGATGGGGGGTTACCTCCACGTATTCGTCTTCTTTGATATACTCGAGAGCCTCTTCGAGCGAGAACACTACCGGCGGGATGATGCGGGCTTTGTCGTCAGCTCCGCTGGCACGCATATTGGTGAGTTTTTTTGACTTGGTGACGTTGACAACGATGTCATTGTCCTTGGCGTTTTCGCCAACAACCTGTCCGGCATAAACCTCTTCCTGAGGGAAGATGAAGAATCTGCCTCGATCCTGAAGCTTGTCAATTGCGTAAGCATAGGCTGTACCTCCCTCCATAGCTATAAGTGAGCCGTTGGTGCGACGCTCTATATCGCCTTTCCACGGCTGGTATTCGTGGAAGCGGTGAGCCATGATGGCTTCGCCGGCTGAGGCAGTCAATACGTTGTTACGCAGGCCTATAATGCCGCGAGAGGGAATGAGAAATTCGAGAAGTATGCGGTCATTCTGAGTGGTCATCGATATCATCTCACCTTTGCGGCGTGTGACCATGTCGATGATTTTAGAGGAGTATTCTTCAGGGACATTCACGGTCATCAGCTCTACGGGCTCGCACTTCTGGCCATCTATCTCCTTGATAATTACCTGAGGCTGACCCACTTGAAGCTCAAAGCCCTCGCGACGCATGGTTTCGATGAGCACTGACAGGTGAAGCACACCGCGGCCATACACTATCCATGAATCTTCGCGGTCGCCTTTGGCAACACGCAGGGCAAGGTTTTTGTCAAGCTCTTTTACGAGACGGTCATTGATATGACGGGAGGTGACGTATTTGCCGTCGCGGCCGAAGAAGGGGCTGTCGTTGATGGTGAATGTCATCGACATTGTGGGTTCATCGATGGCTATACGGGGTAGCGGCTCGGGATTGAGAGAATCGGCTACAGTGTCGCCGATCTCAAATCCCTCGATACCTACGAGAGCACAGATGTCGCCGCTTTTTACGCTCTCCACGCGCTTGCGTCCCATGCCTACGAATGTATGCAACTCCTTGATTTTCTGCTTCACCATAGTTCCATCCTTGCGGCAAAGCGCTATCTCCTGACCTTCACGAATCTCGCCGCGATGAACGCGTCCGATTGCGATACGACCTACGTAATTGGAGTAGTCAAGTGAAGTTATAAGCATTTGGAGATCACCTTCAAGCGTCTCTGGCTCAGGGATATATTTGATGATTGCTTCGAGGAGGTCATTAATATTGTCAGTAGGATTATTGTAGTCAGTGCTCATCCATCCCTGCTTGGCTGAACCGTAGAGGGTGGGGAAGTCGAGCTGCTCCTCGGTGGCATCAAGATTGCACATCAGGTCAAACACCATCTCCTGGACTTCGTCAGGGCGACAGTTAGGCTTGTCAACCTTGTTGATTACCACTACGGGCTTCAGACCCATCTGTATAGCCTTCTGAAGCACAAAGCGGGTCTGTGGCATCGGACCTTCAAAAGCATCTACGAGCAGCAGGCAGCCGTCGGCCATGTTGAGCACTCGCTCCACCTCGCCGCCGAAGTCAGCGTGTCCCGGAGTGTCAATGATATTTATCTTGTAGCCATTGTAATCGATTGAAACATTTTTGGATAGAATAGTTATACCGCGCTCGCGCTCAAGATCGTTATTGTCAAGGATGAGCTCTCCGGTTTCCTGATTGTCGCGAAACAGTTTTCCGGCAAGAAGCATTTTGTCAACGAGTGTGGTTTTGCCATGGTCAACGTGGGCTATTATGGCGATGTTTCTAATCTTTTGCATACGTAAGATAAGTAGTTTCAAAAATCGGGTGCAAAGGTACGGATTTTTGTGACGATTAAAAAATAACTTCTGAAATTTTTGTATATGTTATTTTTGAAGATTTGCTTTTGAACAAGCATGAGTTTATCGAGCTAAATGATTGCTTGGAAAAAGTGAAGATTCATAAATTACGTAGAAAAGTTTACCAAGTTATTTTTTTAATCGTCACTTTACTCAAACAGCCAAACAAACTTTCAGCGCACCTCGCCAATCTCAAGAAGAGCTCCAGTCATAGGGTCAAATCGGGCATACGACGGGGCTTTTTTATTGGTAAAGAGGCTCGGATCCACGCCAAACACTTCGCCGTACTGGGCTACATTGATGGTTTTGCGGGCTATGACCTTTCCGTCATATTCAAGGGTCACCTCGGCTGAGCCGGGGATACGGTAGGCTACACCTCCTTTGGGGAAAATCTTGGGCTCGCCTTTCTCGTTGAGGGGGAGCTTGCCGGTGGTTACGGGGGTTACTGTCATATATATAGGAGCACCTGACAAGTCGTCAGCGTCAACAAGGCCCTTGGTAGCGGAGAGGCGGGCGATGATGGTGCGCTGGCCGGCTTCGTCGAGTGAAGGGATGTCAAAATCGAAGGTGCTGACCTCTATCGAGGTTGCCTTCGTGCCTATAAACATAGCGGTCAAAGCCTCTTCTTGGGAGTCGATGGTGGAAAGGGCTATTTTCATGGCGTTACCGTCAGAGGGCATGGCATCGGCTTGCCCGGACACTACTTCGTTGCGGTTGTTACGGAGCTCGTAAATCTTGGCGGCGGCAAATTCGGCGCGTTTCACTGACGAGCGGCTCTGAAGCATCTCTTCGGTCTGTGCCTGACGGGCTACGGGAAGTTCAAGTATCGTCGGCTTGGCTTCTCTCGGCTCAGGAATAGGGTCGAGTACGGTCATGGGTTTGTAGGAATCATCATTGATGGAGAGGGGTGCATTTTGTCCATCCACCATAATAAATATGCCGTTACCACCTTTTAGTGTCACAAGGTAGCGCTCCTCCTCGTCAGCTACTGCTACCGGGTTAATTACGGCTTCGGTCAGTTTCCAGCGTGTTGAGGTGGCGGTTATAGGTTTGGTATTCAGATATTTATTGGCGTAAAGGTAAAATTCTCCGGGGGTCTCTACCGTCTTTTCAGCGGCGATCGACACCTCAAGGCGATTGATTGGGAGGGTATAGACTACACCATATTCATTAGCCTTCGAGGCCGACAGGCGTTGGGTGGTTTGTGCTGATGCCACCATGGCGATGCAGAGCGTAGCGAGTGATATATAAGATCGTATCATATTTGTCAGGATTATTTGTGAGATAATATGCGGTTGATGGCAATACCGGTTGATTCGGCGATATCCATGGCAGTGGTTCCGTAATCGCCCTGCGTTGCAGCTGCGATGTCACCAGCCATACCATGAATGAATACACCGGCCACAGCGGCTGCCTCAGGCTTGTAGCCCTGAGCAAGCAGAGCGGTTATTATGCCGGTAAGCACATCGCCGCTGCCCGGAGTGGCCATAGCTGCACCTCCGGTAGAGTTGAAGAAAATCTTCCCGTCGGGGCGGACTGTGGCTGTATAGTGCCCCTTCATCACTATAATTACCTTATAGTTGCGCGATATTTCAAGTGCCTTCAATAATCGAGATTCGGCCGAACGATGTTCTCCGAATATGCGGTCAAATTCTCGCGCATGGGGCGTCAGGATAGTCCCGGGGATGATGTGTGAAAGCAATTGCGGCTCCTTGGCTATGATATTCAGAGCGTCAGCATCGATGACCATGGGCGATTTGGCGTTCATTACCAGGGTCTTGAACGCGCCGCGGGTGGCATCGTTTATGCCTATGCCCGGCCCTACGCCTATGGCGTTGAACTGTCGGCGTAGCGGCATGTCAGAGATGACGGCGTCCTTGGCATCAGGTTCAAACATCGCCTCGGGAACACGGACTTGAAGCACCTCGTAGCCACAGCGTGCCGAGTGGACGGTCAGCTTTCCGACTCCGGCTCTCAGCGCACCTCGTGCGGCCATTACTGCAGCTCCCATCATGCCGTAGCATCCGGCATAAAGTATCGCGCTGCCGAAGTCAGCTTTCGACGAGAAGGGGGAGCGCGGACGTATCACCTCGGCTACATCGTCGAGCGTCACGTAGAAATATTTCGTCGGGGTTGATGCTATTGCCTTTTTGCTCAGGCCGATATCCACGAGTTTCCATTTTCCTACCAGTTCGGCATTGTCTGAGAAGAAAAATGAGAGCCGAGGAAACTGCATGGCCATTGTAGTGTCAGCATGCACCACGTCACGCGCGATAGCCCCGCGATTCCAGTCGCCGAATAGGCCTGATGGCAGATCTATGGAAATAACCTTGGCCTTGGATTCGGTGATATAGCGAGTAAGCATCTTGAAGCCCCCCTCGAGAGGATCGCGAAGCCCTATGCCAAACAGGCCGTCGATCACCAGATGCTCCGGGCTGAGCTCCGGTATACGTGCCGTCTCTACGATCTCGTTCATGCGTACACTGCCGAGGCTCATGAGCTCCTCGAAGCACTCTTTACATTCGCGCGACAGGCTGTTGCCTTTTATATTAAAGAGGTATATCTCAGGATTGTATCCGGCCTCGATTATGACTTTGGATACCATCAGGGCGTCTGCTCCATTGTTGCCTGACCCGGCAAACACCACGATCGGCTTGCTCAAGGGGTACTTTGAAATTATCTCTTTTGCAATGCCATCGGCCGCACGACGTATCAACTCCATGGATGATATTCCCTCCTGAATTGTAGCCCTCTCGATGCTGCGTATATTTTCAGTGCTGAATATTTTCATTTGCTATCAATTTTAATACGCAAAGTTAACGAAAAAAATCATTCTTATCCTACTTTTCAGCAGATGAAGTTGTCTAAACTTATTCTTAGATGTTAATGATTCAGTAAAACAATTAAAA
>JAMPAP010000011.1 GCA_023667185.1 Lachnoclostridium sp.
ATCGTTATTTTTCTTAAAAAAATTCACAAATCAAATTAGTTTAGACAACTTCAATTATAAAATCTTGATATAAATCGTCAAAAAAGGTATCAGCTTCATTTTTTCCCCTGCCATCAGAATTACTAAGTAATTCATGACAACCTATGGCAGAAAGTTCAGCAAAATAATCATGCAAGCGTCGTTGTTCGTTATCGTCAAATGCTTCTTTTACATAGGAATTAAAACTGGATGTTGCATCTAATGGACGATATGGAGGGTCAAAATAAAAGAAAGTATATCCAGCGATATAGTCACGTGTATGGCTAAAATCGCCATTAAGAATCTCTACACGCTTAAGTATTTCACTATCAGCCATAATCAGCGAATCATCACATATTGTCGGATTAGGATATTTCCCGAAAGGAACATTAAATCCGCCCTTTGAATTTTCTCTATACAAGCCATTGAAGCACGTCCTATTCATGAAAATCATATATGCTGCTTCTTCAATAGCCGTCAAATTATCGTTGTTGAATCTATTGCGAATATTGAGATATAGGTCTTTTTGTGCATCATAATCAGCCAACTCCTTGTATTTAAATTGCAATTCTGTCAGGTATTCAATCAATGGGATTGGCTGTTCTCGTATTACTCTATATGTATTTACAAGGTGTGGATTAATATCATTGATTATAGCTCTCTTTATATTTGGGTATTTTTGTAGCATAAAGAAAAGCATAGCTCCACCTCCCACAAATGGTTCGATGTAGGTAATCTCTTTCTCCCGGCTGAAGGACTCGGGTAGGAACGAGTCAATAGTCGGTAGCAATTGTGTCTTGCCACCAGCCCATTTGAGGAAGGGTTTTGCCTTAACTTTAGTCATAGTTTGTATCATTATAGAAATCTAAAGCTGTATGTCTTTTTATTTCATGGTGATATATCAGCGAAAATTGCCGTTAGGTGACGATTAAAAAATAACATAGAAAAGTTTACCATGTTATTTTTTTAATCGTCACTAGAGTGCAAAGATAACGAAATTTTCCGCCAGTGCAATACTTTTATGACATTAGAAAATGTAATGAAAGGGGGGATGTATAAAAAGCCGGGCGAGGGATCGTCCGGCTTTTTGGGGAGTATGGTGTGGAGGGATTATTCGGCTTTTTCAGCGCGCTTAAGGTATTTGTCGATGTCGATACCGTTTTCACGACCGAAGTTAGGATATTTGGTCATGATTTCCTTGTAAGCGGCGGCTTCAGCTTTGTAATCTTTGAGCTCGCGATACACGGTGGCTTCCTTGATGAGGAAGGCGGGAGTGTAATGAGGATTGTTGTCAGAGAGTTTTACGGCCTCTTTGAAGCAGCTGATGGCTTTGTCGTACTGCTTGAGGTTGACGTAGCAGTCACCCATGAGAGAGCGTGACGAAGCACCTATGATGCTCTCGGTGGGGTCATAGTCATCGAGATATTTGATAGCCTCTTCATATTTGCCGTCCTTATAGAGGAGGATAGCGGCATTGAGGTTAGCGAGGTTACCTGCAGCGAAGGAGTGGTTAGCAGCTACTTCCTGATATTTGGCAAGAGCGATAGAGTCATTGCCGAGAGCGAGCTCGATGTCAGCTTGACCGAGAGCCTTGGAAGCAGCGGCCTTGGAGGGCTGATGGAAAGCATAGAAGTAGATAAGCACGACGCAAACCACAGCAGCTACAGCCACGCAGGTCCATACGATAACTTTAGGATTGTTCTGCACTTTTTCGCCGATGCCGGTGAGGGTGTCGTTGACCTCGTCGATTGATGTGCGGGTTTCTTCGGGTTGGTGTTTTGCCATTGTTATGTTATATTTTATGTTTCAGAGTTTTTTACAGTTTGCAAAATTAATTGTTTCTTCTCAAAAATGAAAATTTTCCGCTAAATAATTAGTGATTGGCATAGTTATGGATGCCTGTTTCGAGCCATTCTACAAATTTTGCTACGTTTTCGTCATAGGAATAGGCATGATTCAGGGGCTGACCCTGGTTGTCGAGAATCACATAGTAAGGCTGTGTATTGGCGCCAAACTTGCTGCGCTGGAGGTAGCTCCACTTGTCGCCTACGGTGGTGATTTTCACTTTGCGGGAGTTTTCAGTGACGGTGTAGGGGTGCTCGAGATCAGCTTTTTCGTCGACCATCAGCTTGATGAGCACAAAGTTTTCCTTTATCAGTGAAGCCACTTCCTGGGTGTCAAACACTGCACCCTCCATCTTGCGGCAGTTTACGCAGCCATGGCCTGAGAAGTCGATCAATACGGGGCGGTTAGCTTCGGCGGCGTATGCCATGCCTTCGTCATAATCATGGAATTCGCGGAACTGCCCGCCGGCATAGAGGTTGAAGTCCTGGGTGTAGAGTGGCGGTACAAACGCGCTTACGCCCTTGAGGGGTGCGCCCCACAAGCCCGGCACGAGATATACGGCAAGGCTTAGCGATGCCAATGCAAGGAAGAATCGTGGTATCGACACATGATCGAGATCGCTGTCATGGCTGAATTTTATCTTGCCAAGAAGGTACATCCCGAGCAAGATGAAGATTACCACCCAGAGAGCTATGAAAATCTCGCGGTCGAGTATACGCCATCCGTAAGCAAGGTCGGCCACGGAGAGGAATTTCAGCGAGAGCGCGAGCTCCAGGAAGCCAAGCACCACCTTGACAGAGTTGAGCCAGCTGCCCGAGCGGGGCATCTCCTTAAGCCATGAGGGGAACACTGCAAAGAGCGTGAACGGTATAGCTAACGCGAGGGCAAAAGCACCCATACCTATTGCCGGGCCTACGATTTCACCTTCAGAGGCCGCCTGCACAAGGAGTGTACCGATGATGGGGCCGGTGCATGAGAATGATACCAGAGCAAGGGTGAAGGCCATAAAGAAGATGCTGAGCATTCCGCTTGTACGCTCCACCTTGCCATCCATGGCATTACTCCAGCTCGAAGGGAGGGTGATGTCAAATGCTCCGAAGAACGATATGGCAAACACTACGAGCAGGGCGAAAAATATGAGGTTGAAAACGGCGTTGGTCGAGAGCTCATTGAGTTTTCCCGAGCCGAAGAAGAATGTGATAATAAGGCCGAGAGCGAGGTATATTACCACGATTGAGAGCCCATAGATCACGGCATCGCGAATGGAGCGCGAGCGTGAGCCGCTTTTCTTGAGGAAGAAGCTGACTGTCAGCGGTATCATAGGCCATACGCAAGGGGTCATCAAAGCGAGCAGTCCACCCATGAAACCCCATATGAATATGTACCACGCTGATGAGTCAGAGGATGTATCGCCTTCACCTGCAGGCATTTCCACCGGAGCCCATAGGTCAACGGAGGTTCCGGCTGTGGAATGAGCTGATGCGGTGGTGGCGGCTATTGTATCAGCCGAAGCTGTATCCTCAGAAGCGGTAGCCGTGGAGCCGTATTCAAATTCCACTTTCGACGGTGCCATGCAGGCGCTGTCGTTGCATCCCTGAAACGATATTGTACCGGCCAGAGCAAACGATTTGGGGTCAGTTATCTCAAAGCGCTGTGTAAGCGTAACGTCGTCTTCCCACCACGACAAGCGCAGATGAAACACCATATCCACTTTCTCCTCAGGAGTCGTCGAGAAAGTAAGGGTGCCCACGGGGCGGCATCCCTTCATCTCGGTATAATCAATTGAGGTAGGACGCGGGCCGCCGTCGGGCAGCTCTGTTCCGTAGAGATGCCATCCTTTGTCTACTTCTGCTTTCATGATAAGTTCACCCTCGGTGGATGAAATATGCTTGAAGTCAGTGGTCCAGCGAATAGGGTTGGCCATCTGAGCCGAGGCAAAGATAGCCGAGGCGAAGATAGCGACGAGCAGTAACAGTTTGCGTGTCATTATTTTTTAGGTTTTATTACACGGGAGAGATTTACGGTTGATGGGGGAAGGCAGGTCTGGTCGTTGCATCCCATAAAGGTCACTTTCACCTCAATTTTGCCGGGAGCTTCAGGCGATGAAGTGGTGAACGTGCGGGTAAATGTTACGGTGGTATCCCACCATGAGAGGGTCACTCCGAAGAGCGGATCCTCTTTCTCCACCACCGTAGCTGACGGGCGAAGGCCTGAAGTCCATGTAAGTGACTTGGGATGAGATATTTCGATGGATGTAGCTTTGGAACCGGCATTTTCAGGAAGGTTAGTGGAATAGAGATGCCATCCGTCGGCCACCTCGGCTGTAATGGTCATCACACCCTCAGTCTCTGATGTCATCCGGGCGGTCATATACCATTCAATAGGCTTCGGAGCCTGCGCTAAAGCCACAGCCGTCATCACGGCTGCCATTGCAAAGAAAAGTATGATTCGTTTCATAAAGATTTTTTATTTTGCAAAGATACGAAAATTTTACAGACAATATAAGCCATAATCATGACTATAACTATCAGGGCTGAACAGGGGACGTCAATTACGGTTGCGAGCATCAATCCTGACATACTGCATACTACTGATATGATTATCGAAAGGAGCATTATCGAGCGGTAACGTGTGCTGAACAACTCGGCAGTCATCGTAGGGAGCGAAAGCATCGACATCAGCAGCATTATTCCCACCATCCTGATGGTCAACACGATACAGATTGCCGTCATGAGCGTCATAAACATCGATATCACCCCTGCTTGCAGACCTCGTACGCGGGCAAAGTCAGCGTCAAACGACACAAGGATTATCTTGTTGATACCCACGGCCATAACACCTATCAATATTATCGTATAGAGGGCAAAGGAAATAATATCGGCCGTAGTCACCGTCAGGATATTACCGAAAAGAAATGAATTGAGCTCAGGCACATAACCCGGCGTTAGAAATACAAACAGCACACCGAGCGCCATACCTAATGCCCACACAACGGCTATAGCGGAGTCCTCACGGATACGGCGGTCATGCGCCATCCACTCTACACCGATAGCCGAGGCGGCTGCAAACAGTATAGCGGTCACCACCGGATTTATCCCCATGAAATAACCTAAACCGAGGCCGCCAAACGAAGCGTGGGTAATACCTCCGGATATGGCCACCATGCGGCGCGTCACCACGTAGGTACCGATGATGGCCGAGCTGATGGCGATCAGTATCAATCCTATCAGCGCGTTGCGGAAGAAGTCGTATTCAAGCAGATGTAGCATAATATCACTTACAGTTCTTTGCTCTCCGAGGCGAGCATGAGCCACTCATCGCGTATCGGATCAGGCATCTTGATGCCGCGGGCCTCGAGACTGTAGCCCCATGACTCCACATCCGAAGGGAGAAGCGTGAAAAGCACTTCGCGGAATTCCTCAATCTCGTCAGAGGTATAGTCACCGGATTCGCGTCCACGAAACCGGTCGAGCTCCTCGTCGTCAAAATAGAGCGGTTCTTCGTTGACGCGGGCTATTTTCTCGCACACCTCGTGCAGCCCGCAGCATCCCTCAGGCCGCTGTTCCTCTGCCTGCCTGGCAGCAGCTTCTTCGGGGGTGTCGGGCTTGTGGGTGAGATAGAGTATCAGTCCGGCAAGAAGTGTTATGGCAAGTATAATCAGAGCACCTGTCATGATTCGGCATCCTCGTCCTCCTGTACGGGCAGAGGAGCATCACCATCGAGAAGGGTGAAGCCGGCGTTCTGAAGTTCGTCCCAGAATGCAGGGTATGACTTCGTTACAGTCTCTACATCCTCCACTACGATGCCGGGCATCAAGATTGATACGGGCGCAAGAGCCATGGCCATGCGATGGTCACCGTATGTGGCAAATCGCGGCAGCTCGGTAATGGGGCGACGGCGGCCATCCCATAGCAGCTCGCCTGCAGCGGGCCGCTCAAGCATAGCGCCTACCTTTGCCATCTCCTTAACGAGAGCCTCCACGCGGTCACACTCCTTTATCGACAATGTGGACAATCCCGTGAAATGAAACGGCATACCTAGCATACAGCATGTCACCGCAGCAGCCTGCACAAGGTCAGGATTAGGCGAAAAGTCATGGTCAAGGCGGGCATCGGCATCAGGGTGTGCCATCAGTAGGGGAGAGTCGCCCTCCTCAGGGTGGAAGTCAGTAGCCACGCCGAGGCGGTCGAATATCGCAGCTGCTTCGCGGTCAGGCTGGTGGCTGTCCTCAGGCAGATTCTCCACCGCTATTTCGCCGCCAGAGAGGGCTGCCACCTCATACCATGGAGAGGCAGCGCTCCAGTCAGGCTGGATATCAAATTGTGTAGGCTCGTATGCGGCAGGGCGTATCTCCACAGTGTCGCCGCCATAGAAGTCAGCATCCGCTCCGGCCTGCTCCATCATTTTCATGGTCAGCTTGATATAAGGGAGGGATACTATCTCGCCGCGGAGAGTAATCTTCAGTCCCTCAGTCATCAGCGGAGCCACCATCATAATTGCCGAAACAAACTGGGAGCTTACCGAGGCATCCATCGTCACATCACCTCCTTCGAGCTTGCGGCCGCGTATCTTCAGCGGTGCATATCCTTCGCTTCCAATATAGTCTATATCAGCGCCGGTAGCCCGCAGCGCTTCCACCAGCGGGCCGATGGGACGCTGGCGCATACGCTCGTCGCCATCGATTTTCACTTCCCGCCCGGGCATAGCAGCATAGTAGGCGGTCAGAAAGCGCATGGCTGTCCCGGCCTGACCTACGTTGACGGTTTCTCCGTCACGAGCTTGAAGCCCCTGAAAAATGGCACGGGTGTCATCGCAGCCGGCCATACCATCCATAGATAGCGGCATCCCTGCCAAAGCGTTTATGACAAGCGCACGTGCGCTCATGCTTTTTGACAGCGGCAGCCTGACCGTGGCCTCGATCCATCCGTCAGGCGGAAATATTCGGTAGTTCATATAAAATTTCTGTTTTGATTGGCAAAATTATCAAATTTTTCCCGTTGGCGAAAACCTTTCAACTGAAATGAATGTTAATAAGACAACCGACGCAAATCAGCACCGGCAAACTATTTATTAAAATTATTAAAAATTTACATTTATTTTAACTATTAGAAAAATTTCTTACTTTTGCATAATCTTTCGCCCGACCGAAAGAAAAAGACTCAACAAACAATATCAACGTTAATAAATTCACTGGAACAATGAAAAAGTATTTACTACTTACAGCAGCCGTGTCACTAATGACCGCCGCTAACGCTCAGACAGCTGTCGAGCACACCAATTTTGGTTCTAACTGGTCAATAGGAGTAGATGGTGGTGTTACAACCCCGCTGACAGGTCATGCCTTCTTCGGCAGCATGCGCGGCGCAGTCGGCCTGCACGTTGAGAAGCAGATTTCTCCGGTATTCGGCCTCGGTGTTGAAGGTGTTTTCGGTGTAAACACATCTTCGTGGGACAACTACCCCCGCAGCGCTACTGCTTTTGACAACTCTTACGTAGGTCTCTATGGTAAGGCTAATCTTACTGCCCTCTTCTGCGGATTCAGCTGCGAGCCTCGTTTCTTCACCCTTGACGCTGTAGCCGGCGCCGGCTGGGGTCACGACTATTGGGCTTCAAGCCAGGATCGTTTCGATTACAACTATTTCGCTACAAAAGTTGGTCTTAACTTCAACTTCAACGTATCTCAGAAGGTGACGCTCTCTCTCAAGCCTTCAATCGCATGGCGCATGACCGGCAACGATATCGCCCAGACTTCTGCCGGATATGATGTCAAGTCAGCTACATTCAACTGCCTCGTAGGAGTTACCTACAACTTCGGCAAAGGTTTCCCCTGCGTGACCATTGTTGACAACTCAGCCGAACTTGCTGCCCTCAACGCCCGCGTCAACGAAATGCGTGCCGCTCTCGACGACACCGCAGCCGCCCTTGCCGCTTCTCAGGCTAACGCTGCCGAACTCGCCGGTGCTCTCGCTGCTTGCGAGGCTAAGCCCGCTACCGTAGTGAAAGAGACCAGCACTGACCTCAAATCAGTTCGCTACGTATTCTTCCGTCTCGGTTCAAGTGTTATCACCGCTGACCAGATGCCTAACGTAGAGATGATCGCCGCTTACATGAAGAATCACCCCAAATCTAAAGTTGTCATCAAGGGTTATGCTTCACCTGACGGCTCTATCGAAGTCAACGAACGCCTTGCCAAAGCTCGTGCCGAGAGCGTGAAGAATTCTCTCGTAAAGAAATACAAAGTGGCTGCTGACCGCATCACCGCTGAAGGTGAAGGCATCGGTACTATGTTTGCCGAAGAGTCATGGAACCGCGTTGCTATCTGTACTATCGACGACTGATAAATTCTTTGAAAGGTTCTCCAATATGGTCCTGTCCCCCCGGGGGCAGGACTTTTTTAATAATTCAAGTTTCTCACTTGACAAATGTCCAGAAGTTTGAGGGTGTGATTATTTCAAAAGTGGAGCCGGAATAGGCCTCCATGAAGTCAACAGGCACTTTGGCTTTTGACTTTTCATTCCATTTGAACTCAAATGCTGATAGTTTTCCATCACAATCCTCTATATAATCTATCTCCTTTTGTGAGTGAGTCCTCCAGAAATACGGCTGGGCGTAAGATTGGGTATATGCATTCCTTTTAACCCTTTCTGATATCATAAGATTCTCCCATAGCGCGCCGACATCATTTCTCAGTTCAAGCGGTGCAAAATTTGATATTATAGCATTTCTGATTCCATTGTCGTAGAAATAAATCTTTTTCCCTTTCTGTATCTCATTGCGCATGTTTCTGCTGAAAGAATCCAATTTAAAGACTACAAAACATTTTTCGAGCAACCCGATATAAGTTTCTACTGTATTTTTATCAATACCCACTATATTAGACAATTCATTATATGACACCTCGCTTCCTATCTGCAAAGCCAATGCCCGGACCAATTTTTGCAGGATTTCCGGTTTTCTAACCCCTCCGTATGAAAGAAGATCCTTATAAAGATAATTGTTGGCCAAACTCATAATGGTTCTTCTTGCGTGGGCTGGGTCAGTCACCACTTCAGGATAACTACCATATATCATTCTACTTTCCAAAGTCTTTGTCACCTCAAGTTCGGAAGAGTGTGACGCTAATTCTGATAATGAAAAAGGAAAGAGATTGTATTCTATTAACCTTCCCGTAGCTGGTTCATTGATTTCATCCCGGATACTGAGCGACGAAGACCCGGTCACTATGATATTTGTTCTTAATTTCAAATCCGCGACTTTTTTGAGAATAAGACCAATGTTTTTAACACGCTGCACTTCATCTATAAACACTATGTCATAGCCTTCAAGCAAATTTCTCAATTCAGAGCTTGATTTTCCAGCTATGGCGAGTGCGTCTATTTCATCATCACAGTTGAGGGAAAGCACCTTTTTGCCTTTTGTGTCTATTTGACTCAACAAAGTAGTTTTTCCCACCTGACGAGGACCTATTATGGTGATAACCTTTCCTCTATGAAAATCATCCAAAATTTGAGGTTCTATTTCTCTATCAATCATTACAGATACTTTTTGATTATATTGCAAAAGTACGAAAAGTTATTGAATTCACCAAATTTAGTCAAATTTGGTGAATATATTCACTGAATTTAGCCAAATTTGGTGAATTATCCCAAACCTAACAACTAAAACCTAACAACTAAAAACTAACAACTAAAAACTAACAACTAACAACTAACAACTAAAATCTAAAATCTAACAACTAAAAACCAACAAACGACTAAAAACTCGAAATTTGGTATTATTATAAATAATTCATACCTTTGTAATCTAATACCAACGTGACAAATAATCATTAACGACTGTTATATAATGGATATTAAGACAATCAACCACGCAGCGGACAATATCCGCGTGCTTGCAGCCTCTATGGTGGAAAAAGCCAAATCAGGTCATCCCGGCGGTGCCATGGGTGGCGCTGACTTCGTTAACGTTCTATACTCTCAGTTTCTTATCACTGACCCCGATGATCCTTGCTGGATGGGTCGTGACAGATTTTTCCTCGATCCCGGCCACATGTCGCCGATGCTCTACAGCGTCCTGGCCCTCTTCGGATACTACACCACTGATGAGCTCGCACAATTCCGCCAGTGGGGCTCGCCCACTCCCGGTCACCCCGAACTTCACCCCGAGCGCGGCGTTGAAAACACCTCCGGCCCGTTAGGTCAAGGTCACACCATGGCCGTAGGTTGCGCCATTGCCGAGCGCTTCCTTGCCGCACGTTTCGGCAACTGGATGAGCCACAAGACTTACGCTTTCATATCTGATGGCGGCGTGCAGGAGGAGATCTCTCAGGGCGCAGGCCGTATAGCAGGCTATCTCGGGCTGAGCAACCTTATCATGTTCTACGACAGCAACAAAGTGCAGCTCTCCACTTACGTCAACGCCGTTGACGAAGAGGACGTTGCCGCAAAATACCGCGCCTGGAACTGGAACGTACTTGAAATCGACGGCACTGACCCCGTAGCTATCGCAGGCGCTATCGCTGAAGCTCAGAAGGAGACCAAGCGTCCTACCATCATTATCGGCCATACCGTAATGGGACGTGGCGTAGTGAAGGCTGACGGCTCCAACTTCGAAGGCCAGTGCTCTACCCACGGCCAGCCCCTTAGCGCTGCCGGTGCTGACTACGCTGCCACTATGCGTAACCTCGGTGCCGACCCCGAAAATCCTTTCGTGATCTTCGACGATGTGAAGGCTCTCTACGAAGCCCGCAAGGCTGAGCTCCGCACCATCGTAGCTGCCCGCCGTGCCGAGCAGGCCGCATGGGAAAAGGCCAACCCCGAGCTCGCCAAAGAGCTGAAAGACTTCATCGACAAGAAGCTCCCGGCTATCGACTATGCCGCAATCCCCCACAAGCCCAATATCGCAAGCCGCCAGGCGTCAGCCGACGTCCTCGCAGTGCTCGCCGAGAAGGTCAACAATATGATAGTATCGTCAGCTGACCTTGCCAACTCTGACAAGACTGACGCCTTCCTCAAGAAAACCCATCCGTTCACTAACGGCGACTTCTCGGGCGCATTCCTCCACGCCGGCGTATCAGAGCTTACCATGGCCGCGATCATGAACGGTATCGTGCTCCACGGCGGTGTGATTGCAGCCTGCGGTACATTCTTCGTATTCTCTGACTATATGAAGCCCGCCGTGCGCATGGCTGCCCTGATGGAGCTCCCCGTCAAGTATATCTGGACTCACGACGCATTCCGCGTAGGTGAAGATGGCCCCACTCACGAGCCCGTAGAGCAGGAAGCACAGCTCCGACTGATGGAAGAGCTCAAGAACTTCTCCGGCCGTCCCTCGCTACTCGTACTCCGTCCCGGCGACGCTGTAGAGACAAGCGTAGCCTGGAAAATGGCTATGGAAAACTTCGACACCCCTACAGCCCTCGTGCTCTCACGCCAGAACCTCCCCGACCTCCCCGCAGTCAAAGGCGACCGTTACGAAGAGGCTCTCAACGGCATGCGCCACGGCGCCTACGTAGTAGTTGAAGCCCAGAACCCTGACGTAGTCCTCGTAGCCAATGGATCCGAAGTTTCACTGCTCGTTGACGTAGCCAAGCGCCTTGAAGCCGAAGGAAAGAAAGCCCGCGTGGTCTCAGTGCCCTCAATCGGTCTCTACGAAATGCAGGATGCCGCTTACCGCAACTCCGTAATCCCTGCCGGTGTAAAAGTATTCGGTCTTACCGCCGGCCTCCCCTCCACGCTCCGTGGTGTAGTAGGAGCTTGCGGAGAAGTCTACGGCCTCGACCACTTCGGCGCTTCAGCACCCTACAAAGTTCTCGACGAGAAATTCGGCTTCACCACTGACGCCGTCCTCGCCCGCGTCAACGCCTTCCTTGCCTGATAACCCCTCATCAATAACCCAAAGCGGGGAGACTCCTACCGAGCCTCCCCGCTAATATTTTCACTCGCACCACCTCCCCAACGCAATGCTGTAAAAAGAGCAACTAAAAACCAACAACCAACAACTAACAACCAACAACTAAAAATGAGTAACCCGAACTTTACCCTTCAATATAAAAACTAATCTCAGGCGCGGAGCGCCGTCGTTGTCTTTAACCCCACGTTTACGTGGGGTGAGTTGATAATCAGATGATTGAGCCTCGGAGAGGCGATGTTGTGGTAATGACCTTTATCACTTATTTTCACAAAGGGTAAAGATGAGGATATTCATAAAACTAAAAACTAAAAACTAAAAACTAACAACTCCCACCTGCCATTATGGTCATTTTTGCGTGATACTGCCGCGTATTTTTGCTGAAAAAAATAAACGAATATGAAACAGTTAGCAGTATCGCGGAAGTTCCGCAAAAGTATTATCGAGAAAATATCTTCATCGTTTCAGGCCGAGATGGCAGAGCGCCTTATCGCATTGGCCGACGAGCTTATGTCCGATGGCGTAGCCCCTGATCTCTCAAAGGAGGATCAGATGATCAAGTCAATATTCTGCTACATATCATCGGATATCATGACAGCCATTGAGCGCTCACGCAAGGCGCGCCGACGTGCAGCCGAGCGTAAGCAGAATGCAGAAAACAGTACACCCGTATATCGCCCGAGAAAAGTATTTGTGGCAAACCTCGGACTTACACTTGTCGAGGGCAAAGACTTCGTGAAACACGGTTGCAAATTCACCATAAATCCTAACGTAGGGCTGTCGCGGCAGCAACGACGCCAAGCCGAGCGTGACCTCGAACATATCGAGCGCTCCCGCACCAAGTAACGATAAAAAATATCCTGGTCCGGCTTCCTAATTTTATATTTTTTAACTTTTTTTATCAGTGTTATAATTATTTTTGCAAGTTATTACACTAATAATTATAAGATATGAAAAATCACATGCTTATTTCGGTATTTGCCGTTGCATTACTGTCAGCATCTGCAGATGCCCAGTTGCTTAAACCTGAATCACTTATTCCTGTACCTAAAAATCAACTGATTTCTACCTTTTCTTCCCCTGAAATAAAGCAAACACCTCAAAAAATTAAAGCCGGTGCACCTGATACATCAGACTGGAAAGTAGCCGAAGGTGACTGGCAGTATAAATCAGGCTATACAGGAAAAACATATCCTACTGAAGTAAGATATAAATACAATATCAGCAGTGAGGGAGATGAAACAAATGCTGTGGAAATAGAGCTCAAAAATGCACTTTTCGGAACGGCTTATATATCTCAAAACGAAGCCGGAGATTTCAATTCGTTATTCACTTATGATGAAGATAATTTTATAACTAATGTTGATGTACTTGATGAAACCGGCAATCCAAGTGGCTTAACGTTAGCAAGCTCTGTGGTAAACGTAAAAGATATACCAGGAGTGTATCGCAACTGGTCACAATATCCTCTTTCCGGTAAGGCTCACTTTTCATCATTTTACATGGCTAAATCTGATGTTTTTATCTCACCTAAAGCATACTATGATGACTGGCTGTATAATACCAAAGCTAAAGATTGCAAAATCACCACAGAGTATGCCCGCGGATATTATCATGGTGAAACATCAGTCAAGGTTAAACTCACTCGTGGCGAAGGTGTTACTGACGTATATTACATAATCTGCCTCAAAGAACGTGATGAACAGCGTGCTGCCAAATTGGAGGAACAAGGTGTCGATGTAAGCTATAGTTACGTTGGTGTTCGCAGAGAGTATGTCTCAGAATATATTAGTGAATTTAAGGCTGGAAAAACAAATGAAGCCTATCGCGTAGGGCATATTGACGACAATGCATCGGAATTTGACATTCCGCTTGATGGAATCAATGGTGTAAGGGAATTGTTTATTGTAGCATTAAATGGAGAAAAAATAACAGATATGGAGTCTGACGTTATAGAAGTACGCGATCTTTCAGGATGGTCACATTATGCTACCGTTACATTTGACTCATATATCTATTTTAATGGGAATAATACCGGGGATAATTTGCTTAAAAGCGGTATTATGAACATCGAAAAAAATGCTGATGGCACTGTCCTTAGAATAGTCAATCCATACAAATCCGGTGATAATCCTGAACGAAACTACATTTATCTTAATACAAGTTTCGGACTTGACAAATGCTATTTTGAAACATCATTGACTCCAATTGAATACGAATACCATTATAAGGATATTAATGACAAGGATATCACAATAAAAAGAAATTTGGTATATCAAGATTTCGTATCCTTAAATCTTAGTTTAGGTTTTTCACCAGAAGGTTTGATAAGTACCTATAAAGAACTATTTACCGATATTTCTCACGGATATACATATATCTCTATTATGGCATTAAATTATAACAATTGGTTGGATTTTAAAATTTACGGTGAAACAATTGTAGGTGAATCATATTTCGGCGGTCTTTCCATGACTTTTGATAATTTTGTCAAGTATTCGATAGATTATAATAGAGTCAGCTTTGAAGTTGATCCGAAAATAGAATATTTGGATTGTACGTTTGACTCTGACGGAAAAATTTACCGGGTTTCAACTTCCGACGACTCAGGTTATATTAATATATACCAGTTGTTAAGAGATGGTCAGTTGAAAGAAAATCCAAAAGTATTGCACTACACCGCATATTCTGCCAATAATGAAGTGCTCCGAACAGCCTCATTGGATTTAAATGATATAGATTTTACTGATGAAATGGCTGATATAACCTTCAGCAATTATTATCCGGATGATGTTAAAAATTACTTCATTGATTCTGCACTTCATATCCATCGCGAATATGATGTCGATACTCAAGTATATACCTATCTCGTCAATGATTTAGGTAAAGCATTTACTTTATATATGGGTGATTCATCTTTAAAATTAGAAGTAAAGAATAATTTATTGAATAGTGAACCAAATCGTGTATATTGCGGAATGTATGATTTTGGAAATGCTGGAAATCTTGACGTTTTTCTTGTTTTTTATAATGTATCCTACGAAATGAATTCTGATGGTACGGCTACATTCAGTGGTTTGGCTCAATATGAAGCTTATGATTATAATGAGAATTTTATTGGTTATGTAGATAGGTGCTATTTTGAGTTGATTATTCCTGAAAAATTGACACGAGATCCGGCCGGAATCGACGAGATAATCTCTGATGAAATTGACGATAAGGCTATTTATTATAACATTCAGGGACAGCGTGTGGAGTATCCGTCGAAGGGATCTGTCGTAATCGAAGTAAAAGGTGGCAAGGCTCGTAAGATTGCCGTCAGATAACCTGTTTTTGCACAAAATTTTAACCCCGGGAAGTTGATTTCCCGGGGTTTTATTATGAAGGAGCAAATGAGATCAGAGGTGGAGGGCGGTGCGGAGGGAGTCAAGGGCGGAGAGGATGCAGGAGCGGGGGGAGGCGACGTTGAAGCGCATGAAGCCGTCACCTTCGTGGCCAAACATTGCTCCGTCGTTGAGGGCAAGGCGTGCTTTGTTGACGAAGAAGTCTACCAGCCCGTCGTGGTCAAGGCCAAGGTCGCGGCAGTCGAGCCATACGAGGAAGGATGCCTGAGGCTTCACGGCCTTTATTCCGGGCAAATACTTGCGGCAATAATCGTCAACAAGGTCAATATTGGCCTCAATGTAAGGGATTACGGCATCGAGCCAGTCTTCGGCTTTGTCGTAGGCTGCTATGGTGGCTGTAATGGCCATCATGGTGGGTTCGCCAAACTCGTTTATCTCCATCCACTTGTAAAAGCCTTCACGCAGCTGAGGGTTCTTTATAGCTATCCATGAGCTTACCAGACCGGGGATATTGAATGTCTTTGAGGGAGCTCCGAGGGCTATTCCCACCTCGGCAGCATCGTCACACGAGGCTATGAACGGGAAGTGAGGCTTACCGTCGAGCATCAGGTCGCCATGTATCTCATCAGACACTACTATCACATTATTGCGGCGTGCAAGCTCTGCCACCCGTGAGAGCACTTCACGCGGCCATTGTAAACCTATGGGGTTGTGAGGGTTGCAGAGTATCATCATCGCCGGATGCTCGTTCTCAAATATGCGGGCAAGGCCGTCGAGATCCATTTCGTAAAAGCCGTCAGAAGTCTGACGAAGAGGATTTTCCACGAGCTGGCGTCCGTTACCTTCAATCAGGCGGCGGAAGGGATGATATACAGGGGGTTGGATCACGATCTTGTCGCCATGTCGGGTAAAGAAATTGATTATATAACCTATACCTCTTACCACACCGGGTGTAAACGTCAACTCCGGGCGGCTTACTTTCCAGCCATGACGGCGGTCAAGCCAGCGGATAATGGAATTCCAGTAAGCCTCAGGTACAGCGGCGTAGCCGTAAACGGGGTGCTTCACACGCTGCTGCAGAGCCTCGCAGATAGCAGGATGAACGGGGAAATCCATATCGGCAATCCACATGGGGCGGATATCGTCGCGACCGAACATTTCACACAGTGCATCGGTCTTCATGGCTCCGGTGTGACATCGGTCAATTATGCCGTCAAAATCGTAACGTTTCATTTCCGGTAATAGATAGGTTAGGTTAGAGAGGCAAAGTTAATCATTTTTTTTAATATCAAAGGGGATTCAGGCCCCATATTGAAGATGAGGTCCAATACTGAGAGATGGGGGATGAAGCCGAGGTTGCCTGAACGTACCTGGTAATATTCCACCACGGGGAGTGTCTCCTCTTGATATTTCACTATATTACTTGATTCATCATGCTCCACAGGCTCAGGGAGACCGAGGATATCCCTTATTACCTTGTCAAGAGCAGAATTAAGCTCTATAATCTTCTGATTATCAAACTGTATCAGCGGCAGAATACGGTCAGCATAAAATTCAAAAAAGGGTGTGCGACCGTAAGCACTTTCAAGTGCTACACGATGCACGTCGCTCCACGAGCCGTGAGACGACACGTAAATATCGGTCCATTTGGCGTCAGAAATATGCTCAGGCTTCGCTATAGGCACTGTCAGGAGGAGCGGGCCATTGACGTCAGCTATCGTGGTGCGGTGCGCCGCCTTGTCGCGCTTGTTAAACCGCGACTCAGTATCAATACAGCTTGAGCCGTATGCCGCTACAGCAGCATAGTAGTCGATACTGCCGCAGTAACGTGAGGGCACGAGCAAGGTCTTGGCAGGAAACCTTACAAGAGGTGAATGCATCACTTAAGAATTATTTATCAGGGTTAGCTGAGCGGAAAACTCTGTTCCAGCGTATACCGCCGTCGAGCAGTCCTTTATCCTTATCAAAAGATATCAGCACCACTTCCGGACGACCTACGATATGATCCTCAGGCACGAAACCCCAGTAACGCGAATCGAGCGAGTTATCGCGGTTGTCGCCCATCATGAAATAGTAGTCCATCTTGAAGGTATAGGTATCCTGAGGTTTGCCACCGATGTAGACCTTGCCATCTTCACCGAGATAAGCATCATGATTACCCTCGTAGTTGCGGATTATACGGTTGTAGGCAAGCCAGTTGGTAGGGGTCAGACGAATTGTAGCGCCCTTTTCGGGAATATATATCTCGCCATAATCTGAGCGGGTCCATCGCTCGGCAATACCCTCGGGGAAGAGTAGATCGCCTTCAGGAGCCGGCATCTGCATTATGGTGCCTATAGCGGGATCCTGCTCCATCTTCTCAAGCATGGCAGCAGTCAGTGGCGAAACATAGATAGGGGGTACGCTGCCGTCAGGATTCACCTTGAAGCCGAGCGAGAGTATTCCGGGCACATCCGCAGGGGTGACGGTGACCTGGTGACGGTCGTCGATGCTTATGCCGAGCTGTTCAAACTGCTCGGGGCTCAGGGGATAGGATGATGCCTGATAATAGTAGTTAAACTGCACATTCTCAGGCTGCTCTATAGCTTCTCCATTTATATAAACTATTCCGTCAGTGATGCGGATACGTTCGCCCGGAAGACCCACAGCGCGCTTTACATAATTCTCCCTTCGGTCAACGGGGCGATAGATGATCTCACCGAACTGCTGAGGATTGTTTACCACAGCGTCGCGGCCAAACATTCTTACAAGAGTGTAGTAATCAGGATTCTGCATCTTTACGGCTACAGTATCTCCGGCCGGGACGTTAAACACCACAATGTCACCGCGCTCTATCTTCTTAAGCCCGGGCAGACGATGGTACTCCCATTGAGGATTATCAAGATAACTCTTGGTGTTGATGATAGGGAACGTATTCTGCACGAGAGGAAAATGAACCGGCGTGGTAGGGACACGAGGGCCGTAGACCATCTTATTTACCCACAGGTAGTCACCTACGAGAAGTGATTTTTCGAGCGAGGATGAGGGTATCTGGTAATTTTGGCCTACGAAAGTAAACACGAAATATACGAGTATCAGCGCATAAACGATAGCATCCACCCACCCCATCACGCCGCGCACCAAGGCGCTTTTGGAGTCCTTCCACCATGTGAAAGGTATATACCCGGTGATATAGATATCAAAGAGCAGAAACCACCATAAAGCCACCCACCAGTTACCGAGCCAGGCTACCCAGAGGAAGAAAATCAGCGACACTATCCCGAAGCGTATCCAGCGAGTAGGCTTATTGTCCTTCACACGGCGGATGAAACCATCCTTGAAACTCTCCTTTGAATTAGAGCTTTCCTTTTCCATAAAATCATAAAATGTTAAGGTCAGTAAGCATCTGACGCATCGTGAAAATACCCTTCTTACCTGCAATCCACTCGGCAGCCATCACTGCTCCGAGAGCAAATCCGTCGCGCGAATGGGCGTCATGGGTTATAGTAATGGTATCTACTGCTGAATCCCAGCTTACGGAGTGAATACCGGGTACCTCATCACGGCGGATACAGGTCACCGGAATCATGCCGGTCTCAGCCTTGTCAGTCTCCTCCCAGCCATGGTAGCGGTCACATTCGGTGGTAATTTCGTTAAGAAGAGTAATAGCCGTGCCTGAGGGGTGATCGAGTTTATGTATATGATGAGTCTCACTTAAGGATGCCGAATACTGCGGCAGAGAGTTCATCATGCGGGCAAGGCGGGAATTGATTTCAAACATTACATTGACGCCTATAGAGAAATTACTCGTGGCTAAAAGCGCCGAATCATGCGCCGTGACGTAGCTGTCAACCTCTGATTTGGCATCATACCATCCGGTAGAGCCACACACCACAGGGACACCTTTATCCACACTACGCTTGATATTATCCACTGCTGTGGAGGGAGTGGTAAACTCTATAGCGGCATCAGCCCGGCAGAACGCCTCCGAGTCAAAGTCAGAGAGATTATCCTTGTCAATGACTGACACAATCTCGTGACCGCGTTCGCGGGCTATACGTTCCACGGCATGTCCCATCTTGCCGTAGCCTATAAGTGCTAATTTCATTTGCTTGGAATTATAACATATTCAGTGATTGCAACCTGTCAAGTATTTCCATTCTTGACATCGAGCGACGTGACGATAATACTGACACAAAATCATCGGCCACAGACCTTACACCATAGTGGGTAAACAAGCGGTTCAGATAACTGAAATCCTTGTCAAACAGCCGCTCGGTCTCATCAGCATCGAGGCCACACACGCTGTTGCCTTCCTCTTTGGCAAGGTCGAGAATTTCGTCATGCAGCTTGCGGTCCACCACTAATTTCCCATGTATGATATTACGACATAACACATTGGATATCAGCATTACGATCGACAGATTGAAATTGTTGACGATACGATTCCATGCGCTTTTAGCCGATATTTCAGGGTTGCCCGAGAAATAGAAGTCAGATGACATCTCCATCATGTCGCCCGGATCACGGTCAATCGAAAGCGACACCATAAAATCTTCACCATCAAATGCCACGAGGCCAATAGCCATTCCGGCAGCCCCGTAACATCTGTCAGTTTCATCTATGTATTTTAAAGATTTCATATCTTTTTATCAATTCACAATCAATATCTTGGCCACTACATCTCCGGCAGCTGTTTGATTTTCACCGCCGGTAGAAGCCAGCACATAGTAGACGCCGCTCTTGACACGTGCACCGGAGAAGTTGCAAGCATCCCATGTGGCCATACCGCCTTCCGAACGCGTCTCGTAAATTACCTGCATTGCTGAGTCACATATCTTGATGCGCGAATCGCTCATCAATCCGGTAATAGTGATCCATCCGGTATAGTCAGGGGTGACGGGGTTAGGATAAGCGTATACTTCAGAGTAATCCTCGCGGGCAGGTGATGAATCAGAACTGTATTCATTTATGCCGTAGGGGGTACCCATAAACACAGAGTTGCTCGTAGGATCAGCATATATGCAATATACGCTATTTGAAGCGAGAAACGAATTTTCAGCAGTAAAGTGGTTAAGAATCTCATCACCGCTCGGGCTCACGAGATATACACCTGAAGCCTGCGTTGCTATCCACTTGCGGTTAGAATTATCCACCGTTATGTCATTGATTTTTTCTGACGACAACAGATAATCAGCAAGGTTAGTACCATCGTTACGCGGCACCTTTATATGATTGATACGGAAGTCAGCATTCATCATCTGAGCCGGGCGCGTGATTTCATATACACCTTCGCGTGTACCTACCCACACCTTGCCATCCTTATCCTCAGTCATGGCATAGATATGCGATATCTTTATTTCCTTACCATCCTGGTCAATATAGCTTTCGTAGAACTTGAATAAATCATCGTTGAAGTTATCGTAAGTGCCACGGGTATCGATGGCTACAAGGTAATGTTCACCTAAATTTACAAGCACTATATTGCTCATCTCGCAAGGAAGGATAGACAATTCCTTATAGGAGTTCATCTGAAACTTGGTCATATTTATCCAGTCGCTTTCCACTATTTGCGACGGATTTTTACGACGTTTCGCAGCCGGAAGTACAAACACATAATTGTCAAAGTCTTCTAATCCGGCCCAAAGATTTCCTGCTTTGTCGATTCTTACATCCACACATCTCCATCCGCTACCTACCAAATTGGGTAAAGGAGAATTATCGCTGTCAAATTTTCCTATTTCTTCTCCATCCTTTATCACATATATACCTTCTGAACCTGATCCCATATATATAATAGAGGGGTCATCCGGATCCTGGACCACGCGGGTGGGATTGATAAGATACTTTCCTTTCAAAGCATTCTGAGCATTAATTACATGCTGCATCTTGGCCGATACCTCTTGTGGAGCCATTGACTCAAAGTTGCCGTTAGAGTATAAGTCAAGTTGCTGACGAAGACTTGTACCTTCACCATTACCGCTCGGACGACTATTAGAACGGCCGAGATTAGTCACGAAGTATTCTCCGGGCACTACGCCGGGTATCATGTAGGCCGGCTTGCTAACTGTGGTAGCATCGCTGATGACAATCTTATCGTTGAGCACGGTGATATTTCCACCATCGGCCAGCTTGGAAAAATCATATTGGGCAAGCCCGGTCTCGCCTGCAGCCCATACGTTTTTCAGATCCTTATATAGTGAAATAATGTCTGATCCAAGCAATTCAGCAGGCGCAGTGCCATGAAGTTTCCATTTACCCTCTGCCTTGTCAATAGAGTAAATTTTTCCATCTTTGAGGATGAAGAAGATGGCATCATCCGTAGGGATAAGATTAGAATTTGTGATATTGCTGCCGAAACCCGCATAATTTGAGGCCTCGATAAGACCTGTCGAGGGATTGACAGCAAATTTTCTTACTGTAGAATAGCGGTTACCTGCATATATGCCGGCTTCAGAGTTCATTACCACATAAGTATTACAGTCAGAGTACTCAAGGTTATTACGCTTGAAATTTTCAAACTTGTTAATTTTCTCATCCTTGGGGATAATATAATGGACATTGTCAATCACTATGACTATATAGTCACGCATAGGTATCACATGAGATACATTCTTGTTATAGATACCTGACTGGCGCACTTCATGACGGCTTCCATCATAAATGACAAGACCGAAGTTAGTGGCAACGTAAATATTGCCCCCTTCAAATGCTATATTATTAATCGAAGGTGTGGTCAGCAGCGAAGCATCCTTTACCTCGGGGAGGTTAAGGATATTACCATCATCGTAGATAAGGTCAATATTGCCGTTTTCGAAAGCCACGGCGAGATATTTGCCATCGCGGTTATAGTAGACATTCTTCACAGCTACATCTGACAGAATATTGCTTCGATCATAGGTTATGGTCTCATCATTATTCTTATCGTAACCATATAGAAAATTACTATTGACATAGTAAACCTTTTCAGGCGTATCCACAATTCTTGTCACGGCACTGCCATAGACAGGGTAATGCCGCCATGTACCGGTGGCAAGCTGCCCATACATGGCCGATATAGTTATCGTAGCTACTACTAAGGTCAGGAGGAGTCTTTTAATCATATATTTTTATTGAATAGGTACTTTATTAATTTCTCGGTAGCGCGCCCGCGGTGAGAGATGGAGTTTTTCTCTTCATTACTCATGCAGGCAAAAGTGACATCGAAACCGTCAGGGCGAAACACCGGATCGTATCCGAAACCTCCGCTACCTTCACAGCTGCGGGTAATAGTTCCTTCCACCACACCTTCGAAGAAATGAGTATCCTCACCCTCCACAAGGGCGATGACGGTCATAAACCGCGCGCTACGGTCGTCGACATCTTTTAGATTATCCAACAGCAATGCCACATTATCAGCAGCAATACACTCCGGGCCGGCATAACGGGCTGAATATACTCCGGGCGCACCATCAAGTGCATCCACCATCAGGCCGGTATCGTCAGCAAAACAATCGTAACCATAATGCTCCTTTACCCATCGGGCCTTGATGAGAGCATTCTCGCGGAGAGTGTTGCCGGTCTCAGGAATGTCGTCATGGCAGCATATATCGTCAAGGCTCATAATCTCCATCCTGTCGCCCACTATGGCACGAAGTTCTGAAAGTTTATGCTTGTTGTTAGTGGCAAATACTATTGAACTCATTGTAATATAACGAAATCTTATACCTTTTTATTATGCAGTCTAAGCCACTACTATATTGACAATTTTGCCGGGGACAACTATAATCTTACGCACAGTCTTACCATCCATCCATTTGGCAGCCTGCTCATGGGTGGTAGCTAATTTTTCTACCTCCTCGCGTGGCATATCGGCCGGTACCTGAATATTAAATCTTACCTTGCCGTTAAACTGCACGGCATAGTTGACAGTATCCTCTTTAAGATACTTTTCATCATATTCGGGCCAAGTGGCATCCACTATAGAGGTATCGTTGCCGAGGGCTGAATGCCACAGCTCCTCAGCCACATGAGGTGCAAACGGAGCAAGAAGTATCAATAGCCGGCTGAGCACCTGACGGTTGTGACACTTGGCTGCCGAGAGGGTGTTGACGCATATCATGAATGCCGCAACGGAGGTATTGTAAGAGAAGTTTTCAATATCCTCTGACACCTTCTTTATAAGCTTGTTGATAGCTTTCAGCGCCTCATCTGAGGGTTTCTCATCATTTACCAGGCAGGTATCACCCTTATAGAAGAGAGCCCACAGTTTCTTGATGAAACGGTTCACGCCGTCAATGCCATTGGTATCCCAGGGCTTGCTCTGCTCAAGCGGGCCGAGGAACATTTCGTACAGACGGAGTGTGTCAGCGCCGTAACGCTCTACGATGTCGTCAGGGTTCACCACATTAAACATTGACTTCGACATCTTCTCTACAGCGTATCCACACACGTACTTACCATCTTCGAGTATAAACTCGGCATCCTTATAGTCAGGGCGCCATGCGCGGAATGCCTCGGTGTCAAGTATATCATTTGACACTATATTTACATCCACATGAATGGGCGTGACATCATAATCCTTCTTCAGTCCGGCACTTACGAAGGTGTTTGTATCCTTGATACGGTATACGAAGTTACTGCGTCCCTGAATCATACCCTGATTAATGAGCTTCTTGAAGGGCTCGGGCTCGCACACCACGCCAAGGTCATAAAGAAACTTATTCCAGAAGCGGGAATAGATAAGGTGACCTGTGGCATGCTCCGTACCACCTATATATAAGTCAACATTGCGCCAGTATTCATCAGCCTCCTTGGATACGAGTGCATCATTGTTGCGGGGATCCATATAGCGGAGATAGTAAGCTGACGATCCTGCAAAGCCGGGCATTGTGCACAGCTCCATGGGATAACCTTCAACTGATACCCAGTTTTTAGCACGTCCCAGTGGCGGCTCACCGGTAGATGTGGGCAGATAGGAGTCAATTTCCGGAAGCATCACGGGGAGCTCTTTTTCGTCCACAAGATGAGGTATACCATCTTTATAATATACGGGGAAAGGCTCGCCCCAGTAACGCTGACGGCTGAATATAGCATCGCGCAGGCGATAGTTGACCTTAACCTTGCCTATACCTTTTTCTGCAATAAACTTCTTGGTGGCCGCGATGGCATCCTTCACTTCAAGGCCGTTGAGGTCAAGCAGCTCGCTGCAGCTGTTGATCATCTTGCCTGACTTAGCATCGAAGCTCTGCTCCGTCACGTCAGCACCCTCGATAAGGGGGATGATCGGGAGGTCAAAGTGGCGGGCGAAAGCATAGTCACGGCTGTCGTGAGCCGGCACTGCCATGATGGCCCCCGTGCCATATCCTGCCAGCACATAGTCACTTATCCATACGGGAATCTCTTTGCCGGTAAGCGGATTGATGGCGTAGGCACCTGAGAATACGCCGGTCACCTTCTTGTCGATCATACGCTCGCGCTCAGTCTTGTGGCTTATTGACTCGATGTAAGCCTTCACCTCATCGCGATGGTCAGGTGTAGTGATCATGTCCACATATTCGCTCTCAGGCGCAAGCACCATGAAAGTCACACCGAAGATCGTATCGGCGCGCGTGGTGAAGATCTCCAGCTCCACATCACTATCTTTTACTTTGAAGCGCATCTCGGCACCCTCGCTGCGGCCTATCCAGTTGCGCTGAGTCTCCTTAAGCGAATCGCTCCAGTCAATATTCTCCAGGCCACGAAGCAGACGCTCGGCGTAAGCTGACACGCGCAGACACCACTGATACATCAGCTTCTGCACCACGGGATAGCCACCACGGATAGATACACCCTCACTCACCTCATCGTTAGCAAGCACGGTGCCGAGTTGCGGGCACCAGTTTACCATCGTATTTCCGAGGTAAGCTATACGGTAGTTCATCAAAGTGTCGCTTTTCTGCTTCTCATCCATAGCCCTCCACTGATCGGCCGTGAAAGAGAGCTCCTCAGTGCATGCGGCATTTACACCTTCCGAACCATGTTTTTCAAAGTAAGCCACGAGGTCAGCTATAGGCATAGCCTTGTCAAGGGAGGTATCGTAATAGCTTTCAAACATCTTCATGAAAGCCCACTGTGTCCACTTGTAAAACTCAGGGTCACATGTGCGTATCTCACGGTTCCAGTCGTAGCAGAAACCTATCTTGTCGAGCTGGCTGCGATAGCGGGCTATATTCACAGAGGTAGTCTTCTCGGGGTGTTGACCGGTCTGGATAGCATATTGCTCGGCAGGCAGGCCGTAAGCATCATATCCCATAGGATGAAGCACATTGAAGCCCTTCAGGCGCTTGTAACGCGAATAAATATCCGAAGCTATATATCCGAGCGGATGGCCCACATGCAGTCCTGCTCCCGAGGGATAAGGAAACATGTCAAGCACATAATATTTGGGACGGCTATTGTCAATTTCGGCACGATATACATTATTGTCGCGCCAATACTGCTGCCATTTTGACTCTATATTTCGATGATTATATTCCATTTCTTATAATATTTCATTAGTTATCAACTTAATTCAAGCATACGGGTAATAGGACGCCGCGCACGGTCAATGATAGCGGCGTCAACATGAATCTCTGGCTGCTCATCGCGCAAGCAGTCGCGCAGCTTCTCCATGGTGTTGAGCTTCATGTAAGAGCACTCGTTGCAAGCACAAGTACTATCGTCGGCCGGAGCCGCTATAAAAGTCTTCTGAGGGCACTTCTTGCGCATCTCGTGAAGAATACCGCTCTCGGTAGCCACAATAAACTCCTGAGCATCGTCCTCACAGGCATACTTGAGAAGCACTGCCGTAGATCCAACCTTGTCAGCCAGCATACGCAGCTGCGGGCGACACTCGGGATGCACCAGCAGCCGTGCGCCGGGATGCACCTTCTTAAGCTCAAGAATACGCTCAAGTGAAAACTTCTCATGAACGTGGCATGCACCATTCCACAACACCATCTGCCTTCCCGTCTCGCTATTGATATAATTGCCAAGGTTACGGTCAGGCCCGAAGATTATCTTTTCATCCTCAGGGAGCGATTTTACAATCTTCATGGCATTGCCTGAAGTGACCACAATATCGGTCAGAGCCTTCACCCGCGCTGAGGTATTGACGTAAGAAATCACCGTATGCCCGGGATGGCCGGCAATGAAAGCTGCAAATTCATCGGCATCACAGCTATCAGCCAGCGAGCATCCGGCCTCCATGTCAGGCACCAGCACCTTCTTGTCAGGGCAGAGGATCTTCACAGTCTCGCCCATGAAGTGCACTCCGCACATCACAATGATTTTATTTGGGAGCGTCGCTGCGATCTGCGCCAGCGCCAGCGAATCGCCTATGAAATCAGCGATGTCCTGAATGTCGCCCGTCTGGTAATAATGAGCCAGGATCACGGCATCCTTCTCTCGTTTCAGTCTCAGAATCTCATCCCGGAGTTCAGGGGAGTTTTCAACTTTCATTTTTATGAATTAAAAAATAATTTTAAAAAAAAATATAATTTAATCAGGAGCAATAATGGATGTCAATTACACCAATAACTTTATGCTGATTTTCTTGCATAAATGGGTTATTGAAGTAAGGTTAACAATAGTCAAAATGTTATCTACATAGGTGCTCACTGATTATCAGGTGTTTGAATGGTTTATTTACATTGTGTTTATAATCTGCAAAGTTAATAATTTTCATTGTAAAATTACTGATGAAAATGTCAAAAAGCTATAATATATGTGTATTAATAACTCTATGACAACTAATTTGGATAATCTCTCCTGATGAGGTATATGATAAAAGGGATGGAAAAAGCAAGAAAAAGTTGTTGAATGTTATCTACAGTTATTGACATGGTTTTATACATCGTTGTTAACACAGGTATTTCAGCTTTATTTTCAAGCCATTGACACTGAAATGAATGACAATATAATATCAACAATGAAATATACACTTTATCAACATACTAAAACATTATATATCAATGATATAAATGGTTTATTAACATAGTGTTTAAAATTAATGTAAACACAATGTAGAATAAATGATAGTAATAAGTGAATTAACATATAATTCTACAAATTATAAACATCATAATAAGTTGATATATAATAGATAAACATAGTTATAAACACCATGTCAATAACCTCTGTAAACACCATGTAAAGAAAGAGGAATGTATCTTTTCTATGGAAATGAGTATCCACAGTATATGTGCAAAAATCAAATTAGAGCCTCGACGAGGCTATATAGTCAGTGATAGTTTTGCCGGATGCACAATAAAAAAAGCCGACCCGGGGCGCGGGCTCCGGGTCGGCATATTTTATAGGGGGGAAGTTATTATTCTTCGGGGGTAACATCGAGTACTTCTACATCAAATACGAGGGTCGCCATAGGGGGAATGCCTGCGGCAGGAACGCCTTCAACTCCGTAAGCGAGGTTGCCGGGGATGATGAGGGTGTACTGTCCGCCTTTCTGCATCATCTCAAGACCTTCGCCGAAACCGGGAACTACACTGCCGGGAGTGAATGTAGCGTTGTCGCTGCTGTCAAATTCAGTACCGTCAACGAGTTTGCCGGTGTATTTAACAGTGGCATGACCTCTACGACCTACCTTTGCGCCGTTACCTTCTTTCACTACTTTGTAGCTAAGGCCGGAGGGGGTGGTTACGATAGAAGGATCGTCAGCCTTGGCGGCAGTAACATATTTCTCACCAGCGGCTACATTTTCTTTGGCCTCGGGAGATTCTTCTTTAGCTTTGCGGGCTTCTTCAGCTTTCTTAGCTGCGTCGGCTTCAGCTATCTGGCGGGCGCGCTGGTTGAGTTCTTCAAATTTAGCCTGGAGGAGCATGAAGGCCTGCTGGTCGATAGTGTCGGCTTTGAAAGCTTTAGCAAATTCCTTCATGAATGCCTTGCGGTCAACGGGGATACCGGCTTTTTCATACTGGTAAAGGCCGCCGGCGATCTGCATACCGATGTTAAGACCTGAGATATAGCCCTGGTTGGCTGTATCGGCCATAACTACTTGTTCGATACCGCGGATGATTTCATCTTTTCTGAAGTGGTCACGCTCAGCTTCGGGCAGTGAGAGATAGTTTTGAGCCCACTGAGCACCCTGAAGTTCGCCGATAGCGGTGGATAGGGTATCAGCAAAACCTTTGTTGGGGTTAGCTTCAGAGCTTGATGAATTGTTGCATGCTACAAATCCGAGCGACATTGCGAGCGCTCCGCAAGCAATAAGAATTTTTTTCATAATAATCTATGTAAGTAAATGTTTATTTGATTACCTTGAGAAGTTCTACATCAAAGATAAGAGTAGCGTTAGGGCCAATCACGCCGCCGGCACCCTGGGGGCCGTAAGCGAGATTAGAGGGGATGAAAAGGCGCCATTTTGAGCCCTCGTTCATGAGCTGGAGAGCTTCAACCCATCCGGGGATAACCTGAGTAACGCCGAATGTGGCGGGGACGCCGCGGTCAACTGACGAGTCAAATACGGTGCCGTCGATAAGCTTGCCGGTGTAGTGTACTTCTACACGGTCAGAAGCTGCGGGCTTGGGGCCTTCGCCTTGGGTCAGCACTTCATATTGCAGACCGGAGGGGGTAGTAAACACCTCGGTGCGCTGGCCATTGTTTTCGAGGAACTCCTTGCCTGACTTTTCGTTGATGGCAGCCATTTCGGCAGCGGCAGCTTCCTGCTTCTTCTGCATTTCAGTAAAGTAAGCTTGTATTTCAGCTTTAGCCTCGTCGTAAGTCATTTTGGGCTGTGAGCCGTAGAATACTGCAGCTACGCCGTCGGCAAAATCCTGAACATTAAGTTCGTTAATACCTGAGGCTTTGAAATTGTTGCCCATGCTCATACCGAGAGCATAGCTGATGCGATCAAATTTTTCTTCCATTTTAAAATAGTATTTATAGCGGTGTGCAAAGTTATAGTAAAAAATGTGGCTTTTATTAAGTTTTTTAATAAAAATTATTAAATGTCCTATTATCCTATAACTTATATAACACCGGCGGGAGGCAATTAGTTCTGCGCAAATTGCGAAAGTCGAGCCAGATATTTGCCAATGATGTCAAATTCGATGTTTACGCGGTCGCCCGGGCGGATGGCATGGAAGTTGGTATGCTCCATAGTGTAAGGTATGATGGCTACCGAGAAAGCGTCGCGCTCTGAATCGCAAACGGTGAGGCTTACGCCGTTGACCGTCACAGAGCCCTTCTCTACGGTGACGTAACCCTTGGCAGCGAGGGCGGGATCCACATCATAGCGGAAGCGGAAATAGCTGCTGCCTTCCACCTCAGTGACGCTTTCGCATACGGCAGTGGTGTCGACGTGACCCTGCACGATATGTCCGTCGAGCCGGCCGTCAATGCGCATCGAGCGCTCGAGATTCACTTCCGAGCCTTCGCGGAGCTGGCCGAGATTGCTGCGGTCAAGAGTCTCGCGTATAGCTGTCACGGTGTAAGTGTCATCCTCGTTGAGCGACACCACGGTAAGACACACTCCATTGTGAGCAACGCTCTGATCGATAGATAATTCGTTGACAAACGAGCACTTCACGTCAATATCTATATTGCCGCCTGATTCTCTTACAGCCATTACCTTGGCTGCTTCTTCTACTATTCCTGAAAACATATTAGTAAGTGATTTTTGATGCAAAATTACAATTCCGGGATTGTTTTCGCAACATATTCAGATAATTTGTAACTTTGCGCAGAATTTAGTGTTATAAGAAATATAACACTTATAAGATTCAAAATATCATGAAAGTAATCAAAGACAAGGAATATGAAGGAGAGCGTCCGCTCTTTGGTGAGCATGATCTCCGGCTTGAAAATGTAATAATCCACACGGGCGAATCGGCGCTGAAGCGATGCCGCAACATCGAGGCTGTCGACTGCCGGTTTGAAGGGAAATATCCTTTCTGGCATGTAGATGGCTTCAGGATAGAAAAATGCCTGTTCACCCCCGGGGCACGTGCCGCACTGTGGTACTCTCGTGGACTGTATATGATGGATACACTTGTGGAGGCTCCCAAGATGTTTCGCGATATGGATGATATCACGCTTGAAAATGTGGTGATGAAGGATGCGCAAGAGACTATGTGGCACTGCAGCAATATCCACATGAATCATGTGGAGATGCATAATGCTGACTATCTTTTCATGCACTGCGAGAATATCCGTATCAGCAATTATCTCCAGCATGGCAACTACTCATTCCAGTATACTAAGAATGTGGAGATAGCTGATGCTGAGATTCACTCCAAGGATGCTTTCTGGAACACGGAAAATGTCACCGTGCGCGATTCGTCGCTGTCAGGCGAATATCTCGGCTGGCATTCTCACGGATTGCATCTGATCAATTGCCATATCTCCGGCACTCAGCCGCTCTGCTACTGCCATGACCTGGTGATGGAAAATTGCACCTTTGATCCTGATTGTGACCTTGCGTTTGAGGACTCGACACTCCGGGCCACGCTGACTTCGCCCGTGACGAGTATCAAGAATCCCCGCTCGGGCGTGATACGCGTTCCATCAGTGGGTGAAGTGATCATTGACGATAATATTCTCGCTCCGGCTGATTGTAAAATCATTACTGATGAAGGCGCTCTTTGACACTCCGGTCAGTCGTCGCGGCACCGGCTCAATGAAGTGGGACGAATACGGCGACGCTGATAATGTGATAGAAATGTGGGTGGCCGACATGGACTTGCGGTCGCCTGACTGTATAGTCGATGCCCTCCTCCGCCGTGTTGAGCATGGCATTTTCGGATATACGGCTGTCGACGGCAGCTTCTATGATGCATTGTGCGGATGGTTCAGCCGCCGTCATCACTGGGATATTGATCGCCGAAAGGTGATTTACACCTCGGGGGTGGTTCCGGCTATTTCAGCAATCATTAAGGCTATCACCCGCCCGGGCGATGCTGTGGCGGTGATGACTCCGGCTTACAACTGCTTTTTCTCCTCGATACGCAATAATGGCTGCCGCCTCAGCGATGTGCCTATGCTGATGACTGATGATGGTTACCGTATCGACTTTGAAGCACTTGACGCGGCGCTTTCGGATGATCGCACCCCGCTGCTCATACT
The DNA here is from genome assembly GCA_023667185.1 of Lachnoclostridium sp. GTDB lineage: Bacteria > Bacteroidota > Bacteroidia > Bacteroidales > Muribaculaceae > Duncaniella. The sequence continues at coordinate 31,176 of JAMPAP010000011.1, forward strand.
CTGCAATCCTCATAACCCCGGAGGCCGAGTATGGAGCCGGGATGAGTTGCAGCGCGTAGCCGAGATCGCGGCCTCTCACTCTACATTTGTCATTTCTGACGAGATACACTGCGAGCTCACTTTCCCCGGCGTGGACTATACACCCTTTGCGCCGGTAGCCGATGGATATGCGTTGAAATATGCCACCTGTGTATCGCCGAGCAAAGCTTTCAATACGGCAGGACTGCAGATAGCATGCATTGTAACATCTGATGCCGACACGCGCCGCCGCGTTGACCGTGCCATCAACGATAATGAGGTGTGTGACGTCAATCCCTTCGGAGTTATTGGTCTCAAGGCCGCCTACAATGAGGGCGGGGAGTGGCTCGATGCGCTGCGGGTATATCTGCATGACAATTACCTCCGTCTGGCCCGATTTATAGATGAAAACAGCCAGCTTGGTTGGAAACTCACCCCTATGGAGGGCACTTACCTCGCATGGGTCAACACCACCCTGTCAGAGAAAGATGGCGACACTACGGCGCGGCTGCTTCTCGACCGGGCCGGAATCAGAGTCAGCTCGGGCACGAGCTATGGCCCCGGTGGTGAAGACTTCATCCGAATAAACCTCGCCTGCCCGCGCGTCACCCTCAAGACTGCCCTTGAACGCATAACAGATATGAAATGACGGGCGCTGAGCAACTTCTACTTGATAAGATACGTGACGGTAAGTCGATGAAGCTCGGCGAGCGGTTGCGCCTTATCGTCATGCTCAGTATTCCGGCCATCCTGGCACAGGTGTCGCTGACGGCTATGTTTTATATCGATGCCTCGATGGTGGGCTCGCTCGGAGCTGAGGCATCGGCATCGGTGGGACTCGTCACAACCACTACATGGCTGTTCGGCGGACTCTGTTCGGCGGGAGCCACAGCATTTTCCGTGCAGGTAGCCCACCGGCTCGGGGCGTCAGATCTTGACGGCGCACGCTCGGTGGTGCGGCAGGGCACACTCGCCATCTTCATTTATGGCATGATGCTGATGGCTACAGGCGTAGGTATCAGTCCGTTTCTGCCGGGATGGCTCGGCGGAAATGATGATATTGTGGGCGATGCATCGAGTTACTTCCTTATCTATTCGTCATTTCTACCCATATATATCCTGAGCTATCTGGCCGGAGGAGTGCTGAGATGCTCAGGCGATATGCGTACACCCAGCGGGCTGAGCATCCTGATGTGTGTGCTCGATGTGGTGTTTAACTTCTTCCTGATTTTCCCCACGCGGGAGGTGTCACTGCTTGGAGCGTCATTCAATGTCCCGGGTGCGGATATGGGTGTGCAGGGAGCAGCCCTCGGCACGGGACTTGCCGAGACTGTTACCGCTATCTTGATGACGTGGGTACTGTGGCGACGCTCGCCGCAGATAGATATGCGTGTCCCGGGATCGTTTGCTATCCGCCGCCCGGTGGTCAGCAAGGCATTTCGTATAGGCGCACCCATGGCTTTGCAGTCGTGTATAATGTGTGGCGCGCAGATTATGTCGACAGTGATTGTCGCCCCATTGGGGACAATAGCAATTGCTGCCAACTCATTTGCCATAACGGCCGAGAGCCTCTGCTATATGCCCGGATTCGGCGTGAGTGAAGCCGCAACGACGATTATCGGCCAATGCGTAGGAGCACGCCGCCGCCGGCTGACTCGCGAACTGGCTTACCTCTGTGTAGGGCTTGGTATGGCCGTGATGGCCGTGATGGGCGTGGTGATGTACGGTGCAGCTGACCTCATGATAGGATTTATGACCCCGATTGACGAGATACGCACTCTCGGAGCTTCAATACTCCGCATCGAAGCCTGGGCCGAGCCGATGTTTGCTGCTGCCATAGTATCGTATGGAGTGTTTGTAGGAGCCGGTGATACACTTATCCCCTCGTGCATGAACTTCGGCAGTATATGGCTCGTCAGGCTCTCGCTTGCCGCGCTGCTTGCACCCACGATGGGTCTCACCGGCGTATGGATCGCCATGGCAGTGGAGCTTACCTTCCGCGGCCTGATATTCCTGCTGCGCCTCCGCTCGAGCCGCTGGCTACATAATATAACTTAGTATGGTGCTACAATAACCGCTAATAAAATCTAACTGCTTAACTGCTGATTTATAGAGTATTATCGGATAAAATTAGCATTATAAGTGTCAAAGAATGCTTATCGCCGACACGAAATAATACCTATTATTTGGCAGAACCATCATTCTCAGGCAAGGATATCTATCTGATACTTAGACTCGGAGAGCCGATGTTGTGATAAAGGCAAAGATTTTCGCATCTCGTTTTTTTCATCACCCGCTTAATAGGCTGTTAAAATGTTGTTATAAATCTTCACCATGAGGCCGATTTAGTTCGTTATCATAGTGCATTGTTACGATATATTTTCCTGCTACTTGTTCTGTAATAGTGAACCAAACTGGCTTATGTTTGATGGCATTATATAACCCCAAAGTCATATTTGTGAATATTTCTACCTTTTGATCAGTTGTTAAATTCGCCAATTCCTCTTGATTGTAATTTGATGTTGCATTTTTTAATATTGATGTTTTAAGATTATCTAATTCTTCACCTTCTGGTAATTGGTAAGATGTAAAAGATTGTCAACTTTGAGTCGAGAAAAATTTTTAGGATAAGAGAAAGAGAAAAATGAAGTGAAAGATTTGGATTGTGGTGCATAAATTTTGTATATTTGCAGAAGAACCGATAAAACGATTTGAACCATGGACGAAGC
>JAMPAP010000012.1 GCA_023667185.1 Lachnoclostridium sp.
CAATAGCAACGTCATGCCCATAAGTCTACTTTGCCGATAGCTGAGTAGTTACAATAAAAAGGCAATTTGTCAAAAACAATCAAATAACGCCCCGACCGATGCAGATGCACTCGGCCGGGGCGTTCCGGATTGTAGAGCCTGTATCTTATTTCACGGGACGGAGAGTGTCGCTGATTTTTGAGTAAGGGATAAGGATGTATATGATACCTTCGCTGAAGGGAGCAATATCATAAGGCTGGTAAACAAATGCCACCCCGTGAGGTGTCAGTGCCGGACGTGGATAAATGCGGCCGTTATATTCAACATAGCCTATTGAGGTCTTCATACCGGCGGCATCGAGATAAGCCGTGATAACATTGCCTGATGAACGTTTGGCCACCTGGTCAGCCAGAAGCTTCTCCACCTTGGCAAAGCCTGAGACAGTGAAAATATCACTGATGCCGAGCGGACGGTGAGCTTCGGTATCATAAGTGACATAGTAGCCATGCATCAGTCCATGGGCACCGCCGAGATACTGCTCATCATAGAGCATATAAGTTACGAGTTTCTTATCAGCCGACTGCCAGTCAGGATAATAGAAGGCGTCAAATGAATAGCCGAGCTGCTCATTTACGTCGCTGAACTCCTTGCGGTAAGCCTTTTCAAACTGCACGCCCAGAAAATCGATAGCCTGACGGACATCCATTTCGGGTGCCACGGGAGCAATTGCCGATGAGTCAAACATCGTCTCGGTCATGGATGCCTGAAGTTGATGGGTAAGGAAGTCAGTGACATCAAGCTTGGGATGGCGACGCACATACACCGAGGCCTCAAACGTAGACTTCGAGCCGAGATCGCCTACGGCAAACGTCTTGGTGCCGGTGACGAGCTCAGTATCGTCAATCACCATTTTTTCCACCGGATTGATTTTCACAGGCAGCGAAGCCACGGGATAAAGAGCCGAGTCCACGCCGTTTACGATCACAAGATTACCATTATCCACGGAGATATTACTGTAGAATCCGTCGATAAGCGTAGTGTCAGTCAGCAGATTGTCACGCTGGGTCTTCATCAGGATCACGTCTACGCCTGCATCGTCAGGCTTTGTGACATACGCCAGTGAAAGCACCATAGTATTATCCTTAAAGAGTGTATCGCCCTGAATAATCTCACCATAGTTCAGTTCAGTTTCCTCAACCTTTGTATCGGTCTTGGCTTTGGAGGAGCAGGAAGCAGCCACAGCAGTGATGGCTAAAGCTCCGGTCAAGATCATAATAGAAGTTTTCATTTCAAAATAGTTAAACGGTTTGTAATACTACCTTATAACACCTATGGTGTCAACAAAGTTTAAGCCGGATGTCAATTGACACCCGGCTTAAGAGATTATTTATCTAAAGGATATTGTAGTATGTCAAAGAGAGCTTATCAATAGTTCCACTGGCAAGCGACCATTCGCAGACTTGTATCACCCATTGTACGGAAGTCAGTGATCATATTGTAGCGGCAGTTGACGTAAGTAAGAGCCGGGTCAAATGATACATCGAGCATCGTAAGCTGGTTGTTGTTGCAGATGACGCGCTGGAGGAAGTTCTGATTAGAGAGAGTGAGGTTTGTCAAGTCGTTGTAGCAGCAGTCTACATACTGGAGGTTGCCGCATCCATCGACGTTGAGGGTAGTCAGATCATTGTAGGAGCAAACGAGGTCAAGAAGGTTCTGGCAGTCACGGAGACCGAGGGTAACCATGTGGTTGTCAGAGCAGATGAAGGTAGCCAGTGAAGGAAGACCGGATACGAGCATACTTGTGATCTCGTTGTCATCAATGTTGAGGTTCTGAAGGTTAACCACGCCTGTAAGGTCGAGTGAAGTCAGCTTGTTGTAACCGCAATAGAGGTTTTTCAGAGCTGTACATCCTGATACTGACAGAGCTTCAAGGTGGTTACCCTGGCAGTTGAGGGTCTCGAGGTTATAGCTGTTGGCGAGGTCAAGGTCTACGAAGAGGTTGTTTGACACGTTGAGATTCTTCATAAGCGGAGCGTTCTCAATCGCGAAGTCAGTAAGACGGTTCTTGTAGAGCGAAACCTTCTGGAGGCTCTTGCAGCCATCGAAAGTAACTGAGGTAAGTTTGTTACGGCTTGCGTTCAGTTCAGTGAGGGCATTGTCGTTGGTAAGGTTAAGTGAAGTGAGCTTGTTGCGTGACACATCCACTTTTGTAAGAGCGGTGAAACCTGAGAGGTCGAGTTCGCCTGCAAGTTTCTTATCTTTCCATTCGATAGCGGTGACGTGACCGTTCTCGAAAGTCACACCTTCGATAGCCGTCAGATTAGACATATCGGTCACCTTAAGTGCCGCAGCATTGGAAGTGGCTTCAGCAGCAGGCTGTGATAAGAAAGCCTTCAGCTGTTTAGCCTCATTCTTGTCAAGTTTCTGAGCGAAAGCTGTCATACATCCCAGCATGATAGCGATCATTAATAAAGCCTTTTTCATAATACAATAGTTTTGATGTTTTTGTTAATTTTATCTTCATAACAACTGCATCAAAAAAAAAGTTTATGAAAAGTCTTAATTTTTATCAAAAAAATGAATGTATTATTTCAAAACCTTAAACAGAAGCCACACAATGAGCAATCCGACGATCGCAAAAATTATCGTGGAGGTAAAAAACATCTTCCATGAGCCGCTGCGGCGGGGCGACAACCAGGTGTAGACTCCGCCGCATACTATACCGTAACATATCGCGGCCACAATCCATAGACTTGTCTCACCCATGATATCACTTGGATTTAGCGCCTTTTACACCACCTTTTACACCACCGCCCATTGAGAAGATGTTGGCATCGTAGCTCACGGTCTTGAGCTGTTTCTCGCGATGACGCTTCAAGGCGAGCTGCACGAGGCGATCCATGAGCTGATCGAAGGTGATTCCGGTAGCTTCCCACAGGTAGAAAGAGAGCGAGCCCGGGATAGTGTTGATCTCATTGACATATATATTATCATTGTCAGCATCTACGATCACATCCACGCGGCTCACGCCATGGCATCCGAGCACACGGAAGGTCTCGCCGGCAAGAAATTGTATCCGCTTGGTCATCTCTTCAGGAAGGTCAGCGGGGATACGCTTCTGCGATGCCTGCATACCCTTTGCGCCCTTGGTACCACCCATATATTTATCAGTGTACGAGAGGATCTCGCCGCTCTTGATGGGCTCTTCCAGCACTGAGGTCTGGTAATCATTGCAGTCTCCGAGCACTGAGCAGTTGATCTCCTTGAGATTTTCCACCATATGCTCCACTATGATGCGCGAAGAATATTTCTCAGCTTCAGCCACACGCTCTACAAGCTGGGTACGATCAACGGCACGCCCGATGCCTACGCTTGAGCCGAGGTTGGCGGGCTTTACTATCACGGGATAGCCTATCTTTTTTTCGATTTTCTCGATAAGGTCAGCGCGCTGCTTGTACCACTGCTTGTCAGTGAACCATACATAGTCCACAACCGGGATGTCACACTCACGAAGAATCATCTTCATAGTAATCTTATCCATACCATTGGCCGAAGCCAGAGTGTCACATCCGGCGTATGGTATACCTATCGAGTCAAGTATTCCCTCGAAGGTGCCATCCTCGCCGTTAGAGCCGTGGAGCACGGGGATCACCACGTCGAGCTTGTCGGCAACCGGATTGCCAAACATTGAGCGCTTCACCTTATAAAGATTGCAGTCGCCAAACGAGGGCTCCATGTACACCTGGGTGCACTTGGCCAGCAAAGCGGGTATATCGCGATAGTTAGCGACGTCGAAGAGAGCCTCTCCGGTATACCATTTACCCTGCTTGGATATATATACGGGCACCACATCATAGCGGTTACGGTCAATGGCATGCATGGCCTGATTGGCTGATATTACTGATATTTCGTGCTCGGTGGAACGTCCGCCGAAAAACACACCGATTTTTGTCTTCATTCTTAAGATTTCATTTGTCCGACAAAGGTAAGAAATATTTGGTGAGGATTAAAATTTTTCTTACTGACCGGGTTGTGGATTTGAGAAAAATTTTGTAATTTTGTTTGATTTTTCGTTGAAGCCATCGCGTAACTCTATCACGGTGACTTACAGGAATTTAAACAAGTTGAATATAAAGAAATAGAAAATAGATTATGTCAGAAGACTTGCAGAAAGAAGAATACAGCGCGAGTAACATTCAAGTCCTCGAGGGCCTTGAAGCCGTACGTAAGCGTCCGGCCATGTATATCGGTGATATTGGCGTAAAAGGACTTCATCACCTTGTATATGAGGTGGTTGACAACTCTATCGACGAGGCTCTCGCCGGTTATGCCACTCATATAGATGTTACCATCAACGAGGATAATTCAATCACCGTAGTTGACAACGGCCGCGGTATCCCCGTGGATATGCATGAGAAGGAGCATAAGAGCGCTCTCGAAGTTGTGCTCACAGTGCTTCACGCCGGCGGCAAGTTTGACAAGGGTTCTTACAAGGTATCAGGCGGTCTGCACGGCGTAGGTGTATCCTGCGTAAACGCCCTCTCGACCTACCTCCGCGCCGAAGTTCACCGCGACGGCAAGGCCTACGTTCAAGAATACTCCTGCGGCAAGCCCACCACCGAGCTTAAAGTCGTTGGTACATCAGATCACACCGGCACATCGGTAACATTCCTTCCTGACCCCACCATCTTCACTGTCACCGTCTACGACTACAGCACTCTGGCCAACCGCCTCCGTGACCTGGCCTTCCTCAACGCCGGAATTACCCTTACACTTACCGACAAACGCACCCTCGATGCCGAAGGAAACTTCGTTCACGAGACTTTCTATTCTCGCAACGGTCTGCGCGAATTTGTGGAATACATTGACAGCAACAAAGAGTCGCTCATCGACGATGTAATCCACCTCAACACCGAGCGTCAGGGCGTACCCGTGGAAGTGGCTCTCACATATAATAATACGTATAACGAGAACGTCTACTCCTTCGTCAACAATATCAACACCATCGAGGGTGGTACTCACCTTACAGGCTTCCGCCGCGGATTGACCACAACTCTCAAGAAATATGCCGAGGACAACAAGCTTCTCGAAAAAGTAAAAATCGACATTGACCCCGCTGACTTCCGCGAAGGACTCACTGCCGTGGTATCAGTAAAGGTAATGGAACCTCAGTTTGAAGGCCAGACCAAGACCAAACTTGGCAACAACGAAGTGATCGGCGCCGTAAGCTCAGCCGTCAGCGAAGCTCTCCGCAACTATCTCGAGGAACATCCTCGCCAAGCTCGCACCATCGTCGACAAGATCATCATCGCCGCCCAGGCCCGCCATGCTGCGCGCAACGCCCGCGACAAGATACAGCGCAAGTCGCCCCTCAGCGGTGGCGGTCTCCCCGGAAAACTGGCCGACTGCTCGTCACGCCACGCTGAAGACTGCGAGCTCTTCCTCGTCGAGGGTGACTCGGCAGGCGGTACTGCTAAGCAGGGCCGCGACCGTCGTTTCCAGGCCATACTCCCGCTCCGAGGCAAAATCCTCAACGTGGAGAAAGCCATGGATCACAAGGTGTTTGACAGCCAGGAAATCACCAACCTCTACCGTGCACTCCGTGTAACCATCGGCACCGAGGAGGATCCCAAGGAGGTCAACATCTCCAAGCTTGCCTACCACAAGATCATCATCATGACCGATGCCGACGTGGACGGTAGCCATATCGCCACACTGCTGATGACATTCTTCTTCCGCCGTATGCGCCCCATCATCGAAAACGGCTACCTGTATCTCGCCACCCCCCCGCTGTTCAAGTGCACCCGCGGTAAAGTAGAGGAATATTGCTGGACAGAGCAACAAGTGCAGCAGTTCATAGCCATCAACGGCGACAAGACCAAGGTGCAGCGCTACAAAGGTCTCGGTGAGATGAGCGACAAAGAGCTCCGTGACACCACAATGGATCCCGAGCAGCGCCTGCTCAAGCAGGTCAACATCAGCGACGCCGCCGAGGCTGACCGCATTTTCTCCATGCTCATGGGTGAAGACGTAGGCCCCCGCCGCGACTTCATCGAAAGCAACGCCACTTACGCCAACATCGACGCATAATCGCTATAGCCGTAAACAGGTACAATTCCACTAAAGAAATTGTACCTGTTTACTGTATTTTGAACACTTTAGCCCACTTAAACGTTAAAGTAATTAAAAATCATCAAGCAAATGAACATTAAGAAGGAAGTTGTCGACTACGTAAACCGGCAAGAAAACAACACATATAATTATAAGCAGGTATCCTACGCCATCGGCGCCGATACTCCCGCTCAGCAGCGTCAAGTAGCCATGCTTCTTATCGAGATGGCTTTTGACGGTAAAATCATTGAAGTTTCCCCCGGCAAATATAAATCGCCGAAACGATCCTCTGAAGCCACAGGCGTGTTTGTGCGCCGCTCAAATGGTAAAAACTCGGTAATCACTGACTCTGACGGCGAAACAATCTTCGTGGCCGAGCGCAACTCCATGCATGCCCTCAACGGCGACAAGGTGCGCATCTCTATCGCAGCACGCCGCCGCGGAGTGGAGCCGGAAGCAAAGGTGGAGGAGATTATCGAAAAGAACGACCAGACTTTTATCGGCACTCTCGAGGTGGACAAGCAGTATGCTTTCCTGAATACTGACTCTAAATTTCTTGCCGCCGACATTTTCATTCCCAAAGCAAAACTAAAAGGTGGACAGACCGGCGATAAGGCCATCGTAAGAATCACCGAATGGAAGGATGACTCGAAAAATCCTCGCGGTGAAGTCGTCGACATCATCGGCAAGAAGGGCGAAAACAATACTGAGATGCATGCCATCCTTGCTGAATTCGGACTCCCTTACAAATATCCCGTCAACGTGGAGAAAGCTGCGGACAAGATCGATGGTGCTATCTCGGACGAGGAGGTGGCTCGCCGCATTGATATGCGTGACGTTGTGACATTCACCATTGACCCGCGCGACGCCAAGGACTTCGACGACGCCCTCTCGTTCCGCAAGCTCAAAAATGGCAATTACGAAGTGGGTGTCCATATTGCCGACGTTACCCACTACGTTCATCCTGACACCCTTATCGACCGCGAGGCTGAGAAGCGCGCCACATCAGTATATCTTGTGGATCGCACCATCCCGATGCTCCCGGAGCACCTGTGTAATGGCGTATGCTCGCTGCGTCCTGATGAGGAAAAGCTCACATTTTCAGTAATTTTCGAGCTCGACAACAATGCCAATGTCATAAACCACAAGATATGCCGCACCGTAATCAAGAGCAATCGCCGCTTTGCCTATGAGGAGGCTCAGGATGTGATCGAAACCGGTCTCGGCGACTACGTGGAGGAGATCACCACCCTCAACGAGCTTGCCAAGAAACTCCGCGCCCGCCGCTACGAGAACGGCTCGGTTGAATTTGACCGCGCTGAGGTGAAGTTTGACATCGACAAGGATGGTCATCCCACAGGCGTATATTTCAAGGTGTCAAAGGATGCCAACAAGCTCATCGAAGAATTTATGCTCCTGGCCAACAAGGCTGTAGCCACCCGTATAGGATGCGTTAAAGGATCGAAAAAGAAGGCAAAGGCTTTCGTTTACCGTGTGCACGATATGCCCGATCCTACCAAGCTTGCCCAGCTTGCCGAAGTGGCTCGGACATTTGGCTACAAAGTGAAAACCTCCGGCACACCGCGTGATGTCAACCGCTCCATCAACAAGATGCTCAAAGAGATAAAAGGCGCAGGCGAGGAAAATTATCTCGCTACCCTCGCCATCCGCTCCATGGCTAAGGCTATATACTCAACCGATAATATCGGCCACTATGGTCTCGGGTTTGACTATTATACCCACTTCACATCACCCATCCGCCGCTACCCTGACATGATGGTTCACCGCCTGCTTCAGCGTTACCTCGACGGCGGCCGCAGCGTCAACCTCCAGAAACTCGAAGAGGAATGTAAACATTCCTCTGACATGGAGCAACTTGCAGCTAATGCCGAGCGCGCCTCCATCAAATACAAGCAGGTGGAGTATATGCAGGATCATATCGGACAAGAGTTCGAAGGCATGATCTCGGGTGTCACCGAGTGGGGGCTCTACGTCGAGATCGAGGAGAACCTTTGCGAAGGTCTTATCCCAATGCGTGACCTCGCAAATGATTACTATGACTTCGACGAGAAAAACCACTGCCTCACAGGCCGTCGCCACAACAACCGATACCGTCTTGGCGACAAGGTGAAGATTCGCGTTGCCCGAGCTGACCTTGATAAAAAACAACTTGACTTCGTGCTTGCTGACCTCCCGATGCAACCTGACGAGGATGACCTCGGCAAAAAAATTTCAGCACGCCAGGCTCTCTCTAACAGCAAACAGAAAAAACGTACCCGCCAGAAGTCAGGACGCCGCCGCAAATAATTGACCAACACACCACATAAAAATGAAAAAGTATTTTCTGCTATCATTGGTGGCAATGAGTATATCTTCAGCCGCTTTTGCTGATGAGCCCATTGACACTGTGATTCCTGTAGACTCTACAGGCTTCGTATTCACTGACATAAAGTTAGTTCCCACCAACTCTGTAAAGGATCAGAACCGCTCGGGTACATGCTGGTGCTTTGCCGGAACATCCTTCCTTGAAGATGAGATCCTGCGCAAGACAGGCAAGTCAATTGACCTCAGCGAAATGTTTACCGTGCGCCACTGCTACGATGACAAGGCCGTGAAATATATGCGTATGCAGGGCAACACCAACTTTGCTGCCGGCGGCTCAATCGTGGACGTTCCCAACGTGTTCCGCACTTACGGTGCTGTGCCTGAGGAGGTTTATACCGGACTTCAATACGGCGAGGAAAAGCATAACCACGGCGAACTTAACGCTGCTTTAAGCGCCTATCTCAAAGCAGTCTACAACAACAAAGGCAAACACCTCTCGACTGCCTGGAAGAAGGGCGTCGACGGAATTCTTGACGCTTATCTCGGCGAACTGCCGGAGACCTTTGAATACGAAGGCAAGACCTACACTCCGCAGACGTTTGCTGCATCGCTTGGCCTGAATATGGACGATTATATTGCCCTCACCTCCTTCACTCATCATCCTTACTACAAGCCGTTTATCCTTGAAGTTTGCGACAACTGGACAAATGATGGCTACATGAATCTTCCTCTTGACGAGTTTAAAGCCGTAGTGGACAATGCGCTTGAAAATGGCTACTCCGTAGAGTGGGCGGCTGACGTCAGCGAGGGCGGCTTCAAGTGGAAAGAGGGGTATGCTCTTATGCCCAAAAAGAAAACTGAGGCCGACATGGAAGGCACCGAACTTTCACGCTGGGTGAAACTCTCTGATCGCGAGCGCGAAGAGGCTCAGTTTGACTTCAATAGCCCGGTTGAGGAGATCACCGTTACGCCCGAGAGCCGTCAGGAGATGTTTGACCGTCTTGAGACCACTGACGACCATGGCATGGTCATCATCGGCAAGGCTATTGATCAGGAAGGCAACAAATATTACAAGGTGAAAAACTCCTGGGACACTAACCAGATCTACGATGGTTACTTCTATGTATCAGAGCCTTACTTCCTTGCTAAGACTCTCAGCATCCTTGTTAACAAAGAAGCTATCCCCTCCTCCATCTCCAAGAAAATCAAGTAATCACATCTTGAAATTACATCTGTTCAATCCCGAAAACGATCTCGCTCTCGGGATTGATTGCATAAACTATACGCCACCGCCCAATGCAGCAGCGCTGCATCGGGCCGGTGCGCTTTTTCCTCTTTGGTGGGCCGGAGAGGGTGATGCTGTAATCACTCCTAAAGGCTACGAAGAGGATAAGATATGGATGCGCTCAAGGTTCGGTCTTTCAGCTGATACATCTATAATTCCCGACGCCATTCCATCCCCCTGGGGATGGAGCAAAGATGCACGCCGCCAGTTTCTGATGGCCGACAAGAATCTTGAGCTTTTGCCTTCTGATCAAGAGCTGGCTGACTTCCGCCGTCTGAGCAGTCGAGCCTCTTCAATCGATATCCTCTCCCGCGCTGGTTATCAGGGGGTATTACCCATAAATGCAACTAATGTAGAGGATGCTCTAAGCTTCATTTCCACCTATGGCCGTTGCTATGTAAAAAGTCCCTGGTCAGGTAGCGGGCGCGGCGTTTTCTCTACTGCCGAGCTCCCGGGCGGAGCGTTGCGGCGTCGCATCGAAGGGATCATTCACCGTCAGGGCTCAGTAATTGTGGAGAAGGAGTTGGATAAGGTGATGGATTTTGCACTTCTGCTCTACAGGACTGGAAATGAAATAAGTATCGCCGGGCTGTCAGTTTTTCTTACCGAGCCGCGCGGCATGTACTGCGGCAACCTTGTCGCCCCTCAACATTTGCTGCGTGAAATAGTCTGCTCCAAGGCCTCAGAACAGGAGCTCGACTATTGGACTGCGCGTATCACCCAAGCCGTCTATGAATTGATGGCCGGAGAAAGCTATCAGGGGCCAATCGGCATAGATATGCTCGTACACAGCGCAGGTATCATGCCTTGCATAGAGATGAACATGCGCATGACCATGGGCTTCGCTGCTATGGCAGTGGCTGATCGTCTCGGAGTCACCTCACCTCACGTCATGGCATGGAATCATGGCGACATGAGCAAAGATTCTCTCCTGCTCCTGCCGCCACGTGAAGGGTTTGCTTTGACGCTCAATAAATTATTAAGTGACGATTAAAAATAATATGGTAAACTTTTCTATGTTATTTATGAATCTTCACTTTTTCCAAACAATCATTTAGCTCGCTAAAATCATGCTTGTTCAAAAGCAAATCTTCAAAAATAACATTACGAAAAGTTTACCATATTATTTTTTAATCGTCACTTGGTGTCTTCTGACTCGGGCGCCTTGTCGATAAGGTCGAGGAACTGATCAAGCTTGGGAGTAATGATAATCTCCGTACGACGGTTACGCTGACGGCCGGCATCGGTTGAATTATCGGCTATGGTGTTATACTCGCCACGACCACCGGCAGTAAGTCTTGACGGATTGATACCGAAATCATTCTGCAGACATTGGACTACACTTGAGGCACGCAGAGCCGAGAGGTCCCAATTGTTGCGGATGTTCTGACGGGTGATAGGCACATTATCAGTGTTGCCCTCCACGAGTACGTCGTAATCGCTATAATCCTTGATGATCTTTGCTATCTTGCTGAGGGTTTCCATGGCCTTCGGACTAATGTCATAGCTACCCGATTTGAAGAGCATATCATCTGACAGCGAGATATATACTACACCCTTGATAACCTTGACATTAACATCCTTCATCTCATCAGTGCTCAGCGAGCGGGTGAGATTAGTGGTCAGGGCAAGGTTAAGCGAATCAGATTTTGACTTGGCATCCACAAGCTGCTTGATATACTTGTTGGAGGCGTTAATCTCGTCCACGAGCTTTGAGATGTTGGTATTGCCCTGCATATTAGCGCTGAGGCTCTGATCAAGAGTCTGTTTCAGAGCAGCCATACCGTTTCGTAGCTCCTCATTCTGTTTTTTGGTTGCATCGAGCTGGCTCTGGAGGTTGCGTGACTCGGCATTACATTCGATCAGGCTCTCCTTGGTGGAAGAATACTGATCCTGCATCAGATTGTACTTCTTGTGGCTTACGCATCCGCCGAATATCAGGCTGACTACCGCCACTGTAATTACAGATTTAAGTTTCATTTCCACAATAGTTTTGAGGTTATATACGTATATATAACAAACTATCGGGGAGAATGGTTTTAGAGAGATGGATGCAAAGCAAGCTCAAGTATCATGTCAGGAGTATCGACGATATGGTCAGCGTATGCACTCCGTAGCTCTCGCGCCGGGCGGAAGCCCCATGTAACGCCTACTGACTCGACGCATGCACGTCGTGCCGTCTCCATATCCACTCCTGAATCACCTACATAGAGGACGTCATTTTTAGCCGTCGGCACCTTGGTAAGAATCTCAAACACAATCGATGGGTCAGGCTTTACAGGGACATCCTCCTTCTGACCCTCAAGTGCGCTCCATTCTACCATAGGGAAGAAATGAGGTATCAGCCGCGACACGGCCGCTTGGTATTTGTTTGACGCTACAGCCAGCTTTATTTCCTTCTCCTGAAGCGACTTAAGAAGGGTAACTATACCGTCATAAGGTCGGGTCTTGTCACACTGATGCACATCATAATACTCCATGAATTTCTCTCGCATACGGCTGACGTTCTCCGGCGTAGCCTCAGCCTCGGGTAATGCACGCTCGATGAGCCTGGTGACGCCGTTACCTACATATAGTGGATAAGCCGCAGCCTGATGTGTAGGAAACCCGAGCGACTGCAGGGCATAATTAGTGGCATCGCCAAGATCATCTATGGTATTGAGCAATGTACCGTCAAGGTCAAATATTACAAGCTTTTTCATAATAATGAATAACAACCTTACTGACTTATATGTTTAGAATGGATAACCCACGGCGAAGTGAAACGTTGCATCGCGATGCCAATTAGGATGTAGCAGCGGCCATCGCTCCTGGTTCATTGCAGGATTATGAGCTTTGAAGCCAAGATCAAGACGGAGCAGGAAGTAGGTGAAGTCCATACGCAGACCGACGCCGTATGCCAGGGCTATCTGTTTATAAAATTCGTCGAACTTAAACACTCCACCGGGCTGATTTTCATAATTCTTTATTGTCCAGATATTTCCGGCATCCACAAACACACCTCCCTCAAGCACCCAGAACAGTTTGGCTCGATATTCCAGACTGAGATCAAGACGGATGTCGCCACACTGGTTAATAAAGCTCGTCACAGAGTTTTGGGAGTCATAACTACCCGGGCCGAGTGTTCTTACGCCCCACCCTCTTACGCCGTTGGCACCTCCGGCATAGAAGCGTTTCTCGAAAGGAAGTACCGTAGAGTTGCCATAAGGCACACCTAACCCGGCGCCGACGTGAAACGATAGCGAGTGGCGACGCGTGAAGTTACGCGTCAAGGTATAGTCAACTTCAGCCTTAGCGTACTGCGAGAATTGTATTCCGAAAATATCGTAAACTCCTTCAGCATTAGGATGGGCAAAGGCCTCTGACAGAGCATATAGCAAATTACCGGCCGTCTCTATAGACGCTCGTATGGTATAAATGGAGGGCTGAATATTGTAGTTGCGGAGCATCGTGGAAGCTATGCGACGGTTAGTGCGGTAATAGCTGTAGGACATTGACATGATAAAGTGGTCTTCGTAACTGTAGCGGAGCAATGGATTATCAGGGGCTATCATGTCAAGGAAATCATTGGTTCGCTCAGGGAGATATACATAGTTGATATCCACAAGATTAAATATATGCCTACGGGTGTTTTCACGGTTTACCCAGCGGTATTTCCACGCGCCGCCGGCGATGATACGGGTATATTCAGGACGCTCCTGAAAGTTAAACGATACGGCAAACTCGGTAGAGACGTTAAAACGCTGCTTCATAGCCCTCGTAGCAAATGGGAACTCAAATCGCGGGAAAGTTATTCCCACTTCAGCAGCATATTCCGTATAGCGGTCATTGATAAGACCGTTAAAATTGCCCGAGAGGCTCTCGTAGTTCATGCGCAGACGCGTTGTCAAGAGCTGTGAGCCGTGGGCAAGGTTACGATGCTGGTAAGTAAGTCCGAGACCGAACCCGAGGTCACCCTCTGAGTTGGTACCCTCTACATCAAATGTCACTGATTGCTTCTTGTTGCGCTGAAGCAATATGTAAGCATCTATAAACCTGGTATTTCCTATACCTCCGACTGGAACAAAATCTATCGTTATGGCTCTCAAGATGCCTAGCCGGGCAAGTGATTCATAAGTGCGATCCACTTCAGCAGACCTGTAAAGATGTCCCGGTATGAGGAAGCACTTCTCTTCAAGCGAACCGGGAGTAAGATAATGGTCTTTGCCATAAAGAATTGTGACATCTTTATATTCCACCGAGTCAGTGACGAAAGCGCGGAAGTCGGCCGGTGTAGAGCCGCCCTGATAGTCTGTGACTATATATACGCTCCGTATATAATACTTATCATGAATCGATGCCGCCACCGAGTCGATCATTGCAGCCGATGCAGCCGCGCGCCGCGGTGGATTGACGAGCATCGTGAGATTCACCTCCTTGGAGTTTTCAGCCGTGTCGGCATAGAAGGTAATATACTCTTTATTAAACGAATAATATCCTGCATTGCGAAGACGCTCCGTAAGGCGAACTCGCTCGGCGTCAAGCTCGTTACGGTCAAAATACATACCCGGCCTGATGGTTGATCCCAGCGTATCACGCATGATGATGGCACTGATTGCAGTATCAGGAATCTCATAGCCTATTGTCGAGATACGGTGAGGCTTGCGTGGAGTCACATGGTATACAATATCCATCTTCTTTTTCTCAGGTCGCGGGAAAGAATCCACCATCACGGTAGTCTCCATAAATCCGCGGTTCACGAGCGCCAGACGCAACTGTCGCGCCGATGCCTCGGTAAGCGCCTCATCATATATCACCGGTGGCTGGCCCATACGGCGCACCCAGCGGTTATACCACTTTGTAGAATCCTTGCCCGACATATTATATGTAGCAAGCTGAAGCTTAAGAAATCCGAGCACCTTATGATTAGGAGTCTGACGAAGATAATTCACAAGCTCCGATGTTTTCACATCATCGGTTTCATCCCCTTCAATGCTTATATCCACATGGTCAAGCAGATACTTACCCTCAGGCACATGACGAGTGGTGCTGCACGACCCGAGACAAAGCGCCAGCACACCACATAGCAACGCAAGAAATATGTTACCTATCCTACGCATTTCCGCTACAAAGTTACTCACTATTCCCGCAAGAGCCAAAACAATCCCCAACAATTTCTAAAATCTAAAATCTAAAATCTAAAATCTAAAAACTAAAATCTAAAAACTAAAAACTAAAAACTAAAAACTAAAAACCAAAATCTATTTCCCGGATGACTTTTTTTCTTTAACTTTGTAGCTTGTAAACCAAATAACATTTCACGATGAATCGACTTTGCTCTATTATATCAGCTGCAACACTCCTGTCAATATCCTTACTTACAAGTTGCTCAAAGTCTAACCAATGGAATATCAATGGTAAAATCGCTGATGCCGAAGCCACGGATCTCGTTGTTGAGGCCTACGATAATGGCCGATGGTATATCCTCGACAGCATCAAGGTAAGCCAATCAGGCAACTTCTCTTACAGCCACGATGCTGCCGGATACCCTGACGTCTACCGCCTTCGTAGCGGGGATGCAACAGTTTATTTCCCTATTGATAGCATCGAGACTGTCACAATTGCAATTTCAGGAACACCTTTTGCCGCTGAAACTGTACTTTCCGGTTCACCTCAAGCTGAAGCGATGACGGAAGTTGACAAATTAATAGCTTCATCAGCTCCTGATTTCAAAGACAACCTTTCTAAGAGAATCCTTGCTGACCCGGCTTCGATTGTTTCTTACTACGTCATAAACCGTAAGATTAATGGCAGGCCGATATATGACCCGTCGGTCAAGGCCGATCTCAAGATCATCGGTGCCGTGGCTAACGCATTCAATCAATATCGCCCTACAGACCCCCGCACCGCGTATCTCAAAAACCTATATCTGCAAAGCCGTCGCGCAGTAATGCCTTCTGACAACAAAACAGAAATAGAAGCCGGAGAGATCCAATTTCCGGAAATCTCTCTTTACGATAATCTCGGCAAGCGTAACAATCTTAGCGAGCTCGCAACGAAAGGTAATGTAGTGCTTCTCAACTTCACGCTCTATTCTGACGATAATTCCCCGGCATTCAATATTCTGCTCAACAACATCTACCAGAAATACCATTCGTCAGGCCTTGACATTTATCAAGTGGCGCTTGACACTAATGAATACGAATGGAAAAAGGTAGCCGACAATCTCCCCTGGACTACCGTTATCAACGATGCCGCTGATAGCGAACGCGTGTTGTTGACATACAACGTCGGCTCAATTCCCACGATCTTTATCATCGACCGCAAAGGCGATATCGTGGAGCGCGTAACTGACATCACCAAACTCGAATCCACCGTAGCACGATACCTCTGAGAGTGAAAACTCTGTACAGAATAATACGTCTGCTTGTCGTTTTCCTACTGTTGCTGGTCCCGGCGACAATAGTGCTTCTGTACGTCACGCTCTCAATTCCGGCAGTCCAAAACTATATCCGCGACGTCACCCAGACTGAGCTCACATCGCTGCTTGGCACGAGTGTTGCCGTTGGAAAGGTCGAAATTGCACCATTCAACCGAGTGACTATCTCTGACGTAACCATCAATGACGACAATGGCCGCAATGCTTTGACCATCCGTCATCTCGGCGCAGGCGTCTCACTGTCAGACCTCTTCATCCGTCAGAAAATCGTCTTTTCCTATGCCGAACTCATAGGTTTCGATATCAGTCTTTACCGCGATTCAGTAGGCTCACCTCTCAATATTGATCCGATTATCAATCGCTTGAAAGGTGACGGCTCTGACAAAGACGATAAATTCACACTTGCCGTGACCACTGTGGTCATACGACACGGCTCCTTGTCATACGATATATTATCGGCCACGGTAGCCGACTCTAACCGTTTTGACCCTCAACATCTGACCCTCAGCAATCTGCGGGCTGATATAAAAATCCCTGCAGCCGGCGCTGACAAAGTTGACATCGAGATCAAACGTCTGGCAGCCACTGAGTCAAGCGGATTACATCTCGATAATCTCCGTATGAACGTGGCGATGGATCGACAGTCGGCCACAGTGGCTGACCTCGCCATTGATTTCGGTGAATCACGCCTCGCCTTCAATGATATACACCTTGATTTCTCACCGTTAGCAATGCCGTCGGAGGATTTGGGTTCAAAAAGCATCAGTATTGCCACTTTGGCCGGATCTCACATTTATCCCGCTGACTTCTCGGCATTCGATCCTCGTCTGGCCGACATCACCACCGGCATTGATATCCAGCTGGACGTTGAAGGCCCACTTAACAACCTTGACATCAACACTTTTAGTCTGACTGCAACCGACAGCATTGCTTCAATTTCCACCCATGGGACAATAGACAATCTTCTCTCTGGTCACCCCGTAATCTCTCTGCATCGACTGAACATCTCGGCTGATGGACGAAAAGCCGTTAACGTGATACGCCCTTTCAGTCGTCTATCTGAACCTGCTGAACGATTTCTCGCGGCTTGTGGTCACGTCAGTCTCTTGTCTGACATCGACTTAGCTATAGCCCCATTTGATATGTCAATTGATGGCTCAGTAATTATGGATGCTGGAACAATAGATGTTGACGCCCGAATTTGGAAAAAATCTTCTTCCTCGCCTATTGATATCGACGGCCACATTTCATCGGTAAATCTCAATCCATCAGCTGCACATGAAAGCCTTGCCAGACTGACAGCCCTGACCATGGAACTCGATACCCGCCTGACCATTGACGGCAAAGACTCCAAAGGTCAGCTTACAGCTGAAATTCCAGCTCTTACCTTCGACGATAATGAACTTGGCGGAATAAATCTTATCGCATCAGTGGCCGATCGTCATCTCTTCGCCGAGTTATCGTCATCCGGCGAACATCTTAACTTCTCTTCATCAGGTGAAATTGATTTCTCTTCATCAGTGCCTCTTTCTACTATTTCCGGTCAATTTTCAGCTATTGACCTCTCACCCTTTATCACCAGAGGCAAATTCTCAGATACCGCATTATCTTTTGATCTTAATGCCTCAGTATCAGGTACATCCATTGACGAATTTAACGGCGCAGTTGACATTACCGACCTCTCGGCCTGGAATCTTGACACCGGCAAGCGAATGTCAATCAACAAGATAGCTGTAGAATGTAACGATATCGATTCCATCAAAACACTCTCCATTAACTCTGATATCCTCAAGGCATCAGCATCAGGACAATTTAAATTTTCTACTCTCGCTACCTCGGTAACTGACATTTTAAGCCATGTTTATCCAGCCTTAATCGCTGCCCCTGACCATAAGTTAATGGCAGATAATCAAATCGATACCCACATAGTCCTCCTCCCCGACTCATCACTTGCATCTTACATGGATCTGCCGGTGCGTATCGTCCACCCCATCGATATTGCCGGTTTTATTGATTCAGAAAACGGCCTGATTTCGCTCAACGTCGATGCCCCGTATCTCCTTCAGAAAACCAAGTTGATAGAGTCAAGCGTGATATCGGCATTTATTGACGGTAACAATACCCGCTCCGAGCTAATGCTCACCACCGTAATGCCCACCAAGCATGGTCCTTTGACACTGACTCTCAATTCGGAAGGAGCCATCAACACCGCAGCCACTGACATCTCATGGAAAGTCAACCGCGAGCACGACTATCATGGTAATTTCCGCTTCGATACATCATTTGAAGCCGATACCGTGGATGCCCGCAAAGAGCTTGTTACGTCGATCAATATCAACCCCTCGACCATGATTTTCAACGACACGGCCTGGACTGTCAATCCCTCCGAGATAAATATTCGTCCCGGGCTGGTATCTGTCAACGATTTTCATGCCGGCCGCGAAGGCCAGCATATCATTATCGATGGTAAGGCCTCGGCTGACTCTACCGATGTCATCAAGCTACAGCTCCGTGACATCGACCTGGACTATGTATTCGAGACTCTGAATATCAGCAATGTAATGTTTGGTGGAAATGCCACCGGTGACTTCTTCGCATCCCACCTCATGAGCGGCAACCCGGTACTTTACACGGATAATCTTCTGGTGCGCCACCTGAGTTATAACAACTGCGTGATGGGCGACGGACAGATCCGCAGTGCATGGCATAATGATAATCAGTCAGTCACCATCGACGCTGACATCACTCAGGCCGACGGCCGTCATTCGATAATAAATGGCATGATTCGTCCTATGGCCGAGGAACTTGACTTCAAGTTTAAAGCTGATCGAGCCCCGGTAGGTTTCCTCAAGCCATTCATGTCAGCTTTTACTTCTGACGTCAGCGGCTTTGCAACCGGTGACGCCCACCTCTACGGCACATTCAAGCTCATCGACATGACAGGCGAGATACTTGCCGAAGACCTGAAAATGAAGCTCGACTTCACTAATACGGTATATTCCGTCCGCCGAGATTCCGTCCATATCACACCCGGCCGCATTGACTTCTCTGACGTAAAACTATATGACGTATACGACCACGAAGCACGTCTGACAGGCCACGTCACCCACAAGTGTTTCAAAGAACCTACATTCCTCTTTGAGATCACTGATGCTAAAGATTTCCTTTGCTACGACATCAACGAGCGCACAACCACTGATCCCTGGTATGGCCGAATCTTCGGTAATGGTGGCGTCACCGTCAAAGGTTGGCCCGGAATGGTCAACATCGACGTCAGAATGTCAACGGCACCAAATTCTAATTTCACATTCGTAATATCTGATGCCGAGCAGGCCACAGAATACAACTTTATCACTTTCCGAGACCGCGACAAAGCACGCAAGGACTCATTAGCCGTCGCTGACCGTCTTCCGCTCCTGATCCGCCGCATGCACGAGCGAGCAAAAGTAGAGGAGCAGGGACCACCTACGGATTATGTCATGAATTTCACTGTGGACGTCAACCCGTCAGCTCTTCTTACTCTCGTCATGGACCCTGTAGGAGGCGACCGCATTAAGGCTCACGGCTCCGGAACCATGCGCATGAACTACTCCTCGACCGGTGACCTCCGTATGTATGGTCAATACAAGATCGTATCCGGAAGTTACAATTTCACCCTCCAGGATATATTTCTTAAAGATTTCACTATCGTAGAAGGCAGCTCTATCGAATTTAACGGCGATCCCTATGCTGCAACACTTAATATTAAGGCAGCTTACGCCGTCAATGCTAACCTTACTGACCTTGACGAATCATTCGCTCAGGATAAGGAACTTAACCGCACAAACGTTCCCGTCAACGCGCTGCTGCTTGTAACCGGCGATATGCGTCAGCCTGAAATTGACTTCGATATTGAGTTTCCTACACTTACGCGCGACGTAGACCGCAAGGTGCGCTCCATCGTTTCCACAAAGGACATGATGAACCGCCAGATTATTTACCTGCTGGCACTCAACCGTTTCTACACCCCTGACTATATGAACGCTACCCGTGGCAACGAACTCGTTTCGGTAGCATCTTCCACAATATCATCGCGCCTGTCGTCAATGCTCGGCCAACTCAGCGACAAGTGGAGCATCGCTCCTAACTTCCGAAGCGACCGCGGCGACTTCTCTGATGTGGAAGTCGATGTAGCTCTTTCATCGCATCTGCTCAACAATCGTCTGCTCCTTAACGGCAACTTCGGCTATCGCGATAAGTCGCTCAACAACAACAGCTTTATCGGCGATTTCGACATCCGCTATCTCCTTAACCGCTCCGGTTCAATAGCCCTCAAAGCTTACAACCGATATAACGATCAGAACTATTATCTCAAAAGCGCGCTCACGACTCAAGGTGTCGGCATCGTATTCAAGCGCGATTTCGACAACATTTTCTCATTCCTCCGCCCGGTAGTGCGATGGTGGAACCAACGAAAACAAACGACTAATTCCTCCGCTGATGACGGCGATTCTGAGCCAGCTCCTCAGCAAACTGATTCGGAAATTCAAGAGTGACCGGCTTGTTGACCAACGCATAGATTATCAATCCGATACCGGCAAGTATAAATGGCACACTGAGCCACTGTCCCATATTCAGTGTCATCCCAGCCTCAAATGCCACTTGATCATTCTTGATAAACTCTATCAAGAAACGAGGCACGAAGATTCCGAGGAAAAACACTCCGAATATCAAGCCCGGACGGCGCTCGGCATTGCGCTTCCAGTACATCCACATCAGTAGCGCAAACAGTGCAAAGTAACACAGCGCCTCATATATCTGTGTAGGATGACATGCCTGACCATAGTACATCTCCTGCCATTCCCTCGACCTTACAAACATAAAGCCCCAGGGCAGATCCGTTGCATGGCCGAAGATCTCCGAGTTCATCAGATTGCCGAGGCGTATCAAGCCTCCTACAAGAGCTATGGGTATCACCAGACGGTCAAATGTCCATATAGGATTACGCTTGGTAGTGAATATCGAGTAGCACAGCACACCTATGATAATGCCTATCGTACCGCCATGACTCGCCAGCCCCCCCTGCCATACATATAATATCTTTATCGGATCCTGTGAATACACATCCCATTCGTAGAAAAATACATGACCCAGTCGAGCACCTATTATCGTGCCCGCCACGGTCCACATCAACAATATGCTGAGCCATCTTTCTGGGGCTCCCTCATGCTTATAAATTCTCGACTCTATCTCATATCCTATGATAAAGCCTATCATGAAAGCAAGGCTATACCACCTTATCTGGATAAAACCATTATAAAGAAACGGGCTTACGTCCCATGTTACAAAATCAAGCATTACTTTCTAGTTTTAAGCGGGTCATTTCGTCATATTCGGCCCAGTCAGGGTCATTCTCGGTATAAATCTTTAGCGGCAGAAGGGGGAACGGCGCCAAGACTTCGTTGACCTTACGGCCGAAGATATTTGTCGACAGCGTATAGAATATCCAATTACGCTCACCGGCACCGGTATAGATACCTGTCATCACCGCTACAGGATCCTTGCGAAATTCTCCATCAAGAGCATCTTGCACCTGCTCCATCAGGCGGGACGTCTCCTCCGATGGCATACCGGCCGATGATGACTCATCGTAAGTCCACGTAATCTCCACACGGATATTGAACTTCGGGTTGTCGCGGAATTTCTTTACGTTCTCGCGCCCGGAGACCATCACGAGGCGGCCATCTTCGCTCTCTGCCGGAGCTGTCCACCATTCATTATTATCGTTCATACCTATTATCAATATTTTTGCAAAACTACAAAAAATTTTCGAACCACCAGCTATCCCGCAATCGAAAAGCGGAGAGCCCGTGAGCCCTCCGCCTTCAGAATATAGATGATTAATTATGGAGTGTTTCAGTCTACTTGTATTACGAGGAAGTTGCTGAGCTCCCAGAATCGACTGGGATTAGTGATTTTCACAACTGACTGGCCGGAAGCGTCCTGAACTATTACATAGCTCTCCTTGGGCTGTGAGGTCATCACTTTGGCTTTCTTGCTATGGGTAGGAATTTCAGTCAGAGTGCGACGGTCGGCAGTAGTGAAGTAAGCTTTGTCGAAGTCGCCCTGCATAACTTTGGTTTTGCCGAGGAATTTCTTCTCAAGGATACCACGCTCTTTGAGCTCCTTGTTGGTGCCTATGGCGTAGTAGCAAGCATTGGCGGCGTCTTCAGCTTTCTTTACTTCGGCTGCAGAGGTCTCTTTGACTTGTACGATGTCGTTGTTAAGAGAGTCAACAGTGGTGTTGAGATCTGACACAGTGCGGTCAAGCTCGGAGATGCGGATATTGGCCGCTTCGAGTTGGTTAGTCAGAGTTGCTATTTCAGTCTGCTGTTCTGCGATCTGCGACTTGAGGTTCTGGATGGTACGCGATAATGTGGAGTTGTTTTTCTCTGATGAAGCGAGTTTGGCTTCGAGTTCTTCGAGTCGCTGGCGGCGCTCCTGAAGAGCCTGCTGGATGGCGATCATATCATTTTTCACCTGCTCCTTTCGCGAGGCTGACTCTTTGCCAAGGCCACCGGGAGTGGCAATGATTTTTTCGAGATCTTTAATCTGGCTCATGCCTTCGGATATGTCGTTGACCAGCACGAGGAGGCTATCCTGTGTGGCGAGAGTCTCGCGGAGGTCTTCGCGCAACTGGTCATTGCTTTCTTCGGCCTGGCGTAGTTTGTCACCATTGCAGGCTGTCAACATCCCTAATGTGACAGTGGCGAGAATAAATAGTTTTTTCATAATGTTTTCTGTTTTGAAACGTTGATGTCTTTATATTTATTAGTGTGGACTTTGGAAACGTCAGTCTCGCATTGTCCTATAACTATAACAATTTCACCCCTCGGATTGTTGTCAGTGAAGTGCTGAATTAATTCAGCGAGGGTTCCGCGTACGGTGGTTTCGTGAAGTTTTGATATTTCGCGGGATACTGACGCCGGCCTCTCCGCACCACACACTTCGGCAAGCTGCTCGAGGGTCTTTACCAGCCGCAATGGTGATTCGTAAACTATTGACGTGCAGTCACTTGCGGCAATTTTTTCGAGCCTTGTACGACGCCCTTTTTTCGGGGGGAGGAAGCCTTCGAAGGTGAAGCGGTCGCAAGGAAGTCCGGAGTTGACAAGTGCAGGCACAAAAGCCGTTGGGCCGGGCAGGGTAATCACCTCGATGCCACGGCGCCGACACTCGCGGCTGAGCATGAATCCGGGGTCACTTATTCCTGGCGTTCCGGCGTCAGAGATAAGTGCTATAGTCTCGCCGGCCTCCACACGGTCAATCAGCGGAGCCACTGTGGCATGCTCGTTGTACTTATGATGACTGACAAGAGGCGTCGTTATGCCAAATTGCTTCATCAGCGGAGCACTTGTGCGCGTGTCCTCGGCAAGTATAAGCGAGGCATCCTTGAGCACCTCTACAGCGCGGGGTGTCATGTCGGCCATATTGCCTACGGGGGTCGGGACGATATAAAGTGCGCTCATTAGCAGGGATAGCAGGGGGTGATCAGTGCTATAAAATCTTTTACATCTTCATTGTCGGCATCCCAGGCCAGGTCATTATATAGATAGTCCTCGGCCTCCTCTATCGAACTCATAGCCTGAAGCACAGCGAGTGTCTCGACAAACTCACTCTCGGAATTCATGAAAAGCTCGCGGCGAAAGCGGAATTTATCGTTCAAATTAAATACTGACGTGATCTTAGGAGCGGCCGGAGAAGCGACCGGGGCTGCCGGTACAGGAGACGGTGTAGGCTCGGCATCCTCTTCTTCCTCAAATATAACTGATTTTGCCACAGCCTCCTGCTCCTGCTTTTCCATCATTTCACAGTCTGTAGCCGCAAAAGCTTCTGCAAGTGCCGCAGTCTTCTGGCGTAGCAGCTGATCCACCTCTGCCGGAGTATCTTCAGCACGCTGCTGCTTTAGCTTCAGTAGCCCCTCTATCTCAAGGGTCAGATCAAATAGTTGATTATAGTCCATCATTAATGCTTATCTATAGAAAAGTGGTGCAAACTTACTCTAAAAATACTCCAAAAGCAAACTTTCAATCCCCTTTTTTAATGCCGGACCTGAACATTTAAGATTATTAGATATCACAATTATTATATGCGACGGTTGTCCGGATTCATTGAAGTGGTATCCGGCAAAGCTCCGCACCCCCTTCATAGAGCCGGTTTTCAGTGCGGTGACACCCTCAAGAGGTGTATCAATGAATGTATTACGCATAGTGCCGTCATATCCGGCGCGAGGGAAAAGCGAGGTGTAATCCGAGCCATATTCAATGGCAAGCATGCTCTTGAGCACGTCGAGCATAAACTGTGCCGTCACGCGGTCGTTACGCGAGAGTCCGCTTCCATCTTCGATTTTCACTCCGGTAAGATCCACCCCCTTGTCGCGCCATATTTTCATTTCCTCGGCTATGGCATCGTTACGGCTTGCGCCGGGTGTAAGCGAGCGGAGCATGCCCTCGGCCATGA
Source organism: Lachnoclostridium sp. (assembly GCA_023667185.1). Classification (GTDB taxonomy): domain Bacteria; phylum Bacteroidota; class Bacteroidia; order Bacteroidales; family Muribaculaceae; genus Duncaniella. The sequence goes on from JAMPAP010000012.1 coordinate 24,615, forward strand.
GGTTATCTGACCTATACATAAGGCTCTGGAGTATCTCGCCGAAAGATGGCGATATATGAGTATAAATCAGTGTAGTCTGGTCATGGCTGTCGAGTGACTTTCCTTGGATGGTTATACCACTGTCAGCTATCACCTTAGCTACCTCATATTGCATTACTGAAGCCGGATTGGGAGTCGACAAGCGGTCGCTCCACCCTTTCGACGGGATGCGGCCCGAAATGGTGACCGTGCCTGAGCCGTCAGTACGTTTCACTGAGCGAGCTTTTGCTTTACGGTTTATATGATTGATTTTCAAGTCGGGGACGTGAGGTACAGTGGTGCGCGATGGCATACGTAGTATAAACTTATTGTCGCGATAGTTTGCCCCGTGAAGATCTGTTCCGTAAGGCCATGTAAGATCCTCCTTCATCCATCCCGGAGGCGTCCCGGTGTGCACAAAGTCAGTCTCATCGACTATCACCTTTCCCTCAATTTCAGTTATTCCCCGAGCCTTTAGTGCAGCGGAAATACTATCAGCAAAATGTTGTGCTGCAGGGAAATGCTCCGATTCGATAGTAGGGTCACCCGTTGTTTTAATCACCAGATTACCCTTCAATGTCGAGCCATCTATGCGCCCCTCTGCGACCACCACGGTGTAAAACTGCTCATCACTTGAAGCAAGATTTAGCACCGAGGCCGACGTCACAGCTTTCATGATGCTGGCCGGTATCAGCGGCACGTCGGCATTCCGCATTACTATCGGTGTATTGAACGTCAGGTCGTAAATCACCACAGCTGTCGCCATAGTGTCTACACCCTTTACATCAATCGGAAAGGCTCGCGAAGTAAAGCCCAGCAGCCCCGAAATCAAGCATATTATGGAAGCGTATATCGATTTTTTCATATCATTCAATAGATTTTCTAATGCGAAGATACTAAAAGAATCGCCCCAACACCCCCTCATTAAGCAATTTTAATAAAATTTCACCTCACCTCGACTCCTAAGTGATGATTAAAAATATGTTGGTAATATTTTCGTAATGTTATTTGTTTAGATTTATAAATAACATAGAAAAATTCAGAAGTTATTTTTTAATCGTCACTTACAGTTTTTCGATATCCGAAATGCTCAAGCCGGTGCATATCGAAATTGTCGAAGTATCCACACCACTCTCCTTCATCTTCTTTGCCACCTCAAACATTGCCTCTTCGCGGCCTTCTTCGCGGGCATCTTCACGGGCGTAAGAAATGTTGTTTTTATAGTCTCTATAAGCTTTCAAACTACGGTCATAATCCATATGCTTTTCTCTACTGAGACTTGCATACGCAGCTTCCGATTCAAGCACCTTGAATGTATCATCCTCATTTGAAAATGCCATGTAATCCATATCTTCCATATTTATCAGGTTAAACAACCATTTCTCCATTTTTGTTTCACACTCCTGCTCTGTCCGCTTCTTGAATAGTGGCAACTGCAGGAATATATACCGCATTTTCGTGGTCAACGGCTCATGGGTATCTAAATCAAGGAGCATTCCGGTTAAAAAGGTCTTTTCGCAAAGACACAAAATTAATGTCAGAAAAATAACTTGGCGATAAATATTTTTTTGATTATCTTTGCATATTATATTAATGTAACAATGAGCGACGAACTGACTAACGATATTTTTACTGACGACGAATCAATCGTAGAATATACCGAGGATGATATCAAGACCCTTGAGTGGAACGAGCATATCCGCCAGCGTCCGGGTATGTATATTGGTAATCTTGGCGATGGTTCTTATTCTGACGATGGTATCTATGTGCTTATCAAAGAGGTTCTTGATAATGCAGTGGATGAATATATGATGGGATTTGGCAAGCAGATTGACGTCACAGTCGATGATTTCACGGTTACCGTTCGCGACATGGGGCGCGGTATCCCTTTGGGCAAGCTCGTTGAGGCTTCGTCGCGCATGAACACCGGCGGTAAGTATGACGGCAAGGCTTTCAAGAAGTCAGTAGGTCTTAACGGAGTAGGCATCAAGGCTGTAAATGCGCTTTCAACACGCATGGAGATCACGAGCTATCGCGACGGCAAAATGAAAAACGTCGTATACTCGGCCGGACTTATTCTTGAGGAAACTCCCATCGAGCCAACTGATCAGCCATCAGGTACTATAGTGAAGTTTACCCCTGATGCTTCTATCTTCCGCGACTATCGTTTCCGCGAGGAGTTTATCATTCCGCTGATTAAGAAATACACTTATCTCAACACCGGACTGGTGATCGTATTCAACGGCCAGAAGTATGTGTCGCGCAACGGATTGCTCGACCTTCTCCGCGACTCCATGACCATGGAGCCGCTATACGATCCCATTCACCTCAAAGGCGAAAACATCGAGCTGACCCTCACCCACACTAATCAGCGCGGAGAGGAATATCACTCGTTTGTCAATGGCCAGAACACAACCCAAGGTGGCACCCACCTGGCTGCCTTCAAGGAGGCTGTGGCTCGTACATTAAAGGATTACTACGATCGCAATTTCGACCCGGGTGACATCCGTAACGGTATGGTTGCAGCACTGTCAGTGAAAGTTGAAGCGCCCATTTTTGAATCGCAGACTAAGACCAAACTTACTTCACGCGACATGGAGCCCGATGGCCCCACCGTAGCTAAATACGTAGGCGACTTCATCAAGAAGGAGCTCGACAATTACCTCCACCGCAACCTTGAAGTTGCACAGATAATCCTCAAAAAAATTCAGGATAGCGAGAAGGAGCGTAAGTCGATGGCTGGTGTAGCAAAACTTGCCCGCGAGAAGGCCAAAAAGGTCAATCTTCACAACAAGAAGCTTCTCGACTGTCGCGTTCACCTCAACGACCAGAAAGGTAACGAGGAGAAAAAACTTGAATCATCGATATTTATCACCGAGGGCGACTCGGCTGCCGGCTCTATCACCAAAATCCGTAATGTGGAGACGCAAGCTGTTTTCTCTCTCCGCGGCAAGCCGAAAAATTCCTACGGCGTCCCCGAGAAGATTCTTTATGAGAATGATGAGTTCAACCTCCTTCAGGCAGCTCTCAACATTGAGGAGGGTATCGATGGACTCAGATATAATAAGGTCATAATAGCTACGGATGCCGATGTCGACGGTATGCACATACGCCTTCTACTGCTGACATTCTTCCTGCAGTATTTCCCTGACATGGTGAAGAAAGGACACCTCTATGTGCTTCAGACACCTTTGTTCCGCGTCAGAAACCGCAAGACATCCAAGCGCGGCTCTAAGGGCTCGAAAAGCCAGGCCGACGAGACTTATTACTGTTACTCTGACGAAGAGCGTATTAACGCCATAAATCTACTCGGAGCCAACGCTGAAATCACCCGATTCAAAGGGCTGGGCGAGATCTCACCCGATGAATTTAAAGGATTTATCGGCCCTGACATCCGACTTGACCGCGTAATGCTGAAGAAGGACGATGCCGTGGCTAAGCTCCTGGAGTTCTATATGGGCAAAAACACTATTGAGCGTCAGCTATTTATCATCAAAAATCTGAAAGTTGAAGATGATTCCCAGATATCCTGAAATCGAGTGCGACGAGCGTATCGTGCTCTTTCCCGGCACTTTCGACCCCTTCACCGTCGGCCATAAATCATTGGTTGACCGTGCATTGCCTCTCTTTGACCGCATAATCATTGCCGTAGGCGAAAACGATAGCAAGTCGACCATCGTTCCCGTTGACGACCGCATCGAGGCTATAGCCCGCCTTTACGGTGACGATCCGCGGGTGGAGGTTATAGCCTACTCCGGACTTACTGTCGATGCCTGCCGTCAGCATCAGGCCCGATGGCTGTTGCGCGGAGTGCGCTCGGTAGTGGATTTTGAATACGAGCGCTCAATGGCCGACATTAACCGTATGCTGGCCGGTATCGAGACCGTAATCCTCTATTCGCTACCCGAATACGCCTCGATTAGCTCGTCAATCGTACGCGAGCTCGAAAAGTACGACCAGGATACATCAGCTTTTATACCGACACGCGAAGATTACTGAAATCTATGAAAATCAAATATTTCCTTTTACTCTTTCTGATATGTGCCTTACAACTTCAGGCGCAGAGATTTGACATATCGTCCTTCACTCCTGATCGTAAACTCAACCTTGCTGAAGGCATTATCGAAAACTATTATGTTGACTCTGTCGACACGGAAAAGGTTGTAGAACAAGCCATTATAGCCATGCTCAAGACCCTCGACCCTCACTCGGCATATTCCACCCCCGAAGAGACACGTCAGCTCAACGAGCCGCTCGAAGGCAACTTCTCCGGCATAGGCATCCGTTTCCAGATGCTCAACGACACGCTCTATGTCATTGAATCAGTGCAAGGTGGCCCGTCAGAAGAGCTGGGCATCACGCAAGGCGACCGCATCATTGCCTGCAACGATACGGTGATCGCCGGCGTGAAAATGAAAAATACTGATATCATGAAGATCCTCCGTGGCCCCAAGGGCACAGTGGCTAATCTGAAGGTCGTACGCCGAGGCGTCAAGGAGCCGATAGAGTTCAGGGTGGTTCGTCGCGACATCCCCATCAATAGCGTCGACGCTGCTTTCATGGCCGACGGCACTACCGGTGTAATCGTCCTTTCACGCTTCGCTGACAACACCCTTTCAGAGGTCGAAGAGGCTATGCAATCCCTTTCAAAGCAAGGCATGAAAAACCTGATCCTCGACCTCACCGGAAACTCCGGAGGCTACCTCCGCTCAGCCTACGAAGTAGCTAATATCTTCCTCCGTAAAGGGGATATGCTCGTCTATACTGATTCGCCCAAGCTCGGCATGAGCGAATACCGAGCCCCGGTCAGCGGCCCGTTCCTCAAAGGAAGAGTTGTGGTGATGGTTGACCAATACTCTGCCTCAGCAGCCGAAATTGTGGCCGGAGCCATTCAGGACAACGACCGCGGGGTCATCGTTGGCCGTCGCACCTTCGGCAAAGGTCTTGTGCAACGCCCCTTCCCATTTCCTGACGGCTCAATGATTCGCCTTACCGTTGCCCGCTATTACACCCCCTCGGGACGTTGTATCCAGAAACCTTACACCGATGGCGACGACAAGGATTACTCCGGCGACATCCAGCACCGCTACTCCACCGGCGAACTTATGAATGCCGACTCGGCTTACCATTTTGCCGATTCGCTCCTCTATCACACCATCCGTAACCATCGCCCCGTATATGGCGGTGGCGGCATCATGCCTGACCGTTTCGTCGGCCTCGACACAACATTCTTTACTCCCTGGTATCGCGATGTAGTGGCGAAAGGCTTGCTCAATAAGTTCTGTGTCAACTATGTAGAGGCAAATCGTGCATCAATCAAGGCTCGGTATAAGGACGCTAAATCGTTTGTTGACAAGTTTGTAGTAACACCTGAAATCATTGGCGAACTCATCGAAATGGCTCGCGAAGAGGGCGTAGAGCCCGTGCCCGAGCAACTGGAGCGCTCGGAGGCTTACACCGCCGGCATTGTCAAGGGCGTTATCGGCAGGGATATATATGGTCAGGATACTTATTATATGTCGGTCTACGGAGGCAATCCGGTGTTTGAAGAAGCTCTGAAGATTATCAATTCTCCCGAATTATACAACTCACTATTAGGATATTAAAACTTTTTTACCATGAAAAGATTCGCTTTTAAAATGTATCTCAAGCCCGGCTGCGAGGAGGAATATGCACGTCGTCACGCCATGCTTTGGCCCGAACTCCGCAAGCAGCTCGAGGAGTCAGGCGTCAAAAATTATTCTATCTTCTTTGACCCGGAAACCAATGTGCTTTTCGGCTACCAGGAGGTGACCGGCGACGCTAATTCTCAGGATGCTGAAGCTGCTGACGAAGTGACCCGCAAATGGTGGGACTACATGGCTGAACTCATGGAGGTTAACCCTGACAATTCGCCGGTGTCTGACCCTCTGAAGGAGCTCTGGCATCTCGACTGATATCTTTAGCTTGATATGTATCGTATTTTGATCTCCGCCTTGCTGATGATAGCAAGTGGCGGAGCATTTGCTGATGAATACAGGTGGGGCGACCAAGCCGACGGATCGTATGCCAACCCTATCCTCAATGCTGACTATTCTGACCCCGACGTAATCCGCGTGGGTGACCGTTTCTACATGACCTGCTCGGAATTTCACTTCATGGGTATGCCCATACTGGAGTCAGAAGATATGGTCAATTGGCGCTTGATTGGCCGCGTTTACGATAGCATCGACCTCCCCGGCTACTCTGTCATGGCCAAGTACGCCGAAGGCACCTGGGCTCCGGCATTGCGTTACCACGACGGTAAGTTTTATATCTACGTCTGCACCCCCTCTGAAGGCCTGTTCATGACCACCGCCACTGACCCCGCCGGCCCGTGGGAGCCTCTCCACCTCGTCAAAGGTATTGAAAAATGGGAAGACCCTTGCCCGTTTTGGGACGAGGATGGCGAGGCATACCTCGTCAGAAGCCGTCACCGCGCCGGCCCGATAATCATCCACCGCATGAGCCACGATGGTCGCGAGCTGCTTGACGATGGCGTGACAGTCTACCATGGCCCCGTGGCTGAAGGCCCCAAGATATTCAAAAAGGATGGGTATTACTACATCAGCATCCCAGAAGGGGGCGTCAGCACCGGCTGGCAGACAATCTTACGCTCCCGTGACATCTACGGCCCATACGAGAGCCGCCGCGTACTTGAGACCGGATCGACCCGCATCAATGGTCCTCATCAAGGTGCTCTTGTCGACACACCCGACGGCAGCCAATGGTGGTTTTATCACTTTCAGAATGGCGGCGTAAGAGGGCGTGTAGTTCACCTTCAGCCCGTAGAGTGGCGCGAAGGGTTCCCCTTTATAGGCGCTGACTACGACGGCAACGGCATAGGCGAACCAATGCGCTTCTGTCCCATGCCATCCATCACGTCATCAGGCGAAAAATTCACAATCTCTACGTCTGACGACTTCAGTTCGCCGCGAGTAGGCCTTCAATGGCAATTCAACCATAATCCTGACACCGCTTTCTTCGCTATCGATACCATCAACCGCAGTTTCGACATCATCCCTCAGCCAGCCGACATCCTGCGTAACGCCCTAAACCAGCTGACTCAACGCCTCACCGGCTACCGCTCCGAAGCCACAGTACGCCTTGACTTCAGTATGATGCAGCCGGGCGATCGCGCCGGCCTCGAATGTATCGGCAAGGAATTTCACGGCGCCGGAGTAATGATCCGGGAAGACGGCATCCCGGTAATCTACGCCGAAGCCGACAGCTCGGCAATAGTTTACACCACACCGCTTCCCGAAAAAATCGGACATGTCTACCTGCGCTTGACAGCCGATGCCCCCGCCAACAGTTTCAGTTTCTATTACTCCCTCGACGGTAAAGACTACACCACCGTAGGCGAGCCCTTCAGGATGCAAAGCGGCTTCTGGAAAGGCGTCCGCCCCGGCCTCTACGCCTACACCACCTCCACCATCGACGCCAAAGGCGTAAAAAGCGTCAACCCCTCCAAAGCCCGCTTCACCACCTTCCGCTACCACCCCACCGATCCCTAACCCACCTAACCTTATCATTTTAAAAATGAGTATCCCGAACTTTATCCTTCTGTGTAAAAACTAATCTCAAGCGCGGAACGCCGTCGTTGTCTTCTATGTTGCCGTGCAAGCGAATTGGTAATTTTAACATAAACTTTAACACTTGAAGTCAAGGAATTAGAGTAATGTTGTGATGTAGAGACACAAAAACCTTGCTCTACGAGGTTTCATGACCCCGCAGAACAAGGGAAACCACGATGTGCCTATGAACAAACTTCTATCAGTGGTACTGCCGTCGCAGCCCACATTACGCTGATTCAGTTATTAGGGTTGAGATGCAACATTCTTTAACAAGTAGTCACCGACGTTCGGCGCCACAGACAACGATAGGAGTCATCTCGATTTGAACCAGTCCACAGGCTGAGTCTGGTTTATTTTGGATATGTTTTCTCAGGATTATAGTCCTGTTCATTTTTCATAATGGATAGTATTATATTGGATAATCGACGTGCCACCTTAACAATGGCATTGGTGGATTTCATTCGTTGGCAGCATTTGTGGTGATACGCATTGAATGCGGCATCTTTGGCAATCGCTCGCCATGAGGCCTCAATCATCATAGAGCCAATCATTCGGTTGCCCCTAAATATCTTCTCACCGTGCGAGACGTTGGGCCCACTATCATGACACATGGGGACAAGTCCAAGCGCACAGGCAAAACTTCGTTCATTGGGAAAGCGATTGAAGTCACCGATTTCCGTTAGCAACACCACCGCAAAATTTATACCTATGCCAGGAACAGTCATCAATCGTCGAAGTGGCTCTGCATACTTTTCAGATTTTATCATTTTCTTCACGGCACGACCGGCAGCAAGGACCTCCTTATGAAGCACCACAAGATGATCAACGAGCATCAGCAATGAATTGCGAGTTGTTCCCATCAATTGCGCATCCTGGCGCAACCACGATAAGAACGTAAGACTCCAATGTCTGGAAAATTGCTCCGGGATAGTAACTCCATTGGTATAAAGCAAATGCTTGATTCTGACTTTTGTGGCTGCTTCCTCGTTTTTAAAGGTCTTGCGGATACGTACTAACGACCTGTCGTCCAAGTCCTCAATAGCTCGTATGCTTATTCCTTGCAATTCTCCGGCACGCAGCGACTCCGCTAACTTCTTGGAATCACGTCGGTCGGTCTTCAGAAGTTGTTCTTTCTGAGTCGTTGGCACATCTGCAGCATTAGCTATGATAGTATGGATTCCCACCGCTGTAAGAGCATAGTAAGTTGAAAAACCGGTAAAACCGCTTTCATATACAGCGTGATATTCGCCCTCGGGAAACTCTCGAGTTAGAAAAGTTATCAACGCATCTGCCGATGGCGGCTGATTGAAGCTTTTGCAATAACCCTTATGGGTTACACAGGTGACATCCCAACTATTACTGTGGACATCAATTCCGATAAAAATTTTTTGTCGTCTGCCGACTTTTTTGTTACTTCGCATAGGCGTTCGTAGTTAATGATGTTTTTTATTATTGAAGTTGTCTAAACTAATTTGATTTGTGAATTTTTTTAAGAAAAATAACGAT
>JAMPAP010000013.1 GCA_023667185.1 Lachnoclostridium sp.
TAAATGAAAGAGCCGTGACAAATTGAATGATTTATTTGAAAATTCGGTTAATATTGTTTAAATTTGCCCCCAAATTGTGCGGTGACATCAGCGATGATGCCTGCTGACTGGAATGAAAAAAACAAGAAATAATGAACAGAAGATACATTGATATCAATTATACGTTGCCTTTACTGGTGCTGATTGCTATATTAGCTTCTATGACTTCTTGCTCGTCGCGAAAGGAGATAGTCTATTTTCAAGATGTTAGCAGGGATACTATAATAGAAGGTGTAGCGCCGAAACAGATTGTGATTCGCCCTAACGACCGATTGCTTATTATGGTCAACAGCCGTGATCCGAAGTTGGCTGATATGTTCAACATCCCATACGTGACCCGTCAGATCGGTATGTCATCAAAAATGTCTTTGGGTCAGAATCAGGGAATGTTAGGCTATACGGTTAATGAAAACGGAGATATCGACTTCCCTCAACTGGGCGAGATTCACGTAGCCGGGCTTACACGCTCCCAGTGTGCAGCTAAAATCAAAAGCGATCTTATATCCGGCGGCCTTGTCAATGATCCTACTGTCACAGTCGAGTTTATGAATACGGAATATTCCGTGCTTGGTGAGGTAACTGCTCCCGGTCGCTATATGGTTGACCGTGATAATCTTACTATTCTTGAGGCTATTGCTGAAGCTAAAGACCTTACGATCTTCGGCCGTCGTGACAATGTCAAGGTTATCCGCACTGACGATGATGGACGTCAGTCAACTTACCTTTTGGATCTTACAAATATCGAAGAACTCCAGAAATCCCCCGTATATTATCTGCAACCTAACGATGTAGTGTATGTAGAGCCTAATAATACCCGCCAAAGACAATCGACAGTCAATGGTAACAACGTGATTTCTACATCATTCTGGATCTCCCTCGCTTCACTGCTCACTACAGTGGCTGTGTTAGTGTTCAAGTAAAATCTGTCAAAGAATTCCGAATTTCATGAATCAGGATCCTACCCAAGCACCGGCCCGAGGCGGCTATGCTGATATTGACCGGGAAGAAGAAGGCATCAAGCTTACTGACTTTTTCTCTTTATGTGCCAATAAATGGCGCTGGTTTGCGTTATCTATTTTCGTATTTCTTGTCCTGGGTGGCGTTTACGTCTTATCCACCCCTAAAGTGTATACCCGCTCAGCTTCGGTGATTATTACTGACAATGATAAGGGTTCATTGTCAAGCATCAATCAGATTGCAAGCGAAATAGGAGTGTTCAACTCCCGCCCCGATGTTAACAACGAGCTATATGCCTTCAGTAGCCCCGAGCTGTATGCCACGGTGATCAAGCAGCTCGGCCTTAACCAGACTTACACTACTCGCAAGCTTTTACGCCCGGTATTGCTTTATGGCGACTCAATGGTGGTTAATGTCGATTTCATTGACCTGAAAGAGACTGAGTATGGGGGCTTGACCGTAAAGCCTCTCGGAAAAGGGCAATTTGAGCTATCGAAATTTGTAGATCAAAAGCGTAAAAAAGTCAAGTGCGACGATATCATAGCCAATTTCGGCGACACAGTAAGCACCCCTGTCGGTAAGGTTGTGGTGACTCCCGGTGTAAATTACAATCCAGCTTTTGAAAAGAAAATAAATGTGGTCCATATGTCACTCCAAGGTGCCATCGAGTATTTCGAGACCAAGATGAAGGTGGAGATTGTAGATGATGATGCTTCAGTCATCTCCTTGACAATGAATGATGTCAGCATACAGCGCGCTGATGATTTCATCGACGAGCTTATCGATGCTTACAATATGCGTTGGATGGAAGATAAGAATAAACTTGCTAATCTGACTTCGGAATTTATCACTGACCGCCTGACTGTAATCGAGCAGGAACTCGGTAACGTCGACTCTGACATCTCTGATTACAAGAGTGAGCATATGCTCCCTGATGTTCAGGCCGTCTCTGAAATATATATGAAGCGTGCTGACGAAAATCTTCGGAAGGAAATGGAAATTTCTACTCAGATTTCGATAGCCGATTATCTGCGCAACTATGTGTCAGATGTCATCAAAAAGGGAGGTCTTATCCCGGCCAACTCCGGTATTGACAGCAAAGGCGTAGAGTCGCAAATCGAGGAGTATAACAAGATGCAGCTCGAGCGTGAAAACTTGCTGGCTTCGTCAAGTAGCTCTAACCCTCTGGTGAAGGATATGGATGCCCAGTTGTCATCGATGCGCACTGCTATCCTCGCTTCGCTTGATAATCTGATGGTGTCGCTGCGCACTCAGCTCGCTACAGTGCAGAAGTCTGACAAGTCAACCAATCAGGCTATAGCATCTTCCCCCTCGCAAGCCAAGTATCTGCTCTCGGTAGAGCGTCAGCAGAAGGTGAAGGAGGCTCTTTACCTGTTCCTGCTTCAGAAACGTGAAGAGAATGAGTTGTCACGCTCATTCGTCGACAATAACGTACGTATCCTGAATTACGCTACCGGCAAATTGGAGCCCACAGCCCCGGTGACCAGAAATATCATTATCATCTGTTTCGTCCTCGGTCTGATACTGCCCGGTATCGTTCTGTTTATCAGCGAGACGCTCAACACCAAGCTGCGTTCGCGTGAAGACCTGAAACAGCTCAATACTCCTTTTGCCGGCGAGATTCCTCACAACAATATCAAGCATTACAACTCGCTCAAAGAGCGTATACGCCGCTTCACTACCAAGTTTACCGGCAAGACTTATCGCGAAAACAGTGTGCCCGCTCTTGTGGTTAAGGATCATAGCCAGAACCTTATAAATGAGGCATTCCGTATGCTGCGCGCTAACCTTGAGTTTATGACCAAGGGTAAGAATGCCAAGTTGATCATGGTCACGTCGTTCAATCCCGGCTCGGGCAAATCGTTTGTCACCCTCAACCTTGCTGCAGCTATGGCACTCAAACATAAGGGCGGACGTGTGCTCGCAATTGACCTTGACCTCCGTCGAGCTACGCTCTCTGAAGTGGTAGGTGGCACTAAAGGTGTCGCAAATTACCTCGCAGGGAGTGTCGATGACTATCACGAGCTGATTAGAGAGACAAGTTGCCCCGGTCTTGATATCATGCCGGTAGGCACGATTCCGCCTAACCCCACCGAGCTGCTTTACTCTGATCGTCTCAAGGAATTGCTTGACGCTGTCAAGGATGAATACGAATATGTGTTTATTGACTGTCCGCCGGCAGAAATCGTGGCTGACTCGTCGATTATAACCAAGTATAGTGACATGACACTCTTCGTAGTACGTGCCGGTCTGCTCGACAAGCGAGCTCTTCCCACTATCGATGAGTTCTATGACACCCAACGCTATAAGAACATATCTATCGTGCTCAATGGTACTTACCTAAATACCAGCCCTTACCGCCGCTATGGCTCTTACACCTCCGGCTCCAAGGACTATTATGTGAAGGATTGATAAGTACAAATCGTAAATTTCAGCACCCGCTTCATTAAGGAGCGGGTGCTGAACTTTTTTTATATCGGCTTGTTTAAAATGTAGGTTTAATTAAAATTTTTACTACTATGACTTACGATCAAGCTATATCTGAAAAGTCTGTGATGCTCGTGGAATTCTTCGCCACGTGGTGTCCTCATTGCCAGCGTATGATGCCCGTCGTGGCTGAAGTTAAAGAGCTGCTCGACGGCAATGCCGGTGTGCTCCAACTTGATATCGACCAGAATCAGGAGGCGGCTGATGCCGAGAATGTAAATTCCGTGCCTACGTTTATCATTTATAAGGATGGCGAGGAGCAATGGCGTCATACCGGTGAAATTGATGGTAATGCGTTGTTTAACAAAGTAAATTCTTACGTCTGACCATGCAGAGCGGTAACGATGTATTCAATGATTTCCTGGATGCTCTCGATGTAAGGCACACTCAGGAATACTCCCGGCAGCGGTTTGATTCGATGTCGTTCAAGTCATTGTTTGGTTTTACAAAGTTACTCGCTGAATATGGAATCGATTCAGAGGGGGTGGACATTGCCGATAAGGATGAACTGTCGGCATTGACTCCCCCTTTCCTTGCGCATCTTGACGGTGCTTACGTCATAGTTCTCGATTCAAAACCCGACAGAGTGACTTATCGTAGTGAGGGCGACGTGTTTACAGTCGACTCCTCAACTTTCAAGAAGAGCTGGACGGGTAATGTGTTGCTCGCTTATCCCCGTCAGGATGCCTGCGAGCCTGATTACCCCCGCCATCATTTCCTGACTGTTGCTGAAAAGGTCAAGACGTGGCTGTTGTGTCTGACGGCTATCCTGCTGACAGGCTACGCTTATATTACTTCGGAACTTTACAGATCAGTAGGCCTTTCCATACTGCTGCTTATCGACTTTGCCGGGGTGTATGTGTCAACCTTGTTGATACTCAAGTCACTGAATATTCATTCCGGAGCTGCTGAACGGATGTGTGGCGTCATCGAAAAAGAGGGGTGTAATACGGTGCTGTCTACGGATGCCTCCAAGTTTTTCGGTCTATTCGGTTGGAGCGAGGTGGGAATGGCATATTTCAGCATTTCCACGCTTTGTCTGCTGCTCTTCCCGCAATACACTCAGTATCTTGCACTTCTGAATGTGTGTTGCCTCCCGTTCTCGTTCTGGAGCGTTTGGTATCAGAAGTTTCGCGCCAAGGCTTGGTGTACGTTATGTCTTACAGTTCAAGCATCATTGTGGCTCAGCTTCTTCTGCTACCTCGGAGCCGGTGCGTTCCACGACATTTTCCCGCTTAAGATTCAGCTCTTTGTGCTTGGATTCTGCTACTTGGGAGCCCTGCTTCTTACTAATAAGCTCGTAAGATTTTTTGAACTTCACCGCAAGATATGAAAACTATACCTCATCCTGAGTTAAAGTCGGCTACCCGTCTGACGGCTGCCCAGCTCAATCACCTCCACTTCGGAGGGGAGCATACCCGGCTTACCCCATCCTACCTCAAGTCCATCGCTACAGCCTCTCACGCCGTCAAGCAAGCGTGATGCTCAGATCGTTGAGATGGATCATACCGTCATCGGCGAGTTGGCGGGCTGCGTCAGCTACGTCAGCAGTGTTACGGCATGTGTTGTCAGCGATCTGCCTGATGCTTGTGCCTCCGGGGTGAGATGCAAGATATAAGATGGTGTCTTTCAGTGATTTCTGACGGTTTTTATCGGCAGACTGCCTTAACCGGCAGACGTCACATTTGCCGCAGGTAGATTTAGGATTTTCACCGAAATATTTAAGCATCAAGTTCATGCGACACTCCGTGTCGGTAAATGCAAGCTGCTTTATGGCCTCCACGCGCTCTTCCATCAGTGCACGCCGCTCCTCGTAGACAGTACGAGGTATGACGATATACTTCGGCAGCTCGCGTGACCGCAGATATATAATGTAAGGTGTGGTCTTGCGGGGGATATAGTGAAGCACATGCAGTCGCCCCAGATACAGGAGTGACTGGTAAATCTTCTCAGCCGGAATTCCGAGCCGCTCGGTCATCAGCGTCTCGTTGATGAACACATAGTCAGCAAAGAGTCCCGTGTAGTTGCGGAGCAGGAAATTTAGCACAGCCTCAGTGGTATCGTCAAGATTAAGGCCGTAAAGTTCCTCTTTAGTATATATAATCATCACGCGCGAGCGTGAGGTTGTCTCCTCAACAAATTCGATGTAACCGGCGTGAGTAAGTATCTCAAGTGCATTCCGGGTTATTACCGGCGGGAGCTTGTAAGTCTCGCAGAAGAGGTTGAAATTAAACTCATTAATGGTGTTGTAGCCGCTGCCCACGGCGATATCGAGGAAGTTTCCGGCCAGTTCGTACACCCGGGCTATGAAGTCCTTTGGCGGGAACGATTCGTTGACACGCCGCGTCAGCTGCCCTTTGAAGTAGTTTGATGTGATGATTACGGCAAATGATGGCAATCCATCGCGTCCGGCACGGCCTGATTCCTGATAATACTCCTCAATGGACAGCGGCATATCGATATGAGCCACAAGGCGGACGTCAGGCTTGTCGATGCCCATGCCGAAAGCATTTGTAGCCACGATTACGCGGGTCTCGTCAGCCTTCCATCGGTTTTGGCGGAGCTCTTTTTCCTCAGGCGAAAGTCCGGCATGGTAAAATTCGGCAGATATTCCGGCATCGACCAGAGTCTGTGCAATCTCGCGGGTGCGTTTGCGCGAGCGTACATACACGATGGCACATCCGCGGGTGGCGCGAAGTATCTCTATGAGCTTGCGCTCCTTGTCGTCAGAATACCGTACGATATAAGATATATTGTCGCGCAGGAAGCTTCGTGAGAAGATGTTACGCGAGCGAAACTCGAGCGATGCCATGATGTCGTCGATGACACGCGGAGTGGCTGAGGCCGTCAGCGCCAATACGGGGGCATCGGGAAAGGCTTTGCGCAGGGTGGCGATTTTCAGGTAGGATGGACGGAAATCATAGCCCCACTGCGAAATGCAGTGGGCTTCATCGACCACAATCATTGATACGTCCATCAGCGCAAGGGTGGACATAAACCGCTCGCTTTGAAGCTTTTCAGGCGAGACATAAGCAATCTTTACTTTGCCGAGGCGGCAGCGGTCAATGGCCAGATTGTTTTCGCGGAAGGAGAGCCCGGCGTGGAAATAGACGGCGCGTATGCCGTGCTCCCGAAGGTTGTCCACCTGATCCTTCATCAGCGATATCAGTGGCGTCACAACCAAAGTAAGCCCCGGCAGCATGAGAGCCGGCACCTGAAATGTGAGGGATTTGCCGCCGCCGGTAGGCAGCAGTCCGAGTGTATCCTTTCCGTCAAGGACAGAGCGGATGATCTCCTCCTGCATAGGCCGGAAAGAGTCATACCCCCAGTGGCGCTTGAGTATGTCGGAGGGAGAGTCAGTCACAGCAGTGTTATGCCTCGTCAATATGTATTTCCTTCACGAGCAGTTGTACGCTCGACGATGCGCCGCGGTGCTTGTTTTCTTCGATGGTGTAGCAGATGCTGAACGGCTTTCGGGCGTGGATGTAGTCAAACAGCTCGGCCTTGTTGAACACGATGCCGTTCATCACCTTGCCGCAGGTGTCGTCCACGAGCTCGAGCTTGATGTGCTCATAGTTGTGGCCTACGAGCTTGCTCGTGCCGAAGTCAATCACGCCGCGGGTGCAAAACACCGGCTTGTTGTTCCCTGGACCGAACGGGTTGAACAGTCTCAGAATGTTGAGAAATTCGGGTGTGATGTCGGCAAATGTCAGGAAGGCGTCGATGTCGAGTAGTGGTGTAAGTTGTTCGGGCTGTATGTTGGCGGCGACATATTCCTCGAAGCGGCGTGTGAATTCCGGAAGGTTCTCCTCTTTCATTGACAGGCCTACGGCATAAGTATGGCCGCCGAAGTTTTCGAGAAGATCCCGCGCGCTTTCTACAGCTTTGTACACATCAAACCCCTGCACGGAGCGTGACGAGCCTGTGACGAGCCCGTTGGAGAAGGTCAGCACTACTGACGGCTTGTAATACAGCTCCGTCAGGCGTGAGGCCACGATGCCTATAATGCCCTTGTGCCAGTTTTTGTTATATATGACGATTGATTTCTTGTCGCTGGTCATTTCGCCGCGTTCCTCCAGGATGGCATTGGCCTCCTCGGTGATCTGCTTGTCGAGCTCTTTGCGATCCTGATTGTAGCGGTCGATAGCCTTGCCTTTGGCGTTGGCCTCGGTGATGTCGCGGGCTACGAGAAGCTCCACGGCTTCGCGGCCGCTCTGCATACGTCCTGAGGCATTGATGCGGGGGCCTATCTTGAATATCACATCGGATATGGTGATCTCGCGGTTGTTGAGCCCGCATATCCTGATCATGGCACGTAGTCCCATATTGGGATTAGTGTTGAGGCGCTTGAGCCCGTGATAGGTCATGATACGGTTTTCATCCACCATCGGCACAATGTCGGCAGCTATTGACACGGCCACGAGGTCAAGCATCCCTTCAAGCTCCGAGGTTGGAATACCGTTGGAGATAGCAAAGGCCTGCATGAACTTGTAGCCCACGCCGCATCCCGAAAGGTGTGGACACGGATAAGTGCTCCCCTCGAGCTTGGGATTAAGGATAGCTACGGCCGGTGGCAGCTCATTGTCAGGCATATGGTGGTCGCAGATTATGAAGTCGATACCCTTTGACTTGGCATAAGCTATCTCCTCAATAGCCTTGATGCCGCAGTCAAGGATGATAATCAGCTTCACATCCTGCTCTACGGCCATGTCGATGGCAGGACGTGTCACCCCGTATCCCTCATCGTAACGTGTAGGGATATAATAGTCAATGTTAGAGTAGAAGTTTCTGATAAATTTGTAGACCAGCGCTACAGCCGTTGTGCCATCGACGTCATAGTCGCCAAATATCAGAATACGCTCTTTGGTCCCCAGGGCTTTGTTGAGCCTGTTCACAGCCTTGTCCATGTCGGGCATGAGAAACGGGTCGTGCATATCCTTCAGCGAGGGATGGAAAAATTTTTCCGCTTCCTCCACTGACGATATGCCGCGCTGAGCCAAGAGTTCGCTTATGGGTGGCGTGCCACTGAAGCGCTTGGCTAAAACGGACTCGTGTTCCTGCTCGTCGGATGTAAGGGGACAGTAGTTCCATTTACTTGTCATTTATGTCGTTTTTTTATTATCATGGCAGGGGCTCGTTGGTCAACGGGCATAAGGCTATAAAGTGGTGTCGTATAGCACTTTGGTTGTCATGTGAGGAGGTTATGACAAGAGGTGTGGCAATCAGTTGTTGAGGAGATAGTGCTTCCCGACACCGTCGGAAAATGGCGATTGCAACGGCTGAGGATGAATGGTCAAAATGCAGTTAGGTTACGACATATTTTGCCTCGTCACAAAATTAACGATTTTTTTTGGATTTTCTTATATAATTTGTGTTAAAAGAAAGCGTGCCCTGCGCAAAGTAGGGCACGCTCCGATAGCTGCAATTATTGTTATGCCTTGAATTCTACGGCTGTTTTTTCAATATCGAGGCCTTTTTTATAGTTTTCAAGATATACTTTGAAGCCGGCCACATCCTCGGGGGTAGGAGCTATGCTCGTACCGGTATTACCGGCAAACACGCAGTCCTCAAGATAGTCAGCAAGCGATTTGTTCTCTTTGTTGTTGACAAGGTAAGCTGCAAGAAGAGCCATACCCCATGCACCGCCTTCGCCTGCAGTGTCCATCACCGAGATTGGTGAATTAAGAGCGGCGGCGAGTATGCGCTGGCCTACGACGGGGGTCTTGAATAACCCCCCGTGGCCTGTGATACGATCCACCTTTACATTTTCATCATTGAAAAGTATGTCGTTACCGATTTTCAGCACGGCTACTGATGCATAGAGATTTGCGCGCATGAAGTTGGCAAGATTAAAGCGGTCAGTGGCGGAGCGTACAAATAGAGGGCGCCCTTCGGTCAGTCCGGTGACCGGCTCCCCGGAGTAATAGTTGTAAGACAGTAGTCCGCCGCAATCAGGGTCACCTGCAAGGGCTTTATTGTAAAGTAAGCCGAACACCTCGTTCATGTCAACGGGGATATTGAGCAACTGCTGGTATTCCTTGAACAGGTTAACCCATGCGTTGAGATCGGAAGTGCAGTTGTTACAGTGTACCATGGCCACAAGGCTGCCATCGGGGGTGGTGACCATATCGATCATCTCGTAGGGACGGGTGAGCTCTTTTTCAAGTACGATCATGGAGAACGAAGATGTCCCGGCCGACACATTGCCGGTGCGCTTCTTCACGGCATTTGTGGCCACCATGCCTGTGCCGGCATCTCCCTCAGGCGGACAGAATGGGACTCCGGCCTTGAGATGCCCCGACGGGTCAAGCCATCGGGCTCCTTCTTCAGTGAGCTTACCGGCTTCCTGACCGGCACAAAGCACCTTGGGAAGGATATCTTTGAGTTTCCATTTATATCCACGCTGAGCCACAAGGGCATCAAAAATTTCCACCATTCCCGCCGAGTAGTTTTTGGTAGCGGGGTCTATGGGTATCATGCCCGAGGCGTCGCCTATGCCAAGCACTTTCTCGCCGGTGAGTCTCCGGTGGATGTATCCGGCCAGCGTGGTGAAGAAGTCCACCACCTTCACGTGGGGCTCCTCGTCAAGTATGGCTTGATATAGATGGGAGATGCTCCAGCGCAGGGGGATATTGTAAACAAAAAGCTGTGACAGCTCGGCTGCAGCGTGCGAAGTATTGGTATTTCGCCAGGTGCGGAAGGGTACGAGCAGATTGCCATTACGGTCAAAGGGCATATAGCCGTGCATCATGGCGCTTATACCTATGGATGCAAGTGATTCAATCTCAACGCCATATTTGTTAATTACCTCGTTGCGCAGATTGGCATAGCAGTCCTGCATACCGTCACTTATAGCTTCAAGGCTGTAGGTCCACAGGCCATCGACAAGCTGATTTTCCCATTCATGGGCTCCTTGTGCAATAGGATTATTGTCCCGGTCGATGAGTACGGCCTTGATGCGGGTAGAGCCAAACTCTATACCGAGAATGGCTTTACCCTGTTCAATGGTTGTTTTGGGATCGAGTGACATGGTCGTTACTTGTTGAGCAAATAGTAGACGTCGTTGTAGCGGAGTTCTTTCTTGAATTCGGCCATGGTGGTGTCTTTGTTGATGTGAACCATCTCTATACCGGCCATTTCAGCATAGTCGGCCCAGTAGTCGGCGGTCACATTATAGGCGAAGCAACTGTGATGAGTTCCACCGGCCATGATCCATGCACCGGCACCGGTTTCGAAATTAGGCATCGGTATCCAGAGCGCTGAGGCTACAGGCAGCTTGGGAAGCGGTTTGCTCTTGATACACTCGACGTCGTTGACAATCAATCGGAAGCGGTTGCCAAGGTCGATCACGGTGGCTGTGCAGCCGGCACCGGGGTGAGATGTGAATACCAGTCGGGCGGTTTGGGCCTTACGGATACCTATGCCGAGGAAGTGGACTTCAAGACGAGGCTTTTGTTCGGCGATCATGGGGCATACTTCGAGCATGTGAGCCTGAAGGATGGCGCTTTGCTCGCCATCAAAGTTCAGAGTGTAGTCTTCGAGGAAGGAGCATCCGCCGAGGCCTTGGTTCATCACCCAGAGGGTGCGGTAGAGTGCTGCGCTCTTCCAGTCGCCTTCAGCACCGAAGCCTATACCCTCGGCCATGAGACGTTGTGAGGCAAGGCCGGGAATCTGGTCGAAGCCTACGAAGTTTTCGGCGTTGATGTCATCGGTGCCGAGGTCGTCGAAGTTGGTAGTGAAGGCTTTAGCGCCTTTGGCTTTGAGACATGCGCGGATGGCAAGCTCGGCTGCGGCAGCGTTTCTCACTGACTTGTAGCCTTCAGTTGAAGGATCTTCGAGCTCGGCATCGTGGTCATAGAGGGTGAAGTATTCCTTTACGAGGGCTTCGATATCTTTTTCATCGACCTTCTTGTAATATTCCATGAGCTCGCTGACGGGACAATAGTCCACGTGATAGCCGAGCTGTATCTCGGCTGCAACCTTGTCACCATCGGTGACGGCAACGTTGTTCATCTGGTCGCCGAAGCGGAGCACGAGCATATCCTGAGCATCGGCCCATGCAGCGGCTACACGACTCCACACTGCAATTTTTTCGAGAGTGGATCGATCTTTCCAATACCCTATTACCACCTTGCGGCGCAAGCCGAGACGGGTGCAGATATGGCCGAACTCGCGGTCGCCATGGGCACTCTGATTTAGGTTCATAAAGTCCATGTCCATAGTTTCCCATGGAATTTCAGCATTATACTGGGTATGGAGGTGAAGGAGCGGCTTGCGGAGCTGTTGCAGACCATGAATCCACATCTTGGCAGGTGAGAAGGTGTGCATCCAGGTGATGATACCTGCGCAGGCTTTTGAGGCATTGGCTTCAAGCATGACTTTTTCACAGTCTTTCGACGACATGATGATGCCTTTGTAAACTATCTTGACAGGAAGAATACCGGAGGCATTGAGCCCTTCGACCATTTCCTTGGAGTGTGACTCTACTACGCGAATAGGTTCTTCACCATATAACAATTGTGCTCCGGTGATCCACCAGATTTCGAGGTTTTCAAACATAATGATTTCTGTATCTAAAAAGTTATTATTCAGTTATTTCTTTTGTCCGTAGTAAGCATTGGGGCCATGCTTGCGGCTGAAATGCTTCTCCACCAGAAGGGGGTTCATGGTAAGATGTGGATTGACATTATAGGCCACAAATGCCATCTTGGCTACCTGCTCCATTACCACGGCGTTGTGGACGGCTTCATTGGGAGTCTTACCCCAGGCAAACGGGCCATGGTTCTTAACGAGCACTCCGGGGGTGTGCATGGGATTGATGTCATCCTTCTTGAACCGGGCCACTATTACGTTGCCGGTCTCAAGCTCATACTCTCCGTTCACTTCGTCGGCAGTCATGTCGGCCGTGCAGGGTATGTCGTTATGGAAATAATCGGCGTGTGTCGTGCCGATGTTGGGGAGATCAATACCGGCCTGAGCCCAGGCAGTAGCGTAAGTGGAATGGGTGTGCACCACACCTCCTATTTCAGGGAATGACTTATAGAGCACAAGGTGAGTGGGGGTGTCAGACGAAGGGCGGAGATTCCCTTCCACTACATTACCCTCCATATCCACCACTACCATATCGTTGACGGTCATCGTGTCATAATCCACGCCGCTGGGCTTGATAACCACGAGATTGCTTTCGCGATCGATGCCCGATACATTACCCCACGTGAAGATGACAAGGCCATGTTTCACAAGGTCGAGATTGGCACGAAATACCTTTTCTTTGAGGTCTTCTAACATAGTTTTAAATCTTGAATTTCTTATAACCAGACTGATATATCTTGTCGTTAAACTTATATAGAGCGGCGCCCCGGCGTGAGCCTGCCTTATCTTTCTGGTCAGTCTTTTCGATGAAATCCATTTCGGCCACCCGCTTGCGGAAGTTGCGCTTGTCGAGAGTCTCGCTGAGGATGGTTTCGTAGAGCTTTTGCAGCTGACTGAGTGTGAATAGTTTGGGCAGGAGGTTGAAGCCGATGGGCTCGTGTGTCACCTTGCGGCGCAGCTTGTCAAGAGCTTGTCCAACCATTTGGGAATGGTCAAACACCAGCGGCGGCAATTGGGTCAATGCCACCCATTGAGCATCGTGTCGGGCAAGATGTTGCGGATCGTATTCATTGAATCCCATCAGTGCATAGTAGGCCACGGAGACCACTCGCTCTCCATGATCGCGGTTGACTTCGCCAAAAGCGCCCACCTGCTCCATATATACGTTGTCGAGCCCGGTGAGGTCGGCAAGTACGCGTCTGGCTGCATCATTTAGGCTCTCGTCGCTCCTGACAAATCCTCCCATAAGCGACCATTGCCCTTTGCCGGGGTCAAAGCGGCGTTTTATGAGAAGCAGACTGAGCTCACCTTCGATGAGTCCGAATATGATGCAGTCAACACTTACGTATAACTTGGAGTGATTCTGATAGAATTCAGTCATATTACCAGAAATACCAGTAGAATGCTGCAGTGATGCAAAGTATGATTACTGTATGGATGATATCCCAGTGATTCCAGCTGGCACGGGTGGCAGCCCGTTGCTCGGGTGTGGAGGTGCCGAATACAAGCCCCTGGATTTTCTGATGGTCAGGAGCCTTGGTGCAGAGTGATACCACTACGCCCACTGCAAGGCAGAACACCAGCATCCAGCCGCAGAAGAACAGCCAGTTGACATCAAAGAATACTGTCTGAAACAGGCTCGGGTCAGCGTTGGCTCCGGCTACTATGCCCCGGGATGTATAGTAGATTTTTGCACCCAGACGGGTAAGACCTACAATCAGTCCGGCCAAAAGTGCCCACATACCGCCAAGCGCCGACGCGCGTTTCCACAGGATGCCTATGAGGAAGGCCGCGGCAATACCGGGAGCGAGCACTGACTGCACATCCTGAAGGTAGAGATAGAGCACATCGCCTATCGAACGCATGACCGGTATCCAGAGGATGCCGAGGATCACGATTACCACAGTAGCCATCTGGCCGATTCTGACAAGCTTCCTGGGATCAGTTTTGGGCCGGAGCCGCTGGTAGAAATCGATGGTAAACAGGGCTGCCGATGAGTTAAACAGCGAGGCGAGTGAGCTCATGAGTGCCGCAAGTATACCGCATACGATGAGGCCTTTCACTCCGGCAGGCAGCAGTTTGGCCACGAGAGTGGGGAAGGCGGCGTCACTGTTGGGGTTGCCATTGGGAAGCATGGGCAGGAAGTCGCCAAGATTCTGGTGGAGCGCAAAAGCAATCATGCCGGGGATGAGGAACAGAAACACCGGCAGCAGCTTGAGGTAGGCACCGAAGATTGTACCGCGGCGGGCTTCTTTCTCGTCTTTACCCGAGAGCACGCGCTGCACGATAAACTGGTCAGTACACCAGTACCAGAAGCCGATCACTGCCGAGCCTATGAGGGCGCCGAGCCAGGGATACTGGGGGTCGTTGTTGCTGCGTATCAGGTTAGTCATGGTGTCGCCGTATTCGTTCACTTTCACAGCTGAGCATATTCGCATCATCTCATCCCAGCCGCCAAGTTCTTTAAGGCCGAGCACCAGGATGATAAGCGATCCAAGGAGCAGTATAGGGGTCTGGAGCACTGATGTGTAGAGCACTGATTTCATACCGCCGAATATGGTGTAAAGAGCCGTGATGAGCACAAGCCCGACGGCTGCTACCCAGAAAAAGTCGATACCCCAAAGCTGGTCTATGCCAAACACTTGCTGAAACACGAGTCCGCCGGCATAAACCGTCACTGCTACCTTTGTAAGCACATAGCTGATAAGAGAAATGGTGGCGAGGATGGTACGTGACTGCGGATTGAAGCGCTTTTCAAGAAATTCCGGCATGGTGTAGACCATGGAGCGGGTGTAGAACGGTACAAACACCCAGCCGAGGATGAGTATCATCCAGCCTTGGATTTCCCAGTGAGCCATAGCCATTCCTGACGATGCACCCGAGCCGGCAAGGCCGATGAGGTGCTCTGAACCGATGTTGGATGCGAAGATTGAGGCTCCGATCGCTATCCATGTAGCGTCCTTGCCTCCGAGAAAGTAGTCGGCGGCGTTGTTTTGCTTCTGACGCATCACCCATACGATGATACCTATGAGCATCAGGAAGAATGCGCCTATGACTACCCAGTCTAAAAATGCCATAATTGATGTGATTTATAGTGAATAAGGTGGGTTATTTCTCTACACCGAAACGGAAGGTGCAGTGGCTTGTGTAAGTCTGCCCGGGCTCAAGCACCACGGAGGGCCACAGCGGCTTGTTGGGGCTGTCAGGGTAGTGCTGGGTCTCAAGGCAGATGGCGGCGCGTTTGTTGTAGACGATGCCATTTTTTCCTGTGGTAGTTCCGTCAAGGAAATTGCCCGAATATATCTGGATGCCGGGTTCGTCAGTGAGTACCTCAAGAGAGATTCCGGTGGAGGGTGATACGAGCTTGGCTGCGATCTCGGCGGGATTGCCGTTGGTGTTGAGTACCCAGTTGTGGTCGTAGCCATTGCCATTTTTGAGTTGTACAAACTCATAATGGTCAATGCTGTCGCCTATAGCATGGGGAGTGGTGAAGTCCATGGGAGTGCCTGCCACGGCTGCTATTTCGCCGGTGGTCATAAACGTGGAGTCAACCGGTGTGTAGGAGTCGGCATATATATAAAGTATATTGTCAGTGATAGGCTTGGTGGGGTCGCCATTGAGGTTGAAGTAGGAGTGATTGGTGAGGTTGATCACAGTCTTCTTGTCAGTAGTGGCAGAGTAGTCGATGTCAATAGAGTTGTCGGCGGTTAACTTATAGGTCACGGTGGCCGTAACGTTGCCGGGGAAGTTGTTGTCACCATCGGGTGAGTTCATCACCAGGGTGAGGGTGGAGTCAGTGGCCTCCTTTACATCATATACTTTATACTGCCACCCGGCAGGACCGCCGTGGAGGCAATGGCCGAAATTGTTTTGTGGCAGCCGGATGGTGTCGCCGTCGAGTATGATGATGCCTTGGTTAATGCGATTGGCATAGCGTCCAATGGCTGCGCCGAAGTCGCTTTGGTTGTTCTCGGGAAAGTAGGCTGCCACGGAGTCAAATCCGAGCACCACATCCTGCAGCTTGCCGTCACGGTCAGGAGTCATGATCGACACGATGCGGCCACCGAAATTAGTTATGCACACTTCCATACCATTTTCGTTGGTGAGAGTGTAAAGGGCCGTGGTTTTGCCGTCGCGCTCGGCAATAAATTTCTCGGGATTGAGCCCTGACTTGGTTAGTTGGGGTTCTCCACCACTATGTGAGCATGAGCTCATCAGTAAGATAGCTCCTGCCACAAGTGCCATAAACGTCATGTTTTTCATGGGATTGTCAGTGTTTGGATTCAAAAAATAATTTTGGTGTAAAATTAACACTTATTTTCCCGCTGTCAAGTATTTTCGATATGTTTTATAACATAAAATCAGGCGGCCGTGACTGAATGTGCTGTAAATCAACGTAAAGAAAGTCCGCCCTGAAGCCGGAGCTTAAAGGCGGACTGAAGTAGAAGGGTCAGACTACGATTAGAACTGTACGTTCATACCGAGGCTGATGTTGGCATTGGATGAAAGGGGTGCACCCTGCTTGGCGAGCTTGCCGGGGGTGTGGTCCGTTGCGAGGAAGAGGTTGTAGCCGGGGCAGTGGAGGTTGAGGATCCAGCCGAATGAGCAGCCGAAAGAGCCCATGCCCATGTTGATGCCGGCTGAGAATATCTTCACGGGGGCTACGTTGGCTGAGATGCGGGCCTCACACCATGAGAAGTCGCCCTGGATGCGGGTGGTCACGAGGCCGCCGAAGGTGAGCTTGCGATAGTAGGGGAAGGTGTATTCAGCGGCTACGTTGAGTGTAGCGCCGAGTGCGGTGGTGCGTCCACCCTGGTCGCCCATATCGTTGAGCTCATAGAGGGCTGAAACGTCGTCCTTGATTTTGTCCCACTCGTTGTCGAAGCTGTTGGGGGCATCGTCCTCTACGTTGAAGGTATAGAGGTTTGACTCAAATTTCTGAGTGCCGTTGGTAGAAGCGAGCATGTCGTTTTTCCAGCTGATGAAGCCAAGGTCGAGCAGTGACAGTGAGAACATCCAGTCCTGATTGAGGCGGTAAGATGCACCGAGGTCAAATGCAAGACCATAGCCGTTGATGCCGGTGCCGTCGACATCGAGGCCGCTTACATAGCGGTGGCCGGTGTTGTTGTTGACGTCAGTCTTGTAAGTCAGGCCTTTGACTGATGAGTGGAGGTCAGCGTTAGTGATGGCGTTCCATGAATTGTCAGTCAGCTGAAGCTGGGCGTCGTTGAACACGGCGTCAAGGTTGCCGCCACCGACGAGAAACTTCAATGTACCGCCCACACGGAGCTGATTGTTGATCTGATGAGAGTGACCCAGTCCGAGTTCTACCCAAGCTGTAGCGTTGGCGCGTACATCAGAGATGTTGTAAGTGTTGTTTTCCACGCCCTGCTTGAGGAGGCTGAAGAGCTCGCGGGGGAGCTTGGCATTGACGTTGGCGCGTACACCGAGGGTGATGGTGTTGTAGCCGTGGAAGGCCTTGAACCCGGCCGAGAGTACGTTGATGCGGATGTCACTGCCGAGGCGGTTGTTGTTGCCTATGTTGTTGAGAAACTCGTTGGTATCCACCGCAGGATTGAGGAATGTGGTGGTCTTGCCGTTGACGTTGTAGAGCACATCCTTGAGGTGAAGGGTTCCGTTAACGCCGACGTTGATGTTACCGAGCGCGGGGATTGATACGAAGTTTTTCTCGTTGGCAAACGCGGGGTTGAGCTGATAGCGATACAGGTAGCCGTCAGTGAAGTATGCTGAATTGAGATTCTGAGCCGATGCAGCGCCTGCTACAGCGATTACGGCGCCAAGACCGGCGGCCCAACGGCGTAGTGAATTATATGTGGACTTCATAATGAATTGGTGGTGTTTTGGTAATGGATTAAAGTTCATCATCATAGTATCCTGATACGGTCACACGGATGTCGTTGAGCTTGATATACTGGTTGGGGCTGAGGGCGGTGGTGTTGCTCTCGGCTACGGCACGGGCTGTAAACTTGATGCCGTCGAGGTGAGTTACAGTACCGCTGATGTGGATGTCAATGGGTTCTGACTGCGCTCCGGCTTTCACTACAGCACCATCGATTGATACGTTGTTGATCTGGTTGCCGTCCTTGTCGATGGGATAGCCGTCGAGCACGATATCAAAGGGAAGGTCGTTTGACAGGAGTGCCTTGACACAGAGGGTGGTGATGGTGATCTTGTCGACATCTTCATCGTTCCAGCCGTCTTCAGTGTCAGTGTACTCGATTGTAGAGCCGGCTGCCAGCGCGATGGGAGCATAGAATACGTAGCCACCCTTTACTGCGGGATAAGAGCCAAGTACGAAGTCATTTACAGCCTGCACGGGGACGATGGTGGGATCAAGGTCGATATCGATCGAAGTGGGGAGGCCGTTACCTGACATTGCAGTCGACAGCTTGCTGAACGGAATCTGAGTGGCTGACGCATAGCCCTCGTAGTAAGTCTCAGGCTTTGTGGGCGACAGGCAGTAGAAGCTCTTGGCTGCCGAGGATATCTCGAAAGTCTTGTTGTTGATTTCTGATACTACGGGTGCTTCATTTTCACGGTTAGCGCGCAGAGCGAATCCGGTGGAAGCATGTACGCCGTAAGCGTGGAAAGGGTTCTCGATGTTGAGATAGATCTGCGGGTTAGAGATTTTGATATCAGTACCCTTCTGGGCGAGCACGTCGGGCAGGTCGTTAAGCTCTACGGGAGCGATGTTGATATCGTCGATATCATATTTGATCTTGCCGGTAAAGGTCTTGATGTCGATGGTCGAAAGCACCAGTGAGGTGGTCACGCGGATCTCGGTGGGTATACCGTTGGTGGCGATGTCAGAGGCAGCCACCACGATCTGACCATTTTCCACGCCGGAGTTGTCGTTGATCGACAGATAATGGCGCTCAGTGTCAAATACCACACCTGCAGCGGCGGCATCGATAGCGGTAATATCCATTGTGAAGTTGAGCTTGCCGTTGTCAATCAGGTAGTTGTTGACGGAGAGCAGACCGGTGGTAGGATTATACGAGCCTATCGAAGGAGTACCGGTCAAGCCCTTGGGAAGCTTGTAAGTGAAGTTGGAAAGAGTAAACTTCTTGGTGCCGTTGTTGACAGCCTGGATGGTCACGTCGTAGCTCATGCGCCATACTACGCCGAGGCTTCCGATTTCCACGATATCCTTGCTGACATTGCTGTACTCGTAGTGGAAATTAGATGTTTCCTTAGTCTCGATGTCGAAGGCGATGTCGCCCGCAGCGCGATTACCCTTGATATAGGCGGGAACTTCCGGACGGAACACTGTGGTTGAGGGGTGGGTCGACGGTGCGTTTACAAGAATTTTGTCGATGGTAAGGGCTGATGATTCAAACGAGCCCTCGCGGAGAATAGCATAGCTGCCGTTGATTTCCTTGACGATAGCATCCTCGTCGTCTTCGTTGAGGTCAATAATGCTCTTGAGCTGGATCTGGTCAATGTTGATGGGAAGGGTGAGATCCTTGACCTGGACTCTGACGTTTGTATCGATGTCGCTGAGGTCATACTTGTCGTCAAAACAAGAAGTTACAGCCATCGATGCTGAGATGATGACACACAAGGGAGCCGCTTTGCGCACTATTGCTCCTAAAGTGCCAGAGGCAAAATTTGATAGCATAGATAAATATAGGTATAATGATTGATGTTATGAATGTGCAAAAGTAGTAAAAATTCCTTAATTCCCACTCAATGTGAAGATAAAATAGTATAATAATTCAAGTTGGAAGTTCTTTAGAAACTTGAGAGTTAAAGGGTTATGTGATTAAATGGTTATGGATTAATGATTGTTTTGGGAATTTCGTATGGAAAGTTATCTAACCTTATAACCCTATAACCTTATAACCATCAACTTTAGCTTGCGAAAGTTGAATAAAATGAAAAAGTAAAGGATGGCCTCACGGTCACCCTTTACTGCTTACACATAGTACTTAACGTCAGTGGATTTTGTATCTTTAATACTTTTCAATGCTTTCATAAAATGATTTACATCGCAAAAGTATCTTTTTGTTGCCAAATTTGCAACAAATTCGAGTTTTTCTGTTTGTTGCACGGCAGGATTTTAATTTGTGTTAATCTCGCAATTGCTTACTTTTTGAGCGTAAATTGTGGTTGTAAATTTAACATTTTAATGTTAATGCGTCAGAAAAATTACGATTTGAAAGCGAGACCGCCAAAGTGTTAAACTTAGTTAATGTATAAAATGTATGATGTCAGTGGTGCGGTTTCGCCGGTCAGATGGCCGTCGACTACCTTGAATTGCGAGCCGCTGAGAGCGTCAGTGTATTCGCCGACGGGGAGGGTGGTGGTGATGTCGAGGGTCTGAGCTTCATTGGAGAAGTTTACGATGGCAGCTCCGGCATTGCCACGGGTCACCACGGCTACGGCGCCGTTGTCAGTGGCGGTGACTGTCTCGGGCTGGCCATGCATGGCGCGGCGGAACTTGTTGGCTGCGACAACTTGTGGATTTTTAAACTCGTCGTTGCCGCGGGCGCCTACGCGGTTGTTGCCCCAGTAGTTTTCGCGGGTGCTTCCGGCGGGGCGGCTGAAGAAGAGCGGGGTGCCATGCTGGCGTGCTGTGAGGAATACCCAGCCCATTCGGACGGCTTCGTCAGGGATGCCGGCTGACTCGTGCTCGTTGGCGTAAGTGTCATGTGACTCCACCCAGGTCACGAGGCGAGAGGGGTCGGCTTTGCTGTTCCAGTCAGTAAGGTCGGCGGCGTTGTAGTTGCCGGCGGTGATGGCTTCGCGCAGAGCGTGGCCATAGTTGCTCGCTGTAACGCCCATGTATTCAGAGTATTCGTCCTCCTTGACGTTTTTATCCTGAAGCACTTCGCCGTAGATGAAGAGGCTGTCGGCAGGCACGGCGAGCGAGAGACCTTTGACGGCTTCGCGTCCGGTCACCACGTCCCAGAAATTGTTGCGTGTGGCCAGCGAGTCGAGCGGGTCAGTGGGGAGGCCGATATGCTTGGCTGTGTCGTAGCGGAACCCTTTGGCTCCAAGGCTGAGGAGATCGTTAACGTAAGTGAGGTAATAGTGCTGGAAATCAGGATTTTCAGTGTTTACGTCAGGCAGGCCGCCCATCATACCGGTGGTGCACTGGTAGCGGTCGTTCCAGTCAACGATGGGGTTGAAGCCATTGGCATGAAAGAGCTTGTCGTGGCCGCCTACGGCTGCATCAAGGTCAGGGAGTACTGCGGTGTGATCCACGGCAGTATGGTTGGGGAGCACGTCGACAATCACGCCTACGCCATACTTGGCGGCGGAGTCGCACATGGCTTTAAACTGGTTGCGGTCGCCCAGCAAGTAGTTGCCCACCTTCCAGTCAATAGGCTGGTAGTAATAATACCATTTTCCGGTCACTGAGTCGCCGGGCTGCGAGAAGAGCGCCATGCCGCCGTTTTCGCCTACGAAGCAGGTGTTGGCGGGGCTGGTCTGCACGTAAGCATATCCTGCCTCAGCGATATCTTTCATGTTGGCGGCAATGGTGTCAAATGACCATGACCAGGCATGGAGGATCACGTCGTCCTCGGTGGGGGCTTCAGGCGATTTGGCCGACCGGCTGCATGATGTAGCTGAAAGCAACATCAGTCCCATGCCAAACAAGGGCATAAAATAAGATCTCATAGTAAAGTATTTTAGTTGTTTTGTTAGATTTTTTTTTAGAACAGATTGACTGCCACGAGGTAAAGCAGTGTGGCCGGGCCTACGAGCAGTAGCGAGTCTATACGGTCAAGTATGCCGCCATGACCGGGCATGAGTTTGCCGGAGTCTTTTACGCCTAATGTGCGCTTGATGAGGCTTTCGACTAGATCGCCCCAGGTGGCAAATGCTGATACCACGATGCCCATGAATATAAGTGTAAGGATGTCAACCTGCTGATACCATTGGCCGAAGCAATATTTGAAGATGAAGGCTGAGCCGATAGTAAAGATGAAGCCGCCGATGAGTCCTTCGATGGATTTTTTGGGTGAGATTCGGGGAAACATCGGGTGGCGTCCGATCATCGATCCTACCAGAAACGCTCCGGTGTCGTTGAGCCATATCATGATAAACATGGCCAGCAGCAGGGCGCGCCCGTCGGGCAGCGTGGCGAAGAGCGACAACAGGCCGAGCGGCAAGGCTATATACATCTGCCCCATGAATGAGCAAGCAAGGTTAGTGATGGGGTTTGTCTCCCGGCTATAAAGCTGGATGATCTGACGCACAATAAGATACAGAAGATAAAGTGTAAGAAATGTGCCACCTAACACTGACATTGAAAACGT
Organism: Lachnoclostridium sp.; assembly: GCA_023667185.1. Lineage (GTDB taxonomy): Bacteria > Bacteroidota > Bacteroidia > Bacteroidales > Muribaculaceae > Duncaniella. Next base: position 22,386 of record JAMPAP010000013.1, read on the forward strand.
TGAAAGATCCGTAGCGTTAAGCGTGGCGATACCGAAAGTCAGCACCAGTCCACCGGCCACATCCACCACCAGAGCTACAGGGTTTTCGCCCCCATCCTCGGCATTGACAAGGCCATAAAACTCAATCAGGGCGAGTACGGTAAAGAGACACAGCAGCCCTACGAGCCACCAGCCTCCTGCAATGACGGCTCCTACGATCAGAGCTACATAGATTGCTCCCGAAGTTGCGCGCAGTATTATATTTTTCATGTTGCAAATTTTTATCCTCGCAAAGATAATAATAACTGCCGATAAATAATAAAGTAAACCAATAAAAATGAAATAGCACGCCGACATCGAGGTGAGGGTGACGGCGTACGGGCGCAAAAAAAGCTGGTCACCTACAGGTAATCAGCTTGATTTTCCTTAATGTGAAGGTTGAAGCTTGCGTGCTATCAATTAGTTGTTAGCAACAGTAGCAAGTGAATCAACAACAGCTGTAACTGAATCAACAGCGTTGGTGTCAAGAACAGCAACTTCTTCAACAACAGTCTCTTCAACAACAGCTACAGAATCAGTAGCTTCAGCAGCCTTGTCAGATGAACCGCAAGAGAAAAGAGTTGCGCTGAAAGAAACAGCGAGTAAGAGAACTAACTTTTTCATTTTCTTTTTGATTAAAATAGTAAAAACAATATTTGCTTGAAAACTTCGGCAAAGTTAATACAAATTTGTCACCTGCCAAAAGTTTTTTCAGATTTTTTTGATTCGGGCTGATTTTTAAGTGAAATAATCTTAAAATTTGTAATTATTTCCGGGGGTTTTTAACTTTCGGCTATTTTGTTGGCGAGACTTACCGCTTTAGTGATATGGTCGCAGATGTGGTCACTGCCTATGAGCGAGTCGATGCCGGAGCGGTGGAGTGTCTCGTTGACAGTGGGGTTTACGCCGGAGAGCACCACGTGGATGCCGGCTTCCTGCGACGACTTGATAAGTATCTCGAGGTTGTGGATGCCGGTCGAGTCAATGAAGGGCACTTTGCGCATACGGATGATACGCACCTTAGGCTTGGCTTTCATCGACGAGCGCATGAGCTCGTCAAATTTCGTGGCGACACCGAAGAAGAACGGGCCGTCAATCTCGTAGACCTCAACGCCTTTCTTGACGTCAAGTACCTCATGGATAGTGGTTTCGGATCCGTCAGCGATGTCGAGCTGTGATGAGTAGACCTTGATCTGGGTGTTTTCCATCACTCGGCGCAGGAAGAGGATTATGGCCAGGAGCAGACCCATTTCGATGGCGATGGTAAGGTCGAAGATCACGGTAAGCAGGAAGGTGAGTATCAGTACCGAGATGTCGCCTTTGGGGTTGGACATGATGCCGCGAATGGTGCGCCAGCCGCTCATGTTGTAGCTGACCATGATAAGCACGGCGGCCAGGCAGGCCATCGGCACCATGTTGATCAGCGGCATGAGGAAGATGAAGATAAGCAGGAGCACCAGAGCATGGATAATACCGGCTACAGGGGTGCGTCCGCCATTGGTGATGTTGGTCATCGTGCGGGCAATGGCTCCGGTGACGGGGATGCCCCCGAAGAAGGGCACCACGATGTTGGCAAGACCCTGGCCGATAAGCTCGGTGTTGGAATTGGTGCGTGAGCCGGTGATACCGTCGGCCACGGTGGCTGAGAGCAGTGACTCGATGGCGCCGAGGATGGCGATGGTGAAGGCCGAGGGGAGCAGGCTGTTGATCGTAGCCATGGTAAGCTCAAATCCGTGAGGCTGGGGGAGATCCGTGGGGAGCGAGCCGAAGCGGTCGCCGATGGTCTCTACGTGCCACTCGGGATTGATGCTGCTGATGAAGTACATAGCGGCGGTCATCACCACGATGGCCAGAAGTGCGCCCGGAATACGGCGTGACAACTTGGGCGCGAGGATGATGATCAGCAGCGATACGAGGCCTACGAGTGTGGTTGTCAGGTTCACATCGGTGGCGTGGCGGAAGTAGGTGCCCCACTTGGGGATAAATTCACCCGGTACGTCGCGCAGCCCGAGGCCGAAGAAGTCGTTCATCTGGGTAGAGAAGATCGTCAGGGCGATACCGGCGGTGAATCCTACCACGATAGGGTAGGGGATGAATTTTATCACCGTGCCGAGCTTGAAGATGCCGAGAGCCACAAGGATCAAGCCGGCCATGAAGGTGGCGATGGCGAGTCCCTGCAACCCGTAGGTCATTATTATATTGTAGACGATGACGATAAATGCACCCGTGGGACCGCCGATCTGCACCGAGCAGCCGCCGCATGCTGATACGATGAAGCCGCCGATGATGGCTGTGATTAATCCCACTGTAGGGCTTACTCCCGAGGCGATACCGAAGGCGATGGCCAAAGGAAGAGCCACGATACCCACTACGATACCCGCTATAAGATCGCTTTTGAATTTTTCCAGTGAATAGTGACTTAATGCCGAAATCAACTTCGGCCTAAAATCAATCGGACCTGATAAGTTCATAAAAATTGTACCTATTGAATGTATATTATATGTATAAGACGTTAACAGGTCGCAAAGGTAGTGAATAATTTTGAATAAATTGTAATTTTTACAAAAAGGGTTTCGGCTGCCGCATTACTTTCGGGTGTACGCGGCGCCATCGTTGATGGTAAGGCCGAATGAAACCGGTCGGCATGATACGGGATCGGTATTAAAGCCGTTCACTGTAGCTGAGGAGGATACGTTGATGCTGGCTGCCTCGATGTTTGATGCGGAGGAGACTGTGCCGGTCAACCGTCCAATCACCGGGTTACCTTGTATGTTGACATTATAATGGGGCATATCAGCGGTGAGATGGTCAACGGTGCAGTCATTGAACCGGACGTCGTGGGTGTAACGGTAGCGGCCCGGATGAGTTGAGGTTATAAACAGGTTGCCAAACCGCGAGTCACTTATGGTGACGTCAGTGGTGGTGTCGAGCATAAAACAGCTATTGTCAAAATGTGCCAGACTCGCGACTACATGGTAAGCGCTGATATATTGGAGCATACCGGTAGGAACTTTCACTTCTATCGGTGGCACCGAGGGGAAGATGGTCACTTTTTCGTCAGACCTGATATTAGAATAAATCTCCTTAAGCCCATGGAAGTCAGCATTTACTATGGTGGTGTCACCGCTGACTGTCACCGTGAGCAGGTCCAGCCAGTCAGGGCTGAGAAACATTGTAGGCTCTTCGATGACACTATCTTCTGAGATGAAGAATCTAACCTTTTTTTCAGTCCTTACTTCGATGTTGCTGTTATAGTTGTCATCGGTAGTGAGCGCCAGCTTGGGATTTGCCGGGAGTACTATGGCTGCCGGTTTGGGCGCAAACGTGAGTGGCTCCAGTTCTCTGTGAGTGAAATGGGTAAGTGCGGGAGGAAGGATGGCGGCGGCTGCCATAGAAGCTCCTAAGAGACCAAATATTATGTAGGAGGTGGTTTTCATTTCTGATCAGTGATATATTTATTATATAATGTGGATAGTTCGTCGGGGGTCACACCTAGGAGGTGGAGCTGCTTGAAGATGTCATATAGCTCGTCGTCGAGAAACTCGCGGCGACGGCGGAGCGTGATCTTCTCCACGGCATCGTCAGCTACGAAAAATCCTATGCCGCGGCGGTTGAAGATCACGCCTGACTGTGAGAGGTATTCGTAAGCTCGCATCACGGTGTTGGCATTAACCTCCACTTCGGCAGCATATTCACGCACCGAAGGTATACGCTGCTCAGGCAGCAACTTGCGCGAGAGTATGTCGTCGCAGATGCGGTCAGCGATCTGGAGGAAAATGGCGCGGTTGTTTTCGCGGAATGACATTACCATCGTTCGATCACCTCGCTTTCTTTAAATCGGAAATAGGCTATCACATAGTTGGTAATCGATACTATGGCGGCTATTGTCAGCCATATGTATAGGTTGTCGAGCCGGTCAACCTCTATCGAGCGGACATATCCGTAGTTGGAATTGGTGTCGTAAAGCTGGGCTGTGATGTTGATGATCGTTATTAATATGGCTGTGATGACACCTCCGGTGAAGAATGTCTTGATAAACGACCGCGAAGGCCATACGATGGAACCGAGCGCGAAAAATGAGCATGCCACGGTGTAGACTGAAAAGACCATTGTGAACTCTTCACCAATCTTCTTAAAATCAAATTTGTTGACGGCATTGCTCAGACTAAATGGCTCCACGGTGAAACTCACTCCGCTGACGAGTGTCTTGAACACAAGCACTCTTATCCAGTCGGCAATAAAAAATGAGGCTATGAAGATTACAAATACCGCCGGGAAGAAGATGAGCCATCTTACGAGGTATTTCTCAAGCGGCGAGGCCGGAGTCATCAGGAAGGAGGTGCGACGGCGGCGGTCAGACATATTGCCAAACATCAGCGAGGCGCCCAGTGTACCGAAAAGAAACATCAGCCATATACCTGAGCTGAGCTCTGATCTCGGCCCGGGATCATATGATAGGTCATCGCCCACTCTGAAAAACTCGGGTATGAGGGCAAACAGCAGCATTGTGCCTACTACGAGCATTACCATCAGCGACATTGTGCGCCAGTTTTCACGGACGGTTTTCACCAGCATCTGCATCATGCGTGCGGGAGAGAAAGTGTCATTCATCATTGCCTCCTTTCTTATCGTTAAATATTGTATCCAATGAGCCATCGTTGCGTAGCGCGAAGTCAAAGAGGGTCTCGAGGTTGAGATCTCCGGCTTCGTCATCGGCGGCAGCTTCAGTGATTATTTCGTATCCTCCGAGAGCCTTGCGGCTGTAAAGTGCTGAAGCAGCGAGAGTATCGTCGTCAGTGACTGAGAAGTTAAGTCGGCTGGTGAGCTCCTCCACGCTATTGTCAAGGATCACGTGGTTGTTATCCATAATAATCACATGGTCAAGCACTTTGTCGATGTCGCGCACCTGATGGGTGGATATGAGGATTATTCTGTCGTCGTCGCAGCACGAAACGATAAACCGCCTGAATGAACTCTTTGAAGGAATGTCAAGGCCGTTGGTAGGCTCATCCATCAGCAGTACGGGGGTGTTGCAAGCCAGGGCAAAACACATATAGGCTTTCTTTTTCTGACCCATCGAAAGCTGCCCGAGGTTGAGGTCATAATCCATGTCCATGGTTTTGAGGTGGCGGCAAAGGTCGTCTACAGAGAAATTGGGATAAAATCCGGCGTTGAGCTCCACGAACTTTATCAGCGGTATTGCCGGGAGGTCAAACTCCTCGGGGATGAGAAACATCTGCCGGAGAGTCGACGGGCGACGCAGGCGGGTGTTGACCCCGTCAAGGGTCACGCAACCGCTGTCGGGCGTGAGCAGTCCGCTCATCAGATTGAGCAGCGTCGACTTGCCTGCTCCATTCTTGCCGAGCAAGCCGTAGATGCCTCCGCGCTCTATCTTCAGGTTGAAGTCAGCGAGGACAGGCTGACGCCGATGCCCATAACTGAATGTGAGATTGGTTACATTTAGCATATTGAGTGTATTAGTATAATAGTACACTGCAAAGGTAATGCAAATAAACAAACTACCAAAGAAAAATCCAAAAAAAATAAAAAAATCGGGGCGAGCCAGTCAGGCACGCCCCAAATATTAGGAATGAGTGACGGGATTATTTCACTACCATCTTGCGGCTGAGGGTGCATGAGGGCATCTCGGCAGCTACGACGTAAACGCCCGGAGTGAGCGAGGAGGTAGCTACGGGGATAGTCATCTCGGTAGCCGGTTCCACGTTGTCGAGGGTGATTACTGATACGCAGGCGCCGCCAGTGGTGTAGACCCTGAGGGTTACGTCACCGGCTTTGGCGGTAGCGACAGTGGCGAGCATTTCATCGGCAAAGCCTGACCGGCGTATCTCAAACTTATCAGCGCTGTCGTGGGTCATGATGGTCTGGATCGATGAGCTGATGCCACCTTCGCGGAGCTCGTAGGGACCGAGGTCGCGGGCAGCTCCGTAAACTTCCTGATGGAGGAAGGGGAATTCGTCAGTGTGAGGCACATCTTTGGCGATGCCGGCATCAACGAGCTTGCTGCCGCTACGGAGGCGTCCGAAGCGCTCGGGCATCGAGCCGTCTTCGCCGCGGGGCGCGAGGGCGTCGGCCTCCTCGAGGCTTTCATAGTCGGCGCGTGAGAAGTCAGTCACCACATTATTATAGAATGTCTTTCCTTGATTGGGAGTCACGCCGAGAGCGTTATGGCTTTCAGAGCCTACGAGGATCTCCTGGCGACCGAAGCATACATTGTTGTGGAACACGGAGTTGGCGCCGCCACCTGATTCAAACATGAAGTCGTAACCATTGTCGAAGGCCAGGCCGCCTATCACCACATGGCCACCCTTGTGGCTGTTGCAGTCAAATCCCTTTGTGGAGCCTGACTTGTTACAGCCGAAGGCGATACAGTTGTAAGCATAGTGAACGCCCTGCGAGTTGCCGCCCGAGCCGTTACCACCGAGCTTGATACCGTTGCCGTTACCTGAGAAGCCGGGACCTTTGTCGAAATAGTCATATACCCAGGAGTGGTCGTCAGCTTTACCTGACTCCCAGGCCCAGCACTCGATCATTACCACGTCATAGTCAGTCTCATAGAGGTCCCATGCATCGTCACTGTTGCGCCATGCGCGGCAGCGGATAAAGCGGTTGCCCTTGCCGTTGTGCATCTTGCAGGCAAATCCATCAGCGTCGCTGCCATAGTTGGCGTCGTAGTCGCAGTTGTGGTGGCTGTCGCAGTCGATGATATCATTGTAGGCGCAATATTCGCCGTTATTTTTCGAGCCGTAGCCGCTGTCAGAGAAGTTGTGGCCGAATCCGAGCTGCAGACCGGTGTCGAGGTTGTAAGAGAACTCGCAGCGCTCGATACGGTTGTGGCTACCCTCAAGCTTTATACCATTGTCGGCAGCGTGGGTGATATGTAATCCGTAGAGTATCCAGTAGTTACCGGTGATGAGCATACCGCGGTCGCCTACCTTAGAGCGGTCGCGGTTACAGTCGAGGAGCTGCTGCTCGAAGTCAAATATCGGCTGCTCGTCGGCGTAAGGGCGGATAGTGATGGGAGCCTCTGCGGTACCGGAGTTTTTGATACGCACTGTCAGCTTGCCGCTTGAGTCACGCTGCGTGAAGTGGTAGCGACCGCCGCGGCAATAGATTACGTCGCCGGGGAGAGCTGCGTTTACAGCCTTCTGGAGGTTGAGCCAGGGGTGTTCGAATGAGCCGTCGGCAGTGTCGTCACCGTCAGGAGCGATGTAATATTCATAGTTGTTAGCTTCAGCGCCACGTCCGCGGAGGGTCACTGTGGCGGTAGTCTTGCCGCAGGTGATGGTCAGTGCCTCCTCATAGTTGGCATAGTCAGTGGGGAGGAAGTCGATATTCACTGAAGCTGAGAGGTTTCCGTCGCTGTAAGGTAGCTCCACTGAAGTTTTGCCGCCATCGAGTGTGAAACATCCTGCAGGCACGCTCACTACGGCTGTGCCCGAGGCTGGCTCAAGGTATATGCCATTGATGGTCAAGCTCTTGCTCTTGGAAGTGCCCACCTTGGTGTTCTTGAAGTCGATCAGCGTGGCGGCAGGGGTAATTACCGGCACGGTGAGAGTAGTGAATGTTACGGGGCTGACGGTGGATGTCAGGTAGTTGCGGGTCTCGCCGTCGCCATTGTATTCGTATGCGGCAACCGTGTAGGTCACACCCGGCTTGAGGGCTGTGAGCGTCAGCGAAGTCACATCGGAGGATGCAGCCACGACCACGCCGTCGCCGATATTCTTGGGGAAGTTGCCGGTGTAGGCAGTTCCATCGGCGGGCATCCAGTCAAGAGAACTGCCCTCGCAGTAAGCCACAAGGCGGCCGGTGCCATTGCCGGCAGTGATTGTGATGTCAGCCTTGTCGCCGGTGATACCGCTGACGGCCACAGTGGCGGCCGAAGTTGGCTCTGCTGACTGCTCCACATAATTAATAATGATGTCGTCAACGTAAATCGTCGAGCTCTTGCAGGTGAAGCGGATCTTGATATCCTTGTCCATGCCGAGGCTTACGGCATGAGAGCTTGAGCCGTAAGATGAAGAAGAAGACACCTTTGTAGAGCCGATCTGAGTCCATGTGGCTCCGCCGTCGGCGGTAGCTTCCACGATGAGCTCCTTGTTGTTGCCCGAGCCACGGTGCTTGTAGCTGACCGATGTTACCCCCATCACGGCGGGCGACGACAGCGTAGCGTTGCTGCTCATGGCAGCGCGGTAGCTGTTGTTGTCTTTCTTGATTGTCACTGTTCCGGTAGTGGCCCAGCCTTCCGGAATTTTACCTGTCTCGAAGTCGGCTGTCAACTGGGCAGCATCAAGCCCGAGTGTACCGACAGCGACAAGCAACATTACTAATGTTGCCGTTAAAAATCGTTTCATGTTTTTTATACTTAAGGTTTCCTTAGGAAACATTTAAAAATAAAATTAAGCCATCTGCTTGGTATATTCGGAATCTTTGACGAATGCACGGCAGTCATGTAGCTCGCTACACTCCCTTATTGGCATCGTCAAATATCCTCGAATCTACCTGCGCATTTGTCTCATTTTATTTTTAAATGTTTCCTAAAATTTCTGCAAAGATAGCAAAAATGCCTAAAAAAATCATTACCTTTGCAAAAATTCATCACTCACGTAAAAAACATTTATTAATACTCAAGTATGAAACTAAATCTCGGCTACGCTGTAGCAATCGCTTCAGTCCTGACTCTCACAGGTTGTGGCAAAAAAATGAATCAGTTTGCAGCTGATTATTTCTCTGTTAACCCCAATCCCCTTGAGGTAGTTGGCACCCAGGTTCCGGCCACCGTCACCGGTAACATCCCCGCCAAATTTTTCGTGAAGAACGCTGTTGTAACCGTGACTCCCGTCCTTGAATACTCGGGCATCGCCAAGCAGGCATCCTCGATGACCTTCCAGGGCGAAAAGGTCCGCGGCAATAACCCCGTCATTTCGTATGACCGCGGTGCTACCGTAACCATCCCCGTCAACTACGTTTACGAGCCCCAGATGCGCCGCTCAGAGCTTTATCTCGACTTCACCGTTGAGCAGGGCTCAAAGAAATATGTCCTTCCCCGCGTGAAGGTCGCTGATGGCGTAGTTGCCACTGCTGCTCTCGCTGATGCCGCTACTGTGACTCCCGCCACCGCTCCTGACAAGTTCCAGCGCGTGATCAACGAGAAATATACCGCCGATATCCACTTCCTCATCAATCAGGCCAACCTCCGCAAGGATGAGCTCGAAAGCGACCAGGTGCTTCGCTTCAACCGCGACCTCGCCTCAGCCGCCGGCGACTCTTCAATGGTAATCGAGGAAATCAACATCTCTTCTTACGCTTCACCTGAAGGTGCACTCGACTTCAACACCAAGCTTGCTGAAAAGCGTGAAGTCAACACCACTGACTATCTCAAGAAACAGCTTGCCAAAGATAAAGTAACTGAGTTTGGCGAACTTACCGCCAACTTCACTCCTGAGGACTGGGAAGGCTTCCAGAAACTCGTTGCCGCAAGCGACATTCAGGATAAGGAGCTCATCATCAGCGTGCTTTCAATGTATAAAGACCCCGAAGAGCGTGAGCGCGAAATCCGTAAACTCTCTTCAGTATTCGATCAGCTCGCTGACGAGATCCTTCCCCAGCTGCGCTACTCTCGCATGACCGCCAGCGTCAACATCATCGGCAAGAGCGACGAGCAGATCAATAAGGCTTTCGATACTGACCCCTCTTCGCTCACTATCGACGAGCTCCTCTACGCTGCCACTCTTACCAACGACCTCAACCGCAAGAACGCCATCTACACTGCCGCTACCAAGCTCTATCCAGAGGACTACCGCGGATTTAACAACCTCGGTAACGTACAGTACCAGCAGAAGGACTACGATGCAGCCATGGCAAGCTTCAAGAAAGCTGCCCGCATCAACTCTTCAGCGCCCGAAGCTCAGATGAACCAGGGTCTTGTAGCTCTTCTTAACGATGACTACCGCGCTGCCAACACAGCCTTCGGTAAGGCTGCCGGTCTTGATGGCCTCGGCGAAGCTCTCGGCGTGCTCTACCTCCGTCAAGGCGACTACAACGCTGCTGTTAAAGCTTTCGGTAACGAGAAGTCTAACAACGCTGCTCTTGCCCAGATACTTACAAAGGACTACTCAACTGCCAAGTCAACCCTCGCAGCAATCTCTGACCCCGATGCCACCACTTACTATCTGATGGCTGTACTCGGCGCCCGCACCAACAATAGCCAGATGGTTAACTCTAACCTCCGTCAGGCTGTGAAACTCGATCCCTCAATGGCCCAGCAGGCTGCTTCTGACCTTGAATTTGCAAAATTCAACATCTCATCAGCCCTCAACTGATTCCCCATCCCCACAATCACCATAAAAAGCAGGTCGGCTTCCACGTCGGCCTGCTTTTTTCTACCCCGCCTTCGGGCTATGGGGCTGGAATAGCGAAAAGAGTGGGTGTTGCAAAACTAATCTCAGGCCCGGAGGACCGTCGTTGTCGGTCACCGCTTTAGCGCTATGCCTTGGCATAGAAACCCCACATTTATGTCAATGCAGTTAAAATAACAATGAAGGAGGCTCGGAGAGCCGGGGGTTAGTGTAACCCCACCCGGAGCTTGCGGAGGGTGGGGCCTTAGTGCCCCCCCCTTATAAATGAGGGTCGTAGACCCAGCCGTTATTATATTCCAGCGTTAACCCAATGGAAACTAACGGCCGGCTCTACGAGCCTCTAACTTTTTGATTTACAATATTCCCCACCCTCCGCAAGCTGAGGCCACTGAAAAAGTCCCTTCTGATTAGTACAAGCATCCGCGGCTGCAGGTAT
>JAMPAP010000014.1 GCA_023667185.1 Lachnoclostridium sp.
CAATTTGCTACAAAGGTACAAAAAATTATCAAACTGACAAACAATTTGATAAAAAATTTTTTCAGGCAGTTACGACTCTAAACTGACAAACTCCCGATAGGTTATAAATGTGAATTTATGTATATATTATAGGGTGATATGTAGCTAAATATTAAATATAGTTAAATGCAATATGTTTTTCAACATAAAAATTTGCAAACTGACGAAAAGGCCGTACCTTTGTTTCAGTTTTTCATGGTATTAGATTTAAGGTAAGAAGATTATTCGTCGTGATGACGAATAATTTTTTTGCGTTCTCCCGATATTCACATTTTAGATAAAAATTAGAGCCATCGGGGCGTGATATATCACGCTCCTATGCTGTTAACATTGTATCACGTCCCAACGTCAGACCGTAGGGCGTCATGCCGGGGCGATGGAGGTGGGGGTCAGCAGGAGATTTCGCCGCATACGTTTTGCTCCATGCGGCGGCCTACTTCAGTGGCGTTAAGGCCGAGTCCGAAGAGGTACATGAGTTTTGTTATGGCTGCCTCGGAGGTCATGTCGTGGCCGGAGATGACGCCGGCTGACAGGAGGCGATTGCCTGACACATAGCGCTTTGCATTCACACCGCCATTGACACATTGTGTCACATTAACGATCACAAGGCCTCGCTCTACGGCTTGGCGCAGCTCGTTGATAAACCAGTCGGCTGTCGGGCCATTTCCGGCTCCGAAGGTACGCAGCACTATCCCCTTGATGCCGGGAGTGGAGAGCAGGTGATGAAGCGTGGAGTGAGTCATGCCGGGATTGAGGTCGATAAACATCACCCCGGAATCCATGACAGTGTTTACTCTCAAGGGGCGGAAATGGGTGTGTCGCAGGAGCTGATCTTCCGAAAAATTTATACCAAGGCCTATGCGTGCAAGTCGCGGATAGTTGTTGCTTTTAAAGGCGTTAAAGTTGTCGGCGCTCATCTTGGTGGAACGGTTGCCGCGCCAGAGGTAGTTTTCAAACAGAATAGCCACCTCCTGCACCATGGGAGCTCCCTTGTCGTTAAGGCGTGCTGCAATCTGCAGGGCGGTGATAAGATTTTCCTCACCATCGGTTCGCACCTCACCTATGGGGAGCTGCGAACCGGTGATAATCACCGGTTTGGACAGATTTTCGAGCATAAACGATAGTGCCGAGGCTGTGTAGGCCATGGTATCAGTACCGTGGAGCACTACAAACCCGTCATATTTATCATAGTTATCTTCGATAGCCTTGGCAATCTGAGCCCAACCCGACTGATTCATGTCGCTTGAATCAATCGGGTCAAACTGAATATTGTCAATGACATAGTCAAGCATCCGTATCTTAGGTACGTTGTCGATAAGGTGTGTGAAATCAAACGGTTGCAAGGCTTTTGTCTCGGGATTTTCGATCATCCCGATGGTGCCTCCCGTATAGATTATCAAGATACGAGGTTTCATGACGGTCAATGATGTTACGAGTGTATTATCCGATTTTAGAGCCGGGAGCTACGGGTGCTGACGGGGCAAGGAGCACAAGAGAACCGTCAGAGTTGACTACTGACAGGATCATGCCCTGCGACTCGATGCCTTTGAGCTTGCGCGGCGGAAGATTAGCGATGAAGCATACCTGATGACCGACGAGCTCCTCCGGTTTGTAATATTTCGCGATTCCGGACACGATGGTACGCTTTGACATACCGTCATCGATAAGGAAGCGGAGCAGCTTATCAGCCTTGGGCACCTTTTCACATTCGAGCACGGTGCCGACACGAAGGTCGCAGAGACCGAAAGTATCGATATCGACATCAGCAGCCTGAGGCTCCGGCGTCCATGAGGCCAACTTGTTAGCCTCGCGTGCATCGTTGAGCTTCTTGATCTGGGCTTCTACGGCTGAGTCCTCGATCTTCTCAAAGAGCAATGTAGCAGGCCGGATAGCTGCCGGAGGGGTAATGAGAGCCTTGTCGCCCAGCATATTCCAGTCAAACTTGCCGAGACCAACCATCTTAGCCAGACGCTCGCTCGCAAACGGGAGGAACGGCTCAAAGACGATGGCAAGGTTGGCGCAGAGGTTAAGCGCTGTATAGAGCACCGTAGCGGTGCGCTCCATATCAGTTTTAGCGAGCTTCCACGGCTCGGTCTCCTGCAGATAGCGGTTGCCTACGCGCGCCATATCCATAGCGCCCTTCAGAGCCTCGCGGAAGCGGAAATTGTCAAGGCTGTCAGAGACTTGCTTTTTCAGCCGGGCTATTTCCTCCCACACAGCCGTCTCAGCCTCAGTCTCCGGACCGGGTACAGGTACGCTGCCGTTGAAATACTTATGGGTCAACACGATGGCACGGTTGACAAAGTTACCGAGGATGGCTACAAGTTCGTTATTGTTACGAGCCTGAAAATCAGCCCATGTGAAATCGTTGTCCTTGGTTTCGGGAGCATTGGCTGTCAGCACATAGCGGAGCACATCCTGCTTTCCGGGAAACTCCTCAAGGTATTCGTGAAGCCAAACGGCCCAGTTGCGCGAAGTAGAGATTTTGTCACCCTCGAGGTTCAGAAATTCATTGGCCGGAACATTGTCAGGCAGCTGGAAACCATCGCCGTAAGCCATCAGCATGGCCGGGAACACGATGCAGTGAAACACGATGTTGTCCTTGCCGATGAAGTTGATGATGCGGGTCTCAGGATCTTTCCAGTAAGTCTCCCAGGTGTCAGGCAGCAACTCCTTGGTATTTGAGATATACCCGATAGGCGCGTCAAACCATACGTAGAGCACCTTACCTTCAGCGCCCTCTACAGGCACGGGTACGCCCCACGACAGGTCGCGGCTCACGGCACGCGGCTGCAAGCCGCCATCGAGCCATGACTTGCACTGGCCGTAGACATTTGATTTCCATTCCTTATGGCCGTCGAGAATCCAAGAGCGAAGCTTATCCTCCCACTTATCGAGCGGCAGATACCAGTGGGTCGTAGGCTTCATCTTCACCGGCTCGCCGGTCATGGCCGAGCGCGGGTTGATAAGCTCGCTGACACTCAGCGTGGAGCCGCACTTCTCACACTGGTCACCGTAAGCATTTTCGTTGCCACACTTCGGGCAGGTGCCTATTACGTAGCGGTCAGCCAGAAATTCGCCGGTGGCCTCATCGTAAGGCTGATTCTCGGTCATCACCGTAAACTCGCCCTTGTCGTAGAGGTGGCGGAAAAATTCTGATGCCGTATCGTGGTGAATGTCAGAGGTAGTGCGTGAATAAATATTGAAGCTCACTCCGAGGTCGGCAAGTGAGTCCTTGATAATCTTGTGATAGCGGTCGACGACCTGCTGGGGAGTGACCCCCTCCTTGCGGGCACGCAGGGTGATGGGCACACCATGCTCGTCACTGCCACCTATCATTATCACGTCCTCGCCGCGCAGGCGCAGGTAACGTGCATAGATGTCAGCAGGGACATACACTCCGGCGAGGTGGCCGATATGAACAGGCCCGTTAGCGTAGGGTAACGCTGTGGTTATAAGAGTTCGCTTGAATTTCTTTTCCATATATGATTGATGATTTTACTAATTTTTGAAGGTCACGGCGCGATTATAGACGAAGTTGCCAAGCGTATAGACAACCATACCTACGAGTGTAGCCACACCATAACCGCTGATTACCGTAACCCAAAGGTCGATCTCAAGGCCGCCGAGCATGGAGTTGAGAATCCATGTCACCACGAATTGCAGGACATAGCATACCAGGAAGCCTATCATGAAGCGCAGAGCCTCACTGCGATAAGCCTTTGAGCCTGACTGAAATACCCAGAGCTTATTCCAAATAAACGAGTTGAGCACACCGGCTACATACCCGAGGGCGTTTGAGACCCATATATTGACGTCAAGCAGCGACTTGCACAGGAATATGACCGCAAGCGTCACCAGCGTATTGAGCACACCGACGACGATATAGCGCATAAACTGACGGAGATCGCGCTTGTTGAGATTTAAAGCCATTGTTGCCATGTGTTTTGCTTTAAGGTTGAACCACAAAATTAGTTATTTTCGGCGAAACGGCAAAATCCGAGGCTCCAATTTCAATATTTTTAGTAACTTTGTAACCAAATGAGAGACGCCACCAAATATCTGCCCACGTCAGTCAAGGAGATGAAAGCTCTTGGCTGGGATCATGTCGACGTAGTGCTCTTCACCGGAGATGCTTACGTGGATCACCCCTCGTTTGGAGCCGCCGTAGTAGGCCGCACACTTCAGGCCGCGGGTTACAATGTGGCCATCGTGCCGCAGCCCAACTGGCAGGATGACCTCCGTGACTTCAAGAAATTCGGTGCGCCAAGGCTTTACTTCGGCGTATCGGCAGGTGCCATGGACTCGATGGTCAACCACTACACCGCCGCCCGCCGCAAGCGCAGCGACGACGCTTACACCCCCAACGGCCGTCACGGCGCCCGCCCCGACTATCCCACGATAGTTTATACTGACATTCTTCGTTCGCTATTTCCTGATACACCGATAATTGCGGGAGGTATCGAGGCATCGATGCGCCGCAACAGCCACTATGACTATTGGCAGGATCGCCTCCGCCCGTCAATACTGATGGACTGCAAGGCCGATATGATCATCTACGGCATGGGCGAGAGTATCAACGTAGAGATAGCCCGCCGCCTTGCCGCCGGAGAGAAGATTACGGATATCAATGACCTGCCACAGACGGTGGTACGTCGTCCCGTGGCCGAGATTCCTGCTGAGAAGGATACGCCATCAGCCATAGTGCTCAGCTCCTTTGAGGAGTGCCGGGCTGATAAAAAGCTGCAATCCAAGAACTTCCGCTTAATCGAAACCGAGAGCAACGCCATGCATGGCCGAGTGATATGGCAGCGCCATGGCGACGTAGCCATAAAGGTCAACCCGATGCTACCGCCGCTGAGCACAGCGGAAGTCGATGCCTCATTTGACCTTCCCTATACCCGCCTGCCCCACCCCCGCTACGATGGTAAGCGCATCCCAGCCTACGAGATGATACGCCACTCCATCACCATGCACCGCGGATGCTTCGGCGGCTGCTCTTTCTGCACCATCTCTGCCCATCAGGGCAAATTCATCTCCTCGCGCTCCGAAAAATCAATACTCCGTGAGGCGAAGGCCATAACCCGGATGCCCGATTTCAAGGGGTATATATCTGACCTCGGCGGCCCGTCGGCCAATATGTACGGTCTGCACGGCCACAACCTTGAGGCCTGTAGCAAGTGCCGCCGCCCATCGTGCCTCCACCCCGTGCCGTGCCCCAACCTCAACACTGACCACGGCGCCCTGACCCGCATCTACCGCAAAGTCGACGCCATCCCGGAAGTGAAGAAATCATTCGTCGGCTCGGGCGTGAGATACGATCTGGCCATGCATCCGACAGGCGACAAGGACGTTGACCGCCGCAACCGCGAATACTGCGAAGAGCTGATTACCAACCATGTATCCGGCCGACTGAAAGTGGCGCCGGAGCACACCTCCGATGCAGTGCTCGAGCTTATGAGGAAGCCTTCGTTTGAGCTCTACCGACGGTTTGCCTCGCTCTTTACGGCTGTCAACCGTCGCGCCGGGCTTCGGCAGCAGCTCATCCCCTACTTTATCTCATCCCACCCCGGATGCCACGAAGCCGATATGGCCGAGCTCGCCGCCATAACCAAAGACCTCGGGCTCCAACTCGAACAAGTTCAGGACTTTACGCCTACACCTATGACCCTCTCCACCGAGATCTACTACTCCGGCTTCAACCCCTATACCGGCGAAAAAGTATTCACAGCCACCACCCCCGAGCAGAAACTCGCCCAGCGCAAATACTTCTTCTGGTATGACCGCACTTACCGAGTCGATATCATCCGCTCACTCCAGCGCATCCATCGCCCTGACATCATCCGCCGCCTTTATCCTGCCAAAGGAAAATAATCCATTTTTGTGACAATAATAATCTAAAATTTGGCTTTCAAGAAATTTATTGGTATATTTGCACCTCTATATATCTTGCTTTGACTGAACCATGAAAAAATATATCCTATCGATAGCGTTACTGTGTGCCGCATTGACACCATCGGCTCAGGCTCTCCCTTATCTTGATTCATCACTAAGCCATGAAGCTCGTGTGGATGACCTTATGGGTCGCCTTACCCTCGATGAGAAAATCTCACTGATGATGGATCAATCGCCGGCAATCGATAGGCTCGGCATCCCGGAATACAACTGGTGGAACGAAGCCCTGCATGGCGTAGGCCGTGCCGGACTGGCAACCGTGCTCCCGCAATCGATAGGAATGGCCGCCACGTTTGACGAAGAGCTTGTCAAGGAGGCTTTTGACATGGTGAGCGATGAAGCCCGCGCCAAGTATAACGATTTCCGCGCCCAAGGCGACAAGAAGCGCTACCACGGCCTGACCTTCTGGACTCCCAATGTAAATATCTTCCGCGACCCGCGATGGGGACGCGGCCAGGAAACATACGGCGAAGACCCTTATCTCACTCAGAAGATGGGTGTAGCCGTGGTGGAAGGCCTTCAGGGCACTGATTCCAATGCAATCAAAACCATCGCCGGAGCAAAGCATTTCGCTGTACACAGCGGCCCGGAGTGGAACCGCCACTCATTTGACGCCCGCGACATCGACCCCCGCGACCTGCGCGAGACATATCTTCCGGCTTTCCGCAGCCTCGTGGATGCCGGAGTGGGACAGGTAATGTGCGCCTACAACCGCTTCGAGGGTGAGCCTTGCTGCTCCAGCAAGAAGCTGCTCCAGCATATCCTGAGAAACGAATGGGGCTACGACAAAATCATCGTCTCTGACTGCTGGGCCATCCGCGACTTTGTGACCGAGAATGCCCATCATACCCACCCCTCCAATGCCCATGCCGGAGCTGACGCTGTAATCTCAGGCACTGACCTCGAGTGCGGCCCTATCTATAAAGACCTTGGGAAAGCTGTAGCCCAGGGACTTATCACTGAAGCGCAGATAGATGAAAGCCTCCGTAAACTGCTGCTCGCCCGCTTTGCCCTCGGCGAGATTTTCCCTGACCTCACCACCCCTTACGACACAATACCTCTGACAGTGGTTGACTCCGAGGCTCACCGCGCCTTAGCACTTGAGATGGCCCGCAAGTCAATTACACTACTGAAAAACAATGGTGTACTCCCCCTCAAAGCCGACAATTCACGCATTATGGTCATGGGGCCGAACGCCATTGACTCCGTGGCGATGTGGGGTAATTACAACGGATTCCCCTCCCACACGGTGACGCTCCTCGAGGGAGTACGCGATGTGATACCCGGCGCCATGTATGCACGCGGATGCAACCATGTCGACAAGTCAGACCTCGTATCAGTGTTTAACCTCTTGCAGAATGGTTTTGCCGCCACATATTATAATAATACTGAACTTGAAGGATCGCCCGTGGCCACTGACCGCTACACCTCGCCCCTGAACATGACCACCGGCGGCGCCACCGTATTTGCCCCCGGAGTGAATCTTGAGGACTTCAGCGGTCGCTTCGAAGGCACATTCGTCCCTGATGCCGACGGCATCTACGTGCTCGCCATCGCTCCCGGCAAGTATTACCCCGTAGTAAGATTTAACGGCGAGGTGGTTACACCCCGCGGTTCGTCGGGCGCTGCCGTGAACTATGAGTTTACCGGCGTCAAAGGCAAGCCCGTGGATATCAGCTTTGACTGGGTTCACAAGAAAAACATAGCCGAGCTGAAAGTAGACATCATGAAAGAGGTTGACCCTTCGATTGACCTCAAAGACGTGGATGTAGTGATCTTCGCCGGCGGAATTTCGCCCAAGCTTGAAGGCGAGGAGATGAAGGTCAACTATCCCGGTTTCCGCGGAGGCGACCGCACCTCCATCGAGCTCCCCGAAGTGCAGCGCACCCTTATGCGCAGCCTCAAGGAGCAGGGCAAGAAGGTGATTCTTGTCAACTTCTCCGGCTCAGCTGTGGCTCTTGAGCCTGAGGATGAGATATGCGATGCCATCATCCAGGCATGGTATCCAGGTCAGGCCGGTGGACGAGCCGTGGCTGATGTGCTCTTTGGCAGCTACAATCCTGCCGGCCGTCTCCCGGTGACATTCTACCGCAATGACTCGCAGCTCCCTGACTTCGAAGACTACAACATGCCCGGACATACTTACCGCTACTTCACCGGAAGTCCGCTTTACCCCTTCGGCCACGGGCTCAGCTATACCACATTTAAATACCCCTCAGCATCGCTTGACCGCACTGCCATCAAAGCAGGCGAGGGCGTTAAGCTGACCCTCGACATCGCCAACACCGGCGATCGCGACGGCGAAGAAGTGGCTCAGGTATATATAAAGAAAGCCGAGGACACAGCAGGCCCCGTAAAGACGCTCAAGGCTTACCGCCGTGTGCCCGTGAAAGCCGGAGCGACGGAAAAGGTAACGTTTGACCTCCCGGCCGACGCCTTCGAGACATTTGATGGCGAATCAGGCCTGATGAAGACCACCCCCGGCCACTTCACCATCTCTTACGGCGGCTCATCAGCCACCACCGGCACTCTGAATCTTATTGTTGAATAAGAGTATGTTTACTTTTAACTTTATGAAATCTTTGAGCTGCCTTTACGGTCTGTTTTTGGCTTTCATTCAGTTATTATGGAACCCCATAACTCCTTCATTCAATCTAAAAACATACTCGTAAATCCAGCTCAAATCTTAACATAAGTCAAAAGTAAACATACTCTAAATTTTTAATAATACCATAAACCAATCATTTCATGAAGAAGACCTTACTTACATTTGCTCTTCTTGGCTCAATGGCTTTCGGCGCGGCAGCTGACGTGCAGAAAGAGAAGCTCGACCGCGGTGTCGTAGCCATGAAGACTGATTCAGGCGTTTTCCTTTCATGGCGTAGCCTCGAGGAAGACCCCTTCGGATGTGGATTTGACATCTATCGCGATGGCGTAAAAATCACAGCCGAACCTATCAACTCTGTTACAAACTATGTTGACGCTGATGGTACTGCATCCTCAAAGTATGTCATCAAGACCGTCCTCAACGGCGCTGACATCGAAGAATCAAAGGCTGTAACCACTTGGGCTGACCAGTATCTCCGCCTTAAGCTCGACCGTCCTACCGGCTCAGGCTGCACCTATTCTCCCAACGACTGCTCGGTAGGTGACGTAGATGGCGACGGCCAGTATGAAATCTTCGTAAAGTGGGATCCCTCCAACTCTCATGACAACTCCCAAAATGGTAATACAGGCAACGTTTACATAGATTGCTATACCCTCGAGGGACAGAAACTGTGGCGCGTGGACCTCGGCCAGAACATCCGTGCCGGTGCACATTACACCCAGTTCATGGTCTATGACTTTGACGGCGACGGCAAAGCTGAGATGATATGCAAGACCGCTCCCGGCACCAAAGATGCCAACGGCAAGGCCGTACTCATGGGTAGCGACAAGGTTACTGACAGCTACGTCAACTCAAAGGGTCACATCATCACCGGTCCCGAATACCTGACAGTGTTCAACGGCCAGACCGGTGCTGAAGTCACCACTATCGCTTACAATCCCCCCCGCGACATCAAGCCTATCGACAAGAGCCACTGGGGAGATGATTACGGTGGCCGCTCAGAGCGCTACCTCGCAGGCGTGGCTTACCTTGACGGCCAGCACCCCACCGCTATCTTCTGCCGCGGCTACTATACTTATTCTTACCTCTGGGCTGTAGACTTCGACGGCAAAGACCTCAAGGAAGTATGGCTCCACAAGTCAGAAGACAAGGGTAAAGGCGCTTACGGCGAAGGTGCCCACTCGCTGACTATCGGTGACTGCGACGGCGACGGCTTCGACGAAATCGTCTACGGCTCGGCCGCTATCGACCATGACGGCAGCCTCCTCTACCGCACAGGCTTCGGCCACGGCGATGCTCTCCACCTCGGCGACTTCGATCCTGACCGCGAAGGCCTCGAAGTATTCATGGTACACGAAGAGAAAGGCTCGGCTTACAAATATGATGCCGAATTCCGCGATGCCAAGACCGGTAACGTAATCTGGGGCGTTCTCCAGAGTGGTAACGACATAGGCCGCGGTCTCGTAGGTGACCTCAGTGACAACTGGCGCGGCTATGAAGTATGGCCCGGCTCACGCTACGTAGACGGTGAGCGTCACAACGCTACATTCGACTGCAAAGGCAACATCGTATGCGACAACAAGGTGCCCTCTTCATGCTTCCGCATCTACTGGGACGGTGACCTCAACGATGAGCTCTTCGATGGCAAATACAATTCTGATAACGACAAGTCATATCCCATCATTGAGAAACGCACCGGCAACCTCAACAACAGCACCACACTGATGGACTTCCAGAAGTGGAGCGCACAGTCATGTAACTCAACCAAGGCTACTCCCAACCTCTCTGCCGACATCCTCGGTGACTGGCGCGAGGAGATCATCCTCTGGGACGGCGACAACAGCTCTGACCTGCTCATCTTCTCTACCATCATCCCCACTGACTACAAGGTCAACTGCCTTATGCAGGACCATCAGTACCGTATGGCCATCGCATGGCAGAACACCGCTTACAACCAGCCCCCTCACCTTGGCTACTATCTCGCTGACTCAGGTGCCACCAACGCTATCGTGATGCTCTCAGAAGGTAACCTCGTGCAGGTGGTAGAAGCCGGTTCTCAGATCGAGCCCATCAGCGGTAAATTCCTCAACGCCACCACTCTCAAGGGTGTAAATCTTCCTGACGGCATCGTCCTTGACGTAGACAACGCAGCCCAGACCTGGACTCTCAGCGGCGCTACTGATGTAGTAGGTGTACACAACTTCCGCATCGAGACCGAAGGTGGCGAGTCAACAGGCAAGCTCGAAGGCACTCTCAACGTTATCGAGAAAGTTGATCTCGTAGAAGTAGCTTATCTCCCCTTCGAAACTCTCGACGGCACTGACTCATTCACCACTCCCAACGTTGGCCACGATCCCGGCGTAGTCCGCGGCACACCCGCCCTCGTAGCAGGTGTCGTAGGTAACGCTCTTGACATCAACAAATATGGTCAGCGCGTGACTGTCAAAGCTTACGATGACCTCCAGCTTGGCGACAGCGACTTCACCATCGAATTCTGGCTCAAGACTGACGATTCTGAAGCATACGTATTCCACAAGGGAAGTATCAGCGACAACTCTACCGGTACACAGACCGGATGCTGGGTAGGTCTTGAAATCAAGAATAACCTCTTCAAGTTTGCCATCGATGACAATGTAACCAAGACCGAGGCCTCAGCTTCAGCCGCTGATTATCTCGACGCCAAGTGGCATTACGTTGTACTCGTGCGCGAGACCACAACCAAGTTGCTCCGCCTCTTCGTTGACGGCAAATGCATCTCTGAAGCTACTGACAACACCGGCGCTATCGCTGACAATATGGAAGATCTCATCATCGGCGACGTAAACAACTCATTCGACAACCGTCTCAACGGCCAGATCGACGAGTTCCGCATCTCCAAGGGTGCTATGCCCGCTGCCCGCGTACTGGCCAACTATGAAGCTCTCAAGTCAGCCGGTATCGAGGAAGTTACCGTATCTTCTATCGAAGGTGATGCTGACGTCACTGTTTACGATGCTGTCACCGGCCGTGTAGTAGCTGCCGGTTATGGTGAAGTAGGTAAAGTGGCAGCCAATGTAGTACCCGGTGTTTACATCGTGGTAAAGAGCAACGGCAAAGCCCGCGAAACCTTCAAGCTCTTTATCGACTAATCCCCGATAATCATAATCCAACAGGAGGAGGGAACGCCAGTCCCCTCCTCCTGATTTTGTCAATTTGTCAATTTGTCAATTTGTCAATTTGTCAAATTGTCAAATTGACATTATGACATGATAACATGATGTCATAATGACGATTTTGTTATAAAAGAGGCTGCTCCGGGATATAGGGGCAGCCTCTTTTGTGTTTTTAAGAAGTGGATCAAGAGTTTTTGTTGATCTTCTCCCAGGTGTCTTTAAGCGCGATGGTGCGATTGAAGATAAGATTGTCAGGGGTAGAGTCAGGGTCGAGGGTGAAGTAGCCGATGCGCTGGAACTGGAGGGGCAGTCCGGGCTTGGCGATTTCGGCGAGATAGGGCTCGATCTTGATGTTTTCCACTACCTTGAGAGAATCGGGGTTGAGCATTTCGCGGAAGTCGCGATCAGGCTCAGCGGCGGGATTCTCTACGTTGAAGAGACGGTCGTAGATGCGGGCGGTGGCATTAACTGCTTTCTCGGCTGATACCCAGTGGAGAGTACCCTTGACCTTGCGCATACTGCCGGGCAGACCGCTGCGGGTCTCGGGGTCGTAGGTACACTGAATCTCCTCGATATTACCATCAGCATCCTTCTTCACACCGGTGCATTTCACGATGTAAGCACCTTTGAGACGCACTTCGCCGTCAGGGGCAAGGCGGAAGAATTTTTTGGGAGGATTCTCCATGAAGTCGTCACGCTCGATGTAGATTTCGCGGGTGAAAGGCATCTTGTGGGTGCCGGCTGAAGGATCTTCGGGGTTATTTTCCATCTCCACCATCTCCATCCGGCCTTCGGGATAGTTGGTGATAACCACCTTGACGGGGTTGATTACGGCCATGCCGCGGGTAGCTACGGCATTGAGGTCGTCGCGCACGGCGTGCTCGAGCAGAGAGATAGAGTTGAGTGCCTCATATTTTGTGTAACCGATGGCATCGATGAAGTTGCGGATAGAGCGCGGAGTGAAGCCGCGGCGGCGCAGGCCGGAGATAGTAGGCATACGGGGGTCGTCCCATCCTGCCACGAGACCCTCCTTGACCAACTGAAGGAGCTTACGCTTCGACATCACGGTGTAAGTGAGGTTGAGGCGGTTAAACTCTATCTGGCGTGGGCGGTAAGTCTCGTCAGCGAGCTCATCGACAAAGTAATCGTAGAGCGGGCGGTGAGGTACGAATTCCAGAGTACAGATCGAGTGAGTAACTCCCTCGAAATAGTCGCTCTGGCCATGTGCGAAGTCATACATCGGGTAGACTTTCCAAGTGGTTCCGGTGCGGTGGTGGGGGTGCTTGATGATGCGATACATGATAGGATCGCGGAAGTGCATATTGGGCGAGGCCATATCAATCTTGGCGCGGAGCACACGCGAGCCCTCCTCAAATTCGCCGGCGTTCATGCGGGTGAACAGGTCAAGATTCTCCTCCACGGAGCGGTTGCGGTAAGGGCTTTCAGTACCGGCCTGAGTGGGTGTGCCCTTCTGAGCGGCGATTTCTTCGGAAGTCTGGTCATCAACGTAAGCCTTACCCTCCTTGATCAGGCGGATAGCCAGGTCGTAGAGCTGGGGGAAATAGTCAGAAGCGTAGTATTCGCGGTCAGCCCAGTCGAAGCCGAGCCAATGAATATCCTCCTTTATGGAATCGACATATTCCACATCTTCCTTAACGGGATTGGTATCGTCAAAGCGGAGGTTGCAAGTACCGCCGAATTTTTCAGCTACGCCGAAGTCCATGCAGATAGCTTTGGCGTGGCCGATATGCAGGTAGCCGTTAGGTTCGGGCGGGAAGCGGGTGTTGAGACGTCCGCCGTTTTTTCCGGCCTGCAGGTCTTCAAGGACGAGCTGCTCAACGAAGTTGAGGCCTCGTCCGTCGCGAGGATTAGTTTCGTTATTTTCCATTGTAAGTGATTTTAGTAAAATTTACGTATACCCATAGCCTCTTTCACTTCGGCGAGTGTGCGGGCAGCTCGTTCGCGGGCACGCTCGGCTCCCATGCGTGTCACCCGGGCGAGATATTCATCGTCAGAGCGGATGTCGAGATATCGTTCGCGGATGGGTGTGGTTACTTTAAGGATATCCTCGGCGAGCTGTTTCTTGAGGTCGCCGTAGCGGATCGAGCAGTCAGCATACGCTTTCTTGAAAGCGTCGAGGGTCTCGGGGGCTGAGGTCAGCTCCATGAGGGTGAACAGGTTCTGTATAGGTTCTGACACGGGAGAGTTAGGCTCCGTAGGGCCTTGGTCAGTGACGGCGCGCATCACCTTCTTGCGGAGCGTCTTCTCGTCGTCGATGAGGTAAATGCAGTTGCCCTCGCTCTTGCCCATCTTACCGGATCCGTCGAGGCCGGGCACTTTCACGGCATGACCGCCGAAGTTGAAATTTTCACACTCGGGGAAGAGATCCACGCCATAGAACGAGTTGAAGCGGCGGGCGAAGCGGCGTGTCAGCTCCAGGTGCTGCTCCTGATCTTTTCCTACGGGCACCTTTGTTGCCTTCTGGATAAGGATATCCACAGCCATAAGAGTAGGATAGGTGAGAAGGCCGGCATTTACGCGTTTATTGGAATTGTTGCCGATGATCTGTTTTTCGATCTCCTCTTCGGTGTCAGAGGCGGTGGCGATGCCGAGCTGCTTGCGAGCCTTGTCCTTGAACGAGGCGGTGCGCATAAGCTCGCCGATGCCCACGTGCATATTGAGCAGCAGGTACATCTCAGAGATTTCGGGGATATCGCTTTGAACGAAAATAGTGGATTTCTCGGGGTCAATACCCGCGGCGAGATATTCAGCAAGAATGTTTTTCACATTCTCGTGGAGCTGTTTGGGGTCAGGATTTGTGGTGAGAGCGTGCAGGTCAGCTATGAAGTAAAGGCAATCATAATCATCCTGCATCTTGACGAATTTACTAAGGGCACCATAGTAGTTACCGAGGTGTAAATTGCCGGTAGCACGGATGCCTGACAGCACAATTTCTTTTTTGTCCATAATATTATGAATTAATAAACGGCAAAGTTAGAAAATAATGATTAATTTTGCGTAAAAATTAAGAAAAACTTCACATTATTATGGCTCAGAAACCCTCAATACCTAAAGGAACGAGAGATTTCACTCCCCTTGAAATGGCTCGCCGCAACTACATATTTGATACGATTAAAGATGTATTCCGCCTCTACGGCTTCGCTCCTATCGAGACTCCGGCAATGGAAAACCTGTCGACACTGATGGGCAAATATGGCGAGGAGGGTGACAAGCTTCTCTTTAAGATACTGAATTCAGGCGACTTCCTGCGGGGTGTCGAGCCGTCGCTTCTCGACGGTGAGAATTGCCCGAAACTTGCCGCCAAGATCTGCGAGAAGGGATTGCGCTATGACCTTACGGTGCCGTTTGCACGCTTCGTGGTTATGCATCGCAACGAGCTGCAGTTTCCCTTCAAGCGCTATCAGATGCAGCCGGTGTGGCGCGCTGACCGTCCGCAGAAGGGGCGCTACCGCGAGTTTTACCAGTGTGATGCTGACGTGATCGGCTCTGACTCGCTGCTCAACGAGATCGAGCTGCTCGAAATGATCGACGAGGTGTTCCGCCGCCTCAAGATCAGAGTGTGCATCAAGCTCAACAACCGCAAGGTGCTTGCCGGTATAGCCGAGCTGATAGGGTGTCCTGACAAGATCGTGGATATCACTGTGGCTATCGACAAAATTGACAAGATAGGGCTTGACAATGTCAAGGCTGAACTCCTGGAGCGCGGCATCCCTGCCGAGGGCGTGGAGCATCTTACTCCGCTTATCACACTGTCAGGCTCCACTGCCGAGCGTCTTGACAGCCTTGAGAAGCTGCTCAATGGCGTGGAGATAGGTCTCAAGGGCGTGGAGGAGCTGCGCGAGGTGATAGCCGGCGTGGAGACCGTAGGTCTGGGCTGCGAGCTGGAGCTTGATGTGTCGCTTGCCCGCGGACTGAACTACTATACCGGCTCCATCATCGAAGTCAAGGCTCTCGATGTGCAGATAGGCAGTATCACCGGCGGCGGCCGTTACGACAACCTGACCGGAGTATTCGGTCTGCCCGGCGTGTCAGGCGTAGGTATCTCCTTCGGCGCTGACCGAATTTATGATGTGCTCAACACCCTTAATCTCTATCCTGAAGAGATCAGCGAGACAGTAAAAGTAATGTTCACCAACTTCGGTGCGGCTGAGGCTGCGGCATCGCTCAAACTGGCCAAGAGACTGCGTGAGGCCGGAGTGACCGTAGAAGTTTATCCTGACACTGCCAAGATGAAAAAGCAGATGTCACGCGCCAATGAGCTGCACATCCCATACGTAGCCATCATCGGTGAAACCGAGCTCGCCGAGGGAAAAGTGATGCTTAAGGATATGAACTCCGGCGAGCAGGCGCTCCTCACTCCTGATCTGCTCATAGAAAAGCTCCGCTGAACAATTTCCCTTGTAGGATTGTTATCATTATAGTATAACCCCCTAAAATTTAATGGTATGTCCTACAAAATTATTGAAATAGAAGGCATAGGCCCGGCTTACGCCGAGAAGTTGGAGCAGGCAGGTGTGAAAACTACCGAGCAGTTGCTCGAGAAAGCCGCCACCAAGAAAGGTCGCGAAGCACTTGCTGAAGAGACCGGTATCACAGAGAAGCTCATACTGAAATGGGCTAACCATGCTGACTTGTTCCGCATCAAAGGTGTGGCCGGCCAGTTTGCTGAGCTGCTTGAAGCCGGTGGCGTGGACACGGTGAAAGAATTCCGCCATCGTGTAGCCGCCAACCTCTACCCCACCCTGGAGCGCATTAACGAAGAGAAGCACCTTTGCGGACGTCTTCCGAGTGAGACCGAACTTGAGCGCATGATTGCCCAAGCCAAAGAGCTTGAACCCTGCATCACTTACTGACGTACCACTACTAAGAGTATGTTTACTTTTAACTTTATGAAATCTTTGAGCTGCCTTTACGGTCTGTTTTTGGCTTTCATTCAGTTATTATGGAACCCCATAACTCCTTCATTCAATCTAAAAACATACTCGTAAATCCAGCTCAAATCTTAACATAAGTCAAAAGTAAACATACTCTAAGTGACGATTAAAAAATAACATGGTAAACTTTTCTATGTTATTTTTAATCGTCACTAAAAAATTTAAGCGAACCCTGACAATCAGGATTCGCTTTTATTTTTGGTGGCGGGAGCAGGACTCGAACCTGCGACCTTTGGGTTATGAGCCCAACGAGCTACCACTGCTCCACCCCGCGATGTTTTACGAGTGCAAAGGTAAGGACATTTTCATCATCTTCCAAATATTCCGAGCTAAAAGTAAGTTAAAAAATGCTAATCACCTAAGTGATAAACCATTTTAATATAGGAAGAAGCAAAGGTGCGGGTGTTGCAAAACTCGGATTCGTAGAGCTTTGTCGATGCCACAACATCGCCTCTCCGAGGCTCAACTGCCTGTGTGTCAGCCTACCCTACCCTCCGCAAGCTCCGGGTGGGGTTAAAGACAACAACGGCCCTCCGGGCCTGAGATTAGTTTTTGCAACACCCTTTCTTATATTGCTATATCTTTGTTGTTAGAGGCGGGAAAGATGAGGATATTCGTAAAATTGTATTAATTTTGCATTCAGTATGCGCAACTACCGTAATAACGAATATCTTGCACTGTGGACGCTCCTGCTGGCCGCATTTGCCGTGATGACTGCCTTCTCGATGGTGGGCACCGTGGAGGTGTGGGGCTTTGAACTCCGCTCACCGGGTATCACCGAGCGACTTACGCGCGAGCCTGACACAGCGACGGTTGTTACAGAAACTTCGGAAAATCAAGCTATTGCAAAACCCACCCCTATCGACAGCGCCGCTCAGCGCATACTCATCATCGGCGATTCGATGCTTGAGGGATTGAATCCCCGTCTTGCAGCCTATGCCAATGCTAACGGACATACCCTCAACTCAGTGATATGGTACAGCTCAACCACCGACTACTGGGGCAAATGCGACACGCTGACGACCTTCATCAGGCGCTTCCGGCCTACTTTTATATTCATCAGCCTCGGCGCTAATGAGCTGTTTGTAAACAATATCGCCGAGCGCCGCAAGGAATCCGTTGACCATATTCTCAAGCAGATAGGCGATATACCCTACCTGTGGATAGGACCGCCCAACTGGAAAGAAGATACCGGTATTAACCGCCTGATAGCTAGCAGTGTGAAGCCAGGATGCTACTTCAAGAGCGACGGCATGAGCTTTGATCGCAAAAAGGATGGCGCGCATCCTACGGCCGAGTCGGCCGTGGAGTGGATGGACAGCATCGCCCGATGGATGCCGCTCCACTCATCTCACCCCATATTGCTTGACTTCCCCGGTATGATCGATAAAGCCCGCCCGGCCTCGGTGACCGTGCTTCAACCTAAAAAGTAGCCGTGGAAAATATCACATATAACTTACTCCAGCTGCTGAAGCATGATCCTTCACAACCGATGCTCTTCTCGAGCGGACTGTTCTGGGCTCTGTTTCTGATATTTATACCCATATATTCACTGCTGAAAACCCGGCTGTGGCAGATGCTGATATTCGTCACAGGGTTCAGTATGTACTTCTACTATAAGTCAAGCGGCATATTCTTCATGCTGCTTGCCGCGACCTCACTCGTGGACTGGTCACTGTCACGACTGATGGTGGAGCTCGACCGCGGATGGCAGCGAAAGGCGTGCGTCGCGGTCTCGATCGTTGCCTCGTTGGGCATACTCGGCTATTTCAAGTATGCCAACTTCTTCCTCTGGAACTGGAACGCCATGGTGGAGAGCAACTTTCAGATTGACAACTTGATACTACCGGTGGGAATCTCGTTTTATACATTTCAGTCAATCAGCTATATAGTGGACGTCTACAAGGAGCGCGTGAAGTCTACGGAGACATGGCTCGAATACGTGTTTTTCCTCTCATTCTTCCCGGCACTCGTGGCAGGCCCCATCGTCAGAGCTGACTATTTCATCCCACAGATACGCTCCAACCGCCGCGCCACCACCTCCGAGACCATGGCCGGACTATGGCTTATAATCCTCGGCGTAATCAAGAAGGCAATCATCGCCGATTATATCGCGCAATATAACGACCTGATATTCAATTCTCCCACCGGATATTCAGGTTTTGAATCGCTGATGGGCGTAATAGGCTATACCATGCAGATCTACTGCGACTTCTCAGGCTACAGCGACATGGCTATAGGCCTTGCGCTGATCATGGGCTTCAACCTTACGCCCAACTTCAACTTCCCCTATAAGTCAACAAATCTTACCGAATTCTGGCGGCGGTGGCACATCAGCTTGTCATCATGGCTCCGGGACTACGTATATATCCCTCTTGGCGGTAACCGCAAAGGCACTATCCGCACTTACATAAACAACTTCCTTACGATGCTGATAGGCGGACTGTGGCACGGAGCAGCGTGGAAATTCGTAATCTGGGGCGGACTGCATGGCGTAGGGCTTGCCATCCACAAGGCTTGCCGACCATGGCTGTCGCGTCTCCATGAAGGAGGTCTCGTCAAATGCCTGTCATGGACTGTAACGATGGTCTACGTCTCGCTGCTGTGGGTGTTCTTCCGCGCCGCATCATGGAGTGACTCCTGCCTGATAATCAAGAATATATTCAGCAACTTTCAGGTGGAGACTATCCTGCCGTTCATCACCACGCGCTACGTATGGCTCGTGATGATGATTACCATCATCGCTGCTCACTCCATGCCCGACGGCTTCTACGACCGGCTCGGCGCTCGCTTCGTAGCCGCCCCCTGGGGCTTCAAACTATTGATATTCATAATCGTGGTGCAACTCACCGTCCAGTTTATGGGCGAGGAGGTAGCACCTTTCATATATTTCCAATTCTAAATATGTCAAGAAAAAAGAAAGAACGCCCTCTGCTTGAGGGTATAGAGATAACGGGCGTGGCTGCCGAAGGTAATGCTCTGGCACGCGTCAACGATATGGTAGTATTCATCCCCTTCGGCGCACCCGGCGATGTAGCCGATGTGAAGGTGGACCGCGTGAAACGCAATTACGCTGAAGGGCATATCGAGCGGATTATCACTCCATCATCGCTTCGACAGGAACCCCGCTGCAGCCATTTCACCCTCTGCGGCGGCTGCCGGTGGCAACACCTGCCCTACGACTTCCAGCTCCGCTGCAAGCAGCAGCAGGTGGAAGACGCAATGACCAGAATTGCCAAAATACCTATTCCCGAAATTACCCCCATTCTCGGCTCTGAAAAAATATGGGAATACCGCAACAAGATGGAGTATACCTTCTCCAACAAAAAATGGCTCACCTACGACGAGATGCGCTCGGGCCAGGAGTTCCCTGACCGCGATGCCGCCGGATTTCACATCCCCGGAGCTTTTGACAAGGTGCTCGACATCGAAAAATGCCACCTTCAGGATGACCTTGGCAACCGCATCCGCCTC
Organism: Lachnoclostridium sp.; assembly: GCA_023667185.1. Classification (GTDB taxonomy): domain Bacteria; phylum Bacteroidota; class Bacteroidia; order Bacteroidales; family Muribaculaceae; genus Duncaniella. The sequence continues at coordinate 20,184 of JAMPAP010000014.1, forward strand.
TTTGTGAAGCAATTCGGCAAGGATCACGGATACACATTCTATGACCTGCGCCAGCAGCAAGGCCTCCTCCGCACACTGATGATCCGCATTGCTTCCACCGGCGAGGTGATGGCTGTGATGGTGTTTGGCGAAGATGATCGTCACAAAATCGAGGAACTCCTTGCAGCCATGAAGGAGAAATTTCCCGAAATCACCTCTTTATTATATGTTGTAAATACCAAGGTCAACGACACTATCGCTGACCAGGAAGTGATCAACTACTCCGGACGTGACTATATAGAAGAAGAGATGGAGGGCCTGCGCTTCAGAATCGGACCCAAATCATTCTACCAGACCAACTCGCTCCAAGCCTATCGGCTCTACTCCGTGGCTCGCGAATTTGCCCAACTGCGGGGTGACGAGCTTGTCTACGACCTCTATACCGGCACCGGGACAATAGCCTGCTTCCTTGCGCGAGGCGTGAAACACGTGGTAGGTATCGAATATGTGCCCGAGGCCGTAGCCGATGCAAAAGTCAATGCGGCAGCCAACGGACTTGACAACACCGAGTTTTACGCCGGCGACATGAAAGATGTACTGACTGACGAATTTATCGCCGCCCATGGACGCCCTGACGTGATGATCGTCGATCCGCCACGAGCCGGTATGCACGCTGATGTGGTCAATGTGATCCTCAACGCCGAACCTCGCCGTATAGTCTACGTAAGCTGCAACCCGGCTACCCAGGCTCGTGACCTCGCACTACTCCACGCCAAATATGACGTCGAAGCGATCCGCCCGGTAGATATGTTCCCTCACACCCAGCATGTAGAAAACGTCGTAGCTCTCACTCTCCGCCCAGCTCGCGATTGAGGAAGCTGACAGCATGGCTGACGGTGGGCGTGAACCACGGATGGAAAAACCAGAAAGGATGAATGGGTGAATATACGTGGTGATGCTCGGTGTAGATGCCGTGGGAGCGAAGGAGAGGCTCTATCTCGTCGCGACCGTCGCGGTAACGTGGCAGATCGCTATTGATGAAGCATATAGGCGCTGACTTATCAGTCACCCAGAGTATAGCCGAGGCCTCATCCCAGTGGTCACGAGCCTGATCAGGCATGCCGCCGAGCCACATAGCATTTACCGGCAACTGACCCCCATGCTTTGCCTGACGCTCATATACGTCAACGATGTTATAGTCAGAGACAAAGGTAGTGATACCGTCAATGTTGATCACGGCCTGCACATCGCTTGATGAATCCTGCCACCGGCCATCGCCCTCGTGGCGCGCCGAGCCGTTAGTCATTCCGGCAAGAGCCGCGAGCTGACCTCCGGCCGAGCAACCTGATATGGCGATGCGGTCGGGGTCGATGCCGAGCGAGTCAGCGTGATGGCGCGCCCAGCGGATAGCCGTCTTTATGTCATGAAGTCCGGCCGGATATTTGGCTTCGGGTGTCAGGCGATATTCCACAGCCATTGTCACATAGCCGTGAGCCGCAACAGCAGATGCAAGTCCGTGCTGGAGCGACTTGTCGCCCGAGTTCCAGCCCCCGCCGTGCACAAAGAGCACCGCGGGCAGCGGGCTCTTAGCCGAGTCAGGGCGGAATATGTCGACATGAAGGTCGCGGATGCCCCACGGGGTATCTTTAATCGTAGTGTAGACCACATCGCGGGTCATCGATACTCCGGTCGGCAGGGTGTCAGCCACCAGCCGGGCGTAAGGATATTTTTTCTTGATTTTCATCCAGCTTGAATAGCGGGTGAACGAGGTGTCACGCGGGATGCTGAGGTCAGCGGCCGCGGTGTTAAGCGCTATCAGCAAGCTGATGGCTGCAATTAGAGAGAAACGTTTCATTATCTCGGAGACTTAATTTCAATGATCTGACCCGGAGTGGTGACGATGTCGTACTCGTAAGTGCGACGAATCTCCGGCCACCGGGCGTTACCTTCAGGCGACACTTCCACTTTGGCTACAACTGCAGGTCGCAGAAGCGGGTTGGGGCAATCTCCGTCAGCTTCGACGAGACCGTCAGCGGCAAGAGGCACGTATGAGCGCAGCCGGAGAGCGCCGCCATTGTGCGAAACTATGCGGGCATCGTGGAGCTGACCGTTTTTCCAATCCATATCCACCTCAAAGCCTCCGCGGGCGCGAAGACCCTTGACCGAGCCCTCAGTCCACAACGAAGGAAGTGCGGGGAGCAGCTGAACGGCACCATCGTGGCTCTGAACGAGCATCTCGGCCACGCCGGCGGTAAGGCCGAAATTGCCATCAATCTGGAACGGCGGATGCACGTCAAACATATTGGGATACAACCTTCCGTCAGGATATTGCTTTGTAAGACTGTCGGCGGGCAGGAGAGTGATCATGTTGGAGATAATCTTGTAGGCGTGGTCGCCGTCGAGGAGGCGAGCCCAGAGGTTTACTTTCCAGCCGATGCTCCATCCCGTAGCCTTGTCGCCACGCTGGCGGAGTGTAGTCTCAGCGCCCTTGAAGGCAAGGGGTGCATTAGAGGGCGTGATCTGGTTAGAGGGATAAAGGCCATAGAGATGGCTTACGTGGCGGTGATGATCAGTGGGATCGTCAGCATCCACGAGCCACTCCTGAAGCTGGCCGTGGCGTCCTACCTTCATGGGACTGAGGCGGCTGATAGTGGTCTTCAGCGAGTCAATATAGGCCATGCTCTCGCAGCCGAGGATGTGGGCAGCGATAAGCGTATTGTTAAGGGCGTCAAATGCTATCTGATTGTCCATAGTGCACCCGGCAGTAATCACCGAACCGTTATAGCCGTGCTCGGGCGACATCGAAGGAGCAGTCACGAGATAACCGGTAGCGGGGTGCTCGGTAAGGTGGCTCATGAAGAAGTCAGCCGTGCCGCGCATAGCGGGATAAAGCTTGGTCAGGAAATCAATGTCAGGATTAAAGAGGTAATGCTGCCAGATGTGGGTGGCAAGCCATGCGCCGCCGTTTGGCCACATACCGTATCGGGCAGAGTCCACAGGGCCGGCAGCGCGCCATAGGTCAGTATTATGGTGAGCCACCCATCCGTCAGCATCGTAGAGGGTACGGGCGGTCTCGCGGCCTGTGACGGCAAGGTCTTCGATCATATCAAAGAGCGGCATCGCAGTCTCAGGCAGAGCGGTTACTTCGGCAGGCCAGTAGTTCATCTCGGTGTTGATGTTGATGGTGTATTTTCCGTCCCAGGGGGGAGTGAGCAGATTGTTCCACTTACCCTGGAGGTTGGCAGGCTGGGTTCCGGGCTGTGAAGAGCAAATGAGCAGATATCGGCCATACTGGAAGAGCAGAGCCACGAGCGAGGGGTCATGATCAGTGGAGAAATTGATGATACGTGAGCGTGTATCGGCATCGGCAGAACCCGTGGAGGGAAGAGAGAGTGTGACGCGGTCAAACTGACTGCGGTATTTCTTAATGTGGCGGTCAAGGAGCGTATCGTAAGGCTGTTTCATGGCCGAATCGAGATAACGGCTTACGCGAGCCGACTCGTTGGCCGACACATCGGCATAATTTACATAGTTGGTGGCTGCGGTGATATACAGCGTTACTTCGGAAGCTTTTGAGACCTTGAGGCGGTCGCGGGCGGCCTTTACTTTGCCGTCGCTCACCACCTGAATGCGGGCTTCAGCGCGCAAGGCTGATTCGATGCCCTCCTGGTCGAGCCCGTTAAGCTTCGCGGTAAGAGTGTTATGACGAGCGGTGACAGACTTGGCAAGAGGTGAATCGTAAGAGATGTCAAATGTCAGAGCTTCGGGAGTTGAGGATGTGAGGTGCATCACTATGACATTATCGGCAAGTGATGCAAAGGTGGTGCGGGTAAATTCGGTATCCCCCACTTTGAAAGAAGTTGTGGCCACGGCATCAGAGATATTGAGGTCACGGTAATAGTCAGTGGGAGAGCCTTTGAGATCGAAGTTGAGGCGGATACTCCCTAATGTGAGATAGCGCATGCCATTCTGCTCGGGCATATACACACTGTCGATCAGTGCCTGAGCATCCTTTTCGCGTCCTGAGAAAATGAGGTTACGGATCTCGGCGAGGCGTGGGAGTCCGGTCGAGAGGTTGTTGAAGTAAGGACCACCGGCCCAGAAAGTTTCCTCGTTGAGCTGGATCTCATCGGCAGCCGGGCCGCCGTAGACCATGGCGGCGAGGCGGGAGTTACCTACCGGAAGAGCCTCCACCCAGAGTGATGCCGGAGTGTCGTACGAAAGGCGAAGATGGTCGTCAGCCTGAACCATAGTGGCTGAAACAACAGCCAAGGTTGTCAATACAGTGCGAAAAAAATGCATGCTTGGAATGTTTTAAAAATCCCTCTTCCCATCAGCAGGGGTGGGAAGAGGGACTGTTATGGATGAAATAGAGATTACTTAAGGACAGTCTTTGTAGAGACTTTAGAGCCGTCAGAAAGAGTGTCGACCTTAATTACAAAGCCTTTGAAAGAGCTGTTGACGCGGATACCTTCCACATTATAATATTCTGTAGCGACCACTTCGGCGGCAGCGTCAGAGATAATGGAGTCGATACCGCTCTGGCCAACCTTCACAGCCTCGCCGAGGCCACCCATTTCGTTAGCGGCGCGAACGGCCCAGACGGCTGAAGGATCGTCAACAGTGTACTCGGGAACATTCACGAAGGCAACCACCTTATCGTTCTTAACCACAGCCCAGAGAAGAGCGTAGTCATTGTTGTCCCAAGTGAGAGCCGAACCGTTGAGAGCAACTGAAGTGGCAGCAGGAGCCTGCTCGGCAAGTGATGCGGGATCCCAGTCGTCCTCGTCGCCCATCACGGCATAGTAGTTGTTGGCATCAGCCTCTTCCTTGGTGAGCACGGGATTGTTGGTATAGCCATCGCCGAAAGTAGTCTTGCGGCTGCTGAGGTCGATGACAGTACCGGAAGAAGTAGTAGAGTTATACTCTGCGAAGCGAGCGGGCCAGCCGCCTGACATTTCGTTCCATCCGTCAGCTGAAGGGATCACCTCCATGCGGGTGTCGATATACAGAGCGATGGGAGTACCCTTACCCCAGGGGCGACCGAGAGTGTAGCTGCCATTTACTCCGTCAGCATCGCCGGTGATGGTACAATCTTTGAGGATGTAGCCATACTTGCGGGGAACAGAGGGAACAGCCAGATAACCGCCTGAGATCTGGCGGAAAGTAACACTGTTGAAGAATACGTCACCCTTGCCGCAGATGTAGTCAGTGCGACCGCGGATCACACCACCTTCGAAGTAGTATTTAGCCTGGTCGTTGTTTGAAACGTAAGTGTCCTGATATGCCCAGAGGCAAACGTCCTTGAGGATGGTCTTGTCGGCCTTGTCGTTGAGCACGATGTCACGGCCATTGCCGTCGCCCATGTTGCTCTTGAGGGTAAGGTTCTGCATATATGTATTCTGGGCATCCTTGTTGAGGTCAAGCACGTCGCCGTTGCCGATACCTTCGAGCACCTTGGTAGCCTTGTTGGTGATCACTACGCCATCCATGCTTTCACCGATGAATGACACGTTGGGAGTGTTGACGTAAGTGGTGGGGTCAGGATACTGCTTGCTGTCAGAGCCGGTCTTTGTAGCGGTAGTGCTTTCGGGGAGCACATAGTTGCCGTTGCGGATGAAGATGCGGAAACGCTGAGTCTTGTCTTCGCGGGCAGCGGCAGCAGCGATAGCCTCCTCAAGAGCGCCATTGTCAGGCACGATGAAGTCGTAGAGAGCCTTTACAACCACGGGGCGGGTCTTGGTGGTGAAGTTGATCACTACGGGATCTGCCATATAGTTGTCAGTAAGGTCAGCGATAGTGTTGGCGGCGAGTTCAAACTTGTAGTTTGTGCCGTAAGCGAGGTTCTTGTACTGGAACATTACGGTCTTGCCTGAAACTGAGGGCTCAAGCTGCATACCGGCGAGAGTAGCCTTGGCGCCCTCCTTCACTTTTACTTTCTCGTCGAAGTTGAGGACGATCTTACCATTGATTGAAGCGTTAGCGTTACCTTCTTCGGGGACGAATGACACGAGCACGGGGGCTTTGCCATCGTTGATGAGCTCAACGTCACCTATAATATATGTGGCGCCGAGAGCGATACCGTCGTTGTTGGAGCTTGTACCGTCGACGGGTGAAGTAGTGTCAGAGATAAAGCGGATGTAAAGTTCTGAAGCGTTGTTGGCCGCTGCGGGGAGGTCAAACTCGGCATCAGTCCAGTTTTTAGCGCCGCTGATGGTGATGGTGCCGATAGTGGTCCAGTTGTTGCCATCGAGAGAGTATTCAACGTTCTGCTTGGTATAAGCATTGAAGTTATAAGCCATGGCGGTGATGACCTTGATGTTCTTGAACGCCGAGGCGTTAAACTTGGTCTGCCAGTAGTATTCGCCAAGGCCGTAGGTGCGCCAGTTGACGGCTGCGGGGCGGCCTTCGTAGCCACCTGCACCTGCCTGGCTCTTGTCAAGCCAGCCTTCGATGTTGCCCTCAGCGTTGCGGAGCGAGAGCGAAACGTTGTCGTTGTCAGCTGAATAGAAGTCAGCAGCGCGTCCTGTACCGGGGAGGTAGAAGTCCCAGCCTACGATGTAGTCGATGGCAGAGAAAGATGCAACGAAATCCTTGTCGCTGTCCATAGTGACGGTGATTTCGCTTGACGACTGTCCGTCGCTCCAGTTGGTGAACGTAAGGATGGGGTTGCTGATAGCGGTAAGGGTAACGATAGTGCCGTCCTCATACATATTTTTACCGTCGATAACAGTGGGAGCGGGGACAGGCTGCACCTGATAGTCGTTAGCGCCACCCTCTACGCCAAGGTTGAGCACCCATGTGGGGATAGCCTGAAAGTTTGCGATCAGAGAGGTGTTGGCGTTGATTTCAAATTTGTAGACAGGCTCTTCAGAAACCACATTGCCGGTAGCGTCGGTCCAGTTGATGAACTTGTAGCCGAAGTTGCGGACGGCGGTTACGGTGACAGGTGTACCGGCCTCCATCTCGCTGACAGCGGGAGAAGTTTCGATTGAGCCACCTTCGATGGGAGAGCAGCGGGTGGTGAGGGTGTATTTCTCTACAGCCTCTACTGTACCGTTGAGTTTACCTTCGATGATGACGTTAGAGAAACCGCCCTCCTTTGCGTTACCCACGCCGATAGTGGCAATGAGGGTAAAGCCGTCGGTGCCTGTCAGCTTGGCCTGCTGGTCGGCAGTGAGGGTGATGTCGAAGTGGTCAGTGGCTTTTGAGCCGTATTTGTCGGATGAATAATCTTTATTGTTACGGACGGCGGTGAAAGTGCCGAGTTCTACAACCTCACCATCGCCCATACGGGCTGAAACTTTGACACCGTTTTCAGCATCAGTACCGAAGCGGGCGATGTAGGCAAATACGCGGGTAGGGGTGAATGTCAGGCCTTTGGCGGGCTTGGCAGTCCACATTACAGGGTCAGAACCACTGTTATTGGGCTTGATTTTGATAAATGTCACGCCCGGGGTAACATTTACAGTACCGGTGCCGACAATTGAGCCGGCAGAGACGTCGACGGTGGTGATAGAGAAGCCACCTTCGGGAGCAACGGTGACGGCTTCATAGTCAGTGTCGCTGTTGAAAGGCCATGTCACTATAGCCGCCTCGTTGGTCAGAGTCGTGCCGGGCTGCAGAGCGGCCGAAGCCGTAGCGGTCATGGCAAGACCAGCGAGTGCAAGAAATAGGTTTTTAATTTTCATGATGACAATTAGATATATTTATATGATTGGTTATTTTGCGGGATTGGTAACAACTTTGCCGTTGACCTTGACATTTTCAAACTTCACCTGGGGATAAATGCAGGTAAATTCGGGATCTTCGGCATTGACTGAGATGTTTTCAAGGGTGATGTTTGACACCTTGTCGTCAGCATTGCCTGCGATCACACCGAGGCTCTTACAGTTGACGTCAACATTTTTCACCACGATGTCGCGTACGATACCGTAGGGGCGCTCGTCGCTACCCTCAAGGGTGAAGAACTGCTTCCAGGGCTTCATGTCGATTACTGAGCCACACTTTCCGGTGATGCCGTCGATGGTGATGTTTTCGTAGATCTGCCATGTGTCAGGGCGCATCTTCATGCGGAGGATCGAGCAGTTGGAGTTAAGCTGGCAGTTGCGCACGATGATATTTTTGGCGTGGATACATTCGCTGCCGAGGGTGAGGATACCATGATTGTTGGGGCCGAAGGTGCAGTTTTCCACGAGCACATTTTCCACCGAACCATTCTCGTAAGAGCGGTTGGAGTACACGCCTTTGCCGCCCTTGATGGTTACGCCGTCGTCGTTGACGTTGAGGTAGCAGTCGCGGATGGTGATGTTGCGGCATACGTCGAAGTCCATGGCGTCAGAGCTCGGAGCTTTCACAGGCTTCACGGGAGCGTGGAATGAGCTCTTCTCGATGAGGATGTTTTCACACTGATAGAGGTGCATGGTCCAGAAGGCTGAGTTGCAGAACTTTGTACCGGAAATCTTGACATTATCGCAACCCCAGAGGAACACAAGGCGGGGGCGGTGAACTTCAAGATTGGTGCACACGCGGTTTTCCTTGCGGGCCTGCTCGCGGCGATCCCAGAATGCTACCCAGAACTTGTAAGCGGCGCCGTCGACGGTGCCTTCACCCGTGATCTCGAAGTTGTCAACGAAGTAAGCGTTGATCAGCGCGGCATAGTAATAGATGCTGCGGCCCTCCATGCGTGAGGGGATGAGGGGATAGTTGGCGATATCGTCAGAGCCTTTGATCACGCCGCCCTTCTCGATATGAAGGCGTGTGCCGGGCTTGAAGAAGAGAGCGCCTGAGAGATAAGTACCTTCGGGAACCACGATTACGCCTCCTCCATCTTCCTCGGCCTTATCGATTACAGCCTGAATGACAGCGGTCTGGAGCACAGTGCTATCGTTGACGGCACCGAAATCGGTGATATTGTATCTCTTGTCAGAAGAAACAGCAACTTTTTTCTCGATGAAACCTATGCCTGCGGCTTCGGCCTCGTCAGACTCGGGATTAAATTCGGGAGCGGCATTGAGCTGCAATCCCGTGGCTGCCAGCAGTGAAGCGGCAAGGATAAATGTCTTGATCATATCAGTAAGTATAATTATATTCGGTTACGATGTAGGGGCGGAGCGAGGGGACGGCCTCAGCCATGGCGCGGGCTGCGATCCCGGCTACGATAGTAGCGCCCTTGATGTTGAGATGAGTGTTGTCAACCTTTCCCTTGGGGCAGAAGGGGTATTTGCCTTCGGGTATCCACATGAAGAGCTCGCGGGAGGGGACGGTGCCGAGACCCTGCACGAGGTTGTGGGTGAGGGTATTCATCTCCACGAAGGGCACGGCAAGCTCGCGGGCCACGCGGCGGGGTGCGTCGAGGTAAGCCTTGTGAGTGTCGATAAGTAGTTCGCCTTCAGGGTTATGCTTGACGTTTTCGAATCCTACGGGGGGATTGTCGTCACGGTCAACATGGACGGCGGCTGAGTCAACCGGGAAGTTGCGTCGCACGATCGAGTTCATCAATATGGGGCGTGCACCCTTGGCACGGCTTTCGTTGACAAACTTGCGGAGGTTGTCGTCAAACGAGCCGCCCGGCTCGGTGTATTTCTTGGCGTTCTTGATTTTCTCGTCGTTGTGGCCAAACTGTATCACAACATAGTCGCCGGGCTTGATGAGCGAAAGCACTTTGTCCCAGCGGCCTTCGTTGATGAAACTCTTTGTGGAGCTGCCGTTTACGGCGTGGTTATCCACCTTGATGGCGCCTTGAAGCATGAGAGGAAGCATCTGTCCCCAGCCGCGTTCCTGATTTTCGTCGGCAAGCGGTTTGTTGGCCATAGTAGAATCGCCAATCATAAACACAGTAATGGTGTCGGTCGTCTCTACAGCTTTGACTGACAAGCAAATAAAAAGACAAGCAAGAATAGAGGTAAATAATTTCATGGTATTTCCGGAATATTTCACGCAAAGTTAAGATTTTATCCCAAAATTTGCAAATCGCCGCCGGAAAATTCCGCCCGTGAAAATGATGATCACCGGGGAAAGCTGTTTCTTGAAAATATTGAATTTCCGGAAACTTTTTTGATGAAAAGTTTGTTATAAAGTAGAAAAATGACTACCTTTACTGTATCAAACAAGAACACAAACGGGAAGCCAAATCAAGTGTTAGAACAGTTCATTTTGAATAGTATATGGAAACAGGATGGGTGGAAATAATCGCCTTTCCGGTCAAAAAAACAGATAAAGATGAAACAGAAGGAAATCAAAGTATTGGTAAGTTGGTCCGGCGAGAACTTCAACGGAGGAGTTGGCGATCCGGAGCTCGGAGCTATCATGGTAGCAGGATCTACTCTCGAAAATTTTAAAAAGAAATTTGAAGAAGCGCTTGAGTTTCATATTGATGGTCTTAAAGAGGATGGCAATCATATCCCCGATTATATTAAAGAAGGCAACTATACAATTGTATATGACCTTGAAGCTACCGCATTACTGAAAGAAGCTGAAAAGTTTACAACGCTCGCAGCAATCAGCCGTGCTACCGGTATAAATCAGAAGCAGCTATCCCATTACGCAACAGGGCTAAAACAACCTCGACCATCATCCCGAGAGCGAATCATACAAGGTCTACACGCCATAGGACGTATGGCATTGGCATTATATTAGTGCTTGTTTGACACAATACTTATAGGTCAAGCACAAAGTAAATGTGCATTTTGATGGACATCTTTTGTGCGCCTGACCACTCGCTCATCAATCATGTGGGATTCACCACACTCATTCTTCACGAGTGTCCATACCCACCAAAATATTATCCCTAAAAATGCACATTTACTTTGTGCGTGACCTATAACAATGAGCGAGAGGCAATCGACTGATTATCTCCCGCTTTACCTTTTAAAGCGATAAAAGCCCCACTGACTCAAAGCCCTAACTCCTTCCTAAGCTGCTCATATTGCTTCCGGGCATTTTCATACCCCTGATCTGCGCTCAATTTATACAAACTTAGAGCTTTGTTATAGTCCACATCAACTCCTTTACCATACTCATAACAAAGCCCCAAATTAAATTGAGATCGAGCAAATCCTTGCTCTGCTGCCTTCTGATACCATTTTATACCTATTTCATCATTTTGCTTTACGCCTTTCCCTTGTCTGTACATATAACCAAGGTTACATTGGGCATCTGCATTTCCTTGATCCGCTGCCTTTTGATACCATTTCACGGCTAATGCATCATTTTGCTCTACACCTTTCCCGTTTCTATACATAATGCCAAGGTTGCTTTGGGCTATTGCGTATCCTTGATCCGCCGCCTTTTGATACCATCTTACAGCTGTTGCATCATTTTGCTCTACACCTTTCCCACATTCATACATATAGCCAAGGTCACTTTGAGCTTTCGCATATCCCAATTCAGCTGCTTTCTTATACCATTTTACGGCTGTTGCATAATCCTTCTTGACACCTCGGCCATAATAATAATTTTCTCCATTTTGATACATTATTGAAGCATCATTCCCACCTGTTTGACTTGTTGAATTTACAATATTATCAACAGCATTGGTCGTTTTATCCTCGTCAACCGGATCTTCTACAATAGCTTCTTCCACTACAGCTTCCTCAACAACTACCATCGAGTCTGAATCATTGTAATCATCGTCAGAAGATGCATTTATTGAATATAAGAATATTACTGCGCCGATGATGAGGATGAATGCGGTGAGGAAGATGTAAAACTTAGTGGATTTAAATATGTTGGGTTTTGTGGTTTCCGGGGTAATGGGGCTGGTGGGTGGGGGTGTTGTATTATCACTCGGAAGGTTAAGTTGATCGGGCAGAGTCAAGATGTTTTTACCTGTCATATCGATCCACTGGCGACGGCTCAGGTAGTAGTTGAGCTCGTTTGACAGCGGTTTGTCAGTGAGACGTACTGGGATGATATTCTTTTTGGTTGCTGCAGCATTGTCGATTTCGTTCAACACGTCCTCAGATGTTATGGAGTTGGGCGTGATGAGCACTATGAAGTTCTGGCTCTCCTTGATACCCTGCATTATAGCTCGGGCGTAGGGCGTGCCATACTGTATGTTTCGCGGCGCAATCCAGCAGGAGTAACCGCGTGATTCGATAGCTTCCACTGCGGCTGTTGCTATCTTTTGATCTTTAGAGGAATAGCTTATGAAATAGTCGTATGGCATAGATTTTGAGATTATTGACAGGTTTCGGTGCAAAGCTACGAAAATTTTTCCGGATATTTCACCTTGTGCTCATAAATCAACCGTGTGGTGTGATAGTCAGACATTTCGCGGCGGACGTGGCAGGCCACGTCCCTACAATTGACTTTTTTGGATGGCGGGGTAACTACTCAGCTACGGATGATTTCTTAGAGTCATAATAATTAAGTAAGATGAA
>JAMPAP010000015.1 GCA_023667185.1 Lachnoclostridium sp.
CAGGGCGCGCTCGGGACTTGCACCCGTTAGATTATGCCCATGTCGGGCGAACAAATAGTTACAGCAGCATGGAGGCCATGCTGCTGTAACTGCTTATAGGGGATTGAAGGTAGGGAGATTATTCGAGGGAGATTTCGGCGCGACGGTCGGCGGCATTGTTGGCGTATGCGTGGGTGGGGCCGTAACCTTTAGCCTTGATGTGGTTAGTGGGCACTCCGTGACGGTGCATATAGTCGGCCACGGCATTAGCGCGCCGTTCTGACAGACGCTGGTTGTAGGCGCGACGTCCGGTCTCGTCGGTATACGCTTTGACTACTACGGTTTTGCCGGTCTGGTTGGCAAGGTTGGCTACGTAGTTGAGGGTTGACGATTCACCAATGTTGGAGTTGTCAGTATCAAAGAGATATATCACTACAGTCGAGGGAGTTATAGCGACGTTCTGATTTCCGGCATTTGATGCAGATGCGCCGTAGGCAGCGGCCGAAGCCCGGGCATTGTTTACGGGTACGGCAGCGATGATGAGTTCCTCCTCTTCCTCCACCATTCCGGGAGTGATGCGCGACTGGTAAGCCGTGGTGTTATAGGCCTGACGAGCCTGACGGGTGTCACGCCGTGTAGGCCACCACAGATAAGTGGCTATCAGCATCAGGCCGAGGATGGCGAGGCAGGTCCATCCGGCGCCGCGGGCGAAACCGGCAGTCTCCTGGGCGTCAGTGGTGGCGTAAACCTTATCCTCATAAGGCTCTTCTACAGGCGTTGCGGCTGCCTTCTGTTCATCTTGGCAATACTCCTCGATGCGACGAGGCTCGGGGTGTCCCTCCAGACGCGGATGCTCTTTCGACGCGTCAATGCGGGTAGGATCGTAGTCAGTCTTTTTCATAGCTGTAAACGTTTAAAATTGTATGTTGCAGAATAAATAAGTTTTTGATGTAAAAACGCCTGCCGAGGGTGGAGAGTTCGGTCAAAAAGAGCCCGTGAAGTGCACTTTTATAAAATATTAACCGGCAGAGGCAGGAAAATCGGAGGATTTCTTCGGCCTTTTAGAATAATTTGTTAACTTTGTTGCAAATTATCACAAAATTGCAAAATTATCACCTTAACTAATAGAAATATGAGTCTAAACATCATTGTGCTCGCAAAGCAGGTGCCTGACACCCGTAATGTGGGCAAAGACGCAATGAAAGAGGATGGAACCATCAACCGCGCAGCGTTGCCGGCCATCTTCAATCCCGAAGACCTCAATGCCCTGGAGCAGGCTCTCCGCCTCAAGGATGCAAATCCGGGATCTACCGTCACTCTGCTGACCATGGGACTGCCACGCGCAGCTGAGATAATCCGTGAAGCTATGTATCGCGGTGCTGATACGGGCATCGTGTTGACTGACCGCACCCTCGGTGGAGCCGACACTTTGGCCACTTCCTACTCTCTTGCGCAGGCTGTGAAGAAAATCGGTAACTATGACATTATTATCGGTGGCCGTCAGGCTATCGACGGCGACACCGCCCAGGTGGGTCCGCAGATCGCCGAGAAGCTCGGTCTTCCCCAGGTAACTTACGCCGAGGAGATCGTTGACCTCAAGGATGGATACGTGACAGTGAAACGCCGCCTCGAGTCAGGCGTGGAGACCGTCAAGGCCCCACTCCCCTGCGTGGTGACCGTGAATGGCTCGGCAGCCGAATGCCGCCCGCGTAACGCCGTGCTCGTGCAGAAATACAAATATGCAGTGTCGCCCTCCGAAGCCACCAAGCTCAGCGACGACCGCAAGGCGCTTCTCGAAAGCCGCCCCTACCTGAACCTCAAGGAGTGGAGCGCTGCCTTCGTGGAGGCTGACCCGCAGCAGATAGGCCTTCCCGGATCACCCACCAAGGTTAAAGCAGTGGAAAATGTGGTGTTCACTGCCAAGGAGAGCCTTCGCCTGGAAGACAACGACGAGCAGATCGAAAACCTCGTTAAAGAACTTATTGCCAACCACACTATCGGCTAACCCTTTTTCAATATTCTACAATGGACAATAACAATCTTATCGTATATCTCGAATTTGAGGACGGGAAAGTAGCCGACGTCAGCCTTGAACTTCTGACCAAAGGCCGCGTCCTCGCTGACCGTCTCGGCGTCAAACTCGAGGCTGTGGTAATAGGCGACAATCTCGCCGAGGTAGAGAAGCAGGTATTCCCCTACGGTGTTGACCGCCTGTATAAAGTAGAGGATGCACGCCTGTATCCTTACACCTCTAATCCTCACGCAGCAGTGCTGATCAACCTTTTCCGTGAAATCAAGCCTCAGATCTGCCTGATGGGTGCTACCTGCATCGGCCGTGACCTTGGTCCCCGCGTCAGCTCATGCCTCCACAGCGGTCTTACCGCCGACTGTACTTCACTCGAAATCGGTGACCACACTGACCCCAAGACCGGCAAGGAGTATCACGACCTGCTTTATCAGATCCGCCCGGCCTTCGGCGGCAACATCGTGGCTACGATCGTCAATCCCGAATGTCGCCCACAGATGGCTACCGTGCGCGAGGGCGTGATGAAAAAGGAGGTGCTCGACCCCAATTACAAGGGTGAGGTGGTCAACCTCGATGCCAAGAAATATGTCAGCGATGCTGACTTCGTGGTGGAGATCATCGACCGCCATATCGAAAAGTCAAAAATCAATATCAAGAACTCTCCCATCATCGTAGCCGGCGGCTACGGCGTAGGCTCGAAAGAAAACTTCGGTCTTCTCTTTGACCTGGCCAACACGCTCGGCGCTGAAGTAGGTGCCTCACGCGCTGCCGTAGATGCCGGATTCACCGAACATGAGCGCCAGATCGGCCAGACCGGTGTGACCGTCCGCCCGAAGCTCTACATCGCCTGCGGTATCTCAGGTCAGATTCAGCACATCGCCGGTATGCAGGAGAGCTCCATCATCATCTCTATCAACAACGACCCCAACGCCCCCATCAACACCATAGCTGACTATGTGATCACAGGCAATATCGAGGATGTCGTGCCCAAACTCATCAAGTATTACAAGAAGAATTCGAAATAAGCCATGGCTAATTTTTATACTGACAATCCTGATCTGCGTCACCATCTGACTCACCCTCTGATGGAGAAAATCGTTGCGATGAAAGAGCGCAACTATTCTGACGCTGAGAAATATGACTATGCTCCGCTTGACTACGCCGATGCGATGGACAGCTACGACAAGGTGCTCGAAATCGTAGGCGAGATATGCGGTAACACCATCGCGCCCAACGCTGAGGATGTTGACCACCAGGGCCCTCATGTAGAAAACGGCCGCGTGGTGTATGCTGACAAGACTGCCGAAAACCTTGAGATCTGCCGCAAGGCCGGATTGATGGGTATGGCTATGCCCCGTCGTTACGGCGGTCTGAACTTCCCCATCACTCCGTATATCATGGCTGCTGACATCGTCAGCCGCGCCGATACCGGTTTTGAGAACCTCTGGGGCCTTCAGGACTGCGCCGAAACCATCTACGAGTTTGCTGACGAGGAGCAGAAGCAGAAATTCATTCCCCGCGTCTGCAAGGGTGAGACCATGTCAATGGACCTCACCGAGCCCGACGCCGGCTCTGACCTCCAGTCAGTGATGCTCAAGGCTACCGAGCAGCCCGACGGCACCTGGCGCCTCAACGGTGTGAAGCGATTCATCACCAATGGCGACAGCGATATCCACCTGGTGCTCGCCCGCTCTGAAGAGGGCACACGCGACGGTCGCGGTCTGTCAATGTTCATCTATGACAAAAACGATGGTGGTGTGACAGTACGCCGCATCGAAAACAAGATGGGTATCAAGGGCTCACCCACCTGCGAGCTCGTGTTCAAGAACGCTAAAGCAGTGCTCTGCGGAAGCCGTCGCCTCGGCCTTATCAAATATGTGATGGCACTGATGAACGGCGCCCGCCTCGGCATCGCCGCACAGTCAGTGGGTGTCAGCGAGCTCGCTTACCGCGAGGCTCTCGCATACGCCCGTGACCGCAAGCAGTTTGGCAAAGCCATCATCGAGTTCCCCGCCGTCTACGAGATGCTCTCAGTAATGAAAGCCAAACTCGATGCCTCACGCGCACTCCTTTACGAGACCGCCCGCTTCGTAGACATCTACAAGATCTACGACGACATCGCCAAGGAGCGCAAGCTCACCCCCGAAGAACGCACCGAGTCAAAGACTTACGCCAAGCTTGCCGATGCACTCACTCCCCTCGCCAAAGGTATGGGCAGTGAATATTGCAACCAGAACGCTTACGACTGTATCCAGATCCACGGCGGTTCAGGCTTCATGAAAGACTACGCCTGCGAGCGCATCTATCGTGATGCACGTATCACCTCCATCTACGAGGGTACCACCCAGCTGCAGGTCGTAGCCGCCATCCGCTACGTCACCACCGGCGCTTACCTCAACCTCATCAACGACTACGCCTCACGCGAAGTCAAGGCCGAGCTGATGCCGCTGAAAGAACGCCTGGTCAAGATGACCGAGCTCTATGCAGCCGCCGTAGAGAAGGTAACCGCAAGCGAGTCAAAGGACTACAACGACTTTATAGCCCGCCGCCTCGTAGAGATGGCCGCTGACATCATCATGAGCTACCTGCTTCTTCAGGACGCTACACGCAACGATGTGTTCACCCGCTCAGCCAACGTTTACGTTAACCTCGCTGAAGCTGAGGTAGCCAAGCACTCCGAGTTTATCACCCGCTTTGCTCCCGAGCAGATCGCCGAATACAAAGCCGAATAATCTGACCTCCACCGTTAAAAATAGCAGCGGCATCCTCCCGGGTGTCGCTGCTTTTACGATTTATTTTTTAATCGTCAATTATTATATCTTATCTAATTATTCTCTGACTATTAGACGCCCATTCCCCCGAAAAAGTTACAATCTCCATCCCAAATTTCATAAAATACCGGCATCAAAATAAGGTGGCGGGCGGCAATCTGTCCGTGCAACGCCTGATATTAGTTTTGCAACACCCTCTCTTTTGCTTTCTTTTAAGCATATCAAAGGCTGCCGCGGGAGCGACAGCCTTTGAAATGCTATACTGTAACGTCAGGATTAGCTTGCGTAACCCATGCGATCTCCTTCGTAGAATACGCTCCAGCCATCGCCGAGTGCATACGATGCAACATCAGCGCTCTTGGTAATTATAACAATACCTTCGTCCATAACCACTTTGTCGAAGGGCCATTCGTCAGTTTCGGGATAGTAGTAAAGCTGGGGAGCTACATCACCAAGGCATACGATATATTCGATGGCATCACAACCCTTGAAAGCACACCAGCCGATAGTGGCGAGTGATTCACCGAGGTAGATTTCAGTGAACTTGTTGCCTGCGAAAGAGTAAGCACCGATACCGGTTACGTTTTCGGGCATCTCAAGCTCGGTAAGAGCGCAGCCATTGAAAGCGTAGTTGCCGATATATGTAAGGTTGGTAGGGAAGTCAATCGAAGTAAGATTTGAGCAGCCGTCAAATGCGTGAACGTCGATGTAAGTCACAGTGTTAGGTATATCTACAGCGGTAAGCTCAGTGCAGCTCATGAAAGCCTTGGCACCGATGCGGGTTACCTGATAGCGGCGTTCACCATATTCAATACCACCGGGGATTGTCACAGCGCCGATGTAGTTGCCTACAGTGACTGTGCAGGTGTTGTCATCATTGAGAATGTAGTTGATGCCATTGACAGTGACTGAAGCTACCTTGTCATCGTCATCATTACATGACGTAAAGGCAAACGAACCTAATGCAAGCATAACTACTGCCAATGCTTGAAAAACTCTTGATTGCAGTTTTTTCATTTTCGGTCTTTAATTTGATTTATTTATATATTACTTATTTACAACGTAACAGATTATGGAAACTTCTTCGTATTGACCATTCGTTATTACAAAAACTTTTGCAAAGATATACAAAAATTATCAAACAACTTATAATTTGATAACTTTTTAACACAAAAAACTGCTTTCTTGTAATTTCTTTGATAAAAAACCGGTCACACACTATTAAAAGAAGCGCGTGACCGGCAAAATTTTTTCACTCCAGACCGAGCAGCTGCAGGAGCTGTCCTGCGGCATCCTTGGTATTGACTTTGGTGATGATATGAGTGATCAGATGGTCTTCGTCGGTAACAAATGTGGTGCGCACGGTGCCCATATATTCGCGTCCGGCCATCTTCTTTTTCTGCCATACGCCCCACTGCCGGTTGACATCCGTAGACTCGTCGCTCAGCAGCGGAAAGGGGAGATTGTTTTTCGCAGCAAATTTACGATGGCTCTCGGGGCTATCCTTGCTGATGCCGATAATGACGTAGCCGGCATCGCGGAGGCGCTGGTAGCCGTCGCGCAGCGAGCAAGCTTCGGCGGTACATCCGGGGGTGTTATCCTTGGGATAAAAGTACACTATCAGTTTTCGGCCTTCAAAGTCGTCGCTTGTGACGATCTGACCGTTGGAGTCAGTGCCAAGCACTTCGGGGATATGGTCTCCTATATTCATGATGCAGAATGTATTACATGATTCCACGCTCCCGCAGGCGGAGCTGCCAGGCCCATGCCGAGCGCATCGTATCGGCCAGCGGGGTGGCGGCTACCCAGCCGAGCACTTCGTTGGCATGACGGGGGTCAGCCCATACTTTCTCAATATCGCCCTGACGGCGGCCTACGATCTTATGAGGCACTTTCACGCCGGTGGCTTTCTCAAAGGTGTCGATAAGCTCGAGCACTGATACGCCGCGGCCTGTGCCGAGGTTAAAGATTTCGATGGGAGCTTCGGCTTTGTCGCTGAGCATACGCTCTACGGCGATGACATGAGCCTTTGCGAGGTCAACCACATCTATATAGTCGCGGATGCATGAACCGTCAGGGGTGTTATAGTCGTTGCCAAACACTGAGAGCTCTTTGCGGATGCCTATGGCTGTCTGGGTAAGATAAGGGATGAGGTTCTGGGGAACGCCGTTGGGGAGCTCGCCGATCTCTGCCGAGGGATGTGCTCCTACAGGGTTGAAGTAGCGGAGGATAACGCTCTTGAAGGGTGCCCCCGAGGCAATGACATCAGTGATTATTTCCTCGGAGATCTGCTTGGTGTTGCCGTAAGGGGAGGTAGCCTTTTTGATGGGCGACTGCTCGGTCACGGGGTTGTGGTCAGGCTCGCCATATACGGTGCATGACGATGAGAACACGATGCCTTTCACGCCGGCGGGACCCATGGCGTCGAGCAGGTTAAGGAGCGTATTGAGGTTGTTACGGTAATATAGTATGGGTTTCTGTACGCTTTCGCCTACAGCTTTTGATGCTGCAAAGTTGATAATGCCCTTGATGTCAGGATATTTCGTGAAGAGGGCTTTGATAGTATCCATGTCGGTACAATCGCCCTCCACGAAGTCAGGGCGCAGGCCGGTGATGCGCTCGATGCCGTCGATGACATCAGCGTTGGAGTTGGAGAGATTGTCGATGATAACCACCTGATAGCCCGCCTGCTGGAGCTCGACTACGGTGTGTGAACCTATGTAACCTGTACCACCGGTTACGAGAATACGATCTTTTTTCATACGATTATTATTGATGATAGAAATTGTTGGCATCGAAAGTGTCGATATGACGTTGTTTTTTCTCTTCGAATATCTCGGGGATTGTGAGGAAGATACCACTCTCTTCAACGTCGCCAAATTCGTCGTTGATGGCCGTGCCAAACATCTTCATCGTGGGCGACAGGCTCATATAAGCATTCACAAGCGGGGGTATGCTGTAGCCGTGGCTGCTTATCTCATGCTTGAGTATGCGGTAATCTTCCTTGAAGGTGGAGCCGGTGAAGAGGCGAGTCATCTGCGCGAGATCAGTATCAGTCTCGAGCGGATGTATGGGTGTCACAAGGTGATCGTTATCAGGGAAATGTTTCTTGAGGAAATACAGTATCATGTTGCGGCAGGCCGACGGGTAGCTCGGATACATGGTCACCTTGCCGAAGAGGTAGCGGATCTCGGGATTGAGCACCGTAAGCGCTCCGAGACCGTCCCACAGATTGTCAAGCACATAGAGCGCCTTGACACCTTGGCGCGTCGACTGATATTCCAGGCGTACAAACGAGCGACCGAGCTCGATGGTGTATGGTAGGTATTCACTGAGAAACTTCTCGGAGAAGTCAAACATATGGCTGGTGGCGATGCGGGGGCGTCCGTTTTCATCCACGCGGATATCCCGGCCACAGATGTAGCGGTAGCCACCGAGTATCATCTTATGCTCCGGATCCCATACTATAAGCTGGCGGCAGGGAGGATCCATGAGGTCAAATTCGTCAATGTCACACGCTTTCCCGGTGCCACCTCCGGCGGTGCGGAAAGCAATCTCGCGCAAGCGGCCTATCTCGCTCATCACGGCCGGTGAGCGACGTCCATCCACGATGTGAATATGAGTACCTGCTTTGTTGGAGTTGCGCAGGAAGGTGTCAGGCCCGAGCTCACGTTCGATAAGCACGGGGTCAATTGCGGGTATTACTTCTTGTATTTCCTGATTCATTATTGCCATTGTTGATTGACGAGGCGATATACAGCGCGGCAGAGTTCATCAGCTTGCTCGCGAGCTTCTTTTCCGCCTCGGAGTGCCGATGGTAAGATGGGCTCTCCTATGGTAAGATTGAAGCGCGCTCCCTCTGCCTTGAAGATTTCTCCCGGCAGGCAGATCATCTCGATATTAAACTTCATGCCGAGTTTTGTCCTTATCCGTGCAAATTTATAAAAAAAAGTTGAATTTTCTCCATCAAAATGCAAGGGGATTATCTGTCGCTTATATTCAAGGGCTTTATTGACCACCATTTTCTGCCAGCGGAGGTCGCGCACAAGGCCGGCATCGTTGCGGCGGGAGACGAGTCCGGCGGGAAACATGATGATGGGCCGGTCAGATGCGAATGCCTCGTCGAGAGCCCGGGCGTCAATCCTTGATTGCTTGCCAAACTTATTGACCGGCAGGAAGATGCTTTGCAGCGGCTTGACGGCATTCAGCAGGTCGTTGACCACGAAACCGATGTCTTTACGGCCATAATGCGAGGCCACAAAGTCAGCAAGTACGAGCCCGTCAAGTCCTCCGAGAGGGTGATTTGACACGATAATCACCCGGGAGTCCTGCGGTAGGCGGCCGGAAGTTTCATAGCTTATGCCGAGGTCATGAAGCACACCCCGGGCAAAGTCCACCCCCTCACGGTCAGCGTTAGCCCTAAGGAGGGAGTTCATCCGCTCCTGGCAGATAAACCGCTCGAGCCAGCGAATCACAGCATCAGGTATATATCTGTAAAGCCGGGGCACGCGGTCGCGGAGCACGGCATCGACATCGATTTTCAGAACTTCGTTTGCAGATTCGCTCATTTCCAGTCGGCGGTTAAAGAGTGAAGCATGGTGGCACTTTCACCGGTGGAGCCGGTGTGCTGGATCATTATGCCGCCGAAGGGGTTAGGCGACACCTTGGCCTGAAGATTGACTTCGGTGAGCACTTCAGGATCAGCCGGAGGTGCAAGCGGAGTGGTTGTCGACACGTGTGCCGAGAGATTTCCTTCACTATATGCCAGCTCGATGGTGCACCCTGTGCGGTAGCAGGCTGCCGTGACTGCCTCGCTTACGGGAGTGGTAGCCCCATTTTCGTAAGATATCAGCTGAAAATCAACTGCATTACTGTGATGAGGTGTGCGGAATATGCGGAGCGCATATCCTGAAAGCGTAGCGGTGTCAAATTTCAGAGCCACATCGAGATACTGAGCCGTAGCGCTGCCGAATCCCTGGCCGGCGGTCTTGGCCGGATCGACATCAAGGCGGAGGTTCATATCGCCATACTCCTCAGCTACAGGCGTGTACATCAGGCGTGCTCCCTTACGGCGCTGCGAGAGTCCGAGGCCGCGGGCGCCGTTAATACCGGTGCCGTAATACCAGTATTCGCCCTTCTCGTCGGCCCAGGTGTAATCGGCTGTATCAAGAGGCTTGTAACCGCCTACAGTCCAGAATCCTTCGGTCGCCACGTTATGCTCCGCGGTGGGGAAGTTGGCAAAATCAGTGGATAGCGTGCGGGCGCGGTCAGTCATGTCAGGATGGATATATATCGGGGCAGTGGTGAATGTATCAGCAGGCAGCGACCTTACATGAGCCGGAATCAGGCGCGCATAGAGATACATTCCGGCATCGTCACGACCGAGGTGAAACCGGCGCAACGGTTTGCCGTAGCGGCTCGTTGCCACGATACGTCCGTCACTGCCATCAGCATTGGAGGCCTTGTACCATTCCACTACCGATCGGTCATCACGTCCTCCGAGGTCAAGAGCGTATTCCACCACGGCGTCATTTCCCTCCACGCGCAGGTTAGGAGCCACGGTCACCGATGGCGCAGGCAGCAGTGCAGGCGCCACCTTGAGCGAAGCCACGCCTTGCAGTCCTTCAGCCGTGACAGCCATCACATTAACAGTGACAGCCGTGTCAATATCATTTATCGCCGTAACAGTGAGGGTGGAATCAGCATTGACTTTCAGGGATACATATTTCTCATCACCGGGCGCGATGATCCACTGCAGCGACTGCGGCAGGGGGAGACGATAGCCGGCATGGCGCGAGGCCACGGCCGTGAGTGTCAACGGCGCTTCACCGGTCATAATCTCGGCTTCGCGGGGCGTTACGGTAAGATTCACGGGGATACTGCCTCGGCTCTCCCCTACTTTCCCGGCCACTCCGAGGGGATCCCAACCATCGTCGCCGCGTAGCAGATTATACGTATTATATATGGTGTCGCCATCAGAGGTAGTCACTTTGTAGGCCTCGAGTATGGGGAGCGAACTTACGTCAACACCGTTTTCTGCACACTCCGTGCCGATAAACAGCGGCGAACCGTTCAGCGTGTTCCCGCTCTGGTAGCAGCGCAGCCATGCGGTTGGATAGTGAGTCCAGCCGACGTAAGTAGGGGCGGATGCGGTATAGCGGCAATCGATTACGCTTACCGGGCCTACTGATTTACAGAAATACTGCCGCCCTGTGGTGTGGCACACCTTGAAATCGCAGCCGAGAAACACCGCGCCTGTGGCATGAGTGTTCCAGAAGGGACGAGGAGCATAAAACTCGAGTTCGCAACCGAGATACACCCCGGTTCCGGTCAGGGCATCATCGGTCGACTCCATGTGGCAGTGGTCAAAGAGTATACGGGTAGCTCCGTTCAGAGGGTTCATGTTAAGGCGCGAGATAAACCTGACGTTTCTCGCCACGGCACGGTCGCCATGCAGATAAGCCACATGAGCCTGAGTGATAGCCTTGTTGCGCTTGGGCCGCGACAAGGAGGGCTCGAGGGGGAAGTCGAGGTCTACGTTGCAGAAGTTGCCCATGGTGATATTCTCGGCGAGGAAATCGTCAGAGGTGATGTCAAGCATGGTGAAGTTGCCCATCGCGCCCTGGGTATGCCCGCGGGCAGCGGCGAGCACCACATTCTTCGGGTCGGAGGTCAAGCCAATGATACGCAATGCGTTGCAACGAATCATCATACCGAAAGGCTCATGACCATCCCATCCGTGGCGCACCTGCGGGTCGTCAGGATCATCTATCCAGTAAACACCCGGCGCGACGTAGAGGGTCATCGGCTCATCTGCCGTACCGTCAGAGAGGTTAGCAGCTGCCTCGGCAAAGGAATTGAAGGTCCAGGGGTGGGTGGCGCAGTAGTCGTCAGTCAGCCTGTAGTCTACAAAAATCTCTTTGGCCGACGGGAGAAATTTCACAGCGTGATATACCACGGTATCACCCCGCAGCATCACCGGATCAGCCGTGTCAAGTGGAGTGTAGGCATTAGCAGCAAAGGCTGCAGCCATTGATAATAAAGCAAATAAGCGTTTCATGGTCGTGTGATTATAAGGACTTTCCTGCCACTGCCGAGTGTCGCCCCGAAGAGACGGAGCTCTCCCCCTTCCTTCACTTTCAGCCGTCGGGCAAGCTCGGGAGCTGACAGCGGGAAGTTGCGCACAGCCACGTTGATCATTCCATAGCGGCGGGCAACATCAGTCATAGTCCGTTTGTTAAAATCAAGTGTTTCAATTATTTCGAGTCGTTCACCGGGAAAGTCGGCCACCACCTCCTCTGAGCAGTAAAGATGTGTATGCTGCCCTAACTTCTTCACTCCATAGAGGCTGCAAAGCAGCTTGAAGGGCGCTGCCTTCATCACAGCCGAATATGGCTCATAGAGATAGCCCCGGGGAGTGTCTATATAATCGGTGGCAGCCTCAGCCTCCTGTGAGGGGGCGAATGTTATCTGCCCCTGACCGATGGTGACAGCATGAGTCAGCCCTCGCCCGGGAACCACCGCAAGTAGCTCCTTACATTCACGGCGCGTACCTACGGCATAAATATCGGCTTCTCCGCCGAGCTCTGTTCTCAGAGCGGTGACATCAAGCATCGGGGAGCATTTCACTATCAGCCGGTAGCATTTCGAGAGTATAGTATCAAGATATGGTAAAATCCTTGGCTCGCAGTCGTCAAGGGAGAAATGTCGCCCCTTGGAGTCGCGTCGCGCCGGATCTACAAATATGGTTTCAAACCGCCCGTCGTAGCTGTTGACAAACTCTATGCTATCCACATGATTGACAGCCACATTATCAAGGCCTGAGGCATTCAGCCGGCCCACTTCAGCATTATGGGCGTCAATCTCGCAACACTCCACCTCAGCGCCGCTACGGGCTATATGGAAGGCGTCGATGCCGAGCCCGAAGGTCATGTCGAGCACACTCCGATCACCGTCAATAAGCGAGGCGTGAAACTGCGCTACTTCATCGGAGGTAGCCATCTCAGCCACAGCCCGCGAGGGAAACCGAAAGGAGCCGCTTCTGAGCGTATCCCGGAACTTGGACGCATAACGCTCCCGGCACTCCTGCTGCAAGATCTCATCGAGCTTCACAGGATCGCCGCTATACTTCAATCGTAATGCATCAAAGTCCATATCAGTGCAAAGGTAATCAAATTCTCTCAATAATTCAATTGTTAAAATTTCGAGAAATTTGATTACAATAATTAACACGATTTTAACAGTCAAAAATAGCGGTCAAATTTTTCTTAGCAAAAATGCTTAAAATTTGATAATACATTATACTTCTATAAATCAATATATTATAAAAGGCGTTCACATTTTTTAGCGCTACGTTCACAATTTTTATCGTCAGAAAATTAGGTAGAAAACTCTTAAATCAGTATATTTGGAATCAAGAAATAGTAACTGTAAAATAATCTTAAAATGGAGCAGACGCTTATCATATTTAAGCCTTCAGCAGTGGAGCGCGCACTCGTGGGTGAAATCCTCAGCCGATTCGAGAAGAAGGGCCTCATCATCTCCGGAATGAAGATGATGCGCCTCTCCGAAGATATCCTCCGCCAGCACTACGCTCACCTCGTGGACAAGCCATTTTTCCACGAAATCCTGTCGTCGATGACAGCATCGCCTGTCGTTGTGGCTGTACTCAAGGGTGTCGATGCAATAAGCGTTGTCCGTCTCATGACCGGAGCTACCAACGGCCGCCAGGCTCCTGCCGGCACCATCCGCGGCGACTACGCCATGAGCAATCAAGAAAACATCATCCACGCTTCCTCGTCAGCTGAAGACGCCCGAGCCGAGATTGACCGATTCTTTACTCCTGATGAACTTTTTGATTATTCTCCCGTTACAATGAAGTTTATCATCGGACCCTCTGAAGGTTAGACCTTCACTCTCCTTAAAAATAATAGTAATCATGACCTTACCAAAAATCAATACAACAATCACAGTAACTCTCGCTGCCCTTGCAACACTCTCCGCTGCAGCCCAACGTCAGCTACCTGTCGGGCACAATTCAAGCCATAACCGACTGCTCGCATCTCAGGAGGCCAACGTAAATCCCTTCAAGCTCGAAAACAACAGCCGCCTCCTTCAGGAAATCAAAGACCGCGAGGATATGTATGACAACGAGATCTTCACCTCGTTTTGGGAATCGCAGCTCGTCAACCCTTACGGCAACTCTGTCACTATCCCTGACAAGAAGGATATCGACGTATCAGAATATGTAGCCCCCATCACCGGCCGCGTCACCTCTAACTATGGATACCGCGCCCGATTCCGCCGCAACCACAAGGGTATCGACCTCGCTCTAAATGTAGGCGACACCGTACGCGCAGCCTTCTCCGGCAAAGTCCGCCTCAACCGTTACGAGCGCGGCGGCTACGGCAACTATGTAGTAATTCGTCATGAAAACGGCATGGAGACCGTATACGGCCACCTCAGCAAATCGCTCGTTAAGCCCAACCAATATGTAAAAGCAGGCGAGCCTATCGCTCTCGGTGGCAACACCGGCCGCTCTACCGGCCCTCACCTCCACTTTGAGACACGCTACCTCGGCATCGCTATCAACCCCGCCCAGATAATCGATTTCGAAAACAAGACCGTCCTCCGCGACATTTTTACATTTGACAAGCGAACCCACGGTGTTCAGCCCGCCGCTAAGAAAGCCACCCGCAAAGCCACCGCTTCAAGAAAGCGCACCACTAAAAAGAAAACCACTTCTACAAAGAAAAAATAAAGCTTAGATAATTTAACCAATCATCACTCACAAGGAGGCCGCCCGAAAGAGCGGCCTCCGCTGTTATATACCCCTCCGGCTCGAGATGTCATGATGTCATGATGTCAATTTGACAATTTGACAGGGGAGCGCCGGAGCGGGAACGGCAGCGAAAGAGAATCGGGCGGACCTGGAAGCAGGCCCGCCCGATGGCAAATTTAGATTATCAGTAGTCAGTAGAGATTACTTCACGATTACTTTCTTGACGGTCTTGCCGGCTTTGACTACATAGACACCCTGCCGGGCAGCTACTACAGTCTTGGCTTCAGCGACACCGCTGTAGAGAGTGCGGCCGTCAACGGTGTAGACTGCAGCATCAAGACCGTTAGCACCGGTGATGACGATGTTGCGAGCTACGACGTTGATCTGTACGCCTGCAGCGTTGATTGCATCGAGGCCTACATTCTGTAGGGTTACGGTAGCTACGTTGGAAGCAGCTGATTCACCCTTGGTGTAGACGGTGGTCACTACATAAGTGTAGGTCTTGCCGGCTTCTACGTTGGCATCAACGTACCCGGTTTCAGCGACGGTAGCGTCGTTGATCTTAACACCGTCGCGATATACGTTGTAGCCTACGATTTCAGCATCGCCTGCAGCACCTGCGGGGATGTAGGTTACGTCGTCAACCATGAGCATGAATGAACCGGTAGCGCAAGAGCGGATAGCGAAGCGGGTAGCGCCTGCGGGAACATCAAATGTATAGAGTGTCCAGTCTTCGGGAACTGTACCGCCTACGCCTTCTATCTTCACGAAGTCAGCAGTTTCAGTAGAACCGGTAGAGTAGTAAACCTCGATCTTCTCAGGATAAGTAGCGCTATAGCTGCGAGCGTAGAATGATACAGTCTGAGCATCGCCACTGAGAGCGGGAGAGATAGCCCAGTCATCAGTAGTTCCATCATCATAGCGGAAGAGGGCGAAGAGATACTTGGTACCTGAATGAGCCTCAAAGGTCTGGTTGCCGAGCTGTGACTGATCCCAGATCCAGAATGAGCCTGTAGCAGAACCGGCAGCAACACCGGGAATATCCATATTCTGGAAGCCACCAACTGCGCTCTTGTCACCGTCAACGAAGATCCAGTCGCCGTAAACGTCAGAGAATGCGTCAGCGTCTTCGAAGTCCTCAGTGATAGGATCAGCAGGAGCGTCTTCGATGTTGGGCTCTGACCATGTCAGTTTGACAGCAGCATCCTGAGCGACAGCAGCGAGGTCGTCAACCTTGGGAAGTTTGGAAACGATGGGAGCTACAGTGATGTTGTTGCTCTGATTGTTGGTCTCGTTCTCGTCAGCAGCGTAAACCACTTTTGCGAAGTAAGTTACCTCTTCAGTAGCGAGAGCGCTCATTTCCATATCAAATGTAGTCACTGCCGAAGCACCGCTTGCGAGAGCAGAGCCTTCCTTAGTGCCAACGAGTTCAGAGTCGGCATAAAGTTCTACGGTGTAAGCACCAGATTCCTGTGTACCTTCGTTAGCAACGGTTACATCAACCTTGTAAGCATCGCCGACCTTAACCTTGGCGGGAGCAGCGATCTTGGCAAGGCTGAGATCCTGAGCGAGTTGTGAGCCTACTTTCAGGTTATCAAAGAAAATGTATGCAAAAGCCTGGATTTCACCTTCAAGCTGTACTTGAATGGTCTTGCCTGCGTATGCATCAAGAGATACTGCGATTTTGCCCCACTCGTCAGGAGCGCAGATCTGATCAACGGTATTTGTGTATAGCGGAGTCCATACTTCGTCACCAGCTTCTCTAACTGAAACTGTTACAGAATTGACATTAGGATTATCTGTTGTACCAATATTATAAGTGTAAACCGAAATGCCGGGGTTAACCATGCCTTCGAGAGAAATCTTGCCGGTGTATATGGCAGCCGTATAGTTGAGATACTTACCATATATACCAAGGAAACCGTTGTCACCATCCTGTGAAGGTACACCTGATTCGTCAGTATAGAGACCGACTTCACAACCGTAAGTGCTCATACCGAAGATGTAGCTGAGTGTACCGTCAGCAAACGATTCTGAGAGACCTTCGTAAGGAGTACCTGCGGGGATCATGTCAGTGTACTGACCTTCACTCTCAAGACCATCGCAGTAAGCGAATACATAGTATTGTACGAAGTCCTGCTCGCCGGCCTCAACAGCCTGGTAAGTGTAAGAAGTAGCTGTGATTTCTTCGCTGACCTGGGTGCGGCCGTTGGTTTCTGCGAGGTACACCTTGTAAGTCACGCCTGAGATGGGAGTGCCGTTTTCGTCAGTTGTAACAGCGTCCCAAGAGATAGTAACCTCACCGGGGTTAGCGGTTTCAACTACTTTGGCAGATGCAGGAGTAGCAGGATAGGTTGTACCGATGAATGCTGAGGCTTCAGCCTTAGCACCTGCACCGTCAGCATTGTAAGCGATAACGGTGTAAGTATAGTTGCCTGAAGCGGGAACATTGTCAGTGTAAGAGAGAGCTGTGCCTACTGCAGGAGCGTCGAATGTCTTGACAACATCTTTTCCGCGGAACACCTCTACCTTGGTGATTGAAGTGAGAGCCTCGCCTGAGAGAGTCTTGTCAGGAGTTGTGAACGAGATGGTTGCGGTCTTTACGCCGTTGGCATCGGGTGTTACAGTGAGGTCAGTAACATTAGCGGGAACTGTACCTTCAATAGGAGCAGAGATAGCGATATCGTCTACATAGAGATAGTAAGTATCAGCATTTGAGATACCGTGAACACCGATGTAAATCTTGCCATCCTCATCAGGAACGATAGTTGCATCGAGGAGATAGGGCTCGTCGAGCGGCTGAGTGATTTCAGTAGGCTCAAGGAGAGTATGGGTCATGGCAGCTACTGTAGCGGCATTACCATACTTTACTTCAACCTTTTCAGTGTAAAAAGAGTTCTGTGCATATAATGAAGCTGTGATATTATAAGCTTTACCCTTTTCGAGAACCACACCGGGGGTGATCAACCAGTCGTCCATAGCGAGCGACGAGTTATAGCCGATGCGTGCTGCAGCGCTGTTTGCCTGCCAGGTTATACCGTCATTATTGGCGTCGATCACGGTGAATCCATCAAGAGTGCGGTCATCGAAGTCAAAGGTGTAGGGAGGATAAATAGAGCCGAGATTTACTGTATTTGAAACAGCGACAGCTGAAACCATACCTTCAGCTTCGGCAACTACAGTGTAGTAGTAAGCGGTGAGGTTTTCAGGTTCGGCGATTGCTTCAGAGAATGAAGTAACCTTGATATCCTCAGCTACTACGACACCTTCTTTGTTGCCCTCGTAGCGGGTAACGGTGTAAGTGATGGCGTCGGTATTGATGTAACCGCCGTTGATAGAAGCGGTGACGGGAAGCCAGGTGAGGTTCATGTTGCCATCGGCATACTCGAGAGTGGCTTTGGTAGCCTCGGGGGTGTCCTTTCCTACATATAAAGCCTTAACTGAAGTTTTTGCGCCATCGCCTGCTTCGTTGCTTACGTAGATTACGAAGTCGTAAAGTCCGGCCTCGGTCATGGTTACGTTGACAGCTTCATCGGCACCGAAGGTTGTAGAGCCTGTAGCTACTTCAGCTCCATTGGCAAGGATGTGGTATGTAAGAGCTCCTGTAGCAGCAGCGCCGTCAAAGGTAGTGGCAGGGGCCGTGAAGCTTACGATACCTGAAAGCTGATCAGCCTCAAAGGTTACCTTTGCATTGGTCACAGCTGCAGGAGCATTGTCATCAGTTGCGGCTGCGGGAATTACAAGACCGCAAACCTCCTCGCCGCCGGGGAACTGATACAAGCGGGTAGCGGCTCCGGTAGCGGGATTTACCTCGCAGAGCCAGCCGGTCTCATCTTCAGGCGAAAGAGTCCAGAAAAGACGGTTAGATTTGGCATCAAATGTAGCATCAGAAATGTAATAACCGACTTCACCTGTATCACCAACAAGAGAAAGTGCACCTGTATTCTTGTCAAGCTTGTAGAGTGAAGTCCCTGTTATTGACTGTCCACTAACAATATTGACAAAAACGTAGAATTGACCGTTCTTATCACATGCAATTGCTCCAGGGCTCTGGTTGTCAGCGAAATTGATTTCCACGAGGGGATTAAAGAAGTCATCTTCGTTTGAGAAATCGAGAGCCGTAAGTGCAAACATATCCTCAATCAAAGCGATTCCATAAGCCTTGCCATCAACAGGGTTGAGGGTCATGGAAATGGTATAATAGCTGAAGTCGCTTATAAATACCTGAGTATCATTTTCAACATCATAGCCATTGTATGATATTACGGGCCAAAAGCCGGCATAAAGCTCATAATTACATGTATAGTAGATGTTATCTACAAGTACACCACCGTAATTACCGTTTGCTCCATCTACGAGCATCTCAAACTCTTGAGTAGAATTTGAAGGCACTGTGTATAAGCCATAAGGTGCGTAGGTGTTATCCCAGTTGTTACTGTAGATCACGCTACCCCAGATGGTGGGGACTGCTACGCCTGACTGATAGCCCTTCTTCAGGGGCACCTTGGTGGCTACGGTTGAGGCCTTGCGGAAGAGGTTGCGGCCCGGTGCACCTGCGGTGCGTGTCTTTGGCATGAACTTGGCGCCCTTCTTGGAAGGTGCCTTGGCCGCGGGCTTCTTGGCGAGTGCTGTGATGTCGACACTCTTGCCGTTAGCTTTCAACTTCTTGGCTGCGGGGGCGGGAGCTGCGCTGACGCTTAGCGTAGTGGCCGCCGCAAGCACGAGAGAAAAAATCCGTGTGAGAATTTTTTTCATGATGAAATGTTGGTTTCTGTAATGGGACTCATCGGATGCCGAAACCGTTAACGCCCGACAAATCATAAAACAATATTTATTAATTATACCTTATTGGTCAATGGGTTATCTTACAATCAGTTTGACTACCCTGTCAGCGGTCTTGACTACGTAGACACCGGCGGCGGGGAGAGTGGTTAAAAGTCGGTCATGGCCAACAGCCACTCTGCGGCCTGCGATGTCGGCCACGAGGATTTCACCCTGAGCATTAACCGATAGAGTGCGTCCGTCAAGAGTTACTGCTGCCGGGGCGGCGACATCGGTTATTGAGGAGTTAACATCTCCGGTCATGACAGGAGTCTCTTCGGAGGGCTTGGAGAGGAGCTCGCCGTCAGTAGCAGTGACGGTGTAATAGTATTGGCGTGAGGGCTGCAGGCCGGTTACTTCGTAAGAAGTGACATCGCCGGTGTGGATACCGTCATATCCCTCAACCGCCTTAGTTACGAATGTCAGGCCGTGGCTTACGGTTACATCGTCAATAGCCACAGAGCCCTTGGCGCCGGTGCGCACATATTCGAGCGTCACAGTGGTGCATCCTTCGGGGAATCCGGCGAGGGTGGTGACTGTGCCGCCTTCGTCAGTCTTCACAGGAACTGATGCGAAGAGGGCGCGACCATCCTTGGAGGTGAGATATACGTTGATGACGTCGTCGGCCGATGTGCCGTTGCCGCGATGCCAGAACTTCAGGCCGGTGATATAGTCAGCATAGGTGGCTGAGAGTGTATCGCCGCTCTTGCCGAGGCGGAGCGAGGGGATATTTTCACCCGAATAGGCCTCGTTAGCGTAAGATGAAGCTGACGATGAGGTCCATCCTTCGGGCAAACTCTTGCCTCCCAGGTCAAAACCGAATGTATCATCAATGGCAGCTTCAGTGTCGCGGGTATATACGGAGAGGATATAGTCATTAGCACCATCGAGAGGCAACCATGTAGCTGTGAATCCTACGTGAGTTACATCCACAGCACCGGTAGACTCTACAATCTGCCGCTTGAGCGAGGGGGTGCCGGTCACCACTTCGATTTCATTTGACACGGGAGCCCATTCGAGGCTCTGATAAGCAGTCACTATATAATAATATGTGGCATCAGCAGTAAGGCCGGTCACATCATAACGATCAGTTGCGCCTACCCTGCGGTTTTTGTAGCCGTCGACGTAAGCAATGTTTCCGGCATCGTCGCGAGTATACACATTAATTATATATGTCATACCATCGACTGATTCCCATTTTGCTTCAAATGATTCATCGCCCACCGTTTCAGGCTCGAGAGCCACGGCTGCTGCGAGTGGTTCACGGCCGTCGCACACCTTGAAGGTAATCAGGCCGTCGGCGCTCTCAGCGATTTCAGTGATGGGGAGATTGAGCGACTTGCCGGCCCAGGTCTTCATGCCGGGGGTAGTATTGTCAGTAAACGAGGTGATATTCTTGCTACCGGGGAAAGCATCGCCGTCGCGCGAATACTCGGAGGTGGTATTATCAGCCTCCTCGATGTCGACATACTGATGGTTCCACGTATTGTTAACGGCGTTAGATGACCACACTGACGCTCTATAGTCAACGTGCCATATCAGCATACCATGGCCGGGAATATAGGCATCCCATGACTCCTGCTGGCGGTTTTCGAGGAGGAAAAATTCGTTGTCGCTCGTGGTCTTGATGATGCCGAATGTATTGTCGCTCACCGGGGGAAGGGTGGCGTTGAGCGGGCCATCGATCACCTCTGGGGCAGTCCATCCGAGGGCATAACGCTCGAAGGCACCATAGAGGGGCGGGGTCATGCCATCGTTGTTATAGGGGCCGTAGTCAAGGGCGCTCCATGCTCCGGGAGTGAATGCTCCGGTATATGAAGTAGAATAAAGGTCAGGGAGTCCCATCACGTGGCTGAACTCATGGATAAATGTACCTACACCATCGGGGCGCGAGCTTTCCCATTCGTTGGTACAGCCGTAGCGGTCAAGTCTCACACCATCGAAATAATAAGGCGTAGAGGTAGCTGACGTGATTTCCCATGAATGTGGCCATACGGTATTGGAGTCACCATAGGAGGCCTCGCCTTGTCCGGCATAGAAGAGGAATATATTGTCGATATATCCGTCGCCGTCGCGGTCATACTGGGTAAAGTCTATCTCATCATCGAGCTGCTGGCAAGCTTCAATCACCATTTCCTCGGGGTGAAGGTCATTTCCCATCCAGTCGTTTCCTCCGTAGTAACTCATTTTCTGCGACAGAGTAATGGGACCTACGACGTCAAACTCCGGACGAAACAGGTCGCCCGAGCAGAGACGGAAATACTCGGCAGCACATCCGGTACCACCATAGTCATTAAAGCCGTCCTCATTAAGCATACGGGAGAAGTAATCGTGGGGGTCGGCAAGCTGAAATGCCTTATCCTTATATTGCACGAGGATCACGAGAGCCTTCTGGTCACCCTTGGAGGGGAATGATGTACCTTCAAAAAGACCCGGGCCTGCAGGATAACCCTCGTCGGCAGCAGCGACACCCTTGCGGGGAGTGCGGAACACATTGTTCACCCTTGCCTTAAGGCGCCGGGGTGCCATCTCAGTGCGGGCATCGAGAGCAGCGCCGAGCTCGTTTTTGTCAATTCCGGCCAAAAAATTGCGAGCCAAGGCTGTACGGGTAGCCTTGGATGTAGCCTTGATACCGCTGTCGGCTATAGCGCCGTCAACGATATTACCATAGTGAAAATCACCATTTTTCTCAACGAGGAGATAACCATCCTCGCTGAGATAATAGTGAGAAAACTCGTCGCCTACGAGACGGACTTCGAGCTGCGAACCATCAGAGTTAGTCACGGTTCTCAATCCCGGCATGGCAGGGACTGCCTTAGCCGTAAATGAGCCGCCAATGAGAGATATGAAGAGAGAGGCTGCAATAAATAGCTTCTTCATTTTATTTTCTTACGTTTAATTTACTAAAGGTTAGGATTGTCAATAGCTTTTTGATACAATTGCTGCAAAATTATAAATATTTTGACATGATTGCAAATAAATATTAAGTTTTCCGAGGAATTTCATTGCAAATTTTTAGCAAAAACATCCAAAATTATAGCATTTTGCCACCATAACATACTGTTTTTACTAAATAATGTCAAGCGCTCTCTATAAAAGCACTGGTATGCTATATGTTTCCTTGCAAAAAGACAAAAGAGAAAATTATTGCATTTGTCTAAAATTTGTCACATTCAGGATGCGCTATCATCATCTTTTTTCGAGGGTCGAGCCATGCGCTGCACATAATTGGTCAGATACACAGTGAAGAGCGGGAATATCACCATGCCCGAGATGGGGAGAATCACGGCCACAATCTTGCCCGCCACCGTCACCGGATTGACATCACAGCCCACGGTAGCCATATTCATGCCGGCCCACCAGAGGGCAGTCCAGTAGGTAGTGACCTGCGGATTTACACCATGCTCGCGCTGGAAGAAAATAAGCGAGCAGAAGTAAGTGACCATCAGCATAATAACTATATATGAAGCAAACAAGCTCGACACGGCATTGCTCGACACGTAGCCCATCACTATCGACAGAGCGAGGGCGCCGCGAGCCAGCGGGATGAAGCGCAAGAAGAATAGCGCATCGGCCGAGATATCAAAGGACATGAACGGCAACAGGTTGAGATACGGAATGGAAAGCACAAGAAACACCCAGCGGTGGCGCACGTAACGCCACTTATCTGACGCAAAGAGCATCTCGATGAAGAAGTCGAGGATAAACACTACGCACACCCAGAACTGAAACGTCATATAATTCTTGTTTTCAAGGGACTGCACGTCCTCAAATGTATCTATCGAGATATACACGATCAGCAATACCGACAGGATCAGCACAATCCCGTGAAGCGAATTGAGCACGATGCGGCGCAGGCGGTCAGGATGCGGCGCAGGCTTGGGAGCAGATGTGGCGGTAGTAGTTGACATAACGTGAGATTTTTATCTTTTAACAATTGATTAAGTATAAAAGTTTTTAAAAAATTATACTAATTTTGCAGATTGATATGGACACCTTCAGCATCATACTTATAATAATCGCAGTTGCCGGAGCAGTGACGGGTTGGCTCAAAGGGCTTATCGGACAGATAGGCTCCATAGCGGCTATCGTGATAGGCATCATAGTGTGCCGCGGTTTCGGCGACCGATTTACGGCGCTGACAGCTCCCATGATGGGGTGTATGCCCGGCGATGCGTCGCTCGCCTCGATTTTAACATCGCTTTTCGGCAACATTTTGCTGTTTATTATTGTATATATATTGGTGGTGATCTTCGCACGCCTCCTCAAGGGACTTGTCCACGGAGTATTGCTCGGACCTGTCGACTCGCTCGCCGGAGCTATCTTCGGAGCTTTCAAGTGGCTGCTTCTGGCAGGTGTGGTGCTTGATGCCATAGTATTTTTTGACCCTGACGGCGCCATAGCCGTCGCTACAGGCACCCCTGTTGCTTACGTGCGCGACCTTGCACCGTGGCTGCTCGGTGTCACCGGATTAAGATTATGAATAAAAACGACAACAAAAAGGATGAATCCCGCAACGTGATCGACGATGTCACCAGCAGTGACTACAAATGGGGATTCGTGACCGATATTGATACCAATATCATTCCCCGCGGACTTAGCGAGGATGTGGTAAGATATATCTCAGCGCG
Organism: Lachnoclostridium sp.; assembly: GCA_023667185.1. Classification (GTDB taxonomy): domain Bacteria; phylum Bacteroidota; class Bacteroidia; order Bacteroidales; family Muribaculaceae; genus Duncaniella. The sequence continues at coordinate 24,010 of JAMPAP010000015.1, forward strand.
CAAGGGCGAACCCGAGTGGCTGCTCGAGTTTCGCCTCAAGGCTTATCGCCACTGGCTTACGCTGACGCCTCCCACTTGGGCTCATCTCGACATTCCGGAGATTGATTTTCAGGATATAAGCTATTATGCCGAGCCCGTGAAGAAGGAGGGGCCCAAGAGCCTTGACGAGGTGGATCCGCAGCTGCTCGACACGTTTAACCGCCTCGGTATTCCGCTTGAGGAGCAGAAAGCGCTGTCAGGCATGGCTGTCGACGCCGTGATGGACTCCGTCAGCGTCAAGACCACCCATCGCGAGAAGCTCGCCGAGATGGGCATAATCTTCTGCTCAATCTCGGAGGCCGTGAAAGATTACCCTGACCTGGTGAAGAAATACCTCGGCTCAGTGGTCTCCTACCGCGACAACTTCTATGCCGCGCTCAACTCGGCAGTGTTCTCTGACGGCTCATTCGTCTACATCCCCAAGGGGGTGAGATGCCCCGTGGAACTATCCACATATTTCCGCATAAACGCCTCAGGGACAGGACAGTTTGAGCGCACCCTTATCGTAGCCGATGATGATGCCTACGTAAGCTACCTCGAGGGATGCACCGCCCCTATGCGCGACGAAAACCAGCTCCACGCCGCTATCGTGGAAATCATCGTCGAGGAGCGCGCTGAAGTCAAGTATTCCACCGTGCAAAACTGGTGGGCCGGCGACAAGGAGGGCAAAGGCGGCATCTACAACTTCGTCACCAAGCGCGGACTCTGCCGCGGCGACCACTCCAAGCTGTCATGGACTCAGGTGGAGACCGGCTCAGCCATCACCTGGAAGTACCCCTCATGCGTCCTGGCCGGAAAGGGCTCACGCGGTGAATTTTACTCCGTAGCCGTCACCAATAATTACCAGCAGGCCGACACCGGCACAAAGATGATACACCTTGCCCCTGACACCACCTCTACCATCGTATCAAAAGGTATATCGGCAGGACGCTCGCAAAACTCTTACCGCGGCCTGGTGAAAGTGGCTCCCAATGCCACGGGATGCCGCAACTATACGCAGTGTGACTCACTGCTGATGGGCGACAAGTGTGGTGCCCACACTTTCCCCTACATCGACATCCTCAACGACTCGGCCGTGGTAGAGCACGAAGCCACCACCTCTAAAATCTCCGAAGACCAGCTCTTCTACTGCAATCAGCGCGGCATCCCCACCGAGGAAGCCATCGCTCTGATTGTCAACGGATATGCCAAGGAGGTTATGAACAAGCTCCCGATGGAGTTTGCCGTTGAGGCACAGAAACTTCTCCAGATAACCCTCGAAGGATCAGTAGGATGAGAATAGACATTTTGACAGTACTGCCCGAGATGCTTGAGTCACCGCTCAACTGCTCGATACTGCGCCGCGCCCAGGATAAAGGGCTTGTGGAAATCGTAGTCCACAACCTCCGCGACTACACCACCAACCGCCATCGCAAGGTCGACGACTACCCCTTCGGCGGCGAAGCCGGTATGGTGATGCAGGTAGAGCCGGTGGATCGCTGCATAGCCGAGCTGAAAAGTCAGCGCGACTACGACGAGGTGATCTTCACCTCGCCTGACGGTGAAACCTTTGACCAGCCGATGGCCAACGCCCTTTCACTACTGGACAACATGATAATCCTCTGCGGCCACTACAAAGGCGTGGACTGGCGCATACGCGAGCACCTCATCACCCGCGAGATCTCCATAGGCGACTACGTGCTCACCGGCGGCGAGATTCCCGCCGTAGCCATCGCCGACGCCGTGGTGCGCCTCATCCCCGGCGCCATCGGCGACGAGCAGAGTGCCCTGAGCGACTCATTCCAGGACAACCTCCTCGCACCCCCCGTCTACACCCGTCCCGCCGTCTACAACGGATGGGCCGTCCCTGACATCCTCCTCTCAGGCCACAAGGCCAAGATCGACGCCTGGCGTCACGAGCAATCCCTTGAGCGCACCCGTCGCCTCCGCCCCGACCTCCTCGCCGATCCAGACTTCAGCTGAAATCCGTCACTCCTTTTTCTCTCATTTATTTCTGCGGGATAAATGGGTGGAATAACGGCACTTTCCGGAATTTGTAGATTTTAAAGATTATATCTATATTTGTGGCAGCAAACTTTCTCCTGCCATGAAATTCGATAAATTAACTATTGTATCGACCACGTTGTTGCTGTTGTGTAGTATGACGCTTCACAGCATTGAGTTTGCGCACAGCTATCGGATTGTTTCGCCATTTGACCAAAGTGACCGCATTTGTTTTGTCAATTCTGCTACAATCAACGACAAAGACTACACGCTAACCACCTATACGGAAGTCGATTCGATAGTTACTGTCGATAATAATACGATTTTCTTCTTTAAGCCCATTGGCGATTCGTTACTTCTTACCCGGATTGAGAGTCCCTATTTCATTTTATCGTTTGATGCGCCTGTAGCTCAGTGGCGTAATGTTAGGTTTGAAGGTTTGGGTTCATATTGTAGTACGATTCCTTTTGATTTTAAAGGCTCATTTGTCCGCGAATGTTCAGAGTCTGCAACTATTATAGCTAACGAGATAGTTCTTAGTGATTTAACTAAAAAGCAGACTATCATAACAATCAAACCCGATAGACAGCGCTATGGCGATTCAAGATCATATACAACAATTATTAAGACTACCGAGGAATGGTTCTCGCCTTATAGTAACTGTTTTCCAATAGCCCGGCAACTGACCACTGCATATGTGATTGACGGTGACACTGCTGTCACTACCCCAATCTCCCTAATAGACATCAGCTCAATTGAAGAGGTTGTCAAAAAGCAGAATAAGGAAGAGATTAATATCAGCCATAACGGAGCCTTGTCATTTTCTGACCTCGTAAGGATGGCTGTTAATCTTGCAGGGGTGAATAATCTTGAAATTCAAGGATCTTCAATTGATGGTAACGATCATGAGGTGACGGTTGACGTTTTCAATACACTCGGTCAACGGATGGCGCCATCTTTAGCATTAACAATCACTCCTGAGGAATCTATCAGGACAATCAGTCTTCTTACATCACAGTCAGGAGCATATTTCGTATATTTTAAAACGGGGAATATTATCGAAACGATAAAGGTTACACAGTGAGGCGATTATATTTCATATTATTGACGGTTATTCTTTCCGGCATTGTGACAGCGGGACAAAGTTTTCCGGTTGTCTCTTCGGGAGAATCGGAGACCTCTTTTTTAAAGAGCGTCACGCCTCCTACGCCTCAGACTGCAGCCTTATCCCGATATGGTGAACATCCGGTAGACCTTTCTAATGGCCTTGTGGATATTTCCATCCCGATATATGATATCGAGGTGGGCTCATTCAAGCTTCCCATATCACTTTCTTATCACGCTTCGGGAGTAAGATTAAGCGACATTTCAACATCGGTAGGGTTAGGATGGGTCTTGAATGCCGGAGGTGCCATCTCGCGCTCAATCAATGGTGTTCCCGATAGGATAATTCCTTTTGGAGCAAATCAGCAGAATGAGCGCGAACTGTTTTATCGTTATCGCGAGATATCAGGCATAAAATCTCTGATTGACAACGGGAATCTTGAGAAAATTCAAGAAATTTCAACAGCTAATGACAGATTTGGCCATTATAGTCTTGAATCGGATCGTTATACATATAATTTTGCCGGTCATTCGGGGGTTATGCGTTTCGATCATGTCAAAGATGATTTTGTACCTTTGAATTTTGAGCATCTGACTATATATACATCCGGTGATGTTGATGACTCTCAATTTACAGTCATTGATTCCCGTGGATTGGAATTCCATTTTAACCAACATGAACGAACCGGTTTTGACGAGGAGGGTTTCCCGCCGATTACAGCCTGGTATCTTTCAGAGATCTCTACGCCGTGGGGGAAAATCGAATTTCACTATATTTCAGCGCCTCGATATCGGGCCGCAAACTATCACACCTCTGCTGATATAGGCAAAGCATGGTACACTGATGGTTATGACGAGTCTGGTGGTCCGTGGGATCAATCGACGGTAGTTGCCGGTGGTGGAACTGATTATATAAGATCTTATACCTATTTCAATGAATTATTGATAGCTGAAATTCACTGGGATGGGAATAAAGTTAAATTCACATACGACTTCGACCGCGAATATACTGCCGGTGACGGCGAAACAGTGAGGCTACCACGCCTTACAGCGATAAATATTATCAATAGCAATGGGAAAAATATACGAAAGGCCGTCCTGAATCATCAGAATTGGGGTGACTCTGCATCGAATTACCGTACGCTACTTTCAAGTGTTTACATTGACTCCGAGGGGGAATATAAATTCTCTTACAACGATACAAGCACACCATTGCCGGACTATTCGCAAGCCAAAAACAGGTGCGACTATTGGGGGTATTATAATGGCAATATCTCACGGAGTTCTGTCGCACGGGAGGCTTACAAAAATTCGTTAGATAAATGGACTTCTCGTTTTGGCAAGCCTGCGATTGTAAATCCCGAATCTTATTATGCCGATCGAAGTTGTAACCCGGTGTTGATGCAGAAAGGCGTTCTCAACAGGATTGAGTACCCGACCGGAGGAAATACACAATTTCTCTACGAGACACATCGCAATAACGACAGCGAACTTTACGGAGGTCTGCGTATAAAAGAAATTATCACCAATCCTGACGCGGGAGGTGAGACGATAAGAAAACGTTATGAATATGATGGCATCTGCCATACGGTTCATCCTCGCGACCTGATGACCTATAGCCGACATGTTTCATATCCGTCGGTTAAACCCGGAGTAAGCTACATCGAAGAACATTATATAATTGATGATTCATACGTAGGATTCTCAACTTGCGGTCTCGGCTGCCCTCTAAAGTATTCTCTTGTAAAGGTAATTGACAGTGATGGGACGGTAATCACCAATGTCTATACCCGTGGGCAGTTGGCTGATAACTATTTGTCTTTCAATGTTGATGATATATGGAGCACTGACGGCAGCATAGTACATCCATCCATAAGATACTCCGGTAATTCTTATGACGAGGGCAATACTCCGATGTTGCCGAGTGCCATTATTGTTTCCGACAATAGCGGCAAGATGCTTTCTGAACAGACATTCATATATAGCGGATTTAAAATCAGGGAGTTTAATGCCGGGGTACGGCTTTTCAAGTCCAATAACTTCTCCGACCCGCAGGGAAGAACCAATGCTTCGGAGTTTTTACGGACACCTTATTTATATTATCGTCCGATAAAGTGTGTCGCCAAGACATTCGCTGAAGTAGAAAAGCGTGTCACTGACCATACGACAGGTTTCTCTACTTATCAGAAAATTGACTATGACTCAATCGCATGGCATACATTACAGCCACGACGGGTTTCGGAAATCCTGAGCGACGGACGCACTGCGGTAACCGAATACACCTACATCGCTGACTGCAAGGACGATCTCAGCCGCGAGTTGGCTGATAAATATTTGATGACAGATGCTTTGCGTCTTATAACTACACGTATTGACGGAGAAAAGACTATTTCAAGTAAGACTGATTATGCAGTATTTTCCGGTCCCTATGGCAAATGGGCTCTTCCGTCGGCCTCATTTACTTCATTTGGAGAGGAGCCATTTATTGAGCGTGAACGTATTACTGCTTTCAACTCTCACGGCCGTCCGCTTGCTATCATTACAGAAGAAACAGATACTACTTTCCTTGACTGGGGTGAAGATGGTATAAATCTACACAAACTGATTTCGTCAGGCTCTCTAACTACGACATTTACATCAGAGCCTCTTGTCGGCATAACATCCATCACTGATCAGCGCGGTTATCGAATAGACTACGATTATCTTTACGATGGCCGGTTGTCAAAGATCTCAGACCATCGTGGTATCATAAGCCAATATGTATATGCTATTAAATCGCGCGACGGTAGCGATGCCAATTCTATTACGTCACTTAAAAGCCTTGACGGCTCGGGACTTCGTGGGCAGACTGCAATCAGTTATCATGATGGACTTGGACGCCCGACTCTTTCTGCTGACAATTCCGTCAGCCCGGCGGGTCGATACCTTAACACGCTCCAAATATATGACAATCAGGGTCGTGTCTGCCTTACGACATCACCAGCCATCGGTGGCATATCGCCCTCCGATCTTTCGTTTGAAGATATAAAAGGTCTGCTTGCCTCGACTTATCCTGATTCGGTTGGCTGGAGTATAATGCGATATGATGACCTTGGCCGACAGATTGAGACGACACTTCCGGGTGATGATTGGACGGCCAAACAAAAGGCTGTCACTAAAGAGTATATTTCCAATTCCGCTAATGACGTAAAGCTATATACAGCTCCGCTGTCATCAACGTCTCTTGTCAAAAATGGATATTATGCTCCGGGGACTCTGTGCGGAGAGCGGACGATTGATGCCGATGGGCGTATTCTTACGGTATTCACTGATCGCTCGGGACGGAAAGTGCTTGAGCGCCGCGATCGTAACAACGATACATACTTCATCTACAATGACTACGGACAGCTTAGATTTGTGCTTACTCCCGGATATCAGGAGTCAGGTTATCGCGATAAGTTTGCATACGAGTATCGGTATGACGAGCGAGGTAATGTCGTAAAGACTATTTTGCCGGGCTGCGATGCTTCACGATCATGGTATAACCGGGCTAATCGTCAGACCTTCTTTCAGGATGCTCTTCTGCAAGCTTCAGACCGTCACCGCTTTATGCTTTACGACAATGCGGGCAGGCTCTGTGTGCAGGGACTGGCATCATCGTCTGACCGTTCATTGAAGGTCAACCGCGTTGCGTTGACTGAATCACCCAATTCACTGGGTGGCTATGCGATGGAGGATCCGTCAAGGCTTTCAGTATCGCAAGTAGAGGTGGTCAACTATTACGATGACTATAGCTTCCTGAGCCTTTATGGCCGTAGCCTGCCTGCTGATGTGGCTAATGCTCCGCCTGCCACCGGGTTGCTTACCGGCTCTCGAACTCGGCTCTCTGACGGCTCAGAGATGCTTGAAGTTTTGTTCTATGATGCCGTAGGTAATGTTACCAAAACTCATTCTTTCAGTCTGTTTGGGCACTCCTCGGTATCTGAGACGGAATACACTTTTACAGGACAGCCTTTATCAACAAGTTATCAACAGGGTGATATCTCTCTTAAGGTTGAAAACACTTATTCGCAGGTCAACGGGGCTTTGACGCGGTCAGTGGCAAAGTTGGACTCGGAGGAATTACTGCTGGCCGACAATAGCTATGACGATCTCGGGAGAGTCACAAGTCGGGGCTTCGGCTCGCGGGGGCTGAAGATGGATTTCCGATACAACATCCACGGATGGCCTACACAACTTGCTTGCTTGAATCCCTCGGTAAATTTCGTTCAGAATCTTCATTATGCGTCAGGAGTTGGCATTCCTCAATATTCCGGCAACATTTCATCAATGGACTGGAAGATCGGGCGCAACGAGAAGCTGCTGCGCGGCTATCGCTACAGTTACGACGAACTTAATCGGCTGACTGAGGCTGCTTACGGTGACGGCGAGGATCTCGACGGACATGCCCACCGATATTCCGAGCGCGTCCTGAGCTACTCGGCCAACGGCTCGATACGTCGCTTTCAGCGGCACGGACTCAAGAATGACGGCATCTACGGCAAGATTGACAACCTGCATCTTGACTATGACGGCAATCAGCTCACATCTGTAACGGAGGATGCTCTGCCGGTGACACGTTACTCATCGGCTAACTTCGAGCCATACGAGGGAGGCGGGCATTGCTACGGATACAATGGCGTGGGGGCGCTGACGCGGGATCTCAACCGGGGGATCGAAAATATCG
>JAMPAP010000016.1 GCA_023667185.1 Lachnoclostridium sp.
TTTCAAAAATAACATTACGAAAATTTTACCAAGTTATTTTTTAATCGTCACTAAGCTATGAGGATTTTTAACAAATTATGGATTGCGAGATTGGCGGGGTTTTAGTATTTTTGTAGTAGAAAAATCTATTGCATGAATCCATTTGTCCATCTTCACGTACACAGCCAATATTCTTTGCTTGATGGTCAGGCATCAGTTACCTCACTTGTAGATAAAGCTATGGCCGACGGTCAGCTCGGTCTGGCACTGACTGACCATGGTAATATGTTTGGCGTAAAGGAATATTTCAATTATTTCAATAAGATTTCCAAGAAATATAAGGGTAAGCTCTCTGAAGCCAAGGAGAAACTTGCCTCGGCCGCTGATTCTGAGAAGCCTGCTATTGAGGCAGAGATTGCTTCGATAGAGAAGAAGCTGGCATTCAAGCCGATATTCGGATGTGAGATGTATATCGTCGGCAACGGGTCGCTTCGTGAACGTCAGGATAAGGGTCGCCATCTGATAGTCCTTGCCAAGAATCTGAAAGGTTACAAGAACCTTATAAAGATCGTATCACAAGGATTCACCGAGGGCTTTTATTCGCATCCACGTACTGACCATGAGGCACTTGCAGCACATAGTGAAGGACTTATCGTGGCATCGGCTTGTCTGGGTGGTGAGTTGCCCAAATATATAATGAATGGCGATATTGATGCTGCGGAGCGCACTTTATTATGGTATAAAGAGGTGTTTGGCGATGATTATTATGTGGAGATTCAGCGACACAAGACCGATGTGCCGGGCGGAAATACTGAAACATATGATCGTCAGCGTCAGGTCAACCCCGTGCTGATCGATCTTGCGCGCAAGCATGGTGTGAAGATTATTGCCACCAACGATGTCCATTTCACTAATGAGGAGGATGCTGAGGCTCATGACCGTCTGATATGTATCTCTACGGCTAATCTGCTTAACGATCCTAACCGAATGCATTATACCAAGCAGGAATGGTTGAAGTCACAGCAGGAGATGAACGAGATCTTTGCTGATATACCTGAGGCTCTGGATAATACGCTTGAAATTCTCAATAAGATCGAGACATATTCCATTGACCATGCGCCTATCATGCCCTTCTTCGAGATTCCGGCGGAGTTTGGTTCAGAAGAGGAGTATCGCTCACGCCTTACGGAGCAGGATCTTTTTGACGAGTTTACACGCGATGAAAACGGAAACGTGGTGCTCTCGCAAGAAGATGCCGAGAAGAAAATCAAGAAGTTAGGGGGCTACGATAAGTTGTATCGTATAAAATTTGAGGCAGATTATCTTGCTAAATTAGCTTACGAAGGTGCAGAGCGACGCTATGGTTCGCCATTAACCCCGGAGCTTGAGGAGCGTATCCGCTTTGAGCTTTATATAATGAAGACCATGGGATTCCCCGGCTACTTCCTAATTGTGCAAGACTTTATCAATGCGGCTCGTCATCAGCTCGGTGTAAGCGTTGGTCCGGGACGTGGATCAGCTGCCGGTAGTGTAGTGGCTTATTGTCTCGGTATCACTCAGGTTGACCCGATAAAATATGACTTGCTGTTTGAGCGATTCCTTAACCCTGACCGTATATCATTGCCTGATATCGATGTAGACTTCGATGATGATGGCCGAGCTGACGTACTTCGCTATGTGACTGAGAAATATGGCGAAGACAAGGTGGCTCACATTATCACATTCGGCACTATGGCGGCAAAATCGGCAATCAAGGATGTGGCTCGTGTGGAAAATCTGCCGCTTCCTGAAAGTGACCGCCTTGCCAAACTCGTGCCCAAGCGTATGCCTGACGGTCCTGATGGTAAAACGTTAAAGACCACTCTCTCAAACTGCTATAAATATGTTCCGGAATTTGCTCCGGAGCTGGCCAGCCACAATCCGCTTATAGTCGAGACACTCGAGTATGCCAAGCGTCTTGAGGGGAATGTGCGTAACACCGGCGTGCATGCCTGCGGTGTAATCATCTGCCGCGACCCGATTACTGACTGGGTTCCGGTGTCGACCGCTGTAGACAAGAGTGCTGACTCCAAGGAGAAGGAGAAACTAATCGTGACCCAGTATGAAGGCTCGATAATCGAAGACACCGGCCTGATCAAGATGGACTTCCTTGGCCTTAAGACTTTATCAATCATCAAGGAAGCGATAGCTAACATCAAGATGACTACCGGTAAGGATATTGATATCGACTCGATAGATATTACTGACCCGAAGACCTACCAGCTGTATTGTGAAGGGAGAACTACCGGTACATTCCAGTTTGAGTCAGCCGGTATGCAGAAGTATCTACGCGAACTCCAGCCGTCGACCTTCGAGGACCTTATAGCCATGAATGCCCTATACCGACCGGGTCCTATGGATTATATACCTGACTTTATTGCCCGCAAACATGGAATAAAGCCTATCGAGTATGACATCCCCGTGATGGAAAAATATCTGAAGGACACCTACGGTGTGACAGTATATCAGGAGCAGGTGATGCTTCTGTCAAGACTGCTTGCCAACTTCACCCGCGGCCAGAGCGATACGCTGCGTAAAGCTATGGGTAAGAAATTGATCGACAAGATGAACGAGCTCGAAACCCTCTTTATCGAAGGTGGTACCGCCAACGGACATGACCCAAAAGTGCTTGGCAAGATCTGGGAAGACTGGAAGAAATTCGCGTCATACGCCTTTAATAAGTCACATGCCACATGCTATAGCTGGGTGGCGTTCCAGACGGCATGGCTTAAGGCCAACTATCCACCGGAATATATGGCAGCCGTATTGTCGCGTAACCGCACGGATATCACTAAGTTGACAGGATTTATGGATGAGTGCAAGCGTATGCACATAGCCGTCAAGGGGCCTGATGTTAATGAAAGTTTTGTCAACTTCGGTGTCAACTCCAAGGGGGATATCCGTTTCGGTCTTGCTGCGATCAAGGGCGTAGGTGAGAACGTGGTGAAGGCTATTATTGACGAGCGTATGGCCAATGGTCCGTATCAGTCAGTTTATGACTTCGTGGAGCGCGTGCCGTCGCAGTCAATTAATCGTCGTGTGTTTGAAAACCTTGTGCTTGCCGGAGCGTTTGACTGCTTCGTTGATATGAAGCGCGAGGACTTCTTCGCTGAAAACAACAAGGGAGAAACGTTTTCTGACGTGCTTATGCGTTACGGTCAGGCTTACCAGATGGACAAAATGCAATCAGCAGCGTCACTTTTCGGTGATGACAGCTCGATGACCACGGCCGGTCGTCCGGAGCCCCACGTAGGAGTGGAATGGGCTCAGGCTGAGCGTCTTGAGAAGGAGCGCGAGCTCGTCGGGATGTATCTCTCGGCTCATCCTCTCGATCCTTTTTACATGGAGCTGAACTACGGAACATCCTGCACCATAAAGGATTATACTGACTTTGATCCGGTAGAGGGAGTTGAGCTCTCGTTTGGCGGTATGGTGGTGGATTTCACCTCCCGTCAGGCGCGTAACGGGGGTAACTTCGGCATACTCAAGATAGAGGATTATACCGGAAGCGCTGAATTCAGACTCTTCGGCCAGACATATATTGATTTCCATAAATACGGTGTCAAGGGCACTCCCATTATCCTTACCGGCAAGTATCAGCGACGATTCGCCAACTCAGATATCAACTTCAACATCACCAATATCCGTCTTCTTGAAGAGGTCAAAGGCAAGCTGATCAATAATATAACTATTGATCTGCCGAAGGATAAGATCACCAATCATATATGCCAGCTGATATCATCACATATCGATCCGTCGAGCGGAGAGAACGGCGAGTTATCGTTCCGTATGTTTGATCCGTCGATCAATCGCTCCATCCATTTAGCATCATCGGTCAGAATACCAATAACCCGAAAGTTGATCGATATGCTGACCGAAGAGGATATCTCATTCACCGTCAACGGCCGACGCCGTACCGGGGCCTGAGGGTTGTCAATCGCGATCGATAGCGCTCATGATCTTGCGCGGTATCATCGTGTTGTCGCTCATGGTGGAGAAGAGTTCCGAGCCCGGGCCTATGGCATAAACGGGAACGAAGCCTCCGGTGTGGTGCACTGAGGTCCAGCCGATGCCGGTGGTCTTGTCAAGTACATCAAAGACCTTGACTACGAAATCGTTATACGATTTGTAGAGTGTCTGCTGGTCTTCAGTATTTCGGAGCTCAAAAGTGTCGTAGAATGACTTTTTCAGCATCTCCTCCTGAGCTTCACTTACGGGAAGATGAGACCATAGGCCGAAGTTGGCTGAAAGATAGTCGCGCATATCGTCCCAAGTAAAATTGGTGCGTGATTTCATCAGTCCTTTGCAGAAGTCAGAGAATGTACCCTTTGAAACCTTTTGGTAATCAATATATTTCAGCCGTGCATCATAACCTACTGTGGTGTTACCGAGAGCCATGCCGCCGGTATCGTGGTCAGCAGTTATGACAATAAGTGTTTCCTCAGGGTGAAGCTGATAAAAATTATAGGCTACTTCTATGGCTTCCTGGAAGTTAAGTATCTCTTTGATTACCGTGGCGCCGTCATTACCATGTCCGGCGTGGTCGATGTTGCCTCCTTCTACCATCATGAAGAACCGCTCGGGTGAGTTATTTTCCAAATGCTTCAGGCAGGCTTCGGTCATCGAAGGTAGTGTGAGAGATCCTGGGATGGAGTCAATGGTATAACCTATATCGTTAGGGTCTAAGGGATTATCTGCGAGAAGCATCACCTTGCGGGAATCAGTAGTGGTAAGGCCGTCAAGCCCGCGAACCACCTTCACGTCGTTTTCTTCAAAGATTTCATACAGGTCATTAGGTTTACCGGAAGAGTCAGTAGTGCCGCGCAGCCCGGCTCCGGCGATAAATTCAAAGCCGGAAGCGGCTGCCTGTCGACCGATCTCGTAAAACACACCGCGATTAGGCTGGGTGGCATAGAAGGCACCCGGCGTAGCATCGTCAGCGGCCACTGACGTTACAATACCTATCCCCCATCCGCGCTCCTTCAACTGCATAGCTATCGAGGTAAGAGCCAGCGAGTCAGGGTTCATACCGAGCATACCGTTGATAGTTTTCTCGCCTGTTGCAAGGGCTGTACCTGCAGCTGCAGAGTCAGTCACCGGTGATGAGTAAGAATATGTGGTAATGAGTGACGCTACGGGAAACTGAAGCATTAGGATAGGCGTGTCGTTACCGGTGACGGTGCGATTGTAACATTCGGTGGACATTACATGCCCCATGCCCATGCCATCGCCTATGAAGTAGAATACATATTTGATTTTACTCTCCTGCGCCATCGAGAGCAGTGGCAGTAAGAGAAGCAAGAGAATGGTGGTTAGTTTTTTAGTCATAATTGTTTAGTTTTAGTATAGGTTCGATAAATTGTCGGGAGTTACACAGGCGGGGTACTTTGCGCTGGCCGCCGAGTTTGCCTGTAGATGCGAGCCAACGGTCGAAGACACCCGGGCGCCCTACGACGATTGACAGCCGATCAAGGAAAATGCCGTCAGTTCGCTTGGCTTGATAGTCGCTGTTAAGATCCTGAAGCTTGCGGTCAAGCATATCAGCAAATCGCTCGATATCAGCGGGCTGGCGTGTGAATTCGATGACCCACTCATGGCGGCCTTTGGAGTGATCACCGGCATAGACCGGAGCTGCCGTATAGTTGGCCACTTCGCAATCAAGCGCATGGGATACGGCAGCAATGGCGCGGTCAGCATTGTCTACCATCAGCTCTTCACCGAAAGCATTTATGAAATGCTTGGTTCGGCCGGCAATGGAGATGCGTAGCGGTGACGTGCTTTCGATCTTCACTGTGTCACCGATGCTGTAACGCCACAATCCATTACATGATGTGATTATCATGGCGTAGATTTTGCCATCCTCTACTTCCCATGCCGGGATAGCTTGAGGATGAGGCGCGTCGAGCTGGTCAAGAGGTAGAAATTCGTAGAATATTCCACAATCGATTTCGAGTAGCAAACCGCGTGAATCTTTCTGATCTTGAATGGCAAAGAATCCTTCCGAGGCATTATAGGTCTCAAGGTAATGCATACGTGTCGGATCAGTTATCTTTTTGTACTGTTGGCGATAAGGCTCCATGGAGATTCCGCCGTGGAAGAATACTTCAAGATTAGGCCAGAGGTCATGAACGGAGGTTACCCCTGCTCTTTCGATTACGCTTTTCAGCACGGTAAGAAACCAGGATGGCACGCCCGAAATATTAGTGATATTCTCCTTGACGGAAGCCTCGACGAGTGCCGGGAGCTTTTCAGCCCAGTCAGTCATGAGGGCAGTGCGCTTGTCAGGAATACGCCAGTGGTTGACAACGGGATTGATATTTTGAATAAGGTTGGCCGATAGATCGCCTACCTCAACTCCGGAATTGAGATGCAGTTCGTTGGCAAAACTACCTCCAAGGATGAAAGCCTTGCCGCTAAACAACCGGCTTTCAGGGTAAAGTCTTAGATAATGCGCCACTACGTCACTTCCGCCACGATAGTGGGTGAGCTTGAATGAGTCGGCAGTGATAGGAATGTATTTGCTCTTGCCATCCGAAGTGCCTGACGATTGCGCGAAATGGCGGGTGACTCCGGGCCATAGGATGTCAGCCTCACCGCCAACCATCCTCATCACTTCATCACGAATATCAGGATAAGATATTATATCGGGCTGCGCTTTAACGAATTGGCTGTAGCTGCCGTCAATTGACTTGAAACCATGTCTGTCACCCCAAAGGGTATGGCAACCTTTGTGGAGAAGGTGCTTCAGACAACGGGTCTGGATCTGCTCCACATTTTCGTGAAGATCAAGAATATGATTTGATCTCGGCACGAAAAATTTTCTCGCGATAGGTGTAAAATCAATCATGTACAAATTTAAACAGATTTTTTGGAAAAGAGGTGCACTTTTATCTTGATTTTGCATTAACTTTGCGATATGACACTTAAAGAGACAATCGACAATGCCGTGAAAAGACTCACCCCGGAATATGGTAAAGGTGAGGCTCAGGCTATGCTGCGTATCATAATCGGCTATCTCAAAGGATATTCGCCGGTAGATATCGTGCTGAATGGTGACAAGGAAACAAGTGACTATATTAATAATAAGGTGGACGACATCGTCGCACGGCTTCTCCGCCATGAGCCGCTACAGTATATACTCGGGCAGGTGGACTGGCATGGGATGGTGCTGAAGGTAACCCCGGCTGTACTGATACCACGTCAGGAAACATCTGAACTTGTGGACATTATCACTGATGTCGAGGGATCGAGAGAGGATCTCCGTGTACTTGACTTGTGCACGGGCTCAGGGTGTATAGCCATCGCACTTGCCCGTAACTTGAAGTTTTCGCAGGTCACAGGGGTGGATATTTCTGAAGATGCGCTCGCCGTTGCTAATGAAAATGCCGCGACATTAAAAACTAAGGTCAAATTCGAGCAAGAGGATATTACCAAGCCTCATGAGTTTGGACCGATGGACATCGTAGTGAGCAATCCGCCGTATGTACTTGAAAGCGAAAAGGCTACGATGAGTAAAAACGTACTTGATTATGAACCGGAGATAGCGCTGTTTGTACCGGATGATGACCCTCTTGAGTATTATAAAGCCGTGGAGCGGATAGCTTCACATTGCCTCGTTGCGGGCGGAAGGCTCTACCTTGAGATCAATCCTTTGACGGCTGAAAATCTGTCGAAATATCTTGGCGAGAAGGAGTGGCAGGAGGTCAGCGTATTGCCGGATGTCCACGGAAGAAAACGTTTTATCTCAGCCCGGAAGATGTCATGAAGCGTCAGCTTACAGCCGAAGAAGCATTAGCGCGTATGGAAGCACTATGTGCTCGCGCTGAGCAATGCACTGCCGATATTGACAAGAAGTTGACTGCCATGAAATTACCTCGACCGGTAATTGACAAGATTCTTGATCGGCTTCACGAGAATCGGTTTATCGACGATAGCCGCTTTGCTCAGGCTTATTGTAACGATAAACTGATGTTTTCCGGTTGGGGCAGACGTAAGATTGTCAATGGTTTATGGCTAAAAAAGATTCCACGCTCATTGATTGATGAAGCCATAAGTAATATCGATCCGGGAGAATATAGAAGAAGAGCTACTGAAGTTATATCCTCCAAAATACGCGGCTTAGGTGAAACGGCATTTACGCCGCAGGGAAAAACGAAAGTTCTCCGCTTTGCCGTTAGTCGAGGCTTTGAGATGGCTCTTTCGATAGAAATAATAAGAAAACTTACGGCTGGCCATGTCACTAATTGACAGCCTGAAATCAGTAGGGAAAGAGTTGCTGCAGGTGATATTTCCTGACCGCTGCACTGTCTGCAGCACTTTGCTTGTAGAGGGAGAGGATTGCATTTGCCTTAACTGTCTTACAGATCTGCCACTGACCGGCATAAATCCTATGGCGTTCAATGGGCTACATGAGAGAGTAATGGATACTAATTATCCAGTAGAGCGAGTAGCATCGTTAATGTGGTATTACCGTGAGAGTCAATACGTAAACCTCATACATGATGCTAAATATCGGCAACGTCCACGGGTAGCGAATCGACTATCGGCTTACTATGTAAAACAACTCAGCTCGACAGGCTTCTTTGACGATATAGATGTGATATTGCCGGTGCCGATGCATTTTACCAAAAAGTTAATGCGAGGATACAATCAGGCCGAGGTTATTGCAGAGTCAATAGGGCAAGCTTGCGGGATCGAGGTAAGAGATAATCTAATATGTTGCCGACCTCATGCTACGCAGACTCATCAAAACGCAGCCCAACGTTACGAAAATGCTCAAGGATTATATAAGATAGTTGACCCAGAGGACCTTAACGGAAAGCATATACTTATTGTTGACGATGTGTTGACCACGGGATCTACAATGCGGGCTTGTATCTCGGCTATTTACAACTCCTGCACCGGAATTAAAATCAGCCTGCTGACCCTCTCGGCTGCTCACCTCCGCTAATCCATCACACAATTTAAAATACAACAATGCTCGGCATCCATATAAAGTAAGGATGCCGAACAATCGTTATAAATAAAATCTTCAAATAATCGAAGGCGCAGGAGTAAAAGTGTAAAAATCTACACTCTGACCAAGCCTATACATTGATTATTCCTCGTTAGCGCGAAGATGCTGAACGTAAACGGCCTTCATCATCTTTTTGCGATTAGCCACTGAAGGCTTCTCAAATGCCTGACGGCTGCGGAGCTCGCGCACGATGCCGGTCTTTTCAAATTTACGTTTGAATTTCTTAAGCGCTCTTTCGATGTTTTCGCCTTCTTTTACTTGTACGATGATCATATCGGTTTTTTGATTTTTATTGTTTTTAGTTAATATTTCTGCGATTTGCGGGGCAAAATTACTGATTTGTTTTGAAATTTCCAAAATTATTAAGCATCTAATTTAGCATTTTCTTAAAAATTTCTCACCACTGATTCATAAATCCGAAATGCACCTACAAATGAATTATCACTTCGGTTAAAAATCTATGAGGAAACCGTTACATTTTTGTGGCAAATTATATTAAATGGGGACAAAAATATTATATTTGTAGCATTAAAACCTAATTCATCACTACTCCGTGAGCGACAACTCTAAAGGCACTGTTCTGATAATTGACACTGATGAAAGTATCATCGGTCTGTTACAAAACATCTTAACCGGCGACGGCTATGCCGTTGATACCTGCCAGACAGCTGAGCAGGCATTGGTTATGCGTCTTGAATCCTACAGATTAATAATATGTGAAGTCGATCTTGACCAGATTGACGGCTTCGAATTTGTGGAGCGTATCAAGGATATGCCCTCGACAGCATTAATTCCAGTGATATTCTGCTCGACAAGAGATGGTGAAAACGACATCATCACCGGCCTCAATGCCGGTGCTGACGACTATGTGGTAAAGCCATTTTCGCTACGTGAGATGCTTGCCCGCATCCGCTCAGTGATGCGCCGTCACCGCTTCACAGCTCCGGTGGCTGCTCCAAAGGTAATTGAATACAAGAAGCTCATGATTGATCTTGATGCTCATAGCGTAAGTATTGCCGGAGAGCCGATATCATTCACTCCGACGGAGTTTCAGATTATGTCGTTGCTGATGAAAAACCGTAACAAGCTCGTCACCCGCGAGGAGATTTTCATGGCTGCATGGCCAGGGGAAAATGAAGTATCAAAGCGCACCGTGGATGTCAACATCTCACGCATACGTAAAAAGCTCGGAGAATACGGAGCAAATATCGTCAACCGCTCCGGTATCGGCTACGGGTTTATCGACTGAACATGAGTAAGATTTTCAATCCGCTCCCGCCTTGCGCTGTAGCGGGAATACTTGAAGCCGGCACTGATGAAGCCGGACGCGGTTGTCTTGCCGGTCCGGTAGTGGCAGCGGCTGTAATTCTTCCTGACGATTTCTCACATCCCTGGCTTAACGATTCCAAGCAGCTCTCTGAATCACGACGTGAGAAACTGCGTCCAATTATCATGAGCGAAGCCGTGGCATGGGCTATAGGGATAGTTGACAATGAGGAGATTGATCATATCAACATCCTTAACGCCTCCATTTTAGCAATGCATAAGGCACTTGATGGACTTGGCATCAAGCCCGGCGCAGTAATAGTGGATGGCAACAAGTTCAAGCCATGGGGCGATGTTCCATTTACCACATATATTAAAGGTGACGGGCGATATGGCAACATCGCCGCAGCGTCAGTCCTGGCCAAGACCGAGCGTGACCATATCATGATAGAAGCCGCTTCACGCTTTCCGGGCTACGGATGGGAGGTCAATAAAGGATATCCTACCGCTGCGCATCGCGATGCCATATCTCGGTTAGGCACTACCCCGCTCCACCGTATGTCGTTCCGCCTGCTTCCCGAGCCCTCACTATTTGATTAAAAATGTCATAATGTCATGATGACGTCATGACATTATGACATTAATTAAAGCTCGGCTTTAAGTTTGGCGATCATGTCAGCATACTCTTCATCTGACAGATACACCTCTCCGGGATTCATGCGGAATGTGCCGCCGTAATCGGGACCGTCCACATATTTGGGCGCGAGATGGAAGTGGAGGTGAGAAAGCTTGTCGGAATATGCTCCGTAGTTGATTTTCTCAGGATTAAACACTTTCTGCATGGCGCGAGTCACCTTGGCCACATCGTCCATAAAAGCATGGAGCTGCTCTGGCGAGAGCTCGTTAAGATCGTTAATGTGCTCATTGTAAGCCACGAGGCAACGGCCATGATAAGTCTGCTCTTTGAAGAGGAATGCACGTGAAACACTTAAAGGTGCGATTTCGATCATCAGATCATGAAGAGTCTGATTGTTAGTGCAATATAAGCACTTTGCAGGATCACTTTTCATTGGTAAATTCAAGTTTTAAAGTTTTTCCGGATGTTGATATATAAAGTTTTGAAGTATCGAAATATTTTGAAGCGAGAAATGCGAGTTTTTCTGCCGTTATCTCTCTGATACACTGCTGTTGACGATAGAAGTAATCAGCTGGAGCGCCGACAGTGATCACTGACTGGTAATGATCCATTACTGACATTGGAGTATCGAGCGTAACGGCCAGATTAGAAAGCACAAATGACTTCAGTCGCTCCACCTCCTCGGCAGTATATGAAGCCGGATCTTTCATGCGCTCAATCTCAGCGATAGTATCGCTAATGAGGGGAGCAACATGACCGCAGTCAGTTTCGCTGGAGATATTCATGTAGCTGTCAGTAGTATAACCCAAGAGCACAGCATTTATACCATAGGTATAGCCCTTCTCCTCACGTATGGCAGTCATAAGTCGGCTGCCGAAGTACCCGCCCAAGGCCATGACAAGAAATCGCAGCGCAATGAAGTCATCGCTATTTCTCCCGGGAAGTACAAGCCCTATTCTTACAGCTGATTGCATTGAATCAGCTTTCACAATATGTATGGGAGTATGGTCGGACGAGGGATCAAATGGCATATCGGCAAGGACAAGACGTTGTCCGGTTGAGGGTAACGCTTGAGCCAGACGTTCAACAACCTTCACAGTAGAATCTTTGACTTTACCGCAAAGGAAAAATTCTACATTTTCAGCCGTCAGTATGCTCCTGTAATAATCTTCAAGCATTTGACGGTCAACACTATGCAAAAGCGCAGGCGATGCCTCCCTCTGCAAGGGATGATTCTCACCATAAATGCGGGTGCGGAGAGCCGAAGAAGCATTCCATGAGGTTTTGGATCGCTCCACCTCGAGACGATTGGCCGTTCGCAGTGCTATCTGCCGGAGATTATCCTTAGGGAATACAGCCGATGTTACGATCTCTCCCGCCATAGTGATTACATCGTCTACATTACTATTAAGCGCATTAACCGTCAACGACATACGGTGAATACCGGTAGCGGTCTGCAGCCAGGCGCCATGATAGTCAAAGAAGTCAGCAAGCTCCTGACCGGAATGGCGTTCAGTTCCTTCAATCCAGGCAGGTGCTATAAGAGCTGAAAGCTCAGCCGACGGCATCTCTACAAGCCCTCCGGCAACAGAGACAGTGAGACGTGTCACCTCAGAATCACCACCATCCACGATATGAAGCTTTGCACCACCGGCAAGATCAATCTCTGTCAGTGGAGGGATGGTAAGATTCCCTATTTCATGAACCTCCGGGGCTATGGTACGGTCAAGTGTCATAATCAGTCAAAAACTTTATCCCAGTCTTTCCACACTGCTTCATAACCGAGCTGACGGATCTCGGCAGCCACGACCTGGGGCGACCGGGGGTCAGAGACTTCAAACTGCTCGAGAGCATCAGGGGTTGACACATATCCACCCGGCTCGGTCTTGCTACCGGCGCTCATTGAGGTCACTCCGAGCTTCATCATATTGGCACGGAACTTGGGCTCCTCCCGAGTAGAATAAGAAATGTCCACATCATGGTCAAAGATTCGGAACGCGAAAGTTACTTGCGCAAGCTCCTTATCAGACATAACTAACGACGGCTGATAGCCGCCCTCGGCCGGACACATACGTGGAAAGTTGATACTGTAGCGGGTCTTCCAGTAGTTGCGGCGCAGATAGCGGAGATGACGAGCCATCATCGTAATATCCGTTCGCCAGTCCTCAAGGCCGATGAGGACGCCCATACCTATCTTATGAACTCCGGCCTGCCCCATTCGGTCAAACCCGTTGACGCGCCACTCGAAGATCGATTTCATCCCCTTGGGATGATACTTCTTGTAATTTTTCTCGTTGTAAGTTTCCTGGAAGCAAACCACTCCGTTGAGGCCGCTTTCGGTCAGGCGGCGGTAGCTTTCCATCTTCATGGGCATTACTTCTATAGTGAGGTTATTGAAGTAAGGCCGCGCCACCTGAAGCACTTTCTCGAGGTAGTCCACGCCATTAAGCGTAGGGAATTCACCCGAAACAATAAGCAGATTTTCAAACGGACCGAGCTTGCGAATAGCCTCACATTCTGCCTTCACCTGGTCAAGGGTAAGGGTGACACGATTGATGGGGTTATTGTGATTGAATCCACAGTATACACAATGATTGGTGCACGCATTTGACACATACAGAGGTATATACAGTGAAATCGTTTTGCCGAAACGCTCCATGGTGTAACGATGGCTGAGCTGAGCCATCTGTTCCAGATACGGGGTTGCGGCAGGGGAGATAAGAGCCATAAAGTCCTTGATGTCAAGATGCTCCTTAGAGAGAGCAATCTCCACATCCCGGGATGTCATTGACGCTATCTGCGCCGATGTCTCATCCCAGTCATACTTTTTTAATTCTTCATAAAACATATTATCAATATATTTATCAAAAACGCAGCGATACACCTACGGGAAGCGAACCGGTTCCGGCAAAATGATGGTTGTTATGACCGCCATCCACCACGAGGCGTGGCAGCCAGAAACTTACATTTGGAGAAGCCACAAAATCAAGGCGGTCAGTAAGACGCACACGAGCTTCAAGACCAATGCGCCCAACCGGCGACAGATTGCCATTGCTGCGATTGCTCCAGCCGAATCCCGGGCCGGCAAATGCCGAAATACTTACTTTCTTCTCGCGATCGCCGGTGAAAAGTCCCGTAAGATTAAGCATATAGTCTACGTGTAAATATCCTACATAAAGGTCAGTAGCGCGGTGACGATTGATAAGGTCGTAACTCAATCCACCTTGAATACCTGAGATATCGTCAAACCAATATCCGGCAGTAGCGTCGGCTGACCATGAAATCATATTTCCGTTATCGTTAAGCATCGTCTCGCTGTAAACATTCGGGCCGACGGTAAATGATACGAAAGCATCATCGAGGCCGAAAAGATTACCACGTTTCTCAGCCTTGGAACGGCCGAGGCGATAGCTCAATCCGGCCATGATACGTGCTTCCGGATTGAAATTGCGACTCATATAATTCGGGATGCGACTCACAGCCACCGAGGGCTCAAGCATAATCTCTACCGACGGTGACACTCTGAAGCGGCCGGTCAAACCGAGTTCCGGGCCGAAAATAATGCTGTTTTTGCCGCCATTGTAATGCGCCACACCCAGTTCAAGACCGGCAAAAGCATCAAGATCAAAAATTCGACTGTCGTCAAATCCCGCAGCTAATGTCGAAAGGCTCAGGATATAATCGCCTCCTACGGTGACAGAGCGGAACCGCGATGCCTGCTCATTGAGCTGGGCATATCGGCCTCTCACACGCCATGCACTTTCAGGAGTGAACCATTTTCCGAATCCTCCCTCAAGAGCATAGTTGGCCACCCACTGGCGAGAACGCATCTGCACCCCACCCTTCAGCTCAAAGAAGTATCTCTCAGAGTTAAGAAACTCGTTGTAGTCAAATGTCTGCCTGTATTTGCGATACGCTTCTGTGCCGCGGAAATTGTATGCCACACCGAGGGTGAGCGCAGGAAGAAACGTTGTAGGTTGCGAGTGAGAAGGCGACATCGATCGGCTGAACATACGCAGCTGCGGTTCGATGAAGATACCTACATAAGGCGACACATTCCATACACCCTGCACACCGACGTGCAGACCGGGATATATCTTATTGCCTGATGCGGTACGGAATGCACCGCTGACACCGAAGAGGAAGTTGACGCCCAACTTACGGTCCGGATCATATCCGTTCATTGACGAATTTATATTCCACATATAATCTATGTCAATCATTCCGGCCCAGCGTCGTGGATAGTTTTCCTCGCGAAGCTCAAGACCGGTGGCCGACAGGCGGAGTGCCGAAGCAGACGTAAACCATTTTCCTATAAACACGCTCCCTGCGCCACCTATACGCGGGCGAAGGTCAGCAGTAGAGGTATCCACAATATTCAAGCCGCCGGAGAATCCTACGAAGAGATTGTCGCGGAAGCAGTTGTCAATAAACAGCGAATTATCCACCCGGTAACCACGTCCCGCATTAAGGCGGTAGCCGAAGCCAAACATCAGGGAGGCGTTCCAGTCATACTTATGCCAGGTTTTGTAGTCATCGAGGCCGTCAGAGTAGACTCCGAATCGGGGCTCTATATAGAAATATGTGGAGTTGGTCAGATACACCCTCGGCTGAAGTCCGAACCTAACTCCGAAAGCGCCCCAAAGGTCGTGACCCTGACGATAAAGTCCTTCAGCCTCTATGCCGGCAAAACCTACGAGTTCAAATCGTCGCGAAGGATTATAGTCACGCAGCAACGAAGAAAAATTCATCAGATAGTCAACGCCAATAGAGCCGAAGAAAGGTTTTAGACGATCCATGCCGGAATGCTGACCATAATCAAGAGTGAGCCTCAGGCCATGCACGGGAGTAATCCAGTCGCCAATGGTAAACCCGGCTCTGAAACCTGATTTGCCCGGATCAGCTCCTATCTCCCCTACTTTCGTACGCATCCAGTCAGGACCACCTTCAACGGAGATGAAAAGATGGTCGCCGAATTTCTTGTTTTCAAATTTTCTTGCCGGCAAGGGGCGTTGAAGTGTATAGTCAAGAGCATTCATCGTGGAGTCATGAAAATAAGTGGTGCAATCCTCTGCGGGGATTACAGCAGCCATCCCGTTGAGACACAGCGATGAAAGAATGACAGTACCGATAATTTTATATATTGAGTTCATTTTAGTGCGTCTTGTGCTTCTTGTTCTTCTTTTTCTTGCATAAGGTCAATCAGATCGCCATCGATACGAGCCACCTCTCTGAGCTCGGGCTTGAGCTCGAGAGCTCGGTCAAGGTGTTCGACAGCGGCCATATATTCATCTACGCGGTTGGCAGCCACTGCCTTGAGATACTCCTCTTCAGCAGTATCACCGAGTTTCTCAGCCTTACGCCATGCATGATCGTTAGCCTTAAGAGCCAGGAGGATCACCACCTCGTTTACCGGTGAATCAGCTGCAACCTCCTGCAGAGCATCCTCATAACGTCCGTTGAAAACATCGACATAAATTTTGGCCTTATGAAACTGTGGCGTATCAGGAAGGTCTCGGGCTATCGAATCAGCTTCGAGATATTTATGGTTGTGCAGACAAGCCGCTATATGGTTTAGTCGGGTCTCATCGGGCATCTTCTTGGCATCAGTGGTCATAAAAGGCTTTAGGAGCTCATAGTCAGGATCTCCCTCATCGAGTTTCATCGAGGCATAATCCGTAGCTGCCACGAGAAATTTCGGATGCACCTCGAGAGCCTTCTGAAGATACACCTTACGCTCGTCATCGTTTTTAGCGATATTCCGGTATAACCGGAAAAACTCAAATCGGGTCAACGCCTTGGGATCACGCTGATACTGTTCATATATCTCATCGTCAGTGAGATAGCGGAATTGCGAAGTAACAAACTGATAACTTACGTTACGCAACCGCGGCAGGTAACGGTCAGCAAGCTCGGGAGTATAGAAATCCTGACGGCGTATCATCACTGACTGACGGTCAGGATTACCGGGATTTGCATTAACTATTTCCATCACCTTATCAGCCTCAGCCACAAGGCTGTCAGCGCGTAGCATATCAGCAAATGGCTGCCATGATTCCACCGTGGCATCACTATAAACCTCGATATACTTGCGGCTCGTAGCACTCAGATTATCCATAATGAAATCAAGGGCCGACTTCATTCTTCGCTTCGACAGATCAACGTTTTTAGCATATATACCTTCAGGTGAAGAAGTAGCCATAATGCTGAAACTCTTCAGCGCGGCATCGCGATCGTTTTCCACTCGATGAAGCTGCTGGAGAAGAGCATTCATCTCTTGTGCATTATTGGCAAGGTCCATATAAAGCTTGGCATCGTTCACCTTAAACGAAAGGCGGATATTGCCCTTGGTGTCACGCATCTGCATCTCGGGAGTGGGATAAAATGCCGAGTCAGCAACCTCACTTCCCAAGAGGCTGTACTGGAAGAAGCGCATCGGGTTGACCGTGCCTCTCGCTATGGTGGTAGTGTCGCGATAGAACACCCGATTATAGTTTTCCATAGCCATCAGCATATCGCAATGGAAGTCATGCTCGGGGTTATCGAGATACACCGAGTCGCTCCAGGATATTACGTCGCCGGCACCGCTGTCCTTTCCGCGAAGGGTGACATATTGTGTCAGAGGATCTTTATTGATATCCCAGTCATACATACGTTCCTGAGTGATATGATACCGCTTGCCATCATATACCAGTGGTTTCAGATACCACATTTTCTTGGCTGTGACATTGTAAAGCGCAGGCTGTATGATGAGGCGCGATGAGGAGTCAAACAATCGGTGAGGTACCTTGACGCGGGTCTTTATATAAGCATAGTTGCCTTTGACCTCGATATCAGTAGGTTCGGGCATGACGTTTTTCATCGTACCCTTGGCCTTGACAAGCACTTCGTCAAGCGTAATCGACGACCGGGTCAATGTTACATCCATAGTCAGCCTACCTTCTACCGGCACTTCCGTCTCCTCCATACCGAGGATAGAGAAAAGCAATTTGCCATCAGAGTCGACGATTACCAGAAATTTACCCTCCTCGTTGGTGGTGCCTATAAGCTTATCAGTGGCGACATCGTAGATTACGACGCTCTGCAGCGGCTCGCCATTCTGATTTGTGACGATACCGCGCACATTTATATCTCTTGCAGCAGTATGAAATAGTGCAGATGCAATCATCACTGCTGCAGCAAACGTCTTTTTTACTTTAGATTTCATGTCGGCTATTGGAAAATATATGAAAATGAAACACCTGTGCGAATCGGTACCGGAACCCATTTGCTCATATTCACTGAAGCCGGTTGACCCTCAGAATATCGGAAGTCATATCCGTGTACCTTGGCAAGGCCAACGCCGATTGTAAACTCCACATTCCAATGTCGGCTTAGTACCAGTGCATATCCGTAAGTAAATCCGGCCGCAAGGAGATCTCCCTTGTAGCAGTGCTCGCGCAACCGGATATTAAACATCCCGCCGGTCACTGCGAAACCTAAAAAATTGCGTGCCATCGGGCGGTTAAACCAGTAGCGGAGCTCGGGATTGATCCGGAAGTTACGAAGCTTGATGTCAGAGCCATAGGGCGTGTGATTAAACGGACTCCCTGATAATCCGAAATCAAGTGTCAGCCTCCTTGACAATCGTGATTCCACTGAAAGGTTGGCCGAAGTGAGCAGCCAGTCTATAGCATTGGTTTTCAATGCTACACGCTGGGCGCTCACAGCCTCCGGTGACAATATTGCCACCAGAATAAGCAAAAATCTTAGAAATTGTTTTTTCATAAAATAGTGTAAGTAGCTTGATGATTATCGGGCACAGTCGTCAACGAGTTGCTGGGTGATTCGCATCGCGCAGAAGTTGGGACCGCACATCGTGCAGAAATGATCATCGTCCTTGTGGGACTCCACATAGTACTGACGTGCAAGCGACGGATCAAGTGAAAGATTAAACTGATCTTTCCACCGGAATTCAAATCGAGCCTTGCTCATGGCATCGTCACGGATCTGAGCTCCGGGGAAGCCCTTCGCAAGGTCAGCTGCATGAGCTGCTATCTTATAGGTAATTACGCCTACACGTACATCCTCAAGTGTGGGGAGTGCGAGGTGTTCCTTGGGAGTGACATAGCATATCATTGCCGTACCCATCCACGCTATTTGGGCTGCTCCGATCGCTGATGTGATATGGTCATAACCGGGAGCGATATCAGTGGTGAGAGGGCCGAGGGTATAGAAAGGCGCTTCATGACATTTCTCAATCTGGCGCTCCATATTTTCAGCAATCTTGTGCATGGGCACATGACCGGGACCTTCGATGAGCACCTGCACGCCATGCTTCCAGGCTATCTCGGTGAGCTCGCCGAGCACATCAAGTTCAAGGAACTGCGAGCGGTCGTTAGCATCATGGATCGAGCCGGGACGGAGTCCGTCGCCGAGCGAAACGGCCACATCATATTTTGCCAGAATCTCGCATATTTCGTCAAAATGAGTGTAAAGGAAATTCTCCTCATCGTGAAGCACTGCCCAGCGTGTCATGATCGAGCCGCCACGCGATACGATACCGGTCAGCCTCTCTCCTACCATCTCAGCATGAGCCTTCAGTGCACCGGCATGAATAGTGAAATAATCCACTCCCTGCTCGGCCTGCTCGATGAGGGTATCGCGGTAAATTTCCCAAGTCAGGGCGTTGACGTCACCATTGACCTTCTCAAGAGCTTGATATACGGGTACGGTACCTACGGGCACGGGACAATTACGTATAATCCATTCGCGGGTTTCGTGGATATTGTCGCCGGTGGAGAGATCCATCAGTGTATCGCCACCCCAGTAGCAACTCCATACGGCCTTTTTCACCTCCTCTTCAATTCCCGAAGATAGAGCGGAGTTACCGATATTGGTATTTAGTTTCACGCGGAAGTTGCGACCGATGATCATAGGTTCGGCCTCGGGATGATTAATATTTGCCGGGATTACAGCACGTCCGGCAGCCACTTCATCTCTTACAAACTCCGGGGTGATGTGAGTCTCCACACCCATGGCTGCAAGGTGGCAATTTTCACGGATGGCCACATATTCCATCTCCGGAGTCACCACGCCTCGGCGTGCAAGATCCATCTGAGTGATCTTCTTGCCGGGAGCGGCGCAGCGGGGAGCATGGCGGTGAGCGAAACGAATAGCGTCAAGCGAACTGTCGGCTTCGCGGCTACGGCCATATTCTGAGGTGATATTGTCAAGGCGTACGAGGTCGTCACGCTGCTCAATCCATCTTTCACGGATGCGCGGAAGGCCGCTGTTGATATCTATCTTGTATTCAGGATCAGTGTATACGCCGCTCGTATCATATACATATATGGGAGCATTTTCTCTCAACTTCTTTTCGCCATCCACGATTTTCACCGTAGGCGTAAGATTCACACGGCGCATAGCCACCTTTACAGGAAAGAGTTTTCCTTCAATATATACTTTCTCACTTCCGGGATAAGTGTTTACATCAATATTTGCTATCTCCATTTTGACAGAGCTTTTAGTTGAAACGTTTGCTGATTATTAATCGAGGAAAGAGGTCAGAGGGCTTGAAGCTACAGCTCCTGAGGTTACCACGGTTCCGAGTCCTGCAAGATAAGCCTTGCGGCCGGCCTCAACGGCGAGCTTGAATGCCACGGCCATTTCAACCGGATCGCCGGCTACGGCAATAGCCGTATTGACAAGCACGGCATCGGCACCCATCTCCATAGCGTCGGCGGCATGCGACGGAGCGCCAAGTCCGGCATCGATCACCACAGGCACACGGCTCTCGGCGATAATGATTTCAAGAAGGTCGCGGGTCTTAAGGCCTTTGTTTGTACCTATAGGAGCGCCCAAGGGCATCACTGCAGCTGTGCCTACATCTTCAAGTCGCTTACAAAGCACCGGATCAGCCTGAATATATGGAAGCACCTTGAATCCTTCGCGGGCAAGTATCTCAGTAGCCTTCAGGGTCTCCACCGGGTCAGGGAGCAGGTACTTTGGATCAGGATGTATCTCCAGTTTTATGAAATCAGTTCCGAAGCAGTCACGAGCGAGATTGGCAGCAAGGACAGCCTCCTCGGCATTACGTACCCCCGATGTGTTGGGCAGAAACTGAACATATTCACGATTGATATGCTGCAGCATATCATCATCTTCTTCATGCTCCATGTCGATACGCTTCATGGCTACGGTGATCATCTCCGACCCTGAGGCAAGTATCGACTTGAGCATAAGCTCATTAGAAGAGAATTTACCGGTGCCTACAAAAAGTCGTGATGTGAAATCACGTCCGCCTATAGTTAATATATCGTTCATGTTATGTTTAATTATTGGAAATGTTAGGGTTAATCTTCATAAGTCGTGCCATAATCTCAGCTGTATATACCACGGGATCAGGAGCATTAATGATAGCTCCGCTCATGGCTATGCCGTTCACTCCGGCGGCTATCAGCGGCTCTATATCATCGATAGTTACACCGCCGATGGCTACTACGGGAAGTTTGTTGCCTTCAGCCGCCACCTTATTCATTATATCGCGGTAGCCTTCGTAGCCTATCACCGGCGAGAGCCGTGCCTTGGTGGTGGTATAGCGCAGCGGGCCGAGGCCTACATAGTCAACATCGAGGCCGCGAAGTGCAAGGATATCGTCGGCCGTATTGGCTGTGCATCCTATTATCGCCTCAGCGCCCATCATCTCGCGAGCCTGAGCCGGAGGCATATCATTTTTTCCGAGGTGAACGCCGTGAACCTGAAGTTTTATGGCAAGTTCCACGCGGTCGTCAAATATAAGGAAGGAATTGCTCTCGCGGCATAGCGGGATAATCTCCTGAGCTACCGCAGTGAATTCCTCATCGGAAGCATCCTTTAGTCTCAACTGTATCCATCGGCAACCACCTTCGATCGCCATCTGCACCTCCTCGGGCACAGAGTATTTATCTGACGGATGAGTGATAAATTGAAGCATTTTGACGGTTTTAGAATTGTTGTATGTTGTTCAAGAATCTTCGGATATCTGATTCCCACTCCAGCGAGCCGAGCACTGCATATCCGGCGAAGGGATAAGCTGACAGCCGGCTCACATTTTCCGATGTGATACCTCCAAGCGCTACCACAGGCACTCTTGCCTGAGAAATCTTGCGGAGTGAATCATCAGTGAAATTTCCGGAATAGCCCGGCTTGGAAATGCTTGGGAAAATAGGGCTCAAAGTAACATAGTCGAGCGAGTCACACACCATCACCTCCTCTACTGAATGACAAGAGCATGATACGCGCCCCCGGAATGAGGCCGGCGCCTCGGGGCAACGGTTGTTGAGATGCACACCACCTATATTAAAATCATTAATGAGATCAAAGTGTCCATGAAGCACTATGCGGTCATGCAGCCGAAGATCAACACCCTCAAGTATCGACTGCATCTCGCGTCGCGATGCCGAGGGGTGACGCAGGTGCACATAATCCCACCCATTGCCCAGAAGCATGGTGATCTTATGCGATTCGTCACTCACAGGATGCTCGGCAGTGATTGCAATCTTCAATGGATTATCCCTCATGAAAGTATAAACATCTTAATAAATAGTTTTGTTCAGAAAGGGACACTTGCGTACGGTGAAATATGAGACCGTTCCAGGCGTGAATTCCTACGGCGGCATTACCCGCATCAGGTCAAGGGTCTGAATCTCAGCTCACGGCGTAATCTCCGCTTGCACCCCTTTCAACGCAGCAAAGTTAACACTTTTTTCTAAAATTTCAAATATTATTAATTTTCACGAATCACAAGATTTTTAGGATTAAGGAAATTTTTGTATCTTTACATCGATTTTCTGAAACCGACTCTGAATATGGAAGAAAAAGACCTCATAGCCCGTCTACGCGACACCAAAACGTGCCGCGCTGCTTTTGGTGAGGTAATCCGTAAATATTCAGAGCCTCTCTACAAGCAGATACGTCGCCTTGTGCAGTCACACGACGATGCTAACGACGTATTGCAGAACACCTTCATGAAGGCCTGGCAGTCAATTGAAAACTTCCGTGGCGATGCCAAACTTTCAACCTGGCTCTACAAGATTGCCATCAACGAGAGTATGTCGTTTCTCGAGAAGGAGCGCAAACGCCTAAATCTGTCGATTGACGATGAGGAGTCACACCTTGTCAATCTCATCGAAGCTGACAAGAACGTCGATGGCGACCGGCTTGCCCTGCTGCTTCGCGAAGCCGTAGCGCAGCTCCCTGAGAAACAGCGTATTGTGTTCAATATGAGATATTACGACGAGATGAAATACGAGCAGATGTCAGAGATACTCGGTACGTCGCAAAGTGCTCTGAAAACCTCATATCATCTCGCGGTGAAAAAAATCGAACAATTTTTTGAAAACATAGATTAAACTTTCCGTACCATATTCAGTCTAACTTTAATAATAAAGTATATATACATTAATATATGGATAAAAAGACTACCGACATATTAACCCGTATCGACCGCAACGACGGCATGACGGTGCCTGACAATTTCTTCGAGGACTTCGCCGAGAAGATGCAGGCGTCACTGCCTGAGATGGACTGGGAAAAGGAGACGCCCGGTGTAATGCCCCGCTCAATATGGCAGCGTATCCGGCCTTACATCTATATGGCTGCTATGTTTGCCGGCATCTGGCTGATGATGAATATGGTAGATCTTCTCAAGCCCGGCAGCCACAATCTCTCGCTCGATAACAATCCGGTCCTGACTGCCGCCGTCAGCAACGACTACTATATCAACGACTATTTCATCAACCATACCGATGTCGATGACCAGTATCTGATGGACGACCTCTACACTGCAGGCTTCGACCCCTCGGAATTAGAAGTATCGTTTGAAGAAACCACTGATATCTAATAGTATTATGAGACGACTTTTACTACTTCTTTCTCTGACCCTTACGATTATCCTGGCCGGAAACGATTGTTTGGCCAAAGATCGCCCAACCTCTCGCGAACGTAAGACATGGAACCAGGAGATGCAGTCAGTAAAAACTGACTATATCGCCCGCAAGCTTAACCTTACCGATAAGCAACGCGAGGAGTTTATCCCTCTATATATGGCTATGGACAACGAGCTTCGCAAAATCAACGACGAAACACGCGCCATGCAGGAGGAAATCAAAAAGAAGGGCAAATCGTGCACTGACCTTGAGTATGAAAAGGCCGCCGAAGCTGCCGTGGAGCTTAAAGGACGTGAAAACGAAATAGAGAAATCTTATTTCAATAAGTTCAAAGCTATTCTTTCAGCCCAACAGCTTTTTGAGCTCCGTGATGCCGAGCAAGATTTCACCAAGGAGCTCATGAAGCAGCACCGCCGCACTTTCAAAGCCAAGTAATTTCGGCTCTCAAACATGATATTGACTCACTACAGGCCGAACTACCGGTAGTGAGTTTTTTTATTAATCCTCACTATACTTTTTATGAGAAGGTTATTTTCCATCATCCTGACTACTGCCTTGATGATTATTCCTCTCGTTTCATCGGCTAAAACTTCTAAGGTCATGACAAGCGATCCCTCAATTCCTGATTTCTCATTACCTGTAACAGTGATGAGCGACTCCCGCAAGGCTCTGCATAAGGCTCTTGACGATGGTGACTCCCCTGCCGTGGCAAGAGCACTAATCAACTTTGCCGTGGCAAGCGATGCCAAGGATTCCGAGAAAGTCACCCAAGTTATATCCCTGATTGACTCGGTAAAGACCGTAACCACTGACAGTTCACTCAAAGGGATTCTGGATCTTCTTGAGGCGACCATCTATGCTGAAATTTACAATAGCTCCCGCTATAAATATGATAATCGCGAGCTTCCGCTGACGCCTCTTGACCCTGACCCGTTTATGTGGAGCGGAGAGCAGTTTCGCGACCGCATATTCTCACTTGCCAACTCAGCTCTGACGTATAGCGATGCGATGAAGAGCGTGCCCCTGACAGCTTGGTCAGAGGTTATTAAGACAGATAAGTTAACTGCCCTCTACTACCCTACTCTCTACGACTTTGCCGCATACCGGTCAATCGAGTTAATTTCAAATTGCACAACGTGGCGAAATATATTCTCCACCGGGCTTCTCGTACCACATAATATATATGTGGCGATGCGGTTCAACCAGTCGTCGCCCGAGGCACGCCGTATCCTCGAAATTTACTCCTCGCTTCTGACGTTTCATGCGGCTGACATCCCGGCTCTGATCAATACCGATATCCGCCGTATCGACTTTATCAGCCGACACATTTTCACTCCTGATTATCAGGCGGCTGCCGATAAGCAAAATGATTTGCTCAAAGAGCTTTACAACAGCTATTCATCAAGCGAATATTCAGGAGATGTACTGATCGCTATGACTGAACGGGATTACGAAACAACAAATACCAAATGGATTTATGATGCCGTAAACTCTAATCTTTCACGCTTCAGCAGCTATCCCCGTAATGCCTGCCTTGAAAATATTTTGATGGACATCACAGCCCGTAGCGCAGAGGTCAAAGTTCCTGAGGTGGTAAGGCCGGGCGTTGCTGTGAATATTCCCGTCGATATCTCAAATGCACCTTTGACCACCATTAAGATATATAACATCTCGGATTGCCCCCCCAATAATTATAATACTAAAAAATATCTCAAACCTGAGAATCTCATCGCCACTCTTACAGTGACGTGTGACGAAAAGGTTCCGTTTACCGTCACTCGCAACGTTTCCTTCACCTTCCCGCGCCCCGGTTACTACGCAGCCGTGCCTGAAGTAGAAGGGGGTAAATCATATAATTATCCCGGCAAAATATATGTCACACAGTTGGCTCTGATGCAAAGCGCCTTTCAGTGTGGCGAAGAGCTCGAGAATATCGTATATGTGGTTAACCCTCTTGATGGCAAGGGTGTTGCCGGTGCTTCACTGATTCCCATACTGAAGGGTTTTGGTTCGGCCATCGGCACTACTGACCTTAATGGTGCATTTGACCTTCTTTCATCAAAAATCGGCAATCCTAACCTCGCTGCTGAAAAAGGTGACGACCGTTATTCCAAGATTCTTAATACTTATCTTGTCAAAGAACCTGAACCTAACAAGGTGGCAAGAGCTGTAATAACAACATCATTGCCACTCTATCACCCGGGTGACTCTATCGAATGGGCTGCCATCATATACAACACTTGCGGAAATGATCGCCAGCTCGCTGCTGACACTACTGTTAAAGTATTTTTACATGACCCTAACGGCCTGATGGTTGATACCGTGAGCTGTACCACCGACAAGTGGGGTCGCATCAGCGGGCGGTTCGCAGCTCCCGAGAATAGACTTACTGGAACTTATTTACTGCGTATCACTAACGAATTTTACCATTTCACGATATCCGATTACAAGCAGCCGACGTTTGCCGTAGAAATGCCTTCACCGCTGACGGGCGTTCCCGCTGCCGGAGATGTAACCATACGCGGCAATGTTAAAACTTATTCAGGGGTAGCCGTGGCCGGTGCTACAGTCAAAATCCAACTCGGCGTGTCAGCTCCATATCCATTCTACCGCTTCCGCCGCGAGCCGGATATAATGTTTTATTCGGCTGATGGTGTGACTAACAAGGATGGCAACTTCGAAATCGTTGTTACAAAGGATATTATCGAGTCATCACCCTGCCCCGACGGCTTTTTCACTGCCAAAGTTGACGTAACCTCCACTGCCGGTGAAAGCCATGAGGCTTCCACTTACTTCACAATGAAGAGCCGCTACAACATCGAGGTGAGCAGCAGTGTGGAAAATTATGAGAATGAAAAGATCCGTATAAACGCTCGTATAGTGGATGCTGACGGCGAGATGGTGGATGCTCCTATCTGCTACACCGTAATACGTGACAGCGCTGACATTTGCAGCGGTATTCTCCCGGCCGACGGGGTTATTTCTACCAAGAGAATCCCCTCGGGCAAGGCTGTCGTGAAGCTTTCATGCACCACCCTCGAAGGTATCGACGCCTATGAGCTTCCTATTACCGTCTACCGCATGAGCGACAAGAAGTCGCCTGTGCCCGACGCCTTTATATGGTCGCCCATACGTAATAATATAAATGTGGGGGCTGACCGCAAAATGGATTGGATCTTTGCTTCCAACTGCCGCAGCCGTCTGCTCGTGATCATTTTGGGTAAGGATCACCTGCTACTCAAGAAATGGATTGATGTCAAGGAGGGTATGAACCGCTTTACTTACCGTATTCCTGACGGCGTAGATGCGGCCAATATGTCAGTGACCGGTTATGGCAACTACAATGTATGTAATCAGTCATATAAAATTACCGTTACGGATAACTCGCTGAAAATTAAGGCTGAATCGTTCCGCGACAAGATCACTCCCGGCGCGAGCGAGACGTGGTCATTCTCCGTGGTCAACGGCGACGGCTCTAAGGCCGAAGCTGCTGTAATCACTGACATGTATAACATAGCTCTTGATGCCATTGCTACTTTTGACTGGGGTAACTTCTATCAATCGTCAATGCCGCAGGTTAACTCCCGATTGACCTATAACGGCACGGTGCAGGCGTCATCTTCATGGCATGACGAATCACGCTCTGACTGCCAGAGCATCCTCTTACCCGATTTCAATACTTACGGCAACGCTCTTTATCACGACAACCAGCCTATCGTAATGTATAAGGCCATGCAACGTGCTGCCCCATCGGCCGGGAATGTGATGTATGAGAGCATAGTTGAGGAAGCCGTGACTGATATGGCTGCTGATGCCGGGGTGACGACTGAAAGTGAAGAAGATGACGCTGTAGAAACCGCGCCGGAGTTTGCTTACCGTGATTCAGAGGTAGCATTGGCGTTCTTCCGCCCCATGCTCAATACTGATGCTGAAGGTCATCTGAGCCTTACGTTTGACGTGCCTAATGCCAATACCACCTGGCGGTTTCTCGTCAGAGCGTTCACTGACGAGCTGCAGATGGCTGAGTTTGACGCCGATGTGCTCGCTTCAAAACCGGTGATGGTGCAGCCTAACCTGCCGCGGTTTGTGCGCCTTGGCGATGATGCTGAGATCAAAGCCACGGTATTCAACAATACTGATTCGGCATCGACTGTCACCACAGTGGTTGAAATCTTCAACCCATCGACGGGCGAAATTATCGACCGCAAGGAGACGATTGATAACGTCGAGGCTAATTCGTCGACAGTGGTTTCAAGCCGTCTGGCCGTCATAGAGGAGATGCCGCTGATAGGCTACCGCATCAAGTCATCCACCGCCACGTATGCCGATGGCGAGCAGAGCCTTATCAATGTCCTTGAGTCAACCACTCCCGTTATCGAGTCTACCCCATTCTACCTCGCCCCCGAGCAGCAGAATTATGCTATGAAACTCCCTGACTCCGGCAAGGATGTAAGGTTGACACTTCAGTTCTGCGAAAACCCCGCTTGGCAGGTGGTGACCGCTCTGCCCGGACTGATGGCTGCCAAGGCCTCGACTGCCAATGAAGCTGCTGCCGCTATCTTCTCGGCAGCTGTGGCCGACGGGCTGCTGCGCGATAATCCGGCAATAGCTTCAGCATTGAGGGAATGGACTTCGTCTGACAAGTCTGACTCTACACTCGTGTCAATGCTTGAGCGTAACTCTGACCTTAAGATCGCGCTCCTAAATGCGACCCCCTGGATGATGGACGCGCGCTCTGATACGGAGCGCATGGCTCGACTAAGTCTGCTGTTTGATGATAAGATGATCGCCTCAACTTACGCAGATAATATTGCTACTCTATCACGCCTTGAGCGCGGCGAGGGCGGCTGGGCTTGGATAGGTCAGCTTAACGAACCATCCCGCTGGTCGACAATCAATGTTCTCCTGATGATGGGACGACTTAAAAAACTCGGCTACCTTCCTGATTCCGATAAACTTAACGAGCTGATTATCAAGGCCGTAGGATATATTGACCGCGTTACGGCCGAGGATTACAGGAAGTATCCCAAAAGTGACTATCAGCTTTATGCATTCATGCGCTCAATGTTCACTGACGTAGCTCTTTCTGACGATGCCAAGGCTGTTACACAGGCTGCTGTCGAAGCTTCGCTTCGCGGCTGGAAGAAACAGGATATCTTCGGTAAAGCCATCGACGCGCTGATACTCTCTCGCTACGGCAATCCTAAGGAAGCGCGCAAAGTGCTCGTATCGCTCAGAGAGTATGCCGACGTCTCTGCTGTGAAAGGTATGTGGTGGCCGTCGCTTGATGATATGACATTGTGGTCAATGGGCAAGCTCGGCACCACGGCTATGGTGCTTGAAGCCTTCGCTGAGGTTGAGCCCGGATGCAAGGATATTGACCTGATCAGGCAGTGGATTATCCTCCAGAAGGAGGCTACTGACTGGGGCTCGTCAGTCACCACCACCGAGGTGGTCAACGCCGTATTAAGCACTTCTAAGCGTTGGCTCAAGCCAGCCGAAGGGGTCGAGGTGAGAGTCGGCGGAAAGAGCGTCGTTCCTTCCAATGTGGAGAATGTGACAGGATATTTCCGCGTCAACCTTGATGCCATGGGGGGCGACTCGCTCTCCATCTCGCGACATTCTGATTCGCCGGCCTTCGGTGCTGTCTTCAGCAAGTTTACCGCCGGGATGGCCGACGTGAAAGATCACTCTATCGAGGATCTGTCAATATCCCGTCGATTGCTCAAATATGACGGCACCGAGGTAACCGAGCCTCGCGATCTCGCTACGGGCGACCGCCTTCGCGTGGAGCTCCGCATCATCTCAGGTCGCGATATGGACTATGTAGCTGTGACCGATGACCGTGCGGCCTGCCTCGAACCGGTAGAGCAGCTCCCCACCCCGCTCTATTCCGAGGGGATATGCTTCTACCGTGAAAACCGCGACGCCACCACCCGCCTGTTCATCTCCCATCTGCCCAAGGGATCATATCTGATCACTTACGATGTATGGGTAAACAATGCCGGCGTGTTCACCTGCGGCACGGCCACCATCCAAAGCCAGTATGCTCCCCGGCTCACGGCTCACTCCGCCGGTGACATCCTCACCGTGAAATAATAGGGTGTGCAACTCAAGCACAGAGCTTGTCGGTCATTGGTAGGGGCGTGATATATCA
The DNA here is from genome assembly GCA_023667185.1 of Lachnoclostridium sp. Lineage (GTDB taxonomy): Bacteria > Bacteroidota > Bacteroidia > Bacteroidales > Muribaculaceae > Duncaniella. The sequence goes on from JAMPAP010000016.1 coordinate 30,003, forward strand.
CGCCCCTACACCATTGTCGTCCATCTGCGCTCTTTTGACGCCGCGTTAACAACAATTAACAATCGGGGGGGTAAAGTAGTAACTACTCAGCTATCGGCAAAGTAGACTTATGGGCATGACGTTGCTATTGG
>JAMPAP010000017.1 GCA_023667185.1 Lachnoclostridium sp.
GACGCTAATAAATAAGAGGATGTACCAAACTGCTTAATTTGATACACCCTCTTTCTTCGCTAAGGCGAAGCGCTAACGCGATGACCGACAACCCCGGCGCTCCGCGCCTCCTTCGACTAACAACTAAAGACTAACAACTAACAACTACTTCCTGCCATTATGGTCACTTTGGATGAATGTGGGCGTGTAACTTTGTCGGAAAAAAGATATTATGAAAAGATCAGCAGTTTCGCGGAAGTTCCGCACCAGAGTTATTGAGAAGATTACCAGTGCATTCACCGGTTATGTATCTGAGCGTTTGGTATCGCTCGCAGAGGCGATGATGACCGATGGCTTCAAGCCGGATGTTTCAGCTGAGGATCAGATGGTTAAATCAATCTTTGAGTATATCTCAACGGAGATTCAGCAGGCTGTGGAGCGTTCGCGCAAGGCCCGGCAGCGCGTCAGCAGCAAGGTGAAATCGGAGAAAAACTCTCATAACTCGCAAAAGGAATATTCCGACAATACCGGTTTTTTAGTGCGAAACCGTCGCACGGGAAAATATGCAAATTTGATGGAGTTTAGAGGGAGTAACGGCCGTGTAGCCTGTATCACCGGTTTGGACGGCAGTTTTGATCCGAGAGATTATGAGCTCCTTGTAGATCCTGATAAATTTCCAACTCGTCAGCTGCGACGCAAAGCTCAGCGACTTGTCGACAGCAGTTATTATATCAATAAGATCGGCGACGTGATGAAACGACTTTAACCCATAACGTCTCATCGTCACTAAGTTGTTTTTTTATGCATACTTAATGCGAAAAAAGCCCGGAGGTGGTTTCCGGGCTATGCTGTCGGTGGTGTGGGGGATTATTCGGCAGTGCTCAGGGGTGAGGCTTGGGTGTAGGTGCGGGTGGCGAGTTCGGTGTTGATCATGTAGAGGCCCATGCCGTTGTCGCCGATGAGCGAGAGTTTGTCGATGAGTTCGCGGGCGTTGTCTTCCTCTTCAACCTGCTCTGAGACGAACCATGCGAGGCGGTCGCGTGTAGCGTAATCTTTCTCTTGTTCAGCGAGGTGGTAGAGATTGTTGATTAGAGCTGTAACTTTCTGCTCGTGTTCGAGGGTGGCTTTGAATGCGTCGAGGGGCGAGTCCCAGCGGGTGGGTACGGCGTCGATGGCTTTGAGCTCTACGTGGCCGCCGCGTTGATTGATGAAGTTCATGAATATTTCAGCATGATCTTGCTCTTCTTTGAATTGAATTTTAAACCAGTTGGCTACGCCGGGGAGTCCTTCGGCTTCAAAATGCATTCCCATTGACAGGTAGAGGTAGGCACTCCAGAGTTCGGCATTGATTTGCGCGTTGAGCGCGTCTTGAATTTTAGGTGATAACATAGTTATAGTTTTTAGTTGATAGTTTTTAGTTTTTAGATCCGCAGGCTGGCAGAGCCAGCACAGCGGTTATTTAGAGAAAAGCCCGAAGGGCTTGGATTAGTTTTTAGTTTTTAGTTTTTAGTTTTTAGTTTTTAGTTTTTAGATTTTAGTTGATAGTTGTTAGAGTTGATGATATGATTAGCGCAAATGTAATACTTTCTGTTGAACGATTGTATAGTTTTGCAAGAAAATTTTCTTAATTTTGCATCGATGAAAAATTTCCGTCTCATATCGTCCTTGTTATTAGCCGTTATCGTGATGATGGGGCTGGCGTCGTCGTGCCGCATCAGCTATAAGCTCAACGGCTCGGCGATCGACTATAATATCTATAAGACGATATCGGTGTCACAGTTTCCGATACGCGCTGCGCTGGTGTATCCGCCGCTGCAGCAGACGTTTGAAAATGAGCTGCTTGACTATATAGCGCGCAACACCCGCCTGCGTGTCACTGACGGCGGGGCTTCCGACCTTTCACTTGAAGGTGAAATCACGGGCTATAGTCTGTCACCTCAGGCCGTGACCGAGGATGCATACGCTTCAAAAACCCGCCTGACTATCCAGGTGCGCGTGAAGTATACTGACAACAAGGCTGAGGGTAAGGATATCGATCAGACCTTCAGCGCTTATCGCGACTTTGACTCCTCTGAGATGCTCACCGATGTTCAAGATGAGCTCTGCAACACCATCTCCAAAGAACTTGTAGAACTGATATTCAACGCCACGCTCGGCGACTGGTAATGCCATGATGGGAAGCGCTTTAACAGTGTCAGTTGACCGCCTGAACGGGATGGATATCCATGAGCTGCGCTCCATGGTGGAGCGATACCCTTACTTTATTGCTCCGGCCGTAGCGCTGCTGCGTCGCTACGCCGAGGAGCTGCCCGCCGAAGAGCTCGCATCGCTGCGGGCTATGGTAGTGCTCAATGCTTATGACGCCGATGGGCTGACTCACCTCACTGGAGTAGACGGGGAGCTGTTTGAGAACTTCTATCCCCCGATGGAGACCACTGCGGCCACCACTACTGACGACGCCATATCCGCATTTCTCGAGACTTACGGACACACATCGCCTGAGGAAGACAAGCTGCTCGAGCAGATGATATTCAATCCCGTGCCTGACTATGGCGCGGTGCTCCAGCTTGAGGATGACGATGCCGAGGGCGTAGACAACTCTGACGACGAAGCCTCGATCGACGCCTTCGTCAAGGCATTCTCCACGTCGGCCGACAGTCCCGAGCCGCCGCAGCCCGAAGAGCGCAAATCTCCTTCTCCGGCTCCAGCCGAGGCACCTGCAGAGTCGTCGCTAAGCGAAAGTCTTGCTAAAATTTATATAAAACAGCAAAGATATGATAAAGCATACGAAATTATCAGGCATCTTTGCTTGAATAATCCAAAAAAAAGTGTTTACTTTGCAGACCAATTGCGGTTTCTTCAAAAATTGATGCTTAACCGCAGTTTTAGTGACGATTAAAACCATAGTAACCATAAAAATCAAGAAAAACAAGTATAGCTATGTTGTATTATTTTCTTATTGTCCTGACACTCATCTGCGCAGTGCTTCTCATCGGAGTAGTTCTCATCCAGAAGTCAAAGGGTGGAGGTCTGTCATCGACATTCGCCGGTTCAAACCAGATTATGGGTGTACGCCGTACCAACAGTTTCATCGAGAAGCTTACATGGTCGCTGGCCGGCATCATCGCATTGCTCGCAGTGCTGTCAACCTTCGTAATGCCCAACGCAATCCACCAGAATGCATCACGTGTGACACCGGTAGCTACCGAGCAGACCACCGGCGGTGACTTTGACACCCCCGCCCCTGCAGCTCCCGCCCCTGCACCCGTAGCCGCTCCCACTCCCGGCGAGTGATATCCCTGATGCACCCGGGAGGGCAGAATAAACATACAGCCTGCACGATCACGGTCGCGCGGGCTTTTCGTAATCATAGTAGTCAGATATCAGTCCCGGCAGGGACACGGCTGACGTGCGAGCTATCTTTAACTGTAATATCACACCATGAGCGACTTAAAGGCATTTCTGCTGCGGTTTGTCCCGCCATATAAGAAATATCTTATACTCAATATATTCTTCAATATCCTCGCCACGATACTTACGATCTTCTCGTTTGGCGTGATAATCCCTATCCTTAACATGCTGTTTAAGGTAAAGGAGGATGTGTACGGATATATGGAGATAGGCAGTGGCAAACTCTTTGACGTGCTGCTCAATAACTTCTACTATTACACTCAGGAGTGTATCAACTCCTGGGGGCCGGCGCAGACCCTTGCGATGCTGGCTGCCGTGCTCGTGGTGATGACCGGATTGAAGACCGGATCCACTTACCTGGCGTCATACTTCATGGTGCCCCTCCGCTCGGGCGTGGTGCGCGATATCCGCAACAGCCTTTACGGCAAGATACTTTCGCTCCCGCTATCGTTTTTCACCTCCGAGCGCCGCGGCGACGTGATGTCGCGCATGAGCGGCGACGTGGCCGAGATAGAAAATTCGGTAGCAGCCTCGCTCGATATGCTGTTCAAGAACCCTATCATGATACTCTGTTTCCTCGGCATGATGATCTTCATGTCGTGGAAGCTGACCCTCTTCGTGTTTATCCTGCTCCCGATAGCCGGAACCATCATGGGGCGCGTAGGCAAGCGGCTAAAACGCACCTCGCTTGAAGGGCAGAATCAGTGGGGCTTGCTGATGAGTTACATCGAAGAGACCCTAGGCGGCTTGCGTGTCATCAAAGCCTTCAATGCCGAAGGGAAGATGGATACCCGCTTCTGCGAAGGCAACGAAAAATTCTATCACATCTCCAACTCCATAGCGCGACGTCAGGCACTCGCTCACCCGATGAGCGAATTTCTCGGCACGATGACCATCGCTATTGTCTTATGGTTTGGCGGCATACTTATTCTCTCGGGCACCTCGTCGCTCGATGCCTCCGTATTCATATATTATATGGTGATATTCTATAACATCATCAATCCGGCAAAAGAGTTGTCAAAGGCCATGTATGCCATCCAGAAGGGACTTGCCTCGATGGTGCGCGTGGATAAGATACTTGACGCTGAAAATCCCATTAAAGACCCCGTGCATCCGCGCGAAATAGCCGCATTCCGCGGCGAGATTCATTACGAAGGCGCCACCTTCGGTTACGATCCGGAGCTCCCTGTGGTCAATGAAGTCGACGTCACCATCCGCCCCGGCGAGACAGTGGCTCTCGTGGGTCAGAGCGGTAGCGGCAAGTCTACGCTGGCCGACCTGCTACCCCGCTTCTACGATGTTCAGAAAGGGCGTATCACCATCGACGGCGTGGATATCCGCGAGCTCCCGGTGCACTATCTGCGCGGACTGATGGGCAACGTCAACCAGCAGGCTATACTATTTAATGACACCATTTTCAACAATATCGCCTTCGGTGTCAAGAATGCCACCCGCGAGGAGGTAATCGCTGCGGCCAAGATAGCCAATGCTCATGAATTTATCATGGCCACCGAGGATGGATATGACACTAATATCGGTGACGGTGGCTGCAAGCTCTCCGGCGGGCAGCGCCAGCGACTCTCCATAGCGCGTGCCATTCTGAAAAATCCTCCCATACTTATCCTCGATGAGGCCACCTCCGCTCTCGATTCCGAGAGCGAGAAACTCGTTCAGGAGGCACTCGAGCGGCTGATGAAAAACCGCACGACCCTCGTAATCGCCCACCGCCTCTCCACCATCAAACACGCCTCGCTGATATGCGTCATGCACGAAGGGCATATCGTGGAGCGTGGCACTCATGATGAACTTATAGCTCTTAACGGATATTATACAAGGCTTGTAGAAATGCAATCCATGTCATAACCATTTTTCTCCTTTATAAATGAAAACAGTAAAACTTCTTCTCACAACGATAATCGCTTTCTCGGCTGCCGTGTCGGCTGATGCACTCAGCATCTCCGTCACCACCCCCGGCACACTTGCCACATCGCTGGCCAGCCAGGCAGCTGACTGTACTGAGCTCGTACTCGACGGTCCTGTAAATGCCTCTGACCTCCATTTCGTAGCCACTACGATGCGCTCGCTCTCGACACTCGACCTGTCAAAAACTACCATAGCTGCCGAAAATAATACGCGATTGGCTACAAACATCGCATCATATCCGGCTGATCAGCTCCCGGCATACTCGCTGTCGGGTCTGACCGCTACTATGGTAACCCTCCCCGCCGGACTGAAAAGCATCGGAGCCGGCGCGCTCATGTCGTCGGCCATAACCTCAATTGTGATACCGGAATCAGTCACTGAGATTGGTAATGGCGCGTTTGCTGACTGCCGCAGCCTCGTCAAGATAGATGTCCCTGCCACGGTGACCACCGTAGGGAGTAACACATTTGACGGCTGCACGTCACTTACCGAGGTGACTTACGGCCCGAAGTCAGTCAGCGCCTCAGAGTTTCGCGGCTGCACGGCAATGTGGTCGTTCAAGGGAGCGCCCGTGACTATCGGCGACAACGCCTTCGCCGGATGTACCTCACTTGCGTATATCGAATTGTCATCAGCCTTGAAAAGCATCGGCAGCAAGGCATTCTATGGCAGCGGACTGCAGTCTATCAACCTTTCAGCCGCTACATCGCTAAAACTTATAGGCGATTATGCTTTTGCCGCCTGCAATGCCTTGCAGTCAGTATCGCTGCCCGAAGGCCTGACCCGCATAGGCAAAGGCGCCTTCTTCGGCGACTCAAACCTCGGCTATATGGTAGTGCCCTCCACCGTAAAGAATTATGACGATTTCTCCCTCAAAGGAACAGCCCTTAATAACGGCACAACTCTTATAAGTGAGGCCACTGACACCATCGGCCGATATGCCCTCGCCGATATGGCAAATATTACTACCTTGACCCTGCCTGAATCGCTCGAGCACATATCAGCCAACGCCATGCAGGATATGTCCTCGCTTGAAAACATAGATGCCCGGTCGCTCAAAACTGTCCCATCGCTCGGCGACGATGTATGGAACCGTGTCAATCAAAGCGCTGTCACTCTGCTCGTTGATTCCCAAACCGAGCAGGCATTCCTCGCTTCACCACAGTGGAACGAATTCTCGATCTCCACTTCCGGCACCTCAACAGGCATAAGCATCGACGCCGTAACGTCGGATAATATCTTCGCCACCATTACTGAAACCGAGATCGCAGTAAACTCCTCGCTCCCCATAGAAGGAGTCAGCCTGTATAATCTTGAAGGCCAGTTGCTCGAACTACGCAACGCCGCAGGCGAGACCACCGTCAAGCTCGACATATCTTCACGAGCCGACCGCATTTTCATCCTTATGGTATCCATCCCCTCCGAATCAGTTGTCAAAGCTATCAAACTCGCGCGATAATGGGCAAAAACAAGCTAAAGAAATTTGCTGAGATGGAGACACTTGACTGTGTGCTTCAGTATCCGTTCAGCGTATTGAAGCAGACGGGTGGTTGCCCCCTGCGCGGACGTTGGCACGAAGATTTCTTCAACAATACAGCCCCAATCGTGCTCGAACTCGGATGCGGCAAAGGAGAGTATGCCGTAGGGATGGCCGTAGACGACCCCTCGAAAAACTATATAGGCATCGACATCAAGGGCGCCCGAATGTGGACCGGCGCGACCCGTGTGCGCGACCTCGGGCTGAAAAATGTAGCCTTCCTGCGTACCTCCATCGAGCTGCTTGACAGCTTCTTCGCCCCCGGAGAAGTCTCCGAGATATGGATCACCTTCCCTGACCCCCAGATGAAAAAGGTCAACAAGCGCCTTACCGGTACCCGTCAGCTCGAGCTATACCGCAAAGTGTTAGTCGAGGACGGCTCCATCCATCTCAAGACCGACAGTCCGTTTCTCTACGCCTACACCCGCGAAATGCTGCGCGTCAACGGCATCACCCCGGCGGCAGATACGGCTGACCTGTATGCCACGCCCGAGCTGACTGCCAAGCTGCCCCCCATCAAGACATTCTATGAACAGCAATGGCTCGACCGCGGTCTGACTATCAAATTCCTCTCCTTTCCGCTCCATTCAGAGCCGACTCTTGTAGAGCCTGAAGTCGAATTTGAACCCGACCCTTACCGCAGTTTCGGCCGCGGGCAGCTTCAGGGATTTTAAGTCAATTAATGTGAACATTTTAAGCAAATCAAGCATTATAACTGTATATGGAAACTCTATACCCGAAACTTATACTCGACACCCTCGCCACTGTGCGGTATCCCGGGACCGGAAAAAATATCGTGGAAAGTGAGATGGTGGAGGATGACATCCGCATTGACGGTAACAAAGTCAGCTTCTCGCTTATTTTCGACAAGCCTACCAATCCCTTCATCAAGTCGCTTGTCAAGGCTGCTGAAGCCGCTATCCATGCGCATATCAGCCATGATGTAGAGGTAACTGTGAATGTCAAGACCGTGCAGTCACCCCAGGCGGAAAGTGCCCCGGTGCTCCCCGGAGTGAAAAATATCATAGGCGTAGCATCCGGAAAGGGAGGTGTCGGCAAGTCAACGGTAGCGTCAAATCTTGCCGTTGCACTGGCTCGTGAAGGCTATAAGGTAGGGCTTCTCGATGCCGATATCTTCGGTCCTTCGGCTCCCAAAATGTTTGGTATAGAGGATGAAACGCTCTACGTTCATGATGTAGAAGGTCGCCCTCTGATCCTCCCTATCGAGAAATATGGCGTGAAAGTATTGTCAATTGGCTTCGTGGTTGACAAAGAGAAAGCTGTGCTCTGGCGCGGCTCTATGGCCTCGAATGCCCTTAAACAGCTCATCACTGATGCTGACTGGGGTGAGCTTGACTACTTCGTGATTGATATGCCCCCGGGCACAAGCGATATCCACCTTACCCTTGTGCAGACCCTCGCCATGACCGGAGTGGTAATCGTGACTACTCCTCAGGAAGTTGCGCTTGCCGATGCTCGCAAAGGTATTGCCATGTTCCTTGAAGACAAGGTGGATGTGCCTGTGCTTGGAATCGTGGAAAATATGGCATGGTTTACCCCGGCCGAGCACCCTGACGAGCGTTACTATATCTTCGGCCGCGAAGGAGGCGTAAGACTCGCCGAGCACCTCAAGCTCCCGCTGCTCGCACAGCTCCCGCTTGTGGCATCCGTGGCCGACAGCGGCGATGCCGGTACACCTATAGCGTTAGGCGACTCCATGGCCGCACAATCGTTTATCCATCTGGCTCACGAAGTAATTACCGCCGTTGACAAGCGTAACAAAGAGCTTCCGCCCACCCAAGTGGTAAACGTCACCAAACACTAAACGTCACCAAGTTTCAACTATTTATGATACGAAAATTACAGCTGGCCGTCATTCTGCTTCTTGCCGGATTGACCGCAACTATGACCTCACAAGCACAGATACCCACCGGTTATTATGACCGCCTCAATAATAAATGTGGTGCTGACCTTAAGAATGCTGCCTTCGAGATTATCAATCCTCATACTGAAATCTCGTCGTATAGCGATCTGCCGCAATATTTTCAGGTGACTGACGTACATCCCGAGTCAAACCAGTGGTGGGATATGTACTCAAACATACCCCTGTATGCCCCCAACTTCCGCGGTCTCAACCGTGAGCACTCGCTTCCCAAGAGCTGGTGGGGTGGTTATACCGATATCCCGGCTTATATTGACTTGAACCATCTCTACCCCTCGGAGCAGGCTGCCAACTCAGCCAAGAGCAATTACCCGTTAGGGGCAGTCTCGCTCGCGTCGTTCAACAATGGATTGGTCAAGGTAGGCACACCCGTAGCCGGGCAGGGCGGCGGTGCCAACAAAGTTTTTGAGCCCGCTGATGAGTACAAAGGCGACTTCGCCCGCACTTACTTCTACATGGCTACATGCTATCAGAACCTTACCTGGAAGTATACTTATATGCTTCAGAACAACCTCTATCCGTCGCTTCAGCCATGGGCAATGAATATGCTTCTGCGTTGGGCTGAGGAGGACCCCGTCAGCGAAAAAGAAGTGATGCGTAATGAGGAGGTATACCGCTTTCAGAACAACCGTAACCCCTTTATCGACTTCCCCGAACTTGCCAACCATATCTGGGGTGACAAGAAAACCGAGCCCTTCAAGGTGGACGAAACCCCGGCTCCGGGCGATGTCCCGGTGCTGATTACCCCGGTTCAGGACATGAGTCTTGATTTCAGCGAGGTGGCTATCGGCTCATCGTCAACAGCCAAACTCTATTTCCACGGCCAGAACCTCACAAAGGATCTCTCAGTGGTTGTGGCCGGTGAAAACCGCACTTACTTCACGCCCGAAAGCCGTCGCATATCTTATCGCTTGGCCAACTCAAATGCCGGCACATACCTCAATATCACTTATACGCCTGACGCTATCGGCTCTCACACCGCTACGCTGAATATCTATGATGGAGACCTTCCCGGCACCGGCATATATATCTATCTGCGAGGAAGCTGTGCTGAGGTGCCCACGCTGACTCAGCTCGTGGCGCTCCCTGCCTCGGATGTTACTTCTGACAGCTATATCGCTTCGTGGGAAGTGCCTGACAACGACGTCGTAGACTACTATGTGGTATCCCGCACCCGCTATATCGACGGCACAGCCTATACCGAGGAAATCGAGGCCGAAGAAAACTTCGTCACAATCACCGGCTTCAATGAGAGCGATCAGGAGACCTATTCAGTGCAGAGCGTCCGCCTCGGCTACCGTTCGCCCATGTCAAATGTAATCTTTGTCAACCATTCCGGACTTGCAAACGTAGGCGAGGATGCACCGTTGGCAGTCACAACATCAGCCGGCACGATCCGCTTCACATGTGTAGGCGAGCACTTCGACGGCCGTATCTACGACATCGCCGGACACGTCATCATGACCATTCCTGTGATAACTGACGGTATGGAGGTAACTCTGCCCCAGGGCATCTACCTCATAACCACTGACACCCACCGCACCCCCCTCAAGATAATCCTCCAGTAATACCATAAAGCCCCGGAAATCCATCAGAATCTCCGGGGCTTCTCAAATTTTGTAGATTTTTGTAGATTAGATGGTTTGCTATTGTTGGAAATTTTTCGTTACTTTGCACATAGAATATCAAAACCTTTAATAAACCCATCTGAGTCATGAAAAAAAGTGCCTTGCAGAAAGCCCGTGCGGCTTACCGTCCCAAGTTGCCTATCGTATTGACCGGTACAGTTAAGGCCGTAGAAGGCGAGCCTACCAACTCTGTAGCTGATCAGGAAGCAATCCGCAATCTGTTTCCCAACACATACGGTCTGCCCGAACTTCGATTCGAGAAAGCCACTGCCACAGCAGCCGGCAAGCCCATCAATGTAGGTGTAATCCTTTCAGGCGGTCAGGCTCCCGGCGGTCACAATGTAATCTCCGGCCTCTTTGACGGTATCAAGAAGATTAATAAAAATTCACGTCTTTACGGCTTCCTGATGGGACCCGGCGGACTCGTGGATCACAAGTATATGGAGCTTACTCCCGAGATCATCGATGAGTATCGCAATACCGGCGGCTTTGACATTATAGGCTCAGGTCGTACAAAACTCGAAACTAAAGAGCAGTTTGACAAAGGTCTTGAGATCCTTAAGGAGCTTGGAATCACTGCACTTGTGATTATCGGTGGCGACGACTCAAACACTAATGCAGCAGTGCTCGCTGAATATTACAAGGCTATTAATGCCGGCGTACAGGTGCTCGGATGTCCGAAGACTATCGACGGTGACCTCAAGAACGAAGTAATCGAGACATCATTCGGCTTCGATACTGCTACCAAGGTTTACTCTGAGGTAATCGGTAACATCGAGCGTGACTGCAACTCAGCTAAGAAATACTGGCACTTCATCAAACTGATGGGTCGCTCAGCTTCACATATCGCTCTCGAATGTGCTCTTCAGTGCCAGCCCAATATCTGCATCATCTCTGAGGAGGTTGAGGCTAAGAATATGACTCTGCAGCAGGTGGTTGACGGCATCGCCGATACCGTGGCTCTCCGTGCTGCCAAGGGTGACAACTATGGCGTGGTGCTTATCCCGGAAGGCCTTATCGAGTTTATCCCCGCTGTGAAGTCACTTATCGCCGAGCTTAATGACCTCCTGGCCAAGGAAGCTGAGGCATTTGCAATGCTTGATGGTGAAGAAGCTCAGCGCGAATGGGTGCTTGCCAAACTTACCAAGGAAAATGCAGCTACTTACGCTTCACTTCCCAAGGGCGTTGCGCGCCAGCTCACACTTGACCGTGACCCCCACGGCAATGTACAGGTTTCACTTATCGAGACTGAAAAACTGCTCTCTGAAATGGTGGGCAAACGCCTTGAGCAGCTCCGCGCCGAGGGTAAATATAATGGCAAGTTTGCCGCCCAGCACCACTTCTTCGGTTACGAAGGCCGCTGCGCTGACCCCTCAAACTTTGATGCTGACTACTGCTACGGTCTCGGCTTCAATGCAGCATGCCTGATCAATGCAGGTGTGACCGGATATATGTCATCACTCCGCAACCTTACCAAGCCTTCAGTACAGTGGGTGGCAGGTGGTATACCCATCACTATGATGATGAACATGGAGCGTCGCCACGGCGAGATGAAACCCGTGATACAAAAAGCACTCGTTAAGCTCGATGGTGCACCCTTCCTTAAGTTTGCATCGCAGCGCGACCAGTGGGCTAAGGACGTATGCTACACTTATCCCGGCCCTATCCAGTACTTTGGCCCGGCTGAAGTGTGCGACCAGCCCTCTATGACACTCCAGTGTGAGCATCCTGAAAAGAAATTCTAATCCTTCAATTCCAGCTTGCAATCTTGTAAATCTTATAAGTCAATGGAGGCTTATAAGATTTACAAGATTTAAGTGACGATTAAAAATTAAAAACCAATAAACAACTCTCCTCCTCTTGAAAATAGCTATCTCTCTCTGATGACACAGTCCGAAATGCAGCTCAAAAGTTGTGTTCCGGCTTTTTTCGTATATATTATTCACCTTAATAACCAATCAACAATCTCAATGCAAAGAACTCTGAAACTTTTGCTGGCATTGATCATGCTTATGATAATGCCTGCAACGGCGGTTCAGGCTCAGGCACCCTCACCCCGCCAGGGTGTAGTGAGGGTTAAGCTCCAGCCCGAGATGTCAAAGCGCATTGGACATCAGGCAAAGATCGCGCCCAAGGGCACGACTCTTGCCACCGGTATCCAGCCGCTTGACGCATCGGCTAAGAAGCTCAAGGCCTCGAGTATACAGCGAGTGTTTCCTTACTCTGAAAAGTTTGAGAAACAGCGCGCTGCGTATGGACTCGACCGTTGGTATGAAATTACGTTTGACGAGTCAGTAAGCCCCACGGAGGCCCGCAAGATAATGGCGGAAACTCCCGGTGTGCAACGTGCTGACTACGTGGTGCCTATGGTACTCAAGGAGGGCGACGGCAAGTTTGTCGTTGCCAAAGGTCCTGTAAAGGCGCCTTCGACAACCATGCCGTTCAATGACCCTCGTCTGCCTGCCCAATGGCACTACCACAACGATGGTTCAATAGCCGAGTCGCTCGCCGGAGCTGACATCAACCTCTTTGAGGCCTGGAAGAAAGAGACCGGTAAGAGCAACGTCATTGTAGCCGTGATCGACGGCGGTATTGACGTAAACCACGAAGACCTCGCTGCCAATATCTACATCAATGAGGCCGAGCTCAACGGACGCCCCGGCTTTGACGATGATGGCAATGGTTATGTCGATGACGTCTATGGCTACAACTTCGTCACCAATTCTCCGGAGCTTTATCCTCACAGCCATGGTACACACGTGGCCGGAACCGTGGCCGCAGTCAACAACAACGGCCTTGGCGTGGCAGGTGTGGCCGGTGGTGACGGTACTCCCGGCAGTGGTGTCAAGATGATCTCCTGCCAGGTGTTTGACAGCCGTTCCGGTACAGGTGACGGCGACTTCGCCAAAGCCCTCGTCTACGCAGCCGAGCGCGGTGCCTCGATCGCCCAGTGCTCCTGGGGATGGGCTTCGAGCGACTACTATGAGCAGGATGTGCTCGATGCTATCGACTATTTTACGGAGACAGCCCGCAGTGAAGTGCTCACAGGCGGTCTCTGTATCTTTGCTGCCGGTAACGATGGCCTTGAAGGTAATTACTATCCTTCATGCTATCCCAAGGTGCTCTCCGTAGTGGCTATGGGCGCTGACGGAAAGGTAGCTCCCTATTCTAACTATGGTACATGGGCTGACGTAGTGGCTCCCGGTGGTAATATGGACTATAACACCGCCTTAGGTGTGCTCTCCACCCTTCCCTCCAACGAGTATGGCTACAACGAAGGCACATCGATGGCTACCCCGCACGTGACCGGTATAGCAGCCCTCGTGCTTTCGTCCTACGGCAAACCTGATCTGCTTAATGAGACCCTCCGCCAGCAGATCGTGACCTCGGTCAACGACTTCTATGCCCTCAACCCTGAGGCTCGCGGTTACTTCGGTTCCGGCTCGGTGGATGCCGCCAAAGCCCTTATGATGGGTTCGGGCGAGGCACCCGAGGCTGTAGCTGACTTCACCCTTGCGCCTTCGCAGGAGGAGATCCTCGTAAGCTGGGTGATCCCTGCTTCGAGCGACAACAATGTCAACCATCACATGATCTATTACTCCACCGAGCCCTTCACCGCTGCGAGTGATCTCACAAAAGTGCAGTCAGTGGTGGCCGACACTAAATTTAACAGCTCGGGCGACAGTTATCAGTATGAGCTCACCGGCCTCAACGCCATGACCACCTACTATGTAGCGATCACTGCCGTTGACCGATGGGGTAATGCCTCAGCTCTCTCTGAGGTGAAATCGGCAACCACCAATGCCGGCCCGGAGATGACCGTGGATGCAGGATGGGATGGCCTCTATCTGGCCATTGATCAGGCTTCGCAGCCCGTGGCTTCAGCCGAGTTCACTATCGGAAATGCAGCCGAAGGTCTTCTGAAATGGAGCACTTACAAGCGCACCATGCCCGTATCAATGTGGGGTATCAACCGTCCGAATCCCGGCAAGATAGCTGTGTTCGGCGGCAAAGCCGGAGTGCAGCGTGTGGCTAAGCACTCAGTCATCGACATGGAAGAGTACGATCCCTCCGCCTTCCCCACCAACTTCTCTTACTACACCACCATCTACGCATATATCGGCGAGAGCAATCCCAAGCTCTCCAACTCTCTTGCCCAGATGTTTACCGTAGATGCCGCCACTTATCCCGAGGGCTTCAACCTTACCCACGTAAGTCTTCTCGGCAACAATGGCGCAGATCCTACGATCCAGGTTTACCGTGGCACAAGCATCTCTACCGCAGCCCTTGAGCTCGAGATGCACCCCTCTTACTGGAGCTATGCCAGCCAGACCCGTCTCGCCGAGCAGCTATGGTTTGCCCCGGGTGAGTCATTCTGGATCGTATATCACTTTGATCCTTCAGAGACGCTTTATCCTCTCGGAATAGGCTCTGCAGTCGAAGGCTATAACGAAAACTACAGCTATATGTCCACTGACATGGGCAAGACCTGGTCACGCCTGAGCGATGTGCTCCGCGGCACGGCCTATAGCTCTGCTACAGTAGCATTTGCCGTAACGGCTATTAGTCAGAACCCTGACTGGAGCTCGGTACTCGTGCTTAATCCCTCAGAGGGTACTATCCCTGCCGGTGGCACACAGCTCGTCACCGTCAGCAACGATGGCCAAAAGCTCATCAATGGCTCTTATCGTGCCAAGATAGGCTTCACCACCAATGAGACAACCAAGAATCAGCAGTCAGTACAGGTTAACATCGATGCCACCGGAGGTACACCGGATATCACCGGCCCGAAAGTGGTTAACTTCGGTGACCTCATCGTAGGCCAGACGAAGACACTCGGTGTGCGCGTGTTCAATAAAGGTTACGGCACATTCACCTCGTCGACATATTCTGATGCTATCTTCTCATCGTCAGTATCATCGAGCTCCGAGCACTTCACAGGTCCTGACTACGTGAGCGGCGGTTTCCCTGCGCGCAACTATCAGACCATCGAAGTAACATATGCTCCACAGTCGGCCGGCAGCCATGTAGGTGTGATCACCTTCACTGACATTAATGGCGCCACTTACAAGCTTACCGTTCAGGGTGTGGCCAGCGATCCCGCCAAGATAGAGATCGAGCCTGCCACCATCGATGCCGGAGAGCTTTCAGCCGGAGCAGAGCCCGTCACCCGTGAGTTTACCATCTCAAATACAGGTAAATATCCGCTCGAATTTGCCCTTCCGAAGTTCTCCACCGAGACTGTAGAAGGCGCCACCGGCGGCAGCCACAGATATGGCTACACCTATCAGTCAAACCTCA
The DNA here is from genome assembly GCA_023667185.1 of Lachnoclostridium sp. GTDB lineage: Bacteria > Bacteroidota > Bacteroidia > Bacteroidales > Muribaculaceae > Duncaniella. The sequence continues at coordinate 15,722 of JAMPAP010000017.1, forward strand.
ATGGATCTGACGGATTTGAATACGACGGCAATCCTACCCTCTATAATGCTACGGATATAACTTCGCAGTTCACTGACGACAACTATATCTCGCGCGAGATTGACCTGGGATTTGACTTCCCCTACTATGGCAAGAGCTACAGCAAGGTTTACGTCACGAGCTTCGGCGGCGTGATGTTCGGACTTCCCGAGTCGCCGTTCCGCTCACCGCTGACCGAAACCTCATACGGCGTGCCCGGCACCGGCCTGATCTCGGCCTTCGGTACCCAGCTTCCCATGGCCGCAAATTCACGCGTGGAGTATGCAAAGCAGGATGGTAAATTTGTAGTCAAGTTCACTGACGTGATGGGTCTTGTATATGATACAGACTACACCCCCATCTCATTCCATATTACGCTTTCATCCAACGGCGACGTGGAGATCTTCTACGACAATTACGACCCCTGGAGTATGTTCCAAAGCGGTTCGACGCTGTTTGTAGGCTTGAACGATATGGAGTGTGCTGATCCTCTCGTGGTTACCTCTACAGAGCAGTATTGGGACAACAACGTCACTATAAGTCAGGAATTCATGACGGGCACAGCCATCAAGTTTGTGGCTCCCAAGCCCTACTTCGTGACTGACATCACCCCGGCTGACGGTCTTATCGTCCCCGGCGAGTCAATGACCCTCACAGCTACCCTGCGTGCTACAGCCGATATGAACGCCGGCGCCACATATAATAATATAGCGATCAGCAGCAACGACCCGTCAAGCCCCGTATCGTTTGTACGCTTCGATGCAGTGATCACCGGCGATGACCTCGTGCCTGTAGCTTCGGTAGAGTCAACTGACTGCGACTTCGGCGAAGTGTTCCGCACTTCTGATGCCGTGCGCACCGTGCCTCTGAAAAACTCCGGCCGCGATGTCATGACTGTCAACTCAATCACCGTGACAGGCGACGGATTTGCCACCGAGCTCGCAACCCCGCTTACCATCGAGCCCGGCATGGCCAAGGATATCCCCGTGACACTTGCCACTGCCGTTTCAGGCAGCTACACCGGTAAGCTCGCCATCGCCACTGACGGCGGTGACCTCGAGGTGAACCTCCTCGGCACCGTGATCGGTACTCCGGCCATCAGCCTCAGCTATGAGGCAATCACTGAGATCGTAGAGAGCGGAACCACACTCTCTCGCCCCTTGACCGTGGCTAACACCGGCGATGAGCCCATGACCTTTGCCGTGGTGCCCAATGCGATGGTGGAATTCCCCGCCGAGACCGGCGAAGGCACTGCTACTGCCTATAGCTATTCGGCATCTGTTGACGATCCGTCAGTGAAGATGGAGTGGATTGATATCGAAAACAGCGATCTGACCACTCATCGTGACTATCTCTATTTCCTCGAACATGACTTCGTGGAGGTTGAGCTGCCGTTTGAATTCCCCTTCTATGGCAAGAACTATTCGAAGATGTATGTCTACAACACCGGCTTTGTATCGTTCAGCTATGTGGCTGACCAGAAGATCTGGCCTGAGCCGCCGGCCGAGTTCCCCGCAGGATCGCTCTACAGCAACTTGATCGCTCCTTACTGGGGTATGCACTCGATGGATGGAAACGCCACCGCAGGTGTTTACTATCAGATAGCTGAAAATCAGGCTGTCATTTCCTTCATGGAATATGGCAACTCGATGAACTCCGGTGTCTGCTTCCAGGTCATCCTCAAGAACGACGGTACATTCAAGTTCCAGTACAAAGCCAAGGATGAAAATTCGATTATCTATTCGCTCTTCGGCGTAAGCGGTATAGCCAACGAAGGCGGCAGTGAAGGTATCAAACTACCTGAGCGCGCTATCAAGTTTGGCAGTGCCATCACCTTTGCTCCCGTGGTTACCAGCACCCTTGCACCCGGTCAGGAGAAGGTGGTGGATATCACTGTTCCTGTAACTCAGATGGCCGGCGAATACTATTCGGATCTTATCATCGATACTAATGTGCCTCATAAAGAGAAAATTACTATCCCGGTTAATCTCACAGTGACCGGTGTGGCTGATCCCGTGTTCCCCGGCGATATCCATGTGACCCGCCCCGTGGGCTATATAGGTACGCCTGATGAAGGCCCGATCACCGCTATGGGTGCTCCTTACGAAGCATATATCAAGATTGAGAATAATGGTACCGCTCCGTTTACTATCGTAGGCGTGGAATATGAATCGCCCATGATCTTCGATGACTGGTTCGGCTACGAATATCCGGCCTTCGAGCTTTGGGTCAACGGTGACGAGTATGACTGGTGGACAGGCGAGCCTACCGGCAACAAGCAGTGGCAGCAATATATGTATATGCCAGTGGTTGTAGGTAAGGACGGTGCCGAGTTCTCGTTCCCCAACATGAATATGCTCTACGAGCCCGGCGAATGGACTATCCCCGTCACCTTCCATTGCGAAGGCCTCGAGCAGGAGTCTTACTCGATGAATGTCATTTTCACCGTCACTCCCGCTCCTATGATGGATATTGACCGCTACGACATCACCGTCGATGGCGCTCTTCCCGGCGAAGTTTACACTGAGAAAGTCACTGTAAGCAACTGGGGCGAATATCCTCTGAACTTCACTCTGACACTCGATCCTACCGGTAAGGGTGACGAGACGGCCGATGATGATGGCGGCGGTATCGATCCCTGGGGCAAGGCTGCCACCAAGGAGATTGCCAAGACGGCTCCCGCTACTCTCGAAAGCCTCACGACAGTGAAGCCCTTTGCTACCGGTGCAAGCACTCAGGTCTACGATACGCCGACGGAATCCGAGTTTACCAACGCTCTCTATCATGCTGCATCGCAGCCCTCACCCGCATCTTACATGATGGGCTCGATGAATACCTATGATGAATTCATTGCCTCTACGGCTTACACCTCGCCCGAGGGCGGTATTAATATCACTGACATCTACACGGCTTACTACTATCCCGGAGTGGCTGACGTAGAGCTGACAGTGGATATCGTCAAGGGTTCGAGCCCGCTCGGATCTACACTCCTGGGCCACGGCTCACTGCAGGCTGATGAAAGCTCCGCAACTACCGGCCGCTTCACCCTCATCCCGCTTGACCGCGAGACTTACATCCCCGAGGGCGAAGAATTCTGCGTGGTGATAACCTATCCTGCCGGAGTGGCTACACCTACCTATCTTGTACAGAAGGCTGATGACGTTGTAGAATCACGCTACATGGCTTACTATGACAGCTATTCATGGTTTGACCTCGGCGAGACCTTCCGCGACACTTACGGTTCACTCGGCTTCATCGCCACCTGTATCGAGCGTCATGAAGGCGAATTCTGGGCCAAGGTGCTCGGCGATTTTGCAGGCGCTACGGTAGAGCCTGGTCAGACAGCCGAATTTGATGTGCAGCTGACCACTGACCGTGCTCCGCTCGATGCTGACAACAAGGCTATGCTCGTAATCACTTCTGACGATCCCAATGTCAAGGTGATGAACTTCCCGATCGTGCTCAATAAGAACCTCGCTCCGCAGATTGCTGCCGCTGAAGCAGTGGTTTACGTTCAGGAAAACTCCTCTACCGAGACTGCGATCACTGTAACCGAACCTGAAGATGAGGCATTCACTATCACTGTTGAGGATAACGGCTCACTGGCGCGTATCGCTGCAGTGACGGGCGATGCTACCGTCGACGGCAAGACCGTTACCGTAGCAGCCGGAAATGGCGTCACAACCCTGAATGTGGCTCTCGATGCCGCATACGGCGATGCCGGAAGCTTCTGGTTTACCGTTACAGCTACTGATGTCAATGGTGTCAAGGCTGACAGCCGCGTGCGCTACGTGGTAGAGCATGTCAACCGTGCTCCCGTGCTCAACGCTGATGCAGCTACTATTACCGTAGTCAAGGGCGCGACATCTGACGTCATCAACATTGCCGACTACTTCACTGATCCTGACGGCGATGCCATGACATTTGAGGTAGAGACCGCTGATGCTGCCATAGCACAATGCTTCAACTCCGGCTCAAGCTCTATATTCTACGGCGTGGCTACCGGCAAGACCGTTGCCAAAGTTGTTGCCACTGACGAGAATGGTGCTTCCGTGATGGCTGAAATCCCTGTTGAGGTGACCGAGCCCTCCGGAATAGAGATGGTTGCCGCTGACTCTGCAATAGGTATATATCCCAACCCCGTAGTGGAGACCCTCAATGTCACCACCGACTTCTCAGCCGACGGTGCCAAGCTATCGCTTTACACTACGGCAGGTTCAATGGCCTTCACCACTGAAGCCGACCTCACAGCCGGTGAGCCGACGCAGATCAACGTTGCCCACCTCGCAGCCGGATATTATATCCTTATCATTGAGACTGATACTACCATCAAGAGTGCATCAGTGATCAAGCGCTGATTTCACTCCTTGATGCAAATTTACGCCCCGGCCAGACGGCAGTCTGACCGGGGCGTTGTGTCGGTTGGGCTATGGGGTTAGTCGATGAGGAGGTGGTCGCCGGTGGTGTTGACGATGTTACGGTAGTAGTTTTCGTCATATCCGGGGAACTCGGGATAGACGGGCAGACCCTCGGGGGTAAGTTCAAACTTGCCATCCTTCTCCTTCTTGATATTGCCATCGAGGTATTTTACCAGCAGGTAGTCGCCCAATTGCTTGTAGGCCTTGACGTAGCGCGAGGAGGCGATGGTGGTGTGATCATTCAGAAGCAAGCGGGCTGCCTCGGGGTCAAGGGTGGGGATTTCTTTCAGGAACATTTCCACTTCTAATTCGAGGGTGTCCTCCTGGGCGCACTGTATGCGGCGGATGTCGCCGATCATCTGTGAGTAGCGGTTGTAGGCCTGATTGGCCACATAGTTGTTAACCCAAAAGGCGGAATCCCATGAGAGGTTTAGCATATCGCCATTGCCGTGAGCGAACTCGTAGGGTACGGCGGTCACGCAGTTGTAGACCGGGACGTAAACGCAGGTGTTTGTATCGTCGACGCCAAACCACAGGATGCCGCGCATCAGTTCAGGGTGAGAAGCATTCATCTGTGACACGAAGGAGAAGCCGGTCTGCTGCGTAGCGATAGCGCGCTCGTTGATATACTCCTTGCCGTCAACCTTGAAGGTCATCGGACGCCAGCGGTAAGGCACCTTGTAAGGACCGGCCCCTACGTCTTTTGTCATATCCATGGGCGTATCCTCGAAATGGTCGCGCATCATCCACTTCATATCGTTGACCGAAAGCTTACGGTCAGGCTTGATCCAGAGGGGGAGCACTTCGCCTTCCGCCTTGAGAATCCAGGGCAGGTAGCGGTCCATGCCGGAGGCAAACTTATTGTAATAGCTCCATACACGGCCGTCGCAACCGCGGGTAGCCGTCTTGTCGAGAATAGCGTATGCGCTTGAGAAGCTGAAGTCCTCGTCCTTGCCTGAGAAATAACCCTTGCGGCGGGCAAAGTCGATAACATCGGGCGAATAGATACAGTTTTCGGGGTCGTTGAGGGGGAACTGATGGATGCGGCTATGGTTGGCATGGCCCGAGATGCAGTCGTCAGGGATACGGCGGGCTACCCATACGGCGCCCTTTTCATCCGAGCCCTTGCCGATAAGCTCCATGATCCAAGCCTCGTCGGCATCGGCTATTGAAAATGACTCACCTTCAGAGGCATAGCCGTAGTCGCGCACCAGGTCGGTCATCACCTTTATGGCCTCGCGGGGCGTGCGGGCGCGCTCAAGAGCGATATAGATCAGCGAGCCATAGTCGACAATGCCGGTGGTGTCCACCAGCTCCTCGCGGCCGCCCCAGGTGCTCTCCGAAATGGTCAGGCCATGCTCGTTCATGTTGCCGATGGTGGTGTAAGTCACTTCAGCCTCAGGGATTTCGCCAAGATAGCGGGCAGTGTCCCAATCGTAGACCTTGCGCATCTCCCCTTTGGCATGGATTCCGCCCGGGCGGTTGTAAAGCTCGCCGTAGAGTGTATGGCTGTCGGCAGCGTAAGTTATAAGAACTGAGCCATCAGTAGTGGCATTTTTTCCTGCGATAAGACTCGTGCAGGCAAGCACCTCAGCGGGTGCAAGGGCTAGAAGCCCCAGGATAATATTTGCAACTGGTTTCATACGACAAAGTTACGAAATCCTCTCCATTCCCCGAAACCCGTTATGCTTTTTAATTGAAATTTTTCATAAAATTTCTGTAAGAAAATTTTGTTAAGTCGTTAAGAATCCATAAATTTGCGACTGCATATCGCTTACCGAAGCCCGATATGGGTCAAGTGGGCGGGATGCAGACATAATTAAAAAGCGTTTATCAAGCGCATATCTTGGCTTTTCGGAATCTCGCAAATTCTAAATTCACAGTCAGGAATGTGGCAACGATAGATGCCTTTCGGGTATGATAACACTGTCGGAGGTCGCGTTATGCGATCGCGTCTGACGCATCATACGGCGTGAGGCTTCGGCGTTGCTCTTTCTACTGTGATGGGCAATGCGAGAGCCTCGAAAAGCGGAGAGAGCACACGATACAGGCTTTCACGCTTTTTTGTAAACCAATCAGTCCAATCCGGAGAGCCTATAGGACATGATTGACAATCATGAAGCAAAACAAAAATGAAGAACTCCAGTCGCGACGTCAGTTCTTCAAAAAGGCAGCTAAGGCTGCCCTCCCTATTCTTGGTGCGATCGCATTGGCAAATATACCAATGTTAGCATCAGCCAGCGAAACTGCAACAGGTTGCAATGGACATTGTAGAGCAGGTTGTGGAAGTTCATGCACCGGCTCATGTACCGGTGGTTGTGTGAATACTTGTGCTAGATCATGTACGGCATGCTCAGATGGCTGCGCTCGTGGATGCCATTCGTCATGTTATACCGGCTGCAATGGTAAAAACAAAGGTTACGCCTAAATTTCAATGGGAATTCTTATTCTGATGGATACGAGAGCTCGTATCAAAAGATTAGGAATTCCCTATTATGCCACATTATTATACTAATGACAAAAATAAAGAAACAATTATCCGATTGGCAAAATGGTGTTGCAAAGAATATAACCTTTATTGTAACAAAAGATTGTCAATTAGCTTGTAAATATTGTTACCTCGTAGGCAAAAACGAAAAAGAGAGGATGTCATGGCCAATCGCAAAACAAGCCATTGATTATATTCTGTCAGATGATAGAATATGGGAGCCGTCCGTCATTTGGGACTTTATAGGCGGAGAACCATTTTTGGAAATAGAACTAATTGACCAAATATGCGATTACATCAAAAAAAGGATGTTCGAGTTAAATCACAAATGGTTTAACTCATATAGATTCTCTTTTTCTACAAATGGAATTAACTATTCATCTGATAAGGTTCAGAATTTCATACATAAGAACAAATCGCATCTATCTATTGGAATTACTATCGATGGAACAAAGAGAAAACACGATTTAAATAGAATATGGAAAGGTAACGGTGCTGAAAAAGGAAGTTATGACGATGTTGTAAAGAATATACCACTTTGGTTAGAGCAGTTTCCTGGCAATAGCACAAAAGTGACGATTAGTTCAGCTGACATCAAATATATAAGAGAATCGGTTCTGCACTTATATTCATTAGGAATCAAAGAAGTCAATATAAATGTGGTATTCGAAGATGTATGGATCGAAGGTGATGACGTAAAATTTGAGGAAGAGCTTATACAACTAGCGGATGCAATAATTGATAATGATTTATACCAAGACAACGCATGCTCCTTTTTTACGGAAGATATTGGCAAACCACTACATCCTGAATATGATAATAAAAACTGGTGTGGAGCAGGACGTATGTTAGCTATTGATGCTATGGGAAACTTCTATCCATGCACTCGATTTGCCTCCTATTCTTTAAGATCTAAGAAACCAGTAATAATAGGCAATGTTAGAGAAGGTATCGATACTAACAAACTTCGCCCCTTTCTAACACTTGACAGAATTACTCAAAGCCCGAAAGAATGCATAGACTGTGAGGTGGCAAGTGGATGTGCCTGGTGTCAAGGAGAAAACTATGATGCCGCTGACACTGACACAATATATCAACGTTCAACCGCCATCTGCAAAATGCACAAGGCTCGCGTTCGCGCCAATAACTACTATTGGAATAAGCTCTTCAATAAATTGGAGAAAGAGGGGCTTCGAGAGCAGTACGAAAAAAGTAGGAAACCAACAAACACAGAACCTTGTTAAATAATGCTGAAGTATCTTATCATTCAACTTGATGACACCTCGGTTTCGTTCTGTCATTACAATAATGACAAAACTAAACCTCGTCTTATAGACCTTGATATTCTGAAAATGGTTCTCTTTTGGTCTATGAAGGAGAATCTGACAGTTCAATTCCTTTATCCGGACTATCAATTGCCTGCCGATTACAAAAAATTGATTGCTGGTATAGACCATGCCGATATAGTTTCTTCAACTTGTGAGGATGAGGAAATGCTTACTAATGCCGATGTCGTAGTTTTCGATACATGGTCTGCTATTAATTATTTCCCATTCACTCAGGATCAAGCATATGTAATTCGCACTTCTTTTGCGGATTTATTTTCTAATGGAGTATTTCTAAACACCATTATCCCTAAAGTTTCAAGACTCAATGTCGTAATAACCGACGTGCAGAATCTTAAAACTGAAATAGGAGAACGATATTCACAGTTCTTGGACAATTTGAATGAAAAAATTTACCAAGAATATAAAAACAATCATGGAGTTCAGGTTAATATATTGACCGACAGAATGATGCTTGACGCCATGAATAATTGTGGAGCTGGGTCGGAGACTATTACACTTGCTCCGAATGGGAAATTCTACATCTGCCCCGGATTCTACCACGATGGTTCAGTCGAAGTAGGAGACATAGAAAGCGGACTAAATATTAAGAATCCACAACTATATCAGTTGGATCATGCTCCGATCTGTCAGATTTGCGATGCATGGCATTGCAAGCGTTGTGTGTGGCAAAATAAGAACCTTACATTAGAGGTAAATACGCCTGGTAGAGAGCAATGTATAACAGCTCACATAGAACGAAATGCCTCACGAAAACTGCTTTCTAAAATCCGTGAAATAGGGGAGTTTTTGCCAAATCAAGAGATTCCTGAGATTAACTATCTCGATCCTTTTGATAAGTTACAAGAACAGCAATGAATCGACGAGATTTTTTCAGGAAAGCGGCCTCACTTATAGTCCCTGTAATTGCAGGAACATTAATAATAGGGTGTACTGCAGTTACAATCCCATCGGTATCATTGGATTGCAAAGGACAATGTAAAGGTAGTTGTGCAAATTCTTGTAATAACAGATGTTTGGGATCTTGCTATGAAGTTCATTGTAAGGCTTTATGTGCAAATTCCTGTTATACCTCTTGTTCGAGAAGTTGCTCTAAAACTTGTGAGAATTCGACAAAAATAGACACAGATTCTCTTAAACATAAACCAGATACAACAATAGTAAAACTATGAAAAAAGTCATTTTATTTTTTGTTAGCCTCATTGCATCGTTGAGTATGTGGGGACAATCTTTTTCAGATTTCGTTTTTGGAGTTGACCTAGGCACATCCAAAAGTCAGTTAGAATCCCTTGTGAATAGAAACAATAGTAATCTTAGAAGGACTACGGAATTAAATGGTATAGAATATTATGTATGTGATGTTCGGACTCCTTTTGGAAGACCTGTCTTTGGTCTTAAATATGGTGAAGTTGTAATAATAAGTTTTAGTGAAAGTGGATATGTTTTTAAGAGCTCATTAAATGATGATAATGCCTTTGGCGATCAAGCTAGAGCAGAGGCAGAAAATTATGAATCGCGTTGTATGGATTTGTTCCAGAATGCAAAATCTATGCTTCAAAGTTCAATTGGGCGCGGAACGTCATATGGACTATATGAGCACAGATGGAATCTTCCCAAAGGGACTGTTACATTAAAATACTCAAAAGATGAGTTTAATGGTATGGGCTGGGGAAACGACACACAAATCAATTGGCGAACAGTTTTGGAATATAAATAAGATATGAATATGAATAAAGTAATAGGAGTCGTAACAGAACAGGAGAGAGATGAAATTCAGACTCTGTTTGAAAGAAGAAATGGGCTAAATGAGCTCGCTAAGATACTTACAGCGGACAATAGTGAATTGTATGAGCGTCTCATCAAGGATCTATCAGAAACCACGGCAAAATTTCAAAACTGGTGGGATACAATGGCTGGTAAGTATCAATGGGAAAGTGACGAAAATGGTCATTGGGAGATTGACTTCAACGATTGTACAATCCATTTAGTTACACCGGAATGATACTTTGCATGATAGGCGCAACAGAGATATTTCTCATTTGTGCAGTAATACTCCTAATCTTTGGAGGTAAGAAACTTCCGGAACTCATGAAAGGTATGGGTAAAGGAGTCAAAAGTTTCAAAGAGGGAATGAATGAACCCACGGAGGAAGAAATGAATCGAAGGGTTGAAGAAGAGATACAAAGACGTGCTGATGAAAAGATGAACGCTCAATCTCAGCAATCGGAAAGCAAAGGTGAGTGAGCAGACAGAAAATAATGGGCTTCTATCGTTCGGAGGACATCTTGACGTTTTACGCAAGATGCTCTTCCGGATTGTAGTGGTCGTGGTTGTTTTAAGTGGTTTCATTTTTTGTTTTAAGAGTGAGACCTTTGCGATTCTACTCGCTCCTCACAAATCCGATTTTATCACATTTAGATACATTGAGGAATTAATAAACTCCTGTGGAATGAATTTTCATTTCTCGGAGTATAATATTCCGCTGATAAGCACAGAATTATCAGCGCAGTTTATGACGCATATAACAGTATCATGTTTGTTAGCTGTATTGCTTGCTTCGCCATACATTGTCTTTGAATTGTTTCGATTCGTTTCTCCCGCCTTATATGAAAGTGAAAAGAAGTATTCTTATCTCGTTACGGGGATAATCTATGCTCTTTTCATTATGGGATTGATGATGAGTTATTTTGTGCTCTTCCCAATCTCGTTTCAATTTTTGGCAACTTATCAAGTCGATAATGAGATTGTAAACACAATTACCCTTGACTCGTATATATCAACATTCATCACTCTGACGTTTATGATGGGAGTTGTATTCCAACTTCCGGTGTTTGCCTATGTATTAGGAAAAATGGGATTCATTGATGCTGACTTGCTGAAACAGTACCGAGCTTACGCATTTGTTCTCATTATGATTGTGGCTGCCATCATAACACCTCCGGATTTGTTTACCCTTATTTTAGTAACGATTCCGATATATGGGTTATATGAAGTAAGCATCCTTGTGCTCAATAAATGGGCTAAGGAAGTTGATATGGATGAAGACAATGATTATTCAAAAGATAATTCAAGTGAACAGGATAACTTTGACTAAAGTAAAAATATAAAAGCTATGAATACTCATATTAAAGTAAAATATGTAGTGCTATTAATTTGTCTAATATGTAATATTAACAATGTCAACGCGCAAATAAATTCGCAAAACGATTCTATATATACCTTGGCTTTAAATTATTATAAAGGTCAAAACGGGGTATTTATGGATAGAGAAAAAGGAATTGCACTTGTCAAGGAAGCTGCCAACTTAGGGCATCCAAAAGCAATATTCAACTGTGGTGAGCTGTATCATGAAGGCATATATTTTGAAAAGAATGATAGCTTGGCATTGTCATATTTCATTAGAGCTGCAGAGTTAGGTGAACTGAATGCAATGACAAGGTGTGGTTTGTGTTATGCAAATGGAATAGGAACAGCCCAAGAAAAAAACAAATCATACCAGTATTATTTAAGGGCGGCAGAATTGGGTGATGATTGTGGTGCCTATAATGTTGCGTTGTTTTATCGTAATGAAGATGTCGTAGAAGATAACCCATCAGAACAATATAGATGGCTTCGCTTTGCGGCTGAAAAAAATAATATAGGTGCACAATATCTACTTGCCGTAGATTACTTTCAAGGTCTAAGAAGCGTTTCAAAACGAGATTTTGATCAATCTTACTTTTGGGCAAATCTTGCGGCCCAAAATGGTAGTGCAGAAGGGATGAATTTATGTGCTATTTTGCTTCAAAACTCAAACCCCAAGGATGCCCTTGAATTTGCAAAAAAAGCTTACGAAATGGGAGAATACATGGGTAGACGCAATTATGCTGATTTTTTGAAAGATGGAGTTGGTTGTGAGAAGAAAATTTTAGACGCATTCAATCTTTATGCTGAGGGGGTTGATGCCGGTGATCCTTATTGTATGTTTCGATTAGGAGAACTGATTATAAATGATGAAAACATCAATCTTACTCTGCATGGAAAGTCTCTATCAAGGAAGAAATCTGTTGAAACAGCTCGTGATTTAATTAAATCAGCTGCTGAACAGAACTGTGAAGAAGCAATTAGATATTAGACATTAAAATTTCTTAAGTTGTTATATTCACGTACGCACGCGCGTAGATATTTCGCTAATAGAGTATGAAATACACCGATGTACGCAACAATCCGACT
>JAMPAP010000018.1 GCA_023667185.1 Lachnoclostridium sp.
ATATTCTCGAATATACCCGCGCATTTGTCCCAAGTTATTTTTTAATGCTTACTAAGTGAATTCAATTGAGAAGGTGGTAAGATGTGATACCGATGAGGTGGAAAGGGAAAATTGGCAGGAGTGAGCACGGAGAATTTCGCTTACCATCATCAGGCCGATACCTTGTCCGTCGCTCTTAGTGGTGAAGAAGGGAGTGAATGCATCAGCAGCCGCTTCTTCACTGAGCCCATGGCCATTATCGGTGATATCTAACGTGACGCGGTGATTTGTCAGGCCAAGAGCTAAAGTGATATCCCCCTCGAGGTCAATGCTTTCTATCGAATTCTTTACGATATTCACTATCGTCTGTTCTATCAGCACGGGGTCGGCTTTAACCGTATATCCTTTATCGTCAGTCACTAAAGCGATGCGGATATCTTTTCCGGAAGTCATGCTTTCAAGAAATGGAATTATTCGCTCTATCAGTTGCTGCAGGTCAACAGTCAGCATCTCCGGCTGAGGAATTCTTGCAACCCTTGCTATTGAGGTGATAAACCCGGCAAGAGCCATAGCTCGCTCCGAGCTGCTGCGGCATATTTCGGCAAGAGTCTCGTCGTCAGTGGTTTCCTTGATTAGATCGATGGCCGACACCATTCCCGTCACTGAATTGTTGACCTCATGAGCCATCATCCGTATCACTCGCTCGTAGGCGGCTTTCTCAGCTTTGACCACCTCCTCGGTGATGCGATCCAATGTGTAAAACTGTCGGCGGAAACCGCGGTCGAAAAATTGCCGCCGCTCTATGTGAATCACGTCGTTACTGCCGCGGCGAAAGGTATGAGCTGTCTCTCCGTCAGCCGTCTCCATGGCTTTTGCGAGATCCGACGGAATCTCCTTCGGGCGTTTGCCCTTGGCTTCGTCCTCCTCGACTCCGAGCATATCCTCAGCGGCTGGATTCATTGTGGCTATCTTCCCGTCAAAGTCAAGGATGACGATTCCTGACCGCGTGGCCTTTACTATCAGATCAAGGAGCTTATGGCGCTCCTCTACCTTAAGACGTTCCTCCTTGAGTGATTGCATCATGGTGTTAAACAACTCGGCTACATCATCGAGCTCTTGCACTCCTGTAGGGGCAAGGCGGCTGGCATAATCGCGACCGCGGAGCAGCTCTTTCCCGCTTTCGAGCATTTTATCTGATCTTGCTGAGAAGTACAGAGCCAAAGATGCCAGTACAAAGACTATTGTCTGCAACCCGCATATTATCAGAACTGTAGGTGAATAATCGCCCTTGACAAGCAGTATAGCTATTGAGGCAGCTATAACGGCTAACGCTGCTATTTCAAGCCATCTGAATCTCATTTTAGCCCATATTTTTCCATTCTTCGATAGAGAGTCTGGCGGGTGATTCCAAGGTCAGCTGCCGTTGCCGACAAGTTTCCGGCGTTACGCTCGATAGCTTCGGTGATAGCTAATCGCTCAATCTCCTCGAGACTGCGTCCGCTCGTTGAAGCACCGGCGTCAATGGCATGAGCCACTGACAGTTTCTCGGCATCTTCGACATCTATCCGGTCAATGAGCCGCTTGCCTGAGAGGATGACTGCACGCTCTACGAGTCCCTTGAGTTGGCGAACGTTGCCGGGGTAGGGGAGTTGCGTAAGGTATTGTATGGCATCAGCGCTAAACTCCGGGCTGTTTTCGGGGTTTAATTGTCGGGCAAAATAGTTTACGAGCATGGGAATATCGCTTCGGCGCTCACGAAGCGACGGCACATGTATTGTCACCGTGTTGATACGATAAAACAGGTCTTCACGGAAAGTGTGGTTGGATAGCATTGTTGTCAGGTCAGCATTTGTCGCTGAGATGACTCGCATATCCACTCGTCGCGGCTTGCTGTCGCCGAGACGCTCAAGGGTGTGCTCCTGAAGCACGCGCAGCATCTTGACCTGGCAGGTCAGATCGAGCTCTCCGATTTCGTCAAGAAAAATCGTGCCGCCATCCGCGGCCTCAAAGCGCCCTTTGCGGTCAGCCACCGCTCCGGTAAATGCTCCCTTGATATGGCCAAACATCTCGCTCTCAAATAGCGAAAGGGGTAGACCGCCGAGGTTTACCGCTACGAATGGTTTTCCAGCTCGCTTACTATTGTCGTGTATCGCTTTGGCAATTAGCTCCTTGCCGGTGCCGTTTTCACCGGTAATGAGTACTGATACGTCAGTAGGTGCTATGCGCCGGAGATTGTCAATAAGGGTGGTCATGGCAGGACTTTCGCCGATAATGCCAGTGCGGTTAAAGTCAGAAAGCTTCTGACCTACTTCCTCCTTGCTGTTAACAGCCAGTGCATTAGCTATTCGTTGTTTTAGCAATTCGGGATGCCACGGCTTGGTGATGAAGTCAAAAGCGCCGAGTTTCATGCCTTCCACTGCGATAGGAATAGTACCCCATGCGCTCATGAGCATAATAGGAGTATCGGGTACAAATATCCGCATTTTCCTCAGCAGCTCCAGTCCCTCCTTGCCCGAAGTCCCGCCGGTAAAATTCATGTCCATAATCACCAGATCAGGCTCGGTATGGCGCACGAAATCAAGAGCTTGCTCCGGATTTTCAGCCGTGGCAGTTTCGTAGCCCTCGCGCTGCAGAGTAAGGCTGAGAGTTCTCAAAATGATTTTATCGTCATCAACAATCAGAATCATGCCGTAAAATTAATATTCTTTTTCATTAAAATCAACTTCTATCGGCTCATTGGCAGCAAAATTCCACAACGTAAGACTCCTCAGCCGATAATAGTAGCTCCAGTAGAGATACAGTTCGTTGATATAGTCACGTCGGGTACGATCTTTTGTCGACTGAGAGTCATTGAGGTCGAGGGTAGATATACGGCCTATGAGATAGGTTTCGACATTAGTATTATAGCGCCGGGCGGCGATTGTATCGGCTCGTTCGGCATACTTAAGTCTTTGAGCCTGGTTATTAAATCGTTCCACGAGCACGTAGATGTTTTGCTTGAAGTCAGCT
Source organism: Lachnoclostridium sp. (assembly GCA_023667185.1). Taxonomy (GTDB): domain Bacteria; phylum Bacteroidota; class Bacteroidia; order Bacteroidales; family Muribaculaceae; genus Duncaniella. The sequence goes on from JAMPAP010000018.1 coordinate 2,989, forward strand.
GTCTCGTTGCGCAGCTGGCTCTCCACCATCTCCTTGTTGCTTTGTGCAACCTTCACCTTGCCTCGACGTTTACCCCAGTCAAGGATAGGGATTTTCACTCCGAGTTGAACAATCTGATTATCTTTCAACGGGTCAAATGCTGTGCGGAAGCGATCTCCTGTGCCGGTGTATCCTATTTGGGCATAGAGATCTATCTGTCTAAGATCGCCTTTTGCTTTGGCAATCTCATGATCAGCTTCGAGGTGACGGCGCATCACTGACTGCGAGAATTTGTTATTATCCAGAGCCTTGGATAAAGCATCGCTATATTTTACAGTACAATCGGCCAATCGTGAGGGCACCACAGGCTGCAGATCGATATCCTCGTCGAGGTCGAGAAACGAAAGTAGTACAAACCGTGCGGCATTCATGTCGCTTTTACATTCGGTGACTGATGATCGTGCATCGAGGAGGTTCAGCTCCATCTGCAGCAGGTCATTTTCGCTGATGCTACCCATCTTCCGCTTTTCTAAGGCCACAGTATAAAGCTTTTCGGCATTGGCCTGATTCTGAAGCGCGATTTCATGATTCTCAATAGCCATCAGCAGGTTAAAGAAATAGGTTATAGCCTGCACTGCTACATCCTCAGAGGCGCTGATGAATTCGGCCTTTGCTTCGCGATAACGTACGGGCTCGATGCGCCGGTTCCACTTTACGTTGTTGACAGCAAAGAGCGGCTGGTCAAGTGTCAGAGCCACAGGTAGTGACATGAAGCGGTTGAATTTCTCGCCGTCAAGTTGGCGTATGAAGTCGAGTGACGTGTTCAGCGAGAGCTTGCCGCCGGTCAGCCATATATTCTGAGTGATTGACAATTCGCCGTTGAGCTCCACATAATTATTTCTGACAAAGCTGTAAGTGCCGTCACTCTCCTGATACGGAGAATATTGCTTGAAGTAAGCGGGGACGGTGGCGCTGAACGTTACTTCGGGAAGCAGGTCGGCGCGATAGGTGCGATATTGCCAGTAAGCCGAGCGCAACTTGTCGAGTGCTACGGCGGCATCCACGCTGTGAGTTCTGGCCCGGGTTATGGCATCATCAAGTGTAATGCGCATTGGTTCGCGTGCTCCGGCCGTAGCCAGAGCACTCAGAGCCAAAAAATTAATTATTATTGTCTTAACTGTTTTATTCACCTCTTAATACATCTACTGGTTGTACTTTCACCGCTTTTCTTGCGGGAATACTTATACCGGCAATAATGGTCAGAGCCATGAGCGAAATCACTCCTGCGTATTCTATCGTAGCTCTTGTCCATATTGTTGATGGATAGTACCATAAAGTCTCTACCAACTCATAATGAATCATCGTCCACACCAGAGCAGCCGAGAAGGGGATGGACAATAGCAGCATAATCAGTCCCTCGGAAATAAGTCGGGCAAATATGCTCCCTTGGGTGGCTCCATTGACCATTCGTATAGCTATCTCGCTGACGCGCTGCTGGGTGCGGAACCAGAATGTGCCGAGTAACCCTAAGAATATTGTCATCAGCAGAAAAGCTATACCGAGAGTAAGGCTACGGAGGGTAATCTCATAACTACGGTTTAAGGAAGCGGCTACATCTTCGGCGGACGTTATGGTGGAAATATAGATATTTCCTATCTGGGCTAACTCGGGGTGATTGTTGCGAAGATCGTGAATAAATGTTGCCGCTTTCTCAGGGTCAACCCTTACTCCCATCTCTATTTCGCTCCTTTGAGTGAGCTTGGGTTCAGTGACGATAGCTGTTCCAAACTGGGCCTTTTCATATTGAGCCCGCTTGAATACAGGGATTGCCGCTCCGATTTTCCGCTCCTCTTCGGGAGCGCCCGTAGGATATGCCGGGCGATTTTTAAGCGTTTCTCCTTTTATTCCGCTCGGCACGAATACGTTGCCGGTTATCACGAACATACCGTCAGCAAGGCTGCGGTCAATATCCTGCGGTGTCTCTCCGTTGAGGCCGTGAAGATCATACACCTGCGCATAGTCGCCATACACCTCAATGAAGTTGATGCCGAAAGTCGACTGGATGTCGGCCGTATCACCCGGCTCGGCTTTGAGATTAAATCCACGCCCCCAGAAATTGTAGCAATGAGGATGAAATGAAGCGAGCGTAACAGCCTCCACGCCCTCCACGGCTCTGAGTCGTCTCATAAGTTCGTCATGATTGGCACGGAGCATCTTGTGAAAAGCTGTGTTCTCATCTTCACCGGGCAGCAGCTCGGGAGCCACAAAGTTAGGGCTATCCTGCGAGATGGATTTTACAACTATACGGAAAGTATTGGTGGTATTCCATCCGTCGGGTTCAAATTTTATTGAAAGTGATAAGTTCATGTGATCTATCACAAACCATAGCACGGCCGACACGATCACCAGCTCAACCACAAGCCAAAGATTTGACCGCCACTCCACCATAAATTGTGCAAATAATCTTTTCATCGTCACTTAAATTTTCTGGTTTATTGCCTCTACGGGATTAACTCTTGATGCTTTCCAAGCCGGAATACCGCTGCTCAACAGATTGAGTATAAAGCACATCACCACGGCCATCAGAAATACCGGCCCATTCAGCACCACTGACAACCCTACGTTGTCAATTGCCTGATTGCCTTGGCCGGAAAATATCAATGAAGAATAGAAGTAGCCGAATATTATGCTGAGCAGCAGTCCGATCAGTCCTCCGATAAGTGTCACTATGAAGCTTTCGGCTATGATTTCGCGGATGATGCCAAAGCGAGTGCATCCGAAGGCACGGCGTACACCTATCTCCGTCATCCTCCGGCGCAGACGTCCCTGCGTCATGCTGCTGAGGTTGATTGCCGGTACGAGCAACAGCACTGCATAGATGAAAATGCGAGTGATGCGCTCTGATTCATAACGAGAGTCGCCATTCGAACCTGCCACTGAGCCTACTTCGGCCTGAGTGAACGGAGCGCCATGGTCAATCAGAGCGGTGTTCTTTTCATCTTTCACCATGGCATTTACGCGAGCCTTGCGGGCTGCAACCGCCTCCCGGATTTTCCCGAGGTCGGCCCCCGGCTCCATGAGCAGCACGGCCTGAGACATTCCCGTGAAATCGCGGGCGTCATCAAGCACGGTGTTCTGCTCATCATATCCTACTATTACATAAATATCTGAAAATGCCGTGGTGGCAAGAGGAGTAACATCCTTTATCAGACCTACCACTTTATAAGGTATCTGCGAAATATACAAGTCCTTGCCGATGACATCAGTGGTCTTGAATACGCTCCGTGCAACTTTCTCTGTAATTACTGCCTCCTTGAGTCCGCCCTTGATGGCGTCGCTGCTGAATGGAGCGCCCGCTAAAAACGTGAAGTCAAACACCTTGAAGAAGTTGTCACCCACGTGTTTGACGTTAAAATTTTCGTTCATTTGCCCGGGCAGGCCGATGTCAGTAAGATAAGTGTCATTAAAGAACGTCGCGACCTCTATGCCGGGCAGAGAGTCGTAGAGTAGCTTTGCTCCGGTATATGAAATATTACTCGACATATCGCCATCATCCATCCCGAAATGGATATACTTCCCGTGAAGCATCCTGTCACGACCGCTCTCGGGAGCCATGGGCATGGTGGTTACATTTGTGGTCATGACGAGTATCATTATCAGGAAGATAGCCAATGCCGTGCCGATCACAGTGACCACACTGCTTACCGGCTGATATCGGAATTCATAATATACCTGACGAAATATATTGAGATTCATAACGGTTAGAATAATAAATGTTTACATCACTTGGCGACCATCGAAGAACCGCAAGATACGATCTGACTCTCCGGCCTGCTCCTCATTATGGGTCACCATTACTATCGTACGGCCATCCTCCTTGTTAAGCCCGTGGAGGATATCCATGATTTCACGCGACATCTTGGAGTCAAGATTACCCGTAGGCTCGTCGGCAAGGATTATCTTGGGATTCCCAACTATGGCTCTGGCGATGGCTACGCGCTGGCACTGACCGCCTGACAGCTGCGAAGGGTAGTGTTTCATCCTGTGGCCAAGTCCCACGCGGTCAAGCACATATTTCACTCTTTCCTCCATCTCTTTTGATGAAACTCCGCTGCGATATGTCAGCGGCATCTCCACGTTGTGCATCACGTTGAGCGACGGGATAAGGTGAAAGCTCTGGAAGATAAAACCGATATTCTCGTTACGAAAAGCTGACAAACCGCTGTCGCTAAACTCGTTGCTCCGTCGCCCGGCTATCGTTACTGTGCCGCTTGAGGGTCGGTCAAGCAGCCCTATTATATTGAGAAGTGTGGACTTGCCGCATCCTGAAGGACCCATGATGCTTACAAATTCGCCCTCCTCCACATCAATGTTTACATTGTCAAGGGCTTGTGTTTCAATCTCTTTGGTACGGTACACCTTATTGACCGCCTCAGCTTTTATTATTGCCATAATTATTTTAATTTGTAAGATTTTCCTTTAAATGCTGTCATATCAGATATAACCACCTCATCATCAGGCTGCACACCGTCAATTACCTCCACATATTCGCCGTCAGTACCGCCGAGTGTCACTTGACGACGCTCTATACGGTTGCCGTCACTGACGACGAAGAGCTCGTATTTACCCGGGCCGCGGCTATAATAAGCTGCTACCGGGATGCGCATTACGTCAGAGTGTATCTCCTTCATTACTAATACATCAGCTGTGGTGCCGGGTCGGAGAGATGTAGACGAATCATCATCAGGTAGCACTGAGAAGCTCATAGTCCCTTCGCTCGATACGGGCGATACCTCCACGATGTTTCCGGCCAACCTGTTGCGGCCGATTTTGATAATCGCTCTTCCACCCGGCGTGACGTCCAAGGCTCGTGAATCAGCAATTGTAGCCTCTATTTTAAAATGAGACAGATCGGCTATCGAGGCTAACTTTTCGCCTTGATTCACCTGCCGCCCCACATTGTTAACTATAGAAGTCAGCGTAGCTGCGGCGGGCGATTTCACACGGGCATCCTCAAGGGTGGCGAGCTGACGGCTGAGATTTCGCTCAAGGATGTCGATATCGAGTTGCATACGCTCCTCTTCAGCCTGTTTGACAAGTCGCTCGTTAGCTTGTTGAGTGCGAAGTTGGTCGAGCTCGATTTTAGCGGTATTGAGGGCAAAGCGAGCCTCGTTGACTCTATCGCCGGTGCCTGATCCGAGGCTGTCGAGGCGCTCCTCGTTGCGCAAGTCTACAGTCAGGCGGTTAACCTGCATCTCCTTGACCTTGATCTGCATATCAAGTGAGGTCAAGGCGGTGTGGTTATTTAATGAGGTCTGCTTAAGTGCCAGGCGTGATTTATCGAGCTCATCGCGTAGCTTAGAGATTTCATTTTCGGCATCCTGGAGGTCAAGGCGAAGTAATGGCGTGCCGGTCTCTACCTTGTCGCCCGGTGAGCGGTAAACCTCTACGATCCGTGTGGTGATAGGCGAGGTGATTGTCTGCTCGGTCATAGGCACCACTTTGCCTCCGGCCGGGATAGTAGTCATCACATCGCCGCGGGAAACTGTGGCAATAGCAAGCTTTGAGCGCATCACGCTGCTACTGAGCAATGTTGCGACAGCAAATACGCAAGCTACTGCCACAGCTCCGCCGATAGTTATCTTTAACCAAAGGTGTCGACGCATACGCGCCTTTTCTTCTGATGATATCTGTCGATCCATTGTTAGATTTATCTTATTACGAAAAACAATATGACAAATACCGTGCCAAATGGATAACAGTCTGTAAATCAAGGGTAAAATAAATGAGCTTCTGTCCGATTTCGGACAGAAGCCACATTATTTCATACACCCGTTGGAGGTGGATTACTTGTTAAGGTTATAGACCTCGGGTCGGATATACTTTTTCAATCCGGGCACTTTCTCGGCAATGGCATCGGCGGCGAGGCGCGACACGAGGATTCCACCGAGGATGTTCAGGTGGGTGTTATCCACCTTTCCGGCCGGGCAAAATTCGTAGACACCTTCAGGTATCCACATATATATATTCTTTGACATCGTAGGACCGAGAGTCTGCACCAGCTCATGTGTGAGCTTGTTCATGTTAATAAATGTTACGCCAAGGCTGTCGGCCACGTTGCGGGGTGAGTTGAGATATTCGCCGTGGGTATCCACGAGGATATAACCTTCGGCGGGATCATTCTTCGACGATTTCCAGTCGTTCTGCTTGTCATCAGTTTCGCCGAGCGCCTTTCCGGTATTGTCAGGGAAATTGCGGCGTACGATGGAGTTCATCAGTATGGGCGTAGCACCTTTTTCGCGGGCTTCGGTGACAAATTTTGCAAGGTTGGCATCGAAGGTAGAGCCGGGGATCGTGTATCGCTTGGCATCCTTGCTCTTCTCATCGTTGTGGCCAAACTGGATTATAACATAGTCGCCGGGGCAGATCTTCTCCTTGACCACATTCCAGCGGCCTTCGTCAATAAAGCTCTTGGAGCTGCGGCCGTTCACAGCGTGATTGTCCACCTTGACAGCGCCGGTAAGATACATCGGGAGCATCTGTCCCCAGCCGCGCTCCTGGTTTTCTTTGTCAAGTGGTTTGTTGGCCATCGTGGAGTCGCCGATCATGAATACGGTAACGGTGTCAGCAGGCTCGGCCGCCATCATAGCTGCCGGAATCAATAATGTGCTTAGAAGTGATGTTATGAATTTCATGGTTGGAAATTGTAAATTTTACGGTTTTTCATGACTTACCACATAATCTTTGACGCGCTGAAAGAGGTCGTTGGCAAATACAAATTCATTTAGCGCCTTGTTAGAGGTGCGATAGATCTCTTTCATGTCGCCTACCCACTCGCGGTAACCGTTACGGATGAAAATGATATTCTCACCTATGCCGAGCACCGAGTTCATATCGTGGGTGTTAATGATGGTGGTTATATTATATTCGTGGGTGATGTCGCTCAGAAGCTCGTCGATGAGGATAGATGTGCGTGGGTCAAGGCCGGAGTTTGGCTCGTCGCAGAAGAGGTATTTGGGATTAAGGGCGATGGCACGGGCAATAGCAACACGTTTCTGCATACCGCCCGAAATTTCTGACGGATATTTATCCTCAGCGCCTTTGAGGTTGACCCTCTCGAGGCAGAATCGGGCGCGATCCTTCATCTCGCCGTTTGACATACGGGTGAACATCATCAGCGGGAACATTACATTGCCGAGCACCGTCTCCGAGTCAAACAGTGCCGACCCTTGAAACAGCATCCCTATCTCCTTGCGGAGATTCTTCACCTGGTCAGCATCCATCTTCATCAAGTCACGACCATCATAAAGGATGCTCCCCTTTTCGGGGCGGATAAGCCCGATGATTGACTTGATGAGCACTGTCTTTCCCGAGCCGCTCTGGCCGATGATAAGATTAGTCTTTCCGGTCTCAAATGTAGCACTTACGTCGTGCAGAATCGTCTTACCGTCAAACGATTTCGTAAGATGTTTTACTTCGATCATTGCAGCAAGAGTTTGGTTAATATGACATCAAGCAGCAGGATAAGTATTGAAGAGGCAACCACCGCATTTGTACTTGCTTTTCCTACTTCGAGTGCGCCACCTTTTACATAGTAGCCGTAGAATGCCGCTACCGAGCTGATCACAAACGAGAAGAAAAGCGACTTGATAAATCCGTACCATACATACCATTCCTGAAACATAGCCTGTATACCGTACACAAATCGGCTCACCGGAATCAGGTCAGTAAAAATTGCGACAACAAATCCGCCCAGAATAGACGTGCCTATACAGAATGCTACAAGTATCGGCATATAAAACAGGAAGCCTATCACCTTGGGCATCACGAGGAAATTGGCCGAATTGACGCCCATTATGTCAAGGGCATCTATCTGCTCGGTGACGCGCATTGTCCCAATCTCCGAGGCTATGTTTGAACCCACCTTTCCTGCGAGGATCAGACATAATATTGAATTAGAAAATTCGAGCAACACGATGTCGCGTGTGGCCAGTCCGACGGAGTAGGCCGGAATCAGCGGCGAGTTGACATTGAGCTGCATCTGGATCGTACACACCGCACCGATGAATATAGAGATGACAATCACGAGCGGTATCGAATCGACACCGAGCTTGACGATCTCAGATACGGTACGACTGAAGAAGGTGCGCCAGCGGTCAGGTATGCTGAAGACCCTGGTCATGAATATGCAGTAGCGACCAAAAGTGGATATGGATTCTGTCAGAAACATTTCTTTTCTTTATTTGGTACAAAGTTAAGGAATTTTTGCTGACATCCACCCACCACAACCAACTAAATATACTTTTTGACCAAAAAAGAGCCCGGGCGACATCGTCAGTGACGCCGCCCGGGTGATTTTAGTAATGGATGATTATTTTTCTTTTGCGAGTATCAGGGCTGAGCGGGGTTCTACCGTTAGCTTGCCCCCTTTGGTGGTGCCCATGCCGTCGGCGTTGATGTTGCCGTCGCGAGCTATTACAGTCCAGTCGCCTTTGGCAACCTTGACTGTCTGCGCTTCATCCGAGCCGTTGAATATCAGCTTGATCTCTTTCCATGAGTCGCCATTGGCATTGTCGATCAGTGAATAAGAGATAAGATTAGGAGTATCAGTCTTGTCAAACTTCAGGTGCTTGGCCACCTGCTCTGCCGTGGTCATGCGGAATGCCGGGTGCTCTTTGCGGAGCTTGATGAGCTCGCGATAATAGTTGAACTGGTCAGCGTTCTGATGCTTGAGATCCCAGTTGATAGCATTGATAGAGTCAGGCGACTTGTAAGAGTTGTGCACGCCTTTTTTGTCGCGGAAAATCTCCTCGCCTGCAAATATGAAGGGAGTACCCTGCGAAGTCAATACGATTGTCTGGGCAAGACGAGCTGCGCGCTGGCGCTCGGCATCTGTTGCATCGGGCATCGACTTACGGAGTTTATCGGTAAGCATCAGGTCGTCATGACACGATACATAGTTGATAATCTGGGTGGGAGCCGAGGCGTAGGGGAATTTTGAATTATTACCCTTGGAGTAATCCACCTGAGGATGAGCGGTAGCGCCTACGATACCTATCTTCACGGTCTCCTCGAGACCCGGCTTGCCGGTAGCGAAGCCGCGGTCAGCAGCATCGGTGTAGTGGCCTTTGATGGCGTCGCGGATATCGTCACTGAATACAGCAATCTGCGGCATTTTCGACACATTCTCTTTCAGGGCGCGCTGCTCCACGGGGAGGGGTGAATCGCCAGCGGTCCAGCCTTCGCCGTATACGAAGATGTCGGGATTGATCTTCTTGAGCTCGGCGGCCACACGGTTCATGGTCTCGGTATCGTGAATAGCCATAAGGTCAAAACGGAAACCATCGATATGGTATTCGTCAGCCCAGTATTTCACCGAGTTAACGATATAATCGCCCATCTGCTTGCGCTCTGAGGCTGTCTCGTTGCCGCAGCCTGAGGCGTCACTGTAAGAGCCGTCAGGACGGTGGCGGTAATAATAGCCGGGAGCGGTAAGAGAGAAGTTAGAGCCGTCGTTGTCAGCCGTATGGTTATACACCACGTCCATAATCACACCTATACCATTGTCATGCAGATGCTTGATCATCTCCTTCATCTCCTTGACACGGGTGGCGGGGTCGGCCGGATTAGTGGAATATGAGCCTTCGGGGGCATTATAGTTCAAAGGATCATATCCCCAGTTGTATTGCTTGGTGGCGAGATTGGTTTCGTCAACGGAGTTGTAGTCGTAAGACGGAAGGATATGCACATGGGTCACGCCGAGCTCCTTGAGGTGATCTATGCCGGTTGACTCATTATAATTATTGTGTGTGCCGTCTTCGGTAAGAGCTAAAAATTTGCCTTTATTGACCACGCCCGACGAAGGATCCATCGACATATCGCGATGATGCATTTCGTAGATAACGGCATCAGTGATGTTTTCTACATGCGGTCCTTTATCCTTGTCCCATCCCTCAGGATTAGTTGTTGAGAAGTCGATGATAGCTGCTCGTTCGCCGTTGGTGCCTACAGCTTTGGCCCATACACCGGGAGTCTCGTCGAGCCACTTGCCGTCATATTTGATGCGGAATGTATAAAACATACCATACTGCCGGCCATCTACTTTTGCCACCCATGTACCTCCGGTTGAGGGCGTCATGTCAATCTCTTTTACCGGAGCCGAGTTGCGGTCAGTAGGATATAGATATAGTTTCACAGCTTCGGCCTTGGGCGACCATAGACGGAAATCGGTGGAGTTGGCGTTGACAGTCATCTCAAGATCATCACCATCGTAAGTGGGGTAGGTGAAGTAGACTTCGTCGACATTCTGGGCTTTGACGTTAAAGGCCATCACAACTGCAAGGCCTGACGTAACTACAGCCGGGAGGTAACGTTTTGATATTTTTTTCATGTTAAGGGTTGAGTAAGTATGAATGATGATAGTATAACGCATTTAGCCGCCTTTTGGCTCACAAATATACTAAATTTTTTAAATTTTCTTTTTTTTGTGAAATTATTTGTGGTTTTAGAATTAAAATGACTAATTTAGCAAGGTTATTAAAATCAAAACGATTAATACAATTCACTTACGTATAAACTATGACACTTAAAGATCTCAAACCGGCTCAGGTATTCTCCATCTTCGATGAGATTACCAAGATACCGCGTCCTTCAAAGAAGGAAGGCAAAATCCGTGAATTCCTTCTTAACTATGCCAAGGAGCATAACATCGCTGCCAAGACTGATAAAGTAGGCAATGTAGTAATGACCAAACCTGCTACCAAGGGCTACGAGAATGCACCAACAGTAGTGCTTCAGGGCCACATGGATATGGTGTGCGAGACCAACGATAAATCATTTGACTTCGAGACCCAGCCCATTCCGGTGGTGGTTGACGGCGACTGGGTGCGCACCAATGGTACAACCCTCGGTGCTGACAATGGTATAGGCATGGCTGCTGCACTGGCTGCACTTACTGACGATTCTTATGTGCATGGCCCGCTCGAGGCTCTGTTTACAGTCGACGAAGAGACCGGTATGACCGGCGCCTTTAATCTCGGTAAGGATATGATCACAGGCTCCATTCTGCTCAATCTCGACTCAGAGGACGATGCTGAAATCTTCGTAGGATGCGCCGGAGGCGTAGATACCGTATGTACTTTCAAATATAATCGCTCCTTTGCTCCCAAGGATTTCATCTATTTCAAGATAGCAATCTCAGGCTTGTTAGGTGGACACTCAGGAGGGGATATTCATCTCGGTCACGCTAATGCCAACAAGCTTCTGGCTCGCTTCCTCTTCCAGCTCCAGGCCGATAATGAAGTGGTTATCTCGGAAATCGACGGCGGTAATCTGCGTAATGCCATCCCTCGTGCAGCTCATGCCGTGATAGGTGTGCACACTTCCAAGAAGGAGCAGGTGCGTGTCAAGCTCAACCACTATATCGCTGATGTAGAAAACGAATACAATGGCCTCGAAAACGACCTGAAGATTACAATGGAAAGCGTGGATATGCCCGACTTCGCCATTGACCAGGATACTTCAATCAACCTTATCCGCTCGCTCTATGCCGCTCCTCACGGCGTAATCTCTATGAGCCGTGACCTGGAGAACCTCGTGGAAACTTCCACTAACCTCGCATCAGTGAAGATGCAGGCTGACAATAAGATTCAGGTTGTGACAAGCCAGCGCAGCTCAGTAGAGTCACGCAAGTGGGATATCGCTTATCAGATCGAGGCACTGTTCCTCCTCGCAGGCGCAGAGGTTACTCATGGCGAAGGTTATCCCGGATGGCAGCCCAACATGAAGTCGCCCATTATGGCTATAGCCAGCGACGCATACGAGGAGCTGTATGGCGTCAAGCCTGCTATCAAGGCTATCCATGCCGGACTTGAATGTGGATTGTTCCTGACCAAATATCCTCATCTTGATATGGTTTCGTTCGGCCCCACTCTCCGCGGCGTACACTCTCCCTCCGAGAAAATGTATATCCCGGCTGTTGACCGCTTTTGGAATCAGCTCAAGCTGACTCTCACCAAGGTTGCCGAGAAAAAATAATATCTCGTAATAACGGTTTATGAATCTGATACTTTTATCGGATTCATAAACCATTTTTTTATGAAATGGATATTTGTCATAATGGGTATGTTGACGGCGGTCGCGACATCGACGGTCATCGTCTCTGCGCAAAATCCATTCAGCCTCGACTCGATTTCGCTACCTCCTGCTTTTCCGGGCTTGCATCCACAAGAGCCTGATTCTACGGTTATTAATACTCTTACCGAAACTGACTTCTACGAAGTAGCCGAAGAACTCGGGGTGGAGGTTGCAGCCATCAAGGCAGTAGTGGAGATAGAAGCCGGCAAGACTCATCAGGGCTTCTCGGCTCCCATGAAGCCCCTCATTAATTTTGATCTCGGGATGTTTCGCAAGCTCGCTCCTCGCTACGGAGTGAAACTTAGTGATTACTACGCATCCCATCCTTCGGTGTTCAAAGCTGCTTCGCGAACGCAGTCGGCCGTTAACAAGCGCCTCGAGTCGGCTATGACCATCAACCGCGATTTAGCTGCCGAGTCAACATTCTGGGGAATGTTTCAGATCGGCGGATTCAACTGGCAGAAATGCGGCACTGAGAGTATCGACGAATTCATCACACTTATGAGCCGGTCAGAACGCGACCAGCTTGAACTTTTTGCCCGGTTTATTACCAATACCGGACTTCTTAAATACCTTAAATCAAAAAATTGGGCTGCATTTGCACGCGGATATAACGGTAATTCTTACGCCGCCCGCGGATACCATACCAAACTTGCAAACGCCTACCGAAAATATAAAGGCAAATGATCAACAAACTTCAGCGACTATCCTTCTCTCTGATTCTAAGCACAGCCTTATTAACATCTTTCTCCCAAGATCATAACCTTACTGACGGCTTAACCATCAGCACCCAAGCCGGCTCGGTAAGGATTAAAGCCATAACTGACGATATACTACGAGTTTCAGCCATTCCTTCGGGAGATTTCCCGGCCGATGCGAGCCTCATGACTGTAGATGTCAAGCCAGAAGCCTCGTCAAAAATATGTCGTTATGAAGGAATGCCTGCACTGATGACAGCGAAACTCATAGCTGCCGTAGATACTATCAATGGTGCTGTCACAATTTATGACCACTCCGGACGGAAGTTGCTCGAGGAGGATGCCGCCCGATGCAGCTTTACTCCTATAACCGTTGAGGGATCTGACGCCTATAGTGTTACCCGCACATTTAATTCACTTAACGATAATGAGGGTATTTACGGACTGGGGCAGCATCAGGCCAACGAGTTTAACTACAAGCGTAAAAATGAAGAATTGTTCCAGTATAACACTAAGGTGTCAGTGCCTTTTATAGTGTCCACTGACAATTATGGCATCTTATGGGACAGCTATTCCTTCTGCCGCTGGGGAAGAAACAGAGATTATTCGCAGCTCGGAGAGATTTTCACATTATATAATAAGGAAGGTCGCCCGGGAGCGCTCACCGGAACATATTGCCCTGCCTCAGGCGACACCATCGTGCGCGATGAACCTCAGATTTACTTCGAGCATCTCACTAAGGGCGACCTTGACCATGTGGCCGGACTTCCACGCGATTTCAAGTTTAATAAATCTACCGTGGTTTACGAGGGCGAGATTGAGCCGCAAGTCTCGGGAACGTATGATTTCATTCTCTATTATTCAGGGTATCAGACCGTCTACATCGGCGATGAAAAGGTGGTGGACACCCGCTGGCGCACCGCATGGAATCCTAATAGCTTTAAATTCCATGTAAATCTCGAACAGGGTAAGCGTACCCCCATCCGCATCGAGTGGGAACCGAATGGAGGCGTTGCCTACTGCGGACTCCGTGCCATGCCTCCGGTCGACGATTCTGAGGCGGCCAAGCTATCATGGTGGGGTGAGATGCAGGATATGGCTGACTATTATTTCATCCACGGCGATGATATGGATGATGTGATCTCAGGCTACCGCACATTGACCGGCAAAGCTCCGATTATGCCACGATGGGCCATGGGCTATTGGCAAAGCCGCGAGAAGTATAACACTGCTGATGAGGTGCTCTCTACCGTAGCTGAATATCGCCGCCGCAACATTCCTCTTGATAATATCGTGATCGACTGGCTTCACTGGCCGCAGGATGCCTGGGGTAGCCACGAGTTTGACCGCAAGCGGTTTCCTGATCCTAAGGGAATGGTAGATTCTATCCATGCCATGAATGCCCGTGTCATGGTGTCAGTATGGCCGAAATTCTACACCACAACCGAGCATTTCAAAGAGTTTGACAGCCGGGGATGGATGTATCGTGGAGCAGTCCGCGACAGCATCCGCGACTGGGTAGGCAAAGGGTATCTCGGCTCATTCTATGATGCTTATAATCCTGATGCCCGCCGCCTGTTCTGGTCGCAGATAAATGACCATTACGTGCCATTAGGCATCGATGCCTGGTGGATGGATGCAAGCGAACCAAATATCCGCGACTGCATCCCCATGGATTACCGTAAGGAACTTATGACACCAACCTATCTTGGGCCGTCAACCAAATATTTCAACGCTTATGCTCTTGCCAATGCCGAGGCTATCTATGACGGGCAGCGCGGCGTGGATCCTGACCGCCGGGTGTTTCTGCTTACCCGTTCAGGGTACGCCGGGCAGCAGCGTTACTCCACTGCTACCTGGAGCGGCGACATCGCCACCCGATGGGAGGATATGGAGAGTCAGATTTCCGCCGGGCTGAATTTTGCCATGTCAGGTATTCCCTTCTGGACCATGGATATCGGCGGCTTCTGCGTAGAGGATAGGTATGTCAAGGCTATGAAGCAGTTCAACTCTACCGGTGTTGTCAACGATGACCTTGACGAGTGGCGAGAGCTCAACACCCGCTGGTTTCAGTTTGGCGCATTCGCACCACTATTCCGCTCCCACGGACAGTGGCCATACCGCGAGATTTACAACATAGCTCCCGAAGGTCATCCCGCTTACGAGTCGATGGTAAAATACACCCGGATGCGTTATCGTCTTATGCCTTACATATATTCGCTCAACGCCATGACCCATTTTGACGATTACACTATCATGCGCCCTATGGTCATGGACTTCACAAGCGATACCACCACATATAATATAAAGGATCAGTATATGTTTGGCCCGGCACTGTTAGTCGCTCCGGTGTATCAATACGGCGCCCGTACCCGCCGTGTCTATCTCCCATCGGAATCACAGTGGTATGATTTCCATACCGGAAACATCGTGGAGACTGCGGGTGAGATCGTAGCCGATGCTCCGTATGGTGATATGCCCATCTTCGTCAGAGCAGGATCGATTATCCCCGAAGCTGCCGTCGAGGAATATGCTGCAAAATCCTCTGACGCTCCCCTTACTATAAATATATATGGTGGCCACGACGGAAGGTTCACACTCTATGAGGATGAGAATGAAAATTACAATTACGAAAAGGGCCTCTTCTCCAGAATCATATTCAGCTATGATGATGATACTTCCACCCTCAGCATATCCCCGCGTGAAGGCCATTATCCGGGCATGAACCACGAAAGAACGTTTACCATACGAAAAATCAAACCCGACAATACCCCTATAGAAACCACAATATTATATGATGGCACCGAAGCCATAATAAAGTTATGAAACTGAATACCTGTCTACTCTCTGTATTTGCCCTTGCTGCTACAGCATCGGCAGAGACTCCGCTTTATCTGAATCATGAAGCGCCCATGGAGGAGCGCATAAGTGATGCACTTTCGCGTATGACCATGCAGGAAAAAGTTGACCTGTGCCATGCCCGCGGGAAATTTTTCAGTCCCGGCGTGGCGCGTCTCGGTATACCGGGATTGAACATGAGCGACGGCCCGCATGGCGTAAGGGCTGAGATCAACTGGAACGACTGGAAATATGCTTCCCATACCAACGATTCTGTCACTGCATTTCCGGCACTTACCGCTTTGGCTGCTACATGGAACACTGACCTTGCCTCGCTCTACGGACGGTGTCTCGGCGAAGAAGCTCTCTACCGTAGTAAAAATGTGATGCTCGGCCCGGGTGTTAACATTTATCGCACACCGCTGAATGGAAGAAATTTCGAATACCTCGGCGAGGATCCATATCTTGCAGGAGAACTCGCCACATATTATATAAAGGCCATGCAAGATCAAGGTGTGGCTGCTTGTGTGAAGCACTTTGCCCTTAATAATCAGGAGCAGTGGCGTGGTGATATCGATGTGGCTGTCTCTGACCGCGCCCTTTACGAAATATATCTTCCGGCTTTCAAGAAGGCAGTCACTGAAGGTGGAGCATGGAGCATCATGGGAGCATATAACCGCTACGGTGGCCAGCATTGCTGCCATAACGCCCGGCTTCTAAACGATATACTACGCGGCGAGTGGGGATTTGACGGCGCCGTGATCACTGACTGGGGTGGGGCGCATGACACCCGCGAGGCCGCTGAAAATGGCCTTGATATCGAGATGGGTTCTTACACTAATGGTCTTACTACTGAGAGTCAGTTTGGCTACGATGACTACTATCTCGGCAATCCCTATATCGAGCTGCTGAAGTCAGGGCAAGTGTCTGACTCGACGCTCAATGCCAAGGCCTCCAACGTGTTGCGGCTCATATTCCGCACGGCTATGAATCCGGCCAAAAACTTTGGCTCGATAGCATCAGAAGAGCATTATTCCGCCGCCAAAAAGATAGCCGACGAGTCAATCGTCCTGCTTAAAAACAACGGCATCCTGCCTCTCAATCCCGCCAAAGTAAAGAGAGTGCTTGTGGTGGGAGAAAATGCCACACGCCCCCTAAACTTCGGCGGTGGCTCCTCTGAGCTTAAGGTCAAGAATATGTTCACCCCGCTTGAGACCATCAAGAGCGTCTTCGAAACTGTTGACTATGCCAAGGGTTATGAATCAGGGCGTTGGCTTTATAACAAGGAAGACAAAATCGCCCCCGAGGTTCAGGATTCTCTCCGTAATGATGCACTTGCACATGCTTCGGAATATGATGCTGTCATCTATATCGGTGGCCTGAATAAGAACGGTTTCCAAGATAGCGAAGCCTCTGACCGCAAAGGATATAACCTCCCATATTTCCAGGACAAACTAATCGAAGAACTGCTTGGCCGCAATCCTAATACCATTGTGGCTAATGTCTCGGGAAATGCGTATGCAATGCCATGGCTTGACATAGCTCCTGCAGTGATTCAGAGCTGGTACCTCGGCACGATGATTGGCCCGGCAATGGCCGATGTAATTACCGGAAAGACCAATCCGTCAGGCCGTCTGCCCTTTACAATCAATCACCAACTCTCTGACTATGGCTCGCATAGTCATGGCGAAATATCCTATCCGGGAGTAATTTCCGCCACTGACTCCCTTCCCTGCCAGGAATACCTTGACGATATCTTCGTAGGTTACCGCCACAATGAGAAGAATGGCATCAAGCCACTTTTCCCCTTCGGCTACGGAATGAGCTACAGCAATTTTAAATATTCCAATCCTGAAATTTCTGTAACTGACAGCACCCTAACTATTACCGTCGAAGTGAAAAACATAAGTAAAATTGACGGCAAAGAGACCGTCCAGCTCTACATTGGCGACGACGAGTCAACCCTTCCTCGTCCGGTAAAGGAGCTGAAACATTTTGCCAAACTGGATATACCTGCCGGAGCATCCTCACAGGTCACCTTCACCATCACCCCCGACGACCTCAAATACTTCGACGACACCCTCCACCGGTGGACAGCAGAGCCTGGCACCTTCAAAGCCTACATCGGCAGCTCGGTAGCCGACATCCACCACACCGTCCCCTTCCGATTAGATAAACACTCTAAAATCAAGCACTAAGTAATCATTAAAAAATAAATAGGGGCACCTGCTTGGCCTATTCGGAATCCCATTCATCGAAGCCCTCGAAAATTACTGATTACTTTTACATTTCTTTATCTCGCATGGGTCAAATTCTTGCCCATGCGAATTTTTATCTTTGTGGCGCAAAGGTTAATCCAAAAATTTTGCTTAACTTTGCGATCTAATATGCGCTTGCGCTGACAAAGACCTCATCGACTTTATGTCGCTTTGCTCCGGCAAAGAATCAATGTAAGTATCTACCTATATTCAACATATAAAGGAACTTCCTTGTAGTCGTATAAAGGCTTGGTCGCCTGTCAGCACTACAAGGAAGTTCCGCTTTTATTATTTATGACAAAATGGCGATGGGATCAAGGTCGATTGCTTTATTTTGAGTTTGACGTAATCAGACTCATGGCTAAGCAGCTGCTCTTGTTTGATGGCCAAGATATTAAGAATTGTGAACCGCTGTTCCGTTCTGCTTTAATGAATGGAACGGGTATGCCATTTGCGCCTGAACATTATACTGTTAAGCGTAATTACTCTCGTGTATTCCAATGTACCTTCTTAGCTAATTTTGTTGAAGATAAGTTAGTCGTTACAGACTTTTGTAAGCAATTAGCCGATGATAATGGAGATTTACAAACGCCTGATGATTACTTTATAAACTTTGTAAATAAGTTTCGTTTTCCTTTCCCTGCTTTTCAAGATTACAATGTTAATGAGCCTCGAGTATATCCATTCTGCGCTATTATCAAGTTGCTTTTAGCATTTAATAAAATTTCACTTGCAGATGCAAGGATTGAAGTAGAGGATGTTTTTAGTTATTTAGTGGCAAATCATTGCACTGGATTAGAACCATTGGATTATTATACTCAATTGACTCCTAAGAACTACGATTTTTCCAATGACGAAAAAAGACAAGTGCGCGAGATGCTTGTGTTTATGAGTCAACTTAGTTTCCTAAAGGTTCATAATCACTTACTTTATCTCGATTCTACTTACAATAAAGAAGTCGATGACATTTATAATTATCTTCATCCGATTATTTCCACTCCATTAGTAAATCGTGTCCAGGAGTTTTATTCCATTACTCAACTTAAACCGGGCAAGATTGTTATTCCGCAATTTGAGGCAATTCCTACCGTTGATTTTGCAGGTGTTGAGTTTAAAGAAGGAGACAGAAAACGAACTGAACATTTTAGAATTGAACGTAGTTCACTTTTAAAAAAATATTACAAACTCGCATATCCTGAGCCCGTTTGTAGAGCTTGTCAACGACATATAAAACAGACTTACCCTTGGACTGATTATATGCTCGAAATTCATCATCTTCTTCCATTGGCAATGAGTATAAAAATCAACTATAAAGGCACCTCTCTTGAAGATTTAGTTGGTCTTTGCCCCAATTGTCATCGTGCCATTCATATGTTCTATAACAAATGGTTAAAAGAGAACGACCAAAAGGACTTCCGCAGTAAGGCGGAAGCTATGGATATTTATCTTGAGGCCATTCATCAGATTGCGATATGAGCCTCTCTTATTCCAAACAGAAGCAACTCTTAGAGGAATCCATCTCGTCGGGTCGAAAATTAAGCGATCTTCTCACTGAAAAAGGTCTCACCTACGATGATTTGGTATATGGTATAAATGTTTACGACAATGTAAACATTGCGGTTGATAATTCCATTGAGCAAATAGAGGCTATTCCTGCCACTATTCCGGCCGTCAGTTTTTTTTCGGGTGCAGGTGGATTAGACATTGGATTTGAGTTAGCAGGATTTAACAATCTTATATCCATTGAGTTTAACGAAATTTTTTGCAGGACTCTAAGAACCAATTGGCCTAACAAAATAGTATTAGGTCCACCATTTTCCGAGGGTGATTTGAGCAAGCGTAATGAGATTGCTGCCCTGCTTCGTTTTCATGGGATAGTTGAAAATTTCCCAGGTGTATTTCATGGTGGGCCTCCTTGCCAATCATTTAGTGTCGCTTCTTGTCAACGATTTACCAAGGATAGTGATAAATTTAAGCGTAAGGGTTTCGATGATAAGGAAAAAGGTACGCTTATTTTCGACTACATCTGGTATATTAAAACTTTTAGACCAATGGCTTTTCTCATTGAAAATGTATCGGGAATCTTAGGTTTCGACACTGAGGGTAAGGTACAGGCTGCTCTCGATGAATTGACAACCCTTGGATATCACATTACTCTTCCCCAAGTAGTCAATGCTGCTTACTACGGTGTGCCTCAGAATCGTCGCAGATGGATTGTTATGGGCACTCGAGGAAACCGCCAAATTGAGTTTCCTCGGCCAAATATGACTCCTACGCCTTGCGGTCCAACTTTATTGAGACCTTTAACAGGGTGTAATAATCATATTACCCGCGAACATACAGCTGAATCCGTTTTGAGGTATATGATTCTTGATTATGGCTGTAGAGATCATCTAGGCAGAGTAGATCGCCTTGACCCTAACTTGCCATCTAAAACTGTAATTGCAGGTGGCACTAAAGGTGGTGGCCGGTCTCATCTTCATCCTCTCCACCCGCGCACACTATCAGTTAGAGAATGTGCGCGATTACAAACTTTCCCTGATTGGTTCACGTTTACTGGAGCTAACGCACGACAGTTTACACAAGTAGGAAATGCAGTACCTCCATTGCTCGCATATAAATTAGCAATGGCAATGCGTACTGCTTTGATAGATTTGTAATGCGACTATTTCATAATGGTAATGATTTATATAAACATAAGCTTACGTTGTGGCACCGCCACGCTTTCTTAAGAGGGTGTATCAAAATTCTGATGCACCCTCTTTCGTAATATGTTGTAAAAC
>JAMPAP010000019.1 GCA_023667185.1 Lachnoclostridium sp.
AAATTGGTCAAAATTTCTTCTCTAATATTTGGAAATTATCACAGTATCTAAATCCTGATTTTTGAAAGAATATTTTGCGGCTTTCACATTTTTATGTTAATTTTGACGAAAAATGTTAAAGCCGCTAATATTCTTTTTTTAATTTTCACAACAATTAGCGGTCTAAATTGTTAACATTGTAAGAAACAAAATTAAAAACTACAAAAACAACGCTTCGGCTACTAAATAATATGAAAAAGTCTACCATCTGGTTTCTGACAATAATAATGGCTCTGACCTTCTCAGGGCTGCTATATGTGCAGATCATGTACTTGAAAAACATGATTCAGATGCGCGACGACCAGTTTGCCGAAGGCGTAAAGCGTAGCCTCTACGCTGTGGTGACCCGCCTGGAGCAGGATGAGACCAAGCACTATCTTGATGAGGATGCTGCCCGTATCGAAAGCCGTTTCTATCCCCGCACTAATCCTGACGGTACGATAAGCATCAACTCTAACTTCACCACCCCTGAGGGTATCAACTATGACCTCACCCTCAAGGGCGATATCAAGAAGCAGGATGACCGTTATTCATCTTACCGAGACATGATCCGCGGCCAGTATCTTTATCAGAAAGGACTCCTTGACGAGGTGATACTCAATATTTTAAATCAGTCGAGCAACCGGCCGATTTATGAGCGCGCTGACTCGGCTACGGTGTCAAACTATATGCGGTCAGAGTTTGACAACAACGGCCTCAACCGCCCGTTTGAATTCGCGATCGTCAACCGCGTTGGAGCCATAATCTACAAAACCTCAGGTTATAATCCCGCTGAGGCTGCTGAAAATACCCTCTTTGTGCAGACCCTTTTCCCGAATGACCCGAAAAGCAAGATGCACTACATCAAGGTGTATTTCCCTACGAAAAACGACTATATCTTTGACTCTGTGAAGTTTATGATACCGTCGTTTATCTTCACGTTTATTCTTCTGGTGACCTTCCTCTGCACCATCATCCTGGCATTCAGGCAGAAGAAACTCACTGAGATGAAAAACGACTTCATCAACAACATGACCCACGAATTCAAGACCCCTATTTCTACGATATCGCTTGCTGCCCAGATGCTTAACGATAACGCCGTGCTCAAATCGCCGGCCATGTTGAGCCATATCTCCACGGTGATCAACGACGAGACCAAGCGTCTCCGCTTCCAGGTGGAAAAGGTGCTCCAGATGTCGATGTTTGACCGCCAGAAGACCTCTCTCAAGCTAACTAATCAGAATGCCAACGAGCTGATTTCTAACATTGCCAAGACATTCAAACTCAAGGTGGAGAAATATGGCGGCAAGATCGAAACCGAGACCCTTGCCACTGATGCCGTGGTAAATGTCGACGAGATGCACTTCACCAACGTAATTTTCAATCTCCTCGACAACGCCGTGAAATACCGCCGCGACGATGTACCTCTCCAGCTCAAGGTGATGACCCGCAACGTCCGCTACCGCGGCGAGGAGGGTATCGAAATCTCCGTCAGCGACAATGGTATCGGCATCAAGAAGGATGATTTGAAAAGAATATTCGACAAATTCTATCGCGTTTCCACCGGTAATCTCCACGACGTCAAGGGCTTCGGCCTCGGCCTCGCATACGTCAAGAAGATGGTTCACGAGCTCAAAGGTGACATCAGCGTGGAAAGCGAATACAACGAAGGAACAAAATTTATAATTACATTACCAATAACTAAAAATTAGACGACTATGGAAGAACGTTTGCGCATATTATTGTGTGAGGACGATGAGAACCTCGGTATGCTGCTCAGAGAGTACCTCCAGGCCAAAGGCTTTAATGCCGATCTCTTCGCCGATGGTGAAAGCGGCTACAAAGCATTTCTCAAAGGTAAATATGACCTTTGTGTCCTCGATGTCATGATGCCGAAAAAAGACGGCTTCGCTTTAGCACAGGAAATACGTACAGTCAACTCCGAGGTGCCCATTATCTTCCTCACTGCCAAGTCTTTGAAAGAGGATGTATTCGAAGGCTTCAAGATCGGTGCTGACGACTATATCACCAAACCCTTCTCGATGGAAGAACTCGTGTTCAGAATCGAGGCAATTCTTCGCCGTGTCAAAGGTAAGAAGGGTAAAGAAATCACCATGTATAAGATCGGTAAGTTCACGTTTGATACTCAGAAACAGGTGCTTATGATCGACGATAAGGTGACCAAACTTACTACCAAGGAGAGCGAACTGCTCAACCTGCTCTGCGCCCACGTCAATGAAATTCTCGAGAGAAACTTTGCCCTCAAGACCATCTGGATTGACGATAATTACTTCAACGCTCGTTCGATGGATGTTTACATCACCAAGCTCCGTAAGCATCTGAAAGATGATCCGTCAATTGAAATTATCAACATCCATGGCAAAGGCTACAAGCTGATTGCTCCCGAGATGGAGGCCAACTGATTTTCTCATCTGACATAGCTATATGTCCCCTTGAAATGGTTTACGCAGCCATTTCAAGGGGATTTTTATGCGTTTTCTAAAAAAAATTCGTACTTTTGACGTCAAATCAATTTTTACACTCTTGCGGTGAAGCACAACAAGATAAATATGATCCTGCGACTGGCGACGTGCTTTCTTGCACTTGCCGCAGTCGCTATCCAGCAATATGACAGCCTTTTCGGCCATAAGTTGGGCCAGCGTCATGATAATGCCGAAGCCGTTGCTGTCCTTGCCGACAGCTTGGTAATCAATACTTCAGTCATCGAATCTGACATCCGTGGTTATGGTGGCCCTATTCCGCTTGAAATCACGGTAGTTGACGATAAGATTGCAGGTATAAAAGTGTTGCCTAACGCTGAGACTCCTGATTTCTTCGGGCCGGTGGAGCGGAGAGTTATCCCCAAATGGATAGGTGTAGATGTTACGGAAGTGGCTGATATGGAGGTTAATGCCGTCACCGGAGCAACAATCTCATCTGATGCCGTCAATGCCACCATCAAAGCCGGAATAGCCTATTCGCTGCATCAAGCTGAAAAGTCACGTTCTGCATTCCCCTTGACAGCCAAGAATTTATGTGTCCTTGCAGTGATACTTGCCGCCCTCGTTATTCCGCTCTTTGTCCGCTCAAAGCGTTATCGATACATCCAGCTGGCGCTTAACGTAGTGGTCCTCGGTTTCTGGAGCGGCACATTCCTCTCTTACACCCTTCTGCTCAACTATCTATCAAACGGCGTAAACGTCATCAAGTCCTTAGCATGGCTGCTGATGATAGTCGCGGCCGTGATATATCCTTATTTCGGTAAAAAGAGTCACTACTGCGCATGGATCTGTCCGCTCGGATCCATTCAGGAACTCGCCGGTAAATGCGTCCCCTATAAACTACCTATCTCGAAACGTGTAGAGAATGGCCTGAAGATATTCCAGAACTTGCTCTGGGGCGTCCTGATGTTCCTTATGTGTGCGGGAATTTATGCCGAATGGATGAACTACGAACTCTTTACTGCCTTCATTTTCAATCAGGCGGCTACGGGTATCGTCATCGCTGCAGTGGCTTTTGTAGCGCTATCGTTTGTAGTCAACCGTCCGTACTGTCGTTTTATTTGCCCTACGGGTTCCCTTTTCAAAGTTGCTCAAAACTCTCATAAATAATGAAAACTTCTCTGATTATCAACCTGTTTCTTGCAGCTGCTCTTGTGGTTGTATCTTACAAGCTCGTCAACGACCGTCACGCCGAGGAGCAACCCGTCATCTCCTCTTCAGCTCTCGAGAATATCATGACACGCACAAGTGTCCGCGACTATACCGATCAGCCGGTGGAAGAGGCGAAGATTGAAACCATGCTACGCGCTGCTATGGCAGCACCTACGGCCGGAAACAAGCAGCCGTGGCGATTCGTAGTTATCGATGACAAGACTACTCTCAGCCGTATTTCAGAAATGTTTCCCTCAATGAAGATGGCCGCGAAAGCTCCACTCGCTATCGTGGTATGCGGCGACACCACCGCTACTTTCAAAGGTGAAGGTGTGGACTACTGGATTCAGGATGGCTCGGCAGCTACTGAAAATCTGCTTCTTGCCGCTCATGAGCAGGGATTGGGTGCCGTTTGGTGCGGTATATACCCGATCTCGGAGCGTGTAGCCACACTGACCGAGCTGCTTCAGCTCCCTGACAGCATACTACCTCTCAACGTCATCCCCATTGGCTACCCTGCCGAGTCGCCCCAACCAAAGGACAAATGGAAGCCTGAGAATATCCACCACAATATCTGGTAATTCATCTCATCATAATATCATGAAAACATTCATCAATCTGTTATCGGCTTTAATGATGGCGACACCCCTTACAGCGATTGCCGCCGAGCCGGTCACTTCAATCACTGTAGCAGCTGACGGCTCCGGCGATTATACCACGCTCACTCAGGCGCTTCGCAAGCTTCGTGGCGACATGGAATATGACGTGAAAATCTATGTCAAAAATGGTGTCTACAAAGAGAAACTCGTCATGGGAGCTTCGCTTCGCAACATTGAAATTATAGGCGAGAATGTCGACTCCACCATCATCACTTTCGGCGACTACGCCTCGCTTAACAATATGGGTACGTCAAATTCTTATACCCTCAAGGTGGAAAGTTGTGACGTGACCTTCAGCAACCTGACATTCGAAAACAGTGCCGGTCCCGTAGGTCAGGCCGTAGCCGTATACACTACCGGCGATTGCATACAGTTCCGCAACTGCCGCTTCCTCGGTAATCAGGACACCCTCTATACCGGAGGCAAGGAGCGACGCCTTTACTTTGACAACTGCTATATCGAAGGCACCACTGACTTTATCTTCGGACCCGCAACCGCTCTTTTTACTGACTGCGATATCTACGCCAAAGCTGATTCCTATATCACGGCAGCTTCCACACCTCGCGATGTGACTCTCGGTTACGTTTTCTATAAATGTAACGTCACCGCAGCTCCCGGCGTAACAAAGGTCTATCTTGGCCGCCCATGGCGCCCCTATGCATCCACATTCTTTATCGACTGTAAACTTCCAGCCCAAATTATCCCCTCAGGATGGCATAACTGGAGTGACCCGGCCAACGAACTTACAGCCCGCTATGGCGAATACGGCTGCACGGGCGAAGGTGCTGACTCCGGCAAGCGCGTCACCTGGGCAAAAACCATCTCAGCCGAAGATGCCCGTCTCTATGTCAATCCTGAATATATATTTAACCGTTGTAATACCTGGAATCCCGAAAAATGAAAAAGATCTTCCTCTTACTTTCGCTCATTGCGTTTTTTGCATTCTCAAGTCGGGCTGTTGAGAACTATCCTTATCAGTCGGATTATATGTGGGTCACAATTCCTGACCATGCTGACTGGACCTACAATCTCGGCCAGAATGCCAAGGTAGAAGTAATGCTCCTGAAATATGGTATGCCCCAGAACGTTACCGTCAACTACACCATCGCTGACGATATGCTCCAGCCGTTCACTTCAGGCAGTGTCGAGCTCAAGAATGGTCGTGGTTTCATCACATTGCCCTCACCCAAGCGCCCGGGATTCCGTGATATAGCCATGGATGCCACTATCAATGGTGTCACTTATCGCCATCACATCAAGCTCGGCTTTGCCCCTGACAAGATCATGCCTCACGTGAAGGAGCCAGCTGATTTCACCTCCTTTTGGAAGAAGAACATTGACAAGACACGCGAAACCCCTCTGCGTTACACCATCGAGCCCGCTCCCGAATA
This sequence comes from Lachnoclostridium sp., assembly GCA_023667185.1. Taxonomy (GTDB): domain Bacteria; phylum Bacteroidota; class Bacteroidia; order Bacteroidales; family Muribaculaceae; genus Duncaniella. The sequence goes on from JAMPAP010000019.1 coordinate 5,722, forward strand.
TTCTACTGATAAAGTGGAGTGCAGCCTTGTAAAATTATATATTGACGACAAAGGTCATGCCATTTATGGCTATCTCTCCAAGCCCCGTGACGCCAAACCCGGCACACTTCCCGCTGTAATGTGCCCTCCAGGCGCCGGTATCAAGACCATCAAGCTCCCCGCTCGTAATCATTTCTATCCGGAAAACGGTTTCATGCGATTCGAAATCGAGATCCACGGCCTTGACCCGCGCATGACTGCCGAAGAATTCAAAGAAATATCTACTGCTGTCGATAACGGCAACGGCGGCTACCTCGGCGTAGGTGTCGACGATAAGGATAAGTATTACATGAAGCGTGTCTATACCGCTCTTGTAAAGGCTAATGACTTCCTAACCTCTCTGCCTGAATGGGACGGCAAAAACCTTATCATGCAGGGCGGAAGCCAGGGCGGAGCTCTTTCGATCATCGCCACGGCTCTTGATCCCCGCGTAACCCTTTGCGTGGCTAACCACCCGGCTCTGACCGATATGGAAGGTTATGCCGTGGAAGGCCACACCGGTGGCTATCCCCACTTTAACCGTATCGACGGTTTCCTTACACGTCCCGACTACCGCAACACGCTTAGCTACTACGATGTAATCAATTTCGGCCGTCACGTCAATGTGCCTGTCTATATGACATGGGGCTATAACGACAACACCTGTCCTCCCACCACAAGCTATGCTCTTTGGAACACCCTGACATATCCCAAAGAGGCATTGATTACCCCCGTCAACGAGCACTGGACCTCACGTGCCACCAACGTCGGCCAGATGGAGTGGATCAAGAGCCACCTTAAATAGATCGATACTTAAAACGGCGTGGTTTTGGTGTTTTTAACACTAATCACGCCGTTATTATTTTAATCCTTCGTAACTTTGCGCAATGCTACGCAAGTCCATTATCTCTATCCTGACATTCATCGCTACTGTCACCTCCTATGCGCAGATCAATACCGAACAGGTCATGCGCATCGGGCGTAATACGCTGTATTTTGAAGACTATGTACTCTCAATACAGTATTTCAATCAGGTGATAAACGCCAAGCCTGACCTTGCACAACCTTACTTCTATCGTGCCATCGCCAAGCTGAATCTTGAGGATTACCTCGGTGCCGAGGAGGATGCTACGCTTGCTCTTGAACGCAATCCGTTTATTTACGATGCTTACGAGGTGCGCGGTGTGGCCCGGCAGAATATGGGAAGGGATTCCCTTGCCGTAGCTGACTATGATCTTGCCCTTTCGGATATGCCCGTCAACCGTGGTATTCTCTATAATAAAGCATTGGCTCTGACCGACATGAAGGCCTACGAAAAGGCTGATTCTACATTCAACATTATTATAGATGCCTTTCCACGATTTGACAGTGCTTATCTTGGCCGCGCTCGCCTGCATATAATTACTACTGACACTGTGGCTGCTCTTGCAGATATAGAGAAAGCTCTGTCAATCAACAAAAATGCCGTCAACGGATATCTCCTGCGTGCCGATATCGCCATTAATTCCTCCAAGGATTATGCTGCTGCTTTGGCCGATATGAATGAGGCCATCAAGCTCCAGCCCCGCGTGGCCGGTTTTTTCATCAACCGAGCCTTTTTGCGATATATGACCGATGACTACTTCGGTGCCATGGCCGACTATGACTACGCTCTTCAGCTGGAGCCTAACAACAGCGTGGCGCTCTTCAACCGAGGTATGCTCCGAACTGAGGTTCACGATATTAATAAAGCTATTGCCGACTTCACTGAAGTGCTTCGTCTCGATCCGCTGGAGTATAAGGCGATGTACAATCGAGCCATGCTTCTGGCTGAAATCGGTGAATACGAGCAGGCTATAGCTGACCTTGACGCCGTGATCAAGGCTTACCCTGACTTTGCTGCCGCTTATTTCATGAGATACGACGTGCTTCGCCGCAAAGGCGACTTGATGGCTGCACGCAAGGATTACGATAAATCACTCGACCTCGCCAAGACTGACCACGTGACACTTACCACTGACCCGAAGACCGGTGCCACAGATGGTAGCGTGACTACCATGACCCAGGATGAGGTGAAACGCCGCTTCGAGTCGCTCGCTACCGTTGACCAGACCGATGAGCCTGACCAGGTGTACAACAATCGCAACATTCGCGGCAAAGTCCAGGATCGTAACATCTCTATCGAGATTGAGCCGATGTTTGCCGTAAGCTACTATATCTCACCCACTGAGCTCAAGCAAAACAGCGACCATATCCGTGAAGCTGAGGATATTAACGCTACCCGCATACTCCGCTTCCTCCTTCAGGTCACTAATCATATCCCACAGCTTACTGACGAGTCGACAATCCACGCCCACTTCTCATCCATCGACTACTACAACTCCTATCTCTCTACCCACGAGCCTCGCGCCATCGACTACTTCGGACGAGCCATGGATTTCCTCACCATCCGCAACTACCAGTCAGCAATTGCTGACCTCGATAAAGCCATTGGCATAGCCCCTGACTTCACATTAGCCTACCTTGTAAGAGCTGATGCCCGCTACAACGAAATGAAATATGCCACCGAATCAGCCTCCGAAATTGCTGCCAAGGCTGCTACACAAGCTCTAAGCGAAGTCATCGCTGACCTTGACCGGGTGATAAAGCTTTCGCCTCAGATGGCTATTGCCTATTATAATAAAGGTGTAGTCCTTGCTGAAATGCAGGATCTCACCTCAGCGCTCAGCGCCTTCAGCCGGGCTATTGAACTCAAGCCTGACTTCGGCGAAGCCTACTATAATCGCGGATATGTCTACTTCCGCCTCGGTAACCATGACGCCGGCACGGCTGACCTCAGTAAGGCCGGCGAGCTCGGTATCGTACCATCATATAATCTCCTCAAACGAATGTCACGTTAACAATCTAACTATTTGTATATGAAACGAACTATCCTCCTTTTCATCACAGCCATCATTACCGCACTCTCGATGATGGCCGAATATCCCAAACCGGTAGAGTCAATGAGCGGAAAATACGGTTATGCCAATCCTATGGGCAAGCTCGTGATAAAAGCCCGCTTTGATAACGCCATGCCCTTCCGCGAGGGATTTGCCCGCGTGGAGATCGATGGCAAATGGGGATTCATCAATCTTCAGGGCCGTACGATTGTCAAATGCGTCTACGAAGAGGTCCGCGACTTCAACTATGGATATGCCATCGTAAGATGGGGCTCGAAATGGGGTGCCGTCAACACTAAAGGCGAAGTGGTGGTCCCTTGCGAATACAACACTCCGGGCGAAGTGTATGACGCCAAGTCATTCATCTTAGACAGTATGCCTAAGCCGGTTATCGTCGACTCCGACAAATAATAATGTATCTCACGACCTATAACATCGTTATAAAAAACAAAAATGAATATCCCGAACTTTATCCTTCAATGCAAAATACCAATTTCAGGCGCGGAGCGCCGTAGTTGTCTTTAACCCCACGTTTACGTGGGATAGGCTGATAATCAGAGATTTGAGCCTCGGAGGGGCGGTGTTGTGGTATCGAAGTATATTACATAGGGTAAAGTTGAGCTCACTCATAAAATAAATTTTTCAACAAATGTAACTTTTCACGAATATTCACGTCTAATTCTAAAAACTATTTATTTAAATAAATTTATGAACATCAAATCTAAGTTGACAGCAGCATTTATGTTGCTGATGCTCATGTTGATGCCGGGTGCCATCACAGCCCAGAATCCCATGATGCAGCCCCTGCCGGTGGATACCGCCGTCAGAATAGGTCAGCTCCCCAACGGATTGACCTACTACATCCGTCACAATGAATATCCCAAAGGACAAGCTGACTTCTACATCGCGCAGAAAGTAGGATCTATCCTTGAAGAAGATAACCAGCGCGGTCTTGCTCACTTCCTTGAGCATATGTGTTTTAACGGTACTACCCACTTCCCCGGCAGCAGCCTCCGCGATTGGCTCGAGACCGTAGGCGTGAAATTCGGTGTAAACCTCAATGCCTACACCGGTGTTGACCAGACCGTCTATAATATCTCTAATGTGCCCATCGCCCGCACTTCAGTTCAGGACTCTTGTCTGCTCATCCTTCACGACTGGGCTAACGATCTTCTGCTCGAGCCCGAAGAGATCGACAAGGAACGCGGCGTGATCCACGAAGAGTGGCGTCGCTCCAACGTTGGCCAGATGCGTATCCTCGAGCGTATCCTTCCTGAGCTTTATCCCGGATCGAAATATGGCCATCGTCTCCCCATCGGTACGATGGAGGTGGTCGACAACTTCCCCTATCAGGCCCTGCGTGACTACTACGAGACTTGGTATCGTCCTGATCAGCAGGCCGTAATCGTAGTGGGTGACATTGACGTGGATCGTATCGAAAATAAGATCAAGGAGATGTTTGCCGATATCGAGATGCCTGAAAATGCCAAGGAGCGCGTCTATGAGCCAGTGGCTGACCATGAAGGCACTATCTATACCTCAGGCGCTGACCCCGAGCAGACTTCTCTCATGGCAGAAATCATGTGGCTCTCTGATCCCATGCCCCGCGAAGCGAAAAACAGTATGATGTTCTTCATGGAATCATATCTCAAATCCATGATTTCATCGATGCTTAACCAGCGTATCGACGAGCTCGGCGCCAAGCCTGATGCTCCCTTCAGCGAGGCCGGCGTATACTTCAGCGACTACTTCGTGGCCAAAACCAAGGATTCGTTTAACGCTCAGGTCGTAGCTAAAGGTGATAAGATTGACCCCGCTCTCGAGGCAGTTTACCGCGAAGTGCTCCGCGCAGCCAAGGGTGGATTTACCTCTACTGAATATGACCGCGCACGCGAGGAATTCCTCTCCCGCATCGAGCGCTCTTACAACAACCGCGCTACCCGTGAATCAGGCGCCTACGTCAATGAATATGTCAACTCCTTCATCGACGGCGAGCCTATCCCCGGCATCGAAGTTGAATATCAGCTTTACAACGCTATAGCTCCCATGATTCCCGTAGAAGCCATCAACCAGGCTATGGCTCAGCTGATTACTGACGACAATCGCGTAGTTATGGCTCTCGCTCCCGAAAAAGAGGGTATCGTATTCCCCACCAAGGAAGCTATGGCCGCCGTCATGACCTCAGTAGAAGGTGAAGAGCTCACCGCCTTCGTTGACGATGTCAAGACCGAACCCCTCATCCCCGCACTCCCCGCTCCCGGCACTATCGTCGAGACTTCTACTCTTGACCAGTTTGGAGCTACCGTCTGGACTCTCTCTAATGGCGTGAAGGTTTACATCAAGCCTACCAAGTTTAAAGAAGACGAAATCATCTTCTCTGCCAACTCTAACGATGGTTACCAGAACCTCGGCAAAGAGTTTGACGCCACCATCCGTTTCTTTGATGAAGTAGGTAACGAAAACGGCCTCGGCACTTACACCCATACTGACCTGATGAAATACACTACCGGCAAGCAAGCATCTATTGGTGTCAACTTCGGCAACTTTAACCGCTCGATTTCCGGCTTCTCTACTCCCAAAGATCTGCCTACTCTGATGGAGCTCATCTACATGACCTTCACTGACTATACCTTCTCAGCCGACGAATTTGCCGCCCAGAAGAGCTCGGTCAACAACCGCATCGCTCATCAGGAGTCTAATCCTCAGTTCATCTTCATGAAGAATCTCTACAATTCTATCTACTCTGATGAACGTATGCAGCCCCTCGACACCGTTACTGTCAACGCTGCCTCGCTTGAGCAGACCATCGCTCTCGCTCACGAAATGACTAAGAACGCTGCTGACTACGACTTCTTCTTCGTTGGTAACGTTGACCTCGATGCTCTCCGTCCCCTCGTTGAGCAATATATCGCAACTCTCCCCGCCGATGCCGCAAAGGCTGACCGCAAAGCTACCACCCTCAAGGCTCAGTATCAGCTCAAGAAAGGCTCTGCAACTGACGTCGCTACCACCAAGATGGGTACACCCCAAACCTGGGTTGCCATCTTCGACGCAGCTTCCGTGCCATTCAACACCAAGAACGCTCTCGTAGCTTCTATGGCCGGACAGATCCTCAGCAACCGTCTGCTCAAAGTAGTTCGCGAAGAGATGGGCGCCGTTTACTCAATCGGTGCTGCAGGAGCACTTGACCGCAAGGGCGACCTCAACGCCATTATCCAGACCGCCTTCCCCATGAAGCCCGAGATGAAAGACACCGTTCTTACATACATCGCTGAAGAGATGGTCAACATGGGCAAGAACGTAACTCCCGACGAACTCGCCCCCATCAAAGAATACATGGTAAAGAGCTTCACTGAAAACAAAGAGAAAAACTATCCCTGGCTCAGCGCCCTAATCGGTTACATGGCCGACGGCATTGACACCTTCAACGGCAACATTGAGGTAGTCAACGAAATCACCGTCGACGATATCATGGACTTCATGAAGCAGCTCGACAGCCAGAACAACTACCGCGTAGTAATCCTCGACCCCGAAGAATAACCTGCGCGCATCACCAAATACAAAGGCGGTGTAGCAAAACTAATCTCAGGCGCGGAGCGCCGTCGTTGTCGGAAACCCCACATTTATGTGGGGTAAGGGTGACACTCAGACAATTGAGCCTCGGAGAGGCGATGTTGTGGTAATGAAATAGCCGTTACCATAACATCGGCTCTCCGAGCCTCATTATCAGATTGATAGCTTTAGCCCCACCTAAACGTGGGGTTTCCGACAACGACGGCGCTCCGCGCCTGAGATTAGTTTTGCTACACCATCTTTAAGCTTTTTATAAGGTTTAATTATCAGAGCTGAGTAAGCAGCCAGTTGGCCTCGCCAAGTTTCTTTATCAGATCGATCATAGTCTGATCATCATAGAGATCCTGCTCCTCATCCTTGAAATAATCCTTCAAAAGATCGTAGGTCGTAACATCCTCCACTACGGTATCCATACAATCGCGGAGCACCTTCAGTCCCTTGCACTGGCGATCCAACTCAGCGTTCATATACTGAACAGGCTCACTAACTATAGCAGCCTCCGGACGAGCCTCCACTTTCACCTCGCCACCGAGATCAAGAATACGATCCATAAATTTTTCAACCCAGCCGTACTCTTCAGTGGCATGGTCAGCGAAATGCTGCCCTAACTTGGTATAACCCTGTGATTTAAACACATGACTCTGTGCAAGATGCTGAAATGCACCGTTTGACAGACCGGTTACAAAAAACTGCAACGCCTTAATGCTCTTATCTTTATCCATAATATAAGTGTTTTGATGTTAATTTGAAATAATAACACCCATCCCCCTCAATTAGTTCACCCCTCCCGCCAAAATTGCAATGCCAGCCCTCAAAGAGCCGCGAGCGCCGTAGGTGCGCCACAATGGTAGCCCAAGGCGAATCTATGAGCACGAGAAACAACTTCTCCCTCAAATATGGGGCAGTTACAAAACTAATCTCAGGCCTGGAGGGCCGTCGTTGTGTTTAACCCCACCCGGAGCTTGCGGAGGGTAGGGTTACTGAAACCCAGATAGTTGAGCCTCGGAGAGGCGATGTTGTGGTAACGACAAAGATCCTCTATAAGTAAGTGAGCAAAATTATTCATAGTTATCCTGTGAGCAGGACGATGGATGATTTTGCTTTTATGACGATGGAGCATAGCTGTAGCTCTGTAACTGAGGAATAAGAGCAAAAGCGACATTCGTAATGCTTACAGGATAACTATGAATAATTCTGCTCACTTACTTAATAGTTTTCAATAATCTCCGGGGATGAATTGTTGCCAAAATGTAGAAAATTACAAATTTATTTTTGAATAATTGGTAATAAATAGCTACCTTTGCTGTGTGCATTCCCACGCCGATCGTGGACGAGCAGAGGCTTGTCTGGTTGGGGTAAAGGGGAGGTACATTTACATTTTTTGAAAGGCGTTTATTGGCGCTTTGTTCTTGTTGACAAAGAATCTCGCAAATTCGAATGTAAGAATCAAGAGCAATGCAACGATTGACGCCCATGGATATGATCATATATCCACACTTTTGGCAGATGTCCGTGCTCTCGAAGAGTACGAAGTGTCTGACTTGTGGACTTGTCATATCGGCGTGGGCTCTGCGTTGCTTGTCTTCATTCTTACAGGCATGCGAGAGCCTTTTGTCAGAAGACAAGTAACAGTAACAGACTCCACGTCTTTTGTTTATCTTATAACCAATCAATATAACCACAGTGCTTTCGCGGGAGTCATGACGGCACACCAAACAACCAATCCCACTATGAAAAAATTAGTGCTCTTCATGACCGCAGCCCTTGCATTCTCACTAACCGCAAAGGCTCAGACTTCGCAAGTTGCAACTCTTAGCAACGGCGAAAATATCACCACATATTATTCAGGCACAGCCCTAAAAGATGCCTATAACGCTGCAAAAGACGGTGATATAATCACCCTCTCTTCAGGAACATTCACTGCAACTGATATCAAGAAAAATGTTATTATACGCGGCGCCGGTATGATGGTGGATGATAACCCTACAATTATCAATGGTGATTTCGAAATATATTGCGAGGCTAACGACGATGCTTCTCTTACATTGGAAGGCGTTTATGTCAATGGAAAAACAAAGATATCTAAAGCTACTAACCCGCGTATTATCAAATGCTTCTTTAAAAAATTTGCTTTAAATAATGCGAATAATGTCACCGTTTTACATTGTGATATACGTACAATGGAATTTGGTTCTTATAGTGAAAAACCCACCGGAAATTTTATAGGATGTTATTTAGCAGAAATAAATTATGGTCAAAATATTTCATCAATGTCGTTTACTAACTGTAGATTTTGGTTTGGCGGAGGTGGCAATGATATAGGTTATCTTTATAACTCAACTTTGAAGAATTGTATAATCGCAGAAGATGCTACGAAAGGTGCAAGTTCATATATCAATTCAAGCACTGTTGCTACTTATTGCTATTATGTAGGACCGGCAACAGATCCTTTTAAAAATATCTTGTCAACGACCAACAAACAGTTTGGTACCGATACGAATATTACTAAAGAAGGGTCTGTAACTTACGAACTTCCTGATGAGCTCGCAACAACCTGGCTTGGTGATGATGGTACACAGGTGGGTATGCATGGTGGTTTTATTCCTTTTGATCCTACCCCTACCAATCCGCAGATTACTAAATTTAATGTGGCATCTAAAACTACAGCCGACGGCAAACTTTCTGTTGACATCGAAGTTAAGGCCAACTAATCATCATATCTTCAGCCCAAATGAAAAATTTTACAAAGATACTTCTCACGATTGCATGCTGCATATCTGGAGGACATCAGATGTTGGGCGATGACGAAGTGGTGACGGGAAAATATTGGTTTGACAACAATTCTAATTTTACGACTTTCTCACCGGGACAGTTTGATATTTCTACTGATCAGCTCCCGGATGGACTTCATATATTGAATGCCTTTGTCGTGAAAGATGGAATATCGTCTGCCACCGCGTCACGCTGGTTTGTAAAAAGCCGTAGCCTTTCTTCTGCATCTTCGTCAAATGTCCATCTCTCGATTGATGGCCGTCCATTCGATGTAATCAAGTGCACTCCTAATGGAGACGTCGCGTCATTAAATGTCGATATGACCGGCGTCCGTGAGGGTATACATCAGATTGATGCCATGGTGGATATCAACGGGACGGTGTCATCAACAGCTTCAAGCTGGTTTGTCAAGTCACTGTTTCTTCGCCCCGGCGAAAAATACACCACAACGCTATTCCTTGATGGTATGCCGTGGAATTCATTTGAAAGTCAGGCATCAAGCAATGGATTGATGTCGCTGATGCTCGACATGAACTCCGTATCTCTCGGCCTCCATTCTCTTAAAGTGCAGGTAGTTTCACCAACGGGTGTCGCCACCAGCATAAAGGAGACCATGTTTATGCGTATGCCCTCCATGGAGCAGCTTGCCACTCTGCGAGGTTATTATGTGATAGACAACTCCATCCGTGGTGACCTTGAGACGGTCATGGACGGAAATACATTCCATATCGATGTTGACGCATCTGCTTTGACTTCAGGGCTTCACTCAGTGTCGGTGTATCTTTCGGGAGTTGTCGGTCTTACCACTCCGGTTAAGACTGCATGGTTCGTAAAGATACCTAATGGTGGTGAAGGCGTGAAAAGCTATGAGTATTGGTTGAACGATAACTATGAAGAAGCTAAAAAGGCCACCCTTGATAAGGTGGCAAATCCGTTTAGCCTCGTCACTCTTATGGATATTGCCGCTGAGCCGTTCCGTTCAAGCAGATACACCTTTGCCATAGAGAATGGAACCCCTGTGGTCTACGCGAAAAACGACTTGCAGATGCGATTCTCCGATTCCGAGGGCCGTATCTCTATGTCGAGCAAGCCATTCACCGATGTCCGCATCAAGCACACCGTCGATGATATATCGCCCATCACAACTGAACAAACGGAATATAAAATACCATCGATTGCCGACAATGAAATCAAATGGTTCAGCTTCAACGCCGAGGCCGGCGACTCCATCAATATTCGCCTCAATAAGGGTGCTATGTATGAAATCTGGTGCCCCGACACAAAGGAGTTGATTAGTGCGTCGGGTGCAGAGTCAATGGTCAACAATGGAATAGGTATAACTCAGACCGGCACATACTATCTTGCTGTCCATGATCCCTCAGGTACATCATGGAGCAATCCGATAGTATATTTCAACCACATCCCGCGTTTTGCTCTGTTATCAAATACTCCCACAAAGGCAAGCGCCTCTGGCTTTCTCGTAATCGACATAGACGGTAATGGCTTTGACCAACTCAAATCAGTATATCTTGAAAATAACGGACATCTGACAGATGCTGCCATGACTTTAATCAGAGACAGATATAGGATGTCGTTGGTTTATGACCTTGATGGAGCAAATATACAGCCCGGCACCTATAATCTTGTTGCCAAATTTGATGATAATGGTGTTGAGGTGTCATGCATCAAGAGCGAGGCTATCCAATTCATTGAAAAGGGCAGAGCCAATATCACAACTGAAATAATAACACCTAGAATAATCGGGACGCCTTATCAATTCTATGTAGATGTCACCAATAACAGTGACCAGTCGGCATGGTTTGTACCCGTAAATATTGCGATTGCCGAGCCTGAAAATGGCGTTGGTGTAGAGCTGATGGATATTTATCTTGATAAGGGCGATTCAGATGAAATGGATCCAATCTATATCTCTACCGATAATCTTCTTGGCACAAATCAATCGGGAGTGATGATGCCGTTCTTCATCCCCTATATTGGTCCGAACGAGACCAAACGGTTTACACTCGGATTCTATTCCGGCCCTCATGAGCATGTCAAAGTCTACGCTTGGAATGGTGATGCATGGAGTGATGAATTTGAGGATATATTCTCACCCGGATTTAACGAGGATGAAATTATCAATCGTGATCTGTATGAGACTAATATTCTTACAGCTAAAGATCTGATACACTATGAATATCTGACAGCTATGGATGAGATCAGCTCTGCCGGTCTTCGCCCGTCTTTGTCGGTGATGGATTGTGCCGAAACAGTCAGATATTCTACACGTCATCTGGTGTTGTCAAGCTTCGTCAATATGTTTAAAACATTAGCTGCAAGAGATGAGAATGCTTGTTTCTTGCTCGGCATCGATATGACATACCATCCCTTGTCATACAATTGGACAACTTCAGGCTCCAGCAAGAATGTCTTGACGTATTATAAAATCAAGATAACTATAATACGAAAAGGCAAAGGTGGTGACAAGTCTAATTCGTCAGTACCTAAGAAACCCACAATCCCGACTCCATCTCCAAAGTCGGCTGTGGTTGACTGCTATCAGTCGGGTGACCCGAACGATATGACGGGTTATATTTCGCCGTCGGGTGATAATTACATTGGCCTTGATGTCAAGAGAGTAAATTACACTATCGAGTTTGAAAACGACCCCGAAATAGCAAATGCCTCGGCATCAACTATAAAGGTTGAAAATACTGTAGATGGTAAGACTCTTGACCTTGCATCGTTCAAGCCCTTGACTCTACGAATCGGTGACAAGGAGACCGATCTGCCTGCTGAGCATCATTTCGTCAAAACTCTTGATATGCGTCCGGCAATCAATGCCGTAGCCGAGCTGACTTTCGACTATGATGCTGAGTCAGGTGAGGCTTCTTGGAGCTTGCGCTCTCTCGATCCTATGACGATGGAGACTACGAAATATATGGACGATGGCATTCTTCCGGTCAACGATGATTCGGGCAGGGGAATAGGTTATCTTACTTATTCGATAAATCTTAATCCCGGTCTCGCTGACGGCACAGAAATCAGCAACAGCGCAACGATTGTCTTTGACGATAATGAGCCGATTTCTACTCCTGTATGGACTAATGTGACTGACTATGTAAAACCATCGGCTAAGATAGTTTCGCAAGTTTCGTCTGACGATAACAAATCAGTAAATTTCGTTGTCGAAGGCTCTGACAATAGGTCAGGTATATGGTACTATGATCTGTATATGCGACAATCGGGTGCTAAAGGCTGGACTCTTGTCAGGTCTCAGATCGAGGAAGACGAGTTTACCTATGAGTCGACAGTAGAAATAGGTGGGGCATCATTTACCGTAATCGCAACTGACAAAGCAGGAAACCGTCAGGACAACTCGCTTCTTGTATCACTTCCCGGTGATGCTGATGGTAATGGCAAGGTAGATGCGAACGACGTAGTCGTTACATATAATTTTTATACCGGTAATTCTACGAGCATCAATGCTGTCAATGCAGATGTTACACTTGACGGTGTAATTGACGCTCAAGATGCCACTTACATGATTAATATGTATGTGGATAAAGCTCAAGCAAAATCAAGAAAACGTATAATAAAAAGTAGAAAATGAAAAAATTCCTTTCTTTTATGCTCATTGCCTTCATTTCGATGAAGGCATGGGCTGAATTTGAAGTCGATTCGTCAGATAATCTGAGGATTTGGCTCGAATTTCCTAATCCGGTCATTGCTGACGGCAAAACTGTCAACTACCTCAAAGTCTATCAGCATGATGATGACGATCTTGAATACACAGCCTTTAATATGGAAATTATTCTCCCTGAGGGTTTTAAACTAAACATGGTCAAGAAAGGTCGTGATACGGTTGAGGATATCGAATATAGCGATCGTGCGACATCCACTCATTCTATCGCTTGCAATATAGTGGGTGGAGTCGACCTCAAAGTTATCGGTACTTCAAGTCAAAATGCTGACTTTTACAAGGATGATATTGAAGGTAATCCTCTTGATCTGCTGTTTACAGTGGGTCTTATTGCGGAGCCGTCAATAAGCACCGGCGAATATCAAGTCGAGCTTAAAGGTGTTAAGTTCTGCCATAAAGATGCTACAGCGCGAGTGCCTGCTACCGAACCGCAGTACTTCACAATGAATGTTGAAAATCCGACAACAACCGGCATTGAGGAAATTGACGCTGATAAAATCGATCCCTCTGACTGTTATGACATTTTGGGAAGAAAAGTTGACATTACCAAAGTTCATAATGAGGTAGTAGTCAGCAAAGGTCGTAAATATTTGGTAAGATAATTTCAAGTAGACGGATTTATCAGAAAATAGTAGGAGGCAGGCATCTCGAAGATGTTTGCCTCTTACAATATTTATTCCCGATAATATGTTCGGAATTTTATGAAAAATGTGGGGATGGGTGTTTGATATGTAGAGGGGATTGATTATTTTTGTAGGAATTTTAACCCTATGTCTATGACCAGTCACAAAATTTACGGGTTGATTGGATACCCGCTAACTCATTCTTATTCAAAAGTTTATTTTAATAATAAATTTGAATCAGAGGGCATCGATGCCGAGTATGTCAACTTTGAAATACCTGATATCGGCGACCTTATGGAGGTAATGGCTGAATATCCTCAGCTTCAAGGCCTGAATGTCACTATTCCGTATAAGGAGCTGGTGATTCCTTATATGAATATGATGGATGAGGAGGCGCGTATTATCGGTGCGGTCAATGTGATTAAGATCATAAGAAGCGGCGATAATTTTAAGCTGAAAGGGTATAACTCTGATGTAGTGGGATTCCGCGATTCGATACGGCCGCTGATTACTCCTGAGCGCAACAAGGCGCTGGTGCTGGGCACGGGTGGTGCTTCGAAGGCTGTACGTCGCGGGCTTGAGACGCTTGGCGTGGATGTGCAGCTTGTGTCGCGCACGGCTCGAGAGGGCGTGATTACCTATGGTGATCTTACCGAGGAGGTGATGCGCACACATAAGATTATAGTCAATACCACGCCGGTAGGGTTGTATCCTAATGTGGATGAGTGTCCTGATATCCCTTACCAGTATATCACGCCGATGCATCTGTGTTACGATGTGCTTTATAATCCCGACGTCACAATGTTTATGAAGAAAGCGCGCCAGCAGGGAGCCACGGTGAAAAATGGTCTTGAAATGCTTCTTCTCCAGGCTTTTGAGTCGTGGAGGATATGGAATCTGTGATTATGGAAAGTGCTAAGAAGAGTGCGTCACGCTGGATATATGTGGTGTTGCTGCTGATGTGTGTTGCACCGATAGATTTGCTGGGTTATGGTCAGGTAGTTACTCCGGCTCTTGCATTGTTTCTCGGTCTTGCCTTTGCATTCGTGGCCGGCGAGTGTCCTTATCCCAAGTTTAATAAGAAGACGTCGAAATATCTGCTTCAGGCATCGGTGGTAGGTCTCGGTTTTGGCATGAATGTCAATGAGTCGCTGCGCTCCGGAGCTGAAGGGATGTCGTTTACCATCGTGTCGGTAGTGGGGGTGATGCTTCTCGGTGTGATGCTCGGATATGCCTTGCATCTCAATCGTAAGACGGCTTATCTGATATCCTCAGGCACTGCTATTTGTGGCGGTAGCGCTATTGCGGCTGTTGGCCCGGTGATGAAGGCAGATGAGAATGAGATGGCTGTGTCGCTGGGTGTTATCTTTATACTCAACGCTATAGCGCTGTTCATATTCCCTCCGTTGGGCCGACTTGCTGAGATGTCGCAGGCGCAGTTTGGCACATGGGCGGCGATAGCTATTCACGATACATCGTCGGTGGTGGGAGCCGGTGAGGCTTATGGCCCGGAGGCGCTGCAGATGGCTACGCTGATTAAATTGACCCGTGCGCTATGGATCATACCGTTAGCTCTTGTGACGATGGCTGTGTTTCGCGACAAGACCGGTAAGATTTCTATTCCGTGGTTTATATTTCTCTTTATTCTTGCCATGGTGGCTAACACGTATCTGCCCTTACCTGAGGCTCTTACAACTACTTTAGTGTATATAGCCAAGAAGGGGCTTGTGGTGACGCTCTTCTGTATAGGAGCATCTCTTTCGCTCAAGACTATAAAGAGTGTGGGTGTAAAGCCGTTGCTGCTTGCCGTGGCACTTTGGGTAATAATCAGTGTGACGAGTTTTATAGTGGTTAAGGCTACGATAGTCTGACGGTTATGGCTTCTCTCCGCCGTTCGTTGGAAGCGACACCCCTGCTATTGCCGGGGGTGGCCTTTGCAGCGGGGACACTCGCGTGCTATCTTGCGGATAGCGAGTGGATTGTAATCGCATTGGCAGTCGTTGTATTGACTCTGTTTCTTCTCCGGCAAAGCTATTTTACCATTATAGCTGTGGCGGCAGCTGCCGGGTATGTCAATATGCACTTTCATATAGTTTCCCTCCCCGAGAATCTGATAGGGGAGAGGACGGTATATAGCGGTGTGGTTCTCGGGTCGCATGAGACGGAGTCAGTCAGAATAATGGTGGTGGAAGTTGACACGGTGGCGGGGGTGGCTTGCCGCCCGATGAAGATAAGTGTGTCAAACTGGAGTATGTTTCCGGCCATTTACCGCGATGACAGAATAGAGTTCAAGTGCACGCTCCAGCCTCTTGACCCCGCGCCCGATCTCCCTGACGAGTGGGATACTGACGAGATGCTGCGCCGCAATGGTATTGTGGGTAAAACTGTAATAGATGACAAGGACGTGGTGAAGGTTACGCCGACAGAAGGCGTAATGGTCAGTCTGCGGCGCTTCTGCGACAGTGTGCGGTCATATATTATGGAATCAGATATGAGCCAATATTCACGCCAACTGCTGACTGCGATGATAACCGGTGACCGCGAATATCTCCACCCTGACACACGGTCGCTATTCTCACAGTCAGGTATCGCTCATGTGTTGGCACTCAGTGGAATGCATGTGGCCATCCTCGCCTTGCTGCTCTCGATACTTCTGTTACCCCTACGAGTCTACGGGCTTGAGCTCCTGCGCCGATTGATAATAGTGGGCGCGCTGTGGATATTCGCTATTATGACCGGACTATCGCCATCAGTGTTAAGAGCCGTGATTATGGCCACGATGCTGGCCGGAACGCGGCTGCTGCAGCGTTATCCAACGCCGGTCAACTCTATCAGCCTCGCCTCGATGCTGATCCTCCTGTTTGATCCGTGGTCACTGATGACGGTAGGGTTTCAGCTGTCATTTGGAGCGGTATTGGCTATAGTATGTCTTGCCGAGCGAATCAATCCGTTTCCGCGAGGTGGCATAGGGCATTATCTTGCATCTTATCCGGCTGTTACATTGGCCGCTATGATAGGCACCGGTGTGGTTTCGGCTTATTATTTCAATATGTTCCCTACATGGTTTCTTCTCGCTAATATACCTGTTGCAATTATCCTGCCCCCATTTGTAGGTTGTGGGGTGCTTCTGATGGTACTAAAAACCATAGGGTTACCTTATGACTCGGTCACGGTGGTGGTTGATGCCATGGGCGGATGGATTAGTGACATCGTTGATAGTGTGAGTCGTATGCCCTTTCCGGTGGTTGACGGTGTGTTTATAGACTATATATCTGTAATACTGTATATAGCAGTAGTGATTACAGCGGGCATGTGGGTTAATGAGTACGGTCGCAAGTGGTTTTATGTATCAGTGGTGCTGTTGGCTGGAGTAATCGTGACGAAATTGGCTGAACCGGAAGTAACCACCGCCCGGCTTTATGTGCCCCGTCATGCTTATTACACATCTATATATGTGCCGCAGCAAGATCGGCTCATGGTGTTCACCACCGCCTCTGAGAATCAGCAGGATGAGATACGTCAGGCGTGCGGCAATCGTTACCGTCGCTTTATGCAGCGCCGCGGGCTGAAGGAACTGACTATTACCAAAGTCTCGGCCGGCCAGACGCTTACCATTGGTGATTCCAAGATATTGCTTGTTGACCAATCAGTCAAAATTCAGGGAGATCATGCTGCGCCGGATCATCTGGTGATATGCCGTGGTTATGCGGGTGATATAGATGAGATAGCAGCCCGATATCCTGATGCCCGGATATATCTGAGCCGGGATCTCAACAAAAAGCTTCATGATAAGTATCAACGTCGGCTGCACGATATCGGGGTGAATGTTGTGTCGCTGCGCGATGGTCCGCTGATACTATAATAAAAAATTATGAGTATCTACAAAACTCCCCCTTTATATTGTTGATGTGCCATTATTTTTGTAACTACTCAGCTATCGGCAAAGTAGACTTATGGGCATGACGTTGCTATTGG
>JAMPAP010000001.1:0-57175 GCA_023667185.1 Lachnoclostridium sp.
CCGAAATTTGATATCTTTTTCAGTGGCCTCCGCAAGCTCCGGGTGGGGTTACACTGACCCCCGGCTCTCCGAGCCTCCTTCGAAGATATCTTAACTGCATTGCATTTATGTGGGGTAACTTTGCTAAAGCAAAGCGCTAAAGCGATGACTGACAACGACGACGCTCCGCGCCTGAGATTAGTTTTACACTCCGCCTTTTCTATTTTAACAGCATTGTCCCTCGGCGCTCGGCGGCGTTCTTTCGATGTGATATGGGTGCTATTGTTTTTCTTACAGGAAGCAGCCGTGCTTCGAGGGGGGTCGAAACACGGCTGCAATAGGGTAGATGGGAACGGATGAGTCGGCTTCCGAAGGAAGACTCACTCTTCATTATTCCTTAGCTTGGATTTGGTTTTGGATTTAGAGGCGGATGAACTCATATCCTTTTCCTCTTTGAGGTCAATTTCGTTACGATCGTTGTCGATAACCTTGTATTGGAGATAGGCGAGCGACTGGTCAGGGAGGATCGAGAAGTGGAATCCGTAACGCATACGCCATTTGAGATACATCGATATAAGTCCCTTCTTGAGATAAGCATCGACGAAGGGGTGGACATACATCGTGAAGCCTTTTACTTTAAGGTGATTTACAAGGTATTCTATTTTTTCGAGAAGAGTGTCAGTGAACAGCAACGAGGGCTGGACTTCTCCCTTGCCGTAGCACGACGGGCAGGTCTCGGTGGTGACGATATCCATCACCGGACGCACGCGCTGGCGCGTGATCTGCATGAGCCCGAATTTGCTGAGCGGCAGGATATTGTGGCGTGCACGGTCATGAGCCATCACTTCGCGCATGTGGTCGTATAGCTTCTGGCGATGCTCGGCTTTGTTCATGTCAATGAAGTCGATGACGATGATGCCGCCCATGTCGCGGAGGCGAAGCTGGCGGGCTATTTCGTCGGCGGCGCGCAGGTTCACTTCGAGGGCATTGCTTTCTTGGTCAGGGGCAGCCTTGGAGCGGTTGCCGGAGTTGACGTCAATCACATGAAGTGCCTCGGTGTGTTCAATGATGATATATGCGCCTGACTTGAATGAAACGGTCTTGCCGAATGACGACTTGATCTGCCTGGTGATGTTGAAGTGATCGAAGATAGGAATCGCGTCAGAGTATAGTTTTACGATATCCTTGCGGTCAGGAGCGATCAGACTGACGTATTTTACGATCTGCTCATAGACATCAGGGTCGTTGACGTGGATGCTTTCGAAATCAGGGTTGAATACATCGCGGAGCATACCTACGATACGGCTTTCTTCTTCAAATACGAGTGCCGGTGCAGTTGCTTTGCGAGCCTTGGCGAGGGTACGTTCCCAGCAGGCGATGAGAGTCTTGAGCTCATGATTGAGCTCGGCCACACGTTTTCCTTCAGCTGAAGTGCGTATAATCACTCCGAAGTTTTTAGGCTTAATACTTTCAACGAGCTGGCGGAGGCGCACTTTTTCTTCGGTGGTTTTGATCTTCTGAGAGATGGAGATTTTGTCACCGAAGGGAATGAGCACCATGTAACGGCCAGTGAAAGTGATTTCGGTGGTCAGACGGGGACCTTTTGAAGAGATGGGTTCTTTGACGATCTGCACCAAGAGCTGCTGTCCGGGCTGGAGTACGTCAGTGACAGTGCCATGCTTGTCAATGTCGGGCTGACGTTTGAGGCGTGAGATAGAGAGTTCGGGATCCTTTTCGTCGAGCAGCTGCTTGACGAAAGCGGAATAGGTAGCGAATTGAGATCCAAGATCGAGATAATGAAGAAAAGCGTCTTTGTCGTAGCCAACATTCACAAATGCGGCATTCAGGCCCGGCATCATCTTTTTGACTTTGGCCAGGTAGATGTCGCCGACAGCATAAGCGATGTTTCTTGACTCCTTCTGGAGCGAGACAAGGCGGCTGTCCTCGGTAAGGGCTATGGAGACCTCACCGGGCTGTACGTCTACAATTAATTCACTTTTCATCGTAAAAACAATAAGATATGGCCTCTCGGCTTACTTAACACAAAGAACAAAACCCTCGCATCAGCCGGCGAGCCGGAATCACTGAGCCGTGTTTTGTTCTTGTGTGTTATCAACGCCAGGGGTGTCGAAAATGCAACACCCTTAAAGAGAGAAATTATTTCTTCTTATGACGATTTTTTCTCAGGCGTTTTTTGCGTTTGTGGGTAGCCATTTTATGGCCTTTTCTTTTCTTTCCGCTGGGCATAATTACTTATTTAAACGGTTATATATAATATAATGTGGTAAAAGATACTTAGGGAAACCTGAATTAGTTGTTACCCTTAACTTCTTCCATGAACACTTTGGCAGGCTTGAAAGCGGGGATGCGGTGTTCGGGGATGATGATAGTAGTGTTCTTAGAGATGTTGCGGGCAGTCTTCTCAGAACGAACTTTGATGATGAAGCTACCGAAACCACGGAGATACACGTTCTCACCGTTGGTAAGAGAATCCTTAACTACTTCCATGAATTTCTCGACAGTTTCGAGAACATTTGCTTTGTCAATGCCTGTAGATTTGGCAATTTCGTTGACGATGTCAGCTTTAGTCATTGCTTTATAAGTTTATTGAGTTGGTTTTATTCAAAAATTTAGCCCGTAATGGAGGGCTTTAGATTTTTCACTGCAAATATCGTAACTTTTTTTTAATTAACATATATAATTCGATTATTTTTTTCAATAAAGTTCAATCTTTTACCATCTTATGAGATAAGACAAGAAATGTATTTGGTAAGATTATGAAAAATTTGTAAATTCGCCTGAATTTTTTAACTATCATGTTTGAGCCATTTTCGTTAAACATATCAGGGAGGATCGTTGAGTTTGACCGTCCGGCAGTGATGGGCATACTTAATGTCACGCCCGATTCGTTTTACGGCACCAGCCGCACCATGAGTCGTGAAGATATCTGCCGTCGAGTCAGCCTTATGCTTGAGGATGGCGCTGATATCATCGACATAGGCGGCTACTCCACCCGCCCCGGCGCGCCGGAGGTCAGTCAGGAGGAGGAGCTGCGCCGTGTGATGTCAGGTATGGAGGTCGTAAGAAGCCTTGCTCCCGAGGCTATAATATCTGTGGACACATTTCGCAGCAGCGTGGCTCGCAAAGCCGCCGAAGAATTTCAAGCCGATATAATCAACGACATTTCAGGCGGCGACATGGACGAGAAGATGTTTGACACCGTGGCTGACACCGGAGCAGCTTACATAGCGATGCACACCCGCGGCTGTCCGGCTACAATGCAGCAGCTGACTGATTATGATGACGTTGTCGCCGAGGTGATAAGCTCGCTTTCAAGCAAGGTCAGAGAGCTGGCGCTCCGCGGTGTGGCCGACGTAATAGTGGACCCAGGGCTCGGATTCGCAAAGACGGTGGAGCAAAACTACTATCTGCTCGAGGCATTAGAGGCGATAAAGTCCACTCTTGAGCGACCGATACTCATAGGGTTGTCGCGCAAGTCAATGATAACCAAACCCTTAGGCATAACTGCCGACGAGGCTCTTGCACCTACAACCGCTCTCAATCTTGCCGCTCTCGAAAGAGGAGCTTCCATCATACGTGTTCACGATGTCAAGGAAGCGGTAATGGCAGTAAAATTGTATATGATGTTAAAAGGATTATGATTCAGATAGGATTACGTGACATATTCGATATAGCCATAGTGGCTCTTCTGCTTTTTTATCTTTATAAGATAATGAAGGAGAGCGGTACGATCAACATATTTTTCGGAGTGCTTGCCTTTATCGTCGTGTGGCTGCTTACGTCGCAGATTCTCGGGATGAAGCTCATAGGCTCAATTCTCGACAAATTCATGGGGATAGGTCTGCTCGTGCTCGTGATACTGTTTCAGGATCAAATAAAACGATTTCTCGTAGAACTCGGCGACCACAAGCGATGGCGCTTCCTGAAGAAAATACTCCATCACCCTGACCCTGATACGAAAGCCCAGACACGCAAGAATGTGCTCCCGATAGTGTATTCGTGTATCAATATGTCAAAATCGCGCACCGGAGCGCTCATCGTGATAGCCCAGGAAATGTCGCTTGAGAGCTATGAAAAGAGCGGCGATATCATCGATGCCGACATCAATGCCCGATTGATAGAAAACATCTTTTTCAAGAACTCTCCGCTCCACGATGGAGCCATGATCATCGACAAAGGCCGCATCAAGTCAGCCGGATGTATTCTCCCTGTAAGTCATGACCGCAACGTACCGCGCTCATTGGGACTGCGTCACCGCTCGGCTCTCGGAATAGCTCAGGCTACCGACGCTTTTGCCATAGTGGTTTCAGAGGAAACGGGCAACATATCAGTGGCTTACCGTGGTGTGCTCACCACCCGCATCTCTTCCACCGAACTTGAACAACGCCTGTCTGAAGCCCTCGCCTTCGATATGAAATAATAAGCGGGCGAACAAATTCTGGCCGCAAAGCGTTATATAGTCTGAGGGATATTTTTTTGTATATTTATGAGTGAAATTACTAACGATAAAACCAATACCGCCAATTCAGCAGGCAGTTCTACAGAAAACCTTGGAGTAAGTCCGATAGGGAAACTGCTGATGCAATATTCCATACCGGCGATCATCGCAGCCGTTGCCACATCACTATATAATATTGTTGACTCAATATTTATTGGTCGTGGTGTAGGTGCAATGGCCATAGCCGGACTCGCAATCACTTTTCCGCTCATGAATCTTGTGGTGGCATTCTGCACTCTTATCGCCGTAGGCGGTGCCACGATCAGCTCCATATTTTTAGGGCAGAAAAACTTTGACCGCGCTACTGACGTGGTCAACAACGTGATGACCCTCTGCCTTATCCACTCTCTAGTCATCGGCAGTATAGCCCTGATATTCCTCGACCCTATCCTGACATTTTTCGGCGCCACACCGGAGACAATCCCCTTTGCGCGCGAATTTATGAAGATAATTCTTTACGGAACCCCCATAAGCTATGTGTTTATCGGCCTCAACAACCTGATGCGAGCCACTGGTTACCCACGCAAGGCCATGATCTCGGCACTACTGTCAGTGGTGGTCAACATCATCCTTGCGCCGCTGTTTATCTTCAAATTCGGCTGGGGTATCAAGGGAGCCGCTATTGCCACCATTTGCGGGCAGTCGACTGCATTCGTATGGGTGCTCTACCATTTCCTTTCGAAAAAAAGCTCCATCCACTTCCGCGCTGACAACCGCTGGCTCACCCCTGCAATTATCAAGCATATTTATTCGATAGGTCTTTCGCCATTCCTGATGAACGTAACAGCTTGTGTGGTAGTGATATTCATCAACCACGCGCTGCTGAAATATGGCGCCGCTGATGGTAATCTTGCCGTAGGTGCGTATGGCATATTGAACCGAACGACCATGTTTTTTGTTATGATAGTGTTCGGTGTGACACAAGGTATGCAGCCTATTCTGGGTTACAACTTCGGTGCCGGCAACTTCAAGCGAGTCAACCAGACACTCCGAATCGGTATATGGCTTGGCGTAGCCATTACAACAATAGGATGGATCATCACTGAATTGCTCCCCGATACGGTAAGCTCCCTCTTCACCGTCGATCGCCAGCTCATCGACATAGCTCGCGCAGGATTCCGCATCTACTTCATCGCTTATCCGGTGGTTGGCTGCCAGATTGTGATACAGAACTATTTCCAGAGTATCGGCAAACCTAAACTATCAATATTTCTATCTCTGACACGACAATTACTCTTCTTGATTCCGTTCCTGATATTCCTGCCCCGATATTACGGTATTGACGGTGTATGGGCATCAATGGCCGGAAGTGACATAATAGCTTTCATATTCGCAGTCGTGACTCTTATTATTGCGACGCGCCGATTTGAAAAAGCATATAAACACTAATTTAGAATGTTATGAAAAAACGTCTTACAATCGCACTTGTTGCACATGACCAGCGCAAGGCTGACATGGTATCGTGGGTAAAGTACAATGCACCCCTGCTTTCACAGCACCACCTCATCTGCACAGGCACCACCGGCGGCCTCATCCAGGAGGCGTTCGACGAACGCGGCATTCCGGCCGATGTAGAGCGCATGAACTCCGGGCCTATGGGCGGTGACGCTGAAATCGCCGCTCTGGTGGTGAAAAATGAGATTGATCTCGCCGTATTCCTTATCGATGACCTAAATCCCCAGCCTCACGAAGCCGACATTCAGATGCTTCTCCGCCAATGCCGCATCCACAATGTCCCCATCGCCTGCAACCGTATAAGCGCTGACCTGATGATTTCATCTACACTTTGGGACGATGAAGACTATGTGCCTATGGATCAAACATATATTAAATTTGACCGCCAATGATAGAGGAGATTCAACTCCGCACTGACCCGCGGACGGCCGCCATCGAAAAAGAGTTGATGCGCGAGGCCGCCCGTGCTTTGCATATATCAGCTGAGCGCGTGAAAGCCGTGGTGATACGCCGCCGTTCCATCGATGCAAGGCAGCGCCGCGTGATGGTCAATCTTGCAGTCAAAGTTTACATAGATGAGACACCCTCCTCTACTTCTATAATGACACCGGTAATTTACAACCCGGTGCCAGATGACGCTCCACAGGTGCTGATTGCCGGGGCTGGCCCGGCCGGGCTTTTCGCAGCTCTCCGACTTATTGAGATGGGCATCCGTCCCATCATCTTCGAGCGGGGTAAAGATGTGGATTCGCGCCGAAAGGATATGGCTCGCATCTCACGCGAAAATGTCGTCGACCCTGACTCCAATTACTGCTTCGGAGAGGGTGGCGCCGGAGCTTACTCTGATGGCAAGCTCTATACCCGCAGCAAAAAGCGCGGCAATATCGACAAAATCCTGAATATCTTCTGCCAGCATGGAGCTTCAGAAGATATACTGCGCGATGCTCACCCTCATATCGGCACTGACCGCCTCCCGGTAGTCATCAAGTCGATGCGCGAGACAATATTGCGCTGCGGAGGTGAAGTTCACTTCTCCACAGCCGTGGATCGGCTACTCATTGAGGATAATCAGGTCAAGGGGATAGTGACCCGTGACGGAGACGAATATTTCGGTCCGGTAATCCTTGCCACAGGTCATTCAGCCCGCGATGTCTACCGAATGCTCGACGCTTCAGGCATCAAGCTGGAAGCAAAAGGATTAGCTATCGGAGTACGCCTTGAGCATCCCCAACATCTGATTGACTGCATCCGCTACCATTCCCCGCAAGGCCGAGGCAAATATCTTCCTGCTGCCGAATATACGATGTTGACACGTGTGGACGACCGCGCTGTGTATTCTTTCTGTATGTGTCCGGGCGGATTTATCATCCCGGCAGCAAGCGGTCAGGCCCAGCTCGTGGTCAATGGTATGTCGCCATCCAACCGCGGCACGCGATGGGCCAACTCCGGCATGGTCGTGGAAATATTACCTGAAGATGTCCCGGGTGACAACGTGCTGAAAATGATGGACTATCAGGCTGATATCGAACGCAAATTCTGGGAAGAGGCCGGACGGACTCAAAACTCGCCTGCGCAGCGAATGACTGACTTCGTAGATGGTCGCCAGTCATCATCCCTGCCCGAGTCATCTTACGCTCCCGGCATCCATTCATCGCGTGTTGACCGGCTTCTACCCGAAGGTATAAGTCGCCGTCTGCGCGAAGGTTTCAAGGAATTCGGCCGCAAAAACCGTGGTTTCCTCTCCCCCGAAGCTGTAGTTATTGGAGCCGAGACACGCACTTCGTCCCCAGTAAGAATACCCCGTGATGAAGAAAAGCTAAGTCATGTAGAGATAAGCGGTCTTTATCCTTGCGGCGAAGGCGCCGGATATGCAGGTGGTATAGTTTCGGCCGCTATCGATGGCGAACGATGCGCCGATGCAGTCACAGCTCTTCTTCGAGGAAATTCACCTCATCAAGAAGCTGATGAGCTATCGTAGCAGTAAGGCGGCTCGAGCGAGAGAGCTCGGCCTCGGCAAGTCGGCGAGCTGTGCCGGTATTGCCACTTAAAACATTGAACATCAATCGTAACGCTGCGTATCGGGTAAGCTCCCGGCTCGAACAAGCAGCCTCTTCTGCTACCTCAGTAGCCTCAGGCATCTTCCGTAACAGCTTATGACAGAGAATATCCACTTCCTCCACGCTTATGCAGATGTCGATCCACTCTCCGGCCATCGTGGCTGTGAGCGACTCCACGGGATATATCATCGGCGCGAGCAAGCGGCTTTCACGGCAGGCGACATCATCGCGAAGACGGATAGCCATCTCCGCATCTGTCCCCGTTTCTGCCGCTATCTCCATCAGCTGAGGAAGATTAAGGCCGAAAATTATCTTATGTGGCAGGCCACCCTTGCGCAGAGCATCGGCTACCACGCCATTACGCATCGCAAACATCCTGCGCTTCAACTGTTGCATTTCATTAAACTTCTCCATAACACCGCAAAATTACTAAAAAATATATGAAACGTATAATATCCTTCATAGCTATTCTGACAATAGTCATGAGTATTCGGGCCGATGAGACCTGTTCGGTAGGACTTGTGCTCAGTGGTGGTGGTGCCAAAGGTATCGCCCATATAGGTGTGATTCAGGCACTTGAGGACAACAATATACCTATCGACTATATCACCGGCACTTCTATGGGGGCTATTGTAGGTTCGCTTTATGCTTCAGGTTACACTCCGGCCGAGATGCTACAGCTGATAGGCTCCCAAGGGTTTGCTGACTGGTCGACCGGTAAGCCGGATGCTGACGCTATCACATATCTCCTTATCCCTGAGAAGACTCCGGCATTTTTCAATCTAAACTTAGGGGTGAACGACTCATCGAAAATATCCACGATGCTACCGACGAGTATCATCAACCCGCTCCCGATGAACTTCGCTTTCCTTGAACTCTATTCAGCTTACACAGCGCAGTGTGACCGCAACTTTGACCGGCTCTTTGTCCCTTTCCGCTGCGTGACCTCAAACGTGTTTGACAAGCATAAGGTGGTGCTCCGCTCGGGCAACCTCGGCGATGCCGTCAGGATGTCGATGTCATTCCCTATGGTCTTTGAGCCTATCGAACTCGACGGACTGCCGATGTACGATGGTGGTATCTATGACAATTTCCCGGTGGACGTGATGATGACCGAGTTTGCCCCGGATGCCGTGATAGGAATCGACGTGTCTACTGCCAGCTCGCCGCAGACCCGCAACATGCTTGACCAGATGGAAGCGATGATAATGCAACCTGACCACTATCCTTTTCCTGACGACAAGGGCGTCTACATCCACATAAATCTGAGCGAGTTCGGGCTTCTTGACTTCCCAAAATACAAGGAAATCTACGACATCGGCTACGCCCGAGGACTCGAGATGATGGACTCCATCAAATCAAAAGTCAGTTCACGTATCCCGGCACTTACACGAAAGATACGTCGCGAGACATTTAAATCCATGACACCGGAGGTAATCTTTGACTCGATAAAAGTCACTGGAGCCAAACCGCAGCAAAATGCTTATATCGCTTCACTTTTTCACCGCGCCGAGGCCGATACATTCGGGTTGCACTTTGCCCGCAAGGCCTACTATCGCGCCATTGCGCCGGGGCGTCTGATGAACCTTGTCCCCTACCCCGTCTACAACCCTGCCGACTCAGCATTCACGCTCAATCTCAAGGCTCTCGTGAAAGACCAATTCTCACTCGGTCTCGGAGGATATATCTCATCGTCGACCAACTCGATGCTTTTTCTCACCGGTGGATATAACACATTGAGTTTCAATTCTATGTCGGCCACCGCAAACCTTTGGATCGGACAAAGTTACCTCGCCGCCACCGGTGAGCTGAAACTACTTTTCCCCACAGCTACACCCTCGGAATGGCGGCTCCAAGTGGAGGCAACCCAGCAGAAATTCACTGAAAGCGAAAAATTGTTTTTCGAGGCTCTGTCGCCCAACTTTGTGACCAAATCAGAGGTCATAGCCCGCACATCCTACTCAATTGCGTCATCACGTCAATCAATCTCACGCATCAGCTTAGGATATGGCCACCTGACTGACCGCTTCTTTGCCCGAAACGCCCAAGGCATCCCGGTGGAAAACCGCGCCCGCAGTATCTGGGACTTAGGCTCGGCCTCATTAGGATGGATATTTAGTGATATCGATAACGCCTTAGCTCCCACCGAGGGAAGCTTTATTGACGTACAAGCCGCGTATATATTTGGCCGTCAACACTATAAAATCGAGAATTATGATCTCGGAGAGCATGACACCCCATTCAGGCATTGGCTGCAGATTAAAGCCAAAGCTTACCATTTCTTTGATCTCTCCCGCCATTTCAGCCTCGGCCTCTCGGCCGAAGGCGTACTCTCAACCCGTAAGCTGCTTGCGAGCTATGACGCCTCGATAATCGCTGCTCCGGCCTTCAACCCCACGGCAGCCACTTACGACTCATTCAATCCCCGGCTTCGTGCCAACACATTCATAGCTGCCGGACTGCTCCCGGTATGGAAAATCTCTCAGATGTTTCAACTCAGAGGCTCGTTCAGCGCCTTTGTGCCATATAAACGCATAATCCTTGACCAAGATTCTTTCCATGCCACTTACAGCAAAGCATTTGACAATCTCGACTTCATAGGCGAAATATCGGCAGTGATAAATCTGCCCTTCGGCAACATCCGCGGCTATGCCCAGTATGTCACTACCCCCGGCGAAAAATGGAACGTAGGCATCTCCATCGGCACCTTCATCCTCGCCCCCACTTTCTTTTAGTGACGATTACAAAAAGTTTACCACGTTATTTTTTAAACGCCACTTAATCGCCATTAATCTTTGATGATGAGGGCAGACTTTCCGTAACGATTTTCCCAATCGAGCAACTTGCTGTAAATCTTTCTTTTCATCATGCTGTTTCACGTTTTCGAGGGTAAATGCAAATTAATTTATGTTATAGTATATAGGGTCTAATTGGAGGAATGTGTTGCAAAACTATTCTCAGGCGCGGAAAGCCGTCTTTGTTAATCATGACTTTAGCACCATGTCTTAGCGAAGCGCTAAAACGGTTATTGACGATAGCGCCCTAAAGGGCTTATCCCAACAGCGTTATACCTAAACACGGGGGACGCTGTCAAATGACAACGTCCCCCGTTTATATGAGTTAAAAGATTGCTTATTTCTTGGAGCCACGGATAGCTGCGATACCGGGAAGTTCCTTGCCCTCGATAGCTTCGAGAAGTGCACCACCACCGGTAGATACGTAAGACACCTTGTCAGCAAGGCCAAACTTATTGATGCAAGCTACTGAGTCGCCACCACCGATGAGCGAGAATGCGCCTTTGGCAGTTGCTTCTACGATAGCATCAGCGATAGCGCGTGAACCTGCAGTGAAGTTGTCAAATTCAAACACACCGGCAGGACCATTCCAGAGAATAGTCTTGGCGTCTTTGATAGCATTTGCGAAGGCTTCGCGACTCTTGGGGCCGGCATCCATACCTTCCCATCCTTCGGGGATTTCCATTACGGAAACCACCTGAGTGTTGCAGTCGTTGCTGAAAGCGTCACCGGCTACACAGTCAGTGGGAAGCACGAGCTTAACGCCTTTGGCTTTAGCTTTTTCGATGATATCAAGAGCGAGGTCGAGCTTATCGTTCTCGCAGATTGAGTTACCGATATTTCCGCCGAGAGCTTTAGCGAAAGTGTAAGTCATACCACCACAGAGGATAAGGTTGTCAACCTTCTCCATGAGGTTTTCGATAATACCGATCTTGGTAGAAACTTTAGAGCCACCCATGATGGCAGTGAAGGGACGACGGATGTTGCTGAGGATGTTGTCAACGGCGTTAACTTCTTTTTCCATCAGGTAACCGAGCATCTTGTTGTCATCATCGAAATAGTCAGCTATAACGGCAGTAGAAGCATGACGACGGTGAGCAGTTCCGAAGGCATCGTTCACATAAACGTCGGCATACGAAGCGAGAGTCTTGGCAAACTCTTTCTGACGCTCTTTCATTTCTTTCTTTGCAGCATCGTAGCCGGGATCGGCTTTGTCAATACCTACGGGTTTACCCTCTTCTTCCGGGTAGAAACGGAGGTTTTCAAGAAGAAGCACCTGACCGGGCTTGAGATTCTTGGCCTGGTCAGCAGCCTTAGCACAATCGGGAGCAAATTCCACTTCAGTACCGAGAGCCTTGGCTACGGCATCTTTTATCTGACCGAGTGAGAGTTTGGGATTTACTTTTCCTTTGGGCTTGCCCATGTGGCTCATGATGATGAGCGAACCGCCATCGGCAAGAATCTTTTTCAGAGTAGGAAGCGCACCACGAATACGGGTATCGTCGGTGATATTACCATTTTCATCCAGGGGCACGTTGAAGTCCACGCGGACGATAGCCTTTTTACCGGCAAAATTGTACTGATCGATAGTCATTGATAATAGTATTTAGAATTGACTTTATATTTGACGCAAAATTACTGAAAAATTTCTCTATTACAAAAAGATTCCCACCACCCTTAAGACTTTTTAATGAATATAACTTTGGAAATAAAAAAAGGTTGTCTCCCGACAACCAATCTTTGTTAACCTTAAATCTAATACCATGAAAAACACAATGCAAATGTATAGCATATCTCAATTCCCACCAAATATTTTGGACAAAATACTTAGAATTTTAACATTATTTTTATCATACTGTAAGTTTTCAGCGGTTTTACATTGATTTTTGCAGGAAAACGCCATTTTTTATGACATTTTGCAAGTAAGACAGAGCAGCTCTACCTCTATCGGTAGAACTGCCCTGTTAACACTTTTTAATAAATTATTTATCTTATTACTATTCAACCTATTACGACCCATAAGGACGGTCAAGTTGCACAAAAACAGCCCTCGGCCATACGAATTTGTCAGGGTCGTCAGGATTAGCCGGGTCATAACCGGGAAAATCCTTGATATGAGGAGCAAGTTCCGGGGCGGCTTCAGGCAGGCCTTCGAGGATACATTTGGCGATCTGAGTGGCGCCGTATGGGTTGAAATGGGTGTTATCCTCCAGGGCGGTAGTCTGTCCGGTGAAAGTTCCGGCGGGATAGTGCACAAATGCACGTTTTGATCCTTCGGTACCAAGGGCCTTATACAGCTCTTTTGTCATGCCGTTGAGCTCGATCAGAGGCACACCTTCGCGTTCGGCAACAGCCCGCATTGCATCGAGATAGTCGCCATGGGTATCTTTAACCGTTCCGTCGTCGTTAAATTGGCGGCGGCACGCCGGGGTGACAAATATAGGATTCAGTCCGGCCTTACGGGCGCGGTCGATGAAAATCTTGAGGTCGTATGAGAAGTTGTACCATGCGCCTGACCCGGGGGTACGCTCCTTCTGGTCATTATGGCCAAACTCTATAACAACATAATCTCCCGGCCGAGCCATCTTCATCACCTTTTCGAAACGCTTCTTGTCAAGGAACGATGATGCACGCTCGCCGCTCTCGGCATGATTGGAAATTGCAATTTTGTCGTCGAAATATCGGGGAATAATCTGTCCCCACGAAGCCCATGGCTCGTAAGTCTGATCGACTACGGTAGAGTTTCCGCAGAGGAAGATGGTTGTGACGCTATCGCTTTCGGCTACCGGGCGGATGGTGATCGATTCCACAGCGGGTGCATCGCCGGTAAATTCGAGCGTCAACTTATCGTCCCATGACAGTGTGCCCTGCTCACGAGGATTGATTTTGACATTCATATCGGGAGTAATCTCCGGCGTGCGCTTGGCTACGACGAACGACTTCTCCACAAACTCCCCCTTGCGGGTAGTAACATCCTGAAGCATAAGGCGTCGGCTCTCGGCACGCACGGTGGTCGACGACGGGTGTTTCTTATCGCCGAGACGCACGGTGACCATATAGTTACCGTCCTCAGGCACACGGGCTGAGAAGTAGAATGGTTTAGTCTGGCCTTTGACAGGCCGGGTATCGAAATCAAATCCATAGCCGGTAATTGGATCATAATCTCCTGTTTCGGCCATAATGAAATTGCTCTTGGCCGGGATGAGGTAATCAGCCAAAGTGGATCCTGAAGCGACAATGCCTTCAGCCACTCCGTCGGCATTAAGGCGGGCTCCTTCAAGAGAAGTATGGGTATGGTCGCCACGAAAGTAAGGTGCGGTAGCCTCTTTACCGAGATAGTTAAGTTTCTCGCCGGTACGCTGATTGAGGTCTACGAGAGCTACTCCGCGTGATGCTGCGGCGCTACGAGCCCAAGAGGAGAATGTATTATCGAGAGATTCCACCTTGCTGCCTGACCATCTGTTGCGTGGCGATGGCGTGACTACCACAGGGATTGCGCCCTTTTCGAGAGCATCGTCGATGAATTTGCGAAGATACCATCCGTAAGTATATACCACCTCATAGCGGCCGTTACTTTCCATTTTATAGACCTTGCTTTCCGAGCCGGCGCCGGGGAGTTCACCGCGAGCCTTTCCGCGCTCGATGTCACCACCATCGTTATGGCCAAACTGCATCAGCACATAGTCGCCGGGGCGAAGTGCGCGATAAATCTTATCCCATCGTCCTTCGTTAAGGAATGTGCGGGCACTGCGGCCGGCTATGGCATGATTTTCGATGGTGATACGTGTGGTGTCAAACTTCTCATCGAGTACGCTGCCCCAGCCCCACTGACCATCCTCGTCAGTTTCCTGATTCTTCACAGTGCTGTCTCCTATCACAAACACTACAGGAGCATCACCCTTGCGCGAAGCTCCGGTAATGGTATCCTCCACTGCAGGAAGCAAATAATTCTTCAGTTCCAGATTATCCGCAGCAATTATACCCTCCACTGCACTCTCGGCGTTAACTCTTGCGCCTAAAGTGGAAGTATGGATTTTGTCAAGATAAAACATTGTGGCGGTTTTATCCTTGCCAAACTTCTCGTATTTGGAGGCAGTGATATCATTGAGGTCGATAAAGGGGACACCCTTTTCGAGAGCAATTGTACGAGCCCATAATCCGTATGTGGTATCCACGCGGGTGATGTGGCGGAATTTCTTATCGTCGTAAGCAAGGCGTGGAGTAAGCGACATTAATATAGGGGTAGCGCCCCGACCTTTTACCTGATCGACGTAGCGGCGGAGATATTCGCCATAGGAATATACAGTCTCAGGATGACCGGTTTCTTTAATCACGACATTGAGGCTGTCATGTCCGATGCCGGGAATTGTAGCGCGTGCACGTCCGCTATCATACGGGCCGTTATCATTATGGCCAAGTTCTATAATGACATAGTCACCCGGGCGGACACCCTTCAGTACATCAGGCCATAGGACATTATAGAATGTACGAGTGCTCATTCCGCCAAGTGCGTGATTCTCTACGGTGATTTTCTTCGGGTCAAAATACTCGTGCATAAAAAATCCCCAGCCCCACTGTCCATTGTTGCCGTTACCGAGAGTGCCGGTGCGCATGGTGGAGTTGCCTACAAGAAATAATACAGGATTATCACCTGTGCGGGTTGAGCCCGAAACCGGACGCGCTGTCAAAGCCACAGAAATACTGTCGGGCGTGTTGTCAACCACGCCATTGACATCCGCCATAGGAGCCGGGACAGCACCATATGCTGCAATCCCAAGAGCCATGGCTGACATGAGAAAAAGAATCGATTTATTCATGATCTATTTAAGGTTCAATTTTCATTTTGCAAAAATAGCAAAAATATCGTATATTTGCGGTCTGAAAAACCGAACTTGAATAAACTTATCAATATGGATCTTTTTGACCAAATATCGGCTGACATCAAAACTGCGATGTTAGCGCGCGAAAAAGTTCGCCTCGAGACTCTCCGCGGTATCAAGAAAGAGTTTCTCGAAGCCAAGACTGCCAAGGGTGGCGACGGCACTTTGACTGACGCTCAGGCTACAAAAATTCTTGCCAAGATGGCAAAACAACGTCGGGAAACAGCCCAGATCTACGACGAGCAAAACCGTATAGACCTGCGTGACAACGAGCTCGCCGAAGCTGCCGTAATCGAAGAATACCTGCCCAAACAGCTCTCTGACCAGGAGCTCACTGCAGTGATCTCCGAAATTATCACCCGCACCGGTGCCTCTTCAATCAAAGAAATGGGTAAGGTGATGGGCATAGCATCCAAAGAGCTCGCCGGAAAAGCTGACGGTAAGGTAATATCTGAAAAAGTAAAACAGCTCCTAAACGCATAATCCATATCACAATGCTGACACTACAACAAATCAAAAACGACCCTCAGCTGATTGTGGATCGTTTGGCCGTAAAAGGTTTTGACGGTCAGGGAGTAATCGATGAGATTCTCGAACTCGACATCCGCCGCCGCGCGCTACAGCACGACAATGACACCCGTGCTGCCGAGCTTAAGAAATATGCTGACTCTATCGGCAAACTCATGAAAGAGGGTAAGCGCGACGAGGCCGAGCAGGCCAAGGCCGAAGTTGCCAAGCTCAAGGATGCACAAAAGACCATAGCCGAGCAGCTCGATGAAGTTGAGCGCAAGTCGACCGAACTGCTTCTTACCGTCCCCAACATACCCTGCGCTGACGTACCCAAAGGCACTTCGGCAGCCGACAACGTAGTTGAAAAAACCGGCGGCCCGATGCCCGAGCTTCCCGCCGATGCACTATGCCACTGGGATCTTGCAAAGAAATATAACATTATCGACTTTGACCTCGGTGTGAAGATTACAGGTGCCGGCTTCCCCGTATATATCGGCAAGGGTGCCCGCCTGCAGCGAGCCTTGATCCAGTTCTTCCTCAATGAAGCCGGTAAAGCCGGTTACCTTGAGATTCAGCCTCCTTACGTAGTCAACGAAGCCTCAGGCTACGGCACAGGCCAGCTCCCCGACAAAGAGGGTCAGATGTACTTCGTCAACGAAGACAAACTTTACCTCATCCCTACCGCTGAGGTACCAGTCACCAATATCTATCGTGACGTAATCCTGACCGAGGATGAGCTTCCCAAGAAAAACTGCGCCTACTCCGCCTGCTTCCGCCGCGAAGCCGGTAGCTACGGCAAGGACGTGCGCGGACTCAACCGTCTCCACCAGTTTGACAAGGTGGAGATCGTGCGCATCGAGAAGCCTGAAAACTCTTACGCAGCTCTCGAGGAGATGAAAGACCATGTCCAGGGATTGCTCGAAAAGCTCGGTCTGCCCTGGCATATCCTTCGCCTCTGCGGCGGCGACATGAGCTTCACCTCTGCCATAACTTTTGACTTCGAAGTATTTTCCGGCGCTCAGAAACGCTGGCTCGAGGTATCATCCGTCTCCAACTTCGAGACCTATCAGGCCAACCGCCTCAAATGCCGCTACCGTGGCTCGGACAAGAAGACCCATCTCTGCCACACCCTCAACGGCTCGGCTCTCGCCTTGCCCCGCATCATGGCAGCCATTCTTGAAAACAACCAGACTCCTGAAGGTATCGTAGTTCCTGAATGTCTTCGCCCCTATACCGGATTTGATATAATCGACTGATACCGATAAATAATAAAAAAACGTTGCAACGGGAGATATGTGACGATTAAAAAATAAGTTGGTAAAATTTTCGTAATGTTATTTGTGAAGATTTGCTTTTGAACAAGCATGAGTTTAGCGAGCTAAATGATTGTTTGGAAAAAGTGAAGATTTATAAATAACATAGAAAAGTTTACCAAGTTATTTTTTAATCGTCACAAACAATGTCGCACGTTGCAACGTTTTTAGATTATAAGTAAGTGAGCAGAATTATTCATAGTTATAATGTGAGCAGGACAATGGATGATTTTGCTTTTATGACGAAGGCGCATAGCCGTAGCTCTGTAACTGAGGAATAAGAGCAAAAGCGCCATTCGTAATGCTTATAGGATAATTATGAATAATTCTGCTCACTTACTTATATTTAATTAATGTATTTTATATGGAATCTACACGTCAAGCCAAAATATCACGACTTCTTCAGAAAGAACTCAGTGAAATATTCCGCGCACAGACCGCCAAGACCCACGGCACACTTGTGACCGTAAGCGCCGTAAGAGTATCGCCTGACCTATCGGTCGCAAAAGCTTATCTGTCAATATTCCCATCTGACAAAGCTCAGGAAGTGCTCGAAAACATCAAGCGAAGCGCCAAAACTATTCGCTACGAGCTCGCTCAGAAAGTAAGATTCCAGCTCCGCAAGACACCTGATCTTACCTTCTTCATTGACGACTCGCTTGATTATCTCGAAAACATCGACCGACTGCTCGACGACAAGACCGCCGACTGATGCTTTCGCTCCGCATAGCTCTCCGATATCTCTTTGCCCGCAAGAGCCACAACGCTGTCAACATCATATCGCTCGTATCGATGGCCGGTGTTGCAGTGGCGGCTCTGGCGATGATATGCGTATTGTCAGTTTTCAACGGATTTTCTGACATTGCAGCTTCGCGACTCTCGATGATCGATCCCCAGATTAAGGTCACCCGCGCTGATGGCAAGGTAATAGAAGATGCTGATTCGGTGATATCCATTGTCAAGGCAGTGAAAGGTGTAGCTGAAGCTTTGCCCTCGATTACGGGTCAGGCTCTTGCCATTTACGAAGATGCACAACTTCCCGTAATGGTCACCGGCGTACCCGGCGACTATTCCAAGGTATCGGATCTCACCTCCACAATTATCGATGGCGAGATGCGGCAGGCTGATGAATATGGACGGTATGCGACGCTAAGCGTAGGTGTAGCTCTGTCTTTGGGTGCACGCCCGTCATTCGACAACGTCATCCGCATTATGGCTCCCCGACGCTCAGGACGCATCAATCCGGCGCTTCCGCTTTCGTCGTTTGTCGCTGACACATTGATTGTAAGCAGCGTATATCAGTCAGAGCAGGCCGAATATGATGTGGATCGCATCGTCATTCCTATTGAGGATGCGCGGCGACTGTTTGAATACACCTCCGAGGCCTCGTCAATAGATATCGCCATGGCTGAGGATGCCAACCCTAAAGGCGTATTAAGCGACATCTCGCTGGCGCTTGGCAATAATTACATCGTGGCCGATCGCTTTCAGCAGCAGGAAACGGCATTCCGTATGATTACCATAGAAAAATGGGTAACATTCCTGATGCTGACTTTCATATTGATAATGGCATCATTCAACATCCTGTCGACAATGTCGATGCTTATAATTGAAAAACGCCACAGCATATCCATCCTCTCTTCACTTGGCGCTGACGATTCGGTGATAAGGCGGATATTCCTCAATCAAGGATTTCTCATTTCAGTCGTTGGCGGTATCGGCGGTCTGATTGTCGGAATAATTCTTGTGGTGCTTCAAGCCACATTTCATATAATAGGACTTGGTGGCGATCCGTCGCAGATGTCTATTGACTCTTATCCCGTCAGGCTTGCAGCAGGCGATATAGCCATAGTGGCTGCGATAGTAGTCGTCATTGGACTTATTTCAGGTATAATCTCCGCCTCACGTATCAACACCTCACCCGTCCCTTCAGCATAGACACAATCAATCACATTTATATTATATACTGACAATGTTTTTAACTCGTAATCAGATTATCGCACTCATGGCTACAGTGACATGCCCGCTGCTCAGCGGTTGTGGCAGCAAGTCAGCCTCGGTTTCGGGTCCTTATCCCGAAGCCCCGTCAGACAACACTGTCGATACCATCTTCGGAATGGTGGTAAATGACCCCTACCGTCCTCTTGAAAACGACACGGCTGCAATTACTACCCAATGGGTTGAGGCAGAAAACGCTCTCACTCAGGACTATCTCAGCCAGATCCCCTTCCGTCCAGCCATCAAGGATCGCCTGACTCGCCTTAACAATTACACCAAGCGTTCGCTCCCCTCTCACGGCAAGGACGGCAAATATTACTTCTCGGTAAACGATGGCCTGAAAAATCAGGCCGTGATCTACCGCTCGGCCACTGCTGACGGCAAAGACGCCGAAGTATTTCTTGACCCAAATACTCTCAGCGATGACGGAACTGTAGCGCTTACCGGTGTTTATCACAGCAAAGATGGTAAATACACCGCTTATACTATCTCGCGCTCCGGCTCTGACTGGACTGAAATATATGTACTCGATACAGCTACAGGCGCCCTGCTCGATGACCATATCGAATGGGCCAAGTTTACTGATGCCGCATGGGATGGCGAGGGCTTTTACTATAGCGCCTACCCTCGCCCTGAAGCCGGTAAAGAGTATTCTAACGCTAACGAAAATCACCAGATCTACTATCACAAGATAGGCACTCCACAATCTGAAGACAAAATAGCTTTTACTGACCCTGCTCATCCGTTCCACTTCCATCAGGCCCAGGTGGCGGGTGATGACGGCACTCTATTCGTGCTCGACGGCGGCGAAGGTATCGGTGAAGGTATCCGTATGCTCAAAGATGGCAAATGGATCACCATAGAGCCTACTCAAGACTATACCCACAACATCATCGACGTAATCGACGGAAAGATTTACATTCTTACATCTTATGGTGCTCCCCGCAACCGCATCATGGTGGCCGACGTAAATAATCCCGCTCGCGAAAACTGGAAAGAGCTTATTTCTGAAGCTGACGGCGTGATTTCGGCTGCTGATTTCTCAGGCGATGATCTCGTAGTGGTCTACGAAAAGGATGCCTCAAATCAGGTGGAGATATTTGACATCGAAGGTAAAAAGAAAACTGATGTCGAGCTCCCCGGACTCGGCTCTACAGGCATCAGCGTAGACCGCAAGCACCCCGACGAAATGTTCTACTCATTCACTTCATTCACTTCACCCGCTGCAATCTACAGCTTCGACAAGGCCACCGGCAAGAGCGACCTGCTGTTTATGCCCAAAGTCGATGGCGTGGACTTTAGCGATTACGTCACCGAGCAGGTATTTTACCCCTCGGCCGACGGCACAAAGATACCTATGTTCCTCACTTACAAGAAGGGTCTGAAGCGCGACGGCAGCAATCCTGTTTACCTTTACGGATACGGCGGTTTCAACGTTTCACTTCCTCCCGGATTCTCGCCCAACCGTATGCTCTGGCTTGAAAACGGCGGCATCTATGCCCAGACCAACCTTCGCGGAGGTTCCGAGTATGGCGAAGAATGGCATCAGGCCGGCATCAAGCAAAACAAGCTCAATGTGTTTAACGACTTCATATCTGCTGCCGAATATCTTATCGACGAAAACTGGACAAAGCCTGAGCTTCTGACAATCGAAGGCGGCTCGAACGGCGGTCTGCTCGTAGGTGCAGTGACCAATATGCGTCCTGATCTATTTAAGGTGGCAATTCCCCGCGTAGGTGTTATGGACATGATGCGCTATCACCTCTTCACCATCGGCTGGAACTGGGCTTCAGACTACGGAACAAGCGCTGACTCTCCCGAGATGGCCCGCTATCTGCTCGACTACTCCCCTATCCATAATATCCGTAACGACGGCACACCCTATCCGGCAATTCTTGTCACTACGGCTGACCATGACGACCGTGTGGTTCCTGCACATTCATTCAAATATGCGGCCACCCTCCAGGCTTCAGATACCGGCTCAGCGCCCAAGCTTATCCGCATCGACTCCAAAGCCGGCCACGGCGGTGGCAAGCCCATATCCAAGGTCATTGACGAATACACTGATATCTACTCGTTTATCTACGAAAACCTCGGCATCACTCCTGACGTTAAAAAATAAATGAAATTTCTCAACGTCATATCTTATCTATCAGCCGCACTTCTGCTGCAGGGATGCTTTACGGGCGTCGAATCCACGCCACGCATCTCTGCCAGCGATGTGCGCCGGGTAGAGACGCCTCCCGCGCCCGAGGATTCTTTCCTGCGGAATGTCATGGCACAACCTTTCGCCCAGTGGATGCCCGGGAAAAAGTTTAAGGTGGCCGACAATAAGATCCGTCTACTTTTCGGCGCTACAATACCTCAAGGCCGCGATCTGGCCGGCACGCTGCTGACATTCACCGGATTCAATCCCACCGTCTCTTTCACCGGCGACAAGGTGACTGACCTTTACTTCGTGGACGACCTATTTCCGGCTGACACCATGGTGTATCGCGTCAACTTCTCAGCCGACGACCTCCTTTCAGGAAAAGCTCCGGCCGAAATACCTTTCACCGTTGATCTTGACCTTGTCAGCAGAGCCGGGGAGCTCCTTCTCGGGAAAAAACTTTACATCCTCACACGCAACCGCCGCGATGATAACGACAACATCATCCCGGGACGAAAATTTGCCGCCGTAACCATCGACTCCGTACTTCCGGGCAATGCCGTGAACCCGCTAAAGGTAGTTTTCACTGACGACCGCGGCGACAAAGCCTGTGTATTCCTCGCCTCAGGCGACACGAGCAATTCGCCCCGTACGTTCCGCCATACCTTCTCATTCAGCGACCCTCGCAAACGATATCCGGCGATTTCTGACCATAACTGGGAACTCATCTCCGAGGGTAAGGTGGCCGAAGGAATGACCCGCGACGAGTGTCGACTTGCGCTCGGCAATCCCGCCACGGTGGATCGCCGCCCCGGCTACAGCTATCTCTACGAACGATGGGGCTACGAAAACGGCATATATCTTATCTTTGAAGACGGCTTGCTCAAATCCTTCCGACGATGATGCAACTCACCTTTCTCGGCTCCGGAACATCAACCGGCGTACCCACTCCCCTATGCGACTGCGAGGTGTGCCGCTCCACTGACCCGCGCGACAAGCGACTGCGTGCCTCAGTGTTTATCCAAGCCAATGGCCGTAACATTCTCATTGACTGCGGCCCTGACTTCCGTTACCAGGCCTTGCGTGCAGGAATAGACCGCATCGATGCCGTGCTTGTCACCCACTCTCATTACGACCATGCCGGTGGTTTTGACGACCTGCGCCCATTCTGCTCACTGATGCCTGACAAGCATCTCCCGGTCTACTGTAAGCAGGATGTTGCCCGGGATTTCCTCCACCATATGCCCTATTGCTTCAAAGAAAACACTTATCCTAACGTACCACAATTCACTATTCACGAAATTGATGACCGTCCGTTTGACATTGACGGCCTGCAGGTCACGCCACTGCCCGTGATGCATCATGACCTGCCCATTCTCGGATATCGTATCGGTGACCTTGCCTACGTGACTGACTGCAAGACCATGCCCGAATCAA
This sequence comes from Lachnoclostridium sp., assembly GCA_023667185.1. GTDB lineage: Bacteria > Bacteroidota > Bacteroidia > Bacteroidales > Muribaculaceae > Duncaniella. The sequence goes on from JAMPAP010000001.1 coordinate 23,093, forward strand.
CCCGCAAGTTGATACGCGGCATTGACACTCTCGTAATCAACGCATTGCGTTTCAAAGATCATCACTCCCACATGAACATTTCTCAAGCTCTTGAACTGATATCTGATCTCCATCCACGGCGCACATTCCTCACCCACGCAAGCCACGGCATAGGTCTTCACGCCTCTACAGGTTCGTTCCTGCCCGAAAATGTAGAGTACGCCTTCGACACTCTTTCCATCCGGATATGAACTTTATCATACCTTAAAGTGTTTAAAAAACAGAATTTTTTAAATACCCAACGATATGATTAAAGTAACTTATTTGGATCACAGCGGTTTCGCCGTAACCACTAAAGATGCCATTCTTGTATTTGACTATACAACCGATCCCGGTCGTCATCTCGAGAAACTTATGCGCGAGCAGCCCGAGGCTCCCGTGACATTCTTCGTAAGTCACGACCATCCTGACCATTTCAATACCTCAATATTCGAACTTGCTCAAAATCACCATCATGCATACGTACTTTCAAACGATGTCGACAGCCTCCGCGTCCCTGACAAAGGTCTATCGATAGGCTGGATGAGCAAGGGTGATATTCTTGAACAGATTCCGGGTGTCAAGAAAGTGGAAGCCTTCGGCTCTACTGACCGTGGCGTCTCATTTGCCATAACAACTCTTGAGGACGAAGTGATATTCCACGCCGGAGACCTCAACGACTGGTCAGGATTTGACGAAAAAGAGCATGATGCCCAGAGAGATGCCAACGCGTTCCACACCATCGTCAACCGTATCGCTTCCGAATACCCTCAGGTAAAGGCAGCAATGTTTCCCGTAGATGTACGCCTCGCTGACAATATGGCCGATGGCGCACGTTATTTCCTGGCCAAAGTAAAGACTGACTACTTCTTCCCGATGCACCTGAACGGATCACCCGAGACAGCTTGCGACTTCAAGACATACGTTCCTGAAGGCACCACAGCCGAATGCCTGACCTCTCCCGGTAAATCAGTCCAGCTGAAGTAACGATTTTTGCATAAGCCGGATTTTTTCCATACTTTTGCTATATGAAAAGAATCTTCGGCTTAATCATCATAGCTATTCTCATGACCGGCTGCTGCATGGCTGCCGGTCATGAGATGCGTGGTGTATGGATAGCCACCGTATATGGCATCGACTGGCCCTCAAGTCAAGGTGACACTGATGCCGTAATACGCCGCCAGCAGCAGGAGATGACCCGGCTGCTCGACCGATGTGCTGACTTGAAGCTTACTACCATATTTTTTCAGGTGCGCTCCATGAGCGATGCCATGTATCGCTCGTCGTTAGAACCCTGGAGCCAATATATCTCAGGCAAGCGCGGACAGAATCCGGGATGGGATCCGCTGCTGTGGATGGTAGAGGAGTGTCATGCTCGTGGGATGGAATGTTACGCATGGATCAATCCCTTCAGGGTAAGCTCCGGTAAAACAGCCGATACAGAATATGACCGCCGATGGCGTAAAAAGGGATGGCTGCTGACTTATGACAAATACACGGTCATGAATCCCGGCATTGAAGAAGTGCGCGAGCATATAGTGAATGTATGCCACGAGATAGCTGACAACTATAGAATTGACGGATTGATTTTTGACGATTATTTTTATCCCAACCGTATTCCCTCTGACAGCTCGGCTCCTGACTATGACTTGTATATCGAGAGCAACCCGGCAGTAAGTTTTGCTGACTGGCGTCGTAACAACGTCCATAAGCTCGTAGCTGATGTACGCTCGATGCTGTTTGACAATCATCCTGACATTAAATTTGCCATCTCACCGGCAGGAGTTGCCGGCAAGCATGACACCTCTGCAGGCCGCTGGGGCGTGACCCCGGTAGGCGTAAAAGCTGCTGACTGGCAATGGAATGAAATTTACTCTGACCCTCTCGCCTGGCTTTATCAAGGTACGGTAGACTTCATATCGCCTCAGCTTTACTGGCCCACAGATCATGCCACAGCTCCATTTCTACCGCTGGCACGATGGTGGGACTATTCGTCGTCACGTCACGGCCGACATGCTTACCCATCCATCTCCCTTGCTGACCTCGACAAGAATGTCACCTCCGACAAAATCGCTGACCATCTGCTGCAGATCAATCACTCAGCTGAAATGTCCAATCCGGGAATCATCTTTTACAGCGCGCGCTTCCTAAGCAAAATCGGTGATTACCTCTCGGATATATACACTACCAAAGTTCTGCCCCCGGCTACACCTTGGCGATACCCTCACACATATCCTGCCGTAAACAATCTCAAAAAGAAAGGCTCCCGTCTGACATGGAATCCCGTAAAACCATCCTTTGAAAATGCCATTGTGAGATATGCCGTTTATGCCGTCCCTGACGATCTCAGCGAAGAGGAAATCGTTGACATCGAAGGCTCCATTTCTTCGGAATATCTTCTCGGCATAACATACAATCCGGCTTACGAGCTTGACACCTTACCTCGGGGTAAATTCCGCTATGCAGTGACCGTAGTTGACGGAAATTCCACCGAACATCAGGCCGCCTGGCTGTAAAACTTCATCATCAATTCTAAAAATGATACTGTTTCCTAACGCTAAAATCAATCTCGGACTCAACATTATACATCGGCGTGACGATGGATATCACAATATCGTAACAGTAATGTACCCTACCTCCTGGAGTGACATTCTCGAAATTGTGCCGTCATCGTCAGAAGAAACCACATTGACTGTTACCGGTCGTGCTGTCGACTGTCCTCCGGAGAAAAACCTCGTAATGAAAGCTTACCGCGCTCTCAACGTCTACACTCCGCTGCCACCAGTCGACATTTTTCTCCATAAGATTATCCCTGATGGTGCCGGACTTGGAGGTGGTTCTGCTGATGCAGCCTTCACATTACGAGGGCTGAACGAACTTTTCGCCCTTGACATTCCTGATCACACACTGGCTGAAATAGCTGCCGGAATAGGCGCTGACTGCCCATTTTTCATCTACAACCGCCCGATGCTATGCACCGGCACCGGCACTGACATGACCCCGTACGATATCGATCTGTCAGCCTATCGGTTGGCTATCATCAAGCCTCCATGCTCGGTACCCACCCGCGAGGCCTACGCCGGAGTAACTCCTCATCAGCCTGCCGAGGAATTAACCTCGTTGCTGAGGCATCCCGTCGGCCATTGGAAAGGGCGAGTGGTTAACGACTTTGAGGCATCAGTGTTCCCGCAATACCCCGTGATTGGTCAGATAAAGGAGCGGCTTTATGACCTTGGAGCTGAATATGCGGCTATGTCAGGTTCAGGCTCGGCAGTATTTGCTCTTTTCAATCATGACATTTTGGCAGAGGACTTGTCACGTCATTTTGAAAATTGTACCATGTTTATAGGTTAATAGTGAACGTTATCAGCATTTAATTTGTTGTAAAGGTAAGATTTTGCCGGTCAGCAACGACTTTGGCAACGTTTTTGATATATTAATATATGTGTAAACTATATGCCGAAATATATAAAATTCAAAATATGAGCAATCACAATTCTAAAGACAAGCGCGACCTCGCTTCCGAGGGTGCTGAATTATATGATAACGTAGGTGAAGCAGCCACTGAAAATGGCGAACAGACCACCGTCGAAGAAGCTAATCAGGAAATTAATGCCGAGCTTACTGAAATTGACGCTCTCAAGGAGCAGGTAAGCGCCCTTACGGCTCAGGTAGAAAAGGAGAAGAAGGAGTATCTTTATCTCATGGCCGAGTTTGACAATTTTCGCAAACGCACCATGAAGGAGAAATCCGAGATCATCAAGAACGCCGCTGAAAAAGCCATGGCCGATATCCTACCTATCGTCGATGACTTCGAGCGTGGCATCGAGGCCAACCGCAAGACTGACGATCCTGAAGTGCTCCGTCAAGGCATGGAGCTGATTTACAATAAGTTTGTAAAATACTTGGAGCGCAACGGTGTGAAACCTATCGAATCCACCGGAAAGACTTTCGATCCTGATATGCACGAGGCGATAGCCATGGTGCCAGTCACTGACGAAGACCAGAAAGGCAAAGTTATCGACACCCCGACTAAAGGCTATACAATTAACGACAAAGTTCTCCGCCACGCTAAGGTAGCGGTGGGACAGTAATAAATATTTCCTATCATGGCTGAAAAACGTGATTATTACGAAGTGCTCGGTGTAGACCGTAATGCCGATGAGAAGACGCTGAAAAGCGCCTACCGCAAACTCGCGCTAAAGTATCACCCTGACCGTAACCCGGGCGATAAAGAAGCCGAGGAAAAGTTTAAGGAGGCTGCTGAAGCCTACGACGTGCTGTCCAACCCCGAGAAGCGTCAGAAATATGACCAGTTTGGTCATAACATGGGTCCTCAGGGATTCCCCGGTGGTGGCAATCCATTCGGCGGCGGAGGTATGTCAATGGAAGATATATTTGCCAACTTCGGCGACATCTTCGAGATGTTCGGTGGCCGTGGTGGCATGGGTGGTTTCGAAACCGCCGGTGCTCACACTCGTGCTCGCCAGCGTAAGGGCAAAGACCTACGCGTGCGTGTGAAGCTTACACTTGAGGATATCGCCAAAGGAGTCACCAAGACTCTGAAGATTCCTACTCTCGTAAAGTGCTCCCACTGTAACGGCACCGGCGCCAAGGACGGCACAGCATTCACCACCTGCGGCACCTGCCAAGGCTCAGGCCACGTGCGCCGTCAGGTTAACTCCATCTTCGGCCCCACGCAGTCTACCGTCACCTGTCCCCAGTGTCAGGGTGAAGGTAAAGTTATCTCCGAGCAGTGCCACTACTGTCACGGCGAAGGCGTGGAGCGTAAGGACGAGACCGTAAGCTTCCAGATTCCCGCAGGCGTAGCTGACGGGATGACTCTCACCCTCCGCGGCAAAGGTAACGCTGCCGTGCGCGGGGGCGTAAACGGCGACCTGCTCGTGGTGATCGAAGAAGTGAAACACCCCGAGCTAATCCGCGATGGCAACGACGTGATCTACAATCTTATGCTCGATATTCCTACGGCTGCCCTCGGTGGAGCCGTCGAGGTACCTACAATCACCGGACGTGCCCGTCTTAAAATCCCCGCAGGCACTCAACCCGGCAAAGTGCTTCGCCTCCGCGGCAAGGGTCTGCCCTCTTACGAGAATCGTGGCGTAGTAGGTGACGAGCTTATTAATGTGATGGTATATATCCCTGAAACTCTTAACGATACCGAGCGTAAGGCTATCGAATCACTTCAGGGTCAACCTAATATCCAGCCAACCCAATCGGCTAAAGACAGAATTTTTTCTAAACTCCGTCATATTTTTGACTAAAAATTATCTGTATCATGCAAAAAGGACAAATCGGGGTTACTACTGAAAACATATTCCCCGTCATAAAAAAATTTCTATACTCTGACCACGAGATTTTCCTTCGTGAACTTGTCTCCAACGCCATTGACGCCACCCAGAAGCTAAAGACTCTCTCTACTTTCGGTGACTTTAAGGGGGAGCTTGGCGAAATGAACGTCAAGGTTACCATCGACAAGGAAGCAGGAACTCTCACCGTGTCAGACCACGGTATCGGCATGACAGCCGACGATATCGACAAGTATATCAACCAGATCGCTTTCTCAGGCGCTGAAGAATTCCTCAATAAATATAAGGATACAGCCAATGCCATCATCGGTCACTTCGGCCTGGGATTCTACTCTGCCTTCATGGTAGCAAAGAAGGTAGAAATACGCTCGCTATCATATAAGGAAGGTGCGGAAGGAGTTATGTGGTCATGCGACGGCTCTCCAGAGTACACCATGGAGCCTTACGCTAAAGCTGACCGCGGTACTGACATCGTGCTTTACATTGACGATGACAACAAGGATTTCCTCGAGCAGCCTCGCATTGACTCTCTTCTCAAGAAGTATTGCCGCTTCCTCCCCGTACCCGTAATCTCAGGCAAAGAACAGGAGTGGAAAGATGGTAAATATGTGGATACTGATCGCGACAAGGTTATCAATATCACTGAACCGGCATGGACCAAAAAGCCATCGGAACTTACTGACGAAGATTACCGCAACTTCTATCACGAACTCTATCCCGGCCAGGAAGATCCCCTCTTCTGGATTCACCTCAATGTGGATTATCCCTTCACGCTGACCGGTGTACTTTTCTTCCCTAAAATCAAGAACAATCTCGAGATTCGCAAGGATCGCATCCAGCTTTACTGCAATCAGGTTTATGTCACTGACTCTGTCGAAGGCGTAGTGCCCGAGTTCATGATGCTGCTTCAGGGTGTGATTGATTCGCCCGACATTCCTCTTAACGTGTCACGTTCTTATCTGCAGAGCGATCAGGCCGTCAAGAAGATCTCAGGTTATATCACCAAGAAGGTTTCATCGCGTCTTGAGGAGCTTTTCAAGGCTGACCGAGCTGAGTTTGAGAAGAAATGGGACGACATCAAGATCTTCATCGAATATGGTATGCTTACTGACGAAAAGTTCTGCGACGCGGCCATGAAATTCACCCTCCTTGAAGACACTGACAAGAAATATTTCACACTCGAAGAATATCGCACTCTTATTCAGACCGAGCAGACTGACAAAGATGGCGACGTGGTCTACATCTACGCCACTGACCCAGTAGCTCAGTTCAACTATATTCAGTCAGCTCAGGAGAAAGGCTATAACGTGTTACTGCTCAGCGGCGAACTCGATGGTCACTTCATCTCCATGCTCGAGCATAAGATTGACAAGACCCGCTTTGTGCGCGTTGACTCTGACGTGGTTGACAACCTTATTCCGAAAGCTGACAAAAAGGCCTCCAACCTCTCCGGCGAGCAAATCTCGCTGCTCACAACGCTGTTCCACAGCCGTCTGCCCAAGGTCGACAAAGCCGAATTCCTCATCTCGTTTGAAGACCTCGACCCGGGAGCTAATCCTGTGCTGATTACCCAAAACGAGTATATGCGCCGTATGAAGGACATGGCTGCCACACAGCCTGGCATGAGCTTCTATGCCGAGCTTCCTGATAGCTATAACCTTATCGTCAACACGGGTCAGCCGGTGATCAAGCGTATCCTCGACGAAGCTGAAAAGGCTCTCAACGATAAAATCGAACCCATCAACAAGACTATCGCCGAAAACAACGATAAAATCAAAGCTCTTCGCGATGCCGCTCCTGACGGCAAACTCTCTGACGATGATGTCAATCAGGAGAAACATCTTTCCGAGACCGTAGAACATGACCGCAAAGAGATCGAGAAAATCGTATCAGGCTATGCCGCTGACCGCAAGGATATCGGTCAAGTAATCGACCTTGCCCTCCTGGCCAACGGACTGCTCCGCGGCCGCGAGCTCAGCGAGTTTATCCGCCGCTCGATAGCAATGCTCTGATATTACTTTTTATACGTAAAATCCCGCATCCACTATGGGGCGGGATTTTACAATATTTTTAACTATCTTTGCAGAAATTTTTTAAATATATGGGAAACATGATAGCTATAGTCGGCCGTCCTAACGTAGGCAAGTCGACACTCTTCAACCGCCTTACCCAGTCGCGCTCGGCGATTGTAGATGATACCGCCGGTACCACCCGCGACCGCCAGTATGGCAAAGTCGAATGGACCGGAAAGGAGTTTTCACTCGTCGACACCGGTGGATGGGTTGTCAACTCTGAGGACGTGTTTGAGTCTGAAATCAACAAGCAGGTGGCGCTGGCTATCGAACAGGCCGACGAGATATTGTTTATCGTGGATGCCATGAATGGTGTCACTGACCTTGACGACCATGTAGCCCAGATACTTCGCCGCTCCACAAAGCCCGTAATTCTCGTGGCCAACAAGGTTGACGCCGGCGACAGCATCTATAATATCGCCGAATTTTATCGCCTCGGCCTTGGCGACCCATACCCCGTATCTGCCGCCAGCGGCTACGGCACCGGCGACCTTCTTGACGAGGTGATGAAACGTATGCCCGAGAAAAACGATACTGACGATGAGAATCTTGACGATATCCCCAAATTTGCAATCGTAGGTCGTCCTAATGCCGGTAAATCATCAATAATCAATGCGTTTATTGACGAAGATCGCCATATCGTCACTGATATTGCAGGCACCACACGCGATAGCATCTATACGCGCTACAATAAATTCGGGTTTGACTTCTACCTTGTCGACACCGCCGGTATCCGTAAGAAAAACAAGGTTACTGAGGATATTGAATATTATTCAGTGATCCGTTCCATCCGCGCCATCGAAGCTGCCGATGTATGTATTCTTATGATTGACGCCACCCGCGGTATCGAGGCTCAGGATGTAAATATCTTCGGTCTTATCCAGCGTAACAAGAAGGGACTGGTTGTGGTGGTCAACAAGTGGGACCTTGTGCAGGACAAGTCACAACAAGCTATTGATCATTTCGAGAAAGCTATCCGCGACCGCTTCGCTCCATTCGTGGATTTCCCCATCATCTTTGCATCGGCCCTCACCAAGCAGCGTATCTACAAAGTTCTTGAGACCGCCGTCGAAGTGTACCAGAACCGCAAACGCATAGTTCCCACCTCGCAACTCAACACCGTAATGCTTGAGGCTATATCCGCTTATCCGCCTCCTGCTAATAAAGGCAAATTTGTCAAGATCAAATATGTCACAATGCTTAAGGATGCGACCGTACCTACATTTATTTTCTTCTGCAACCTGCCACAATGGGTTAAAGAGCCTTACCGCCGCTACCTTGAGAATAAAATTCGCGATAACTGGGACTTTACCGGTACACCTATAAACGTATTCATGCGTGAAAAATAATATCCTCAGCAGGGCTTTCCCTTCGGGACTATGGAACAGCCGGGCCGTTATGGCCTGGCTGACCATAGTCGTAAAGCTTCTTTTATTTGACATCATCTGGTGCTCAGCCACCACTTTCACTGCTTTCCAATTTCCGGAACTGTATCTCAATACACTGTTGCTAAGCCTCATCCTCGTTTTCCCGGAGATGATGCTCGGATGGCGGCGCACTCAGGCAGTGTTGTTCGGAATCATTGACCTATGGCTGGTGTGCAATCTGATGTATTGCCGCACTTACGCTACAGCTATTCCCCTCCCGAGCTATCTCCTGATTGGCAATCTTGCCGATTTCACTGACAGTGTTCTGGATCAGATCCGATGGATTGACATCCTGTTTCCCATAACCACCGTCATCGGTATCATCTTGCTCTTCAGTCATCGTCAGCCACGAACTACCACCCTGTCAGAGCGGCTTATTTATCTGGCTTATATAGGAATACTGTTTCTGCTGACTGCCTCGATTAATCTCCTCAAAGGGGGATTTGACAAAAGTTTCGAGGACTTCTCCGGAGCTAATAACTTCTCTTGCACTACACCGGTTTATACCCTTGCCGGCAAGTTGTATCATGACTATATAAAGTCATCATCGCCGCTGTCGCAAGCTGATAGTCTGATGGTTAGACAGTGGATTGCAGGTGTGCCGGCAATGGAAGCTCTTCCTGATTCAATAATCGGCCACAAGCGTAATTCAGTAGTATTTATACTGTGTGAATCGCTCGAGAGCTGGGTTATCGGCAAGGAGATTAACGGGGAAGAAATAACCCCAAACCTCAACCGTTATGTGGCTGACTCTACGACATTTTACAGTTCAAAAGTATTGTCACAGGTAGCTGATGGCCGCTCAATTGACGGTCAGCTGCTGCTTCTCAGCGGTCTGGCACCACTCGAAAGCGGAGCGTGGAGCATGGACTACGCATCGCAGACTTACTTTACACTGCCACGCGCGATGAAAGAGCTTCGCGGAACTCATAACTATCTGCTCTCGGTGGACAAGGATGTAACATGGAATCAGCGCTCAGTAGCCCGCTCCTTTGGTATCGATACTCTTCTGTGCCGTGACAACTGGGTTAATAATCAGCCCGTAGGAACGCGCCGCAAGCTCGGTGACCGCTCTTTCTTCGCCCAGATAAAATCTAAAATGCAAAGCGGCGAAATATGGCCCGAAGGCGAAAATGCCTTCTTACAGATAGTCACTTATTCGGGGCATAACCCTTACCGTCTCCCTGACTCTCTCAAGATTGCCGACTTTAAAGGCGAGTACCCTGACCGTCTTGCTGACTATATGGCAATGGCTCGCTTCACTGATGCCGCCATAGGTGACCTTGTGGATTACATCCGCTCACGCTCTGACTACGATAACACTCTTATCGTCATCACCGGCGACCACGAGGGACTTTCAAGCGACGCAACTCTTCTTGAAGGCAATCCGGCCATTGCTGCCATTGGTGAAACCGGTAGATACACCCCCCTAATCATTCTGAATTCTCCCGTCACCGGACACTACGATCAAGTCATGGGGCAGATTGACGTCTACCCTACTCTGTTAAATCTGCTCGGTCTTGAAGATTATTCGTGGCATGGCGCCGGACGTAGTGTAGCATTGATGCCGACACCCGGATTTGCAGTTAGTCCTTCAGGTAAAATCATAGGTGACACCACCGGTGTAGCTCCTGAAGTAATCAGCCACGCACTTGATGCCCGCCGCGCCTCTGACCGCATTATCCGCCACAACCTCCTTCAGGAAAAGTAGACCTGCACTGCAGCTGCAATAGCAAGGATTATGGCGGTAACTATTCCGGTTATTACCGTGACGTCATACACCATAATTCTTGATGTCGCCCCATGGCTTCCACCTATAAGCGGCTGATAGCTTCTTTTTTCCCGCATCTTAAGGCTGATCGACCCTACTCGGCAGGCACCCCATGCGCAGAGCGTACCGAACGCTACGCCGATAATCGCCCCTACGAGTATGTCACCAGGATAGTGAACTCCGAGATAATTACGTGTATAGCAATTTATTATCGCCCATACAGTGATGAAGATAATATATCTGCTTCGAGGTATTATCCATGCCGTAAATGCCACGAGAGCAAACGAATTTGCTCCATGGCAAGATGGGAAGCCATAACGCCCGCCGCGGTAGCCATCGACCACCTGCACCAGTGCCGACAAAGGATTATCAAGATTAGCCGGGCGAAGTCGCTGGAATATCGGTCGAAGCAACGAAGCTACGGTCTGGTCACTCAATGTTATAGCTAACGCAATGCCTATCACGAGGATAAGCACCTGACGGGGATTGAACATCCGCGAAAACACATATAGCAGTGTCGCATACATAGGTATCCACACGAAGCGTCCCGTGAAAAGCATCATGAAGCGGTCAAGATACTGCGTATGAAACGAGTTAAGCCACAGCAGGGCTTCTGAATCAAGGTTGATAAGATAGTCAATCATATTACATTTGAGAGAGTTTATCGTATAAATGCTGAAGGATGGCTCGCGAGGCCTTGCTGACGGCCACACTGTCAGGCCCATAGCTAAGGATATCGGCATCGGCATCGCAGTTAAACACCGCCGCATCGCTTCCGGTGACCACTCCGGCTATTGACCGCTCTGTGAACACTCCGTAGCGGGGAGAGTTCCCATCAAGCATATTTTTTGAAAATGGGAATACATCGGCTTCAATATCAAGAGCTTCAAGTATTGTGGCAGCGATATCGTTCTGCGATCCTGCGCGCGACACTCGCAGCGGCCCGGTGGCAAGTGCACCTCCCGTTATGACCATCGGCACATGATGGCGCTCGAGCGGGTTTTCAAGATTCTGAGGATACACGCCATAATGGTCAGGGACTATAACTACAAGTGTCTGCGCCCAGCGTGGCAGGTGTGCAAGTGAGTCGACAAAAGCACCAAGGCAGCTGTCAGTATACGCGAAGGCATTCTTGCGCGGAGAGTCGGCAAACTGTGGATTGGAATACGGAACCTCAAACGGCTCATGGCTACTCGACGTCTGTATTACATCGAGCCGGGGCTGATCCCCGGTATATCTGCTTATGTCGCTCAGCGCACGGTTCATCACCAGATGGTCATGAGCTCCCCACTTACTGCTTCGCTCAGCAGCAGAGAAATCCTTATCACATATTATATTTTCAAATCCCTGGCTCACAAGATAGGCCTTCATATTGGTGAAATTGATATCACCACCATAATAATAGCTCAAGTCCCAGCCGTTATGCTTCAGCTCGCGCGGCCATGAAGGAGTTCGCTCTATTTTATCAACATTTTTCATCAGCGACGTCGACGGTAATCCGGGGAAACCGCTCATTATCGAGGGCAGAGCACGGTCAGTGCGGAAGCTGCAGGCATAGAAGTTGTCAAAATACAATCCCGTTGCAGCTATCGAGTCGAGCTTTACCGCTATTGCCTCACCTCCGACTGAAGGCATCAGATGACTTGAAAAACTTTCGAGTATTATCAGCACTATATCAGGCCGCTTGTTCTCGGTCAGCACAATCGCACTATCTGTCGGCTCAATGGCTATTTTATTAAGCTGATTTATAGCTTCATCAGCCTCCTCTGCGCTCATAAATCTATATTGCTCATCCCATCGTCCCTGATGCGAGGCCGAATATATAAGCGAGAACAGAGGGTTCATAGCCGCATGATTGAAATGCTGGTTCTGACTATAATATACGCGTGATAGATTCATAGTGGAGACGGTCACTCCTCCGCGAATGGAAAGAAACAGCAATCCAGCAATAACTACCATTGTGGCAGTTCGTTTCCAACCGCCACCCGTAGTGACGTCAATTTTCCCGGCTGTATATCGAAGCAATAGATAGACAGCCACGCCCAGGACTATAGTTGCAAGCACGCCCAGAATAATCTCACCTGTCGACGCACTGGCCATTGCCGCATCAGGAGAAGTCATGAAATAAAACACCGGAGTCATGTCAAGACGGAACCCCCAGTAGCCATACAGTATCAGATCGGCGACAGTAGTGGTAGCTATTATTACCGATGAAAAAGCATAGTACACCCTTTCGGCAATAATCATTCCGCGGTTCCACCACCATTGGCCGGCAACGGTAAGCAAAAATGGAACTACAGTCATGTAGGCTGCCATTGACATATCCATCGAAAAGCCATGAGACAATATGTCGAGGATATCGCCCATCGATGCTTTTCCCGGATAAAACATCAGGAACAAGGGTTTCTGAAACACGAAAATGACGAGAAACGCCAGATATGTCACAACCAGCTTAAGCACTATCTTTTTCATTCTCCTGCTAATGCCTCATAGAAAAAAGTCGGGCGGTACAGCCGTCCGACTATTTCCTGTTATACATTCATTATTGCTTGATTTCATAATAAGGTATATCCACCAGCTTGATATCAAATATCAGAGTGGAGAATGGCGGAATTGCTCCCGAAGCTGATGCCCCGTAACCGCTGTTATACGGAATAAGCACCCTGACAGAGTCACCTACATTCATATCAAGCAGAGCCGCCCACCATCCTTGAATTGTAGACTTGATCTGTGTTCGGAATATCGAGTCGCCCCAGGTCGTCTGCAGATACGATGAGTCAAAGGCCTGACCGGTATAAAGCGTTCCGCGATATTTCACATCCACGGTAGATGTCAGAAGCGGTTTCAGGTTACCCGCCGTTTTAGAGCGATCATTGAAGTAATGTATCAGTATCTCTGTACCGGGATTCCACACCGGAGTAAGGGTTTGATAGAGCGGATTGCCATCTTCATCAACGCTGAACTTCTGTTTCTCAAAGTATTCAGTGTTAGCTTCGCGCCAATCCTCATATTTCTCCCATGTATTCTTGTCGTCGTCACTGCACGAGGATAGAAACCATGCCATCGACATGATTACCATCGGCAATACCAAGTAATTTTTTAGTTTAGTCATACCTTGATGTATCACAATCAGAATTTAACCTCCGGCGCTCTTTGGGCAGAATCATCAGCTTTAAACTGAGGCTCGTCCTTGAAGCCAAACCAGCCGGCGTAAATCACAGTCGGGAACTTCTTTATAGATGTATTATAAGTTTTTACAGCCTCGGTGTAACGTGTGCGGGCAGTTGAAATTCGATTTTCAGTACCCTCGAGCTGCACCTGAAGGTCGCGGAAGTTTTCGTTAGCCTTAAGATCAGGATAAGCCTCCGAGACAGCGAGCAGCGACTTCAGAGCTCCGGTAAGATTATTCTGCGCCTGCTGAAACTTATCAAGAGTCTCCTCATTGAGCTCGTCAGCATTAATATTGATTGAAGTGGCGGCAGCACGCGCTTCGGTCACTTTTTCAAAGGTCTCACTCTCGTGAGTGGCATAACCTTTTACAGTGTTGACAAGATTAGGTATCAGATCAGCACGACGCTGATACTGGTTCTGCACTTCAGCCCATGCCTGCTCCACACCTTGCTTTTCTTCTACAAGGCTGTTATAATTACATGATGTCAGCATCGGCACTAAAGCTGCCAAAATGATAAGGAGACGGAAAAGTTTCATAATCAGTAAGTTTTAGTTATTAACGATTTACACATAATATTTAATAACGTATAAACCGTTAATTTCGTTCGTTAACCGAGTTTACGGAGCAAGGATGTGAGACTTACAGTATCGTGGATGATCTTGTGAAGGTCTTCCACTTTCACACGTTGCTGCTCCATGGAGTCACGCTCGCGAAGAGTTACAGTATTATCCTCAAGTGTCTGATGGTCAACAGTGATACAATAAGGAGTACCTATGGCGTCCTGTCGACGGTAACGCTTGCCTATAGAGTCTTTTTCTTCGTAGTGGGTTGAGAAGTCAAATTTCAGATCGTTGACTATCTCGCGTGCTTTCTCGGGCAGACCATCCTTGCGTACAAGGGGCATAACAGCGCATTTCACGGGCGCAAGGGGTGCGGGCAGGTGAAGCACCACGCGCTTATCGCCATTGCCGAGATCCTGCTCCTCGTATGACGAGCAAAGCACCGAAAGGAACATACGGTCAACACCTATTGAAGTCTCGATAACGTAAGGTGTATAGCTTTCGTTTAACTCCGGATCGAAATATTGGATCTTCTTGCCGGAGAATTTCTCATGCTGCGAAAGGTCAAAGTTAGTACGGGAATGTATACCCTCCACTTCCTTGAAGCCGAATGGCATCTCAAATTCGATATCCGTAGCGGCATTGGCATAGTGAGCAAGCTTGTCGTGGTCATGGAAACGATATTTCTCATCGCCAAGACCAAGTGCTTTGTGCCAGCGCAGACGAGTCTCTTTCCACTTCTGAAAATACTCGAGCTCTTGACCCGGACGCACAAAAAATTGCATCTCCATCTGCTCAAACTCGCGCATACGGAATATAAACTGGCGAGCAACAATCTCATTGCGGAATGCCTTACCTATCTGAGCGATACCGAAGGGAATACGCATGCGGCCTGTCTTCTGCACATTAAGATAGTTGACAAATATACCCTGAGCTGTCTCAGGACGGAGATATACCGTCATCGCACCATCAGCTGTAGAGCCCATCTCTGTCTTGAACATAAGGTTAAATTGACGTACCTCAGTCCAGTTTTTGGTACCGGAAATCGGGCAAACGATCTCTTCGTCAATGATTATCTGACGGAGCTCATTGAGGTCATTGGCATTTAGAGCATCAGAAAACCTCTGATGCACGGCATCACGCTTGGCCGCAATCTCGAGAACACGAGGATTTGTCGAAAGGAACATCGCCTCATCAAAATTGTCACCGAAACGCTTACGGGCTTTCGCAACCTCCTTAGCAATCTTCTCGTCAAATTTTGCAAGATGATCCTCGATAAGCACGTCAGCACGATAACGCTTCTTGCTGTCACGATTATCAATCAAGGGATCGTTGAATGCATCCACGTGGCCTGAAGCCTTCCAGATGGTAGGATGCATGAAAATCGCAGAATCAATACCTACGATATTCTCATGCAGCAGCGTCATAGCGTCCCACCAGTAACGCTTGATATTATTTTTGAGCTCCACTCCATTCTGACCATAGTCATACACGGCTGAGAGCCCATCGTAAATTTCACTTGACTGAAACACGAAGCCATACTCCTTTGCATGGCTTACTATTTTCTTGAATACTTCGTCCTGAGTTGCCATATTTGTGTCACTTAATTTTCAAATCAGATGGCAAAAGTAATAATTTTATTCAATTTCCACAAGTCACCACCCGCAAAAGATTCATAAAAGATTAACACTGGTTCCTTTCGAGCTTTTATCTTGTAATTTTTTTTGAGAGGGAATTTTGTCGTAACTTTGCAGTATGATTTGCAAAATGAAGACTATATTATGCAGCCTGAGCCTTTTGGCTGCATCTTTTGACATATATTCTCAGGGCTACGAAGAGCCTGATACCACTTTTATGCTTGACGAAGTGGTAGCCAAGGCACCGGCCGGTTATCGCAAGCTACGCAGCGTAGCTAACACCGAGCTAATTACCGCTCAGGAGCTTACACGCGCTGCCTGCTGTAATCTTGGCGAGAGTTTTACTACAAACCCTTCGGTTGACGTCAACTATTCTGATGCAGCTACGGGAGCTCGCCAGATACGTCTGCTCGGACTCGCCGGGACTTACGTGCAGATGCTTAACGAGAACATTCCGGCAATGCGGGGTGCAGCCGCGCCTTACGGACTTAGCTATATTCCAGGAACATGGATTCAGTCAATGCAGGTATCCAAGGGCGCTGCTTCGGTGAAAAATGGCTACGAATCTATTACCGGACAGATTAACATTGAGTTGAAGAAACCCCAAGTAGATCCCTCACTCTCCGTCAATATGTACTACGATTCTGAAAACAAGCTTGAGGCTAACGTAGGTGGCAATCTCCACCTTGGCAAGAAATGGAGCGCCGGCCTGCTGACCCATTTCGAGCAGAAATTCACTACTCATGATGGCGACGACGACGGCTTCATAGATATGCCTAAGGTACGACAGATCAACCTGATGCCTCGCGTTGCATACCTCGGCTCAAGCTATGTGTTTCAAGCAGCGCTCAAGGTGCTTGACGAGCGCAGAGAGAGCGGTCAGGATTCCCATCATTTCCATCCCGCTGATGGTATGCCACGCTATACAATCGACATCAAAACCACCCGCCTTGAGGCCTTTACAAAAAATGCTTTTATTTTTGACCGCGAAAACGATGGTAATATAGCCCTCATAGTATCAGGATCTTATCATGACAGTAACTCTGATTACGGCATGAGATTATGCGATATTCTGGAGCGCACACTCTACTCTCAGCTGATGTTTGAGCGAAAATGGAATGAGATCCATGCCATTAGCGTCGGAGCTACTTTCAACTATGATAATTACCATTACCGCCTGCTGCTCAATCCCGACGATGACCCTACAGCGATACGCCCTCATGAGCATGAGGCAGTAACCGGGGGATATGCACAATATACGCTGAACCTTGACGAGAAATTGATAGCCATGGGTGGCGTCAGATATGACTTCAGCTCACACTACGGCTCGATGTTCACCCCGAGAGTTCATCTGCGATACAATCCATCGGAGGTGGTCTCGCTCCACGCTTCGGCCGGACGAGGCTATCATTCGCCACGTCCGTATGCCGAGTATTCTTATCTTTTGGCATCTTCCCGCCGGTTTGACATCGTAGGCAAGCTGCGTCAGGAGTCGGCATGGAATATGGGTGGCGGCACTACGCTGAGTTTCCACCCGTTTGACCGCGCTCTCACCTTCTCGGCTGAGTATTACTTCACTGATTTCACTAAACAGACGATGGTTGACCTCGATGCCGATCCCCATGCTGCACTTATATTCAGCTCGGCCAACCGTTTCTACAGCCACTCCTTGCAACTTGAGGTAAACTGGGAGGCATTTGACGACTTCAATTTCTCGGCGGCTTGGCGCTTGAATGATGTTAAAGTTGACTATGGCCGCGGCCTTCAGCAGAAGCCACTGATATCGCGCAACAAGGCTCTCTTTACTCTTAATTATGCCCCTAATATGGGTATATGGCAGTTTGACATATCGTGTGCCATTAACGGAAGCGGCGTGATGCCTACGCCATACGTGTTTTCATCGACAGGTCAGGAGTCATGGAGCCGGAAGTTCAAGGCCTACCCTACACTCAATGCCCACATCACTCGCAACTTCCGCCACTGGAGCATATATATAGGTGGTGAAAACCTCACCGGCTACCGCCAGAAAAGCCCTATCATAGGCGCATCTGACCCTTGGGGCAAGAATTTTGATGCAACAATGATATATGGACCGCTTCACGGTGCAATGTTTTACGCCGGTTTCCGTTATAATATTACAAAGTATCTATAATTTAGTATTTCACATGAAACAGTTTTTTACAATCTCACTCATCGCATTGCTATTCGTTGCATTCAATCCTTTTGCCGCATCGGCCAAGGAAACAGTAAAAAACGATACAGTGTCATTTACACTCACCCCTCCCCCTACCTGCCAGAATTGCATCAATAAAATCAAAGGTAATCTGCGCTTTGAAAAGGGCGTAAAAGATATTGATGTAAATCTTGATACTAAGAGTGTAAGCATCGTATATTCGCCTAAATCCACTGATTCTGAGAAGCTTACCAAAGCACTCGGCAAGATCGGCTATACCGCAGCTCCTTATAGCGCCAAAGCTGCCTGCAAAAAGGCTGACGCAGGCTGCTCCGCATGCCCCGGCAAAGCTGAAAAAGCTTGTCAGGGAGCCTCAAAATCCTGCTGCAAGGACAAAAAGTAATCTATGATTCGTCTTCTCCTCCTTCATGTTTTTATCCTGCTTTGCTTTCTATCATCGATGGCAAAGCCTTACTGTCATGTGGTCAATTACGATGAAGACAGCGGGCTGTCGCAACGCCTTGTCAAAGGCATTGTGCAGGATAACGACGGAGTGATATGGATAGCTACTTGGAATGGTCTTAACCGCTTCGATGGTAAAGAGTTTGTATCCATCCGTCCTTCACGCGGCGACCTTGCTTCGAAGTTTTCCAATCGAATAGGAGTGATGAAACTTACTCATGACGGTAATCTGCTGCTACGCATCGACGGCAGGTTACTGTCATTTGATACCCGTACATATAAGTTCACTGACCTTCATGCTGATATAGAGAAGATGATTGGCGAGCCGTTTTCCGTTCGCCAGATTATACCCACCACCGGGCGCGAGGTTGTCATCCACACTGACGACAACCGCTATATACTCATCGGTGACTCAACAGCTAAAATTTCAAATGAGAAACCTTCTCTAAAATATGCATCGTCGGCCAACCGTAAAGTCAACGACATAGGGCCATATCTCTATAAAAATATGGTTTACTCCAAAGTAGATTCCCTCGGTACAGTATGGCTTATTACCCGTGAAGGAGATATCGTGACAGCACCTTCGACCGATGGCCCATTCTCAACCATTGGACATATCGATGCACCCGCCGGAACACTGTATTATGCGACTACTGACAGTCAAAATAACATATGGCTTCGCAGCTCGTCAGGGGTTCACAAGGTTACACTCGGGCATCTTCCTTATCGTGAGATAACGCCACAACACCAGTCGATGATCCGTACGATTTTCCGTGATAGCCACGGACGGCTGTGGATGTCAGAAAGTGATACACAGCGTGTTGCCGTGTATGATAATATTGACCACTCGCCACGTTATCTCGGCAGTGACGGTGTATTGCACGATACGCCTGTGGTATTCGGTTCAGGAGTCTACTCATTTTATGAATACCCTGATGGCACAATATGGATAGGCTCGAAACCTGATGGCCTCTTTAGACTGAAACCATTATATGATTCTGCCTATTCTATCTCACATCTTAACAACGAGCTTAACGTCTACGACATAACAGCCGATCATAATGGACGGCTATGGATTGCCACAATGGGTAGCGGTATATTTATTATCGATAATCCGGCAGCATCACATCCGGAACTTCGGAAATTCCCATCGTCGGCAAAATCAGTGCGTCATATTACAGTGTGCAACGATTCTCTCGTGTTGGCCGCAACAACGGCCGGACTTCTCGCTATCCGCCCTGATACCATGAAACTCTTTGTGAGCGACCCCTTGGTTACGGGATCTCTCGGTAATGTCGCGGTGATGGATGCCGTGACAGGCTCAGATGGGTCAGTGCTTGTGGCGACTGAAAGTGATGGCGTGAATATTGTACGTCCCAATGAAGTAGCACATGGTCTGGAATGGACTTTCACAAGTAGAAATGCTTCGAGCGGCCTCTCGGATGTAGCTCTCTCAATTGCCCGTGATGGTGAGAAAGCGGTAATCGTAAGCAACAACAATATATATGTACACCGGAATGGAGATTTTACCCGCGTAGCATCATCATGGCGATCGGCAGGCAGCAAGATACGTTTCAGCGACGGACGTCCGGTGAAACTTGATGATTCATCATGGATCGTCGGTCATGATAATGGAGCTATTCTTTTTGATGCTATGTCAGCCCCTGATGACGATTTCATTCCCAGAATGATGTTTACCCGCGCTAATATCGAAAGTCGTACTGATTCCATCTTTCCTGCGGCATCTGATACAATCATTCTGTCCTCATCCGAGCGTAACATCTCATTATCATTTACTGCTCTTGACTATCTTCATGCCGACGAAATATACTATCGGTACCGCATTGACGATGATGATTGGCTCGACATTGGTTCTACCGGTAAGATTACACTGCTTGACCTTGTGCCGGGTTCATATAAAGTCGAAGTCAGCTCGATTTCACCATCAGGTCAACCGCTTGACAACTCCGTGGCCATGACTATTATTGTGACCCCTACATTTTGGGAAACGGGCTTCGCGCGATTCCTTTATGTTGTTATATCACTGCTTATTATCACCGCCGTGATACGGCTGATAGTCTATATACGCACCATGAAGCGACAGCAGCGTGAAATACTTGACGCCTACCTTGAGCTCCAGCAGTTGTCATCGACAACTGAGACGGCAAAACCGCATATATCCGAAAATCTAACCATAGATGATGACGATAAGCTATTAATGGACAGAGTAGTGGGATTTGTCAATACTCATCTGTCAGATTCCGAAGTGACAGTCGATGATATGGCTGCCGATGTCGGAATAAGCCGCAGTAGTCTCAATCGAAAGATGAAAAATCTGATGGGAGTCTCTCCGGCCGAATATCTTCGAGAAAGCCGTCTGAATAAGGCAGCAGCAATGCTGACCGATACAACCCTACCTATCAAGGCGATAGCGGCTGATTGCGGCTTCTCTGATATAAACTATTTCGGCAAATGTTTCAAGGCCTCAAGAGGTATAACTCCGGCCGCTTATCGAAAATCTTGAAAAAATTTTTCGGTTTGCTGAACTTTTATACAACAACCTTTGTTCTATAATCAAGAGACGGCATTTTACTGGCTTCATGAAAAAAGCCCTACTACAAAGTTTAAAAATGTAGCACGTTCTCTAAGTCCCGCGACCATACCCCTTGGCGCGGGATTTTTTGTATCCAACCGCAAGTGATCTCTGCAATTGTGAAGACAGCCAACTCCCCGGGCGGGGAATTGGCTGTCACCATTCACAGATTAATCTAATTTATTTTATCACGACTTTTTCTACTTTGATATCACCGGAGGCATTTACCATGCGGATGATGTTGACACCCTGGCAAGGCGCCTGAAGCTTGACGCCACGAAGGTCATAAATGTCAATGATTGAATAATCAGAGCTGATTTCGGGTGCTACAAGGCCGCTGTTGTTTACAGAACCCTTTGTACTGAGGCCACCGAATTCATTTACAGCCTGGACATACAGGTCGTTGGCATTATCATAGTTGACGTTCATCTGGCAGTCAGTAGTGAATCCTACTACTTCATCACCCTTGGTGACGAGATAGCAGATAGCATACTTGACAGGCTCCCATGTCAGAAGTCCGGCAGAGTAAGATACCACAGGAGTCTCACACTCCTCTGTCTTAATCACGGGTTCCCAGTTGTCAGAGCCGGAGAGGACGTTTTTGACGGTATATTCAGCTGCTTCTTCATCAGTAAGGTGATTCTTGGCAGTGCCGTATACTTTTTTACCATCAGAGTCAGTATAATAATATGTGTCACGGCGCTGCGAGAGATCAAGAAGGTTACCATCACCATCGGTAGTGTTCCAGTCAGCCCAGATAGCAGGCAGACCACCCATAGTTTCATACCAGCCGGTAGCGGGAATAGTTACCTCGGCACGAGTGTTGAGGAATACGGTCTTGGGATAGTTGTGCCAGGGACGGCCGAGCCATACTGTGGTCTTTGAAGGTACGCCGGGGGCGGTAATAGTACAGTTGTTGAAAACGTAACCCCATTCTACGTCAGCACCATGTGAGGGCGCTACAATATAGCCGCCGCTTTCGCGGATGATATAGAGGATAGTGTTGTCAACATAGATGTTACCACTATTGTAGATGAAGTCAACAGCGCCTTCGATGAATGAGTTGCGCACATAAGTACGATAGTTGGAGGTAGAGGTTGTGATCCATGTATCCTGATATGAAAGCATGGCCACATTGTTAAAGATCGAGCGGTCGCCGATGGTATTGAGCGCAAGTGCCTGAGGACCTACGGCCTTACGATGTCCGTAGGAATTTTCGAGGGTGATGTTTTCAAAGAAGCAATCAGCCGAATTAACCACTACGGTGGCACCCACAGAAACGTGGTAAGCATTGTCGCCGCCGCAGAGACGATCATGAGTGATAATAGTCTTGTCACGATCCTGACCGATGATGTGCATCATGGGCTTTGAGGCTGGAATGTCAACATGGCCTACATATTCACCATTCTTCACAAAGATGAGGTAAGGCTTGATGCGACCATCGGGAGCTGCATCAATAGCATCCTGAAGTGAAGTAAAGTCACCTGAGCCATCTGCAGCTACGATTACGTCGTAGAGACGGGGTGAGGGCTGAACACGCTCCATAGTTGTGAACTTGGATGTCACTCCGGCAAATTGATTGCCTGAGCGGTCAGTGATAGCGCCGGCAGGAACCGTGAAGGTGTATTCGGTAGCATATTCGAGACCTGAGTAGTTGTAAACCACACTCTTACCGCTTACGCGGGGAGCAATAACATTACCATTGAGTGTAGCATCGCCTGATCCGAGTTTTACTTTTTCGTCAAAAGTAAGGATGATGGAACCGGTGGCTGAAACTCCGTCAGAGCCATCAGCGGGAATGATGTTGACAAGCTGGGGAGCAGTGTTGTCATCAGCAGCATCTTTATCAGCGAGGATAAAGAGTTCGGCTATGGCAAGGCCGTCATTGTCAGTGGCATTACCTACGAGTGCCGAGGAGCGGTCAGGCATGAAGCGTACCCACACTCTCGACTGGTTGGCAGCCTCAGCAGGAAGTGCAAATTCATTGCTGGTCCAGCCTGACTGGAGATTGTAAGTACCGGCAGTGGTGAAGTTCTCACCGTCGACACTATACTGCATATTATTTACACTATAAGTATTATAGTTCACGCCGAGAGCGGCTGAAACTACGATATTTGAGTAACCTACGGTAGAGAAAGACACCTCGAAATAGTAGCCATCGGCACGATTGCGCCAGATACGTGCGCCCCACTTGCCGTTTTCAGCACCGTTGTTGATACCGCGGGTAAGCCAGGTAGAGGTATTGCCGTCAGCATTGCGGAGGCTGAGCAGACCGGCATTGTCTGATTCATCTTTATAGTCAGCAGCACGTTGTGAGTTAGGGCTGTCGTAATAGAAATCCCAACCTACGATATAGTCGCATGCAGCAAATGTGGCGGAAATATTCTTCACACCATCCATCACCACTTCGCGCTCGGGAGCGGTAGAGTTGTCTTCCCATGATGTGAAGGTAAGGATGCGATTGTTGAGAGTCGTCAGGCGCACTTCGGTACCCTCCTCGTAGTAATGGACACCGTCGATAACATTGCCCTCGGGGGTATACTGCACAAGGTTTACGTTAGCGCCACCCTCAAGTGTGAGATTAAGTGCATATACGTTATTGCGGGTATAGACTGCGGTAAGAGAAGTATTGGCTTTAATCTCAAATGAATAAGGATTCTCCGTTGAAACTACAACTCCATTGGCATCGTTCCATGACTGGAAATGGTAGCCGAAATTCTCAGTAGCAGATACTGTGATTAGAGTACCTTCTTCAAAGGTTTCTCCGGCAGGCAGGCATTTCAGCTCACCTGCATCTTCCATGTTTGAGTCGAGAGAAAGTGAGTACATTGCTACAGTCTCCACCGTACCTTTGACATCTCCGGTAACGACTACGTCACCTACACCCACTTGCTTTGAGTTACCAAGTTTATAGATATAGATTTTCACTTCTACCTCATCTGAAGTGGCGGGAAGAGTTGAAAGATCCAGATTGAATTCAGTGTAAGGTACATCCTTGTTGTTGCGGTTAGGAGACTGATTGGTAACTAATTTGGTAACCTGACCGTTGACTACGACGTCAACATCAATTGAACCACCGTCAGTACCGTACTTCGTAGCATTAAAGCTGAGACTTTTAGGGGCAAAAGTAAGGCCTTTCTTGGCTTTCATGGTAAAGTGAAGAGCACCATCGTCAGAAGGGGTACCCTCATTGTTTACCGAAGGCTGGTAAAGAGTCTGGGTATATCCGCCAGTAGTGCGAACTTCCTTGGCCGTCAAGCCGGTTCCTACACTATAAGCTGTGTAGGTGAACAGGTCAGTGTCAGATACTTCTGCATCTGAAGGATTATCCACGCCCTTCTCAAGCTCCCACTTAAGGGTTACGCCTGAGCGGTCGACCGTCTGTGCCTGAAGGGTCAGTCCCAGGCACAGAGCGGCGAATATCATAATAAAGGTTTTAAAATTTTTCATGTTATCAAAGAATTACTTTTGATGAGACTACTGAACCATCAGTCATGAGCGACTTTTTGATGAAGATGCCGTTAGAAGGTTCAACCACGGTCATGCCCTGAAGATTATAATATGTGGTGGAAACCTCTGAGGCAGACGATACTGCTTCTTCAATGCCGGCATCAGCTGATGAAGCATATCCATGGAAGCGGATGTCAGAGAGGCAAAGAGTCTTGCCGGTAGCCTCACCATTGTACCAGGGGTAGAAACGGAGACGGAGTGATTTTCCTTCAGGCACAGTGAGCACAGGCTGAATCTTGCCATCCTGCATATTGTTGGCAGGCATCTTGCTCATTGACATGATCATAGTAGCGTTAGAGAAGTCATCTTCAGTGGAGTACCATACATGGAGACACATACCATTACCACCGCAACCGCAAACGTAGTAGCTGATTTCGTCGATGTTAAGTGTAGTGCCGGGCATTGCGGTGATACCGAACTCGATGTAGCGAGTCGACACCTCGTCAATCTCACCTGCCGGCCATTTGTCACCTACAAGGAGGTTGCGCTGGGTCTTGCGTGATGTGTCAAATCCGGTATAGTCAGGCCAGGTGGTATTGGCATTAGGAGCTGAATACTTCTGGACATACATTTCGCTCCAGTTTTCAGGAATTACAGTGACCGGACCTTCGGCTGTATATGTATCATCTGACTCAAGACGCCAGTACACATTTACTTCTTCACCACCGGCAAGATCCACACCGGTAACGCTTACGGGGATGGTCTTCTCTTTGCCGCCACCTGAAATCTTGATTGTAGCCGTGTTGACGCCGGTCTCGGTGATATTCATGCGGGCATAGAATTTCTTGATGAGTGTACCGCCATCGTAGGCTATCGAGAGAGATGAAGCCCAGTCAGTGTTATTCTCAGAAATCTCTACAGCGCCTTCAGTAGTGATTGAGACATTACCCTTGGCAGGAGTAAGGTCAAAACCGGTAAGGAGAAATTCCTTGTTAAGGGTCTGATCTTTATAGCCTGAGCCGAGATCAGCTGATTCAGGGGTAATGGAAAGATCGCTGGTAAGGTGAGCATATTCGGTGAAAATGCCGGCTTCTTGACAAAGCTGTACAAATCGGCGTGCGATAAGAGCTGCACCGGTAGCACTGAGGTGGGTAGAGCCATCGCCGTCACCGAGGATTGAGTGGCAGTCAGAGTCGCCATAGCTGAGGAAGAGCTCGGCAGTGGCTGTGGTAAGATCAATATAAGGGACATTCATTTCCTCAGCCACCAGCTTCATCTGGTAAGGATAATCCATGGAATGGTCATCGGCTCCTACCTTCTGGCCGGTCTTGATACCGGAAGATGTGATTACCGAGAAGCTGTCACCAAGGTCATGGCGACCATTACGCTTGATAGTATTGCCTGAAAAATACATACGGCAGACTGCACCTACGAAGATAGGGGTACATCCGGCCTGACGTGTCTCATTAACATATTTGCGGAGGTAATCCTTGTAAGTGGTGTTGGGGCAAGTGCCGCGATAGTCAGTGGCATTAGCCTGAGTGGTATTGCCGACGGAGTTATAGTAAGCTTTGACCTCATCACCGTCCATTCCGGAGGTCTTTTCATCATTGTGAGAGAACTGGATAAGCACATAATCGCCTTCCTGCATCTGCTTCTTTACTGAAGTCCAGTAAGCAGCCTCCTCGTAGAAGCTCTTGGAAGATGCGCCGTTTTTACCTCGGTTGTTGACTTCGATTCCTTCAAGGAACTGCTGGAGGTATTGACACCATCCGCGGGTCACGGTTGCTGACTCGTCGTAGTTGGCCATTGTGGAGTCGCCGATAGTGTGTACTTTCTTTGCTTCAGCAAAGTTTGCTGACGAAAGCACCATGGCGGCTGCGGCCATAAGTGTTGTGAAACGTTTCATGGTTACTATTTATATAACAGGTTAAAAAAATTTCTTATGCAAATTTAGGGACGAGATGGATAAATGAATGGTGAAATCGGGTAAAAAGATGGTAAATTTGTGTCATGACCGGTTAAATTGATGATAAAACATGGATATTTTGTATCTTTGTAGCCGTAATGAAAACAGCAGAGCTAAACGGACTGAAGGTTGCCTACACCGACAATGGCAGCGGTGACCGCACCATAATATTGATGCACGGATGGGGATGCAATTCTTCTACCCTTGCGTCAGTCGAGCGTGTTGCCCTCGCAGCAGGCTACAGGGTGATCAACGTCGATTTTCCCGGATTCGGACTTTCGGCGGAGCCGGAAGATGTATGGGGTGTCGAGGAGTACACCCGCGTCATCGAGCAGCTGGTCGGGCAGCTCGGGATAGAGCGCCCTGTGCTGTTGGGCCATTCCTTCGGCGGTCGCGTAGGCATTCTTTACTCGAGCCGAAATGAGGTGGGCAAGCTTATCTTGGTGGATGCTGCCGGAGTGAAGCCCCACCGCAGCCTCCGCTATTATATTAAGGTATGGAGCTTCAAGGCTTCGAAGGCTATAGTCACTATGGTGATGGGAAAGGAGAAGGCCACCCCGATAATCGACAAGATGCGCGCCGCAAGAGGCTCAAGCGACTATGCCTCGGCTTCGGCTCAGATGCGGCGTATCTTATCAAAGGTGGTCAACGAGGACCTCTGCAGCGAGATGCCGAAAATCAAAGCTCCCACATTATTAATATGGGGCACTGATGATAAGGCCACTCCCCTATCCGACGCCCGCAAGATGGAGCGACTTATCCCTGATGCCGGACTTGTGGAGTTCGCCGGGTGCGGCCACTATAGTTTTCTGGACAACCCGGGCCAGTTTGCACGTGTATTGACAAGTTTCCTAAACTCATGATATTTATGACTTACATATTTGCAGCGGCGATACTGATATTCGCCTTGATCAACGTCTGGGTCGAGTTTCGACGCGACGTGATGATGATGCAGCAAAATTCTTACCGTATCGACCGTTACCGCCGGTGGCTCACAGTCTCGGGCGACACTACATCATATATGAGACTGATAGCCGGAGCAGTTGTTCTGGCATCGTTCACGATAACAGGCACTACAACAATAGCCCTAACCATTATAGGATTTGACGCGATAGTCAACAGCGTAAACCTCGCGCGCCGCAAGTACAAGAAACCATTGGTAGTCACTCCTCGTGTACGCCGTATTCTGGCTATGATGTGTCTCCTGGCGGTGGTTACCCTTGTCGCAGCCGGCTTGCTGTCAACTCCGGAATATCGTCCGCTTACAGTAACGGCCGTAGCTCTTGCCATCTACGCATTCTCTCACGTCTATACGATTGCCGCCGTATGGCTGCTCCAACCGGTGGAAAATCATATCAATGCCGGATATTATCACGATGCTGAAAAGATACTCCGCTCCATGACTGACCTCAAAGTCATAGGTATCACCGGCAGCTATGGAAAGACGAGCACCAAGCATTACCTTTACCGTATACTACAGGAGCAGTTTGACGTAGTGATGACTCCGGGCAGCTTCAACACCACCCTCGGCGTAATCCGCACCATCCGCGAATACATGAAGCCCTACAATCAGATATTTATCTGCGAAATGGGTGCCAAGCAGCCGGGTGATATCAAGGAGATATGTGACCTTGTGCATCCCCAGATAGGTATAATCACTGCCGTCGGGGAGCAGCATCTTGAATCGTTTAAAACCATCGAGAATGTCCAACACACTAAGTTTGAGCTCGTTGACTCGCTTCCGGCTAACGGACTGGCAGTAGTGAACGATGACTTCGAATATGTAGCCAACCGCAAGGTAAACAATGTAGAGACCATCCGCTATGCCTGCGACAACACCCGCTGTGCATCTTACATAGCCAAAGATATCACATATTCAGCTGAAGGAACGGAATTTACGCTCAGCTGCCCCGGCAGTGACGACATTCGCTTCCGCACACATCTCGTAGGAGCCTGCAATGTATCCAACCTCATGGCCTGCATAATAGTAGCCCTCCGTCTGGGCATGGATGTTGAGAAAATCAAGTATGCCGTAGAGCATATCGAGCAGGTGGAGCATCGTCTCAACATGAAGCGCACACCGGGTGGCGTTACAATTATCGATGATGCCTTCAATTCTAACCCTACGGGCTCGGCCATGGCTCTCGATGTACTGGCCTCTATGAAAGGAGGCCGCCGCATCGTATTGACCCCCGGCATGATCGAGCTCGGCGACCGTCAGGCCGAACTCAACAAGCGATTCGGTGAGAAAATAGCCACGAGTGCTGACATCGCTATCATCGTCGGAGAATATAACCGCGATGCTATCGTGGAAGGGATCGAAGCCGTGGAGAAGAGCGACATCAAAGCTCACATCGTGGATAGCTTCGACGAGGCTCGCCAATTACTTTCCACCATACTTCAGAACGGAGATACTGTGCTTTACGAAAACGACCTGCCCGATACGTTCAAGTAAGTGTCGTCATTTGTGGTCGATACGCAGGATAAGGGTTTTCTGCCGTGTATCGCAGCTCTTGGTTGACGACCTGTAGATAACCGAGTAGTCGTATGCATCGCCGTAGCGCTTCATAAACTTTGTCAGATCTTTTTCACCTACAAGGAGATAACCGCCCCGCGGCGAGCGTCCCTGAATAGGCACTACCCTATCGCCGAGGTAGTATCCTGCTGTATAATAGCGGAGCATCGGAGTATCCACATAACTATATATTATCTCATCGGGCGCGGCGTAACGACTTAACACATTGGCATAACGGATGTCGCTCTTGGAGTTGAGCACCCCGGGAAGGATAGTCGACGACAGACACCAATAGATAGTGAAAGTCGCTGCGACAGTCCAAATCAGCGTATATGCCTTACGCAATTTCTTTATAGAGGCAAACACCATATATGCTGCGCCTACACTTGCTGCAAGACATATCCAGCCCACATAGCTGATTCCATGGTCATAAAGACCGCTGATCATAGCCTCAAGCTCGGGTGTAAGTCCATGTATTATCTTAGTGAAGTCAACTGACGTGGCCACCACGGTGACAATAGGCACAAGCAGAGCAAGTCCGCCGATAATAGAACCATAGACAGTTATGGCCTTGGAGCGAATCATAGCAAGCCATATAAGCATACGGGCTACAAGATACGACAGGAAAGGATAAAGTGGCAACAGATACACACTGCGCTTGCTGGCGGGAATGGTATAGAAAACCAAAGTCACCACAATGGCTACCAGCGACAGCAGGTTAGGTGGTGCCATGGTCTTCAGGTCGTTTCGGATGTGTCCCCAGTAAGGGGTCTTGATTTTAACAACAAAAAGCGCGAAGATAGCCGGAAGCGTATATGGGAGCATCCCGGCGATCACGGTTATGATATTGTAATACCAGGGATTGACATGACTCTCATACGACATCGTACCGAGCATACGGCCGAAATTCTCTTCAAGCACGAGGTCAATTACGGGTTTACCACCTATAATATAAGCAACATTTAGCCACAACAGATACCCGGCAAGCGAGGTCAGGCCTGCCAGACCGACAGTCCAGGTCGTACGCCACAGCTTATCGCCACGTAACATAAAATATATCCAGCAGATCAGACACGGGAGGATCATACCTACGGGTCCTTTTGTCAGAACAGCACAAGTCATCAATATCGTACCCCAAGTTGACATCGTAGGCTTTCCGTCTTTCTCACGACGACGATTTATGAACAGTATCGCACCCACGATGCAGGCAGTCAACACCATGTCCACGCGGCAGGCCGTAGCTGCACGAAACACTTCAATCGTGGTGGCCGTAACTGCCGTGGCAAGAGCGGCTAAAAGGTCAGGAAATTTCTCATTCAGCGCTCGACGTCTGACGAAAAGGTACACTCCGATCAACATCCCGATCGTAGCCAATGCTGATGGAAGCCTTGATGCATATTCATTTACTCCACCTGTAAGCCACGAACACGCTACGATGAGCCATGCCAAGAAGGGCGGCTTGTAAGGTATGTCGCCACCACAACTTTCAGGCAAGATATAGTTACCTGACTGGATCATTGATACAGCCACGATAGCTTCACGGGGCTCGCCTTTAGTATTAAAAAGAGTGTCGCCAAGCCATGGAAGGAAGGTAAAAGCTATGACAGCAAACAGTATGAATGGTAAATATCGTCTCATGAGTTAAGTGTTTTCTGTTGGTCAGATGGAGTTTCGTCAATATCGTCAGATTCGGTTTCACCGATTAAAGCCTTGGGTAGTGTCTTTGAGGTCTTTACACCGAGTTCGCGGAGCTTTTCGGCGCGGCTGACGAGGTTTCCGGTGCCATTGCTAAGCTTCTTCATGGCATCATCACAGGCCTTGCGCGTAGTGTCAAGACTACGTTCAATTTTTTGCATATCAGCCACGAAAGCCACAAATTTATCATACATTTTCCCGGCTTCCTGAGCTATCTTGACTACATTGGCAGTCTGCCGTTCACGTCGCCACAACTGCTCGATGATCTTAAGCGCCGAGACCAAGTGGGTTGGCGATACTATGAGCACACGCTTGTCGTAGGCTTGCTGCCAGAGCGTTGGTTCAAGCCTCATGGCAGCGATATAAGCCGCTTCGGTCGGGATAAACATCATCACAAAGTCAAGGCTTTCGTCACCCGGTAATTCATCGTAACGCTTGGCCGCAAGTTTGTCGGCGTGGCGTCTGACGGAGTTGACATGTTCACGTCCGGCAGCAGCCCGTATACGGTCATCAGTAGCTTCGGCATATTCCATATAAGCCTTCATCGATGCCTTGGAGTCAATGATAACACACCGGTTATCAGGATAATGCACTATCACATCAGGACGGAAACGTGCTCCGGTTTCATCAGTAAGAGCCACACCGTTACTATCGCTCGTAGCTTGAATATCATACTCAAATCCGAGGCGCAGGCCTGACTGTTCAAGTATCTTGTCAAGCACCATTTCGCCCCATGCTCCCTGCACGCCGTTGTTACCTCGGAGTGCTCCGGCCAGTTCGCGAGCCTCGCGTCCCATCGATTCTGACAGGTCTCTGAGATCCTTGAGATGCTCCTTCAGCGAGAAAATCTGACGTGATTCCTCACTATAGGTATCCTCTACCTTCTTCTTGAACGCATCAATTTCAGCGCGCAGTGGCGTGAGAATCTCTCCAAGGCGTTCCTCATTCTGCTGTTTAAAAGTGCGGGAGTTTTGAGTAAGTATTTCATTTGCGAGGTTTCGGAAACGCTCTTCGGCCCGCAGCTGCATCTCCTCAAACTGTTGGCCAAGGAGTTGTAACCGGGTTGACAATGAGGAGTTTTCCGTCTTGGCCTTTACGAGTTCATCGGAGAGTTCAGTGATCCGGGCACGCGATTGCTTCAGCTCATTTTCGATTTCCGAAGCATGAACCTTAGAAGATGCAAGCTGTTCTTCGTTGACAGCCAGCATCTTGCGACTTTCCGACAAGTTGCGGTAGACCATCACAAGTCCACCGGCAAGCACCACGGCGAGTATCAGCAGAGCTATCTCCATATCGTCCTATCAATCAAGTTTTAATACTGCGAGGAAAGCCTTCTGCGGCACCTCTACCGAGCCTATCTGTTTCATGCGCTTCTTACCTTTCTTCTGCTTCTCGAGCAGTTTGCGCTTACGCGAGATGTCACCACCATAACATTTGGCCGTAACATCCTTTCTCACAGCCTTGATGGTCTCGCGAGCAATAATCTTCGCACCGATAGCGGCCTGAATGGCAATGTCAAATTGCTGACGAGGAATCAGCTCTTTCAGCTTTTCACACATGCGTCGTCCGAAGCTTACGGCATTATCCACATGGGTGAGTGTCGACAGGGCATCCACGCTCTCGCCATTGAGCAGTATATCGAGCTTGACGAGCTTCGACTCGCGGAAATCATGGAGGTGGTAATCAAATGACGCATAACCTTTTGAGATACTCTTCAGCTTATCGTAGAAGTCAATCACTATTTCACCGAGCGGCATATCAAAAGTCATCTCCATACGGTTGCCGGAGATATATTCCTGCTTGATAAGTTCACCTCGCTTGCCAAGACAGAGGGTCATGATCGGACCGATAAACTCGGCCGCAGTTATAATGGAGGCGCGGATATATGGCTCCTCTATATGGTCAATGAGCGTAGGCTCGGGAAGACCGGAGGGGTTGTGCACCTCGGTCATATTGCCATGCTTGTCATATACGCGATAACTTACGTTAGGCACCGTGGTGATTACATCCATATCAAACTCACGGCCAAGGCGTTCCTGTACGATCTCCATGTGGAGCAACCCCAGAAAACCGCAGCGGAATCCGAAGCCGAGCGCCATTGACGACTCAGGTTGGAAAGTCAACGAAGCGTCGTTAAGCTGAAGCTTTTCGAGCGAGGCTCGAAGGTTCTCAAAATCTTCGGTCTCAATAGGATAAACGCCGGCAAACACCATCGGCTTAACCTCTTCGAAGCCGTCGATGGCCTCTGTGCAAGGACGATCGACATGGGTCACCGTATCGCCTACTTTCACCTCCTTCGATGTCTTGATTCCCGAGATAATATACCCAACGTTGCCGGCCGAAAGCTCGTCACAAGGGCACATATCAAGCTTCAAGATACCTATTTCGTCAGCGTTATACTCCTTGCCGGTAGCCACAAACTTCA
Source organism: Lachnoclostridium sp. (assembly GCA_023667185.1). Taxonomy (GTDB): domain Bacteria; phylum Bacteroidota; class Bacteroidia; order Bacteroidales; family Muribaculaceae; genus Duncaniella. Next base: position 56,359 of record JAMPAP010000001.1, read on the forward strand.
CAAAATCATTTTTATGAATCTTGCCATTTACGATCTTGAAATAAGCAATAATACCGCGGAAAGGATTGAACACCGAGTCAAAGATAAGAGCCTGAAGCGGAGCTTCGGGGTCACCTTCAGGGGCTGGAATACGGCTGATGATGGCGTCAAGAATTTCGGGTATACCCGCGCCGGTCTTACCACTTGCACGGATAATCTCTGATGGATCACAACCTAATAGATCCACTATTTGATCCTCAACTTCCTCGGGCTTGGCGCTATCGAGGTCAATCTTGTTGATCACAGGAATTATCTCAAGGTCGTTGTCGATGGCCATGTAAAGGTTAGAAATCGTCTGAGCCTGAATACCTTGCGAGGCATCTACAATAAGTAGCGCGCCTTCACATGCAGCAATTGAGCGCGACACTTCATAAGAAAAGTCGACGTGTCCCGGAGTGTCAATCAAGTTTAAGATGTAGTCCTGGCCGTCCTTACGGTAATTCATCTGAATAGCGTGGCTCTTGATAGTGATACCGCGCTCGCGCTCGAGATCCATATCATCGAGCACCTGAGCTTGCAGGTCTTTGGCCGCCACCGTATTAGTATATTCGAGCAACCTATCGGCGAGAGTACTTTTGCCGTGGTCAATATGAGCTATAATGCAAAAATTCCGGATATTTTTCATCTGAACATTATTTTACTGCAAAAATAACAAATTTCCCTGAAATATCCATGCCATAATGACATAACAATACATTGTAAACGGGACAAACTAAAAACTAAAAACTAAAAACTAAAAACTAAAAACTAAAAACTAAAAACTAAAAACTAAAAACTA
>JAMPAP010000001.1:57275-89950 GCA_023667185.1 Lachnoclostridium sp.
AGTGCAAAGGTAGGCACTTTTTCTTTACACTCCAAATTCTTCACGCAATTTTAACTGATTTTAACATCAGGGAGATAATGATAGGGAGCTTTGTCGATAAGACAACATCTCCTCTACGAGGCTCAACCGGCTGAGTGTCAGGCCACCATCACTCCGCAAGCTCCGGGTAGGGTCAAACGACAAAGACCTGAAGGGCTTACACTTTTTCAAATAGGCTTCGCTATTCAATAAAGACCTGAAGGGCTTACACTTTTTCAAATAGGATTTGCTATTGGGGGATTAGAGTAGAGGGGTTATTTCTTTGAAAGCGAAAGTGGCGAGGGTGGCGTCAGACTTGCGCAGGGTGATGTGGCCGGTGAGGGCTACATCAGCTATCGCGGCCTCAAATTTCGCTCCGGTAGCAGCATTAATATAAGGGTGGTATCCATTGCGGCGCCATAAGGATGCAAGATATTGCTCGTGGAGCTGCTCAAGACGATGGACGTCAACATACATACTGAAAAGCGACAGGATCTCTTCGCCTATATAACGGGCAACCAGATCGACATTTTGACGGATGCCGGTAAGTTGAAATAAAGATACGGGATTAGGGGCATCGCTCCGGAAGATCTCCTGATTGATATTAACGCCTATACCGGCTATTGATTCGAGGATTGTGCTCCCCGAGAGGGTGTTCTCGATAAGGATACCGGCGATTTTACGATCGCCTGCGTAGATGTCATTAGGCCATTTTACAGAAATCTCCACGCCGGGGGGCACAAGCATACGCAGTATATTGGCGACGCCGAGGGCTACGGCTTCAGATATGGCAAACTGCTCTTTTGCCTGAATGCCACGTGGCCGTAGCATCATCGACATGGTGACATTCTCGCCCGGAGCTGACTCCCAGCTGTTGCCACGTTGTCCGCGACCGGCTGTCTGACAGCGCGCAGTGACGGCTGTGCCATGCGGAGCATCAGTGAGGCTCTTCAGATATGTATTAGTGGAGTCGACCATGTCAAGGCGCAGGACACGGAGTGGCTCAGAAGCTAATCTTTCGGCTATCATCAGGCATCACATCTATATATACATCCACGACATCTTCCGGCAGAAGGGGCGCGATATTCTCAGGCCACTCTATCAGACAAGGCGCGCCGGAGTAGAAATAGTCATCCAGCCCGAGGTCAAGAGCCTGCTCGGGGGAATCAATACGGTAGAGGTCAAAATGATATACCGAAGTGCCCGAGGTGGTGGGGTAATCATTGATAATGGCGAAAGTGGGCGAGGCCGTGTCGTCAGGCGAGGCACCGAGACGACGGCTGATAGCATTGATGAGCGTGGTCTTACCGGCTCCCATCTCGCCATGGAAGGCGAAGACGCTACAGCCGTCCATAGCGAGGACAAACGCATCGGCCACCTTATCGATATCGTCAAGAGTAAACGTGATGGTCATTTCTTAGGGTCAAGAGTTATGATAGGGACGAGCATCTCCTCCATTGACACTCCGCCATGCTGGAAGGTGCCGTCATAATATTGTACGTAGTAATTATAATTGTTGGGGTAAGCGAAAAAGTCGCGATTGAGGGCAAAGATATAAGTCGAGGATATGTTGGGCGATGGTAGGCCGAAACGCTCCGGCGACTTAATCTCATATACCTGCCGGGGATTGTAATTCAAGTTTTTACCCACCTTATATCGAAGGTTGGTATTGGTATTCTTGTCGCCGACCACCTTCACGGGATTGTCAACGCGGACGGTACCATGGTCAGTGGTAAGCAAAATCTTGTAGCCCTTCGCGGCGATACGCTTGAAGATGTCAAGGGCAGGCGAATGGCGAAACCACGACTCGGTCAGTGAACGATAAGCAGCATTGTTAGAGGCCAGCTCGCGTATCATCTTCGACTCCGTACGGGCATGCGACAGCATATCTATAAAGTTGAACACAATGACATTCAAGTCGTTACCTTCGATATTCGAGAACTCTCGGAGCAGCTTCTCACCGCCTTGCGAATCGTTAATCTTAGTGTAAGAGAATTTGAACCGGCGGCGGAACCGCTCAATCTGCGTAGCGATAAGGGGCGACTCGTTAAGGTTTTTCCCCTCGGGAGAATCCTCGTCAACCCACAATTCAGGGAACATCTTCTCGATATCGAGTGGCATCAGGCCTGAGAAAATGGCATTGCGGGCATATTGCGTCGCCGTAGGGAGTATCGAGCAATACAGTTGCTCATCTACATTAAAATACTCCGTCAGCAGCGGTTTTATCATGCACCATTGGTCGAGCCTGAAGTTATCGATAAGGATAAAAAACACCTTTTCGCCCTTATCGAGCAGCGGGAAAACGCGCGTCTTGAAAAGGTCAGGACTCATCTCCGGACGGTTGTCAGATGGCTGCGAGCCCACCCATTTCTCGTAATTCTTACGTATAAACTTGCAGAACTCACTGTTAGCCTCATTTTTCTGCATCATCAGCAGCTCGTCCATGTTAGTTTCGGCCGAGGCAAGCTCCATCTCCCAGAACACGATCTTACGATAGAGCTCCATCCAGTCAGTCACGCTATATGAGTCGTTGATCTGCGACGAGATAGTCTGAAACTCTTTGCGGTAGTCATTCGAAGCCTTCTGCGAGACGAGTTCCTCAGAATGAAGGTTTTTCTTTATCGAAAGAAGTATCTGATTAGGATTCACCGGCTTGATAAGGTAATCGGCAATCTTGTTACCTACAGCCTGATCCATGATATTCTCCTCCTCGCTCTTGGTGATCATGATCACGGGGGTTTGGGGAGCACGCTGTTTCACAAGCTGGAGGGTCTCAAGTCCGGTCAGACCGGGCATATTCTCGTCAAGGATTATAAGGTCAGGCCTCAAGGTAGCGACAAGTTCAAGGGCATCGCGACCATTGTTGACAGTCTCGACATCATAGCCCTTACTGCGAAGGAATAATATATGTGGCTTCAGAAGGTCAATCTCATCATCAGCCCAGAGTATAACGGGATTCATATCTTATATAACGTTTGAAACGTCAAAATTACTCATCATCACCCTCACTTCCTATAGGGAAAGCCGGAACGGCAGGCGCTGCGGGCTCAGGAACGACCGCCGGCTTAGCCTTCGGTTCCTCTACAGGCTTAGCCTTTGGCTCCTCTACAGGCTTGGGGTCAACCACCGGCCTTGGTATCTCCGGGATGTCAGGCACTTCGATCTCCACCGGTTCGGGTACCACTTCATCAGGTTCATCTTCAGGAGAAATAATTTCATCGGCATCGGGAGCTCCGAGTTCTTCCATCAGCTCTTCCACCTCATCATAGGTGGCAAATTCATCGGGCGGGAGCACCGATTCATGAGTCTCCCTTACCGTCTCCTCGCCGATAAACTTAAAGTAATCCTCAAACGAGCCTGCGCCGGTCAGCAGCATATCGAAATTGCTTTTGCTGATGGGCACCGGTCTTACCTGAGCCGGAAGCCGTAATCCGCCCTCCCCTTCAAACATCTTACGGTAATAATCGAGCTCGCGCTGGTTTTCGAAACCCTTGATTACGAGCAAGCCGAGGCGACCGAAGTTCATAAGTTCCAAATCGAAGTCTCTGACCATAAAGGTGTTGAAATTATGGCGCGCCACCTCATAGAGCAGCGTGTTAGGCGAAATGGTGTCAGTGGGGAACATCAGCACAAGCAGCTGCTCCTCATCGGGGGCAATGGTAAACTCCAGTTCACCGGCCGATCCGGCCAGCACCGTAGAGTCGTTGGACAGGCGGATATCCCACAGCATACTACGGGAGTTAGTGGCCCCGGAGTGAAGCTCGCGGCCATTGGTCATACCATTGACCCAAGCGCTCGCCAGCGGTGATAAATCCGTGTCAGGATATCGAGCGAGCATATCGCGCAGTGTGGCGTTAAATTCATCGGGGCGATTTTCCGTCACGTAAGCCAAGGCGTGAAGGAACATAAACTTAGGCATCAGCTTGCTTAGCGGGAATTCCGCATTTACCTTCTCGTATGCCTGGTGTACATCGCGGTTACGGTTGCCAAGATAAGCCTCGTAAGCCTGATCATAAAGAGCCTCCTGCTGCGCATCCATTCGCCGGATATTGTCAAAATAGTTAGGATCAGCTACTGCCGCTGCATATTTCGATTCCGGGAACTCCTCCATGAGGAGGCGGCGGTATTTCTCCGCCGCAGCCGTATCGCCGCGGCGCATATTCATCAGATACAGATTATAATATACCTCGAGACGATATACATTGTCAGGGTAGCGGCTCATGAGCCGTTCAAACTCTTTGTCGGCCGCATTGAAATCCTCGAGCTTATCCTTCAGGATGATACCCATGTTATACATACCCTCCTGAATCACATCGTTAGCCGTGGCCTTCTCGGCATCAGTCGAGGGGATCTGCTTCAGGTAATACTCCGGATAATGGGGATCACTCTCGTGAGCTTTCTCCTCTTCCGACTTCTCCTTGGCTTCACCCTCCTTGTCGTCATGATCCTCCACATCCTCATCATCAGGATCGCTGAAGTCATCGAGCGAGAACGATGATTTGTCTCTTCGGCGCCAGTTGTCCTCCAGACGGCGGCTACCCCATCGCTTCTGGAACTCGGTTCGTCCGGCGTTACGCGTCGATGTATTGTAGAAGTACCATGATTTATCGTTATTCATCGTGAAAGTCGATGGCGCATTGTTGCCCTGCAGAGTGTTGCCCTGTGCGGCCTGATTGGCGAGATACTCCTCGCGGCGCGCCTCGTCCTCCATCTCCTTTTCCTTCTTCTTGAGTTCATCTATGATACGGTTGATCACCTTGAGCTGCTCCTCGGGTGACATTGCCGCAAGACGCAACAGCGAGTCGTTGAGCTCCACGTTCTGGCTATATACAGCAAGCTCGTCGAGCACATCTGACCGCCGCTTCAGCGCCTTATAGTCAGGGAACGTTTCCGGCAGCTGAGGGATCGCCTCAGAGTAACAGGGCTGCGCACGGTCATATCGTCCACGATCATAATATAGCCCGCCGAGCTTTACCTGTGCCAAAGCCTTGTCGATACCATTACGGGTCGACTTTGCAGCCGCGAGCTCATAGTTGGCAATAGCCCGGGTGGTGTCGCCGCGCGAGAAATACAGATTGCCAATAGCATAATATATCTGGTCAAGGTACTCCTTGTTACGGTCATAGCGGGTCATGCGCTTCAGAGCCTTCACCTCAGGGGTGATGTCGCTACCCTGGTACACCTCGCTCTGCTTGATACGGGCATTGAATTTGGTGCGATAGCTTGCGCCTGAGCTTGCACCCGCCTTCTTGTAAGCCTGGTAAGCCTCCACGGGACGGTCAACGCTCTCGTAGAGCTGACCAAGCAGGAAGAGCAGACGAGTCTTCTGTCCGCCGCGGGCATAGCGAATAGCCTCGGTAAGATATGGAATAGCCTTACCCTTCTCACCCATGCGGATATACACATCGGCCGAGGTGAAGTTATAGAGCTCCTTCAGGCGGCTTGTAGTAAGCTGCTCCGGCTTCACGCGCCCGAGAATACTTTCGGCTTCATAGAGCCAGCCGAGTGCACAGTAGCTGCGCGCCTGCCATAGCGAGGCCTCGGTCACCGTCGCCGGCAACCACTTGAAATGCTTAGTTATATAATAAAATGTGGAAGCCGCCCCGAGGAAATCGCCGTCGTGAAACTGGCTTTTGGCCATCATCATCCATGCGTTGTGCAGAAACGGGTTATACTCTTCGCGCTTGAGCCACTCCTTATATGCAGGGTCATTACCTTTGCCCGCCTTTCGTGCCGGGCGCTTCTTGATGCTGCGTATCTGAATGGCCTTTTGGGCTTTTTCGATCGAGCGCTTGAACGAGCCTGTAGGCTGAGGAGCTTTCTCGTCGCCGCGCGCCTCGGCCGGATGCATGAATAGCGGCTGCGAGTAATCATCCTCATAGGCCTTTTCCATCTCCTTGAGGGTCTCCTTATAGTGCTCATCACCATTGTAATACACATTGTAACGGGTGATAAATTCCTGATAACGACGCGTAGCCGCAGTGTTTTTCTTCGGCGAACACGAGGTCATGACAGCCATTATCGCCACAGCTGCCAGCACGAGATATTTCGTTATCATACTTTTCATCATTTATTAAACGAATGTATTCTTCAAATTATTGTATAGTTAAATTGTGTTAATTTTGCAACATTCTTGTAACATATTTGTAACTTTGCGCCGTTAAACTTATTCGACATCATGAAAATCAGAATATTTTCGGTCATCATCGCAATTACAGCAATGATGTCGGTCGTTGCCTGCACAAGCAAAAGGGCTGACAAAAGCTCTGATGCTGCTGACAACTCCTCGACAATCAGCACCGTTGCGAAGTTCAATGCCGATTCAGCTTTTTCCCACGTACGCCGGCAGGTAGAAATGGGACCCCGAACCCCGGGCTCAAAGGGTCACGCCACATGCGAGGATTACATTATATCCACACTCCGCGCCGACTCAGCCGTAGTTTCAGTCCAGAACGGTACAGTGGTCGCCTACACCGGTGAAACGCTCCCGGTAGTAAATATCCTCGGCTCATTCAACCCCGAAGCCAAGACCCGTATCCTGCTCGTAGCCCACTACGACACCCGACCCTGGGCTGACCAGGAAGAGACTCCCGAACGAGCATCTCAGCCGGTTCCCGGAGCAAATGATGGTGCGTCAGGCGTGGGCGTACTACTCGAAATCGCCCGCAACCTCCGCAATAATCCTCCCGCCATAGGAGTAGACCTTCTTTTCACTGACGTAGAGGATTACGGCGATGCTGGTGGATTCGGAAACAACGATGAGACATGGTGTCTCGGCACACAATACTGGCTTCGCAATATGCCCTACACCGTAGAAAACAAGCCCATCTACGCCATCCTCCTCGATATGGTAGGGGGCGTCAACGCTCGTTTCCATCGCGAATTTTTCTCTGATGAATATGCCTCTGGGCTCGTCGACAAAGTATGGTCAACAGCCGCCCGCAGCGGTTTCTCTGAAATTTTTGTCAACAAACGAGGCGGATCGATTATCGACGACCACATATTTATTAACCGCGCCGGCATCCCTGCCATCGACATCATAGAGTCACACAACGATCAGACCCACTCTTTCGCCCCGACGTGGCACACACTCAGCGACGACGTTGACCATATTGACCGCAACTCCCTCAGCGCAGTAGGCCAGACCGTACTCAACATGATATATTCTGAAAAAAATCCCGCCTGACCCATGACTATCAACGAAGCACAAGACGAAATAATCGAAGAATTTTCTGAAGTTGACGACTGGATGGATCGCTACGCGATGATTATCGACCTCGGAAACACCCTCCCCGCTATTGATCCCAAGTATAAAACTCCTGACCACATAATTGAAGGTTGCCAGTCACGAGTATGGCTCAACGCTGACCTCACCACCGAGGGCAAGATCCACTTCACGGCTGACTCTGACGCCATCATCGTAAAAGGAATCATCTCACTTCTGATACGTGTGCTAAATGACCACACCCCTGATGAAATCCTTGACGCCGACCTCCATTTCATCGACGACATCGGCCTGGCAGAACACCTGTCCCCCACCCGCTCCAACGGCCTCCTGGCCATGGTAAAGCAGATGAGGCTCTATGCTCTTGCCTTCAAAGCCAAGGCACAAAACTCATAATCGAAGATAAGTAACGATTAAAAAATCGGTTTTTTGACACTATGGTAATCAAAAAACCGAATTTTTTTGTAACTTCGCCACCTCATAAAACTAAAAACTAACAACTCGAAACTAAAAACTAAAAACTCGAAACTAAAAACTAACAACTAACAACTCGAAACTAAAAACTAAATATGTTCAAAAACCAACCCGCCGGCCTCTACGTCCTGGCGCTCGCCAACACCGGTGAACGCTTTGGCTACTACACCATGCTGGCCATCTTCCTATTCTATCTCCAGGCTAAATTCGGATTTGATGCCACCTGGACCGGTCAGATCTTCTCAATCTTCCTCGCTCTGGTTTACTTCATGCCCCTGGTGGGCGGATGGATTGCCGACAAATGGAGCTTCTCAAAATGCGTGCTTTCCGGTATCGCCATTATGTTTATCGGCTACGCACTGATGTCAGCCCCCACCCCGGTGCGCTCCAACACCTCAATGATGATCCTCTTTGCGGCACTGCTCCTGATCTCAGTAGGCACCGGGCTCTTCAAAGGCAACCTGCAGGTAATGGTGGGTGACCTATACAACGATCCGCGCTACTCTTCGAAGCGCGATGCAGCCTTCTCGCTCTTCTATATGGCCATCAACCTCGGCTCAATGTTTGCCCCCATGGCCGCCGTAGGTCTTAAAAACTACGCCCTCCGCCAAGCCGGATACCTCACCACTGATCCAATGGCTGCCACCGTCTGCAACTGGTGTATCGATACAGAGTCATTTACCCGTATGCCCACTGACCCCGAGACCATCAAAACCATGACCGAATTTGCCACCAAAAACGGCATGACACCCGGCTCTGACCTCGGCACATTCCTCGCATCATATCTGCAGAACTTCGCTGACTCGTGCACGGCATCATTCACCTCCCTGCAGCAGTTTGCCACCGACTACATCACCACCTTCTCGCTCGGCTGCTCCTACGCATTCGGCCTTGCCTGCATATCGCTTATCATCAGCGTACTGATCTATCTCCTGGGTCGCCGCACTTACGCCCATATCATCACTGACCGCCGCGCCACACCCGAAGCTGTGGCTGAAGGCAAAGCTCCCCGCGAGAAAATGGTCAAGCCACTCTCACCCGAGCAGACACGTCAGCGCGTCGTTGCCCTTCTTCTGGTATTTGCGGTGGTTATCTTCTTCTGGATGGTGTTCCACCAAAACGGACAGACCCTTACCGAGTTTGCCAAGAGCTGTACAAGTCCTGACGCCTCTGGCTGGACCCGCATAGGCTTTGACATCTGGGTACTCGCTGCCATCGCAGCAGGCGTCTACGCCCTTTTCGGCATATTCCAAAGCACCTCAACCAAGGCCAAACTATCATGTGGAGCCATCCTCGCAGCCGTCGCCGCCTTCGTCATATACAAATATGTGCACACCCCTGATGTAGTAAAAGGTATCGACCCCGCCACTTACCAGCAGTTTAACCCCTTCTACGTAGTAGCCCTCACCCCCTTCTCCATGGCACTCTTCGCCTGGCTCGCACGCCGCGGCAAAGAGCCCTCGGCACCCCGCAAAATCGGCTACGGTATGATTATGGCAGCAGCTGCCTACGGAGTGATGGTACTCGCATCGCTCAACCTCGTCGGCACTAACGGCTCCGTGTCACCTGACTGGCTCATCACCACCTACCTCCTGCTCACCTTCGCCGAGCTGCTCCTCTCGCCCATGGGCATCTCCTTCGTATCCAAGGTAGCGCCTCCCCACCTCAAAGGCTCAATGATGGGCGGATGGTTTGCAGCAACAGCCATCGGTAACTACCTGGTATCAATCCCTATGCTCCTTTGGGGCAAAATCCCTGTAGCAGTAATCTGGGGTATCCTCATTGCCATCTGCCTCCTCTCAGCCCTCTTCATCTTCTCAATCATGAAGAAACTCGAGGCAGCCACTGCTGACGAGGCTCCCGCCGACCTCGAAAACGTCGAAGACAACGCTATCTAATATAATAAAATGTCAATAAAGTGCCGCAGGCACGTCATCGTCTAAAACCCCACGCGACCTAAGGAGCGTGGGGTTTTTGACAATAACGCCCTAAAGGGCTAATTTCATTTTGTCATTTTGACCTTGGGGATTACCACTCGAAGGCGAGGGTGATGCCGATGTTGTTGAGGGAAACCGAGCTGCCGGTCCAGCTATAATTGTTGCCGGAGGTGATGAGCTGATAGGTAGCGCCGAAGTTGATCGCCTGACGCGAGTTTTTGGAGTTGATGGGAACTCTGACACCTATCTGCGGCTTGAGGTAAAACTGCGCATTGCCGCCAAGGCGCTTGGTCTGTAACTCAAGAAAACTGCCCCCCATCAGCCACGTAGCGCCGAGCTTCACATCGATAAACACCGACGTCGCAGCCGGATTGCTCCCGATATTAAAGCGAAAATCCGAGAACACCGGTATCATAGCCTTGGTCTGCGATGCCGGATGGCGATAGTAGTCGGGATACCCGTTGGGGAAGCTGCCGGGGCCATCGTCGCCATTATTAGCCACGGCCACATCCACGCCTATACCGGCGCCCATGAAAAACCATGAGGCATACTGGAATCCTTGCGAGGTTGACACGCCGAAAAACGAAGCACGGTTGTCGCCGAGCCCACCGAGGGCACTTGCCTCAACATAACCTTTATAGGAGGCGCCCCCGGTCAGAGCAGGCGTGATGAGATTACGCACCTGATTGGCAATTTCGTAATATTGCGCTGAGGCGGTGGTAGCCCCCATCATGATGAGAAGGAAGGCTGAAATGACTGAAAATAAGCGTTTCATGATTGTGAAGTTGTAGTATTGTTAGTATTATCTGAATTATCTTTAAGCATCTGCACGGTGATGGTCGACTGTGCATCTTTACCACTCTCAGTGTTATAGATCTCAATACCGAAATCGGGAGCTACGGCCACCACATGTTCGATAAGCGAGCTCTGGATAGCCTCGTAAGCAGTCCATGCTGTTGTGGCTGTGAAGCAATACAGCTGCAGAGGTATACCATCGTCAATAGGATCCATAAGCCTTACCAGAATCTGAGCATCGTGGTTAAACTGCGGCTCATTAAGGATATAGGCGCAGATGTAAGCCCGGAACAGGCCGAGGTTGGTCTCGCTCGTACCATTGATTACAGCCACACCGGGATCAAACACCTTCTCGCGAGCCTCTCGCGTAGAGTCAACCCATGGCTTCACTGCCGGATACTTCTCGGCCAAAGCGTCGACGGCGGCATCATCTATGGTGTGAATGCTATCAACATCTACCAAAAGTGACCGCGCGATGCGACGGCAACCACTATCTTTCATGCCGCGCCAGTTTTGGAACGATGTTGATATAAGTGTATATGGCGGAAGGGTGACTATCGTGTTGTCCCAGTTCTGCACCTTCACGGCTGTGAGCGACACATCGATCACTAACCCGTTGGCCAGCGTCGATGGCACCACGATCCAGTCGCCTACGCGCAGCATATCGTTCTGCGACAGTTGTATACCGGCCACAAATCCCAAGATACTATCCTTGAACACCAGCATTAACGCTGCTGCAAAAGCTCCCAAGCCGGTAAGCAGCATGGCCGGTGACTTGTCAAAGGCCACCGAGAAAACTGATATCGCACTCAATATCCATAAAACACCGATTATTGAATTGAGGATACCCTTAAGAGGCAGATTCTTAGTATTTCTCTTGCTGTCATACTGCGACCATATCAGCGTAATCAGCGAGCTTACAGCAAGTGTAAATACAATTATCGCATAGATTATTACAAGCCGCTCGGCAATGGTGAGCAGACCTGACTCCTTGGCGAAGGCAAACGGCAACAATCCGAGGATCACCAGCGGCGGAATCACGGCACTCATCCTGGTCAGCACATGATATTGCGCCAGCAACTTAGCTATATCAGGGCGCTTCACAGCCACAACCTTGCGGACTGCTATAAGGATTATCTCCTTAACAAGCCACCCTAAAAATAACGCTATTAGCACTATCACAGCAACATAGATGATCTCCTCAACCACCCGATCGTGGCTTAGCCCGAGCTTATCCATCACATCATAGATGGATTTCAGCAGCCATACTGCAACTTTATGGGAAGGAATTATTTCGCAATACATAGCCGTATAATAAATAGTTAGACGTTATCAGATAAACAACCGTCATTAACATTTAGTTAGTTAAAGTTATGTTAAATTATGTATATCTCAAAAAATTATACTAATTTTATCCATCAAACTAAAAAATCATGAGCGACCAGATGAAAGTTTTTTGCGTCAACCTCGGCCGTTACATTCCCGTACAGGGTGGCATGACGCTCGACGATGTATATAACATTGTGAAGGATGAAATAAACTTCACCCCTATTTGCGCACGTGTCAACAACAAGACCGAGGATCTCCAATTCCCGATCTTCACCCCCAAGCAGATAGAATTTCTGTCGGCGGATACCCCGTCGGGCCACCGATGCTACATCCGCTCGCTGTGCATGATGCTCTACCGCGCCGTGGTGAAGCTCTTCCCCGGCCAACGTCTTGATATCGAGCACGCCATCAGCCGAGGATACTACTGCCGCCTCCCGGGGCTTTGCATCGACATGGAGCAGGCTGCCGCCATGCTCAAGTCAGAGATGCTTCAGCTCGTGGCCCGCGACCTACCCTTCGTCCGCCGCGAGCGCCTCACCCGCGACGTCATCGAAATATTCCGCTCCCAGGGCCTTGACGACAAGGTGAAACTTTTCTCTACCCTTCATGACCTCTACACCGTGTATTACCGCCTTGATGGAGTGGCCGACAGCTATTACAGCTCACTGGCACCCCGCACCGGTATGCTCGGCGTATTTGACCTTATCCCGTATCACGACGGACTCCTTCTACTCGGCCCTGACCCCAAAGACCTCAACAGCGCTGAGTCACCGTTACCGCAGCCCAAACTTTTCCGCGCTTACACTGAATATCTGGAGTTTAACTCCATCATCGGCACTCGTGACGCTGGCGACGTGAACCGCCTCGTAGAGCGCGGCGACACCTCAATGATGATCAACGTGGCCGAAGCCCTCCACATTAAATACATCGGCGCGATAGCCGACGAGATCGCAGCTCGCTACCGCAACGGCGGCGCAAGAGTGGTGCTCGTGGCAGGCCCGTCGTCGTCTGGTAAAACCACCTTCACCAAGCGTCTGGCCGTGCAGCTGCTGACTAATCTGGTCAAGCCGGTGATGATCTCTCTTGACAACTATTTCGTCGACCGCCACCATACTCCTCTGGATGAAAACGGCGACTACGATTACGAATCACTCTACGCCCTCGACCTCAAGCTATTCAACGAGCACCTCACCACCCTCATTCAGGGCGGCGAAGTATCTCTCCCGACCTACAATTTCGAGACCGGTGCACGCGAGTTCAAGGACGAGAGCATCTCGCTCGGCGACAACACCGTGCTCCTCATCGAAGGAATCCATGGCCTCAACCCCGAGCTCACCTCCGAGATTCCCCCGGAGATGCTCTACAAAATCTACGTCTCGGCCCTCACCACCCTCTCTATCGACGACCATAATTGGGTATCCACCACTGACAACCGTCTGCTACGCCGCATAATCCGCGACTACAAATACCGCGGCACCTCGCCGCTGGAGACCATCCGCCGCTGGCCCAGCGTGCAGCGCGGCGAGAAACGCTGGATTTTCCCCTACCAGGAAAATGCCGACTCGATGTTTAACTCATCGCTCCTCTTTGAGTTAGGCGTCATGCGCGAGGAAGCCGAGCGAGTGCTCCGCGACGTCCCCCGCGATGTCCCCGAGTACGCCGAAGCATTCCGCCTCCGCCACTTCCTCGACTACTTTCTCCCCATCCCATCCACAATGATCCCCCCGACGAGCCTCCTCCGCGAATTCCTCGGCGGCTCCTCCTTCCACTACTAAGAGCCTGTCCCATAATATATGTTAACGCTGAGGTCGCATATCTCGGAGGGATTTTGAAGTTGGCGTGAGGGAGCAATGCTGTAGCATTGTGACCGAACGACAGCTTCAAAATCACCCGAGAGATGCGAGACGAAGGTAATTTTCTTTACAGCAATTCGATCAGTCATTCACTTAAACTATTTAGCAGGCGGTGGAAATTACCATCGCCTCGGCCATCCATTGGCATATTTGTCCGTATTCTTCGGTCGTGTACATCAAGTACACTCCCTCATCATACGAACAAATCTGCTCAATGGATGACCGCCTCAGCGTTAACATATATTATGGGACAGGCTCTTATGCAATAAAGTGGGCGTGCAATACGTTATCATATTGCATGAAAACATTAATTTACAATCTCCTGGCTTTGATGACGGTGGTGATAGGATGTGTCTCGTGTATCGAAGACTCCGTTGCTACGTCGCCTTCGGTGCAACCTGTCTTTTCAGTGGATACCCTGAAAATGGGGCTGAATTTCACCGAGCAGGGCACGCCTACCCAAAGTTTTGTGGTCTACAATCGCCACGATAAGATTCTGAATATCGATAACATTTCCCTCCGCAGCGGTGACAGGACTTTCCGCATCAATGTGGACGGGTTCAGCGGCACGTCGTTCTCTAACGTGGAGATCCGGCCTAACGATTCTATATATGTATTCGTAGAGGCTACACTCCCGGAGCTGAATACGCCGGCGGCTACTGACATCGAAGATTTCATCGATTTCACCACTCGCGGCATCACCCGCTCGCTGGTGGTGACGGCTACGGGACGCGATGCACTCCGCCATCGTGCCACGGTAATTACCTCCGATGTGACCTGGGATGCCACTTTACCACATATTATATATGACTCGCTGGTGGTGGCTCACGGCGCTACGCTTACGCTTGCTCCCGGTACGGAGCTGTACTTCCACGATGCCGCACGGATGGATATTCGCGGATGCCTCATAAGCAACGGCACAGCGGAGAATCCGGTAAATCTCACCGGCGACCGCATCGACAATGTCGTAGGCAACATCTCATTTGACCTCATGGCTTCGCAATGGAAGGGCTTGACTTTTATGCCCGAAAGCCGCGGCAACTATCTTAGCCACACGATTGTGCGCAACACGGTGTCAGGCGTGCTGGTTGACTCGCTGGCTCAGGCTGACTTCGTGAACTGCCGCCTGCGCAACTCGGCCGGACGGTCGCTCACCACGTGGCATGCCGAGGTGACGCTCGCCGGCTGCGAAATAGCCGAGGCTTCGGCCGGACTGGCGCTGTTTCATGGCGGAAAGGTTCGCGCTGACCATTGCACGTTTGCCAACTATTACCTTTTCAGTGTGCTCAGCGGTCCGGCTTTAGGATTCAGCCACGCTGACGACGACACAGATGATCTCAGCGGCCTCCCCCGTCTGAGCGCCCTGATCACTAACTCCATTATCTATGGCAACGGTCAGGATCTGTCGCACGGCGACCTCACCGGCATGGACGTTACCCTCAACCGCTGCATCCTTAAAAGCGAAGGTGAGGACGACGACAATTTCATCTCCTGCCTCTGGGATACCGATCCGCTATACTACACCGTAAGGAGCGAGTATCTCTTCGACTATCGCGTCAAGCCTGAATCTCCCGCCATCGATGCCGACGATCCGGCTCTTCTATTGCCCGCGACGGCGCTCGATTTCTACGGCGTTACCCGCACCGGAACCATCGGCGCTTACGAATTTGTGGCCCCGGAAGAAAAAGAATAGTGAAGAAAACACATAATTTTTATTAACAATTTTGACAGAAAGCGAAATAATTGTAACTTTGTGCGTTAAATTTGCGCCACCGACCCCGGTGGGCGCATTCAACCACTATCTTTAACCGATTAAATCAAAAACTAAAAGCATATAATGGCAACACTTGAAAAAATCCGCAGCAGGTCAGGCCTCCTTCTCATCATCGTAGGTGCCGCCCTGCTCGCTTTCATCATCGGTGACTTCTTTCAGTCAGGACACACACTCTTTGGCACCGGAACTACTATCGCCAAGGTAGGTGATCAGAAAATCGACGTTCAGGAATTCCAGCAGCGTGCCCAGCAGGCTGCCCAGCAGATGCAGGGTCGCAAGGTCGACACTTCAGCCCTCAACCAGCAGGTGCTGGACGCTATGATATCCGAAAAACTTTTCCTTCAGGAGGCTAAAGAGCTTGGCCTTGAGGTCACTGACGAAGAGCTCTCAGCCACTATGGTTGGCCGCAACTCTATGGCTATCGACCGCATGGTTCAGCAGAACTATGGTGTGCCCGATGCCAAGACTTTCTACGACATCGCTTTCAATCCCTCGAAATATGGTGTCCCCGCCGCTGAAGCCCAGCAGTATCAGCAGGCCTGGGTTGAGCTCGAAAATCAGGTTGAGAATATGCTCCTCCGCCAGAAGTTCCAAAACCTTTTTACCGGAACTCTCGTAGGCAACGACCTCGACGTGAAGGCTCTCTATGACGACAACGCCTCCACTTCAACCATCATCTACGCTTCGCAGAACTTCTCTACCCTCCCCGATGAGGAATATGAGCCCTCTGAGGCTGAAATCAAAGCCCTCTACAACGACGACAAGGCCATGTATGCTCTCGACGAGCCTGTATCGATGGTCAACTATATCGCCGTTGACATCCTCCCCTCTGATGCTGACAAGGCTGCAGCAAGCGAGAAAGTTCAGACAGCTCTCGCAGCTCTCAACACTCAGGCTGACATCCCCGCCCTCGCTGACGAGTTTGTCGTAGAACGTGCCAAGCAGTCAGCTTCTGACCTCAATAACCAGCTCAAAAATGCCGTTGACTCAATGACCGTAGGTACTGCCGCCATAGTTTCTGACTTCAACAACAACTACGTGCTCGCCAAGCTCCTGGGCCGCTCCAACGAAATCACTGAAGTGACCCTCGACTTCATCACATATCAGGGCTCACGTGCTCAGGTTGACTCTGTAATCGCCCTGCTCAACGGTGGTATGGCATTTGACTCTATCACAGCCGCTCCCGGTGTTGCCGGCGCTCAGAAAGATTACAAGGTATCACTTCTCGACCCCACCATCTCCGAGCTCCGCGAGACTTTCGAGACTGCTACCACCGGCCGCTACTTCACTCCCGATACCGCAGCCACCCTTACCGCAGCCCGCATCTTCCGCGTAAGCGAGAAGGCCGCTCCCACTGAAGTGCTCGACCTCGCTACCATCACTTACGAAGTGCTCCCCTCCGCCGCTACCGTCAACAAGCTCCAGAGCGATCTCATGGACTATGTAGCCGCCAACAAGACTGCCAAGGAATTTGCTGACAGCGCTCAGGCTGCAGGTTACACCACCTTCCCCGCCCAGATCACTCCCTCATCACCCGCTATCGGCAACATCGAGGACTCTCATGCAGGTGTAGCATGGGTAATGGACGCCAAGAAAGGCCAGGTATCAAATGTAATGGGCGACGAACAAGTAGGCAAATTCTACGCTGTAGCCGTTAACGATATCTACGATGACGACATCGTTCCCCTCCGCGACCCGCAGCTCACCAACAACTACACCGCCCGTGCCCGCAACAACAAGAAAGCTGCTGCTCTCATCGAAAAATATAATGGTAAGGCTAACGACGTAGCAGGCTACGCTCAGCTCATGGAAACCCAGGTTGACACCACTACCGTCAACTTCGGTCAGGTTCAGATCCCCGGCCTCGGCGTATATCAGGACGAAATCATGGGTGCTGTAGCTAACGCCAAGCCCGGTCAGCTCGTAGGTCCCCTCAAGGCCAACAACAGCGTGGTTGTCCTTCAGGTTACCGGTGTAGATCAGATGGCACGTCCCTTTGATGCCAAGCAGGACGCTGCTACTTACGAGCGTCAGCGCGGTGCATCACGCGTCATGAGCAACATGGATCTCATCCTCAAAGGCAACAAGAAAATCAAAAACAACATGACCACCTTCTACAAATAAGAAGCCCGTCACATCCACCCTATACAAAGGAGCGCATCCCCCCGATGCGCTCCTTGTTATATCATGAAGCATCATGAATTATTTTTAGAGATTGCTGAAAATTTGCTATCTTTGTGAAAAATCATTTGACGATGGAAAAACGTATTATAGAATGTGTCCCTAACTTCAGTGAGGGACGTGACAAAGATAAAATCAAAGCCATAACCGATGCCATAGAGAGCGTCGCCGGAGTGAAGCTCCTCGACGTAGATCCCGGGGAGGCTACTAACCGTACCGTGGTAACCTTTGCCGGCGAACCTGAAGCAGTGATGGAAGCCGCATTCCGCGGTGTGAAACGCGCTTCAGAGCTCATCGATATGCGCCATCATCACGGAGCTCATCCCCGTATGGGCGCTACGGATGTTCTCCCCCTCGTGCCCGTCTCAGGTATAACTCTCGAGGAGTGCGCCGAATTGGCTAAACAGCTGGGAGAGCGTATCAACACTGAGCTCAACATCCCTGTATATCTTTACGAGGCAGCTGCTCGCGACAAGGAACGCAAAAATCTCGCCGTATGCCGCAAAGGGGAATATGAGGGTCTGCCCGAGCGCATCAATGACCCGGTGACCGGCCCTGATTTCGGCCGCCGTCCTATGGACGAGGATGTGGCTCGCACGGGGGCTACCGCCGTGGGTGCCCGCGATTTCCTAATCGCAGTAAACTATAACCTCAACACCACCTCTACGCGCCGCGCCAACGCTATAGCCTTTGACGTCCGCGAGAAGGGACGCCCGATGCGAGAGGGTGGGAAAGTCACCGGCAAGCAGCTAAAGGATGCTGACGGCAACGTGATCATGATCCCCGGCACACTGCCCGGCACCAAGGCTATCGGCTGGTATATCGATGAATATGGCATAGCTCAGGTGTCAATGAATATCACTGATATCAACGCCACGCCTCTTCACGTGGCCTTCGACGAAGTGACCCGCGCGGCCGCAGCCCGCGGCATCCGCGTGACGGGCGCTGAAATCGTCGGGCTGATCCCTCGCCGCACCCTCCTCGATGCGGGGCGCTATTACCTTGAGAAACAGCAGCGTTCCACCGGTATTGCTGAGGAAGAAATCATAAAGATCGCAATAAAGTCAATGGGGCTCGATGAGCTGAAGCCGTTCCTGACTGAAGAGAAAGTAATCGAATCACTGCTTGAGGCTGACGACCGCAAGGCCCGCCTCGTTGACCTGACATGCCGCGATTTTGCCGAAGAGACAGCCTCCGAATCGCCCGCTCCAGGCGGTGGCTCAATCTCTGCCTACATGGGAGCTCTTGCAGCCGCTTTAGGTACCATGGTGGCAAACCTCTCGGCTCACAAGCCGGGATGGGACGACCGCTGGAAGGAGTTCTCTGATGTTGCCACCTCCGGCCATCAGCTGATGACCCGCCTTCTGCAGCTCGTCGACGAGGATACCGAGGCTTTCAACCTCATCATGGCCGCCATATCAATGCCCAAATCGACCCCCGAGGAGCAGCACGCTCGCGCTGAAGCTCTTGAAGCTGCCACAGAGCATGCATCACGCGTGCCATTGTCCACCATGAAGGAGACAATGAAAGTCTACGACACGCTGCGTTATGTGGCAGAGAACGGCAACCCTGCATCAGCAAGTGATGCCGGAGTGGGTGCACTCGCCGCCGGAGCAGCCGTAGCCGGTGCTCGCCTTAACGTAATTATCAATGCCGCAGGGCTTAAGGACAAGACTACCGCCTACGCCCTCATCTCCAAGGCCGACGCCATAGCTGCCGAATCATCTCGCCTTAGCGCTGAAATTGTAAAAATTGTTGAATCTAAAATATCATGACTACTGAAGATTTTCATCATGCCGTGACCGAGGGTATACCCGATATTCTGCCCGAGCCGCGGCCTTACGACACCACTGTCAATCATGCTCCGCGACGTAAAAAAATCCTTACGAAAGCCGAGGAGCGTCTTGCGCTCAAAAATGCGCTGCGATATTTTCCCGCTAAGCACCACGCAGTGCTCGCTCCTGAATTTGCCCGCGAGCTGCGCGACTACGGACGCATTTATATGTATCGCTTACGTCCTGAATATGAGATGTATGCGCGGCCTATCGAGGAATATCCGGCACGAAGCCGTCAGGCTGCCGCCATCATGATGATGATCCAGAACAATCTTGATAAAGCTGTGGCCCAACATCCCCACGAGCTTATCACTTACGGCGGCAACGGCGCGGTATTTCAAAACTGGGCTCAGTATCGCCTTACGATGAAATATCTCAGTGAGATGACCGACGAGCAGACCCTCGTGATGTATTCCGGCCATCCGCTCGGGCTTTTCCCTTCTCACAAGCGTGCACCCCGCGTGGTGGTCACAAACGGCATGGTCATCCCCAACTACTCCAAGCCCGACGACTGGGAGCGTTTCAACGCTCTCGGCGTATCTCAATACGGCCAGATGACTGCCGGCTCATATATGTATATAGGCCCCCAGGGTATCGTCCATGGTACAACAATCACGGTGCTCAACGCCGCCCGCTCCCACAAAAAGGAGGATGCTGACGGCATCGGCGGTATGCTCTTTGTTTCGGCCGGACTCGGTGGTATGTCAGGCGCTCAGCCCAAGGCGGGCGTAATTTCCGGCGTGGTAAGCATCATCGCCGAGATCAATCCTCTTGCCGTAGAAAAGCGCTACAGCCAGGGGTGGGTCGACGAGGTCTACACCTCGCTCGACGAGCTCATGGACCGCACACGCAAGGCCATGAAAGACCGCGAAGCCGTTTCACTCGCCTATCAGGGCAACGTCGTTGACCTATGGGAACGTCTTGCTGCTGAGGAAGATATCGACGTAAACCTCGGCTCTGACCAGACGTCGCTCCACAACCCATGGGCCGGTGGATACTATCCCGCCGGACTCTCCCTCGAGGAGTCAAAGAAACTGATGGTCGATGATCCTGACGAGTTCAAGCGCAGGGTTCAGGATTCACTTCGCCGCCAGGTTGCTGCAATCAACAAGTTGGCTGACCGCGGTATGTACTTCTTCGACTACGGCAACGCCTTCCTGCTCGAAAGCTCCCGCGCCGGAGCCGACGTCATGAAGGCTGACGGGTCGTTCCGCTATCCGTCATACGTTCAGGATATTATGGGACCCAAGTTCTTCGACTACGGTTTCGGCCCGTTCCGCTGGGTATGCACCTCAGGTAAGCCCGAGGATCTTGCGGTGACTGACCGCATCGCAGCTGATGTATTGACTGAAATCATGAACGAAGCCCCTGACGAAATCAAGGGTCAGCTCGCTGATAACATCCACTGGATCAAGGAGGCAGGCAAGAACAATCTCGTGGTAGGCTCCCAAGCTCGCATCCTCTATGCCGACGCCGAAGGACGCGCACGCATAGCTCTTGCGTTCAACGAAGCCATACGTCGTGGCGAGCTCTCCGCTCCCGTGGTACTCGGTCGCGACCATCACGACGTTTCGGGCACCGATTCACCCTACCGTGAGACCTCCAATATCTACGACGGCTCACAGTTTACCGCCGATATGGCCGTGCAGAATGTCATCGGCGACTCGTTCCGCGGCGCCACATGGGTATCCATCCACAATGGTGGAGGCGTAGGCTGGGGCGAAGTTATCAACGGTGGCTTCGGCATGGTGATCGACGGCTCGGCCGAGGCTGACACCAACATCCGCGAAATGCTACTCTGGGACGTAAACAATGGCATCGCGCGACGGTCCTGGGCTCGTAACGAGGGCGCCATCCACGCCATACGCCGCGAAATGGAGCGCACTCCCGGCTTGAAAGTCACTCTCCCGAATTTCGCCGATGATTCACTGATTGACAACACATTAGAATCACTTCAATGATACACCATATTTCACCTTCACGCTTGACGATAGCCACTGTCGAGCATATCCTGAAAAACAAGGCCACCCTTGCTCTCAGCGATGAGTCGCGCGAGCGCATAATCCGATGCCGCGCTTACCTCGACGACAAAATGAAATCTCAAAAAGAGCCTATCTACGGCGTCACCACCGGCTTCGGCTCTCTATGCAATATTTCCATCAGTGCCGACCGGTTGTCACAGCTGCAGGTCAACCTCGTGATGTCACACTCCTGCGGCACCGGCGAACGTGTCCCCTCCGAGGTAGTGCGCCTGATGCTGCTCCTTAAGATACAATCGCTCTCCTACGGCAACTCGGGCGTTCAGATCGACACCGTAGAGCGGCTTATCGACCTGTATAACAACGATGTACTCCCCGTAGTCTACCGCCAGGGCTCGCTCGGAGCATCCGGCGACCTTGCCCCGCTGGCCCATCTGAGCCTGCCGCTCATAGGCCTCGGCGAAGTGGAATACAATGGTGAAGTCCGCCCGGCAGCTGAAGTGCTTGATACCCTTGGGTTACAGCCGGTTAAGCTTCAGAGCAAGGAGGGACTGGCGCTCCTCAACGGTACTCAGTTCATGTCGGCCTACGCCGTATGGTCAATCATCGAAAGCCGCCATCTCAGCGCTCTTGCTGACAAGATCGCGGCACTCTCACTCGACGCTTTCGACGGCCGTATCGAGCCTTTCGGCGACGAGGTCAACCTCGTGCGCCATCACAAGGGTCAAGTGGAAACAGCTCGCGCCGTCCGCGGCTGGCTCGAAGGGAGCCAGATCATCTGCCGCCCCAAAAAGCATGTGCAGGATCCCTATTCATTCCGCTGCGTACCTCAGGTACACGGTGCGGTAAAGGACACATTAGCTTACGTTGGAAGCGTGATTGAGGACGAAATCAATTCTCCGACAGATAATCCCACAATCTTCCCCGAAGAAGATATCATTGTATCAGCCGGTAACTTCCACGGCGAACCGATAGCCCTGCCGATGGACTTCCTCGCCGTAGCCATGGCAGAGCTTGGCAACATCTCCGAGCGCCGCATCTACAAACTCATCTCCGGCCAGCGCGACCTCCCCTCATTCCTGGTAGCCAATCCCGGGGTCAATAGCGGCTTCATGATCCCGCAATACACCGCGGCATCGATCGTCAACCAGTCAAAGGCTCTTTGCTGGCCCGCAAGTTGCGACTCCATCCCATCGTCGCAGGGGCAGGAAGACCATGTCTCAATGGGTTCTAACTCAGCAACCAAGCTTGCTCGTATCGTAGGCAACACCCGCCGCATCCTGGCCATCGAACTCTTCAACGCCGCTCAGGCTCTCGAATTCCGTCGCCCGCTGATGACGTCGCCGGCTCTCGAGGAATTCCATGCCGCGTTCCGCCGTGAAGTGCCTTTCGTGGAAAACGACACCATGATGTATCCGCTGATTGCCAAAGCTATAGACTTCATACAATCCAATTATGCTGATTAAAAACATCTCCTCAATCGTAGGAATCACCACGCCGGGTCAGCGACGTCTCGAAGGTTACGAAATGTCACTGACAGGCAAGCTGGATAACGCCTGGCTACGCACTGATGGCGAACTGATAGCCGACTTCGACTCTATGGACATCCGCCAGCCCGAGCCCATCGAAGGCGAGCAAGTGATTGATGCCGAAGGCGGTATGCTGTTTCCATCGTTTTGTGATTCCCACACCCACATCGTATATGCGGGCTCGCGTGAAGGCGAATTCGTGGACAAAATCAAAGGGCTCAGCTACGAGGAAATAGCTGACAACGGTGGCGGCATACTCAACTCCGCAGACCTGCTCCATGCAACCTCAGAGGACGAGCTGTACCGTCAAGCCATGCAACGCGTAGCTGAAATCACGGCTTCAGGCACCGGATCCGTTGAAATCAAGAGCGGTTACGGGCTCAACACCGCCGACGAGCTGAAGATGCTCCGCGTGATCCGCCGCATCGCAGAGTCGACCCGCCTTGTGGTCAAATCCACCTTCCTCGGAGCGCACGCCGTAAGCCGCGAGTACCTCGGGCAGCAGGATGATTATGTCAATCTTGTAATCAACGAGATGCTCCCCGCCGTTGCCGCCGAAAAGCTTGCTGACTACGTTGACGTATTCTGCGATCAAGGCTTCTTCACCGTCCGCGATACCGAGCGTATTCTCGAAGCCGCAGCACGATATGGCCTGCGACCCAAAATTCATGCTAACGAGCTGGCTCGCTCAGGGGGCGTACAAGTAGGAGTCAGCCATGATGCCCTGTCAGTAGACCATCTTGAGCGCATGGGCGCGCAGGAGATCGAGACCCTCCACGGCACCACGACTATGCCTGTGATGCTCCCCGGAGCCTCATTCTTCCTGGGTATGCCCTACGCGCCTGCCCGTCAGGCTATTGATGCCGGTCTGGGCATAGCTCTTGCCAGCGATTACAATCCCGGCTCTTCCCCCTCGGGCAGCATGAAGATGGTGATGTCGTTCGGCTGCATCAAGATGGGACTCACCCCCGTGGAGGCGCTCAATGCCACAACACTCAACGGTGCATACGCTATCGAATCCTCTGACCGCATCGGCTCGATATGCCCAGGTAAATTTGCCTCCTTCTTTATCACCCACCCTATTCCGAGCCTCGATTTCTTCCCCTACGCATATACCTCGCCACTTATCAGCAGGGTATTCTTAAAAGGACAGGAAGCGTGATCACGCTGTCAATCTTCACATCGATAGAGTTTTACGTAATCTCAGCAGTGATTGCGGCAGCTATACTCGCCTATGCCGGGCGTCGCGATAACCATGTATCCGCCCGGCAGATACTTCTGCCCACCACCCTCCTAACTACAGGCAACGGCTCGGAGCCGGCCATCGAACTTATCAGCCATGACAACGGCGATGTCACCCTGCGTCGCCACGGCCTCGAGGGTATAGGAGAGACAGGTGCCGTCAGCTTAGCTATAGAAATTCGTGGATTTGACGTGCACATCATCGAGCGGCTTGTCCCCGGCAGCGGTGCGCCATGCGACACGGCCGAGACGCTCCTTGACTTCATGGCCGTAGAGCGATATTTCATCAATTACCGTTCGGAGAAAATTGACCGCATGACCGCCTTTACCTTTCACAACCGCCCCGGCATGCACATAATCAAGCCGCTACGTTAGTAATCATTAAATTACTGGTATTGCCAAGGTGAGGTAAAATTCTGATTACTATGATTACCAGCCGGTCTCATCTATTCATCCTTGTGAAAATATAGTTATGCTAGAGCCTATTCCACATGACCTCACAAGATTATAGGTGGAATAGGCTTTTTATGCTTAATAACATTCCATGAAAAGCCAATTTTATCAATTGGAATTATTAACTTTGCGTTCAAATTTAATAAATCAATCAATGGCGACAAAAACAGAACGGCTAAAACTAAATAGAATAAAAGCAGTCTTAGCAGAGACAGGCCACACAGGCAAATGGCTTGCAGAGCAATTAGGCAAAGACCCAGTCACTGTTTCCAAATGGTGTACCAATACTTCTCAGCCTGATTTAGTTACACTGGCCGAAGTCTCAAATGTCCTCGATGTAAATGTAAGAGAATTGATTATATCCAATAAATAAATTTCTACAGATTAATAGCTCTAAATATGGACTCAAATACATTTAACGATCTCCTTTATAAAGAAATCTTATCATACAAAAGCTTTCTTGAAACCGCTGACAATGACTGGATAGTCAAGGGGTTCATTGATGTAAATAAAAATATTTACACAATCACCAACGATACCAAGGTGGTATCGAAAATAATTGAGATACTTCTAATCCCGAAATTAGAGAATTTTGCAAAAAGAAATAATCTTATCTTGGAATTGCCATCCAAGCAAAATTACTATCCTGATTTGACTTTTAAAGATAATGAGGGAAGTCTCTTCGCTGTGGATTTCAAGTCAAGTTATTACGATGGAGCGAAAGCTAATGGATTGACACTTGGCTCATATTGGGGATATTTCAGAAATCGCACTGAAAAAATGAGCATGGACTATCCCTATAGTGCATATAAATGCCATATCGTCGTTGGCATTCTATATCAACAGGCAAAAGGTCTTGAAAACGAGAAGACTGTATATTCCATAAATCAATTAGAAGCAATCAAGTCGGTAATTGACAATTTTATATTCTTTGTGCAACCCAAATGGAAAATCGCTCTTGATCGTCCAGGGAGCGGTAATACCAGAAACATTGGTGGCACTGATGACATAACTAAACTAATAAACGGAACTGGGCCATTTGCCGAACTGGGAGAGGACGTTTTTGACGATTATTGGATGAATTACTACAATAAAGCAGACGCCAAGCTGTATGGTCCGGGAACACCCAACTACTACAACCTTGAGTCGTATAAAGCTTACAAGACAAATCAAACGCTTCTTGACAAACTTAAGTAAACCATGTCTATACAAATACCTCCTATAAAATCCCAAGGCATTAAAACAAAGTTAGTTCCTTGGATTAATGATGTCGTGATACGAGCAGGATTAGACCTCAAAAACGCAAAATGGATAGAACCATTTTTCGGTACTGGTGTTGTAGGGTTTAATTCTGTTGTTTCTGGTCGTCATATAGTTGGCGATACAAATCCCCATATAATCAACTTTTACAAATGTTTACAAACAGGGGATGTGAACGAGGTAAATATGCGCGCATATTTGGAGAAAGAGGGAAAAATGCTTTCAACAGCAGATGAGGATGGATATTCCCATTACAGACTCATTCGAGATAGATTCAATCGAGATGGCAGTCCTTTTGATTTTATTTTTCTTTCACGCGCAGGATTTAATGGAATGATGCGTTTTAACAGAAAAGGGGAATGGAACATTCCTTTCTGTAAAAAGCCAGAGCGTTTTGCACAAGCTTATATTACAAAGATATGCAATCAGATTGCAGGAGTACGTCAAATCATTTCATCGGGTGAATGGAGCTTTCATAATGTTTCTTTCATAGAGACAATCGAACAAGCTTCTGCTGATGATATAATCTACTGTGACCCACCATACTATGGAAGATACGTTGACTATTACAATGGATGGACTGAAGATGACGAGTTAAACCTCTTTAACCTACTAAAAAATACACCTGCCAAATTTATACTATCTACTTGGCATCATAATGATTTCCGTGAAAATGAAATGATGAGTCGTTTATGGAATGAATTTAACGTATGCACTAAAGACCATTTTTATCATAGTGGGGCAAATTTGGAGAACAGACATAGTATTGTAGAAGCTCTTGTTTTCAATTTTGAACTTGGAGAACCCGCTGAGATTGATGAGAGTAAGACTAGAGAAGAACCGTCACTATTTGATTTAGTCTCTTAAATTCAATATATATGATAGCCATTTCTCAATTTTATAATTTTACCACATACTGTGGTGATTCGTGTGAACTAACACGAGTTGTCAAGGGAAAGGTGGATATGATTTTTGCGGATCCTCCTTATTTCCTATCTAAAGGTAGTACAATTTGTATCAATGGGAAATATAAAAAATTTGAGAAAGGCGAATGGGATCATGAACGTTCATTGGATGAAATCAATGATTTTAATATGAAATGGCTTAAGGAAAGTAGAGAAGTTCTAAAGCCAGATGGAACTATTTGGGTTAGCGGTACCTACCATAATATTTTTAGCGTTGCAATATGTCTACAGCGTCTTGGATTTAAAATATTGAATATTATAGTTTGGCAGAAGTCTGACCCAAGGCCGACATTGTCTACTCAATATTTCAGTTTTACAGCAGAATACTTAGTCTGGGCAAGAAAAAGTGATAGGCAGCCACACTATTTCGATTGTAATAAAATGGAGGAGTTAAACGATGGCAAGCGTATGCCTGATGTTTGGCAAATTCCGATTGTTCGTCCCTGGGAAATGCGATGCGGTCAACATCCTACTCAAAAACCCTTAAAGTTACTTCATCGAATCATATTATCTTCCACAAGAATTGGAGAAACAGTTTTAGATCCCTTCGCCGGGAGCTGTACAACTGGAATTGCTGCAAATTTACTCGGAAGAAATTTTATCGGGGTTGACCAAGAGATAGACTATTTAAAAATAGGTAATAAAAGACGTCTGGAATTAGAGTCAAAAGAAACCTGCAATCGTATTTTCAAAATGCTTAATGCCAACCCTACAGAACCTATGGTAATGATTAATCATGCTCGAAAATTAACAAAGGCTCTCATGATAGAAAAAGGTATTTGTTATTTGAGGGCAGGTGATTCCAAAGGATCTTTGTTGGTAAAACCTGGTTTTGAGAGATTACAATATGTTTTAATCCATACGAATGGAGAAGACGCGCATATGTATAGACTCAAAAACAAGGGAACCTTTCAGATATGGACAAAAGAAACGTTGGAAGAATATGGATTTACACCATCGAATGCACCTTATTATATAGTTCTTCATTTCAATCCAGACAAAGAAATACCTATTCAAAAAGAAATTAATCTGAAAGCCAAGAGATATTCTTTCATGTCTAAAATCATGCCTTTGAGTGAATTAATTTATTGAATATCGACACCGTTATGGCAAAACCAATAAGAAATACGCCAATATTGAGTGGTCGAGATGCAGAGATTTTTAATGCTGAGATTTCTCAACTACCTTCGGCTGCCGAAAGGAAGTCGGAGAGAGCGCGTATTGCCAAAAGTGTTGAGAAACTACGCGCTATGATTGCTGCATTGCCAAGATAAATCAACCTGTCCCACGTTATTTTGTTAGCCGAAAATTTTGAGCATCCATGACGACATACCCACATAGATGAGGAGGCCTACGACGTCGTTTGTAATCTGAATAAAGGGACCGGTGGCAAGAGCCGGGTTGATCTTAAGCCGCTCAAGGGTCAGCGGCACGAGCGTACCGAAGACTGTAGCAAATATCACCACGGCAAAAAGTGAAGCCGCAACTGCCAGAGAGACAGTGTATTTGACCCCGGCAGGCTGCGTCAGGAATATATACAGGAATACTACCGCGGAAATAATCACCGCGTTCATCATCGCCACCAGACACTCGCGTCCTATCTGCGAAACAGAGTTTTTGAGGTCAAGACTACCGTTAGCCAGACCCTGAACCACGATTGCTGACGCCTGCACACCTACGTTACCCCCCGTACCTCCGATCAGAGGGATAAAGATGGCAAGAGCGGTTACAGCAGCGATTTGCGCTTCAAATCCGCCGAGGATCAGCGAGTTGACAATACCGCCTACGATTCCGATGAGCAGCCAGGGGATACGCGCCTTGGTCTGGGCAAATACCGAGTCAGAAGCATCTACGTCAGAGGAGATACCTGATGCGAGCTGATAGTCACGCTCGCTCTGCTCACGTACCTGATCCATCACATCGTCGACCGTGATACGCCCTACCAGACGCCCTATCGAGTCAACCACCGGCATGGCCACAAGGTCATATTTCTCGAAGTCAAGCGCCACCTCATCGATAGGCGTGTCAGCCTTCACCGAGGGGAAATCCTGCTCCATCACATGCTTGATTTTCGACACCGAGGGATGGGTAATCAATGTCTTCAGCGGAAGGATGCCGCGCAGGCGCTCATCGTTATCCACCACATACACCTGATACACCTCGTCGAGATCCTCGGCCTGAAGACGCATCTGGCGAATACATTCGGGCATCGACCAGTTCTCGTTGACCACGATCATCTCCGTACCCATCAGACCGCCGGCCGTGTCCTCGTCATATTTCAGAAGGTCAATGATGTCGCCGGCCTGCTCCACGTCGTCGATATGCGAGAGAATCTTCTCGCGATCCTCCTCGTCGAGCTCCTGGATGATATCTACAGCGTCGTCAGTGTCAAGGTGGTCTATCTGTTTGGCTATATCCTCGGCATCCATCTTCGAGAGGAGCTTGCGGCGGTCATCCTCGTCAAGCTCCATGAGCACATCAGCCTGAGTCTCCTCGTCGAGTAACTTGTAAAGATACTCGGCCTCATCGAGGTCAAGCTCCTGATACAGCTCGGCAATATCGGCCGGATGCAGGTCATCGAGCTCCTCGCGGGCCGCGCTGTCAGCGTGATCCTCGATAATCTTACGCAGATGCTCTATATATTTGGGCGAAAATTCTTTCATTTCACTAAGTGACGATTAAAAAAATAACTTGGTAAAATTTTCGTGTATGTTATTTTTGAAGATTTGCTTTTGAACAAGCATGAGTTTAGCGAGCTAAATGATTGTTTGGAAAAAGTGAAGATTCATAAATAACATAGAAAAGTTTACCAAGTTATTTTTTTATCGTCACTAAGTTGGTCAATCTTACGAAGTCACTCACGGTAAGCTGCTCGGGTCGCTTCGACATCAGTTCATCTTCAGTAGCTGGAACACCGTCCGGGAAAAGTCCACGCAAGGAGTTGCGCAGCGTTTTGCGTCGCTGACCGAAGGCGGTCTTGACCACCGTCTTGAACTTTGCCTCATCACATCCGAGATCCGTAACACCATTACGCACGAGCCTTATCACCCCGCTTTTTACTTTTGGCGGCGGGCAGAACACCTCCGGGCCTACGGTAAAGAGATACTCCACATCATACCACGCCTGAAGCAACACGCTCAGGATGCCGCGCTCACGTCCTCCGGCGGGGGCGGCAATACGCTCAGCCACCTCCTTTTGGAGCATTCCGGAGCACACGTCCACCTGATCCTTGTAATCAAGCACCTTGAAGAATATCTGCGATGAAATGTTGTAAGGATAGTTACCTATCACATTGAATTTCATCCCGTCAGGATAAAACTGCGCGAGGTCAAGCTTGAGGAAATCGTCATCGATGATGCGTCCCTGGAGAGCAGGATAGTTGCGCCGCAGATACTCCACGCTCTCGGTATCTATCTCGGCCACTTTAAGGTCATTGCCATCCTCAAGAAGATACTTGGTCAACACTCCCATGCCGGGACCGATCTCAAGCACCGGGACATCAGGCCACGGCTCAAGGGTCGATGCAATACGGCGCGCCACTGACTCATCGGTCAGGAAATGCTGGCCGAGAGCCTTCTTGGGCTTTACTTCGGGGCGTGACTGTCGGGTTGGATACTTGCTCATACTGAAGTGCAAAGTTAGGCATATTTTTTGAAAATTCCGTCCTATGACCTCTATTAAAAATTTGTGCAAATTTTTTTTGAAAGTTGGCAGATTAGGGATAACTTTGCATACCAAAATCAATCATCGAAACTAATTATCCTTAAAATTATGAAGAAAAAATTTCTTTGCACCAAGTGTGGTTACATCCACGAAGGTGACGAAGCACCTGAAAAGTGCCCCGTATGTGGCGCAGGTCGCAGTGCATTTGAAGAAATCACCGGTAATACTGAAGATGCCCTCCAGTTTGTCACCGAGCATATTATCGGCGTAGCTAAGGACACTGACGAAGAGATGCTTAACGATCTCCGCGCTCACTTCAACGGCGAATGTTCTGAAGTAGGTCAATACCTTGCCATGTCACGCCAGGCTGACCGCGAAGGCTACCCCGAAATCGCCGAAGCCTTCAAGCGCTACGCTCTCGAAGAAGCCGAGCACGCTGCCAAGTTTGCCGAGCTCCTTGGCGAACACGTATGGTCTACCAAAGAAAACCTTGAGAAACGTATGGCTGCCGAAGCCGGTGCCAACGCTGACAAGATGCGCATCGCCAAACGCGCCAAAGAGCTCAACCTCGACGCCATCCACGACACCGTACACGAAATGGCCAAAGATGAAGCTCGCCACGGCCAGGGCTTCCAGGGTCTCTACAACCGTTACTTCAAGAAGTAATCCATCCCCCTTACTTTACCACACAGCATCGGCCTGCATTCCCGTCAAAGAGTGCAGGCCGATTGTTTATTATTTCTTCTTCAAGCGATCGTTATGAACCTTGATACAGAACACTATCACGCTGGAGATTGTCGTGATCATATTGGTGATAATCAGAGGCCAGTTATTGATCATAAAGCCCTGAATCACAAAGAAGATTGAGCCGAAGCCAAGGAGCAGGAAGGTAGGCATGGCTATACCGTCAGTATCGCGTGTGCGTATAGTATATATAGCCTGCGGGAGATATCCGCAAACCATACAGATTGCTGCCGCATATCCTACGATGTTTACTACGAGTGGTGACATAATATGTTTTATGAGGTATTGATGATATAATTATAACGATAAAATTATGTTAAATGTTCGCATAACTCATGAGATAAATCATCCCATCGGCTGCCGGTGGAGGCGTTCCCTCAGTATAAAAACGCCCTTCACGGCCCAGGTGTTTTTCCGTAAGATGAAAATGGCATAGTCCTATACCGCAATCTATCAGCGCATAGCGACTCTTGGGCAGATAGTAGAAATGCACTCTGTCGCCATCGACGAGCGCCCGCCACGGCTGTGAGTTGGTCGATGACGGCGCAAGTCGCATCATCTCAAGCGACCGGCCGAACCGGCCGCTTGCTTCAGCCGGAGTGTTAAAATCGCCGTTGAAAAATATAGTGCCAAACGGCTTACGATTCTTGCTGCCCATAACCAGGCGCATCATCCGCTCCCGAAAAGCCATATCATCAGCCACTCCCACCGGACTGACAACCTTCAGATCGTCCATTCCTCCAAAGTCGCTGCGCTTAAACGTACCCGCTATCCAACACGTACCGAGCCCCATTTGCCATGCCTTCAGCACGATGGTCTCAAAAGCGTAACCGGCCGAAAGAGCTGACCGTTCATCATCGCCGAAGCCTACAAGAAAGAAGTCAACGGCGCCGCGTATCACTCCGTATGTGCCGGGGCGGAAACCGTCGCGCAAGTCAAACCGCCGCAGCTGAATATCCACCTGCGCGCCAAACGGCGACTCTGCCTCCTCAGCGGCCTGCTGAAGCTCACGCCAAGAATCCCTGTCGAGCGGACGGCCATCAAAAGTCCTCACTGACCGTCGCTCCCTCATTGCCTCTATAATATCCATAATCACAACTAAGTGACGATTACGTCGACATAGACGATAGTTCTCTACAACATCAGAGCCGCCCGACATTATCGGACGGCTCTTCTCAAAAATTCTTGTAGCGAATCAGGGAATCGAACCCTGGTCTCCACCGTGAGAGGGTGGCGTGCTAGGCCACTACACTAAATCGCCATTTGCTTTTGCTCTGCAAAGTTACGACCAATTCCCCAATCCGCCAAATCTCCCACTCAATTTTCACATTTTTTAACCAGCTCGACCACATTTGCGTAACTAATCAGCTACGGATGATTTCTTAGAGTCATAATAATTAAGTAAGATGAATATCCACA
>JAMPAP010000001.1:90050-115995 GCA_023667185.1 Lachnoclostridium sp.
GATCCTAATGCCGTTTCACATACTTCCAATCACGCCTTTAACTGAATATCCCTAAATAATCTTAAGATGCTATTAAAATGATGCTATCTTGCTGATTTATGGGGATTTCTTTTTGGAAAATAAGAAGTGGGGTAATTATCTTTGCATAAAATTTTACCAATCACTAAAAATCATTTTTATGGAAGACCAAATCCAATACTATGAAGGCGAGGCGGCTGGTTATGCTGATGCATCACCTCTGCGCAAGCCTCGGTATTTTGCCGTAACCGGCGTTTTGCTCAGCCTTGTATCAATAATTTATTCTTTTTTAAATCCGTATTCCATCGATCTTGAGATTCAGACCTACATCACTCTTTCATACGTGATAAGCTGGGCTAATCAGCTATGCTTCATGACGGCAGGCTGGATGATGCTTAAGGTCAACAATGGCTATATCCGTCAAGCAGGCATACTGATGATTGCCGCCATGGCATTACCATTTCTGACTGATATACTGTATTATGCAAGTCTTATACCGGCAGAATATGGTACAGCCACAGCAATAGCAATCAATACCATCAGCTACATTCTGCTGGTAGCATCGCTGATCATGTTTCTCATCGAAGGTAACATTGACGGGTATCATGTGTACAGATTAGGGCTTATTTACACGGTGGTATTGGGATTAAGTTGCGCAAACCGTATGTCGTTTGATATGTCAATGTATCAGACGAGTTACGTATTCACGCCATTAATGGCCATAGCCTTATTCTTCGCTTTCAAATCCTGGTGGCGCTTGCTGTCAGATGCCACCCCTGAAGCTACGGAATCAGAAGACGCCGGTAGTCTTATCAGCAATATTACCAATCAAGGCGTGATAGGCTTTATCGTATCGGTAATAATAATGATCTCAATTTTCAAAATACTATCTAATGCCCTGTAAACCATGTTGGTATCTATATTAATAGCAATAGCAGCCCTGGTGGGCGGTTATTTCTTCGTAATGAAATATGACTCCATCGAGGAGAAATTTTTTGGAGAAGATGCATCGGCCGGACAACTGTTTGTGCTTGCATCAGGTGTAGCGGGCGCATTGATGACAGTAGGCATATTCGCTCATCAGATGATCAACTTTGATATGCCTGAAGCATTCTTCCCTTACGTGGGTGGTAGCTTGCTCGCGATCGTCTATGGCGCAGCGGTATTTGACTCATTTTTCAATTCTGAAGGCTACGGACGTGCCATAGGCAAAATGGTAATGAGACTGTTTGCGTGCGGCATCGGAGCCGTCATGGGAGCAGCAGTGTCAATGATACTGATAGCCGGCGTGATATTATGGATCTTCCTCAAGATATTTGGCGCCGCACTCTCATCGTCAGGCTCATCATCGTCAAGCGATTACACTCCGAGTCAGCAATCTAACGATGACGAAATAGAGATAAGCGTCGACGGTGAAATATTTAACCGCAAGGCTAAAGATGAAGGATTCGGCGTGATTCGCGACGACCATGGCGACAAATGGCGCAAAGGCTGGGGCGGCTCACTCGAAAAGATCGATTGATCGTAGAACTTCCTTACAATCTTCCTTACAATCAAAGTGACGATTAAAAAATTAACAGAATAGATTTTTAATCGTCACTAAATTTTTGTATCTTTGCGAAAAGACCGTATAAACCGATGAAAGATGGGAAAATATATCAATCCATTTACTGACTTTGGATTCAAATACATCTTCGGCCGTGAGCAGTCGAAGCCGTTGCTCATGAGTTTTCTCAACGAGCTGTTGCGTCACGATCCCGGATTTGACCCGATAGTAGAAATAGAGTATTCCAATAAAGAACTTGTAGGCTACTCATACGAAGAGCGAAAAGCTATCTATGACGTGCTATGTACCACCGGTCATGGACATCACTTTATCGTAGAGATGCAAAACCGCTCCCAGTTTTCCTTTATCGAGCGCTCGGTATATTATGTTTCAAAATCGATTGTCGATCAGGCAAAACGGGGCAATGACTGGGATTACGATTATCATCCGGTATATATGGTGTCGTTCATGAACTTCACGCATGACACGCTTGGAGACAAATTGCGCAGCGACGGAATGCTCCTTGATTTAGATACCCACGAGCCGTTGACCACGAAAATGCGGTATATATTCCTGCAGTTGCCACTTTTCAAGAAGCAGACGGAGCAGGAGTGCGAAACAAAAATGGAGAAATGGTTGTTTAACCTGATAAATATGGAAGATATGGATTACATGGCATTTACAAATGAGGATGAGATATTCAAGGTGCTTGAATCAGAAGCATCGTATGCAAGCCTCAGCAAAGAGGAGCGCATGAGCTACGACCGTAGCCTAAAAGCTTACCGAGACTATAACAACACCATTTACTATGCCCGCGAAGAAGGTCGCGAAGAAGGTCGCGAAGAAGGTCGCGAAGAAGGCATCGAGATAGGCATCGAGAAAGGCATCGGAATAGGTCGTAAAGAAGGCATCGGAATAGGTCGTAAAGAAGGCATCGGAATAGGCCGAAAAGAGGCGATGATTGAAATGGCTAAGAAGATGAAGGAGAGTGGCGTGGATGCAGCGACTATTTCGATGTGTGTCGGCATGAGTATCGCGGATATTGAAAAGCTGTAAGTGTCGACACTGAAACATTAGCCCAAATTTCGACCATAAACCATAGTGAGGGTGCATCAAGAATTTGATACATCCTCATTTTTTCTTACCTTTGTGGAAATAATCACTGTCATGAACGAACGCCGTCTATTTCTGCTTGATGCTTACGCGCTTATATATCGCGCCTACTATGCTCTGATACGCAGCCCGCGCATCACGAGCAAGGGGCTCAACACATCTGCCATATTCGGATTTGTCAACACGCTTGATGAGGTGCTCCGCAAGGAGAATCCATCGCATATCGCAGTGTGTTTTGACCCGTCGGGTCCCACGTTCCGCCACGAGGAATACCCTGAGTATAAAGCACAACGCGAGAAGCAGCCTGAGGATATCACCTTGTCAATTCCTTACATCAAGCGCATCCTTGAGGCCTATCGAATTCCGGTGGTTGAGGTGCAGGGTTATGAGGCAGACGACGTCATAGGAACGCTCTCTCGTATGGCCGAGGCTGATGGATACGACACCTATATGATGACGCCTGACAAGGATTACGGCCAGCTTGTGACGGATCACGTGTTTATGTATCGTCCGTCGCTCCGCGGCGAAGGCTTTGAGGTGCGCGATCCAGCCAAGGTTTGCGAGAAATATGGCATCCAATCTCCCATACAGGTCATTGATCTGCTGGCTCTTGAGGGTGATGCTTCTGACAATATACCCGGCTGCCCGGGAGTAGGCGAAAAAACGGCCGTAAAGCTCATCGCCGAATATGGCTCAGTAGAAAACCTGATTGCATCGGTCGACTCGCTAAAAGGTGCACTCCGCACAAAAGTTGCTGACAATAAGGACAAAATCCTCCTGTCGAAACATCTGGCTACGATATGCACTGACATCCCACTGAATATCAATATATCCGACCTCCGCAGGCAGGAGATCGACGCAGATGCCCTCATCGAGGTGTATCGCGAGCTCGAATTCAAGACATTTATATCACGGCTCACATCACGAATGGGAGATGCAGCACCCGCTCCGCCCAAAGTAGCCGAACCGTCTGATGAGCCGGTGATGGGGTCACTCTTTGACCTGCCTCCGCAGCAGCTTGCCGCTGACGCCCTCAAAGGGACGATATACACTGAGATCGCTACCGAGAAAGAGGTCTCGGAGCTGATAGAGAGAGCTGTAGCAGCAGGCAAGGTGGGAGTGTGTGTCAATGCCACGGGCGAAGCTGCGATGACGGCACAAATCCGCGGGATAGCTATATCGACAGAGCCACGAAGGGCTGTCCACATTCCGCTTGAAGCCACAAATGCCGATGTGGCAGCTATTCTCGAGCCGCTCTTCACCAGTCCCAAGGTGACGATAGTAAGCCATGACATCAAGCGCGATATGCTTCTGCTGCGGCGCCTGGGCGTGGAGTTCAGTGCCCGAGTGTTTGACACCTCGGTGGCTCATTATGTGATCGACCCCGAGATGAAGCATGAGCTACCGCAGGTGACCTTGAAATATCTCGAATTAGAGATACCTCAGGCCATGTCCGCCCCCATGACCGAGCCTTGCTTGCGGGCTGACCTTGCCCTGAGGCTAATGGAGCCCCTGGCGTGGGAGGTGGAGCAGCGCGGCATGACACCTCTGATGCTCGACATTGAATTTCCGCTAATAGGTGTGCTTGCATCGATGGAGTGGACCGGAGTACGCATTGACACTGAAGTGCTTGCTGACCTTGCCGACGGCCTACGCGAACGGCTTGCCGGATACGAGGACGAAATCTATAGCCTTGCCGGACGCCGGTTTAACATCGCCTCACCCTCGCAGGTGGGAATAGTGCTTTTCGAAGAACTGAAAATTGACGCCGAGACCGGCACTAAAGCCAAGCGCACATCCCGAGGCTCCTACTCTACCACCGAGCAGATTCTTGAACAATACGAAGCCAAGGTGCCTATAGTAAGCCTTATCCTCAAATACCGCCGACTCAAGAAGCTCCTCACCACTTACCTTGAAGCGCTCCCGGCTATGGTAAATCCCGTAACAGGGCGTATCCACACATCCTATAACCAGACAGTTACCGCCACCGGACGTATCTCCTCCAACAACCCCAACCTCCAGAATATACCCATCCGCACCGACGATGGACGCGAAATACGCCGTGGATTCATCCCCGATGACGGCGACCTGATGATGAGCGCCGACTATTCACAGATAGAGCTGCGCCTCATAGCTGACCTAAGCGGCGATAAAGATATGATCGACGCATTCAACTCCGGAGCTGATATCCACCGCGTTACGGCTGCAAAGATCTATCATGAGCCCCTTGAGGAGATTACTGATGACCAGCGTCGCCATGCCAAGACAGCCAACTTCGGCATAATCTATGGCATCTCGGCCTTCGGCCTGGCTCAGCGGCTCGGCATCTCCCGCACCGAAGCAAAGCACCTGATCGACGGCTACTTCGCCACCTACCCCCGCATCAAGGAGTATCTCAACGAGGCCGTAGAAAATGCCCGCCGTGACGGATTTGTTACCACACGGATGGGGCGCCGCCGCTACCTTCCCGAAATCAACTCCCGAAACGCCACTGTGCGAAGCTATGCCGAGCGTAACGCCGTCAACGCCCCAATCCAGGGCACGGCAGCTGACATCATTAAGCTCGCCATGATCATGATCCATCGCGACATGACTGACCGCGGGATGGCTTCCCGCATGATCATGCAGGTGCACGACGAATTGATATTCAACGTCGTACCCTCGGAGCTGCCCGAGCTGCAGAAAATCGTTGAATCGCGCATGATGGGCGCATACTCCGGAGCAGTACCCCTCGAAGTTTCAATGGGCGTGGCCCCCAACTGGCTCGAAGCCCACTAAATATACCCTACTATGACAAGTGAAGAAAAACTGAAGATAGAAGACAAGATCGTGGATATGCTTCGCACGGTCTATGACCCTGAAATACCTGTAGACATCTACAGCCTCGGGCTGATCTACCGCATTGACCTCGATGATGACGGCAATTTGCAGGTCGACATGACACTGACGGCCCCGACATGCCCTGCTGCCGACTTCATAGTGGAAGACACCCGCATCAAGCTCGAAAGTATCGAAGGCATAAAATCAGTTGACATCAAAATAGTCTTTGAGCCTGAGTGGAACAAGGATATGATGAGCGAAGAGGCAAAACTCGAACTCGGATTTCTCTAATGTCGACCTACTTCATCTCTGACATCCATCTAGGTGCACGATACATCACCGACCATCGTGCCCATGAGCAGCGTGTGGTCAGTTTTTTGCAAGATATTGCCGCAGACTGCACACGGCTTGTGCTCCTTGGCGACATACTCGATTACTGGTGGGAATACACCAAGGTCATCCCCCGCGGCTACACCCGCTTCTTCGGTCAACTTGCCCGGATGGCCGATAGCGGCGTGGAAATTATATGGTTTAAAGGCAACCATGATATATGGATCTTTGACTACCTCCCTAACGAAATAGGCTTCACACTCCACGACGGCGTGATGATAACGCAGTGGGATGGACGCCGATTTCTGCTTGAGCATGGCGACGGCGTAGGGAAGCTGCCCCTCACCTTCAGGATGCTACGCTCGCTGTTTCGCTGCCGTATCGCCCAGCGCCTCTACAGCCTGCTGCCACCGCGGCTTACAATCGGGTTTGCCCACGCCTGGTCATCCCACAGCCGCAAGACCGGCGGACAGATGAAAGCATCCGCTGATCCGGAGAAAAACACCCTCGTCAGCTGGGCTCGGGAGTATAATTCCGAGCATCCTGATGCTCCGGTTGACTTCTTCATCTTCGGCCATCAGCACATAGTGATTGATCAGAAAATTTCGGATCACTCAAGGGTTATTGTACTTGGCGATTGGATTGATAAATTCACTTACGGAGTGTGGGACGGAGAGTCATTTTACATCAAAAAATATAACAAAATCGTCGATTAACGTTTTTTAACAGAGTGAAATTAAACAATCTTATTACCCACTACAATCATGATTTTCAGCCATATAGTATAGTGCAAAATCTAAGAATTGAAGCAATTGTTATAAAATTATGTTGAATAACATATAATTTTTTTTGGTCACGCCATCCTTTGATTTTACCTTTGTAACGCGAACCTAAAACAATCTTTTTTACCTTAGAAATTGTACCTATTGGAAACTCATAAAAAGGAGCTACGTGAAGTCGCTCCTTTTTAGTGTTTATATACCCCGCCCCATAATTTTAGCTATGGATAGATCTACGAGACGATTGTCCTGTCAATAATTTGCAATTTGGCTTGTGATGGCTCTTCGTAAGCATGGCAGGCGGCAAGGTAATTTTTCAGTTCGCTAAAGTCCGAGCCGTAGAGATTATCGCTGAACTGGTGGAGTTTTGTCATTACATTTATGTAAGCTAAAGGATCCTTATGACGAGTCAGTTTGCGTAATGCCAAGATATAATCCTCACGGAAAACCGTTGGGACTATTATTCGGGATTGTTCGGCACGGACAAGCTCGGCATTCATCATCACGCGTGCAATACGACCATTGCCATCATTAAATGGGTGGACTTCATTTATCATGAACATCATGAAGATTGCCCGAGCAAATGGGTCTGTCAAAGCCGCATAATACTTGAACCCTTGTGAAAGAGTGCCTTTTACAAGCTGGTAATCTACAAATTCAGTTTGACCGGCACGATTGTTTTTCATTTTGAATATACCAGGATTCATGTGCGGTCTGCCCTCAAGCAAAATCGTATGTCTATGGCTGAGGATAGCAAACAGTTCATTCGGCGACGTCGGTGTACGCATCATCTCAGCCCGGTTTGACAACACCTTGAATGTACCGAGAATATCGTGGGAGTCTTCATCGCGTCGGGGCACTGGGATTCCGGAATCAACGATTGCCTTGGCCTCTTCTATCTCAAATTCTGTCCCCTCAATATAGTTTGAGAAATAGCTTTCAAAGAAAGAGAAAAGTCGGAATGACTCCTCATCAGTATTTCGGTTATTGCGTATAACGAAATACCTGTCCTTGATTGAGTCAAACAGAATCTCAAACAATTCTACCCTATTGGGGTCAAAAGGATTACCGGCGGCAAGGGCCTTTGCAGAGTCTGTAGACAATACTTTCGCATCATGGGTTGACAGCAACGCTGAAATTATATTGTTGATTTTCGAAAATTCAGTCTGCATACCCAATTCTTCGGCTACTTTTCGCAACTCATCGCGATATTGATTCAGACGCTCTTCTCCTCCGGTGAGTAATAGCTGTTCAAGTTTATTTTCTATTACACTTATGGGCAAAACACGCGATTCATCTCCCGACTTACGCGATAGCTGCATATTTTCAAGCATATAGCGATATTCGCCGGATATGTGCATACCCATAAATGGGATGTCATGCGAGGAAGCTTTCGGCCCTTTGACAAAATTAAGTGTAATGCCCGGCAAGTCAGTCACACGCCTTGTTGTCGAATTTGTAAGGAAGAAGTCTCCGGTGGCGGTCGGGCGCATTTCCTTTGCACTTCGATGGCTAATCAAGGCATCAGGATAACGGTACACCAAAATATCAATGAGATTGCGCCGAACAATATTTTCCAGACTATCAACAAGATTAGTCGTATAAATACGTGGGGCTACCTTGCGTAACTCTCCATTCTTTTCTTTTTGAGTAATCACACGGGATACGTTCGGGTCAGACGAGCCGAATATAATCTCTTTTTGGGTATCAACTTTAACTGCCATACAAAAAATCACGATTAAAAGAATACAAAGGTACAAATTTTTGCGATTATAATCGCGAATTTTACAAAAAAAATGAGTTTAGGGAGTGCCTTGAGTTGGGACCTTGAGTTGGGACCTTGCCCGCATATCCGCAGAAAAAGCCACCGGAGCGGGTGCTCCGATGGCTTTTCAGTTGATGGAGTTATAGTTTATTTCTTGAGTTCTTTCTTCACCTTGTCTTCGCCTTTCTTGAAGTCTCTCTTCACTTTGGCCTCGCCTTTTTTGAAATCCTTCTTGAAATCACCGCGGCGACCTTCTTTGTTCATGTCAGGGCGACCGTTACCGGCGGGAGCGTTTACATATACGTTTTCAAGGAAAAGTACATACTGGTCAGGGGTGAGCACACTCTTCATGCTGTTGAGGTAGTCCTTGCGTTCAGACTTGCGGGCATCTTTGGCAGCGGCTTTAGCCTCCATGCGGTCAGCCTTAGCATCAGCTTTTTCAGCTTTTGCCTCATCCTTCTTGGCTTTTGCAGCGGCGGCACGGGCTTCGTTGAGGCTCTTTACTTTAGTCTGCTGCTCGGGGGTGAGGGTGATACCTTCGAAGAAGAGTTCGCATGTGGGAGTGCAGGTTGAGTCAGCTTTACATTTAGCGGGTTTCTGAGCGAATATTGCGGTTGAAGATGCTACGAGAATTGCGAGCGAAAGAATAGTTTTTTTCATAACTTGTTTAATGGTTTTAATGGTTTTCAAAATTATTCGTTATGTAGTTATGACGATTTAGAAACCATAAAGTTTAAACAGCAATCACGATTTTAACACATTTTGTTAAATCGCCCGCAAGAGGTTTTTATCTGTTAATCACGGCGATGGATGCAGGCGCCTATCGAATTAAGACGGGTATCTATCGATTGATATCCGCGATCTATCTGGTCAATGTTGTCAATCTGGCTTACGCCGTTGGCCGACATTGCAGCGATCAGCATGGCTATACCGGCGCGAATGTCGGGTGATAGCATCTTGTTGGCTCTCAGCGGGAAACGATGGTCAAGTCCTATCACCACGGCGCGATGAGGATCGCAGAGCATAATCTGAGCACCCATGTCGATAAGCCGGTCAACAAAGAAAAGTCGGGATTCAAACATTTTCTGGTGGACCAGCACACTGCCGCGACACTGGGTAGCCGTCACGAGCAATACGCTCAGCAAGTCAGGCGTCAGTCCGGGCCATGGAGCATCGGCTATGGTAGGGATCGAGCCATCGAGGTTCGTCTCGATTTCGTAAGTGTCCTGCGCAGGGATATATATATCATTACCTTGAATTTCAAGGTTGATACCGAGTCGGCGGAAGGTGTCGGGTATGATTCCAAGGTTGTCAGGCGACACGTCGGCTATGGTAAGTTCGCTCGAAGTCAGAGCCGCCATTCCGATGAAGCTGCCCACCTCGATCATATCAGGGAGAACTGTATGCTCAGCACCGCCAAGACGCTCCACGCCATGAATAGTCAGGAGGTTAGAGCCGATGCCGTCAATCTTCACGCCCATTTTCACGAGCATGTGGCAGAGTTGCTGAATATAAGGTTCGCAGGCGGCATTATATATTGTGGTCTTCCCCTGAGCCAGCGTAGCTGCCATGATAATGTTGGCCGTACCGGTCACCGAGGCCTCATCCAACAGCATATAGCAGCCTTTGAGTGGATTTACAGCCACCAGATAGTAAGCTTGACGCTCCTCGTTGTAGCATATCATGGCACCGAGGCGCGTGAAGCCTGTGATGTGGGTATCCACACGGCGACGCCCTATCTTGTCGCCCCCCGGCTTGGCGAAGTAAGCCTGTCCGAGGCGAGCCAGCAGTGGCCCCACCACGAGCACCGAGCCGCGTAACGATGCACACCGGGCCACAAAGTCGGCACTCGATATATAGTCTTCGTCAAGATCATCAGCCTGGAAGCGGTAGCTACCCGGTCCGAGTTTCTCCACTTTCACCCCCATTGCGGCAAGGAGGTTGATAAGGTTTATTACGTCAAGGATATCCGGGACATTGTGGATGATTACCGGCTCAGCGGTGAGCAGCGTAGCGCTGATCACCTGAAGTGCCTCGTTTTTCGCGCCCTGCGGCTGAATGGTACCATGGAGGCGATGGCCTCCCTCTATAATATATGTGCTCATAAGTTATATGTTCTGAAATTTCAAATGTGTTCGGCTTCGGGAACGAGAGTAATGCCTGAGAGCTCCTT
Organism: Lachnoclostridium sp.; assembly: GCA_023667185.1. Taxonomy (GTDB): domain Bacteria; phylum Bacteroidota; class Bacteroidia; order Bacteroidales; family Muribaculaceae; genus Duncaniella. The sequence goes on from JAMPAP010000001.1 coordinate 100,595, forward strand.
CACTGAGCTGACGATCCGCTCCTCGAGGCTGAGAATCTCTTGCGGCGTGGCATATCCGGTAAGATTCACTATCACGAGCGGCTGCAGATGCCACACTCCGGCATTTCCCTCGGAGTGACCTTTCCATCCGGCGCGCTCGATAAGCCACGCTGCGGGCACCTTGATGCGGCCATCCGGATTAATATAATGTGGGATATCACTGATGCCGATTTTTTGCTGCAGCGCCTCAAACTGTCGGGCCGTAATCACGGGATTTTTGAAGAAGCTGCCTGCGCTTCCAGTCTTTTTCGGGTCAGGCAACTTGGTGTCGCGTATGGCGATGACAGCCTCGCGTACGTCGCCGGGGGGCAGATCCGAGACACCTTCAAGCTTCTGGCGCAGATTGCCATAGTCAAGGCGTGGGCGAGCCTCCCGGCTGAGACGATAAGTTACTGCCGTTACTATCTTACCTGTCAGATGCTTGAACACCGAATCGCGATAACCGAAACTACATTCCCGGGCTTCAAGACGATCATGCCGACCGGTGGCAAGGTCATAGACATATACGTGCTCCACAGCGTCTTTAACCTCAACGCCGTAGGCACCAACGTTTTGCACCACCGAGGCGCCGACTTTCCCCGGGATGCCCGATAGATTCTCGAGCCCCCACAATCCGCGACGACAACACTCCGCGATGAGCTCGTCCATCACCACTCCGGCTCCGGCTGTCACCCCATCATCGGTAAAAGCCAGATAATCAATCTCCGGGCTCAGCACTGTGCCGTCAAAGTTGCCGGTAAACAGCAGGTTACTCCCAGCGCCTATCACCAGCAGTCGCTCCTCGTCAGCAACCATGCGCCTGATCTCTTCAAGATCAGCCACCTCGGTAAACTTGATCAATCGGCGGCAACTGACATGCAGTCCCATCGTGTTTCGTCGGGTCAAATCATCATTTTCCTCAATAGTAATCATCGGATGTCACTTTTTAATCCACAAATATAGCTAAAATTTGTGAAAATGCAAGATTAGTTGGTAGTTGTTAGTTGGTAGTTGTTAGTTACTGCTCATATAAATCTGTTTTGTAAATTTAAAAAATCCATTAACTTTGATGCGACGAGGCGTCAATGGCCAAGAATTGCTGTTCCACAGCCATCACTCCTACCATCATTTAGATAAGTGACGATTAAAAAATAATGAATATCCTCAACTTTACCTTTTGTATCAAAAAAATCACAATTTTCGTTACCACAACATCGCCTCTCCGAGGCTCAACTATCTGAGTGTCAGCCCACCCCACGTAAACGTGGGGTTAAGGACAACGCCGGCTCTCCGAGCCTGAAATTAGTTATTTAACAAAAGGGTAAAGTTCGGGATATTTATTAAATTTTTTTTATCGTCACAGATTTCATATTTTTGCAAGAAATTTAGCAAACAGTGTTATGTTAATCATAGGTATTGCCGGAGGAACCGGTTCGGGAAAGACTACCGTAGTCAATAAGATAATCAACGCCCTGCCCCCGGGCGAGGTGGCTGTGTTGCCGCAGGATTCTTACTACAAGGATTCTTCTCACATACCTGTGGAAGAGCGTAGCAAGATCAATTTTGACGAGCCTGCGGCTATCGAGTGGTCGCTCCTGGTGGAGCAGCTCAAGGATCTGAAAGAGGGTAAGGCTATCGAAGTACCCACTTACAGCTACCTTACATGTACCCGCCAGAAGGAAACCGTGCGCGTGGAGCCTCGTGAAGTGGTGATCGTGGAGGGAATTCTTGTGCTCAATGACCCGGTGCTCCGTCAGATGATGGATGTGAAGGTGTTTGTCGACGCTGACGCTGACGATCGCCTTATCCGCGTCATAGCCCGCGACTGCGTGGAGCGCGGTCGCACCCCGCTGATGGTACTCAACCGCTACCAGGAAGTGTTGAAGCCGATGCATGAGATGTATATCCAGCCTTCGAAGCGATATGCTGACTTGATAGTGCCTCAGGGCGGTAATAATATCGTAGCTATCAACCTATTGACTGATTACATAGAGGCGCGCCTGCGCAAAGGCAAATAATCATGGTTGACGAAAATTCTATGGTGCTCCGCACCGATAATCTTGTAAAGAAATACAAGCAGCGCACGGTGGTCAACCATGTGTCGATTGAAGTGCGCCAGGGAGAGATCGTAGGTCTGCTCGGCCCTAATGGGGCGGGGAAGACCACGACATTCTACATGACCGTTGGCCTGATCACTCCTAATGAGGGACGCATCTTCCTTGACGACCTTGATATCACGAAATATCCTGTGTATAAACGCGCTAAAAATGGTATAGGCTATTTGGCCCAGGAAGCAAGCGTATTCCGCAAGCTTTCGGTGGAGAACAACATCAAAGCCGTGCTCGAGATGACCGATCTCACCCGCGAGGAGCGCGATATAAAGCTTGAGAGCCTTATTGATGAATTCCGTCTCCAGAAGGTGCGCCGCAACCTCGGCGACCAGCTCTCTGGTGGCGAGCGCCGCCGCACCGAGATAGCCCGCTGCCTTGCCATCAACCCGAAATTCATCATGCTCGACGAGCCCTTCGCCGGAGTTGACCCTATCGCCGTGGAAGATATCCAGTCAATAGTCTACAAGCTCAAGGAGAAGAACATAGGCATCCTTATCACTGACCATAATGCACCTGAAACACTCTCGATCACTGACCGTGCCTATCTGCTCTTTGAGGGCAAAATCCTCTTCCAGGGCACCTCGGAGCAGCTGGCTGAAAACCCTGTGGTGAGAGAGAAATACCTCGGGCGAAATTTCGTGTTCCATCGTAAAAATTTCGATTGATATAACATAGATGACAAGACTGCGGTTATTGATTCTGATGCTGTTGATTCCGGCCGTTGCAAGAATGACCGCTGATGATTCCATACCCTCTCATGTGCCTTCGACGCTATGGATCAAGCAGCTGATCAAGAACGGATTCCAGATCAACAACCCTGATGTGCAGTATCCGCGCTTTCCGCGCTTCCTGCGCAACGTCTACAACTGGGGCGACCGCACTTTTAACAGCTACGACAGCACTTACGTGGTCAGCACCGGCCGAAACTGGAAACTTCAGGCCAAGAGCTACAACTGGATGCAGTATTCGACAATGCTTTTCGAACATGGCTCCAATCTTACGATGCACTCTGACGTCTACGCTGATGCCGGTGCTTACATAAGTTTCATGGCCGTCAGCGTAGGTTATATGCTTAATGTCAACGAGATAGCCGGACATCCTACAAGCCGTCACACCTTTAACGTCGACTTCACGTGCTCGCGCTTCTCAGGCAGCCTGATGGCACAGTCGAGCGACGGTGGCATGACAATCACCCGCTTCGGCCTGTTTAATGATGGTCACGGCATCCATTACCGGTTTCACGATGTGACGGTGGACGAAATGGCCGGCGAACTGTTTTACTTTTTCAATCACAAGCACTACTCCCGCGCAGCGGCATACTGCTTCAGCAAATACCAGCTGCGGAGCGCCGGCACATGGATTCTCGGCGCACTGTTCACCAAGCAGTCAATGACCATGGACTTCTCCACACTGCCCGCCGAGATGCTTGAATATCTACCACTTGAGACACCCAAGTATTCCTTCCGCTATAACGACTATGCCGCGCTTGGCGGCTACGGATATAACCTCGTGCTTCGCCCCCGGAAATGGCTCATGAACTTCACCGGCCTGGTGTCAATGGGCTACAAACATTCTTACGAAAACGCCACTGACGGACGCCGCGACCTCGTGGCAAACAATGCCGAACTCGCTACGGCGTTGGTTTACAATAACAAGTCGCTGTTTGCCTCGGTCAACGCACGGTTTCACCTCTACTTCTATTATAACTCTTCATTCACTTACGTCAACTCGTTGTCGCAACTTACGGCCACCGTTGGCATACGATTTTAATTATGCCAGCATCCCGACTCCACATTAAAAACATGGTATGCCGCCGCTGCGTGATGGCAGTCGAAGATATATGCCGCGACCTCGGCATCAGCGGAGCCAAGGTGTCGATGGGATTTGTCGACTTCAGCGAAAAGCTTGATGAGGATACGATTAAGCGGATTGAAGAACGTCTGACGGAGATCGGCTTCGAGCCGATAAAGTCAGCCGAGCTGGTAGCCATCGAAAAGGTCAAGGCTCTGATACGCAACTATGCGCGCCACGCTCCGGATATCAAACTCTCAGCCTACATCAGCGATGCCATGGCGATGGATTTCCGCTATGTCAGCCGACTCTTCTCTACTATCGAGGGGCGCACCATTCAGAAGTATCTGATGCTTCAGCGCATGGAATACGTCAAGGAGCTACTTACTGACAACGACTTGACACTGGCCGAGATAGCTGACCGAGCAGGATTCTCAAGCGTGGCTCACCTATCAGCCGCGTTCAAGAAAATCGTAGGAGTTACCATCTCCGACTTCAAAGCTGATGGCGTCCGCACCGGTCTCGACGAGGTATAAACCTGTAACATTATCTCCGAATGTTGTAACATCCGGGAGTCGATTTCATGCTACCTTTGTAATATGAAATTCGTATACTCCATTATTAATATGCTTGCCGAGATGGCACCCTATCTGCTTCTCGGCTTTTTAGTGGCAGGCGTGCTGTATGCCTTTGTGCCACAAAGTTTTTATCGTAATCATCTTTCGAAGCCCAACCTATGGTCAGTGATAAAGGCGGCGATACTCGGCGTGCCTCTGCCGCTATGCTCATGCGGAGTGCTCCCCACCGCCGTATCGCTGCGCAAGAACGGAGCCTCGCGCGGCGCCACCACCTCCTTTCTTATCGCGACGCCGCAGACGGGAATTGACTCAATAGCAGCTACGTACTCGCTGCTCACGCCCGCATTTGCCGTCATTCGCCCCCTGGCCGCTCTTGTGACCGCCGTAGCCGGAGGAATTGCCGTAAATGTTGCCGACAAAAAATCCAATGAAAAGCACTCTGAAGAAGTTGACACAATTGATGCTCCTCAGGCCTCTTCATTAAGTGGGAAAATTGTTACTGCCCTCCGCTACGGTTATGTGGAGATGATACAAAACATCGGTAAATGGCTGATTATCGGCCTGCTGGTAGCAGCAGCAATTACGGTATTCGTCCCTGACGGATTTTTCACCACATTCTCGCAGTATCCCCTGCTATCGATGGTGGCGGTAGTAATCGTAGCCATACCGATGTACGTATGCTCCACCGGATCTATACCTATCGCATTATCGCTGATGCTTAAGGGATTGAGCCCCGGTGCGGCATTTGTGCTCCTCATGGCCGGCCCGGCAGCCAATTTCGCCTCAATCATCATTGTAAGCAAGGCCCTCGGCCGTCGCGCCGCAGCCATCTATCTCACCACGATAATCACCGGCGCTATCGCATTCGGCCTTTGCATTGACTACCTCCTCCCCGGGAGCTGGTTTGAAATGACAATGTCGGCAGCCCACATCGGATGCCACGTCAGCGTAACACCGCTGCAAGCCTTCAGCTCCTTACTGCTCATGCTGCTGCTCATCAACGCTATGATCAAAAAATATAAATCAAATAACAATACTATTATGGAACAGAATCAGACATTTACCGTAAAAGGTATGACCTGCGGCCACTGCAAGGCCATGGTAGAGAAAAATCTCAAGAAACTCCCCGGCGTAGAAGCCGTAGAAGTAGACCTCGCCACCGGCGCCACCTCCATCAAAGGCCATGCCGATGAGGCAGCCGTCCGCGAAGTGATCGAAGACCTCGGCTTCACTCTTGCCTGATGGAAGAGCCGTTAAAATAGAGACAGAGCGCCCTTAGTGCGACACAATGACAATGGCATAGTCGAGGAAAACGTCCTTGAATGAACGGCAGTAGATGCAGGGAGGATGGTACGGGAGGGCGGGGTTAGGCGAAGAGGGAGCGGAAGAGTTCATCGACTTTGCCGACTTCGATGATGCGGATGCGGAGGGTGGAGGTGTCGATGCCTTTGAGATTGTTGCGGGGGATGTAGAGGGTGTTCATGCCCAGTTTTTCGGCTTCGCGGATGCGTTGCTCAATGCGGGTTACGGGTCGGATTTCGCCTGAGAGGCCTACTTCGCCAGCCATGGCGGTGAGGGGCGGGATGGGCATATCGACGTTGGATGAGAGGATGGAGCTGATTACGGCCATGTCGAGGGCGGGGTCGTTGACTTTGAGGCCGCCGGCGATGTTGAGGAAGACGTCTTTTTGGGCGAGCTTGAATCCGACTCGTTTTTCAAGGACGGCAAGGAGCATATTCATGCGCTTGGAGTCAAAGCCGGTGACTGAGCGTTGCGGTGTGCCGTATGCGGCGGTGCTGACCAGGGCCTGCACTTCGATGAGGAAGGCGCGGATGCCCTCCATGGTCACGCCGATGGACATACCCGAGAGTTCCGAGTCGCGCACCTGGCCGAGCATTTCCGAGGGGTCAGTGACCTCGCGGAGGCCTCGCTGGCACATTTCATAGATGCCGAGCTCTGATGTGGAGCCGAAGCGGTTTTTACTGGCGCGGAGGATGCGGTAGAGGTGCTGGCGGTCGCCCTCGAAGAGGAGCACTGCGTCGACTATGTGCTCCAGCACTTTCGGGCCTGCGATGATGCCATCTTTATTAATGTGGCCGATGAGGATTACGGGGACGCCTGACTCCTTGGCGTATTTTAGCAGCTGGGCGGCACACTCGCGCACCTGGCTGACGCTTCCCGGAGCCGACTCGATATCGTCAGAGGCGATAGTCTGGATAGAGTCCACGATGAGGAGGCCCGGCTCCACGTCGGCGATATGGGCGAAAATATTGTCGAGCGAAGTCTCGCAGGCGATGAAGACGTTGTCGCTCGGGCGGCCGATGCGGTCAGCTCTCATCTTGATCTGGCGTGCGCTCTCCTCGCCTGAGATGTAGAGGATGCGGCGCGACTTGATGGAGAGGATATTCTGCAGCACGAGGGTAGACTTGCCTATGCCCGGTTCGCCGCCGATGAGCACCATGGAGCCCTCGACGAGGCCACCGCCGAGCACACGGTTGAGCTCGCCGCTGGGCATTTTGATGCGTGACTCCTCAGTGGACACGATGCCTGACACCGGGGTAGGGCGCGACTCCGGCGTCAGCCGGCGCAACCCCTGGCTGCTTTTGGATTTTGACGAGCCGGTGGCGCGACGCTCCTCCACGATGGTGTTCCATTCGCCGCAGGCCGGGCAACGGCCCTCCCATTTTGGGGTCTCGTTGCCGCAAGCGGTGCAAAACCAAGCACTTTTAGCTTTCATAATCTTCTACGGAATTCTGACATTACAATACCTGTGGCCATAGCCGCGTTGAGCGACTCGCCGGGATATCCCGGGCCGAAAGCCGGAATGGTGAGGCGGCGTGTTACGCACGCCTCCACGGCGGGGCTGATGCCGTGACCTTCGTTGCCGACGACGATTACGCCGCCGGGGGTAAGCGGTGACTTATATATATTGTCGCCGTCAAGGAATGTGCCGTAGACCTCCATGCCCGGGAGTGCGGAAAGCACTTCGGGAAGGTCGCAGTAACTGACGTTGACGCGGGCCACAGCCCCCATGGTCGACTGCAGTACCTTGGGATTATAGAGATCCACACATTCGCGCGAGCAAAGGATATCGGTCACCCCCATCCAGAGAGCTGTGCGGATGATGGTGCCCATATTGCCCGGGTCACGGATATCGTCGAGCGCCAGGTAGAGCCGGTCAGGGATGATAGTAGGGATGGCTTCACTGCCGGGGAGCTCATATACGGCAATAACCTCGCGCGGGGTAGTCAGTGACGACATTCGCTCCAGATCCTGCCGGGTGCAGGGGATGATCCTGTCGGCCACGGTGGCGCCGAGGCGGCTGACCACCTCGGACACAGCGCTTTTGGCTACCATAAGGTAGCGTAAGGGGAAGCGGCCGATAGTGTCGCTGACCATTTTCAGCCCTTCGACTTTGAAGAGACCCTCGTCACGTCGGTGGCGAGCACTGTCGAGCGAGGCGATGGATTTGCGGAGGTTGTTGGTTAATTGCATGAGGGGATAAAAATTTTGACATCCCGACAATTTGTCAATTTGACAATTTGTCAAGATGTCAAAATGAGATTGAAGGGATTAATCTTCTTTAGCTATTTCCTTGAACTCGTCGAGTGATACCTCCTTGTGGTCGAGAGTGATAGCGTTCTCGATAGCGGTGTAAAGCTTAGAGGTGAGCACCTGATCGAAGATGCGGCTACGGTTTTCCTTGTTCTGGAGTTGCTCCTTGGCGTATTTGGTGATGATTTCGTCGTCAAGACCTGCGAGGCCGTACTGAGCAAACTGGCGCATGGTCATGAACTTGGCGGCGTCAAGAAGCTCCTGCTCCTCTACCTTGATGCCGAAGAGGTTGACGAGGTTTGACTCGATGACTTCATTCTTGATATATTTCTCGGAAGCCTTGTAAGCCTCATCGGGATTTTCAGCGTCACTGAAGAACATCTTCTTGAGGCCGGCCTCGGGGAGAGTCATGCCGTCGTAAGTCTCGAGCATCTTCTTCTCAAACTGGTTGTGGAAGAGGACGTGGCTGTTAGAAGCCAGCTCAGAGGCGATCATATCCTTGATAGCGGCGCGATACTCCTCCTCGTTGTGCACCTTATCCTCGCCGAATACGTTCTTGTAGAACTCCTCGCCGAGCTCAGCGGGCTCGTTGACGATGATTTCAGAGATAGCGAGTTCGAAATCATTTTTCACGTCGGCAGCGATAGCCTTGTCGATGCCGAGCATAGAAGAAAGTTCGGCAGCGTTACCGCCGGTAGCGGTGTAGGGGTTGAACACCACCTTGTCGCCGGGCTTGGCGCCGTTGAACTTAGCCTTCTGGTCAGCATCCTTGAAATAGAGCGGGAATACTATGCCGTTGGTCATCTGGATAGCGCCCTCAGCGGTGTTGATTGAGCCATCCTCGTTGAGCTGCATGAGTGTACCCTTCACGAGCGAATCCTCCTGCATCTCTTCGCCCGGCTTCTGAGTGCCGAAGCGCTTGCGCATAGCATCGTCCTGCTGATCAATCATTTCCTCGCTAACGGTGATGTCGTAGTAGGGGAAGTGGAAATCTTTGTCGAGCTTGATGCCGAGGTCAGGCATGAGCGAGAGGTCGTAGGCAAACTGCTGGTCGCCCTCGAGAGCTACCTCTTTAACCTCCACGGGCATGGGATGACCCATGACGGGGAGCTTGTTTTCCTGGATATATTCGATGACGCCCTTGTAGACAACATCATTGAGCACCTCGGAAGCCACCTGCTTGCCGAAGCGACGCTTCAGTTCGCCGAAAGGTACATGACCTTTGCGGAAACCGGGGATTACATGGTTACGGCCGATTTCTTTGATTCTCTTGGTCACCTCATCGGCGTAATCTGCACCGGCTACGTCAACGGTCAGACGGACTTCTACCGGGCTAATGTCTTGACGAGTTATATTCATTTCTCTGTTGATTAATGAGTTGTGTTATAAAATTTCGATTATTACGATGGAGGGAGGACTAATCAAGGTGCAAATTTACGAAAAAAATTCCGTAAACTCTTATCATAGTGACATTTTTTATTTTCATATATTATTGTTAATTTTGCAAATCAAAAAAATCATAGTATAGCATCATACAGACAATGGATCGCAAAGTAAGAGTAAGATTCGCCCCGTCACCGACGGGTCCGCTTCATATTGGCGGCGTACGCACTGCCCTTTACAACTATCTCTTCGCCCGACGCCACGGCGGAGATATGATATTACGTATAGAAGACACTGATTCCCACCGGTTTGTGCCCGGCGCGGAAGACTATATCAACGAAGCCCTCGCCTGGCTCGGCATAAAGATTGACGAAGGAGTGCGCGAAGGAGGAGCCTATGGCCCTTACAAGCAGAGCGAGCGTCGCGACATTTACCGCGAGCACGTCAAGAAGCTCCTCGACGCCGGGAAAGCCTACATAGCATTTGACACTCCCGAGGAACTCGAAGCTGCCCGCGCTTCGCGCCCCAACTTCCAGTATGACGCCACGACACGCATGGAGATGCGCAACTCACTGTCGATGCCCGCCGACGAAGTCAAGGCTCTGATCGACTCAGGCGCGCCCTACGTAGTGCGTTTCCTCATAGAGCCCGGGCGCGACGTAGAGGTCAACGACCTGCTGCGTGGCCGCGTGGTGATCAACTCATCCATTCTCGATGACAAAGTGCTCTACAAGAGCGCCGACGACCTGCCGACATATCACCTTGCCAACATCGTGGATGATCACTTGATGGAGGTCACCCATGTGATACGCGGCGAGGAGTGGCTCCCCTCGGCTCCGCTCCATGTGCTTCTCTACGAGGCATTTGGCTGGGCTGATACCCGCCCCGAATTCGTGCACCTGCCGCTGCTGCTCAAACCCGACGGCAAAGGCAAACTCTCGAAGCGCGACGGCGACCGCCTCGGCTTCCCCGTGTTCCCTCTTGAGTGGCATGATCCCAAGTCAGGCGCCATCTCGGCCGGCTACCGCGAGTCAGGCTACCTGCCCGAAGCCGTGATCAACTTCCTCGCCCTCTTAGGCTGGAACCCCGGTGACGATACCGAGATAATGTCGATGGACGAGCTTATAGAGAAATTCTCCTTCGACCACTGCTCACGCGCCGGAGCAAAATTTGCCTTCGACAAAGGCCGCTGGTTTAACCACGAATATATCCAAATGAAGCCTGATGCTGAGCTCGCCGAGCTGTTCAAGCCTGTGCTCAAGGCTCATGGCGTCAACGCTGAAGACTTCAGCAATGAGTATATCACCCGCGTCGTAGGCCTGGTGAAAAATCGTGTCAACTTCGTGGCTGACCTCTGGGAGCAGGCTCGCTTCTTCTTCACCGCCCCGACGGAATATGCCGAAAAAGACGTAAAGAAACGCTGGAAAGAGGATACCCCCGCTATCCTCACCGAGCTCATCGAGCAGCTCCGCGCGCTGCCTGACTTCTCAAGCGCTGCCGCTGAGCCCGTGATACTCAACTGGGTAGCTGAGAAAGGCTATCATCTCGGAAATGTCATGAACGCCTTCCGCCTTACACTTGTAGGCGAGTGTAAAGGCCCGCATATCTTTGACATCACCGAGCTCCTTGGCAAAGACGAGACTATAGCCCGCATAGAGCGCGGCATCTCCATGATAAAGTAAATGAACCCGTTATATTCATTAGGGATCTCCCTATATGCCACAGCAGCCCTCCTTGCCGCCCTGAAGGACGGCAAGGCAAGGCGTATGGTGGAGGGCCACCGCGAGACCTTCGCCCGCCTCGAAGAGGCGCTGCGTGACGACCGCCGCTACGTGTGGATTCACGCCGCATCGCTCGGCGAATTTGAGCAAGGTCGGCCGCTGATCGAGCGGATACGCAAGGAGCATCCAGAGCTCGGCATAGTATTGAGCTTCTTCTCCCCCTCGGGCTACGAGGTGAGAAAAAACTACTCGCTGGCTGATGTAGTGGTGTATCTGCCCTTTGACACTCCGGCGAATGCCCGCCGGTTTGTCGAGACGGTTAACCCGGTGATGGCCATATTCGTGAAATATGAATTCTGGGGAAACTATCTTGAGACGCTTCATAGCCACGATATCCCCACATATTTAATATCAGCAATTTTCCGCCCCGGGCAGATATTTTTCCGCCCCTGGGGAGGCACCTTCCGCAAGATGCTCGGATATTTCACCGAGATATTTGTTCAAGACGAAAATTCGCGCAAACTCCTTGAAGGAATCGGCGTGAAGAATGTCACCGTGGCCGGTGATACCCGCTTTGACCGCGTCACCGCCATCATGAACGAGATGGCTGCCAACAAGTCGCACCAGCAGCTGTTTTATGGTAGCAGGCCGGTGGTAGTGTTTGGCAGCAGTTGGGAGGCTGATGAGGCTGTCTATGAGCCTTGGCTTAAGAACCATCCGGGTGTAAAAGCCATTATCGCCCCGCATGAGTTTGACACCGAACGTCTTGAGAAACTCCGCTCCGAGCTGACCATCAAGCCGGGCGACACTATGCTCCTGACCGAATATGGCGAGATGATGCGTCCGCCGAGCGACGATAGCTGCGGGCTCGCTAATCCCGAGGGTGTAAGAGTGATTATAGTAGATTCATTCGGCTTGTTGTCAAAGCTTTACGGAGAGGCTGACTTCGCTTACGTAGGTGGTGGCTTCGGCGTCAGCATCCATAATATCAACGAAGCGGCCGTCTATGGTATACCCGTCATTTTCGGGCCGCGTCACCGGAAATTCCGCGAGGCATCAGGGCTGATAGCTTGCGGAGGTGGATTCAGCGTCAATTCACAAGCTGAATTTGAGGCCGTAGCCTCTGACTTCATAACTGATCCCGAAGGCTGCCGGGCCGCGGGCGAAAAAGCCGGTAAATATATCCGTGACAATATCGGCGCCACAGATAAAATTCTCAACTCAATTTTTCCAAAATAATCCGATACTATGATTAAGGCAGGTATTATAGGCGGCTCAGGATATGCCGCAGGTGAACTCATCAGAATCCTCTTGCACCATCCAGATGTGATTATCACCTGGGTAAATTCACGCACCGTGGCAGGAATGAGAGTGGCCGACGTGCACCCCGGACTTATCGGCGAAACTGATATGACATTCTCAAGCACCACCGATCTTGAGGCTATCGACGTGCTGTTTTGCTGCCGCCCCGCCGGAAAAACCCGCGAATTTCTCGAGACCCACGAGATACCCGCCGACCTGAAAATCATTGACCTCGCCAGGGACTACCGCATTGAGTCAGAGGATCATGACTTCGTCTATGGTCTGCCCGAGCTCAACCGCAAACGCATGGTGCGCGGCGCCCTTCATGTGGCAAATCCCGGATGCATCGCCATGGCCATCGAGCTATCCCTCGCACCGCTGGCCAAACATATGCTCCTCAATGCCGACATCCACTCCACCGTGGTCACCGGCTCGACATCGGCCGGCGCCGAGCAACGCCCCTCGTCACACTACTCCTGGCGCAACGACAATATGGTGGTTTACCGCCCGTTTGCCCATCAGCAACTGCCTGAAATCCACCAGGTATTGACTACCATGCAGCCAAGCTTTACCTCACGCCTCAATCTCATCCCCATGCGCGGCCCCTTCTCCCGTGGCATTCTCGCCGTAAGCTACTTCGACTGCCCAATCTCGCTCGAAGAAATCATCAAAATCTACAGCGAATACTATTCTGACCACAACTTCACTTATATATCCTCAAAAGTACCTGATCTAAAGGACGTCGCCAATACCAATAAATGTATCATTCACCTCGATAAGATCGACGGCAAGCTGATGATCACCACCGTAATTGACAACCTCCTCAAAGGCGGAGCCGGCACCGCAGTCCATAACATGAACCTCCTCTTCGGCCTTCAGGAGCTCACCGGACTCACCATGAAAGCCACCGCCTACTGATTATCGATAAATTAGAATAACTTTACAAGCAGTACCTGAGCCTAATTCACATAAGCGACCGAAAACAATTCCTACTCAGTAAACGGTTCTCAGTGGACTAAAATTTCAATAGTAACCATGCGAAACCGACGGCAGGTGGTATATATTTTCTACGCAAAGTATGTAAAGATTAGACAATGATGTATTCAAAGGTGGCTATTGGCCACCTTTGAAAGTGTAAAGTCAAAACTCGGCAGAATATGTTATTTTATCAATATTTTTTGTGAAAAATCAGAGCATTCTAAAATATATATCCCACGATTTAATTCCGGGATAGTTGTTGATGAGCCACTATATATTATCCGCCCCAACAAATTCCATATTTTAATCGGCATTTCTGATTCAAAAAAGATTTGCCCGAAATCAGAATTAACAAATGTTTCAACTATATCGCTGGATGATATCTCCTTGACATTCTTGAAATTCTTCCACGGTTCCACAGTTAAATATAATTCGGTCATACCTTCAGGAACATATAATGTGGCGTCATAGTTAGAAAAACCAGGTTCACAAAAATACACATCCTCAATCTCACATCTAATTGTTTTTAAAGAAGTACATCCATGAAATGCATCTGAACAAATTTCTCGAACAGTTTTAGGTATCGTAATCTTTTCTAAATTCTCACATCCGGCAAAACATGAATAGCTAAAAATCTCAGTTAACGGTTCGACTTCAGCATTTATTTTGGATGCAGGACACCCAATTAATTTTAATGGATTATTCTCATATAAAACCTCATCGTATAAATGGTACTTTTTATTATCATTCATTATCAATGATTCTAATGATGAACACCCTTTAAAAGGATTCATACCGATCCATTGAGTGCTTGCCGGAATATTAATACTTTTCATTCCTTTGCAATTTTCAAAGGAATAATTTCCTATAGAAAATAAGCCTTCAGGCAAATTGATATCCAGAATATTATCACAGTCACTAAAAGCAAAATCTTCTATTTCAGTGATAGAGTTGGGTATTATCAAATCCGTTAAACCAGTACATCCCTTAAATAGCGAGTTAGAAATTGTTGTCAGACTGTTAGGTAATGAAATTTGTAATAGGGAAGAACAATTTTGAAAAACACCTTGTCCCATATTTTTAACTGAAGCAGGGATATTAATAGTAGCGAGTGAAGAACACCCTGAAAACGCATAACTCCCCATCTCCGTAACGAAAGAAGAGATAGAAACAGATTCTAATTGATAGCAGCCAATAAAGGCGTTAGTTCCTATTTTAGTTATAGAGTTAGAAATTATAACATTTCTCAAATTTCGAGTATAAGAGAATGCATTTTCACCAATTTCTACTATCTTATATGAGTATGTTGGAACTTCAGAAGGAATATATAATGATTCAATATTATCTTCGTCAGTGCTGCTACTGAAACCTATTATTTTTACCGTACCTCCACTTCCGATATGTGAAAGTATTTCGTAACGGAATAATCCACTTTCAAACCATTCACCGGCCTTAACAGTGCCAATAACTATCAAATTAACCAAAAGCGTATAAAAATATTTATTCATAAGAAGTTCATCTATAATAGAATTAAGAAGCAAAGATAGCAAAGCACTGCAAGCTTTCTTTGTGCAGAATCGGAATTCTTAATGGATATTATCAACCTAATTTGATCAAGAAACGCTTGCTTCGGCAAGGCTCTTTTTATAGATCTAAAGAATTTTCATTTAGCAAGAAATCATAAATGCCAATCGTGGTGATTCCTGCGTTGTTACGCAAGATTGGAGTATCCTCACCTACGATTATTATTTTCCTGAATGAATCATCTATATTTACCAAAGATGCTTCTTCCTGTTTTATCTTTTCCTCGTCAGGCATCCGATATGCCGATTGTATGTAGTAGCGTTTGCTGCCAAGATTGCAAACGAAATCCACTTCAAGTTGAGTTCTTGCATTAACCCCTTCTTCGTTTCTTCTCCTTATTGGAACAACGCCAACATCCACGTTATATCCTCGAACCCTCA
>JAMPAP010000001.1:116095-165228 GCA_023667185.1 Lachnoclostridium sp.
GGGCTTTATACTACATTAGTCTTCTTGAATGTTTATTCATACCTGAGTAGTTACTGTATTTGCGTGGCCACTCAGCTACGGATGGTAATTTCTAAGAGCACTCCGATAAAACGGGAGGGTTTATTTCGGGGCGGGGTTGCGGGATTGGGGTGGATTTATTATATTTGCCTAATAAAATTGTGACGTTATGAAAAAATCATTGATCGCTCTTCTGATGCTTATGCTCTTATTGCCGATGGCGTCAGCGGCTACTCAGGAATTTAAATCGGCTGACCGCAATTATGCGGAGAAGGCAAGTTCGGCTATGTTTCATGTCATTGAGCTGACTCCTGACCGATATGAGTATCTCTACGATGTGACATTTGAGGTGCGTAAAAGCGGCAAATCCATCACTATCGAAAATGTAGGTCGGAGCAACATGTATGAGGTCATCCGCACATCGGGCTCTATGACCCGCAAGGAGTTTCGCTGCCGCGAGGTCAACACCGGGGAGGATGTCACTATAGTCATCTCGGTTGAGCAAAACCCTGAGGCGCGTAACGCCAACATCTACCGTTTCAGCATCGACAAATATCCCGGCAAAGATCCCTCCCGCCAACTGATCGACGGGCAGATCTCACTTACATATCCCACGGGTGTAGGGTATGCTTACTGCTTGTTTGACAAAGGGCTTGGCAATCCTCTCGAGAAATGGCGTGCAGGCTCGATGCAGCTTTTCTTTGACTTCGTGAATGCCCGCTTCTAACCACATATTATTATATATAGCGGCTATTCTGCTGACCGCGTGCACCCATACGCGAACCGGCAATGCCTACCCTGACCGGGAGAAGTATGACGTTATCGGCATCGATGTCAGCGCCCATAATGGCAAAATCGACTTTGACAAGGTGGCCGCTGACGGGGTCAGCTTTGTGATAATCAAAGCCACTGAAGGAGCTACCTTCAAGGATAAGAATTTTATTGACAACTATCGCAATGCCACGAAAGCGGGCCTAAAAGTTGGGGCTTATCACTTTTTCCGGTTTGAGACGCCCGGCTATATGCAGGGGCTCAACTTTGTCAACTCTATCCGCGGGCGTGAGCTGCATCTGCCCGTGGTGATCGACATCGAGGAGTGGTCAAATGCCATCGGCCAGCCTACCCGAACGGTGATCGACCGCCTCAACGAGATGATCCGTCACCTTGAGAATCATGGTTACCGGGTGATGCTCTATACCAACAAAAATGGCTACAAGCGGTTTCTGAAAGGAAATTTTCCGGGCTACGACGTATGGATATGCTCGCTTGCCGAAGAGCCTGACATTGAGGAGTGGACCTTATGGCAGGCCACTCACAGCGGCCATATTGACGGGGTCAGCCGCTCAGTCGACGTCAATGCTTTTAAAGGCTCTGCGGCCGACTGGGAGCAATGGCTCGACTCACACAATAAATCGCAGGTAAACAACGTTAATTAAGTGACTAACTACGCTAATTCTCGATGAAAAAAATATACCTGTCTCTTCAATATCTGCTGCTTGTCGTCGTGATGATGGCCATCGCCGCCCCCGGGTATGACGCCAAGGCTTTCAGCCTCGACAAATATGCTACATCGTCAGTGCTTTCAATGGGTCGCTGGGTGAAAATCAGCGTTCCATCTACCGGACTATATGCCATACCTGCAGCCGACCTGCGCCGCTGGGGCTTCTCTGACCCGGCCAAAGTCAGGGTTTACGGGTATGGTGGAAACCGTATCTCCGATAATCTAACCGCAGCCGAGTACATCGACGATCTCCCTGAGGTACAATCCATTGTGACAAGCCGAGGACTTACCTTCTGGGCACTCGGCCCTGAGAAATGGACTTACGAAAACGGCACATGGACTCACTCGCTCAATCCCTTCTCAACGGCCGGGTATTACTACCTTACCGAGTCAGATGAGCCGCTACGCGAGATTCCGTCAGAGGGTATGTCAATCGAGAACACAACAAGCTTTGCCTCAACATTTTCTGAGCACATCTTCCACGAGACTGACCGCATTTCGCCCCAGACACTCGGCCTGCTGCTCGTAGGTGAGGACTTGCGCTATACCCCTTCGCAGACCTTCCGTCTCGCCACTCCCGGTGCAGTCGCCTCTGACAATAATGCCATCGTAAGAGTCAGCTACTTAGCCTTTTCATCAGGCGTATCAAACATCTCACTGACGGCCAACGGCACGGCAATTTCACCTCTGAACTCCTCCACAATCTCTGCTTCAGCCGAGGGTGGCACCACTGTTGCGACCGGCTCGTTCAAACACTCGTCTGACAATCTATCACTTGGGCTCAACTTCACATCTGCCGGCACTGTCTCGATGGCCAATCTTGACTATATCGAAGTGTTGTATGACCGCCAGATAGCCCTCAGTGGAGGACTGCTGAACTTCTCTACTGCATCATCGGCCGTGGAACTCGCCACATCCGGAGCCACGGGCGTCACCGTGTGGGATGTCACCGACCCTCTTAACATATCCTCATTAAATACAAGCAGCTCAGGCAATTCACTGCGCTGGCGCAACCCTTATTCCGGTATGCGCTCCTACATTGCATTTTCCGAATCAGCCGTCCTTCCCGCTCCAAAGCTCGTAGGCGAGGTGGAGAATCAGGATCTGCACGGACGCATCACGCCCGACATGGTAATCGTCTCAACCACAGAGAATCTCATCCAGGCCGAACGTATAGCTGAAGTTCACCGTCAGACTGACGGTATGGACGTCATGGTAGTCAATCAGGAGCTCGTTTACAACGAGTTCAGCTCCGGCTCGGCTGACCCTGCCGCCATACGCAAATACATGAAAATGCTCTACGACCGCAGCAACAATCCTGCGGCCGACGACAGCGAATCCCCCTCAGGCAATCTCCGCTACCTTCTGCTTATGGGTCGTCCCACCTACGACAACCGCCGTCTCACCTCCGAGATGTCAAATACCTCTTACTCAACGCTTCCGGCATGGACCACCGACGTAGGCCTTAACGAAAACGTCGCTTACTGCTCTGACGACCTCTTTGCCATGCTTGAGGACAATTCCGGCCTACGCTGGGGCAACGAAAAGCTATGTATAGCCGTAGGTCGCATTCCCTCTACGTCCGACGCTTCAGCCAAAGTGCTCGTCGACAAGATTATAGACTACATCAACAACCCCTCCGGAGGCGAATGGGCTTCACGCATGGTGCTTACGGCCGATGACCAGAATGACTCTGACCACCTGCTGCAGAGCGAACAAATGTATACCGGATTCCGCTCAACCACTCTGGGTGACAACATCAACTATAAGAAAATATATTTCGGAGCCTACACTCTCAGCAACGGTGTCTATGCCGATGCCGTAGCGCTCTTTAACCGCGAGATCAACGATGGCGTACTGTGGTGGAACTACATCGGCCATGCCGCCATAGACAATCTCACCGGTGAAGGTCTGCTGACCACCAACGATCTTTATAACCTCTACCTGCGCAAGCCGCTGGTATTCTACGGCGCCACCTGCTCCTTTGCCCGCTGGGACGGCAACAAGACCTGTGGCGTAGAAGCACTGTGTCTGCTTGAAAGCGGCGGAGCCGTCGCTGCCATCTCAGCAGTGCGTCCCGTCTACATCTCGCTCAATGGTGTTCTCTCGAAAAACCTCAGCTATGAGGTGTTCAAATCTGACGAGACAGGCCGCCCCATCCCCATAGGAACGGCACTGATGAACGCAAAAAACAATACCACCTCTGACACCAACAAGCGCCGCTATGTGCTGCTCGGCGACCCGGCAATGCGCCTGGCTGTCCCGGCAAGTCGCGTGGAGATAACCGCAATAAATGGACAGGACGCTACTGATACAGATAACCCGCCATCAATCTCCGCCCTTGAAAAGGTCACGATGACCGGTCAGCTCACCGATGCCGACGGCAACCGTCTCGACAACTTTGACGGCTCGGTAGCTTACACTATTTATGATGCCGAATACAGTGTCATCTCCAACGAGGTGGACATAAACAACAACGAAGTTTCATTCGAACAGCAGGGCAACCGACTCGCTGCCGGACGCGCCACCGTCACCGGTGGTCAATTTGAGATCTCCCTTACCATGCCCATGGAGACGAGCGACAACTACCGCCCCGCCGCCATGACGCTCTATGCCCAGTCAAAGGATGGCAAGGAGGCTTCGGCCTGCTTCCGCAACTTCTACGTCTACGGGTATGCCGACGAAACGACAACTGACGATGTCGCCCCCCGCATCGAATATATGCACCTCAATCATGAGAGCTTCGTCGATGGAGGCATCGTCAATGCTGCGCCCATGCTTGTGGCCCGCATAAGCGACAATGTCGGCATCAACCTCTCATCAGCCGGCGTAGGTCATCAGATGTCAGCCCGTATTGACGGCAACATCTCCCTCAACGATGTCTCCTCCTCATTTATCCCTGACGAGGATGGCAGCCCGGCCGGATTAATCGCCTACAATCTGCCTACCCTCGTGGCCGGTGAGCACACTGTAGAGCTGAAGGTATGGGATGTCAACGGCAACTCCGCATCCAAAGCCATCAGTTTCGTTGTCGACGAGTCGACAGTACCCTCCATCCACGAAGTGTACACTGACGCCAACCCCGCGACCACCGAGGCTAACTTCTACGTCACCCACGACCGCCCTGACGAGATCCTCAACGTCACCATTGAAGTGTTTGATATGTCAGGCCGTCTCGTATGGTCCAACACCTCAACAGGCCGCGCCGACATGTATTCATCAGCACCCGTACGCTGGGATCTTACCTCCACAGCCGGCGGTCGCGTCAACCGCGGCATCTACATCTACCGCGCCAAGATAGCTTCAGCCGACAAGCCCGAAGCCGTTTCCGCCTCCCGCACCCGCCGCCTTGCAGTAGCCGCCCGCTAAGTAATCATATATGTCGGAGCGATACCACAACATCGCCCAAGAAATGGATAGAGGCGACTGATGAGTGCTGATTCTTTGTCGGGTCACGATTTTTTCGTAATTTTGCGCTCTAACGCAATTAATCATCATGATCCGGAAAGTAATCTTGTCAATTTTGTTAGTGAGCATGACATATGTCACATATGGTGAGGTGCGTCTGTTTGACACCCCTTCAGCTCGAAATATCATATATAATTATGTGAAACCTGACACTATTGAAATAGATGTAGAAGATGAGAATCCGGCTATTGACACCACCTTCTTTGAAGATTATGAGGCCGACGACCCGGCAATAGATGATGACGTAGAATATCTTGACGGTTTCAGGCTTGTGGATTCTGATCCGTTGTTCATGTCGATGCCCCGCTACCTGTTTCGCCCCGTGGTGTTTGACACATTTCATCTCCTTGACTCCATCCCGCTATACGATGAGGCCACCGGTGGCGAACCATTCCGCTGGATTGAGGAAGACGCCTTGCATGATGCTCTAATCACTCAGGCTCGCCAGCGTTACATCATTGATTATCCGCAACTTGTACGCTACAACGAAGCATTTCTGCCCGAGCCCCCCAAACACTACGTAGCCACCGTCGACCCCCAGACTGCCATGATAGCATTTGACGTAGTCAACTCCGGCGCGGCTCCCATCAAGGATGCTGATGTGGTAGTGGTGTTTCAGAAGCGCCACTGGCTCAGGAAGTTCAACGCTTCGCTACAGTTCTCTCAGGCTTATGTGTCGCCCAACTGGTATCAGGGTGGTAACAATAACCTCAACGGCATCCTCAACCTCTATTATAACGTGAAGCTCAACCAGAAGTTTCACCCCAACCTCCTGTTTGAGACCACGATGCAATACAAGCTCGGCGTCAACAGCACCCCCGAAGACTCCATCCGCTCCTACAGCCTCTCGGAGGACCTCTTCCAGTTTAACCTCATGGCCGGTTACAAGGCTACCCGCGGATGGTACTACTCTACCAATATCTCTTTCAAGACACAGATTTTCAACAATTACAAGTCAAACACCCGCACCATGCAGGCGGCTTTCCTATCGCCGGCCGAGCTGAACGTCGGTCTCGGTATGACCTACAACCATACCAACCCCTCGAAAACGTTTACTATAGATTCTTCAATCTCCCCGCTGTCATGGAACCTCAAGACCTGTATAAATCCTCATCTCGACGAAACAGCCTACGGTATCAAGCCCGGCAACAACGCTGTAAGCGAGATAGGTTCGAATGCTGAAGTGAAGCTATCTTGGAAGCTGGCCTCGAACATCAACCTGAGGTCACGGTTTTTCGTCTTCACTGACTACGAATATGTGATGGGCGACTGGGAAAACACTTTCGAGTTTAACATCAACCGCTTCCTCTCGACCCAGATCTACGTCCACACCCGCTACGACTCCTCGACACCGCGCCTTGCTGACTCCCGCTGGCACAAGATGCAGCTCAAGGAAATCCTCTCGTTCGGCTTCTCTTACAGCTTCAGCTCCATCTAATTGACCTATGCGCTCTCTCCTGCTCTCTCTGCTGATAATCTTTGCAACCGCTGCGACAGCCGGCGATGATGTCGTGCATCAAGCCCGACAGCAGCTCTCAGAGCTCCCCCTGCACCCGGTGGAAGGCTTGTGGAAATTCCCCGGCGAGGAGGGTGTGATAAAAATAATGCGCACTGATGCTGATGCCCGGAGCTATGAAATGGTGGTGCTTACCGCCCCTGACAATTTCTTGATGCCCGGAACCACCATCGGCCACGTCACCCCTACCGCAGCTTACGGCGTATATGACGCCACAATATGCACCGACATCACCCCGGGACGCACTCTCAAGCCTTCGCGGCCAAAGAAATTTGTCATCTCTCTGACCGACGAAGAAAGCCGCATCATGATGCGCCGCTATGGTAAAACGGTGAAATTCAAATGGTGGCGGCTGATGCCCTATATGTTTCGCTGGACCATCATCGAGAGCGAGTCGTCACGCGGCGAAATCGACGGGCTCGTCCGCATTTATCCCGAGCCGGCCATCCCGCTTAATCCCGTATATCTATGAAGAAGCTGCTTTTTCTCATCCTGTCGGCTCTGACAGTCGCTACAGCATGGCCCGACAAAACCACCCGTGCCAATCTGCGTCCTAAGCAAGCTCCCGAGCTGAGAGTAGAGGCTCTCACATCGCCCTACGACACCCTCCCTGCTCTGGGCGACGAAGTGCGCATCAGCGGTTACGATAAGCCGCTCAATTCCCGTAAAGAGGCATTTCTGGTCACAAATCTGTGCGCTGACACCATCGAAGGCCTGCTGCTCGAGCTGGACTATCTCGACCTGAAAGGACGCCAGCTCCATCAGGAGAAATACTCGGCTGACTGCTCCATTCCGCCCGGCGAGACGCGGCAAATCATCAAGCCGTCATGGGATGTGCAAAACAGTTTTTATTACCACCTCGGCAAGCAACCCCGCATCGCCGGAGTGACACCATTCAAAGTCAGAATAAGCCCTACAGGCATTGTAATCACCCATAGATGAATACGTTATTCCATTTTCAAGGGCTAATAATCGGAGCCCTTACATTCCTGATAATCGGTCTGTTTCACCCGCTCGTAGTCAAGGGTGAATACTACCTCGGTGCGCCCGCCTGCCGCATCATTTTCCTGATTGCTGCCATCGCAGCCATCACAGCATCAATTCTGTCAGCTGACGTGATACCCTCCACCATAGCCGGCATCATAGGATTCTCATCATTATGGTCTATCAAGGAGGTAAATGAGCAGGTACGACGCGTGGAAAAAGGCTGGTTTCCGCGAAATCCACGAAAACATCGTCGAAAACCACGAAATTGAAAATTTCTGTGTAACTTTGCATTTCTAAAACAGATTAAGTGACGATTAAAAAATAACATGGTAAACTTTTCTATGTTATTTATGAATCTTCACTTTTTCCAAACAATCATTTAGCTCGCTAAACTCATGCTTGTTCAAAAGCAAATCTTCAAAAATAACATAAACGAAACTTTTACCAAGTTATTTTTTAATCGTCACTAAGATGACTCAACGCAATTACATCCAGATAGCCCTCCGTGGCAACCTCGACGGCTCTATCCGCACCTTGCTGGCTTATCCGCTCGATGACACTAACCGTGCATGGGAGAAATCACTCGTCACCCCCGCTGCCGCTATCAAGCGCTTCCTTAATGCCAACGACTGCTATATCCTGCAGCAATCTGACGAGGGCAACTGCTTCTCTTACATCTGCCATAACCCCCACAAGGAGAGCGACAGCTATGAGATGATCTCCGTAATGGTCAAAAACGGCTGCTCGCTGACAGGCAAACAACTCCTGACCCTCTTCACCGAGCTCAAGAGACGCCTTATCGAGGATGGCGAGACTGACGAGGCCGCCATCAACGATGCCCTCAATGCCGCCGGAGTGCCTGACCAGCCCGTGGAGCTATCTTCCTGGATCAACAATGAAGCCTCAGCTCCTGCCGAAAAGCAGCAGGAAGCGGCCTACCGCACCTACATTTCCACTACGGAGCTGATGAACATCTTCTCCTTCCCGTCGCAGCCCGACTATGCGCCTTACCGTTGCATCATAATCGTGCAGGCCACTGCATCGCTACGCCCGGGAGTGAAAATGCCACGTATCACCACCCCGGTGCGTCACCAGTATCACATCATCGCTCCCGAAGGAGTCGAGCTTTCAGCCACACGTGCTTACGATGGCGACCGTATCACCATTTCATATACCCGCCCCGGATTTGACAAAGCAGTGCAGACATTCACCGTAGGCACTCCCTCAGCTTACACCCGCGTCGAGGGCTCGACCATCCGCATCCGCGAGCCCAAGGAGTGCGGCATCCGCTTTATCCGCCGCATAGGTGTGACAGTAGCCTCTTCCAAAGGCAACTCTATCAACGGCTACACTATCGCCGTCAACGACCGAGCCATCAACACCATGGAGCCCTTCGTAGAGTTTACCGAGAAGGATCTTGACGGAGATAATGATGTGGTTATCAAGGTGGCATCCAACAACTACCGCCCGCTGACGCTAACCAGGCACGCATCCGAGCTGCTTGAAACGGATCACCTCGAGCTGGTGCTCGACCCTGTGGAGCAAGGCGTTACACTGCGCCTTGACTTCGGCGACGGCCGCATCATCGAGCAGCATATCATGATCGAGAAAAATACTCCGGAGTATAACCGCCTCCATTCAGGTAACTTCCACGGTTTCCGCGCCCATCGCCTCGTCACAGAGGATCACTCCGAAGTATATAACGTGGATGTACGTTTCAGTGGCCGCCCTGTGGCGCCCAACTTTGAGACGGCATCCGAGCAGAGCTCTGACGACGCCCCGCAGCAGCCGCAACACGTAGCGCCGGTGTTTGAAAACATCTCTGACCAGACCACCGAGGATAAGGACAAGATTGACACCTCAGTGCCCGAGGTTGCCACCGAAAGCCCCGAAGAGGTAGCCGAAGATATCGAAACAAGCGAGAAGGCCTCACGCCGCCGCACAAAATGGGCCATCATCTCCGCCGCCGCGCTGGTGATCCTCGTGGTAATACTCGTGCTCGTGCTCCCCACCGGCGACAAGCTTGATGTCACCCCCGCCGGTGAAACGCTGGCCGACGATGAAATAACCACTGCCGTGACTGACACCACCTCCATTGCAGCAACAACTCCCGCCGCTGCCGCAACCGCCGCTGCTGCAGGCGTACCGGTAATGATGGATGTAGACATCAACTATCTCAACAACAACTCCGTATGGGATATGTCAAAGCTCACCTCCCCCGGCGGTATAGCCCTGATGGAGGCTCTCGCAGCCGGCGACATTGATGCCGTAGCCATGAGCGACTACTTCGCTATCAATGGTCGCTGCATCAACTCCAAAGCCACTGAAGCTATGAACCTTATGTGGCGCGCAAAGGACACCCCTACAAAAAATAGCGTTAAAAAACTGATGGTCAACACCGCCAAGACAGGCACTATTGACCTCAACAAATTTGTCGACAACCTTGCCCGCCGCCAGCCCCTCGCCACAGAAGCTAACACCCTTCCCCGCCCCACACGATAATGACACGCAAAGACTTTGAAATCATGGCTCCCGTAGGGAGTTACGAGTCGCTCCATGCGGCCATAAATGCCGGTGCCGATGCCATTTACTTCGGCGTCGAGGGGCTCAATATGCGCTCCCGCTCGAGCGTCAACTTCACCTTAGGCGACCTTCACGAAATCTCGCGCATCTGCGCCGAGGCCGGAGTGAAATCCTATCTCACAGTCAACACCGTAATCTACGACGAAGATATCCCTACAGCCCGCGCCATAATCGACGCCGTGGCTCGCAGCAACATCTCGGCCATCATAGCCAGCGACATCTCAGCCATCGAATATGCCCGCTCAATAGGCGTGGAAGTGCATATCTCCACTCAGGTCAACATATCCAACATTGATGCCGTAAGATTCTACGCCCGGTATGCCGACGTGGTAGTGCTCGCCCGAGAGCTCAACCTTGACCAGGTCAAGGCCATCCACGATGCTATCGTAAGAGAAAACATCACCGGCCCCGGAGGCAAGCTCGTGCGCATCGAAATGTTCTGCCACGGAGCACTCTGCATGGCCGTATCCGGCAAATGCTACCTCAGTCTCCACCAGCTCAACTCCTCGGCCAACCGTGGCGCCTGCACACAGATATGCCGCCGTTCCTACACGGTCACTGACCGCGAGACCGGCGAGCAGCTCGACGTCGAAAACAAATATATAATGTCGCCCAAAGACCTCAAGACCATCCACTTCCTCAACAAGATGATCGATGCGGGCGTCAGTGTATTCAAGATCGAAGGCCGCGCCCGCGGCCCCGAGTATGTAAAAATAGCTGTAGAATGTTACTCTGAAGCACTCCGGGCTATAGCCGACGGCACTTACGACGACACAAAAATAGCTGCGTGGGATGAGCGACTCGGCCGCATCTTCAACCGCGGATTCTGGAACGGTTACTACCTCGGCCAGCGCCTTGGCGAGTGGTCATCCAAATACGGCTCATCGGCCACACGCACCAAGCGCTACGCCGCTAAAGGCGTAAGATACTTCCCCAACATCGGTGTCGGGGAATTTGTAATGGAAAGCGGAGAACTGCATAGGGGCGACGAAGTGGTCATCACGGGGCCTACGACCGGAGCGCTCATACTGACGCTCGACGAGATGCGTGTCAACCTAAAGCCGGTCGACACCGTAAGAAAAGGGGAGCACTTCTCGATCAAAGTCCCCGAAAAGATCCGCCCCTCCGACAAGCTCTACCTCTGGGAACCCACCGGCCTGTAATAGAGAAGGGACATCATGTCATGATGACATCATGTCAAATTGTCAATTTGACATGGGAGAGGTTATTTATTGACGGCTTGACGTTCGATTATAAGGTCGTTGTAGGGAGTGAAGAAGTTGCGGTTGAGGGCTACGCTGATGCGCATGAGCAGGTCAGAGTCGATGCTCCGGCGGTTAAAAATCTTGTAGACGTTAGTACGGTTGCAACCAAGGATACCTGACAGCCATACCACTGACTTTCGCTGTGACCGCAGCTCTTCTTCAATGAGTTTTCCAATGAAAATCGTTGACATAATTGAGGCGATTGTTGTTTTAATTAATTCGTGTAAGTTTCAAAAGTTAATCGCGAGTCCTCAACTGATAATGGTTAAGTAATGTAACTTGCGATGGGAGAGAGGGTGTGGAGCCGAGACTCCACCGGCGCAGTTCAGGACAGTCGCGAAGCCGCCTCTGCGGTCATCGTTCACGCCCGTATCCACTGATCATATCACTCGTTTTTCCACTTGACATGAACAGGGCCGGAACCATGTTTTCAATCCTGACCCCGTCTGAGGCACCGCCATGCGCCTTCTCCTCGGAACAAGTTGAAAATTAGCTTCCGGCCCATTCGAGCATACAACTAAATTTCTTTCCACTTGCTCCCCGCGGATTATAGTTCTTGGCGGTTTCCAGACAGAGGGAACATATTATCACCTGACTGTCTACTATTTGTCAACATTCTGATAATTGTCTATTTAAAAGCGTAAGACAGTCCGGGTTTCTTGCAAAAGTAAGGATAATTTTCCGTCTAAAAAAATATACGGTTGAATCGCTACAACATTTTATCTTAAAAATACTTAAATGTCGCCATGTTGGGCACAAACGGCTTCCGGTGGTATCAATCTGCCCAATTACTAAAAAAATTTAATGAAGAAAAATTTCCTTAATTTTACATTTACTTCTCAAAAAAGTGATTACCTTTGCACTTGATTAACAAGGTTTGCTCGGAAGGCGCTCTCTCCGACCGGACAAAATAAGCATCTAAGGTTATAATCATCAAAGAGATATATCAGTAAAACCCTATAAATTACCAAGACAATGAGCACTATTGATCTTACCCAGTATGGCATCAAGGGAGCTAAAGTGATCCACAACCCCGGATACGAGAAGCTTTTCTATGATGAAATGAACCGCAACCTCCAAGGTTACGAGCGCGCCCAGCTCACTGAGCTCGACGCCGTTAACGTCATGACCGGCATCTACACCGGCCGTTCGCCTAAAGATAAATTCTTCGTTATGGACGAAGTGTCAAAGGACACTATCTGGTGGACTACTGACGAATACAAGAATGACAACAAGCCCATCACAGAGCAGACTTGGGACGAGCTCAAGAAGATCGCTGACAAGGAGCTTTCTGACAAAACTCTCTATGTAGTCGATGCTTTCTGCGGCACTAACCCTGACACCCGTCTGGCTGTACGCTTCGTCATGGAAGTAGCTTGGCAGGCTCACTTCGTGACCAATATGTTTATCCGCCCCACCGCTGAAGAGCTCGCTAACTTCAAGCCTGACTTCGTGGTTCTCAACGCATCGAAAGCAAAGGTTGAAAACTGGAAGGAACTCGGCATCAACTCCGAGACTTGCGTTGCATTCAGCCTCAAGCACCGCATGCAGCTTATCATCAACACATGGTATGGCGGCGAAATGAAGAAGGGTATGTTCTCTATCATGAACTACTACAACCCCCTCCGCGGCATCGCTTCAATGCACTGCTCAGCCAACACTGACAAGCAGGGCGAAAACACCGCTATATTCTTCGGCCTCTCTGGTACAGGCAAAACAACCCTTTCTACTGACCCCAAACGTCTCCTCATCGGTGACGACGAACACGGCTGGGACGACAATGGCGTGTTCAACTACGAAGGCGGCTGCTATGCAAAGGTTATCAACCTCGACAAGGAGTCAGAGCCCGATATCTACAACGCTATCCGTCGCGACGCTCTCCTTGAAAACGTTACCGTCGACGTAGAAGGCAAGATCGACTTCACTGACAAGTCAGTGACCGAGAACACCCGCGTATCTTACCCCATCGACCATATCACTAACATCATCGTTCCCTCACGCGGTCCTGCCGCCAAGAATGTGATCTTCCTTTCAGCTGACGCATTCGGTGTGCTTCCTCCCGTGTCGATCCTCAACGATGAGCAGACCAAATACTACTTCCTGTCAGGCTTCACCAGCAAGCTCGCCGGCACTGAGCGCGGTATCACCGAGCCCACCCCGACATTCTCTGCCTGCTTCGGCGCCGCCTTCCTTTCACTCCACCCCACAAAATATGCCGAGGAACTCGTTAAGCGTATGAACCGCTCTGGCGCAAAGGCTTACCTCGTCAACACCGGCTGGAATGGCACAGGCAAGCGTATCTCTATCCGTGACACCCGCGGTATCATTGACGCTATCCTCGACGGCTCTATCCTTAAGGCTCCCACCAAGAAGCTCCCCATCTTTGACTTCGAGATTCCTACCGAGCTCCCCGGCGTAGATCCCAAGATCCTTGACCCCCGCGACACTTACACTGATCCCGCTGAATGGACTAAGAAAGCTGACAAGCTCGCTGAAATGTTCATCGCTAACTTCAAGAAATTTGAAGGTCACGAAGAAGGCCGCAAGCTCGTAGCTGCCGGTCCTCACATTGACTGATATCATCCCTCTTGATACATTATGAAATCCTCCGGGGGCGCGCCACATCAGCGGCACGCCCCCGGATATTTTTTTTGCGCTGGTGAACCTTTTACGGCAACAGATTGTTACTATTTTGGACTTTTTGGCGGCGAATGTCGCAAATTAAAGAAAAAATTAGTTAATTAGGCTTATTATATACAATTTTTTCGTAATTTTGCAGCGCAAAAGGTAAAAAGCACTTTATAGATTGTAACAAACTTTATTTTCAATATTTTACATCATGACTAAAATAGGTATTAATGGATTTGGCCGTATCGGACGTTTCGTATTCCGTGCATCGACCAAGCGTGACGACATCGAGGTTGTAGCAATCAACGACCTTCTTCCCGTAGACTACATGGCTTACATGCTTAAGTATGACACAATGCACGGCATGTTTGACGGCACTATCGAATGCGACGTTGAGAAAAACCTTCTCATCGTTAACGGTAAGCCCATCCGCGTGACCGCATGCAAGAACCCCGCCGAAATCGCTTGGGGCGAAGTTGGCGCTGAATATGTAGTTGAATCTACCGGTCTTTTCCTCACCAAAGAAAAAGCTCAGGCTCACATCGAAGCCGGTGCAAAATACGTGGTTATGTCAGCCCCCTCGAAGGACGACACCCCCATGTTTGTTTGCGGCGTAAATGACGATACCTACGTTAAAGGCACTCAGTTTGTTTCTAACGCATCTTGCACCACTAACTGTCTCGCCCCCATCGCCAAAGTCCTCAACGACAAGTTTGGCATCCTCGATGGCCTCATGACTACCGTTCACTCTACCACCGCTACTCAGAAGACCGTTGACGGTCCTTCAATGAAAGACTGGCGTGGTGGTCGTGCTGCTTCAGGCAACATCATTCCCTCATCTACAGGTGCTGCAAAGGCTGTAGGTAAAGTTATCCCCTCACTCAACGGCAAGCTCACCGGTATGTCAATGCGTGTCCCCACCCTCGACGTATCAGTAGTTGACCTCACCGTTAACCTCGCTAAGCCCGCTACTTACGAAGAAATCTGCAAGGCTATGAAGGACGCTGCTGAAGGCGAACTCAAAGGCATCCTCGGCTACACTGAAGACGCTGTAGTATCAAGCGACTTCCTCGGCTGCCCCCTCACCTCTATCTTCGATGCCAAGGCTGGTATCCAGCTCACCCCCACCTTCGTGAAGGTTGTTTCTTGGTACGACAATGAAATCGGCTACTCTAACAAAGTGCTCGATCTCATCGCCCGCATGAAGAAAGTAAACGGCTAATAGCCAATCTCCAAAGCCATAATTACAAGCCGCGACGGATCAACCTCCGCCGCGGCTTTTTCATTTTTTAGTTGTTAGTTGTTAGTTGTTAGTTGTTAGTTGTTAGTTAATAGTCGTTAGTTGAGAGGCGCCGGAGTTGTCGGAGGGTGTTGAAAAACTAATCTCAAGCCCGGAGGCCTGAGATTAGTTATTTACCAAAAGGATAAAGTTGAGGATACTCATTAAACTAACAACTAACGACTAACAACTAAAAACTAACAACTAAAAACTACTTCTGCCATTATGGTCATCGGCGGGGGGATGGGAGGTGTAACTTTGTCGAAAAAAATAGTTACATTATGAGAGAATATGAACTGGCGGTTTCCCACGCCTATTACAATGAAACGATCGAAAAGATTCAGAATTCTTTTCCGCCTGATATTGCTGACAGACTTTGCAGTGCAGTGTTTGCCTACGTCACCGGTGGTGACGAGTTGGAGTGTATCACTACAAAGATGGAGTGGTTTATTTTCAAGCTTATACGGGAAGATCTGCTCAAGGCTATCGAACGTTCGCGTAAAGCCCGCCAGCCACGCAAAGTGAAAGAGGAAACTCCTGAAGTTGAGAATGTAGAGAATGATGAGATTGAAGGGGGTGATGGGAAAAAGGCGCCACGTCGCAAGCGCAAGCGTCAGCGCCGTGTTGTGCCCAAGTCTATACAGTTGCTATACAAGATGATGGATCAGATAAATGTGCCTGAGGAGGAGCGCGACCCCAACTGGATGAGGTATGTCAGATTCAAAGATTGCACATGGTGATTATTTTCATTATCGACACCTTTCTGACAACCAAGAAGATAGCACCTCGGCGATGAAGTGGTCATCAAAATAGGCGTTACCACAACATCGGCTTTCTGAGCCCGAGATTGGTAACAATTCGTTACAATATTTGCTGATATAAAATAAATTTATTACCTTTGTGGCAGAATTTTCAATAAGGTATAATGATTTCTGATCGTAAAGAGCGAGCTACGTTCTCGACAAAGATAGGCGCGGTGGCAGCCACAGTGGGCTCGGCCGTCGGCCTTGGTAATATCTGGCGCTTCCCTTACGAGGCCGGTGCACACGGCGGTGGAGCCTTTCTGCTATGTTACATTGCATTCGTATTGGTCATAGGTATTCCTCTGCTCTGCGCAGAATTTTGCATTGGCCGCGGCACCCGTAGCTGTGTCCCTGAGGCATTCCGCAAGGTAGAGCCATCAGGCAAGTGGCATTTGACAGGTTATATGGTGATAGCCACTTCACTGCTGATTCTTTGCTTCTACTCAGTGGTGGCCGGATGGACGCTCGAATATTGCTATTCATCGGTCACGGGGGCTCTCAACTTCAACTCTACCGCCTCGGGGCACGACCATTTTACTGACCTGATTTCAGGCAGCCGCAATATTCTCTGGACCGCCATATTCCTGCTATGCAACCTTGGAGTGCTCTTAGGCGGTGTCACTAAAGGTATCGAGCGAGCCTCAAATGTTCTGATGCCACTATTGTTTGTACTCCTGGTGGTGTTCTGCATCAACTCCTTTACCCTTCCCGGGTTCCGTCAGGGCATGGAGTTTCTGTTCCGCCCCGACTTCAGCGCCATCACCCCCGAGGTATTACTCAGCGCCATGGGACAGGCATTCTTCTCGCTGAGTCTCGCTATGGGATGTATGATGATTTATGCCTCATATTTCAACAAAGACAGCCGTCTGGGGCGCACAGCCACCACCACGGCAGTGCTTGACACGCTGGTAGCCATCCTGGCCGGCGTGGTTATATTCCCGGCCGTTTTCTCCTTCGGCATTTCGCCCTCAGCCGGTTCGGCTCTGGTGTTTGAGGTGCTTCCTTACGTGTTTGCCAACATTCCCGGAGGGGTCATCTGGTCGACACTCTTCTTCCTACTGCTCTTCGTGGCCACGCTGACTTCCACCATTTCACTGTCAGAAATCTCGATATCTTACTTCGTGGAAGCCCGCAAAATGTCACGCCGCAACGCCACGCTGCTGTCCACGACCATAATCTTCATCGGAGCCACACTGTGTGCCTTGAGCCTCGGCATGGTCAAGGAGCTGAGCATCTGCGGTATGACACTCTTTGACTTCCTCGACTTTGTGACCTCTAACATCTGCCTGCCGATCATCGGCTTTATCGTGTCGATATTCGTAGGGTGGATCGTCCCCCGGAAGTTTGTCAAGGCCCAGCTCACTGACAATGGTTCTTACCGGTTTGGCGCTTACGGCCTGCTGATGTTCTCGCTCCGCTGGATATGTCCGGGCGCCATCCTGCTGATTTTCCTTAACTCAATAGGAATTATATGACAATTTTGACCAATATTTTAGGATAAAAGTGTAATTTTGCGTCATAATTACGCATTATGAGCAATTTAGTCAACATATCCCAACTGACAACTCTGTCAAAATTTTCATCCGAATACTCCAGTCTCGGTAACGATTACATATTCAGCCGCTTCACCTCTCCACCCAGCATCGAGAATCTGAGCTCCGGACCTATCCGCATCGACGGAATATGCTGGCTGGCATGTTTCGAAGGCTCAGCCGAGCTAAATATCAATCTCGACCATGTCACCCTCCAGCCTAACACGCTGGTGCTCACTAATCCTGACTCTATCATCGAGATAAACGGCATTTCTGATGATGCGATTGACTGCTACTGCCTGCTGGTGTCAAGGGAGTTTATGCACGATCTCAATTTCGATATCAACATTATCTCCACACTTCCCCGCCGCAAGAGCTTCACACCCCGCCTCAACGTATTTAATATCAACCCCGAAGATGCCAATCTGCTCCGCAGCTACTTCGACCTGATTCATTACAACACCGTCAGCAATACTGATGACGTTTATGTCCGCTCGATAGCCCGCTGCCTGATAGCCGCCCTATGCTACCAGATAATCCAGCTCGCGCGCAAAAACTTCGCTGCCTCTGACGATCTTGCCGAAGATGACAGCAAGCCCCGTTTGCGCCGCATAGGCTACGTTGACAATTTCATCTCACTCCTCTATCGCTACCACCGCGAGCAGCGCTCGGTGACATTCTACGCCTCAAAGCTCTTTATCTCGCCCAAGTATCTGTCGCTTATCATCAAGGAGGCCACGGGCCGCTCGGCCGCCGAGCTGATTGACGAGTTTGTGATCCTCGAGGCCAAAAATCTTCTCCGCTTCTCGGGAAAGAATATCCAGCAGGTGGCCTACGAACTAAACTTCCCCAACCAGTCATCTTTCGGCAAGTATTTCAAGCATCTTACCGGGATGTCACCCTCGGAATATCAGCGCACTTGAACTTTTCACCTCTTATAATGGTTTAATAATCAAATGAAGAAGCTGTCAGCGATATTGCTATGTATCCTGTCGGTCACCCTGAGCATGATGGCTCACGAGCGGCCTGACTCCGTAGCGACCCTTGCCTCAGGGGCCGACAGCATCTCTCGCACTGAGGCATTTCCGACAATACCCGTGGTCACTGCTGCCGGAACAGCCGGACTGGCAGCTCTTTCACGACAGCTATATCCTCACTCCGGATTCGCCAACGCCTCTCCTGGCGTCCACACCTCGCGCGGCACGAGCGTTCTGCAGTTTGCCCCGCTCGCCTTCCCTTGGGTGATGAAGGCCACCGGACATCCTACCCGGTCATCGTGGGGACGTATGGCGCTCTCTGATGCCACCTCACTCGCCCTTACGGGCGCTATGGTGTATTCCCTGAAGAATATCATCAACACTCCACGCCCCGACGGAACAGACCTCCATTCGTTCCCGTCAGGCCATGCGGCTTGGGCATTTGCCGGGGCTACCATCATGGAGCGCGAGCTCGGATGGAGCTCTGAGTGGTACACCATAGCAGCCTACGCCTTCGCCACCGGCATAGCCGTGGAGAGGGTGATTGACCGCCACCACTACCCTACCGACGTCGTCGCCGGTGCTGGTCTCGGCATCCTTGCTACACGATTAGGCTACTTCATAGGCGACATTATCATGGGCAACAATGGTATCGATAGCCGTAGTCAGCAGGAAATTAACCGCAACAATGACAACCTATCATACTTCTCGCTCGAGACCGGCATGAGTTTGCCCTTAGGTCCGGTGGATTTCGGCAACGGCGTGAAAATCATCCGCTTGCCGGCCATTGCAGCCGGTCTGCGTGGCGGTTTTGCTATCGAGGACAACTGGGGCCTTGCCGTAGAAGCCGGACTGCAGTCCACCCCTCTGCTAATAGATGTGCGCCATGACCGCACTAACGTGGCCAACTTGACCGCCTTAGGCCTTATGCTCTCCCCTTATTACCGCTACGCCCTTAGTCACCGCATCAGTCTCTCGGGCGAGGCTGGAATAGGATACTACAAGAATTTCAACGTCAACAGTATCGACCACGCCATCACCGGCGGCAGCGGCTCTATTGCCGGACGCCTCACCGTAGGCGCCATCATGCGCTTCAGCGACCACTTCAGCCTCAAAGCCTCAGTGGGCTGTCAACTCAGCCGTTACAACTATTCCATCAAGCCATCCACAGCTTATCACAACGACCTAACCGCCTCACGCTCAGGCCTCACCCCCGCCCTACTCCTCAATATCAGTTCGCGCTATGAATTCTGAAAACACCGGGTCAGTAACCACATCGCAATTCGCCGCCATGATAATGGCGCAACTACCCTTCACCCCTAACGCTCAGCAGCGGATGGTCACTGAAGCCCTCTCGCGCTTCTGCTCTGACTCCGCGCCCAGCGACTCGGTATTCATCCTCAGCGGATATGCCGGCACAGGTAAGACTTCGCTCATAGGCGCTCTTGTAAAGGCGCTCAACGAGCTTAACGTCCCGGTGATACTCCTGGCGCCTACGGGACGCGCCGCCAAGGTGTTCTCTAATTCAGCAGGTTTTCCTGCCAGTACCATTCACCGACGCATCTATTACGGCGCCACCGGTCAGCTGATGGAACATTCCCGGATGGTGCGCGAAAACAAGACCCCGGGCGCTGTGTTTATAGTCGATGAGGCTTCAATGATTGGCGACTCTACAGCCGGACCTGACGGCACTCCGGGCTCAGGACTGCTTGATGATCTGCTGCAATACGTATTTACCGGCGAGGGATGCCGGTTGATTCTCAGCGGCGATACTGCCCAGCTTCCCCCTGTAGGCACTGACTTCTCCCCTGCCATGAATCCGGCAAGACTCAAGGAGGCCGGGCTGCGGGTATCACGCGCCACGCTTACCGATACAGCCCGCCAGCAGCGCGACTCCGGAATACTCCGTAACGCCACGCGCCTGCGGCGCACCATGCTTCTGCAACCTCTCCCCCGCCCCCAGCTGAGCGTTGACGGCCCATCGGGCGACGTTTTTGCCATCACCGGCGAGGACATAATCGATACTATAGCAAAATGCTATAGCGAAGATACCCCTGACGA
Source organism: Lachnoclostridium sp. (assembly GCA_023667185.1). Taxonomy (GTDB): domain Bacteria; phylum Bacteroidota; class Bacteroidia; order Bacteroidales; family Muribaculaceae; genus Duncaniella. The sequence continues at coordinate 136,714 of JAMPAP010000001.1, forward strand.
GACCATCCTCATCACACGCTCCAACAAGCGGGCTGTAGCCTTCAATCTGGCCGTACGCACCCAGATTCTCTACAGCGAGGAGGAGCTCTGCCGCGGTGAACGTCTCATGATCGCCCACAATAATTATATGTGGGGCAGCAATATCAAGGATCTTGACTTTATAGCCAACGGTGATATGGCTGTAGTTACTTCAGTCAACTCTACCGAGACGAAATATGGCTTCCGGTTTGCTGACGTCACCCTGCGGCTCTCCGATCGCGACATCGAGCTTGACTGCAAGATTATACTCGACACTCTGGTGAGCGACTATCCATCGCTCTCGCGCGAGCAGATGCAGCGTCTCGCCATGGCACGCATGGACGACCCTGAGGTGAATCCTCCGGGAACTCCTGACTCCACACGCCTTAGCCGCCTTCGCAGCGACAAATATTTCAATGCCCTTCAGGTGAAGTACTCCTATGCCATCACCTGCCACAAGGCTCAGGGTTCACAGTGGCGCAACGTTGTAGTCGATATGGGCGGCATCGGCGACGATGCAATATGCCTCGACTTCTACCGGTGGCTCTACACAGCCACCACCCGCGCAACATCGCGCCTCTATTACCTCAACCCTTCCCCCGATTTCCTCAAATAATAATCTCAGAATGAGAAGGTACGGGAGCCGGCTTCAGTGGTACCGGCCGGTTTGTCGTCAGCTGACGAGGGGAGTTGTCCAAGGCGAGCCTGCTCCACTACCTTGCGGTCACGGCGGTAAGTGGGGTTCTTCTCCATGATATCGCAGATAGCATCGTCATCCAGCTGATTGTCAGCGAGGATGATATACGATGCACGCTCTTTTCCTCCGATGAGGTTTTCGCCCTTGTCGCCATATTCCTCCTTGATGCGGCGGTCATCAATCTGAGTTGATGCTGATTCAGCGGGCTGGGATACTGTGGAGGATGAGAACACGATAGTCCCGGGCTGGTCAGGATGCGGCTGCATGGTGGGCTTGCTCTCCCCTTCCCCATTATCCTTGATGGTGACGTCAAATCCGGCAGCGAGGATGGTCATCTTCACCTTGTTGCCGAGCGATTCGTCATAGCTCATACCCCATATAACCTTCACATCGGGGTTGATTGACGAGATAAAGTCAGTAATCTCCTTGCTCTCGGAAATGAGCAGCGTATCCTTGGCCTTGGGCGAGAAATAGAGGTTAAACAGCAGGCGCTTCGAGCCATTGATGTCGCGGTTTTTGAGCAGCGGCGAATTGAGGGCATCCTGAATAGCCTTGGTGACACGGTGCTCACCTTCGCCATAGCCTGAGGATATGATGGCTGCGCCGCCATTGCGGAGCGTAGAGTTAATGTCCTTGAAGTCAAGGTTGATATGACCCGTAGTGGTGATAATCTCTGAAATGGAGCGGGCTGCTACGGTAAGCGTATCATCGGCCTTGCCGAATGCGTTCACGAAGTCAAGGTCACCGTAAATCTCGCTCAGGCGCTCGTTGTTGATCACAAGCAGAGCGTCAACGTGCTTTGCCATCTCATCGGCTCCGGCAATAGCCTGCTTGATCTTCCACTGTCCCTCGAAAAGGAACGGGATTGTGACGATACCGATGGTCAGCATACCCTTTTCTTTGGCGATTCGAGCCACCACGGGAGCGGCACCTGTACCGGTACCACCGCCCATACCGGCGGTGACAAACACCATCTGCGTCTCGTCGTCAAACAGAGTGGCGATTTTCTCGGCACTATCCTCGGCATACTGGCGGGCAACTTCGGGATCGCCTCCGGCGCCGAGGCCGTCGCCTATCTCCATGCGGTTAGGCACCTTGGAGTAGTCAAGAGCCTGACGGTCAGTATTGATGTTTACGAACGACACCTCTTTGATGCCGGTCTTGTACATATGGTCGACAGCATTGTTACCACCGCCACCTACTCCGATGGCTTTGATATATACACGATGATTAGGTGAGGGTGTGTAGAAGTCACCTGAATTGTCGAGATTGTCGATATGGCTTGTGTTGTTGGAGTCCATTTCTATATAGTTAGGAGTTGGGGGTTAGGAGTTATTTTTCGTCTTCTTCATCGTCCTCATCGTCGTCTTCGCGAGGCTCTTCAGTGACGATCTGCGCAATTTTGTTAACGAGACTCTTCCAGAAACGGTTACCCGGTTTCTTCTCGGGTTTTTCGGGTTCTTTCTCGGATTCAGCCGGTTTTTCGGGCTCTTTAGTCACCGGAGTTTCCTCTTTTTTCTCCTCTTCGGGTGTTTCAGTCACCTCGGGGGTGGATTCTACGAAGAAGTCAGTCGGCTTCTTGATCAGGGGCATACACTGCTCGGCCGACTCGGCAGCAGCAGCGAGGGTAGCTATCACATCGATATTGTCCGACGGGAGGATACGGCTGTCAGTGACGCGGATACGTGCTCCCGGTTGTCCGGCACGCACTTTCATACCCAGGTCAGCGCCAAGACGCTGGTTGAAGTTGGTCAGGCGGGCACCACGGCCTATAATCACTATACCGGCAGGAAGAAGATCGGCATTAAAGCCTGAGGCCTTGATACGCTCGGCAATGTTGGCGATGATCTCGCCGGCACGAGCCGATACGTAATTATTGATTTCAGTAAAGTCAGGCTCGTCGTGTGCAAACATAGATGTCTGCTGGTCAGCGGCTGAAGGCAGGGCATTTCCGCCACGTATCTTGAGCTCCTCGGCTCGCTCTTCGAGGTGGTTGAGAGCGGTGATATCGCGGGTGATGTTACGCGACCCGAGCGGCAGTGTGTCGAGATACTGAAGCACTCCATGCTTGTAAACTGATATTGTGGTGGTTTCGGCTCCGAAGTCGATCAGAGCGCAGCCGAGACGCTTCTCCTCTGTAGAAAGCACGAGGTCACCCTCTACGATCTGGCGCACAAAATATCCACAGATCTTGAGATTGAGGCGATCCTGAATCACATGCATCAGGTTGCGATAGATATGGTTACGGAGAGATATGATATTTAGCTTGGCCAGGAGCTGAGTACCGTAAGTACCTACGGGGCGATTGGTGGGCACGTTGTCTACACGGAACTCACGCGGAGTGACATCGATAATCTTGCGGTCGCCTACCGGCTGCTCGAAGGCCTCGCGAGAGAGATCCTCTACCATGGCAGCGGTAATATCTGACTCAGCAGGGAGACGGTGCTCAAGCACCACAAGCTCCGAGCGGAGCGAACGTCCGCCCATCGAGATGTAAACACCCTCCACCTTGCGGCCCGGCTCGCGGGCTTCAAGCCTCTCTACGACCTTGGATATAGCTTCGGCAGTCTCTACGACGTTGCGTATCAGGCCGTAGCGTACGCTGTCGACAAGTGGCTCCTCCTCGATGGCCTTCACCGAGAGGTTGCCTGATTTATCAACTGAACCAATAGCTCCCTTGATTTTGGAGCTTCCTATTTCGAGAGCGACTATTATTTTATCTTCCATAGCTCGGGGTATTGTTAAGGGTGTTTATGGGTTTTCGGTTTTAATCTTTTTGGGTATAGGTTTGTCATTATGGGCTTCTACGCCGGGGAGAGCCTGACCGGGTGCCACATTTTCTGCGGCGAGCATCACGGTGGTGTCAGGAGCCTCCTCATCCTCGATGGAGAGATCGATTTTCGGCGGCGCGAGCTTCTTACGGCGAGTGGCCACGAGCTGACCGTTCCACTTGAGCGAGAGCGTGTCGTAGCTTTCGTAACCGCGCTTGCTGAGCACGGCAGTATAGAATCGGCGGAGGCGGTTGAGCTTGTCGGGGATATTTTCTACCCCACCTATGTTGACCACATGCTCGCGGATGTTAGGCACAAGGATGATATCTTCGGGCGATTTCACTTCTATCATGGTGAAGAAGCGGCTCCATGTGGTATCGGAGTAGATATAGTCCACCACCGGCATCACCTTTAGAGCGGTGAACGTCGTATCGGCCATCGAGGAGAAGTTTCCGCGGATGATAGGCACATCCTTGTGATAGCGGGCATTGGCGGTCACCTGCTTGCCGCTGCGGTTAATGTAATAGGAGCGGTCACCGTCAAACACGCGTGCCACCGGGATGATAGGGGTGACTCGGATCTCGACACGGCCATCGGTATAGGTGAGCACCTCGGCATCCTCGATCTTGTCAATCGACATCAGGTGGCGGCGTATCTCCGCGGGGTTAATCTCAGTCAGAAGCATCCCTCTGGCGCGTGCAGGCAGCGAATCGAGCTCTATCATGAGATCCTCCTCGGTGACAAACCGGCTCGAAGATGTATCGTTTACCTTCAGCGTCATACCCGTGCAGCGGCGATCCTTGTCGCTGCCCGAGGCGGCCGTTAGAGCCACCACGAGGTAAGCAAGGAGTATTACCGTGAATATGATGCTGAGGTATTTCTTCATCTGATTGTATATTTTTACTTTTGAGTGACGGCCTCTACGATGGCGGGGAGCTCATTGACCATGTCGCCGGCGCCGAGCGTCAACAGGATGTCAAAGTTACGATTTTTCAACAAGTTTGGCAACTTTTCTTTAGGAATCATCGTAATATCCTGCATTTTCATCTCGCGAGCGATGGTGGCGGTGGAGATTCCCTCGATAGGTTTCTCACGGGCAGGGTAGAGGTCAACAAGTATCACGGAGTCAGCCTTGTCAAGAGCTGCAGCAAACTCCGAGGCGAAGTCGCGGGTGCGGGTGTAGAGATGGGGCTGGAAAGCCACGGTAAGGTTACGGCCGGGATAGAGGGCGCGTACCGAGTCAATTGATGTGGCGATTTCCCGGGGATGATGGGCGTAGTCATCGATAATCACACGGCCATCGGCGCCCGGCTCCTTGAGCCATGTCTCGAAGCGGCGCTTGATGCCCTGATAAGAGCTGATGGCCTCGCGGATGGTCTCGGCATCGAAGCCGCCCGAGAGGGTGACGGCTGCGGCTGCGGCTACAGCATTCTCGATATTGATTTCCACGGGCACGCCGAGATTTACGTTGCGGATGGTGCCGAGCGGAGTGACTATATCAAAGGTAATGGTGCCAGGCTCGCGGCGTATGTAAGAGGCATGGAAGTCGCCCTTGTCGCGGGAATAAGTGTAGACCTTGACATCCTTGCCGGGACGTGGCTTGAGCTTGAGCCCTTCGTGGATTATCAGCGAACCGCCGGGCTGGATGAGCTCGGTGAAATGGGCAAACGATTCGAGGTAGGCTTCCTCAGTGCCGTAGACGTCAAGATGGTCAGGATCAGTGGCAGTAATGACGGCAACGGTAGGGGAGAGGTGGTGGAATGAGCGGTCAAACTCATCGGCCTCGATAACGGTAAGCGACGACGAGGGTGAGAGCAGAAAGTTGCTATCGTAGTTCTTGAGGATACCTCCGAGGAAAGCGTTGCAACCTATTGAGCCGGAGTGAAGTATGTGAGCTGCCATCGACGAGGTAGTAGTCTTCCCATGAGTTCCGGCAAAGCAAAGGCTACGGCTGGCGCGGGTGACAAGGCCGAGCACCTCGGCGCGTTTCATGATCTTATGGCCTGCTGAGCGGAAATATTCGAGTATGGGGAGGTCAGAGGGTACGGCGGGAGTGTAGACCACTAGAGTATCTTCCGGGTTACGGAAAGGAGCAGGGATAGTGTCGGCATCGGGCAGGAATGTCATCTCCACACCCTCATGCTCAAGAGCTTGTGTCAGTTCTGACGGTGTAAGATCATAGCCGGCCACTTTCTTTCCGAGAGAGAGGAAATATCTTTCGAGGGCTGCCATGCCGATACCGCCGGCTCCCACGAAATAAACATTCTTTATATCATTAATATTCATACCGATATGTTTTTAATGGTTTTTACTTAGGATGTCGTTTACAATAGAGACTATGCGCGCGGCCGAGTCGCGCAGAGCCATCGCCGAGGCATTACGGCTCATCTCCTGGCGGCGATTCTCGTCGCGGATCAGCTCGGGAATAAGCACCGGGAGCTTCTCGGCAGCATCGCGGTCGAGCACCATCACGGCAGCTCCACGGCTGGCGAGTGACTCGGCATTATGACGCTGATGATCCTCGGCAACGTTGGGCGACGGCACGAGTACGGCCGGAATGCCGAGGTTCTGGAGTTCGGAAATCGTGCCGGCTCCGGCACGAGCCACCACCAGGTCAGCCGCACGGTAAGCCACAGCCATGTCATCGACAAAGGTCAGAGCCTTGACGCCGTGACGTCCGGAGGCCATAGCCTGAAATTCGTCAGCACCATAGCGGCCTGTCTGCCACAGAAGCTGGATGCCGTCGCGCTCAAGTGCGGGGAGCGACTTGGCCGTAGCTTCGTTTATAGTACGGGCGCCGAGGCTGCCTCCGGTGACAAACACCAGCGGCTTATCCTTACTGAAACCGAGCTTATCCTTAGCTTCCTCGCGGGTGAGGGCACACTGCTCGAGGGCTGCGCGGACGGGGTTGCCGGTAAGAATAATCTTGTCAGCAGGGAAGAAGCGGTCAAGCCCTTCGTAAGCCACGCATATCGCATCAGCCTTGGCTGCAAGAAGCTTATTGGTCACGCCGGGATAAGAGTTTTGTTCCTGAATAAGGGTGGGGATGCCGCGACGTTGGGCCTCGCGCAGGATAGGACCTGAGGCATATCCGCCCACACCTATGGCAATGTCAGGGCGGAAGTCGCCTACAATATTGTAAGCTTTGATAAGGCTTTTGCCCAACTTCCAAAGCACCGGGATGTTTCGCCATAGCTTCTTGCGGTCAAATCCGGCCACGGGCAGCCCTACGATATCGTATCCGGCGGCGGGCACACGCTCCATCTCCATGCGGTTGTCTGCCCCGACAAACAAGATATTCACATCAGGGTCAGCCTCGCGCAGGGCATTGGCTATCGACAGTGCAGGGAATATGTGACCTCCTGTGCCGCCTCCGCTTATCAGTACGTTATAACTCATCTCTCACATTTTATAATTGCATGGGGTTCTGGCTTATAATTGCATGGGGTTCTGGCCGCCGAAGTTTTCGGGCAGAGCCTCCATTTCGTCCTTAATTTCACGGTTTTTATTGCCTTGCCGGGTCGACGTTCGACTGACGCTCAGCATGATGCCGAAAGCCAACGCCGTGACGGCTATTGACGTACCGCCCTTGGATATCAATGGCAAGGGCTGGCCTGACACGGGGAACACCCCGGTGACGATACCCATGTGAAACAGTGCCTGAAATGCTATCATGATGGCCATTCCCATCACGAGCAGGGCAGGGTAGGTCCTGTTACACCGCGAGGCGATACCGGCAGCGCGCCCAAGCAGCCACAGATATAATACCAGTACCAGCACTCCGCCAAGCAGACCTGTCTCCTCGATTACGATAGCATAGATATAGTCAGAGAAGGCGAGGGGTAGGCGAGAGGCCTCGCGGGAGTTGCCGGGGCCTTTGCCGTAGACTCCACCATTGGCCTGAGCCATATATGAGTACATTTCCTGGCGGTTAGTGGCATCAATAGGCATCTCATACTTTGGAGCCGACTTGTCAGCGAATCGCTCCACACGGGCTTTCCAAGTCTCCCAACGGTTTTCGCCATCATCGTCCTTGACAAATCCCATGAATATCACTCCACACAGGGCAAGCGTGCCGGCCACTATGGCGAGATGCTTGAACTTCACTCCGCCTACGGTCATCATTGAAAAACTGATGGCTACAAGGAGGATAGTATTGGTAAGGCCTTGCTTTACGAGCAAGCCGCTGAGTATCAGCATCACTATTGACGCTATCTGCACACCCGTGGTAGTTATACCGAGCTCCTTGGGGTTCTGGTTCCAGGTCATGACAAGAGCTATGAGCAGCACGGCCGAGAGCTTGACCATCTCAGCCGGATATATGCCTATGCCGAGGATAGTCAGGGAGCGTCGAGCACCGTTGACCACGTCGCCAAAAAACATCACATACAGCATCATGCACACTGACACGAGCGCAAAAATGATAGTAAACGGGATGACGTCACTATAATGGCGGCGGGAGATAAACCATACGATACCGAAACCTCCGAGGAGCATCACGATGTGACGCACCACCGGGCCGATTACTCCTAACGACGACGAGGCAACCTCGCGCGAGGAGGCACTGTAGAGCTCGATAATCGAGATCAGACACAGGGCAATGTAGATACCCCAGATATGCTTGTCACCTGATGCGAGTGCCGCGGGCTTGGCGGGCATCGTCTCTTCAGCAGGGACTGTAGGATTGGCGTTTTCCATTTTTTCAGAGAGATTACAGAGTGTTTTTATTTTAGTGATTTTACGGCCTCCTTGAATTTACGGCCGCGATCCTCGTATGACGTGAAGAGGTCAAAGCTTGCACAGCAGGGGGAGAGAAGCACGGTGTCACCCTCGGAGGCGAGCTCGCGGCAGGCGGCCACAGCATCCTCAAGTGAGTGGGTGTCACGTATCTCGGGCACCTTGCCGGTGAAGAAGTCGAGCAGCTTGGCGTTATCCTTGCCCATGCAGACGATAGCCTTCACTTTGCGGCGCACAAGTGGCTCTATTTCAGTATAGTCGTTGCCTTTATCCTTACCGCCGAGAATCAGCACAGTATTCTCGGGGACTGACTCAAGGGCATACCAGCAGGAGTTGACATTCGTGGCTTTGGAATCGTTGATATAACGCACACCGTCCACCGTGGCCACATACTCGAGGCGGTGTTCCACTCCCTCAAAGTCAGCGAGCGAGCGACGTATCTCCTCCTTGTCAATGTCAAGCAGGCAGGCGGAGAGTCCGGCGGCCATGGAGTTGTAGAGGTTATGCAGGCCGTTGAGCGACAGCTCGGCGCGCGGCATACGCATATTCTCCACGGGGGTATCGAATATTAGCTCCTCCTCGTCGTCCACCCAGGCGCGGGTTCCATCCTCGCGATGCTCGGCAAAGGGGAGCTTGATGGCCTCGATATGGAGCTGCTCTATCTGGCGGGTGATCACGGGGTCATCCTGCCAGTAGATGAAGGCATCAGTAGAGGTCATATTGTTGAGAATGCGGAACTTGGCCTTTACGTAATTATCCATATTATAATCGTAGCGGTCAAGATGGTCAGGGGTGATATTGAGTATCACGGCCACGTTGGCCTTAAACTCATACATATTCTCAAGCTGGAAACTTGAAAGCTCGATTACATATACATCGTGATGCTCACGGGCTACCTGCAGGGCAAGGCTGCGGCCGACGTTTCCGGCGAGACCTACGTTTATGCCGGCGTCGCGGAGGATATGGTAGGTGAGTAGGGTAGTGGTAGTCTTGCCATTGGAGCCGGTGATACACACCATGCGGGCATCAGTGTACCGGCCGGCAAATTCTATCTCGGAAATCACGGGAATACCTTTCTCGGCGATAGCTTTCATCACGGGAGTGGTAGGGGCGATGCCCGGGCTCTTGACCACCTCATCGGCCGAGAGAATCTTATCCATGGAATGTCCACCCTCCTCCCAGCTGATGCCCTCGGCATCAAGCATGGCAGCATAGTGAGGCGACACCTTGCCGAAGTCGCTCAGAAACACGTCCATCCCTTTGTCCTTGCCGAGGATGGCGGCACCTACACCGCTTTCACCACCGCCAAGCACCACAAGGCGTTTCTTATCTTTATCAGTATTATTCATATTATCGTATTTTCAGAGTTACAAAAGTTATGGCTGCGAGGAGAATTCCTATAATCCAGAAGCGTGTGACGATCTTGGGCTCGGGGATGGCTCGGGCGGGTGCCTGAATCAGAGCCTGAATAGTGCCGCCATCTTTCTGGAAGTGGTGATGGAGAGGAGTCATCTTGAATATGCGGTGGCCTGCTCCGTAGCGGCGCTTGGTAATCTTGAACCATGCCACCTGCACCATCACGCTGACATCCTCCACAAAGAAGATGGCACAGAGCAGCGGAAGCAGTAACTCCTTGTGAATCAGGATGGCAAAGACTGCGATAACACCGCCTATGGTGAGCGACCCTGTATCGCCCATAAACACCTGAGCCGGATAAGCATTATACCACAGGAAGCCGATGAGAGCACCTATGAAAGCGCTCATATACACCACGAGCTCCGACGACTGCGGTATATACATGATATTCAGGTAATGAGAGTATATAATGTTGCCTCCGAGATAGGCCATTATCGCCAAAGCCACACAAATGATGGCTGAGGTGCCTGCGCAGAGACCGTCAAGCCCGTCAGTAAGGTTGGCGCCGTTGCTTGTTGCGGTCACAGCGAAGATCACCACGAAAATAAAGAGTGCCCAGCCACCGGTCTCAGCATAGCGACCCATCCACTGCGTGAGCGACGAGTAGTCGAAGTTGTTGTTTTTGACAAAGGGAATGGTAGTCTGGGTTGTCTTCACATCCTCAGGAGTATACACTACCGTAACTTCACCGTCTACATCCGACATCGTCTCCACATTCTCGCGCATCGTCACATCAGGGCTCAGATACATGGTGACACCTACGATAAGCCCGAGGCCCACCTGACCTATGATCTTGAAGCGGCCGTTCATACCCTCCTTGTCGTGACGCGCCACCTTGATATAATCGTCAAGAAAACCGATGACGCCGAGCCACACAGTCGACACTAACATCAGTATCATATATACATTTGCCAGATTACCCAGCAACAGGCAGGGCACCAGTATCGAAAGGATGATAATGATACCGCCCATGGTGGGTGTACCGGTCTTTTTCATCTGACCTTCAAGGCCGAGGTCACGTATGATCTCGCCCACCTGCATCAGCTGCAGGCGGTCGATAATCCTACGCCCGATAAAGAGGGCGATGATGAGCGAAAGCATAAAAGCCATGCCGGAGCGGAACGTGATGTATGACATCAGTCGCGCACCGGGAAAGCCGCTCTGTTGCAGATATTCAAATAGCCAATATAACATTCTTCAGTTACTTTTTTCCACCCTCGCGGGCAATTATAGCTTTGATCTCTTCGCGATCGTCAAAATGATGCTTCACGCCCTTGATTTCCTGATAATCCTCGTGGCCTTTGCCGGCAATGAGCACCACGGAGCCGCGCGAGGCCAGCATAGTAGCAGTAGTGATGGCCTGGCGGCGGTCAGGAATCATCATCGTGCGCGAGAGCTGCTCGTCGTCAAGTCCGGCAGCCATCTGGTCGATGATGTCAGAGGGATCTTCGTCGCGGGGGTTGTCGCTGGTAAGTATCAATCGCTCAGAGCGCTGGGCGGCTTCACGAGCCATAATGGGACGCTTGCCGTGGTCACGGTTGCCGCCGGCTCCCACTACGGTGATGATCTCTCCCTGCGGCCCCACCACCTCGCGGATAGCCTCGATGACATTAATTACGGCATCAGGAGTATGGGCATAGTCGACGATAGCAGTATATCCCTTGGGGGAATGGAAAGCCTGAAAACGACCGGCCACGGGCACGAGGTTACTCATGTTGCGGAGCACTTCCTCGCGATCCCAGCCAAGGAGGATGGATGTACCATAGACGGCGGTAAGGTTATAGATATTGAACCGTCCGGTAAACATCAGCTCCACCTCCGTACCATTAAACGAAGCCAGCGTACCGTCAAGGCGGCTCTCGACGATGCGGCCACGGAAGTCAGCGTCAGTGCGCAGCGAGTAGTCATAGCGGTGGGCGCGGGTGTTCTGGAGCATTACTGAGCCGTTGCGGTCATCGATATTGGTAAGAGCGAAAGCTGAGGAGGGGAGACCGTCGAAAAATGACTTCTTGGCGCGCAGATAAGCCTCCACGGTCTTGTGATAGTCAAGATGGTCGCGGGTAAGATTGGTAAACACGCCTCCGGCAAAAGTCAGCCCGGCGATGCGGTGCTGATCAGCGGCGTGAGAACTTACCTCCATAGCAGCGTAGGTGCATCCGGCATCCACCATGCGGCGCAGCAAGGCATTAAGGGATATGGGATCAGGAGTGGTGTGGGTGGATTCGTAGCGTTCCTGATCGATATAATTGGCTACGGTGGAGAGCAGTCCGGCCTTATGTCCAAGCAGGCGTGCCATCTCGTAGATGAGAGTGGCGGTAGTGGTCTTGCCGTTAGTGCCGGTGACGCCTACGAGCTTGAGCGAGGCCGAGGGGTTGTCGTACCATTGCGAAGCGATATGGCCAAGGGCGATAGCCGACGATGGTACCACGATATATGTGACCGCAGTCTCAAGCATTTCGGGGAGCTCCTCGCAGACGATGGCTGCGGCACCCTGCTGAGTAGCTCGGCCGATGAAGGCATGGCCGTCGACGTTCACGCCGCGGACTGCCACGAAAAGCGAGCGGGGCTCCACGGTACGGGAGTCGGCCGTGATGGAGCTAATCTCTACATTATCAGCATCGCCGATAATCTGCTGTATTTCGATCGTTGACAATAACTGTCGGAGTTGTTTCATATCTGATTATATATTATATATAATGTGGTAATTGATGATTCGATCAGTGAGAGAGAGCAAGGTTGACCACCGTGCCGCGGGGATGGAGAGCTCCGGCCGCCGGTGACTGCGAGGCCACATAGCCTGAGCCTGAGAACTTCACCTCATATCCGGCACGCTCAAGAGCGACAACAGCGTCACGTATGCCATAGCCACGCACGTCAGGCACACCGGGAGTCTTACCCTGCGGGTTGCGCAGCTTGTGGCGACCGGCCGGCATATTGAGGTCATCCTTGACACCGGCGAAGGGATTGCCTGAGGGGGCGGCAAAGAAGGTGGGGGAGGAGACTGAGGTTACTCCTGCAGTGAAGTCTGTGGAATTGCCGAGCATACCGCGCGAGTAGAGCTTCATGGCTATATTCTTCACCACCTGACCTGAAGTGGTGGCCGCGCCCACAAACTTGCGTTTGGGATAGCAGGTCAGCACCATGCAGGAGTATTTCGGATTGTCGGCCGGGAAGAAGCCGCAGAAGGCAAGGCGCTTCTTGGATGTATTGTAGCCGCCATTTTCGATCATGTAGCAAGTACCGGTCTTACCGGCGATGCGTACAAGGTCGTTACGGAGGAATTTTCCGGTGCCATGATCGCCCCACACTACATTTGTCAGCATGGTACGGAGCGTGGCAGCTGTAGATTCACTGCATGAGCGACCAGTGCCCATATACCCGATCTCCATCACTGAGTCGCGCATGGCGCCGCGAATCTCCTTGACGATACGGGGGCGCACGAATACGCCATTGTTGGCTATCGAGTTATATAGGGCGAGAGTGTAGATGGGCGGGATTTCAGTAGCGTAACCGTAGGCCATGCGGGAGAGCGCGATGCGGCCGCCGCGGTCGTTAGGGATGCTGTCAAAGCGCGGGGTAGTCTCGCCGGCGATACCGGTGTTCATCGGATCAAGGAATCCGAGACTCTTGACGCGGGAGTAGAAGCCACCCGGATCAGAGTCATACTTGCGGGTGATGATACGAGCCATGCCGATGTTTGACGACTGTTCAAGCACCTCACTGACAGGCACCGACATTGAATGGTGGGCATCAGTGATGGCGCGGCCTCCGGCGTAAGCCCAGCCGCTGCCGGTGGGGAGCTGTTCGTCAAGATTTGTGACAATACCATCCTCAAGGGCTATCATCATCGAGAGCGTCTTGACCACCGAGCCCGGCTCAAAACCCATCACGGCACGGTTGCGGGCCTCGATATATCCCTCACCTAAGGGATTCTGCTCAAGGTTGGAGATAGCTTTGATGTCGCCCGTAGCCACATCCATCAAGATAGCCACGCCCCAGTCAGCCTGCACGGTGTCGAGGACATTGTTGAGCTCATTTTCCACGATATCCTGCATGGCGATATCGATAGTGGTCACTATATCGCAGCCGGGGATGGGGTCGACGTCGGCGCGTGACTTGATTTTCTTCGTAAGGTTGACCATTCGGCCATATCCGGGGACGCCGTAAAGGAGAGTGTCAAGAGCCTTTTCGAGACCTGAAATACCGTGAATCTCTTTACAGTCATAGGTCTGCCCTACACCACCGATGCTTCGGCGGGCCATGTCACCGTAAGGATTATAGCGCTTGAGGTAGCTCTCAGTGCGCAGGCCGTTACGGTTGGCATTGCGGATCTTGAAGAAGGGGAGGGTGCGGAGACGCTGCACGTCAGTATTTGTAATCTTGGAAATCAAGCGGTAAGCGCGCGGGCGGAGCGAATCAGGCTTCTCAAGGGGCTTGAGAAGATGCTCGCGCCACTGCTCGCGATTTTTCTGCGGGAAAAAGACGGCCATACTGTCAGCAATCGTGTCGACGGCTGCACGATATTTCTCGGTGTTGAATTTCTCAGCCCGGAAGTCGATACGCACGGTATAGAACCGCAGATTCGTGGCGAGCACTGAGCCGTCGGCCGCCAGGATATTACCTCGCTGGGGCATAATGGTGTCAATGCGCTGGAGTTCAAGGTTAGCCTTGTTGTTCCAGTTGTCAGCATTGATGACCGTGGTATCCACAAGCTTGAATACGATCATCACTGAAAGCAAAAGGATGAAAAACACGATCAGGGCGAATCGAAACAGGATATTTGACCGGTTGTCTTTTTTCATTTCTCGGCAGGGATTTTAAAGGGTGGTTGTGTCTGTACTTTAAGATTAAGGTTGAGCGAGTCGACCACTTCCTGCATGGCCGTTTCGCGGATGCGCCCCATGAAGCGGCTGCGCTCATGGGCTTTCTCATTCTGGATAATCTCGAGGCGGCTACGCAGGGCGTCAATCTTCTCGAGGTTAGTAAGGCTCACGTATTTATTTGTGATATAAAGCATAAACACTACGGTGGTGATGAGCACAGCGAGCCAGTTGCGGGCGAAGAAATCGCTCGAAATCAGCTGGCCGCGAAACAATCGCTCTACAAACGAGCCGCGGCGCTGGGTCTTCTTTTTTGCTTCAGAATCTTTCTGTCGTGCCATTATCTGGGTAGTGTTTTAGAGTTTTACTGCTATGCGGAGCTTTGCCGAGCGTGAGCGGGGGTTAGCCTCCACCTCCTGCTCGGAGGGGATGATGGGGCGGGAGGTGAGAAGCTTCATAGGCGCCTGGTTGCGGCCAAAGAAGTCTTTCTCAAGACGTCCCTCGACGTTTCCGGTCTTCATGAAATTCTTTACCATGCGATCCTCCAGCGAGTGATATGTGATGATAGCCAGGCGCCCACCTTCGCGCAGCAAGCTGCAAGCGCCTTCGAGGAGCTGCCGCAGTGCGCCCATCTCATCGTTGACTTCGATACGAAGAGCCTGAAACAGCATGGCCATCTCTTTCTTTTCGCGGCGTGGGTCAATATAGGGCTTTACGATTTCAAGCAGGCGGCCTACGGTGTCAACCGGGGCCTGATTGCGGGCTTCGACGATAGCGCGGGCTATGCGGCGCGACTTTGCCAGCTCGCCGTAGAGGTAGAGCACGTCGGCGATGCGCTCTTCGGTGGCATTGTTGAGAAATGCTGACGCAGTGGTGGTGGCACGGCGGTTCATACGCATATCCAGCGGACCGTCAGCGCGGAAGGAGAATCCGCGGTCAGGGGTGTCAAAGTGGTGAAAAGATACGCCGAGGTCAGCGAGGATGCCATCCACTGCCGTCACTTCATGGTAGCGCATGAAGTTAGTGATATAGCGGAAATTGGAGTGGACGATGGTGAAGCGGGGGTCGTCCATAGCGTTGGCTACGGCTTCCTCATCCTGATCAAAACCGTAGAGATGTCCGCCGACTGCGGCATCAAGGTGCTCTACGATGGCACGGGAGTGTCCACCGCCACCATAAGTGACGTCGATATACACTCCATCAGGCTTAATATCAAGGGCTTGGAGCGCCTCGGGCAGTAATGCGGGAATATGATACGGTAATTGGCTCACGATAGCAGTTTGTATTCGTGCGTAAAGTTACAAATAATTTGCAAAATTAAACAGCTGAACTGCCTCGTTTTTTGTCAAATTTTATTAACAACTAACTACAAGAGGTTGTAGCTAAACTAATCTCAGGCGCGGAGCGCCGTCGTTGTCGGAAACCCCACGTTTACGTGGGGCTAAAGCCATCTATCTGATAATGAGGCTCGGAGAGCCGATGTTATGGTAACGTCTATTTAATTACCACAACATCGCCTCTCCGAGGCTCAATTGCTTGAGTGTCAGCCTTTCCCCACATAAATGTGGGGTTTCTGACAACGACGGCGCTCCGCGCCTGAGATTAGTTTTGCTACACCGCCTTTTTTAACAATTTGCGTTTGTAAATTATTCAGTCGCGCTCCTCGAGTTCGTCGGGATGTTTGCGGAAATATTCTTCGAGGAGATTAGCGATGTTGAAGTAGTAGCCGCCGGCATGTTTGCCGCTTTTGTCAGTGACGGTTATGAAGTCGTAACATGGATCGTAAAACACATGGTCATCAACGATATAACCCATGGTATTGAGCAATACATACTCATGCTGCGGGTCAATCACATACCAGGCATTTTCCTCATCGCGGCCCGAGCCGGTGGAGAGGATGGCCATCAGCAGATAGTCAAACTTATACTGCCATATTTTGGCGAGGTTGGTCTTCCCTTTTTCGTTGAGGGCGGCAATGAGCATATTCATCTGGGCAAGGTCAAAGGGATTATCAGCAAGGGCACGCTCGGCATCAGCTATTACGGAGTCGCATACCTGACGGGTGATGTTGATTTTCTCATTGCCACGCACAGCGAAGCGCATCTTCGACTCGCCCGAGCGATAAGGGGTATAATCCTCCTGAAACATATAGCCGAGGTAGAGATGGCGGAATTTGTCAATCTTCATCAGCGTATCGTTGCGCTGGAATTCCTCCATCAGTCGAGGATAATAGTAAGGCGACGTACGGTCGAGAATATCGCGCTTTATCTGCTCCATATCAGGCTTTTCACGCTTGAGCTGGGGAAGAACTTCGGCTGATGAGGCGCAGTGGAGCGTGATGGCAAGGATTATTGTAAGGATGAGATTTTTCATTGTGCTGCAGTTGCGAGTGCGGCAATGACATTTCCGGCAAGACACATAGTCACAATAGCCGGGAAACACTTTGCGCACAGATAATTAATAGCTTTTCTTGAGGGGAATCCTATCGACTGTCCGGCCGGGGTGCGACACCATGCTATCGAGCCGAAAACAGCTCCGGCCACCGCCCCGAGTATCAGACCTGCATGGCTGATGCATAACCCGACGAGGGTTCCGGCAAGTGCCGCTCCGGCGATATAGCCTACACCATTTGATGCATTGGCTATCGACTTAGGCAGCATAAGGCAGATTACCAGCACGATAACTGCGGCCACAAGCCAGAAGATATATGTCGCCACCGTCAACTCGATGTAACCTGAAGCTCCGGCAAGGAGTAGCCCGGCGTAAGCTGCCGGAGCAGCCCACCATGAGGGCAAAAACGCCCCGACAACCGCTACGGCCGTCAGCAGGCATGCCAATATTATTAAAAACAAGCTCATTTCTGTGGTGTTTCGTTTTCTTTATTAACAACCGGGGCGGGTTCTTGTTTGAGGTCAGGGTAAGAAATTCGGGTGTGGTACATGGTAAGGAGTCGCTGTACAAACACTTCCTTTATCTCCTGAACGTCGCGGAACGAGATGGGCGAATCGTTGTGCAACCCTTCGCGAATCTGGGTGCTTATGATATTGTCCACAAGCTTTTTAATCGACTCGGCTGAATAGTCCTTCAGCGAGCGGGAAGCAGCCTCCACTGCATCAGCCATCATGAGTATCGAGGTCTCCTTGCTGCGAGGATTCGGGCCGGGGTAACTGAAGGGCGCAGGGTCAACCGTCTCTCCGGGATGAGCATTGCAATAAGTGGTGTAGAAGTAGCGGGCTGTGCCTTTGCCATGGTGCTCTGCGATAAAGTCGCGGATAATAGCGGGGAGCTTCTCCTTTTCGGCGAGTTTGAGGCCTTCGGTGACATGGCCGGTGACGATGCGGGCGCTCTGAAGCGGGTCAAGGGCATCATGGGGATTCACACCATGCTGGTTTTCAGTATAGAAGGCGGGATTTTTAATCTTGCCGATATCATGATACAGCGCGCCGGCACGCACGAGCTGCACATTGGCGCCGATACGGCGGGCGGCCTCAGCCGAGAGGTTTGACACCTGCATGGAGTGCTGGAACGTGCCGGGGCACTCTTCGGAGAGCTCGCGCAAAAGCGGGTTGTTGATGTCACTGAGCTCAACCAGCGTCACCCTTGAAGTGAAGCCGAAGAGCCGCTCAAACACGAATATCAATACATAGCAGAATGATACCAGCACGGAATTTATGGCAAAGAGCCCGAACATTCTCGGGACGATGTTCTGAATCGAACCACTGCCTACGATCTCCATCGTGGCATACGACAGCGAGTAAGAGAGGAATATCAGGAAGGCGGTCTTGATGAGCTGCGAGCGGCGTGACAGGTCGTTGAGCGAGTCAATAGCCACCACTCCGGCTACAAACTCCAGGAATATAAACTCGAGCGCAAGCGATGGTATGAGCGCACAGATAAGCACCTCAACCAGAAACATATACAATGCCGTTCGCGAGTCCATGAAGATCTCGGCCATGATAGGCAGGATAGTGAACGGCACAAGATAGAGACCGCCGTTGAAGGTGGCGCTCATGACGAAGGCAAAGAGCGTCAGGGCCGTGATGATGGTCATGACGAAGAGCATCATGCGATCATCAGCAAAATATGCCGGACGGAAGTAGTAGAAGTAGCAGTAGAGCACCACCAGCAGAATGGCTACATACAGCCCCTGACCGACGATAGGATAATAGTCGCTGTTGACTGCAGCCTGACTGCGCTCAGCCGTCATCTCCTCGTATGTGGCCAGAACCGTGGCCAGGCGCGGGGTGACGATGTCGCCCTTGTCAATGATACGCTCTCCCTGCTGGATGACTCCGATGGGGGCCATGGCGCGGCGGTAGGTCTCGGCAAGGATGCGGGAGGTCATCACGGAGTCAGGCATGATATTGGGATTCAGCAGCTCGGAGAGGTTGATGGCTGAGATGGCGGCATGGACGTGGCGGGAGCTGAACACCGAGTCGAGCTGTCCGTAGGCCTTCAGCGTCGACAGATAACCCGAAGTCGGCATCGACATCGACACATTATCGTGGATAAACTTCACCGAGGGGATACGTCCGGCCACGATAGCAGCATACACTTCGTGGGGCACGATACCATTATCGTAGATCTTCTTTATCTCGGCGAGGAGGCGGTTTTTCTCTATCGGGGTAATACCGGTGGAGTCGACATCCTTCAGTCTATCAGCTATCTCACTGATATACATCTTCTCAGCAGTAAGGTCGCGCTTGAACACCGGCTCAAACGTCCGGTCGATGCTATCCTTGACGTTACGTGCCGACACAGAGTCAAGATTCACCGGGATGTCAAAGGGCGCCGTGAGCAGTCCGTAGCTCCAGGGGCGATTTTCCTCGTAGGTATAGTGATTCTGGCTTGAGCGCGGCATGAAGTAAACAATCGCCGCCATCGCCACGATGAAATAGATGGCACGTAGCCACAAAGATCGTTTCGTAATAGTCTTCATCTCTTATTTGGCACGTATGGCGCGCTTCACGCCATCGATTTTCAGAATTTTCTTACAAAGTTGGGTCACGGCGTCAGTATTAGGCACGAGCACCCCGAGGTCGCACTCGAACACTTCATCGTGAGCCTCGATATTGAGGCGGCGGATATTGATGTTAAGAGCAGTGGATATCAGTCCGATAAGTTCCTGAAGGATGCCGTGGCGGTCAATGCCCTCGATGCGGATGCTCACAGGATATTCGCCTGTAATCTTATCCCAGCGGGTGGCCACGATGCGCGGGCCGTAGCTTGCCTTCAGCACCTGGGCGCGCGGGCAGGTAAGCTCATGCACCTCCACCTCGCCGCGGTCGTTGATGAAACCCATCACCTCATCGCCCGGCAACGGGCGGCAGCAGTCGGCGAAAATGAAGTTGCGCTCCTGGTCGTTGTAGCGGAGCACATAGGTCTCCTTGGTGTTGATTTTCGGTTTCTCAGTCGGCTTATCGTCAGCGGCGTCAGCGGTAGCCTTCTTCTTGTTGCCACCGAGGCCGAGACGGAATATCTTGGCTATGAGCGAGCGGGCAGTCGATGAAGTATTCTCGTTGAGATAGTCGTCAATGGAGATCTCGCCGTTGCCGAGCTTGAGAAACAACTCGTCGCGCGAGCCCACGCGGTAAGTGCCGAGAATCTTGGTCAGCACATTATTATTAAGTGTGATATTGTTTTTGGCGAGAAACTCGTCAAAGAGCTTATGACCGCGGTCGATAGCAGGTTGCTGGAGGCGGCGCAGTTCCTTGCGCAGGCGGGTCTTGGCCTTTGCCGTAGCCAGGAAATTCATCCATTCGGGCTTAGGGGTCTGCGACTGCGAAGTAAGAATCTCCACCTGGTCGCCGCTGTTGAGGCGGTGGCTCAGCGGCACGAGTTTATGGTTGACCTTGGCCGCAATGCAGTGGGTACCTATCTCGGAGTGAAGCGAGAAGGCCACGTCGAGCACTGAGGCGTTAGCAGGGAGCGTAATAAGTTCTCCCTTAGGTGTAAACACCACGATTTCTGAAGAAAAGAGGTTGAGCTTCAGCGTGTCAAGGAAGTCAATGGCGTTGGGGGTGGGATCTTCGAGGATATCCTTGATTGTGCGAAGCCATACGTTGAGCTCGCTCTCCTCGTCGCCCTCGCCTATCTTGTATTTCCAGTGAGCGGCAAAGCCCTTCTCGGCAATCTCGTCCATACGGCGGGAGCGTATCTGCACCTCTATCCAGTTGCCCTGCGGCCCCATCAGGGTCACGTGAAGAGCCTGGTAGCCATTAGCTTTGGGGTTGGTTATCCAGTCGCGGGTGCGGTCAGGGTGCGGGCGGTAAAGGTCAGTAATGGCCGAGTAGATTTTATAGCAGGTCTCCTTCTCCTTGGCCTGGTCAGGGCACTCGAATATGATACGCATGGCAAAGAGGTCATACACTTCCTCAAAGGGTATATGCTTCGTCTCCATCTTGCGCCAGATAGAGTAGATCGACTTCAGGCGTGCCTTGGCCTCATACTGTATCCCCATCTCATCAAGCTTGCGGCGAACCGGGGCTGCAAACTCCTCATATATGGCATCGCGTCCCTCGGCAGTGCTTCGGATCAGCGACTCTATACGGGCATATTCGTTGGGATGCTCATACTTGAAGCTGAGATCCTCAAGCTCAGTCTTGATGGCGAAAAGCCCGAGCCGATGAGCCAGTGGTGCATATATATATAATGTCTCGCCGGCGATCTTATACTGCTTGTTGGGAGCCATTGATCCGAGGGTGCGCATATTGTGCAGACGGTCAGCCATCTTGATGAGAATCACACGGATATCCTCGCTCATGGTGAGCAGCAGCTTGCGGAAGTTTTCAGCCTGAGCTGAAGCCTTGTCGCCGAAGATACCGCCCGAAATCTTGGTCAACCCCTCGACAATCATGGCAATCTTCTTGCCGAAATGCTGCTCGATATCCTCCACGGTATACTCCGTATCCTCCACCACATCATGAAGCAAAGCAGCGCAGATCGACGTAGAGCCAAGCCCTATCTCGCGGCTTGCGATCTTGGCCACAGCGATAGGATGAAGAATGTAAGGCTCACCTGACCGGCGACGGATACCCTTGTGAGCCTCCTTGGCAAAACGGTAGGCCCGCTCGATGATCTCCACCTTCTTGCGATGGTTACTTCTAAGATAACCGTTCAGCAGATCCTGAAACTCGCTTTCTATGAGCTTATCTTCCTGCTCTAATGTGAGATTATATGGCTCCATGTGTAGTTGAATTTTTTAGGTTATAGAAAGTCACTTCGACTTCATTTTACAAAAATACAACCTATCGCCCAAATTGCCAAATTTCACCCTCACTAAAAATCACCCTAAAATTCCCCGGGTTCAGTAGTCGCTGAAGAGGCGGGGCTTGATGACGATGCCCACGCGAAGCTGTGAGTGGAATTCCTTGAAGGCGAGAAGCCCTTCGCCGTAGCCGTTGTAGTATTGCAGGAAGAGGTACTGATTGTCGCGCGGGAAGATGCGGTAGTTAAACTCGAGAACGGTGTTGTAGTTGAGTTTCCATCCGCGGCGTTTGGTGAGGATCACCGATAGTCCCCACCGGCCTGTAGGAGAATTAAACGACGTACCCATCTGATATATGCCGCAATAGTCGAGGATGTCGCGGTTATTCATTCCGTCAATGATGGGTATCCAAAATTTACCGTGAACGATAATCTGCGGATCGATCATGATACTGCCTCCGAGGGAGATCTTGTTCCACGAGCGCGACTGTATGCCATCACGGCCATTGCTCTCATGCTCAAGCACGAGATTGAGCTTGCCCACGAAGCGGTTTTTGACAAAGAGAGGCTTGCTTAGTCCGATACCGGGGTTGAAATTAAGGTCAGTCATCGGCATGGAGTTTTCGAGCACGTTCCAGAAACATTTCTGCGAATAAAACAGATACAAATAGGTGCCCCAGGGGAGAGTACTGCGTGTAAGACGCTGGGATATTGAAATCTGGAATTTGATGTTACTGTTTTCTTTGGTAGGTTTCGGGCCTATGGAGGTGCCGAAGATGAAATAGTTGTCCTTATACAATCCGAAGTAGGGAGCATCGTCAAAGGCGCGGCGGATGCTGTCAGAATTGACGGCATCGTCGCTCGTGGTCACTATCTGCCCTGACATTTCAATAGCCGGGAAAATGACAGCTGCTACAACTATAATTATAAGGTTACGCACTATACTTGTCATGGTGGTGCAAAATTAACGTTTTTTTGAAAAAAAAGCATTACTTTTGCATCAAATGAATAAGATTATATCCTTAATATGCTTCGTGATGGCGGCTGTTTGCGCCACGTCATGCGCGAGCAATGATAGCTTTGAAATAAAATGCCATATCGCGGGGCTCGGTACGGCTCAAGTCGATATGGTGTATTACGACGGCCTGGCTGTCAAGACAGTGGTCAGCCACGGCGTCGACGATGAAGTGACGATCTCAGGAGTATCGCCGCAATACACTATAGCCGAGATATTTACCGCCGACGGGCAGCTACTGCTGTCAACCGTGGTCAAGAATGGCGACAAAATCTCTGTTGACTTTGACCCCGAAAAGTCCGGGGAGATCAGCATCAAAGGCAACGACCCGTCAGGAGAGATAGCGGCCTTTATGCGCGACAATGCCGGGCTCATCGCCGCCGGTTCGGCTGACAGCCTGAACATTGCCGTAGAAAAAATCGTGACCTCGCAGCGCGATGCCCTGTCATCGACAGTTCTGCTGATGACTTACTACGACTTCTCAGCTGATCCCCAGAGGGGTGACTCAATACTCAACCTGCTCACCCCCGAAGCCCGCCAGCTCGCTTCGGTGCGCAACTTCACTCGCAACATTTCGATACATCTCAAGCGATCAGGCGATAAGATTGTGCGCCCAATCTCGATATATACTTCGCGCGACTCGGCATTTGACTTCGTCCCCTACCGCCATTCATGCTCCATACTTATAGTCACTGACGGCAACACCGAGGCCTCTCACCGCACCCTCCTACGCAAGCTGCGTAAGGATTTCAAGGACGAGAAGCTCGACATGGCCGAAATATCCGTGGCTCCTGACTCGGCCGTATGGCGCGCCTCGATCAAGAGCGACTCGGCCACATGGCATCAAGGGTGGCTACAAGGCAGCCTTGGCAACCCTTCACTTTTCAACCTCGCCATAACGTCGCAGCCATGCATCATCGTGGCTGATCAGTCGGGCCGCCAGATCTACCGCGGCCGGTCGACCGAGAGCGCTGACTCCATCATACGCCATTTCATAGCCTCCGATACCATAAAATAACCTCCTCCATGCTACAGAAAACTAATTGTGCTGCCGTTCAAGGCATTGACGCCATACATGTGACCATCGAGACGATCGTCGACCGCGGGGCGATGTTCTGCATCGTAGGCCTTGCTGACACCGCCGTAAAGGAGAGCTACCAGCGTGTGCTCTCGGCCGTGACGCAGAGCGGATACGAGTTTCCACGCGCTCATGTGGTAGTGAATATGTCGCCGGCCGACGTCAGGAAGGAAGGTGCCGCCTACGACCTCCCCATAGCCGTATGCGTCCTTGCCGCCGGAGGGAAAATCAAGCCGGCCGTTGACCTGCGCCGCTACATGATCATGGGCGAACTGTCGCTTGACGGCACGGTGCTCCCCATCCGCGGCGTCCTCCCTATGGCTATCCTTGCTCGAAGCCTCGGTTTCGATGGCATGATTCTTCCCGCAGCCAATGCTCCGGAAGCTGCCGTTGTCAACAATCTCAATGTCTACGGCGTCAACAATCTGCGGGAGGTGGTGGAATTTGTCACAGGAGAGCAGCCGCTCGAACCGGTGATCGTCAACACCCGCGAGGAGTTTTTCGCCGCCTCGGCTACCTTTGACGTCGATTTCTCCGAGGTCAAGGGGCAGGAGCTCGTAAAGCGGGCATTCGAAGTGGCCTGCGCCGGAGGCCACAACATCCTGCTCGTAGGCCCTCCCGGAGCCGGAAAGTCGATGATGGCTAAGCGATTGCCTTCGATCATGCCGCCACTGACGCTCTCCGAAGCCCTGGAGACCACTAAGATACACTCCGTAGCCGGAAAACTCAAAGGCGGCTCGAAGCTCATGACACGTCGGCCGTTCCGCTCGCCGCATCATACGATCTCTCCCGTAGCGCTGGTAGGGGGTGGCTCTAATCCCGTACCGGGTGAGATATCCCTTGCCCACAACGGCGTACTCTTCCTCGATGAATTTCCCGAATTTTCGCGCTCAGTGCTCGAGGTGATGCGCCAGCCTCTCGAGGATCGGCATATCACCATCGCCCGCGCCAAATACACCATCGACTACCCGGCAGGATTCATGCTCGTGGCTTCGATGAACCCCTGCCCCTGTGGCTATTACAACCATCCCACGCGCGAATGTACCTGTCCTCCCGGGCAGGTGGCAAAATACCTGAGCCGCATCTCGGGGCCGTTCCTTGACCGCATCGACCTGCAAGTGGAGATACTGCCCGTGCCGTTTGACCAGCTCGCCTCGCAGCAGGAAGGAGAGTCATCGGCCGCCATACGGGAGCGCGTGGTCAGAGCCCGCGAGATACAAGCTCGCCGCTACGCCTCGGAGCCCGGCATCCACTGCAACGCCCAGATGAACTCACGTCTGCTCAAGACTCATGCCCGGCTCGATGAGCCCAGCATGGCCACCCTCCGCGACGCCATGATACGGCTCGACATGAGCGCCCGAGCCTACGACCGCATCCTCAAGGTAGCCCGCACCATAGCTGACCTCGACGGCTCCGAAAACATCCGCCTGCCCCACCTGAGCGAAGCCCTCTCCTACCGCAACCTCGACCGCTCCACCTGGGGCGCCACCACCCCCTTCTAATAGTGTGCGTACTGAAGTTTGCACCTGAGACAAAATTTTGCCTGCGAAAGCTCCCTGCACAGCAAGTTTTTGTTTAAGGGCTGAGCTTCAGCGAAGGCAAGTGTGTATTAATATTTAAACCAGAAAGATATGAGCAGAATTTGGGCAGGAAATAATCGAGCCTCATGGCATGACTATACTTCCCGATGCATTTACCACTTTACATTGCTAAAGCATCCGGATTGCCCCTCATTTGGTAAATTGATGGGAGATTGCCACTTGCCAATTGGTAGTCGTGGAAGTTCATACGTCATTGCTACTGATGTCGGAAGAGCCATAAAGGATAGTCTTCGTCAAATCTCAAATATTCATCCGGCTCTGCATCTCTTCCAGTATGCCCTTATGCCTGATCATCTCCACATGATTCTTTCTGTGGAGAAGCAAATTGATGAGACTGTTGGGCGGAAACTTGGGGCATTCAAAGTGGCAGTAAACAAAAGAAGCAGACATGATCAAGTTTTTGAAAGAGGATTCAATGACCAAATCTTAGTGAAGTCAAGGAAACTGGATGTCATCTATGATTATTTACGCTCTAATCCCTACCGACTTGCGGTGCGTCATGCCTGTCCCGATTTCTTTACCAGACGCAATAACCTTAACATTGCCGGGACTCCTGTTCAGCTATATGGCAATATTCATCTTCTTAATAATCCTTTTAAGGAGCAGGTGATTGTTCATAGGGCTGATAATGATGCCGTGTATTCATCCAATAAAGATAGATGGCTGTATACAGCCGGGAATGGAGGGGTACTGGTATCACCTTTTATCAGCGAAAGAGAAAAGAAAGTCAGAAGAGAATCAGAATTATTAGGAGGTCGATTCATTCTGATCACTAATACCCCATTTGGAGAGCGAGAAAAGCCGTCTGGAAAAGACTTCGATCTCTGCGCTGAAGGGCGTATGCTGATTATAGCCATGCAATCCCCTTTAGATTTCTCCCGCATCGCTTGCCTGCAAATGAATTCTCTCGCTAATCACATTGCATCTCCTTTATTTGGAGCTAATGCTCCAAAGCTGATGTGAAATAAATGCGGCGGTTTTTGCTGGTGGATGCAAGACTTTTATTAACTTTGCCGACGCCTTGACCGATAATTCACTAATTCACTATTTATAAAGACCATGAAACGATCATTTTTCTTATTCGCTGCATTGCTGATGCTTGCCTTGGCTGCGAAAGCTGAGGTCAAAATCAAAGCCGCCGAGGGTTGGCTCGAAACTGCCTGGGTGGAATGGTACGCCTTGCCCGATATTACTTCTTATAACGTTTATGTCAGTCTCTCAGGCGCTGACAGTTGGACGAAGCTCGATGATGAGCTCGTGCGCGGTTACGGCGGTTATGGCCGTGCCGATGCTCTGGGCCTGAAAGCTGATACCTATAGCCTGAAAGTGGTGCCGGTAAGGAATGGAGTCGAACTCGCTGACGAGGCCACCGTGGCTGACAATCTTGTGGTGAAAGCTCACGACCGCTCCGGCTACGCCCACTTCGGCCGCGATACCGAGGGATTACATGAGGGCGTAGGCGCCTACCGCAACGATGGCACGCTGAAGGATGATGCCATAGTGCTATATGTATCAGCCAAAAACGCCAAAACCATTACCGTGACATGGCCCTACACGGCTACTTCGCAGAAGACCTACACCGGGCTCTACGGCATGATCGAGGGCTACCGCAAATGCGTCTATCAGGGCGGACTGAAGCGTCCGCTATGCATCAGAATGATAGGCACCATCACGGCCGACGATATGGACAAGCTCCGCTTCGGCCAGGGTCTCGACATCAAGGGCGAAAAGGAGTATTCCGAGCTGCCGCTGACCTTCGAGGGCGTGGGCAACGATGCAACTATCTACGGCTTCGGGGTGCAGTTCAGCCAGGTTACAGGTGCCGAAATGCGCAACATCGGCATCATGCTCTGCAAGGACGACGGCGTGGAGCTCAACAAACACAATTCCCATATCTGGCTGCATAATATCGACGTTTTCTACGGCCAGGTAGGTTCTGACGCTGATCAGGTGAAGGGCGACGGCGCTATTGACATCAAGTATTCATCTTACTGTACCGTGGCCTACAACCACTTCTTTGACAATGGCAAATGCTGCCTCATTGACCCCAGCAAGTCATACGGCAGCGAGACTCCGGCCGACTATCTGACGTATCATCACAACTGGTTTGACCACGCTGACTCCCGCCTCCCCCGATGCCGCCACGGCAAAGCATTCCACGTCTACAACAACTACTACGACGGCAACGGCGAATATGGCGTAGGCCTCGCCAGCAACGCTTGCGCTTTCGTGGAAAACAACTATTTCCGCAACTGTCGCTACCCCATCATCAACTCCGGCCAGGGTACTGACAAAGGCCTCGTTGACTCAAAGCAGAGCAAGAAAGGTCTCCTCTCGGGCGAGGACGGCGGTGTATGCAAGTTCTGGAACAACCATGTGGAGGGCGCCAAGTCGTTTATCACTCAGAAAGACCAGTATGGCGCAAATCTCTACGATGCCTACCTCGTTGACTCACGCGACGAAGTGATCCCCGAGACCGTAAAAGCCCTCAAAGCCGAGACCGTAAAGACCCCCACCACCTACAGCAACTTCGACACCACCCCGGGTATGATATATGACTCCTATCCCGACGATCCCGAGGAAATCCCCGAACTCCTTACCGGCACCTACGGCTCAGGCCGCTGCCAGAAAGGTGACTTCAAATGGGAATTTGACAACACCACCGAGGACTCCAATACCGACGTCATCACCGCCCTGAAGACAGCCCTCACCAACTACAAGAGCTCACTTACGGGCACATTTGACGCCTCAATGACCGGCATCGGCGAAATCAACCTCCGGCCCGAGTCAGCCGAACCCTGCTACGACATCCTCGGCCGCCACGTAGCCCCCTCCACCAAAGGCCTCATCATCACCCCCTCCGGCAAGCACCTCAACCGCTAAAATCCCGCCCCCGCTTTCTATCTACAGGCCCTTGACGGGTGCTTGGATATGTGGGCGGGGGAACTACTCTTTTCTGATTAGGGTTTACCAAAAAGCCTTGCCTCGCTTGACTATTTATGGGTATCGAATTATGTATAGCGTATTCTCTTAGGCTTTCTGATGATTATGTTTGAAACTTTTTTAGTCGTAAATTCGTTTTAATTTTGCAGAGTGAGAAATTTTTATTACCTTTGCAAA
Organism: Lachnoclostridium sp.; assembly: GCA_023667185.1. Classification (GTDB taxonomy): domain Bacteria; phylum Bacteroidota; class Bacteroidia; order Bacteroidales; family Muribaculaceae; genus Duncaniella. Next base: position 165,193 of record JAMPAP010000001.1, read on the forward strand.
CACGATTACGCTCATGGCTCAGCGTGGCCGATAGTG
>JAMPAP010000001.1:165328-186145 GCA_023667185.1 Lachnoclostridium sp.
AACACTTCTTATCCATGCTTTTTAACATATGCACTGGAAAAACGGCTTGTGCCCTTTTTTAACAATTTTTTTAATCAGCATAAGCCGTTAAAAATTGGATTGGGGCTATTTTGGAGGCTACTTTTCTTCAATCAGTTATTATTCTTCGCCACCTCCCACTTCATTCAACTGCTCCCTTTTAGATAGAGTCGAGGGAGCAATCAAAACAAAGATGCTGCTTTGCAATATATTGAAAAATAACGAAATATCGCCTGTCGAGGGAGCACTTTTGGAAGCAAGTCCGACTGCTCCCTTCTTGCACACCTGCTGATTCAATATTTTGCGCCGGTTGGGTGGTGAGGGCAAAAAGAAAAATTCCTGAAAACCAATGATTTTCAGGAATTTTCGTCGGTCTGATAGACCCATCTGTGACCCCGGAGAGGCTCGAACTCTCGACCCAATGATTAAGAGTCATTTGCTCTACCAACTGAGCTACGGAGTCTTAATTGTCAATCCCTTTCTGAATTGCGATGCAAAGGTAGGGAGTTATTTTGGTTTCTGCAAGTTTATCGATAAAAGTTTTCTGAAAATTAACTTATATTAACATTCGAGTTGTCAGTAAGTGATGCACAGGATGAAATATGTATGCTACGTTTTGTGGTAGCTAACTTGCTGTCTATAAGTTGATATGCTTTTCAAACTGACAAGGATTATGCTGTTGGTAACGGGGTGAGGTTATGTGGTTAGGGGTGAGGAGGTGAGTTGCCATATGCGGTCGTTGAGGAGGCGGGGGGCGATTCGAGGGAGGATTTTGCGGGCGTCGCTTGAGCGGAGATAACGATCGATTGATTCTATATGGGCGGTGTTGTGGAGGTCAGTGCCGATGAGGTCAACGAGGTCGTTTTCGATGAGGTATTCGGCTGTGGATTTTTCAGTTTTGCCGTAGTGGCCTGCGAGGCTCAGGAGGTTGATCTGGAAGAGGTTGCCTGTGCGGTGGAGGTCTTTGTATCTCTGGCGGTTGTCACGAGAGTAGTAGGGGTATCGCTCGGGGTGAGCGAGAATTACTTTGTAGCCTTTGACTTTGAGGTCGAAGAGGATATTGTCGAGCTGCCAAGGCTCTTGAAGCCAAGGGTTTTCTACGAGGATGTAGTTGCCGGGGAAAGTACGTATGTTTCCTGCTTGAAGTTGGTCGATAAAGAAGTCGTCGATGCGGTTTTCGCTTGAGCGGGTGATGTTTACGGGGATATCTTGGGCTGAGAGTTGTTGCTGTAGCTCTTCAAGAGCCGGGTCGAGGATATCGGGGGTGTTTTCGAAAGTGTCAGCTGTGATGTGAGGAGTGGCTATGATGTTGTCTATGCCCCAGCGATGCATTTCGGATATGAGGTGACATGAGGTTTCTACGTCAGGTGAGCCGTCGTCAACGCCAGGGAGTACATGGCAGTGGACGTCAGTATGAAACGGGAGTTGGATCGGCTCGCTTTTGCGTGAGAAGATACTGAATATTGACATGGTGATATTTTGCCTATAGGTTTTTGCAAAGGTAAGAATTTTTTTTGAAAAAAAGCTGAGCGATTTCCAGGGAAACCGCTCTTAAGTGACGATTAATCGTCACTAAGCTAATTATCTTCTGCCATGTCCGCCGGGACCACCACCGGGACCACCGGGACCACCGGGGCCGCCAGGGCCGCGGTGCATGAATGATGAGCCGGAGGTGGGTTCGTTGCCTTTGCCGAATGAGTTGAATCGGTAGGAGAATGTCAGCATGAAGTATCGGGTCAGGGAGTTGTATTCGATGTCGTCGATGTAGTTGGCTGTCACGTTTCGTTGGATGTTGTTTTTTTGTTGAAGGAGGTCGTAGACTTTGAGGGCGATTGTGGCAGCGCGGGAGCGGATGAATTGGTAGGAGAGGGTTGCGTTCCACATCCAGGTGCGGGTGTTGTATCCTGTGGCGTATCCGTCGGTGGCTGAGTAGTTGAGGTCAGTCTGCAGGGTAAGTCCCCAGGGGGTATAATATGTACCGTCAAATCGGCCTCCGTAGCGGTGAACGGTCATGTTGCTTTGGGTTTGGACGGTGTTGGATGTAACCTGGAGGTTGTATTGTGGACGGAGTTCGAGTTCGAAGTTGTCGGGGCGGTAGGTGATTCCGGGGCTTTCGAATACGCTTAGTGTGAGTGATGCGTTGCGTCGGCCGTTGTTGAAACCGATGGTGCGGTTGGCGTTAGCGAAAATATGGTTGGAGAATGACCATAGTTTATTGCGGAATGGGAGGGAGATCATGTTCATTAGTCGGCCTGACCAGGCGCCGTTAACGTTGGCGTAAGTGGTGGTCTGGACACCGGTCTGGGAGTTGAAGTCGGTGCGCGAGATGATGGAGTTTTGCTGTATCTGAGCGTTTGCCATCAACATTATGGATCGTTGTTTTTCCTGATTGAAGTCTTGGAAACGGAACATGATGTTGTGGGTGAACGACGGGTCGAGTTCGGGGTTACCGATGGTGATGCGCATGGGGTCAGACATATCAGCTACTGGTTGCAATTGGGTCATGGATGGCTGAGAAGAGCGTCCCATATAGTGGATTTGCATCGATGTATTTTTACCCATTTTATATCGGTAGCGGAGAAATGGGGCAACGTTCCAAACCCAGCGGGTGTCGATGTTGCGCTCGGAGTTGATGAGGTCAGTGCTTTTTGACATCGAGGGGACGAGTGATAAACCGGCTTCGAGGGTGAACGCTTTGGTTACTTTTTTGTAGCTCAGACGGATGTCCTGATTGAAGAAGTTGTTGCGAAACTGGTTGGAGAGGGTGTCGTTGAACATGAGTGTCTCCATATCGACAACGGGAATGTCGCCGGTGTAGTCTACGGGGTGGTCGTAGACGAGTTTGTCGGCGTTGTTCCAGCGGTAGTTGGCGCGGTAGGCGAATACGAGGAAGTTTCCGTTTTTGGAGTTGCCGAGTGGTTCGGTCCATGTCACTCGGCCTGATACGTTGTTGCTCCAGGTGTGGTTGGGGCTGTATTGGTCATAGAGGTCTTGCTGATCGTCAAGTAGGTAAAATAGGTTTTCAGCGTAGGAGTTTTCGCGTTCGCGGACGTTTGACAGCTTGTAGTTAGCTGATACGGAGAATGAACGTCCGGGATGGTTGCGGAACTGGTGGGAGTAGATTAGTCGGCCTCCGGCTTCGAAAGAGTGCCCGTGGGAGTTGACGTCGTTGAAGGAGTTGGAAACGCGGGTGCGTGAGGGGTCGCCGGCGCGAATGAGTGTTGAGTCGACTGAAATGGAGTTGTTGATGTTCCATGAGATATTAGGGCGGAACTCAAATGTGTTAAACGAGTCAGGTTTCCAAAGTACACGGAAGTCGGCACGGAAATTGTGACCGTTGTCGGCAGCGCGTTTACCGATTGAGGAGTAAGAAGCCGAGTCGGTGAACAGGTATGTGCGTTCTTGACGTTGGGTTGTCAGGCGGTCGGTATATGAGTAAAGAAGGTCGCCACCCACGCGGATTATTTCCTCTTTGCCTACGTTGAAGTTAAGGCCTATTGATTTGGAAGTGGTGATACCGTTATCGCCACCAAAACGGCGGAAACGGGAGCCGTTGCCGTCGGTAAAGCCGAGCTCGTTGATGTTGTTGATGTTTCCGAGGAGGGTTATCTGGTTTCCGTTCCAGAAACGGTTTATGTTAAATGAGCCGAGGTATCGGCTATCAGTGCCGTATCCGGCTTCGGCTGTTCCAAACCATCCGTTGTTCATGCCTTTCTTGACGGTAAGGTTTATGACGGTTTCGTCGTCGCCATCGTCGACGCCAGTCAGTCGGGCTTCATCGCTTTTGCGGTCAACGACTTGCAGCTTGTCTATCATGTTGACGGGAAGGTTTTTTGAGGCTACTTTGGGGTCGTCAGAGAAAAACTCTTTGCCGTCGACGAGAATCTTGGTGATCTCCTTTCCGTTAGCAGTGATTTTGCCATCGGAGTCTACTTCCACTCCGGGGAGTCGCTTGAGAAGGTCTTCGACCACGGCGTTAGGCTGAGTGTGATAAGAGTCAGCGTTATATTCCACGGTGTCCTCCATCACTTTGATGGGGGTCTTGAGTCCGGTCACGGTGACTTCTTTGAGCAGCTCGGATTGCTCGGTCATGTCAATGTTGCCGAGATTGAGGTTTTTGGCGGTAACGGTGATTTTCTTTTCGATGTCGCGGTAAGCGATGTAGGAAAATGTGATTACATATTTGCCTGCTTTGATGTCGGGGATTGAGAAGTGGCCATCAAGGTCAGAAGTAACACCTTTGACAAAAGAGCTGTCGCGAGCCGTGAGAAGTTTTACGGCTGCTTCCATGAGTGGTTCGCCGGTGGCTGCGTCGCGTATGGTTCCTGAGATGACGGCTGCTGATGTGCAGATAATGCTGAAGCACATCATGGCTGTTAACGCAAGTCGGCGAAGGGTGGGGTAGTGGGACATAGCTGAATGATACGTGAAGTAAATTTGAATTCACAATTATAGACTACAAAGTTACTCAAAGGTTTAATAGTTTTATAACTATAATGGTTAATAATAGACAAACTCGGCGATTTTTCAGACGAAATGGCACATAGAAGAAAATTGAAGGGTGCATCGACCTATCGATGCACCCTTGATATGATAGAAAGGGATAGGATTATCAGTTGATACCACCTGCACCACCATCGTGGTCAGTGAGGACTGAAGTGCGGACATTGACAGTCACAGTGCCGTACTTGCGACCTGATAGGGTGCGCTTATTGGCAGTAACGTCAACCTGCTCGTAAGTCTGGAAGCCTGAGATAGACATTGCAGTGCCTACGGGGAGGGTAGCATTCAGAGGATAGTTTGCATCTACAGTTTTTACGCGAGCGCCGAGGATGTTGGCGAGGTATTCGAGGATAAGGGCCTCGAGTGTAGTTCCACCTGAAACAGCATACTGGCTACCAACTTTGTACTGGAAGGGTGCGTCCTCGACTTTCATAGAGCGAATGCCATAGAGGTTGTTCCATTCGTCGGGGTTGAAGGTAAGAGTTTCGCTACCGTTAGAGCGGGTTGTGGTCACGGTGAAGAATAGACCGATGCGGCCGAAAGTAGTTGTGGGAACTGAGATACCGGCGTCAGTAACGTTGTGGTCAACGGTTACCCACTGGCCATTGATGAGCATACGGGTTACAACGCTTTCTTTTACTGTGGCGTCAACTTTGAAGTCTACATCGATAGGGTTAGAGAGCACGAGACCAGGGTCAGAACATACTACGTCAGCACCGATGAGCATAGTAGATTCTTCAGCACGGCTGATGAGGGCAGATTCCTCAGTGTAGACAGGGCTGATGGTAATAGTAGTATTCTCGGGAACGGTATTCTCGGGAACGGAAACGACTATTTCGATTTCGGCTTTGTCATTGCCATCCATAGCTTCGGAGGTAACTTCGCCTTCACCACCACCGGTTACGGTAACGTTGAATGACTTAACCACTTCGTTTTTAAGCATGAACGAAACGATTACATTCTGAGTGCTTGAGCTTTGCTTCATCTCTACGGTAGTGGTCTGGTCAACCATTCCTTCAGCAGAGCAGACAAGGGTATAAGTACCGGCCTTGATGTCGTCAAAAATGAATGAACCTGAAGCATCGGTAGCAACGCTTTCATTGCCGTTGATAGTCACGGTAGCATTGTTGATGGGATTGCCGTTGATGTCAGTTACAATACCGGAGATTGAGCTTGACTGGATCTGCACTACCGGAGCCTCAGGAGTGTTGGGATCGTCGCTATGGCAAGCAGTAAAACCAAGCATCAGGAGCATGGCAGCTCCAAAATAAACGATTTTTTTCATCTTGATTAAATATATGATTTTGATTACTATCTGTAAAGGTTTTATAATATGTGCGTTAGAACTTCTTTTACGTAATTGCTACCTAAAAATTAACCTAACAAAGTGCAAAGGTAAAAATTTTTCGTCACAAACAATCTAATTTGTAATAATTTTTTCAGAAAAGATTTACCGTATAGCATAGTCCGGCCGAGGGGTTGTGGCCATTTTGTAAGGATGCCTGCAGGATGAAGTGACGCCATAGGGTTACATCGATTCCGCAATTGACCTCACAACCATCCCATTCAGCAATAACCCTCATGTCAGAAAGCAGTTTGTGGCCTCGGGCAAACCATGGATGCCACACCACGCCTCCTACTACGCCTTGCCAGCGATGATTGTAATCGGCTGTGTAAGTTCGGTAGGCAGCCGTTGCCGAGATGCGGTTTCCGCTAAATTCAAATCCCTTGGAGAGAGTGAGATAGAAGCAGCGGAAGAAGTCGTTACTCGTGTGGGATGTGTCATCGTTAGGAGAATTTTTCAGGAAGTCAGAGTTCAGGAAGTCAGCTGCACCGATGGCTACTGACGGCCAGTATTTACCCTCCTTGAGAGGGCGGAATTTTACGGAAAAGTGGCGGTCCTTGCGATTGTAACCATTCTTGTCGTGAACGTACTCGGTATCAGTGACTTTGAATATTATCATAGTATAGCCAATTTCCATCCAGCTGAATGGGGTGATTGACATATAGATGGAGCCGGTGTTGTATTTCTTACCATTGTCCATCCAGTATCGATGATCGGGTGTCATGTTGCCGTCAAGGTAATGAGCACCGAGGCGTACCTGTCCTACAGTGTCCATTTCAGCAGAAGGCACATGGATTAGTCCTGTCATACCATCGTATTGCTGCGCTGAGATAATGCCTATAGATGTAATAAGTGACAAGATGCAGAGGATTAGATGTTTCATTTCTTTTCCTCCTTTCTTTCAAAGTCAGGTGCCATAGTGTTAGGTCCCCAGGGATTCATATTAGGGTCAAACCATCCCTGACGCACATTCTGCTCAGGGTCGGTCTGGTAAGTGCGCATATTGTAAGGACTTGATTTGTTGCTGTAATCGATATAGAAGTTGGAAGCCGGGCGGAAGTTGACCTTTTTGCGTTTCTGCTTGTAAGGCGGGAGCATAACTGTGACTTTAAAGCCGGCATTTTCCTTATATATGTCGCTGTAAGCGGCGAAGAGGCCTACGGTAGTATGCTTGAAGTGGCGCATCGCTTCGACATTAACGCCATAGTCGCCATAAGTGTAGCGACCGCCTCGGATGATAAACTGCGTATCCCATCTTCCGAGCCATATTTCCGGACCGATGAGGAATGTAAAACGCTCGGGCGTTGAGGCCTCCCAGCTATCTGAAAAAGCGAAGTAGCAGAATCCGGTAAGGCCTGCTTCGGCCGTTAATGCAAGCCAGCGGTTAGCTATCCACATGGTCTTGAGATCAAGTCCGTAACGGTTCGCACTAAACTGGCCGCCGGTGATTTTGAATCGCCATCGGTTGCCTATAGGGAACTGCTTTGCAAGGGTGGCATTGTTAAGGCGAACGGTACCATAATCTTTACCAAACTGGTTGATTACGGGGACATACACCTGTGCAGCTGCTTCCCAGCGGTGACCCATATTCCATCTGACGCCGGGTGAAAGGTTGACGAGAAAATCGATCACCCTGTTGTTGAAAAATACGTCGCGGTACTGCACGTTGACACCCATGAAGATATCCACTTCACCGGGATATGATTGGGCGCGGCTGACGGCAGGACTGATTAGAGCAAGAATAAAGATTAAGCCCCAAAGTATAGCTCTCATTAATTGTGATGATTGGTTTTTCGGCTGCAAAGGTAATGAAAATCCGCCGAAATATAATTATAGGAGCGACGGATTTTTTCGTCTAACCGCCGCTCCTGCGAGTAAGTGATAATCTTAGAGTATGTTTACTTTTAACTTTATGAAATCTTTGAGCTGCCTTTACGGTCTGTTTTTGGCTTTCATTCAGTTATTATGGAACCCCATAACTCCTTCATTCAATCTAAAAATATACTCGTAAATCCAGCTCAAATCTTAACATAAGTCAAAAGTAAACATACTCTTAGAGGAGAATCTGAGCTGCAATTTCGTCGGCAGCATCTTGATTTTTAAGTGTTTCGATTATGGTTAAGGCGAATTGAGTGGCTGATGACGGGCCGTTGGCCGTGATGATATGGCCATCTTTGACAACACGCTGCTGGCGGGCGTGGCCACCACCGGCTTTGATGCCTTCTTCAAATCCGGGATAACAGGTGGCCTCTTTTCCGTCAAGAAAACCTAACGGGGCGAGGACTACAGCGGGCGCGGCACAGATAGCGGCGATGCGACCTCCACGCTCGTGCTGGAGGTTAAGCGCTTCCACTACCTCGGCACAATCTACAAGGTTTTTGGCGCCGGGCATACCTCCGGGGAGTATAATGATATCAGCATCAGTCATTTCTTTGGGATTGATGATAATGTCGGCTGCGACTTCGATACCATGAGCTCCGGCCACAGCAAGAGTCTTGTTGATTGACGCTGTAACAACCTCAATGCCTGCGCGGCGAAGTAGATCTACTACGGTAATGGCTTCGATTTCTTCAAAACCGTCTGCTAAAAATAGATAAGCTTTGTTCATTTTACAGAATCAGATTAGGGGTTAGTGTTACTTTAATAACACAAACATAAGCATTTTTCTTCAAAATTTAAGTTAATTAATAAATTTTAATGGATTATGCCGATGTTCATGAGGTCGCGGTCGAAGTTGTCGCGGTCAATGGCTCGTGAGCGGATCTTGTTGCGGTAAGTATAGATGGTGTTGAGCGAAAGGCCGAGGAATCGCGCTACTTTAGAAGCATCGTCTATGCCGAGACGCTGGAAAGCGAGGATGCGCAGCTCGGGGGTGAGTGATGTATTACCGGTGACACTTATCTTGCGGTCAGGGAGTAGAAGCTCATTTACATCGTTGACAAAAGTAGGGTAGATGTGGATAAATGTATCGTCGAAAATCGTGTAGAAAGCTGCGCGTTGTTCCTCGATGGTCTTTCCTGATTTTATGAAAGCGAGCAGATCTTCGGTCTGACCGGCGGTGAGCTTACGGCGGCATGTGCGCGAGAAGTCTTCGAGCCGCTCAAGGAATGTTGAGCATAGGCTAAGATACTGAGTAATATAAGTTTCCTTAGCTATATTTGCATCACTCAGTCGCTGACGCATGATCTTGAGCGAGGTCATCTCTCGGCGAAGAGACACCACCATTTTCAGGATGAAAGCCAATGCAATCACCAGTACGCAGCTGAGGATAGCCGAAACCATCAGGCGGCGGTTCTCGAGGTTGCGGAAGTCGTCGGCTACGGGCTTAAGTGACTCAGAAATAAGCATCTGATTCATTTTCGAGCCAACATTTATGGAGTGGCCGAGGGCGTTTGTCAGATAATTGTAAGCACGGCTTATATCGCCTCGTTCATAAAGAAGTTTGGCAAGATAAATCTGCGAATCTCCTTGGTAATAAGAGTTTTTGAGATCGGCAATGGCTCCGAGGGCATACATTTTGATAGCCTCGTCGGGGTTTCCGGTAATGCGGTAATAGTCGCCAAACATTTCGGCAGCAGGCGAGTAGGAGCGATCGGTTATTGGCGATTTCTCAAGAATCTCGTTTAGGATGGCAACCATCAGAGAGATGTCGCCGTTGACACCTGCTATAAAAGCTTTGTACATCTTGAATGGATTCTCATTAGAGTGCTCCTTGCCGAGAATATCAAGTGTCTCCTGTGCGGCTTGAACGGCGCGGTTAAGATAGTAAGAGCGACGGTTGGAGTTAGGGAATAGATTGTAGAAGGCCATGTTGACTACGATCAGGGCCTCGTTGTATTCCTGAAGGTTTTCTACTTTTACGCCTGTTTTATCAAGGCCGTGCAGTATGGAGAATCCCTCACCATCAAGGCCGAGGTAGTGGAGTTGAAGAGCGGTGTTGATAAGGAATTTTTGTGTCATGACGGTGTCATTCAGCTCAAGGGCTTCAGCTGAACCGCGACGGAATACTACCACGGCAGAGTCGCTGTCGACGCCTCCGAGCAAGCGGCCTAAGTGAAGGAGTGATTTCAGTCGCTCCTGACCTGACTTGAGTGAATCAATCTCGATGTTGATGGAATCAATTGCGGCATATTTGCGGGCAGTAAAGGAGTCATTGCTCAAGAGCTCTGAGTCGATGATCTTGAGCAGTTTATCGGTGTCATCAGGCAGTGAAGCAGCAGATGTAAGAAAGGAGAAAAATCCGATGATGAATGATAATAATAAAGTGTATATTCGAGGCATTAGGTTAGATTTATGAGTACAAAATTAAATAAGTTTTAGACCTTTGTCAAGTAAAAATAGTTAAAAAGACTGATGTGTCTACCTATTTGCGACACCGATATTGAAATATACCCACTTTTAGGTATTTGTAATTATGAATAAAATCAAGAACTTTGTAATCAAAATCATCACACATGAGACTATCAGAATTAAAATCAGGAGAAAAAGCTGTCGTAGTCAAAATTCTTGGTCACGGAGCGTTTCGCAAAAGAATGATAGAAATGGGGTTTGTCCGTGGTCGTGAAGTAAATGTGCTTCTTCATGCGCCGCTCCATGACCCGATTAAATACTCCATCATGGGATACGAGGTTTCGCTGCGCCGCGCCGAAGCTGATCTTGTGGAAGTCAAACTATTACCTGTGGATGATGATGATATTTCTCAGGCGCACACTAACACCGTCACCTCCTGTGAGGATTTCATCGAGCCGATGTATCGTGAAGAAAAGGTGATAAACGTGGCACTAATCGGTAACCCTAACTGCGGAAAGACGTCGCTCTTTAATGTAGCTTCAGGTGCAAAGGAGCACGTAGGGAACTATAGCGGAGTCACTGTGGATGCCAAGAAAGGACATTTCGATTTTAAAGGATATCGTATTAACATTGTTGACTTGCCTGGAACTTATTCACTGACGTCTTATTCGCCAGAAGAGTTGTATGTACGTCGTTATCTTAAGGATGAGACGCCCGACGTTATTATTAATGTGGTCGACGGTTCCAACCTTGAGCGCAATCTCTACCTTACCACCGAGCTTATCGACATGGACCGAAGTATGGTGATAGCTCTAAATATGTATGATGAGCTCCGTCAAAACGGTGAAGAGCTTGATTACAAAATGCTTGGCGGTATGATAGGTGTACCCATTGAACCGACAACGGCGCGCACGGGTGCAGGTATAAGCGAGCTGTTTGACAGAGTGATAGCTGTATATGAAGGTACCGACCATAGCGTGCGGCATATTCATGTAAATCTTGGCGCTGAAATCGAGAAAAGCGTTACTGTACTGAAAGACAGGCTGAAAGCTGACGGCTGCATAGGCCGACATTTCTCACCGCGATATCTTGCAATCAAGCTCCTCGAGCACGATTCAGAGGTGGAACATCTCATAGCAGATACGCCTGATGTAGAGTCAATAATCCGTCTGCGCAACGAGGAAGTGAAACGTATCGAATCGTCAGCTAATCAGGAAGATATAACATCAATGATAGCTAATGAGAAATATGGTTTCATTGCCGGAGCGCTCGCCGAAACAATGAAGAAAAACGACTCTCCAAAGTTTTCTACCACCCGCATAATTGATGCCATCGTCACCAACAAGCTCTTTGGCTTCCCTCTTTTCTTCGGCCTTATGTTTGTGATGTTTTGGGCAACATTCGTAATCGGTTCATATCCTATGGAGTGGATTGAAACTGCCGTTAGCTGGCTAGGCGATTTGGTAAAGACGTATATACCCGATGGTATTCTTAAGGATCTGATTACAGATGGTATAATTGGAGGCGTTGGCGGAGTGATAGTCTTTCTGCCTAACATATTGATACTCTATTTATGCATATCCTTTATGGAGGATTCAGGCTATATGGCACGTGCAGCTTTCATTATGGACAAACTCATGCATCGAATAGGCCTTCACGGTAAGTCGTTTATACCACTGGTCATGGGATTCGGTTGCACAGTGCCTGCCATCATGGCCTCACGCTCGATAGAAAGTCGCAGTAGCCGCTTGATAACCATATTGATAAACCCATTTATCTCATGCTCGGCGCGACTTCCTATCTATGTGTTGCTTATAGGGACGTTTTTTTCGTCCCATGCCGCTCTGGTTTTCAGCTGTGTGTATCTGACAGGGTTGATAGTAGCCATAATTACAGCCCGATTGCTTAGAAAATTTTACTTCAAGGCTGACGTCACACCATTTGTGATGGAGCTACCACCTTACCGTATACCTACTACCAAGGCTATCCTGCGCCACACCTGGGGGAAAGGAGAGCAGTATCTACGTAAAATGGGCGGTATCATCCTTGTTGCCAGCATCATAGTATGGGCACTGAACTATTTTCCCCACCATGAAGCTCCGGCACATGAGATTGCTGTAGCTGAAACGACATCAGTAGATGATTCGTCAATAGACTTCAGTTCAGATAGTTTCCTTGAGATGATGGGCAAGGCGGTAAATCCCGTCATGGAGCCCCTCGGATTCAACTGGCGAGCAACGGTAGCAGCCATAGCCGGTATTCCGGCTAAAGAAATTGTCGTCTCAACCCTCGGGGTGCTTTACACCGGCGATGAGGTTGCTGACGACAATTCACTTGGAGCCAGACTTGAAGCTCCCAATCCTGTCACAGGACGGCCAGACTTTACTCCCGCCGTGGCATTGAGCTTCATGATATTTATCCTGCTCTATTGCCCATGTATCGCCACAGTGACAGCTATCGTAAAAGAAACCGGGAAGATAGGTTACGGACTGTTTGCCATTATCTACAACACGGCAGTGGCATGGGCAGTGGCCTTCCTATTTTATCAAATAGCCCAGCTCATCTGAGACGGTCGGCCGAGCGAAGAAGCGCATCATCATGATTGATACCTTTCATGGCCAAAAGCTCGAATACAAAAGCTACGGCCATCAAAACAGTCCACCATGAAAGCGTGGGCTCATTTGCGGCAAAACTTACCCAAAGCATATAAAGCGTAAGCACGGCTGATAGCACCGTAAAAAGGATACCAAACTTTAGCACACGTTTCTGAAGACGCAAGTCGCTATAAAGGAAAATGTCAAGGAGAAGAAGTAATGCCGAAAATCCTACGGGAATTATGGCGGCCCATTCATCGTAAGGGTGAAGTGTGGCATGATCGATCATATCCACTACCGGAAATTCGATATAAAGCATTGGCATGAAAGCGAATACGGCCATACATATAAATGCGGCCAAAAGATAAAGAGTCTGAATACGTTGGATTTGCATAATTCTAATTAGTGACGATTAAAAAAAAATAAGTTGGTAAAATTTTCGTAATGTTATTTCTGAAGATTTGCTTTTGAACAAATATGAGTTTAGTGAACTAAATGATTATTTAGGAAAAGTGAAGATTCATAAATAACATAGAAAAGTTTACCAAGTTATTTTCTAATCGTCACTTAATTTTAGTTGTGCAGCAAAGATAAGCAAAAATACTCAAAAATCAATAGTCAATGGAGCATTACCCTCCGGCTTGCGTTCTCATCACCAAAACTCCACGACAGACGGCTCTCCCCTGAGGGTGCCGGATTTAGTGACGATTAAAAAATAACTTGGTAAACTTTTCTATGTTATTTATGAATCTTCACTTTTTCCAAACAATCATTTAGCTCGCTAAACTCATGCTTGTTCAAAAGTAAATCTTCAAAAATAACATTGACGAAAATTTTACCAAGTTATTTTTTAATCGTCACTTAAAGCCCTTAACTAAAACTTTTACCATGTTGCTCTTTGTGGTAAAAAATGTGATTGCACCTTCTCTGGGATTACCATCAAACATACATAAAAAAGAAAAATGAGGATCCTTATCTTTATCCTTTGTGAAAATAAGCGATAAAGGTCATTACCACAATATCGTCTCTCCGAGGCTCAATCGTCTGAATATCAACTCACCCCACGTAAACGTGGGGTTTCTTCGCTAAGGCGAAGCGCTAAAGCGATGACTGACAACAATGGCGCTCCGCGCCTGAGATTAGTTTTTATGTTGAAGGATAAAGTTCGGGATACTCATAAAAGAAAATCTGCAAGTATTGAATATCAATAACTTGCAGATTTTCTGAGTGTCCGAAATGAGACTCGAACTCACACGAGCGAAAGCTCACTACCCCCTCAAAGTAGCGCGTCTACCAATTCCGCCATCCGGACATTGTCGTCTGCCGTAGCATCTTATCATGTGATAATAATTAGAGCGAAAAACGGGACTCGAACCCGCGACCCCAACCTTGGCAAGGTTGTGCTCTACCAACTGAGCTATTTTCGCAATTAAAATGCTCGACAGACAGAAATTTATCATTGATCTCTTGGAGCGAAAAACGGGACTCGAACCCGCGACCCCAACCTTGGCAAGGTTGTGCTCTACCAACTGAGCTATTTTCGCCTGTTTTAAAAGGACTCTTTTCCTTTTTTTGCGATGCAAAGGTATGTTTAATTTTTGACTTTACAAAATTTACGGCCATAATTTAACGTCTGTTAACGTAGCGGTTGAGAACTAAGCCTACTATGCTAACTTTAATCATCACTTTTGGTAGTCGAGTGGTTATTGTAGAAATACCTTGCATTGAGGGTAAAGATATTGGTAATGATCAATCATCTTCAAAGGATTTGCAGTTGATGTGTATGTCGGTGATTTTTTTGAGAAAATCGTGGCGCATTGCCGTCAGTAAGTCTTTGGTATATTCCTGAAGCAGAGCTTTATAGTATGTCACGTCTTTATGGTTTGAATTGGTGATCCGTTCAAGTAGAGTAATACGATTGGCATCCTTGTATGCCTCATTGATTAATTCGAGATCATCCTGAATCAAAAACTTTCGCAGCATCTGTTTTCCGAACACCAATGGTTCAGTAGAATACTGTTTCCACAGTTCTTCAAGATATGCGCGAAACTCCGCTTCGACCTTGAGCGGAAGATCAATAGTATATTCATCGATATCTTCGGGCTTCTTAATGGCAGCATCAATTATAAGGTTGCCGAAGTATTCGTTTAGCAGCTGCTGCTCTTTTTCTTTACAGAGTTTTTCTATTTCAGTATTCATTGTTTATGCATTATAAATTTTAATTGTGTTCCGGGAGTTTCATCTTCTCTCAATATGGGCTGGTAGCCGGATTTTGAGAGAGTTATGGTTTGCTCTATTCGTTGTGATTGGAGCGGAAGAGTGATGGTAAATTCGCCATTAGAGGCAGTTGTTGTCTTGAAACCGGCAAGCGTGACTTCTACACCTTGAAGGGGATTCATATCTTCGTCATATACTATACCCTTAAAAAGAGCAAAGGAGTTGTCGCGAACCATTTTCAAGTTAATGTCACGGGTTAAGCCTAATCCGGTTAGAATTGTCGTATCAACCGGGACAAAAAACTGTGCGTCAGTATTTAACTTTATATCCGACAACCGTTTGTAACCGGGAAGATGGATTTTGTCAAACGAGGGATTCTCTGCTTCAGATGTATATTCGCCGCCATTGATGTTGAGCCTAATGTAGCCTGGCGTGGGTAGATGTGAGGGTTGCAGCTCTACTGAAATATGAACAGTAACCGGTATTGCGAAAAGATAAGTCGCTATAAGTACAATAGCTGACGCGGTGGAGTAGGAGAGGGCTCGCATCCTCTTCTGGCGCTGATGGCGTTTCCAAAGGCTGTCAAATGATACGTCAATCATCCGCGAAACAACGCGGATCAATGCCTTCTCCCTGCCTATCTCGCCTATATTAACGCCTAACAGTTCCTTATCAGGGTTTAGCGAAAAATATTCTCGGAGGAAGATGGGAAACAACTCCCTTTCATTGGTCTGGCCGTCAGGGATTATGACTGGGATTATCCTGTCAAGACGTCCCATCTCCACAAATGCTTTTGCCTCGTCGCTGACCCATTGTGACTGTGCCGAGTTGCGGGAGCATATCAGAATCAGATACTTACTCTCCTCCAAGTTCTTGCGTAACTCATCGCTGAGGATACCCGTGTTTAAGTCAGACTGGTCGCGAAACACAGGCCTGAGGTAACGGCTCTCGGCATCGATCTCATTATGAATCTCAGTCGGCAGTTTAAATCCCTCCAGCTTCCGTTGCAGCCACTTGGCCACCCCCATATCCCGATGGCTGTAGCTGATAAATGCAAAACTCTTATAGCAAATCGTTTCCATCTATTTTGTCATTATCAAGAAGATTGGGTAAATAATTGAGCGCATAGTGTGTTAATGATTGGTATTATTAATTATGCAAATCTACGAAAATTCCATGAAATAGCTTCTGAAAGTGGAAATAAAATATGAATATGAGAATTTTAGTGACGATAAAACATTAGCTTTAATATGTATTACGGTGCAGGCCTAAAAAAAAGTTCCTGAAAGCAGGTGCTCTCAGGAACTTGTCATTATGGTATTTTATGAAGTGATTACTTCACTACTTTTGTAGCTACTTTCTTGCCGGAAGCAAGTGTGTCAACCTTGATTACAAGACCTTTGCAGTTGTCGCTGACGCGCATACCCTGCATATTGTAATAGCTTGTTTCCATTACCTCTTCAGCAGTTACGGTTTCAAGACCGGTAGGAGTAAGGGTTACCTCAACTTCGGGACCGAAACCACCGCGTCCGTTGGCTTTACGCACTTTGATAACGTTACCTTCAGTTTCAGGAAGAGTGCCTGCGTAGATCTTGCCGTTAACGAGATATACGTTTGATTCAAGCTCTTCATCTTTCTGGTAAGTAACCTGCTGAGCGATCTGCTCGGGACGCCAGTCGGGGAATACTTTGTCAAGTGCATATTCGGCAGCTTCTTCGGCAGTAAGGATTGTCTCATACTTCTTGTTGCCGCTTGAGTGAGTGAAATTGAGAACATTAGTTGAAGGTGATACTACATTACCATCTTTATCAACAGAATTGTATTCGGCAAACTTGTCGGCAGCGCAGTTCATACCGGCTGTAGTGAAACGTGAGGAGGCGATCTTCGAAGGATGATTGATAGTGGTGTTGAGCCAAGCAAGGCCTGAATAAGCACCCCATGAGCGGCCGAGGTTAAACTGTGAGCAGAGTGTCTCGATAGTACAGTGGTCCATCACATAGCCTACCTTCTTGGCGTTGTTGGGGGCTGCGATTGTAGTGTTCTTTACAGCCTCGTTGACAAATTTCACGCGATTGAAGTACACGTCGCCACCACCGCAAACGTAGTCAACTACGCCGTGGATTTCGCCATCTTCAAAGTAGAAATAAGACTCGGCGTTGTTGCTGTAATAAGTATCCTGATATGATTCGAGGCTTACATTTTTGCAGATAGTATTTGAGCCCTTGTCCTGAAGTGTCACGGCGCGACCGGCTGAAGCCTTGCCGTCGAAGTACATATCGTTGCGGAGGGTAAGATCCTGGAGGTAGAGATTGCTTGAGCGGTTAAGGAGAGTAGCGGTTGCACTGATACCTTCGTTTTCGAGTGCCGGATAGTTGAGAATTACGGTTCCTGACATTGATTCACCGATGATAGAGATGTTCTTACCATTGATGGGGGTCAGCACGGTAGTGCCGAGGTCATATGTACCATTAGGGAGGAAGATCTTGGCTCCATCCTGCGAAGCAGCTGCCTGAAGAGCGAGGAGGAAGCTTGAAACGTCGCCGGCGGGGATTTCGTAATAGCCTGAAGCCTCATCGTATTTCACAAATTCTACAACGTTGGCCACTGTTACGCCATGGGTGTAAGAGCCTTCGGGGAAAGTGATAGTGAGCCATCCGGCGGAACCGTCATATTGGAAAGTCTGCTCTGCGCCGTCTGATTCAGCTTTTACGGGGAATTCAGCTACGGTGTTACCGGCCTCGTCAGTCACAACGGCAGTTGATTCAGCTGAGTAAGCGCAGCAGCCTACGGTCACATAGCATTTTCCGGCTACGTTAACCTTGATAGTTCCATTCTTGTTTACGAGCCATCCGTGAGTGTTATAGTATTTACCGTCGATTTCGATGGCTTCGTGATCCTCTACATAGAAGTAATCTTTTGTAAGGTCATATACGAAGCGAGAAGTGGAAGTGGGTATTTCGATAGTGGTTGCGCGGGCATAGAGCTCGGTATCGGTCTGAAGTGAAGTACCTTCTGCCACCTTGTGGGCTGCTTCCTTAGTTGAGTCAAACCATCCGCGGAATGCCTGACCGGCAGGAATGGTAACGTCATCTGCACCATATTTATATGTGAGAGCGTTTCCTCCGGGAAGCTTCTCTTCGCCGATAAGCTTGCCATCGGTGTTGTAATACGATACTTTGACATCGGGGATAAGGTCGCAGGCTTCAACAGAGAGCATCGGGCAGTAAGAGGGAGTAGTGATAGTAAGCACTGCCTCATCATCGCTGTTGTAATTCCATGATGTGGTGGTGTTGCAGCTCTCTGAGCAGTTGAGGGTTGCAAGCACTTCGTCACCCTTCTTGATGGTGGCGGGCTGGCCGTTATACTGGCAGTCGCCGAAAGTGATCTTTACAGCTCCGTCGACAGGTACGGTAACTACTGTCGAGTTGTAACCATGCTGGCTGTCATGGAATGTACCTTCCACGGTTACACCTTCGGGGAGTACACCGTCAGCAGGAATGGCCACGGTATAAGGATCAGTAGTGAAGTCGAGCTTGAAATCAGTGAAATGGCGCTCTTTCTGAACGAAAGGTTTTACCTGGATACCATAAAGGCGGAAACCCTTGCTGCAGCTCATGTTAAGAATCACGTCACCGTTTGACTTTACGCGGGTTGATTGCTTTGAACCATCCTTCTGGGCTGACAGATTGGTTGAAAGCTGGCTGGTGATCTGGTCAGATGTTACAGTAGCTTCTGTGCCTGCTCCGGCAAAATCTACGATTATCTCGTCGTTGACACCGCAATTGGGGATGCGGACTGTCATTTTTCCGTTCTGGAAGCAATAGTTTTTGGTTATACCGTAAACAGCACCTGAACTTACAGTAAAATAGACGCCTTCAAGACCGGTAAGTGCGCCACCATTATTAGAAGGAAGTTCTTGGTCCTCAAGAGCTTTTGTAAGCTCATAGCGACCATTAGAAGCCGATTTCCAATAATCACAATTGGTAACCTCGTTTTTGTGATTGCCGCCCTTGGTGAAATCCCAGTTGCGTTCGGTGGTAATGTGGGTAAACTCAGCTTCCTGTGCCTGAACGTAATTACATCCGAGCATCGAAACCATCAGCGAGAGTACACCCGTAAACAATTTTTTCATACGATTTGATTGGTTAAATTTATTGTATTATCATGGTTTTAAGGAATATTCAATGCGTAAGTGCGTCTTTTGTTCCACGTTGCAAATTTACAATAAGTTTTTCGAAAATCCAATGAACTTTTAATGTTTTTAAAAAGTTAATAAGAAAAGATTTTATATGAAAAGTGAATTATTATTTTGGATAGGCATTGCCGTTTTCTTTATCGGAGTGATAATCAGGTATGTTTTTAAATACAAAATGTATCGCGATTTCTCGGCCAAGGCTCGCACTGACGTGCAGAAGAAGGAAATCAATGACCATTATCGGCCTAAGATTTATGTTGGGCTCGTAATGGAAGTAATTGGGGTCATAATAGGAATTATAAGTATATGAACGGTCTGATTCTCGGCATATTACTTCCTTTCGTTGGCACAATGTTAGGGTCGGCTTGCGTATTTTTTATGCGCTCCCGCATGGCTCCTCGCCTCGAAAAACTCCTCTCGGGATTCGCAGCCGGTGTTATGGTTGCAGCCTCAGTATGGTCACTGCTAATCCCGTCGATGGAGATGACCGGTAAAGCCGGTTTCATGAGTGTGCTACCTGCTATAGTTGGCTTCGGATGTGGTATACTTCTTCTATTGTTCCTTGACGAAGTGGTTCCGCATCAGCATATTGAGAGCAAAATCTCGGAAGGGCCGAAGTCTCATTTGTCACGCACATCGAAACTCGTATTCGCCGTGACCCTTCACAACATCCCGGAAGGAATGGCCGTAGGTGTGGCTCTCGCAGCCGCCCTGGGGCAAAACGTCTATATGCCGCTGGCCGGCGCATTAGCATTATCCATAGGAATTGCAATCCAGAATTTCCCCGAAGGAGCCATCGTATCAATGCCACTCCACGCTGCTGGAAATTCGCGATTCAAATCATTCATTATCGGTACGTTAAGCGGCATTGTCGAGCCGATTGGAGCAATTCTTACCATCCTGCTGGCATCGTTCATCATGCCGGTTCTCCCTTATCTTCTTGCAGCTGCAGCCGGAGCTATGATGTATGTAGTGATAGAAGAGCTCATCCCCGACACCCAAACCGGTTCTCACTCTAACGCCGGCACGATCGGCTTTGCCATCGGCTTCCTCCTTATGATGACCCTCGATGTGGTCCTCGGTTAAAACATCAGTTAAAAAACAACAAAAACATTTGGAATTTTCACCATCAAGCCTTAACTTTGCAGCACATTTCTGCGGTAGTAGCTCAGTTGGTAGAGCATCAGCTTCCCAAGCTGAGGGTCGCGGGTTCGAACCCCGTTTACCGCTCTGATTTAACGCAAGTCCTCATCCACGATGCTCGAATGGTGGAATGGTAGACACGAAGGACTTAAAATCCTTTGGTCATTGCGACCGTGCGGGTTCGAGTCCCGCTTCGAGCACATAAGATAAGCCCCGCATTTTGCGAGGCTTATCTTGCGTAATGTTATAACTTTTATTTATCAAGATCGACAATCTCATAATCAAGAGAGCCGAGACCTATCTTTGCAGCATGATCTATAGTATGTGTTCCATGACGGCTGTTGATACGCTCGATAAGCGGAACATTATCATTACCCTCTGAAGAAGTCATGTTAAAAATAATATCGACGCATGCCTTGTCAAGCGCCACAGGATCAGTTGAAGCAAGGATACCATAACTCAAGTTTCGGATTTAGACTTTTGTCAATGAGCTAGGCATAAAAAAGGCTTTG
>JAMPAP010000001.1:186245-255639 GCA_023667185.1 Lachnoclostridium sp.
ATGTTTTACAACATATTACGAAAGAGGGTGCATCAGAATTTTGATACACCCTCTTTCCGACAACCCCGGCGCTCCGCGCCTCCCCCAACTAACGACTAACAACTAACGACTAACAACTAACAACTAACGACTAACAACTAACGACTAACAACTAACAACTAAAGAGGAGAAAAATGAAAAATATGTTATGAAACATATTTTTTTAATAGGGTTTATTCAAAAATATTTACTATTTTGCGCTCCGTATTTAACAAATACCAGTTTTGAATTTTTTAATTATCTAAATTACTAATAACATGAAGGTCTATCAAACTAACGAAATTAAAAACATAGCCCTGCTCGGTAGCAAAGGCTCGGGAAAAACCACACTTGCAGAGTCGATGCTCTTCGAGTGTGGAGTTATAAAACGCCGTGGTACTATCGAGGGCAAGAATACTGTCAGCGATTCGTTCCCCGTAGAGAAGGAATATGGCTATTCAGTTTTCTCAACCGTACTTTATGCTGAATTCCTAGGTAAGAAGCTTAATGTGATTGACTGCCCGGGAGCT
This sequence comes from Lachnoclostridium sp., assembly GCA_023667185.1. Lineage (GTDB taxonomy): Bacteria > Bacteroidota > Bacteroidia > Bacteroidales > Muribaculaceae > Duncaniella. The sequence goes on from JAMPAP010000001.1 coordinate 186,794, forward strand.
GATGACTTCGTAGGTAATGCTATCACCGCTCTTAATGTGACTGATACCGGTGTGATCGTGATCAACTCACAGTATGGCGTGGAAGTGGGTACCCAGAATATCTTCCGCACTACCCAGTCGCTCAAAAAGCCCGTGATCTTCGCTCTCAACCAGCTCGATGGCGAAAAGGCTGAATATGAGTCAGTAATGGAGCAGCTCCGCGAGCATTTCGGTAACAAGATCGTTGCCATCCAGTATCCTCTCAACGCCGGTCCCGGCTTCAACGCCATGATTGACGTGCTTCTGATGAAGAAGTATTCATGGGGTCCTGAAGGTGGTGTTCCCACTATCGAGGATATCCCCGCCGAGGAGCTCGAAAAAGCTCAGGAATTGCATCAGGCTCTTGTGGAAGCTGCCGCTGAAAACGACGAAACCCTCATGGAGAAATTCTTCGATCAGGGTCACCTCACTGAGGACGAGATGCGCGAAGGTATCCGCAAAGGATTGATAGACCGATCAATATATCCCGTATTCTGCGTAAGCGCTGAAAAGGACATGGGCGTGCGCCGTATGATGGAATTCCTCGGAAACGTAGTACCTTTCGTAAACGATATGCCGGCGCCCGAGACCGTTGATGGTGTGGAAGTTAAGCCTCTGTCAGATGGCCCGCTGTCACTGTATATCTTCAAGACTACCGTAGAGCCGCACATCGGTGAGGTCAGTTACTTCAAGGTGATGTCAGGTACACTCACTCCCGGCGTGGATGTGGAGAATGTAACCCGCGGCTCTCGCGAGCGCATCGCCCAGATCTCATGCGGCGGCGGTCAGATCAGAACCCAGGTTGACAAACTTTGCGCCGGTGATATAGGCGCTACCGTGAAGCTCAAAGATGTACGCACCGGTAATACCCTCGATGGCAAGGACTGCGACTACCGCTTTGACTTCATCCGCTATCCCGAACCGAAATATCGCCGCGCTATCCGACCTGAAACTGAGAGCGATGCCGAGAAGCTCATGGCTATCCTCACCCGTATGCACGAGGAGGATCCTACATGGGTTATCGAGCAGTCAAAGGAGCTCAAGCAGGTGATCCTCTCCGGCCAGGGCGAGTTCCACCTCCGCACCCTCAAATGGCGCGTGGAGAATAATGATAAGCTCCCCATCAAGTTTGAAGAGCCCAAGATTCCTTACCGTGAGACTATCGAGAAATCAGCCCGCGCTGACTATCGCCACAAAAAGCAGTCAGGCGGTTCGGGTCAGTTTGGTGAAGTTCATCTGATCATCGAGCCCTACAATGAAGGTGATCCCACTCCTGATACTTACCGCTTCGGCAATCAGGAATTCAAGATGAACGTACGCGATACGCAGGAGATACCCCTCGACTGGGGCGGCAAGCTCGTGGTACACAACTGTATCGTTGGTGGTGCCATCGATGCCCGCTTCATTCCCGCTATCGTCAAGGGTCTCATGGATCGCATGGAGCAGGGTCCTCTGACCGGCAGCTATGCCCGCGACGTCAGAGTATGTATCTACGACGGTAAGATGCACCCGGTAGATTCAAATGAAATCTCATTCCGCCTGGCAGCCCGCAACGCCTTCTCTGAGGCCTTCCGCAATGCCAAGCCGAAAATCCTTGAGCCTATCTACAATGTAGAGGTGATCGTGCCGAGCGAGTACACCGGAGCTATCATCAGTGACCTTCAGGGTCGTCGCGGTATCGTGATGGGTATGGTCAGCGACAGCGGCTTCGAGACCGTATCTGCCAAGGTGCCCTTGAAAGAGATGTCCAACTACTCGACTGCATTGTCGTCAATCACCGGCGGACGCTCATCGTTCACAATGAAGTTTGCCTCTTACGAGCCCGTTCCTTCTGATGTTCAGGAGAAGCTCCTCAAAGAGTATGCCGAGAAGAATACTGAGGAATAATACTTTTGATACATAAAATGTAGTTTTCTTCCGCCGGGCAGCAATGTCCGGCGGAAGCTTTATAAAAAATGAGTATCCTCATCTTTACTCTATGAAACAAAAAAATGTATAATCGTCATTACCACAACATCGCCTCTCCGAGGCTCAAACGTTTGATTATCAGCCAACCCCACGTAAACATGGGGTTAAAGACAACGACGGCGCTCCGCGCCTGAAATTGGAATTTTGCATTGAAGGGTAAAGTTCGGGATATTCATTTATAAAATATCTACAAAATTACTGCAATAGCTTTTTCATACACGACCATTATGGCAAAAGCCATAGTCATTGTTTCGCACCTACAGTGCTCTAATTTTTGATTTATGCTAAGTTACCCAGGGCTCATAAAATCGCCCCGGGTTACCGTAGTGTCGCGCCAAAAGGCGCTCTATCACTGCTAATTCTGTTATGGTTACTCGGAGTGACGGGTCAACAGCCGGAGGACTTCGCGGCGGGAGTGGACACGGACATGATTAGAGTCATAGTCCAGGAGACCGCTCTCCTTCATGCTATCGAGGGTGGCTGTGAAAGAGCTGCGCTGCACGCCAAACACGGCGCAGAGGTCACGCTGACGGCATGATAGTTCGATGTCAGTGGCATCACGCTGCGTAAGGGCTATGATCCAGAAAGCGATTCGCTCCTCAAGTGTGCCTGACGACAGGAGCATGATGCCGTCGATGCTCTTCTGAGCGTTGGAGGAGATGAGATTCAGGTAGTTATACAGGAAAATCTCATCTGATGAAACTATTTTCATGAAATCCTCCTTGGCGATCTGCATGATCGAAACCGTGTCAATGGCGCGTGCCATGCAGGGATAAAGCGTGGAGCGGCCAAAGAAATAGTCGGGCAGGATCACCGAGGGCGCGGTCAGAGTGTAGGAGATGGTGAAGCGTTCTGTCTCATTTGTAATTGAAATGCGGGCTTTGCCGCCGAGGAGGAACTTGAGGTGAGTGCAAGGCTCAAGCGGCTGGATGAAAACCTCAGAGGGGAGGTATTTCAGGAACGACAAGCGAGTGGAGCCGACGATTTCCGAAAGCTTGTTGTAGCTGATTCCGCTGAAGAGCGGCAATCCCATGAGTGTTTCATACATGCTGTCCATATTTCAATAAACGTTTCGGTTGAAGAAAAGTTCGCGCGGTGCGTCAGAAGAAGCACAAAATCAGGGCCTGGGCCGCGACGACGCGCAGGAACATGGTCAGCGGGTAGACCGTAGAGTAAGCTACGGCCGGGGCATCGCTACCGGTGGCACCGTTGGCGTATGCGAGGGCTGGTGGGTCAGTGTTACCGCCGGAGATAAGACCCATGATGGTCAGGTAGTTGATATGGTATATTCCGCGGGCTATGCTTCCTACGATGATCAGTGGCACCAGTGTGATGATGAAGCCCCAGATTACCCACCACATACCGGTGGTGTTGAACACCGTTGCGGCGAAGTCTTTACCTGAGGAGATGCCTACCGATGCGAGGAAGAGGCAGATGCCGAGCTCTCGCAGCATCAGTGATGCTGACGAGGAGGTGTAAGTGACGAGCTTGAATTTGTAACCGAATCGGCTCATGAGGATGGCAGCCACGAGCGGACCGCCGGCGAGGCCGAGCTTCATGCCGAAGCCTACGTTGATGGAGCCGAGGATGATACCGAAGAGGATGCCTACGAAGATGGTGATGAGGTTGGGGTGTTCGAGGCGCTTGAGCGAGTTGCCGAGGCGTACTCCGAGACGCTCGATATCGTTAAGGTCACCTACTACAGTGAGACGGTCGCCCACCTGAAGACGCAGGTTGGGCGAGGCCAGAAGGTCAACGCCCGAGCGGTTGACGCGGGTACAGTTGAGGTTGTAGGCTGTGTGGATGCGGAGGGCGGCGAGTGTAGTGCCGTTGTATTTGCTCTGGGTGATGACGATGCGGCGAGAGAATACCTTTGACTGCACTTCTTCCCAGTCCATTGTGATCTCCTTTCCGACGACGCCTTGGAATCGCATTTCAGCGTTGGCCGAGAGGACCACATATAATTTATCGCCGATGAAAACTTGCGTTTTGGAGTTGGGGATTTCTACTTTTCCGTCAGCTCCCATGCGTCGGCTTACGACGAAGTCGCAGTCGAGGATCTGGTGAAGCTCGTGGAGTGTTTTGCCTTGGATGAGGGGGTTGGTAACCTCAAATGAGAGGATAAGTGGTTTGTTGACAGCGTTTTCGGTCTCGCGGTTGATGGCTTCGAGTTCCTCCTCGGGCTTGATGCGGAACAGGATCTTGATGATGAACATCGAGAGGATGATACCGATTACGCCGAGGGGGTAGGCAGCGGCATAACCCATGGCCATGAGGTTGATGGCTTCAGGCGAACCGGCTGTCTGCTGAGCGGCGGCAAGACCGGGGGTGTTGGTGACGGCACCTGACATTACGCCGACCAGTGCGGTGATGGAGGTATCACCATCGATGTAGAATATAGCCAGCACGATGCCGACGTTGAGGAGTATGATGAGAGCGGCGAGGCAGTTGAGCAATACGCCGCCATGCTTGAACGAGGAGAAGAAACCGGGACCTACCTGGAGACCGATAGAGAAGATGAACAGGATAAGACCAAACTCTCTGACGAACTTAAGCACCTCGGGGTGAACCACATAACCGAAGTGTCCCATGATGATGCCGACGAAGAGCACAAAAGTCACGCCGAGGGATATGCCTCCGATTTTGATTTTTCCGAGAAAGACACCGGCGGCAATCACAAACGAGTAAAGCACCAAAGTGCTTGCAAGCTGCATATTGCCCGGACCTAAAAGATCAATGAGCCATTCCATAGAATATGTACCTTAGATATTGTTGATGATTCTTGGGTGCAAAGTTACGAAAAATATATTGGAGTTAATGACTATTGTGACGATTAAAAAATAACTTGTTAAACTTTTCTATGTTATTTATGAATCTTCACTTTTTCCAAACAATCATTTAGCTCGCTAAACTCATGTTTATTCAAAAGCAAATCTTCATAAATAACATTTACGAAAATTTTCCCAAGTTATTTCTTAATCGTCACATTATGGAAAAATTTCTTCAATGAATGACAAAATGACATTATGACTGGTGGAGGGTTATTTTTTTAATGCTTATTTAAAAGGTGGAAGGCTGGCGAGATGGGATTCGTCAGCCTTCCGGGGGTATAGATGGGATGAATTATGGGTCAGGGATTATCAGAAGGGGAGGTCGTCGTTTGAGCTCATGGTGATGTCAGGGGCTACAGCGGGAGGGGGTACGGGTGCACCGGCCTGAGGGTATCCGCCGGGCATCTGGGTAGCGGGGCCGAAGTTTTGCTGGGGCTGAACGGGTGCGGCAGCTCCTGCGCCGAGCTTTTCAGCTTTCCAGGGGCGGATCTCGACATACCAGCGGCCGTTGTATTCGCGGGAGTCGATGTCGAAGCTGAGATTGATCTGGTCGCCAACTGCGAGGGGGTATTGGTCAGCACGGTCGCCGAAGAATGAGAAGTATACCTTCTTGGGGTAGGTTTCCTGAGTCTCGAGGACGTATTCGCGTTTGCGCCAGGGGTTGCCGGCTTTAGAAGTTCCGGAAACTTCGGGGAGAGCTACTATGATTTTGCCAGTAATTTCCATTAATGAATTTTATTAAGAGGTTAGTGAATCGAGGGGGATTCGAACCCCCGACCGTCTGCTTAGAAGGCAGATGCTCTATCCAGCTGAGCTATCGATCCGGGCGTCGGTTTCGGAAACGCAGTGCAAAGTTAAGGAATAGCTTTGACATTGGCAAACTATAATGGCCAAAAAAAAATTAGTGCGGGTCACGCTTCGCAGCGGGAACCGCACATAGGGGAATTTAAATAGAGTGTTGGAAATATCGTTGATTACATATTCATGCCGCCGTCGACTTGGATGACCTGGCCTGATACATAAGAAGATAGGTCAGAGGCGAGGAAGGTGGCGACATTGGCGATGTCTTCTACCTGGCCGGCGCGGCGGAGGGGAATTTTCTGAGCCCAGTCTTTGCGGACTTCTTCGGGAAGTGCTGCAGTCATTGCAGTCTCGATGAAGCCGGGGGCGATGGCGTTGGCGCGGATTCCGCGAGAGCCTACTTCCTGAGCGATGCTCTTGGCCAAAGCGATGAGGCCGGCTTTAGAGGCGGCATAGTTGGCTTGACCGGCGTTGCCGTGGACACCAACTACGGAGGCCATATTGATGATGGAGCCATTGCGCTGGCGCATCATGATGGGGAGGACGGCGTGGATGAAGTTGAACGCGCTCTTGAGGTTGACGTTGATTACGGCGTCCCATTGGCCTTCGCTCATGCGCATCATGAGGCCGTCTTTGGTGATACCGGCGTTGTTGACGAGGATGTCGATAGATCCGAAGTCTTCTTTGACTTTAGCTACCACTTCTTCGGTCTGAGCGAAGTCGGCAGCGTTAGAGGCGTAACCTTTGGCTTTGACGCCGAGGGCTTCGATTTCTTTTTCGGTTGCTTCCATGTTCTCGTCGCGGTTGAGGTCAGTGAAAGCTATGTTGGCACCTTCAGATGCGAATTTGAGGGCGATACCTTTGCCGATACCGCGGGATGCTCCTGTGATGAGGGCTGTTTTACCTTCGAGTAATTTCATAAATGTTTACAAATTGTTGGTATTTCTTAAGAAACGTGATGGAAATGTAAATATTGTAATGAGGTATTAAAAAATATAATATAATAGGTGTAAAGCTCGTTTTATAATAGACGAATCGCAGTTAAGTACATCGAATTAGGCGCTGAGTACTTGTAATTTATTAAAGGATAAAATTGGAGATATTCATAATAAATAAACTTAGTAGAATTAAGGAATCATGTCAGAACAAGAGATAAATGAGTTATATACCCGATTGGGCGAGGCAATGAGGCGCTCGACCCGAAAAATGCTTGAACGTAAAGTTAAGTGACGATAAAAAATAATTTCTGAAATTTTTCTATGTTATTTATGAATCTTCACTTTATCCAAACAATCATTTAGCTCGCTAAACTCATGCTTGTTCAAAAGCAAATCTTCACAAATAACATTACGAAAAATTCAGAAGTTGTTTTTTATCGTCACTAAGCTTGGGGAGACGGTGATTTTTGCTGATGAAGAGGGTAAACCTTTGGAACTCAGCGCTGAGGAGGAGTTGGCTATATTTGACGAGAGGACAAAGAAGTGACTTGAGAAGGTTTCGTAAATCGGAAAATTCGGGAAAGGAGAAAAAAGATTTGGAAATCAAGGGGAAAATGAGTACCTTTGCAGTCGAAAAGCGTAATCTCTGTCGGGACATGCAGCCCGGCATATTGCGTAAAATGTTAACATTTAAATATTTATTATCGAAATGGATTTAATTAAAGTTGCTGAAGAGGCCTTTGCAACAGGTAAGCAGCACACCGATTTCGCTCCCGGTGACACAATCACCGTAGCCTATCGTATTAAAGAAGGTAACAAAGAGCGTATCCAGCAGTATCGCGGCGTAGTGATCCGCATTTCAGGCGAAGGTAACAAGAAACGTTTCACAGTGCGCAAGATCAGCGACAACATTGGCGTAGAGCGTATCTTCCCTATCGAATCACCGTTTATTGATTCAATCACAGTCAACAAGCGCGGTAAAGTGCGTCGTGCGAAACTTTACTATCTGCGTAACCTTACCGGCAAGAAAGCTCGTATCAAAGAGCGTATTGCCAAGAAGGCTTGAACCACAGTTCGATAACAAATCAAAACGCCTCCGCATCTGTAGAAGATATCCGGAGGCGTTGTTTTGTCAGAGGGGCATGGTTATCATGGCTGCGACGTCAGTATCACCGAGGAGGTCGGCCATTGTCAGCCATACCAGTAGTAAGATAATCAGGATGATAGCTCCGATGGCTACCCATAAGCTTGTGCGATTTTTAGATTCTTTGGCCATAACAATAGTTCTTATGTTTTGACTTTATAACCAGCATGATGGGGTGATGGTTCATAAGAATTTTGCGGAGATGGCAAATTTTTTGTAATTTTGTGGCTCATGGCACGAATTTTATCTATTGATTACGGACGAAAGCGTTGCGGCATAGCCGTGACTGACCCTCTGCAGATAGTGGCGACGGCTCTTGCTACAGTCCCGTCGGCATCGCTGGTGAAATTTCTTCAGGATTACACGGCGGCGGAGCCGGTGGAGAAGATTATCGTGGGATATCCTACGGATATGCATGGAGAGCCCTCGGAGTCAATGAAATACATCCGCCCGGCAGTGGGGCAGATACGTAAAGCGCTGCCGGAGATAGAGATAGTGTTTTCTGATGAGCGGTTTACTTCGGTGCTTGCCCACAGGTCGCTGATCGACTCCGGGGTGAAGAAGATGGATCGCCGCGACAAGGGCGCTATTGACCGTATTTCGGCTGTGATAATACTTAATGATTATTTGAATTCAAGAAATATAATTTAAATATGAAGCTACCCGTATATCTTTACGGTCACCCAGTGCTCAGGAAGATTTCTAACCCGGTAACGGGCGATTATCCCGGGCTTAAAGAGTTGGTGGCTAATATGTTTGAAACGATGTATGAATCAGAGGGCGTAGGGCTTGCCGCTCCTCAGATTGGCCGGAATGACCGCATCGTGGTCATTGATGCCGATGCTGTGAAGGACTCTTTTCCGGAGTGTGCCGGACGGCGGTTTACGCTTATCAATCCTGAGATTGAAGTGCTTGACGGCGAGACTGTTACCCGTGGTGAGGGGTGCCTGTCGCTTCCCGGATTGTCAGAAAATGTGCCTCGCGTGGAGCATATCCGTCTGCGCTGGCTCGACGAGAATCTCCAGCCTCATGAGGAGGAGATCTCAGGATTTCTTGCCCGCATAGTGCAGCATGAGTGTGACCATCTTGAAGGTAAACTGTATATAGATCATATTTCTCTCATTCGCAAGCAGTTAATAAAGAATAAACTTAACAATATAATCCGCGGACGTATCTCAGTGGACTATCCGGTGAGATTCGCCCCTAAAAAATAAACTATGGCTGACGATAAGAAAGTAATCTTCTCGATGGTGGGTGTAAGCAAGACTTATCCTCCTCAGAAACAAGTGCTTAAAAATATTTACCTTTCGTTTTTCTATGGTGCCAAGATAGGTATCATCGGATTGAACGGCTCGGGTAAATCTTCGCTTCTGAAAATCATTGCCGGCATTGACAAGAGTTATCAAGGTGAAGTGGTGTTTTCTCCGGGATATACAGTGGGTTATCTCGAACAGGATCCCCAGCTCGATCCCTCGAAGACTGTAATCGAGGTAGTTAGGGAAGGAGTGCAGCCGGTGATGGATCTTCTTGCTGAGTTTGACAAGGTAAACGAGGCATTTTGTGATCCTGACGTGCTTGATGACCCTGACAAGATGGATGCCCTGATGGCCCGTCAGGCCGAGCTTCAGGACAAGCTTGATGCTGCCGATGCATGGAATATTGATTCCAAGCTTGAGCGCGCTATGGATGCACTTCAGTGTCCGCCTGATGATCAGAGTGTTACTACTCTGTCGGGGGGTGAACGCCGCCGCGTGGCGCTTTGCCGTCTGCTGCTTAGCCAGCCGGATATACTGCTGCTCGATGAGCCTACTAACCACCTTGATGCTGAGTCAATTGACTGGCTTGAACAACACCTTCAGCAATATCCCGGAACGGTAATCGCCATCACTCACGACCGCTATTTCCTTGACCATGTGGCCGGCTGGATACTTGAGCTCGACCGCGGCGAGGGTATACCCTGGAAAGGAAATTACTCGTCGTGGCTTGATCAGAAAACCAAGCGTATGGCACAAGAGGAGAAACAGGCCAGCAAGCGCCGCAAGACCCTCGAACGAGAACTCGAGTGGGTGCGCATGGCTCCTAAAGCCCGTCAGGCTAAGGGTAAGGCCCGTCTTAACTCTTACGACCGTATGCTCAACGAGGATCAGAAAGAGCGCGAAGAACGCCTCGAAATTTATATACCTAATGGACCTCGCCTCGGAGCTAAGGTTATCGAAGTCAACGGTTTGTCAAAGGCTTTTGACCATAAGAAGCTATTTAATAATCTCTCGTTCACCTTGCCGCAGGGCGGTATCGTAGGCGTGATTGGCCCCAATGGTACGGGTAAAACCACTCTATTCAAGCTCATTATGGGGCTTGAAAAACCGGATGCCGGTACGTTTGACGTCGGCGAGACTGTAAAGATTGCTTACGTTGACCAGACTCACCATGACCTTCTGCCTGAAAAGAGTGTGTATGAGGTGATTTCGCAAGGCACAGAGTCATTCCGTATGGGTGGACGCGACGTTAATGCTCGAGCATATCTGTCGCGGTTTAACTTCACGGGTGCTGATCAGGAGAAAAAGATAGCCGTACTTTCAGGTGGAGAGCGCAATCGCCTCCATCTTGCGATGGCACTAAAGGAAGAGGGCAACGTGCTGCTCCTTGACGAGCCGACTAACGATATCGATGTCAATACATTACGAGCTCTTGAGGAGGGTCTGGAAAACTTTGCCGGATGTGCCGTTGTGGTATCTCACGATCGCTGGTTTCTTGACCGAATCTGCACACACATCCTCTCGTTTGAAGGGGATGGCAACGTAATCTTCTACGAAGGCTCCTACTCTGATTTTGAGGAATATAAGCGTGCCCATAACGACGGCAAAGAACCCACCCGCCGCCGCTACCGCAAGCTCATCGACTAAACTATCTATTGCTCTTTGCAAAGTTTCGGGCGATGACCAACTCCTGATGCCATAGTGGAGGGTGTTGCAAAACTAATCTCAGACGCAGAGCGCTGATGCTGTCAGTCATCTCTTTATTAGCGCTTCGCCTTATTGAAGTCACCGCTTTAACGCTATGCCTTGGCAAAGAAACCTCACGTTTACCTTAATGCCGTTAAAATAACGACTAGGGAGGCTCTCCGAGCCTCCCTAGTCGTCATTTTAACTGCATCGCGTTTATGTGGGTGGGCTGATACTCAGATAGTTGAGCCTCGGAGGGGCGATGTTGTGGTAATGGCTATTTTATTACCAATACATTGCCTCTCCGAGTTGCGTGAATGCAGGAGCATGAGGTTAATCGATAATCTCGGTGGGGTAGGAGTCGAGGGCGAGGGTGGAGGAGACGAGGCTCTTGACGTATTTGCGAATCCATTTGAGGCCGACGAAGAATGCAATGGTGATTATGCCGGCGAAGCCGTCGCTGACGCCAATCGAGAAGCAGCAGAAGTCGTATATGCCGTGGGCTAAGATGGGGAATATCAACGCCATAGCCATATATTTTGAGCGGTTTGCTCTGTCGAAATAGCCTAAGGCGAAGAATGCGCCCATGATTACGGCGAAGAAATAGTGGGCCGGTACGGCAAGTAGGGCACGTGCGACGCCAACAAATACCCAATCGTCGCTTCCAAACAGATAAAGCACGTTTTCAAAACCGGCAAATCCCATTCCGATGCAGACGCAGTAGACGATGCCGTCAAAATATTCATCAAAATATCGGCAATAACGTACTAACAGACAGAGCATTGCAAACTTGAAAAGTTCTTCAGGGACAGCTGCGCAAAGAAAAGCGTTATAGAATGCAGCTATGAATCCATCATTTTCCACCACATCAAAGCCTACGCTGATTACGCCTATGGCGGCAACGATGCCGAGTCCGGCTGCTGCGAAAAGGCATTTCAACGGTTCGGGACGCTCGCTGTCGCGGCGAATAATCATCACGGCGAGCACCAAAGCAGGCGCAAGCGCCGCAAAAAATCTAAATAGTTCTAACATAGTTTATTTACCTAATTTATTTAATTGAATTTTGGCATCGGTACTTCCGAGTTTGATAGCTTTCTTATACAACTCTTTTGCTTTGGCGCGATTCTTTTCACATCCAGTACCGTCTCTGTAGCAATTTGCAAGATTATATAGCCCCGTTGGATTATTGTGTTCAGCAGTCTTGGTGAACCATTCAAACGCCATATTAGGGTCACGTTCAATACCTTGGCCTTTCAGATAACAAATACCTACGCCGTTTTGAGCATCAGAATTTCCCAATTTTGCAGCAAGTGAGTACCATTCAAAAGCTTTCTTAAAGGATTGTTCGATACCCGGTTGACCATAATAATACATTTTACCTATATTATATGCAGCTCTGGCATTGTTTTGAGCAGCAGCCTTTTCATACCAGGTCATGGCTGTAGGATAGTTTTGTTCCACGCCATTACCGTATACGTAGCAATATGCCAGATTTTCTTGAGCATCTGACAATCCGGCCTCAGCGGCTCGTCGGAAACATTCGGCGGCATTTTCATAATCCTTATTTGTGCCACGGCCATATAAGTAGCATATACCCATGCCGTTAAGTCCTTCAAGCAGACCTTTATCAGCAGCAAGTGAAAAATATTCGAATGCCTTCTTCGTATCTTGTTTTAATCCAAGGCCTGAGACATATATTTTGGCTAGCATTAGGTAGCCGTAACCATTTCCTCTATCAGCCATTTGCTGATAGAAATTTAAAGCTTCTTTGTAGTTTTTATTTTCAAATGCTTCATCACCTTCTTTTCTTAGGTCTTCGAGAATTTTGGCATCTTCAGCAGAAACTTCTTTTCCGATAGTAGATATGTTGTCATTAAGGGTAGTATCACTTTCCAACGTATTGGCCACTATGACGTTAGCTCTTTCATCTGAGGTGACATTTTTGTCAGCGTAGCCGATCATTGATAAGAACAACGCAATCGTGGATATACCGCCATATATTGCAATATCTTTCTTGCTTGACTTAAGAATCTCAGGTTTACAGAATCCAATGATTGTAAGGATAAGGAAGAATATGAATACAATAAGGCATACTGCAATAGTGATATCGTTTGGCTGTCCAAAAATCCATGAGACTATCATCCAAATGACTGATAAAGCTGCAATTACTTTTAGAAATAATTGAGATTTATTCGTCGTTTTAGGCTGATTTGCTTCTAAGTCAGGCTTTGCTTCGTCTGTGCCTTGTTCCTTTACTTCAGTTTCAGGATTTGGTATTTCAACTTTATCTTCCGTTTTTTTGGTTTTTGGGGTGAGGTTGAGGAGGGTGGGGAGGGTGGAGATGGCTGATGGGGAGAGGGTAAGCCATTGGGTGCGACTGAGATAGTAGTTTAGCTCGCGGGGGAGAGGCTTGTCGATAAATCGGATGGGGATGATTTTCTTTCGCGAGGCGTGGGCGTTGTCTACCTCGTTGAGAACGTCTTCGGAGGCGATAGAATTTTCAGTGATTAGCACTATGAAAGTTTCACATTCATCGATACCGTTCATTATGGCGCGGGCGTAAGGGGTGCCGTAAGGTATATTGCGGGGTGCTATCCAGCAGGTATAGCCTTTTGATTCGATGGTGTCTAAAACTTTGTCGGCTAAGTCTTTATCTTTAGAGGAATAGCTTATAAAGAAGTCTGCCATGGTATTAAATTGGAGGTTTTGAGAGTTTGACGGTTGAGGGCTATTGTGGTGTCGACCACGCAGTAGTCATATCGCTTGTAGTCGCATGGCCAATCGGTGATCTTATTGCTTTGAGCATCAAGCTGATCCCAAGTGCAGAGGCAGTTGTGACGCATGGTCTGCTCGTTGCATGAATTTTCGGTGGTGTTAAACACGTAGCCCATCAGTTCGTGGGCGGCATTCCATCGCAGGTGCTCGAGCATGGCGAGCTGCCGGATGATACGGTTTTCGTCGGGAGTAAGCTCCGGATACGTTATATCTTTCTGACTACCAACTACATCAGCTGATCCATCATCGTTGAAATACCGATGGAGGAATGAATTCCAATCTATTTGAAGACCATCCTCGGCGTATAGCGAATCCATGGCCTGCTTGAGCAGGATAAGTTTTGTGCCGGCATGAAGAGCGTTGGCACGATCCTGCGACTCCTGACGACGCAGCTTGCGTAGCTTGTCAATGTCAGGTATTCCGTTGCCGGTCAGTTTTTTATGGCGTTCATCCCATGTGCCGCCATCGCCGCTGAGGATAGAGTATTTAGCTTGAAACTTCTTGCCCGCTTCCACAAATCGGTCGCTGACCACGAGGTCGTAAGTATAGGTCATGTCGGGCTGGCCAAAGAGCTGAATTACAGGGGTATTCTTCTCCTTGTCGGCATAGCCGAAATTGTAGTGAGCGGTGATTTTGAGCAGGCTGTCGACTTTCTTGTCGTCGCTGCAACGGACAAAGATTCGAATAGTGGACATATCGCGGCCAGAGCGGCGCGCCTTGTTGAAGATTCTTGAAGCGAGAGTGATAGCCTCGTCGGCATCGGCGATGGAGATTACTACATAGTTGAGTGTCGTAATGAACTCATCAGTAAGCACTTTGTCGTAAAACTCAGTGCTGTTATGGTCTATCGCATGGAAATCGATAAAGGCATTGTGCTCGGTGCGGAGCCGAGGGTCAAATATCGCCGGCATTGTGGACTTGAATGTGCCCTCGATTGATTCCAAATTTGAGTCAACTATCTGACATTCAAAGCGGCAGCGGCGGTTGTGATCCTCGCTGTCGACAAACGTTGTAAACTCATAAAGGAAGCGGAATGCATCCCGTCCCACTTCTCCGAAACCTATCAACAGAGCTTTAAATGGCTTATAAACAAGCGTTTGCCCGGCACCGATGGTCTTTATCGAGTTAACGGGATGATATTCCGGGTGATATTTAAGCAGCTCTACCGCGATGTGAGAAGAGTCTACTATCTTGATATTCAGGTGCTTTTTAAGGGCTACATCTTGAATTACCCTGTTGGGTCCATTGAGGCGCGCATGGCAATAGATGCGATGATACACCGCATCATTTTGGGCGAGCTCCATTATGGTACGGTCTTTCGCCAGGACGATGATATTGCGGATGTTGTGCTCCTCGTCGTCACCCATAAAGAAGATATGTAGCTGAGGGTCAGTAGTATCAGTGAGCCTCTCAATAAACTTCCGAATTCTCGAAATACCAAGGTAGCCGAATGCATCAAAGTCGGCACGGGATGATACTTCTTCATCAATGTCCATAAGCGGCTGGCTGGCAATCGAAACGAGAGCTCCCACCTTGTCGGCCTCCTTGAATACCTTGTGTTTGTGGGCGATAAGACCGACAATGCCCGCCCATTCGTCGTTGTCGTCATCCTTAAGGTTAGCCTCATCGATGATAATGGCCACGGCTTTTGGGTCGTTGCGGGTTATGTCTTTAATGAGCAGCGAAGATGGTTCGTTGTTGCCGAAGAAAAGGTAAAGGTGATTGTGGGCGTCAGTGATGCGCGTGCGGTAATTCAGACGATAATAGGCATGTACACGCGAATATACAAGCCATACGAGCATCGCCACAGTGCATGCAAATGATACCACGGCTTGCACTGAAAGCCATCCTTTCAAGCCGGGATGGTGGTCAAGCCGGTCGAGCAGGTTGCTGTCGACGTCGAGCATGAATAGGTCAAGGGAGCAGATGAGCGACCGCAGGAGATATTCAGCGTTGGAAAACTGAACTTCGTGGCCAACGTCCTCATAGACAGCTTCATCGTTGGCGACTGTGTAGAATACATATAGGTATAGTATCGTCCCTAACACCAGGAGAAATCCCATAAGGGTGGCCATAAATTTCAGCGTGAAGTCTTTGGCATACAGGCGGTGAGAGGGCTTTATTATGGCCTCCCGAAGCTGTGTGATGAGTGATGTGAGGAGAGTCAATCCGCAGAATACCAGCAGGATGGACATGAGCCAAAGCCCCGCGTTGCCTGAGACGGAGATTACTAAAAGTAGTAAGACCGATGCTATAATCAGCATCGTACCTGTGTGATACGATGGCACTTTCATAGTATAACTTTTTCCATTTGCATTTAAGTGCAAAGATAGGGAAAAGTTTTTAGTTTTTAGTTTTTAGTTTTTAGTTTTTGGGGTGTCAAATTGTCAAATTGTCAAATTGTCAAATTGACATTATGACAAATTGATATTATGACATTATGATGGGATGAGCTTTGGGATTAAAAATTCATAATTATTCTTAAAGGAGTTGCGCGGGGCGGAGAAAATTAGTAATTTCGCGTGTTTAATTTCGCATTATCGAAAATGAGACAACTAAAGATAACAAAATCAATTACCAACCGCGAGAGCGCGTCACTCGACAAATTCCTTCAGGAAATTGGTCGCGAGGAACTCATATCGGTAGAAGAAGAAGTAGAGCTCGCCCAGCGTATACATCAGGGCGACGAGAAAGCTCTTGAAAAATTAGTGAAAGCAAACCTCCGATTCGTAGTATCCGTGGCCAAGCAGTATCAGAATCAGGGACTTAGTCTTCCTGACTTGATCAACGAAGGTAATCTTGGTCTGATCAAGGCTGCCCAGAAATTCGATGAGACACGAGGCTTCAAATTTATCTCTTACGCTGTATGGTGGATTCGTCAGTCGATACTTCAGGCTCTTGCAGAGCAGAGCCGTATCGTGCGTCTTCCGCTCAATCAGGTAGGATCGCTTAACAAGATCAGCAAAGCCCTTTCGAAGTTTGAGCAGGAAAACGAGCGCCGTCCGTCGCCCGAGGAGTTGGCCGAACGTCTTGAAGTCCCCGTCGATAAAATCGCTGATACTCTGAAGGTTTCGGGCCGTCATGTGTCGGTGGATGCACCGTTTGTAGAGGGTGAGGAAAACAGCCTTCTCGATGTGCTCACCAATGACGATTCGCCTATGGCCGATGCCACTCTTACCCAGGAATCACTTGCCAAAGAGGTGGATCGCGCACTCAAGCAGCTCCACGAGCGCGAGCGCGACATTCTGAAAATGTTTTTCGGAATCGGCTGCCAGGAAATGACTCTTGAGGAGATCGGCGCTAAGTTTGACCTCACACGCGAGCGTGTACGTCAGATCAAAGAGAAAGCTATCCGCCGCCTTAAGGGACAGAAAAGCCGTCTGCTCAAGACATATCTCGGACAGTAAATTCGTTCATTCATTTGTTCATAACTCGGGTCATGTCGCTTTAGGCATGGCTCGTTTTTTTTAGGGCGTTGGCATGGTCAACGAAGTCCCAGTAGTCATTAGTGACTTTATAAGCATCGCGCTGGATCGATCCCTCGTTGTCGTAGTAGGGGAGACGGACAACGGAGGGATAGCCTTCATGCTCCTGAGCCGTAAAGCATACCTTACAATCGAAAGGGAGCGCCTCAAATCGCCTCATCAGATCCTCGCGCCACCCATCCTCGTCGCCAAACTTCACGATCATGTTATCCTTGTCGATACGGCTGACGCGTTTAGCCCACTTCTCGGCAGCCTCCTGAGCGCTCTTGTAGTGCAGGAAATGAATCTCGATGCCGTCGCCAATCACGCCGATGGGGTAATCCTTTTTCTCGGTGATGACGTGGCGCGACTGCTCGCGCGATATGAATCGTAACGGCTTGGATAACACGTTCATATCTTCGAGCATACGGATATAATCATCGTCAAACATAAACAGCCCGACAAACGGAGTGTAGAATGCCATGCCACACTCCTTCATCATGAAGCCGCCCCAGCAATTGTTGCTGATGACGGTTACTGTCTTGTTTTTCAGGCGGCGACGTCGAATGAATCTGTTCCACGGCCTGAGAAGTCTGACTTTTAGTAGCTTGAATCCTTTTACCATATTACAAAAGTAGTTATTTTTTCAACAATCGCCCCTATAAGATTGTTAGAAAAATAAAAACTTACTGATATGAAACAACTTATTCTTATCCGCCACGGGCAGAGCCAGTGGAATCTCGAAAACCGCTTTACCGGATGGACTGATGTACCCCTTTCGCCTCTCGGGCAGCAAGAAGCCACCCACGCCGGCGAACTTATCAAACAGGCCGGACTAAAGCCCCGGTATGCTTTCACATCCTATCTTCGCCGCGCTATCACCACGCTCGACCTTGCGCTCGATGCCATGGATCGACTTTGGATACCTGTAGAGAAGGACTGGCATCTTAACGAGCGTCATTATGGTGCTCTTCAGGGACTTAACAAGGCAGATACGGCTGCGAAATATGGCGACGAGCAGGTGCACATCTGGCGACGCAGCTTCGATATACAGCCGCCGGCACTTACGCCCGACGATGACCGCTACCCGGCTAAAGAAGAAAAATATGCCATGCTGACGGCCGACGAACTCCCTCTTACCGAGTCGCTTGCCGACACGATCAACCGTGTGCGCCCCTGCTGGGAGGAGAAGATAGCTCCGGCTCTTCAGGTATATGACACTGTGATTGTTTCGGCTCACGGCAATTCGCTCCGAGGTCTGGTGATGATGCTTAAGAAGCTGACACCCGAGCAGATAGTCAACGAGGAGATACCTACGGGTCACCCCCGGCTTTTCACCCTTGATGACCGCTTGGGATACATTTCTGACAAATACTTATAAGTGACATCACTAAAACAAGAGAGTGATGCAAAACTAATCTCAGGCGCGGAGCGCCGTCGTTATCGGAAACCCCACGTTTACGTGGGGTAGGTTGATACTCAGATAATTGAGGCTCGGAGAGCCGATGTTGTGGTCATGAAATAGCCGTTACCACAACATCGGCTCTCCGAGCCTCAGGATTATAGAGATAGCTTTTACCCCACGTAAACGTGGGGTTTAGGACAACGACGGCGCTCCGCGCCTGAGATCAGTTTTGCAACATTAAGTTTTTAGTTTTTAGTTTTTAGTTTTTAGTTTTTAGTTTTTAGTTGCAGCCGCCGCAGCCACATGAGCCGCCTTCGCCACAGCCGCTTTCGCCACAGCCACCTCCGCAGCCGCCACATGAGGGATGGAGGTCTTCAGGAGTAGCGTCGCGCACGAGCAGGATCTTACCTTTGAAAAGGAGGTCTTTACCTACGAGCGGGTGGTTGAAGTCCATCTTGACTTTTGAATCGCTGATTTCGAGCACTTTACCGTTGATACGGTAGCCGTCGCCGGTCATCATGGGCACCATGGCGCCGGGGAAGATCATCTTGGTGTCAAATTTGCCATCGACGATGAAAATGTTCTTGTCAAGCTCCACTACATCATCAGGGTTGAATGGGAAGCCATCCTTGGCGGGGACATTGACTGAGAAATCGGCTCCTTGCTCAAGGCCGTTAAGAGCATCCTCGAGAGGCTTGATGACGCCGGGAGTCACGCCATAGACGATTTTCTCGGGGTTGTCAGCATCCACATTGTGGACGATCTCCTCGGAGCCATCAGCGTTGACGACGTAGAGATCGTAAGTAAGTTCGACGAATTTGCCGGGTTGGATTTTATCCATAACAGAAACAAGATTAAAGAGTTAGCCGAGAGTTTAATCGGCATTCTCGGTTACGCCGGCGAGTTCCGGGTCAATCATGATGCGACCGCAGTATTCGCAGACGATGATCTTCTTGTGCATTTTGATCTCCATCTGCTTTTGGGGCGGGATGCGGTTGAAGCAACCGCCGCAAGCGTTACGCTGCACATAGACTACGCCGAGACCGTTACGGGCATTTTTGCGGATACGCTTGAACGCTGCGAGGGTACGTTCATCGATTTTCGGTTCGATTTCCTGAGCCTGTTCGCGGAGGCGTTCCTCATCTTGCTTGGTCTCAGAGACTATTTCTTCGAGCTCAGCACGTTTTTCCTTCAACACGTGGATGTGATCGTCGAGGGTTTCCTGAGTTGTGGCGATCTCACGTTCCTTTGTTTCAGTGATGCGTGCATACTCGTTGATGTGCTTCTCTGAGAGTTCGATCTCGAGAGTCTGGAACTCAATCTCCTTAGATAACAAATCAAACTCGCGATTGTTTCTGACGTTGTCAAGTTGCTGCTTGTAAGTATCGATTTTCGACTTAGCCTCTTGAATTTTGGCGTTTTCTTCGGCCGACTTGCGGCGAAGTTCATCGATTTCGTGGCGGTAGTTGTCGATACGAGTGCGGAGGCCTTCGATATTGTCTTCGAGGTCACGCACTTCGAGGGGGAGTTCGCCACGGATAGTTTTGATGCGGTCAATCTGAGAGAGGATAGTCTGAAGGTCGTAAAGAGCTTTCAGGCGTGATTCAACTGACAGAGTCTGGTCCTGTTTGTTTTCGGCCATTTTATTTGGGATTTTTTAATTTAATCAATGATATTGGATAGAATTTTGTTCGGATTCAGAGATTTTCGCTGCAAAGTTAGGAAATTTTTCTGAAATAATGCTTTGCAAAATAGCTCGGGTACATTTCTCGCTTTCGAAGTGCCCGGTATCGATGACGAGAATTTCCGAGGAATAGTCCACGAAATCGTGATAGTGGACATCGCTGGTGACGTAGGCATCGGCGCCTTTAGCGATGGCATCGGGGATAAATTCGCCACCCGATCCGCCGCAGAGAGCTACGCGGCTGACTATGCGGTTAGCGCGTCCGGCAGTAGTGCGAACCACCGGCGAACCGTAGACCTCCTTGACGCGGGCTATGAGTTCATCGTAGCTCACGGGAGCGGGAAGATTGCCGATAGCTCCGAGGCCTGACCACTGGTCAGTGATGCTCATCGGAAAGACGTCGATTACCGGCTCCTGGTAAGGATGGCTTAACCGGATGGCTGATTTCAATCGGTTGATGGCGAAGTTAGGCACTACGGCTTCGATTTTCACCTCCTCTTCAGTGTGGATTTCTCCGACTGCGCCTACGTAAGGCTTGCACCCTTCGAGAGCGCGGAAGCGTCCCTGACCTTCGGTGCTGAAGGTGCAGCAATCATAGTTGCCGATATGTCCGGCCCCATATCTTGTCATGACTTCACGCACATTATCGGCATGGGAAGCAGGGATATAGGTTACTATCTTCGACAGCGCGTCGCGCCGTGGTGATAGTATCTTTATATCGGATAGCCCCAGCATTGAAGCCAATGTCGTAGATACGCCACCCGAGATGCTGTCAAGCGAAGTGTGGCATGAGTAAACCGAGATGCCTGACGAGATCAGTTTTATTACCATCCGCTCGGCCGGAGTGTCGCCTACTATTCGGCGCAATGGCTTGAAAATCAGTGGGTGGTGTGAAATTATCAGATTGCAACGCTTGGCTATGGCTTCATCGATAACGGCCTCCGTGACATCGACTGAGAGCATCACTCCGGTGCACTCGGTATCGGGGCTGACCGGGCAGACCTGCCACCCGGTGTTGTCCCATGATTCCTGATAGCCCTTGTTGGCTACTGATTCGATTGCTGATACTATGTCCTCGAGCGTGGGCATTTATTCGGCTTTGTCTTTGAGGTTGATAGCAATGGCGAGTTCATCGAGTTGCTGCTGGTCGATTTCGCTGGGGGCGTCGATCATCATGTCGCGGCCGGAATTGTTCTTCGGGAATGCGATGACATCGCGGATAGAGTCAAGTCCGGCGAGGATTGAGACGAAGCGGTCGAAGCCGAAAGCGAGGCCTCCGTGAGGGGGTGCGCCATATTTGAATGCATTCATCAGGAAGCCAAACTTATACTGGGCATCCTCCTCTGAAAGTCCGAGCAGACGGAACATCTTATCCTGTAGCTCAGCCTCGTGGATACGGATCGAGCCGCCGCCGAGCTCGTTGCCGTTGACCACCATGTCGTAAGCTGTTGCGCGGACGTTGCCGGTGTCAGAGTCGAGCTTGGAGATATCCTCGGGGTTGGGCGAGGTAAAGGGATGGTGCATAGCGTAGTAGCGCTGAGTCTCGTCGTCCCATTCGAAGAGCGGGAAGTCGATGACCCAGAGACAAGAGAACTTCTGCGGGTCACGCAGGCCAAGACGTGTACCCATCTCAAGACGGAGCTCATTAAGCTGCTTGCGGGTCTTCATGGTCTCGCCTGCGAGGATGAGGATAAGGTCGCCTGCCTCAGCGCCGCAGCGGTCAGCCCACTTGCGGAGGTCATCCTCAGAGTAGAACTTCGAAACCGAGCTCTTGATTGAGCTGTCAGCCTCCACTTTGACCCACATTAGCCCCTTGGCGCCCACCTGCGGGCGCTTTACGAAGTCAGTGAGCTGGTCAAGCTGTTTGCGGGTGTAAGACGCGCAACCCTTGGCGCAGATGGCGCCTACGTATTCAGCATCATCGAGCACGGCGAAGTTGTGGCCGGTGGTGAGATCCTTAAGCTCGACAAACTTCATGTCAAAGCGGGTATCGGGCTTGTCAGAGCCGTAATACTTCATGGCGTCGGCCCATGTCATGCGGGGGAAAGGCTCGGTGAAATCGATATCTTTCACATATTTGAAGATATGCTTCACGAGGCCTTCAAACATCTGAAGCACGTCCTCTTGCTCTACAAACGACATTTCGCAGTCGATCTGAGTAAACTCAGGCTGGCGGTCGGCGCGAAGGTCTTCATCGCGGAAGCACTTCACGATCTGGAAATAGCGGTCAAAACCGCTGACCATCAGCAACTGCTTGAAAGTCTGGGGCGACTGGGGGAGGGCATAGAACTGACCGGGATTCATGCGCGAAGGCACCACGAAGTCACGAGCGCCCTCGGGGGTAGACTTGATGAGCACCGGAGTCTCCACTTCGAGGAAGCCCTTCGAATCAAGGTAGCGGCGAATCTCGAAAGCCATACGGTGACGCAGCTCAAGGTTAGAGCGCACGCAGTTGCGGCGGAGGTCGAGATAGCGGTATTTCATGCGGAGGTCGTCGCCGCCGTCAGTGTCGTCTTCGATGGTGAAGGGAGGCACTTCGCTCTTATTGAGCACTTTGAGATCCGAGGCGATGATTTCGATGTCGCCGGTGGGGAGGTGCGGGTTTTTGTTGGAACGCTCGCTGACTTTACCGGTGATCTGCACCACGTATTCGCGACCGAGCTTGTTGGCTTGCTCGCAAAGGTCAGCGTTGACGTCGTTGTTAAACACGACTTGGGTGATTCCATAGCGGTCACGGACATCCACAAATGTCATGCCGCCGAGTTTACGGGCACGTTGTACCCAGCCGGCGAGGGTGACGGTAGAGCCGGCATCATTCAAGCGGAGTTCTCCGCAGGTCTTAGTTCTATACATATATTATAATAGAGTAGAATTTTCCGAATTGCAAAATTACTAATAAAACTAAAAATTAGCAAGATTCTCTTTAAATAATTGATGTCAAAATGACAAGAAAAGTGCAGCCGGGAGCTTGGGGCTTCCGGCTGCTTAAGGAGATATGTGATGGGTGGGATCAGCGGACGATGAGCTTGGTGGTCAGTGATCCGGCTGTCACTACGTAGACTGCGGGCTGAACTGTCAGTCGGCAATTGCCTTTGCCGAGGTGGAGTGTGCGACCGTCGGCCGAGTAGATGGCAACGTCAAGATTGTCAGCATTTTCTACAACGATAGTCTTGCCCGTGACGTAAGCCTTGGCGGCTGCGGCGTTAACTCCGGCGATGCCGCTGTCAGGGCCTTTGGCTGATAGGAGTGACACCTCATTTGAGAGCTCGGAATCACCCTTGTCGTAGCGGGCTACGATGTGGTAAGTGTTTGTGCCTTCGGGATTTACGTCGAGATATTCGCCCTCGGTAACGGCGATGAGCTTAGTGCCGTCGCGATATACGTCGTATCCGGCGATCTCGGGAGCGCCTAAGAGAGGATCGGGGGTGAAGGTGAAATCGTCGAGCATGAGCAGGTAGCAGTCAGCTGATACGCAGCGCACTGCGAAGTGCATAGCACCTTCGGGGAGCTGGTATTCAAACTTCTCCCACTCAATAGCCGAAGGCTCTTCGGGTTTCGATGTGACAGCGATAAAGTCCTCGAAATCAGGATTCTCCAGCGTGGTGTAATAAACCTCGAACTTCTCAGGATAGTAAGAGCTGATACCCTTTGCCCAGAAACTGATAGTCTGTGCCTGGCCTGAGAGAAGCGGGGAGATGGCCCAGTCGTTGTTGGCCTGGCGGTCGCTCTTGCACATTGAGGCAATATACTGGTTGCCGCTCACCGAGGGGAGTTCTGACTCGACGCCGAGATTGTTGATGACGGCGTAGGCAAACTGTGATTCGTAGGCTACGACGTTGGGGAACGTATAGCCATAGATGTAGGCTACAGGGGATGAGCTTTCAGAGGCGAAAGTCCAGTCGCCATATTCGAAAGTCCAGGGGGAAGCTGCCTCGAAATCCTCGGTCATTTCCTCAGGCTGGAGAGCGTCAAGAGTGTACTTGGTCCAGCTCAGGTGGTTACCGTCGGCTTTAGCTTCACCGGCGAGGTCAGTCACGCGGGGGAGCTTAGAGATGGGGCGTAGGACGGTGACGTCAACAAAGGCATTATTGTCAAGGAGCTCGTCGCCGCTCATCACTACTTCGGCAGAGTAAACAGCCGAGCTGTTGTCAGCGTCGAAGTGAGAGATGGTC
This sequence comes from Lachnoclostridium sp., assembly GCA_023667185.1. Classification (GTDB taxonomy): domain Bacteria; phylum Bacteroidota; class Bacteroidia; order Bacteroidales; family Muribaculaceae; genus Duncaniella. The sequence goes on from JAMPAP010000001.1 coordinate 210,936, forward strand.
TGGTCGAAGCAGATAGTGGTCTCTTGACCGGCCGGAAGAGCATCGACGTTGCGCTCCTCAATGAGAGAGCCGTTGCGGGAGAATCGTATCGAGAAGGCCGAAGCATCCTTGTAGCCATGGTTGGCGACGTGAGCGTTCACATTGAAGGGAGTGCCTGCTGTAGTTTCGGCCGGCGCATCCATATAGAGAGCCACGAGGTCAAGAGCGGGAGTCTCCTTGACGGTAGCTTCGTCGAGAAGAGTATAGTAGCCTGACTTGGTCACGGCGCGGAAGATAAGCTGGATGTTCTTGCCTTTGTAAGCCGAGAGGTCAAAGCGAACCTTGGTCCAGCGGCCTTCGACCATCGTGGCATGGTTAGCGGTGCCGACGAGAGCCATCTGGTTGTCAGCAAGCGCGATAACCTCGATGAAGTTGATATCCTCGCCTACGAAATAGTCATGATTTGTTGGGAACTTATAAGTATAGAACGAAACCTCCGGATGCTCAGCCGTAGTGAGGTCAATTTTGCCGGTGTAGAGGTCGCCGTAGAGCTCGGCTGCGCCGCCGTAGCAAGCGTAGTAATCGTCAGTGGCCACGGTAGAGGGAGCGTTAGTCAGTTTGTCGGGCGACAGTACATACCAGAAGCCGGTTCCGGCGGTGGATATACGCTCGATGTAAGAATCCTGCGAAGCTGTGCCTGAGTAAGTTACGGGCAGCTTGTAAGCATTACCTACGGGGATGAGTTCGCTGACACATTCCTCGCCTTGCTCTCCGCGGTTGAGAGCCGCAACGGAGAACTGCATGAATTGCTGCGACTCGTTGTCGGCCAAGACTTTAAGCGTGGCTGAAGTGGCGGCAAGCGGCTGGTCGAGCAGCGGGGTAACCTCCACGTCAAAGGTGCTGTGGGCTACGATACGGTAAATCATATAAGTGACATTGGCCGGATCGAGGATGTAGCCGTTGATATCCTTGTTGACGGCATCCCAGTTGAGTTCCACTGTGCCGGGATTTGTCGTTTCGGAAACCTTGACAGAGGTAGGTGCAACCGCAGCATAAGGACCTACGAAAGCTGATGCTGATACAGTCACGCCTTCAGCGCCGTTGAGCGTCGTGGTTACGCTGTAAGAGTAAGTGCCTTTGGCGGTTATGCTATTGTCAGTGAACGAAAGCTCAGCTCCGGGAGCGCCTGAGAGGGTGGCCACGAGCTCCTCGCCACGGGTAACTTTGGCGGTAACATTTCCGGTCAAAGCTTTTCCGGTGACGTCGAGGGTGGGGAGTTTGAACTTACCGGTGAGGGTAAGAAGGCCAGAAACCTCGGGCGTAAGTGTAAGGTCAGTTACTCCGGCGGGGGTTGCTGCTGCCATTCCGGCGCTAACCGAGAGGTCACGCACGATAAGGTAATACTTATAAGGGTCAGATATACAGTGGATACCGATGTTCCATTTACCCGTCACGTCAGGCTTGATCGAGCCGGTGACATAGAAACCGTTGGTGTCAAACACGGTGGTGGGCGGTATTACGTCGAGGGTCATGTCGGCGGGCGAAGTGCCCATGCCTGCTTTGACTTCGAAGCGCTCCTCGTCAGATGCTCCATAGTTGGAAACGAATACCGAGAAGCTGTAAACCTTGCCGGCCTCCATATAGAGTGCGGGTGTAATCAGCCAGTCGTCAGCAGCTTCACTTGACGAGTAATAGTAGCGGACGCCTTTGCCCATACCCATGCCGGACCAGGTGCGACCGTCGTTATTGGCATCGACTATTGTGTAGCCGAGCGATGAGAGATCATCGCCGTAGGCAAGTGGAGTGAAATCAGAAGAGAAGGGCGTGTTGTAAGCACCGAGCCAGAGAAGTTCAGCCTCGGCGGTTTGTGACTCGATGCCATCGTTAACAGCCTTGACTGCAAACTGATAGCTTGTGCGCATATCCGGCTCGACGAGAGGATAGTTGTAAGAGGTAGCCGAGAGGTCGCTTGCTATCGTGGCGCCATCGAGGGTGACGGTGTATTTTACGGTTGATTCATCGATGTAACCGCCATCCACAGCGATAGTTACGGGCGACCAGGAGATTTTCACCGTGCCATTGTTCCACTGAGCCTTCACATCAGCAGGAGCTGCCGGGACGCCATTGCCGATAAACACGGTGACTGAAGCTACGGCTGACTTACCGGCGGCATTAGCGGCTGAAGCGGTGAAGTTGACCATTCCGGGAGCGGCGAGAGTGTGGACACCGTTGACGGTAGCTCCGGCCTGAGCTTTGCCTGAAGCAGCGAGCACGCCATCAGCATACAGTTCCCAGTCGAGTTCGCCGGTAAGAGTGGTGCTATTCTCAAGCTTTGAGGGCATCACGATAGTGTAAGCCGCCTCGAGAGTGCCTTGCGGAGCGCTGATAGACAGCGCGGGAGCTGCCGGAGCGAGGCCTGCGACTTCAGAAGTGAAGAAGGGCGCCAAAACCATGGCCGGAGTCTTGAAGCCCACGGCTTTAGTTGACTCGGCCGTAGTGAGGTCAATTTCATAGACACCGCAATCGTTGTCAGGGGTGATATAAGTGACATACATTTTGCCGGTCGTACGGTCAACGGCACCACCAGCAGCATATCCGGTAAGATAGCCTTCAGTGGGGACAGAAGTCTGCCCCACGGTGGTGAACGAGCCGGTGGTCTTATCCACCTTCACGAGAGTGCCGTTGGCAAGAAGGCCGTAATACTGGCCATCCTTATCGCAACCTACGGCCACCATGCGCGAGCTCAGTGAAGCGATGAAGGTGCGCTCGCCGGTAACGTAATCACCACGTCCCCAGCAATATCCGTGAGCGTCATCGGTCATATAGCAACCGTAGACAGCGCCTGAAGTGGGGTCGAGGTCAACGTCCATGGCGATAATGCCGAGACTCTCGGTGACATCCAGAGTGATAACATTAGTGAGGCTGAACGTCTGCGAATCAAACTCCATGATCTGCATTCCGAGCACGCTTTCGGAGCCCTGCTCGTAGTATACGCCATGATAAGTGCCGTGGCCATCGTCGTAGCCACCGCCATTGATCACGCCGTAAGCATCAGAGCCTACGGGGACAAAGTTGGCATCGTCGGTCTTCGGAAGAGTGTATAACCCGAGCATTGCAGCCGGCCAGATGATCCATCCGCGGAGTTCGGGCACATTTTCAGAAATTACCCTTGAAGGCTTGCCGTTAAGGAAGCGCGCGCGGCTTACTTCCGACGACGAAAGCGGCTGGCGCAGAGTAGATGAAGCCGGTTGCAAGGTCATCTGCTTCCAGTTCATTTCAGGAGCTGGAGGGACCACGGGCAGCGCTGACAATGGAGCGTCAGTCGGCCCGACCGGAGCAGCCATCGAAGTCACTGCGACAGCTGCTGATAAAAATAATGTAAAGAATCGATTCATTTATTGTTTAATGATTAGTTATTATTAGATAATCAAAGGTGAAGGTTTAATCTTCTTCGATGAGCCATTTTGACAACCGCCTGGTGCGTGTGCTAAAGTTAGCCCCGATTTTGAAAATTTTTTTCCCGGACTTCTGGAATGGCAAGGTGTAATTCTTATTATCAATTTGCCTTAGCGCTTCTTCAGGAGAACTGTCAATCTTGAACTCCATGACATATATATAGTTGTCAGTTTCTACAAGCATATCTATCCGGCCATCGCTTGTGCGCCATTCTGTATGAGTATAGAATCCCATCAGTTTAAAGACTATATACATTACATTTTTATAATGTACCTCCTTGAAAGCCTTTGAGATACTTTTCTTTTCGCCATTGACGATATGGTCGTATGGTATGTCGGCTGTAAAGGATTGAAGTCCTTTCATGAAGTTTTCAACGGCTCCGGAGCGAACATCTTGAATAAATGATGTTATAAAAGATGTGGGGTTTTCATTGACGTGAAGGTAGGATTTCATAAGGAAATTGGAAAATCCTTTCGAAACTTCGACATTCGGGAATCCTAAGGTGTATTCGTTAAATTCCTCGTCGTAATTCTTGATAGTCAGATATCCACTTTGGAATAATAAGGGGATTGGATCTTTAAGATAAATATCTGAGCCGGTAAGCAAGCTTTCATGACACTTGTAGCCATCCATTTCAGGAATCGGGAATTTACTTCGCTCAAGCAGACGTACGAGATAATTTGGAGTGGCTGTAGCAAACCAGTAGTCACTAATCTTCATATCGGCAAAAGTATTCAGCAGGCTGAATGGATTGTAGACATCCTCGCCGTAGGCCGAAAAATGATAGCCGTCGTAGTTGCGTTTCAGTAAGGCGTGGATATCATCCGGAGAAATTCCCTGCGAGTCAGCCATATCTGATATGCTTTGGGCGAAATAATCGGTTAGCTCCTTTTCAGTGATACCGCAGATTGAATTGTATGTCTTGTTAAGCGATATGTCCCTGAGATTATTTAGGCCGCTGAATATGCTGACTTTGCTGAACTTGGTAATACCCGTCAGCATCACGAACCGGATATATCTGTCCATAGACTTAAGACCGGCGTAAAAAGCCTGGAGCTTGCTACGGAATTTATCATAAAGCTCCCTGTTGTCAAGAGCTCGGAGAATAGGCTGGTCATATTCGTCGATGAGTACAACGACGTTACGACCGGTTTTATCATGCATCTCGCGAATAAGGGTGCGCAGACGCTCATCAGCAGTCTTGCCTTCCCCTGTGTAGCCTAAAAGATTTTCGTAACGGATAAGATTCTCATTGAGCGACTGCTCGAGATGGATTTCTTCACGGTATTCTTTACCGTTGAGGTCAATGTGAATCACGGGATACTCCTTCCAATCCCATTCAAGGGAATCTACGGCAAGACCCTTGAAAAGTTCCCGTTTACCCTTGAAAAAGGCCTCAAGCGTGGATATGAGCAAGCTTTTCCCGAAGCGGCGTGGACGGCTCAGGAAATAGTATTGTCCGGTGGTGACAAGCTCGTGGATAAAGCGTGTCTTGTCAACGTACAGGTAACCTTCGGTACGGATAGTATCGAAGGTCTGAATTCCAATTGGGTATTTGATTTTGCTCATATTGCAAAGATACGAAAAATATTTTACAATACGTAAAATTGTTATCCGGGGAGGAGGGAGAGGAGGGCGGCAAGGGAGTTGACAGTGGTGTGGGAGGTGGAGTGGGAGAGAGGCTCGGGGGAGGCGGGGTCGAGGAGGATGGCTTGCCAGCCGGCGTTGATGGCTCCGCCGATATCAGTGGTCAGGTTGTCTCCTATCATAAGATTGAGTGCGGGATCGGTCACACCGGCCTGCTGCATGGCGTGGCGATAGATGGGGAGAGCTGGCTTGTTGACGCCGATGTCGTCGCTGAGCACCACAATATCTATATAAGGAGTGATTCCGGTTGTATCCATCTTGCGGTATTGCACTTGCTTGAAGCCGTTGGAGAGGATGCCGGTGCGGAAGCCACGCTGACGAAGAGCATCGAGAAGCTCCAAAGCGCCGGGCACGAGGCCTTTCTGCTCGGCCAGACGGTCGAGGTAGAGAGGGTCGAGCTCGGCGGCGAAAGCATCAAGAGCTTCCGGTGTGCCTTTCCAGCAGGGGCGTAGAGGAGCACGCATACGCTCTAAGCGGAGGTAGTCTTTCGTCACCTCATCGAGGGCATATCGTCGCCACAGGTCGATGTTGCTGACTTCATAGTTGTCAATCCACTGCTCGGGGGCGTCATACCAGCGGTCGAGCCGGCAGTCTTCCCAGAGCTGACGGAGCGCCAGGCGGGAGTTGCCGTGGAAGTCGATGAGAGTATCGTCAAGGTCGAGCCAGATGAAAGTATCGGGCGAGATATTAGTGCAGATCATTGATTTTCCACCATTTGTAAGACATTTCGGGATCGTCGGTCACGTCGTGACCTTCAAGGTTGCGCAGCAGATGCACTACACGGATGGTCACGGGGAGGATCATGATTTCGTAGACGGTCTTGAGGATGGTCTGCGTCAGGATAAGCAGTCCTATTTCGTGCCATGCGAGGATGCCTCCGAATGCTATCGGGAAGAAGATTACCGAGTCGACACCTTCGCCGAAGAGCGTTGAGGTGATGGCGCGGAGCGAAAAGCGCTTGCTGCCGTGGGATATCTTCATGCGCGACATCACGTAGGCATTGACCATCGAGCCGCAAAGGAAAGCGATGAAACTCGCGGCAAAAATGCGAGGTACAGCGCCGAAAATCAGCGCCATAGCCTCCTGTCCGGTCCATGAGTCAGCCCCCGGGAGCCATACTCCGAGCTGGAGCAGCAGCGATACGAGAAGGTTCATGCCGAAGCCGAGCCATATCACCAATCGTGCTTTTGAGAAGCCGTAGACCTCTACTATACAGTCGTTTATGATATAAGAGATGGGGAATACGATCACGCCGGCGGTGATGGTGATGAAGCCGAGGTTGACGGTCTTTATCTCCATCAGATTACTGACAATCAGGCACGAGCAGAAAATCACTGCAAGCACCATGAATGTCACCGACACGGCCGGACGCTGAGGCTGTTCATTGACCATCGGCATCATCGAGGAAACCGTCAATAAACTCTCTTACACACCCTTCGCCACCGCGGAGTGTCATAACTTTGATGCCCGGAATGGCTTTGATCTGAGCCACGGCATCAGCGGGGCAGGCCGGAAAGCCTACAGCGCAGAGCAGCTCCTTGCAGTTGACATCGTCGCCGATGTAAGCCGTCTCGTCAAGAGCTATGCTCAGCTGTTGGCAAATCTCGAGCACCGAGTTGAGCTTGCCGCCGTGACGACGCCCCTGCACGAGGAAGTCGACACCGAGTTTGGCAGCGCGACGCTCCACAATCTCAGTGTTTTCGCTTGTGACGATACCCACTTTCACTCCGGTTTTCTGGAGCAGCTGCAAGCCCATGCCGTCGCGAGCGTGAAATTTTTTCATATAGTCCCCTTCGGCGGTGTAATACATACCACCGTCGGTCAACGTGCCGTCGACATCAGTCAGAAAAAGTTTCAGTTTATGTTCCATAATAAGGTATAACGTGGGAGTTATGGGAGTTATTGTGAATTATGGGGGGATAATACTCTCACAACTATAGGTCACGCACAAAGTAAATGTGCATTTTGATGGACATCTTTTGTGCGCCTGACCACTCGCTCATCAATCATGTGGGATTCACCACACTCATTCTTCACGAGTGTCCATACCCACCAAAATATTATCCCTAAAAATGCACATTTACTTTGTGCGTGACCTATAACAGACCCGATAGGCTCTGATGTATCATGACTCATCATGATGTATCTTGTTAAATCATGATACATCATGACGAGTCATGACAATTTGGGGCTTCGCGCCTCTTTAAGCTGTCAGATGACGCCTTGGCCCATCATGGCGTTGGCTACCTTCATGAAGCCGGCGATGTTGGCGCCCTTCATGTAGTTGATGTAGCCGTCAGCTTCCTTGCCGTACTTGACGCACTGGGTGTGGATATCTTTCATGATGGTATGGAGCTTTTCGTCAACTTCTTCGGCGCTCCACTGGAGGTGCATGGCGTTCTGGCTCATTTCGAGGCCGGAGGTGGCTACACCGCCTGCGTTAACGGCCTTGCCGGGAGCGTAGATGGTCTTTGAGGCGAGGAAGGTGTCGATGGCTTCGGGGGTACATCCCATGTTTGACACTTCAGCTACCATCTCTACACCGTTGGCAACGAGCTGCTTGGCATCTTCGCCGTCAACTTCATTCTGAGTAGCGCAGGGCAGAGCGATGTCCACTTTCTGCTCCCAGGGCTTGCGGCCGGGGTAGAATGTGGCAGAGGGGAATTTCTCAGCGTAAGGTGCTACGATGTCTTCGCCGGTGGCGCGGAGGTAGAGCATATAGTCGATCTTTTCGCCGCTGACGCCTTCGGGGTCGTAGATGTAGCCGTCAGGGCCGGAGATGGTGACAACTTTTGCGCCTAACTCGGTAGCCTTCAGGGTCGCGCCCCAGGCTACGTTACCGAAGCCTGATACGGCAACGGTCTTGCCCTTGATGGAATCGCCCTTCTCGGCGAGCATACTCTGCACGAAGTAGAGGGCACCGAAACCGGTAGCCTCAGGACGGATCAGTGAGCCGCCGAAGTCGAGACCCTTGCCGGTGAATGTGCCGTTGTGCTCGTTGACGAGGCGTTTGTACATACCATACATATATCCTACTTCGCGGCCGCCTACGCCGATATCGCCTGCGGGAACGTCGCGGTCAGGGCCGAGGTTGCGCCACAATCCGAGGATGAAAGCCTGGCAGAAACGCATGATTTCAGCGTCGCTTTTGCCGCGGGGTGAGAAGTCAGAGCCACCCTTGGCGCCGCCCATGGGGAGTGTGGTGAGCGCGTTTTTGAAAGTCTGCTCGAAGCCGAGGAACTTAAGGATAGAAAGGTTGACTGAAGCGTGGAAACGGATGCCGCCTTTGTACGGGCCAATGGCATTATTGAACTGTACGCGATAGCCGATATTGTTCTGCACCTCGCCACGGTCGTCGACCCAGGTGACACGGAAAGTCACGATGCGGTCAGGCTCGACCATTCGCTCGATGATTTTAGCTTTTTCAAATTCAGGGTGCTGATTATAAACGTCTTCTACACAAAGGAGCACTTCTCTTACAGCCTGAAGATACTCTTTTTCACCGGGGTGCTTAGCCTCGAGTGAGCTGAGAATATTGTTAATATCCATATTGTTAGTTTTTATAGGTATTGATGATTAGATTATTTGATATGCAAATATAATAAATAATCTTATTCAATGTCAAATTTTTTGGAGAAAAATCTTAGATGTGGAGGATGCGGCGGAAGCGGTCGACGACGGCGGGGTCGCCGGTGTATTTTCCGTGATCCTCGCTGAGCTTGCAGGTTTCGTTGTAGAAGTCCCATTTCTCGGTGATCTTGGCTGCGAGGAGCTTGATGACAATGTTCATGGGGGTGACGCCGGGGAAGTCGCAGGTGAAATGGGTGCCGATGCCGAAGGAGGGGATACATACTTTCTCAGCTTCGCGCTGCAGGGCGATGGCGCTGTCGACGTTAAGGGCGTTGCTGAACACTACCTGCTTAGAGCGGGGGTCGATGGAGAGCGAGCGGTATTTGTCGACGATCTTTGCGAGCTGGTCGAGGTTGTCGCCGCTGTCCACGCGGAGGCCTTTGAACATATTGGCGTAGTCTTCGGAGAAGTTCATCGAGAAGATGTTCCATCCGTAGGTGTCGTAGAGGAATGTGCCGAGCGCGCCGCGGAAGGTGTTTGACCATGCTTTCATGGCCAGATAGTTGGACATTTGCGGGCCATACATTGCGGCGATTGCGCAGACGAGTTCGTGAGCCATTGTGCCGATAGGGGTGAGGTCATATTTCATGGCCAGGTAAACGTTGCTGGTGCCGGTGAAGCGGCCTTTGAAGTCAGTGGAGTCATTGACCTCTTTCATGGCCTTGACCACGATGTCCTGAGCCCGGAATGATGCGCGGCGGCGTGTGCCGAAGTCGGAGTAATAGCATCCGGCTTCGAGGAGCCGCTCCCCTTTGATGCGTGTGCGGGCTTCGAAGTCGGCAAGATCCATCTTGTCAACTTCGCCGGTCATGCGGAAGTAGAGCTCCGAGACGATGGCGAGAATCTTCACTTCGTAAAGGATGGTGTCACACCAGCTCCCTTCGATGGCGATGTGGAGATGTCCTTCCTCGTCCTGCTTGACGGTGACGAGCGAGGGGTCGTAGCGGTAGCCTTTGAGGAAGTTGTGAAACCATAGTGGAATGTAGGGGCAGCGGCGGCGCATGAAGTCGAGCTCGTCGGAGGTGATTACGATGTCGGCAAGGGAGTCGATCTGGCGTCGGAGTTCGGTGGCGAAACCGTCGGGGTAAACGCGGTTGCTGCGGTCAAAGAACTCATACTTGACTTGCGCGCGTGGATAGTTGTCAATGACGGCGCAGCACATTGTAAATTTGTAAAGGTCGTCGTCAGTGAAGTGGTTTATGATTCTCTCCATTATAGTTGATAGTTTTTAGTTGATAGTTTTTAGTTTTTAGAGTGTTCGTTACCACAACATCGCCTCTCCGAGGCTCAATTGATTGAGTATGAGTCTACCCCACATAAATGTGGGGTTAAAGACAACCTCGGCGCTCCGCGCCTCCTTCGATGCCTCCGTCCTCGATTCTCGAGCTCTCGGGTTCTCGACACTCTACCTCAACTAACAACTGACAACTAACGACTAACAACTAATAACTAACGACTAACAACTAACTAACGACTAAGGTTAGCGGGCGAGGGAGAGATTGAGTGTGAAGCCGAAGGAGGAGTTGGTGGTGGGGTAGGAGGTTGAGGAGACTATGGGGGTGTTGACCTGGTGGTCGAAGAACATTCCGAGGGTCAATCGCTTTGACATTACGTAGTTAGCGGTGAAGTTGATGTTCATCGTGCGGGTTCCGGATGTTGCCTGAGTGTAGTTTGATTCGATGCGACGTATCAGAGCTTGGGTCTGCTGGAGAGAGAAGTCGGCATTGAGGGTGAGGTCGTTGCTTACGCCTACGCCTGAGCCTTTCATCTTGAGGAAAGTGTTGAAGCCCACGATCTTGTATCCGGCGCCGAAGGTGAGGCCCTTGGTGGTGGCCTCAACGACCTGACCGGCTGAAGTGTTGAGGGTTAAGGTACGGCTGTCGCGGTATTCGGCAGAGAAAGTCATCTCGTTTTTGAGGGTCACGGATGCTCCGATCAGCGGGGCGAATTTCTCGGTGATGGCTACGGAGGAGATGTTGTAGGGTGATGAGGGGATGGGGTTGCCGGTGAGCTCGTCGAGGATGAAGCCGAGGTCTTTGCCGTCGGCTGTGATCCAGTTGAGGTATGAGGAGTAGGAGCCTACGGAGTAGGTACACTGGTAGGCATGGGAGAGGGTGAACGACTTGAATATGTTTGCGAGATTGCCTATCTGGATGAGGCCGTCGTAAGTGACGCGCCAGTTGGGGAGGGCATGGGCAAACGAGGGGAAGGGTGAGAGATATTGCTTGGCGGGGTCAGTGCCGGAGTAAGCCGCGATGAAGGCCGGGATAAGTACGTCAGAGCTTGTGGCGCTGACGGTACCAACCTCCGGGTTGAACGGATTGCCTGCGTTGACGTTTCCGTTCATGAAGCCGCCGGTGGGATAGTTGAGGCCGGCATATTGGCTCTGGATGCGCTGTGCGATCAAGGGAATATAGTTGATGAAGTTGTTGAACGCCTCAGAGTTATATCCGTCCTCGGCCTTTGAGCCGCGGAGTGCGGTGGCGATAGCTACATGGGTCTTGGTATAAGAACCTGACAGAGATGTAGGCATATTCTCATACATGAACTGAGTCTGCTGCGAGCGGTTGTCAGTGCGGTTGGTGGTGAGCAGAATCTTCAGGCCGCGGATAGGCTCGAGGTTCAGCTCGATATTGAGCTCGTGGGCGTTTGACCAGATGGCAGGTGATGTCTGACCGTCGTCAGTGAGGAGCCAACCGCGGGCTTTAGCCTTGTCAACGTAGCTCTCGTCAATGAAGCCGAAAGCGAAGTCAAGACCCGGCGACATAGGCCCGTAGCTATTGCTTTGGCCGAAGATGTTGCCGATGTCGGGACGGAACAGAGGGAGTGATAGCGAGCGCGTGTTGCGATAACGTATCGAGGCGTTACGCGGACTCATGACAAGGCGTGTGGCATACTCGCCGATATTTCGCCATATCGACTTCTCGTCCTTGAGATTCTCTTCGATGGTGAATTTCAGCATCTTGTCGCCGCGGGTGGTGATTGATATGGTATTGGGGTCAACCACGGTGTGAGCCACGGTGAAAGGCTTGCCATCAGAGGTTGTGGCCTTGACGGTGACCTTACGGGTGCGGAGGTTATGCTTGATGGTCAGCGATGTATCAGGTAGCAGGGCGTAGGAGCGCTCAAACTTCTTGGGCTTGCGCTGCGTGGTCTTGGCGTTGCGTCGCGAGGCGAAGCGCTTGTTGACCTCCTTGGTGAAGGAGAACTTATTGTAGATAGTCTCAAAGTTGATGCGGCCGTCAGCGTTCCATACAGCCTGGCTTGCCACGGTGTTACCCATGGAGATGCCGTCGACTTCAGCGCCGCGGTCCCAGCGATAGGTAGCGTTGTAGGAAACCGAGCCATTGAGCCAGTCAAGGATAGGGATGCGCGAGAAGGGTGCCTTGTAGCTTGCCACGAAAGTCTGGTTATAGCTCCAGGGGGTACCCATCGAGAGAATGGACTGCCATACGGTGTCCTTCCACTCGCGGTAACGGTCAGGGAACAGCTTCTTGTTGACCGCGCCTACTGTCTCTTCGATGCGGGCCGAGGTATTGGAGTTGAAGCTCAGGGAGATCGACTTGGTGAGATTCCAGTTGACTGACAGCTGACGATCCCAGAGGAAGTTTTTGCTTACCGAGACAGGGAGCTGGAAGTAGACGTCAGTCTCCGAGCGCGTCTGCTGCTCGTAGTAGTAACGCGACATCGTGGTAAGGAACTGGATGGAGTTAGGCAGCCAGTTTAGCTCCCATTCCTTGACAAACTTCAGGTTTTTATTCTTGCTCTTGATGAAGCCGAATGGTTTCCAGCCCTTGATGTAAGGAGAGTAAGAATACTGGAATGAGCCACGATAGTCGTTGGTGTTTTCATACTCGGTGGTGGGGTCAGACTTTGCCTGCTTGTTGAAGGAGAAATTGAAGGTAAAGTTGGCCGGATCCCAGGGCATGGGGTTCTTGGAGCGGACGTCGAAGTTAAGGCCCGAGATCGAGAATGACTTTATGGTGGAGTTTTCGATAGCGTAATTCTTGATCGAGTCCTTCTCATGCTTGGTAGCGGCGGCATCGAGGGCATCCTTGAGGAGGACGTCCTGATCGAGAGGGTTGTATTTCGGCGAGGTCTTCTCCTTGGAGTAAGAATAAAAGATAGGCGCCTTCAGCTTGGCTGCAGCGGGGAGGAAACGGCCGGCATCCACCTGCACGGCAAAGTTGTATTGCTCGTAGTCATCGAGGCGGCGCTGGTTGAGTGACTGGTCAACGCTACCGAAGCCGGCAGTCTCGATATGAGTGCCGAAGTTGAGGGTGGCGAGGTCAGATACGCCGAGGTTTACATTAGCCTTAGCAGCCCATCCGCCTTCGCTATTGAAGTCAGTCACCTTCAGCTCGTTCAGCCAAACGATACCATCCTTTGTGGTGCTCGAATTGTTACGGACGCCGACGAGCATCACGCGGATGTCGCTCAGCGACGGGTTACCGATCACGGCCATGCGGTTGCGCTCGTTTTCGGGGTCGCGTCCGGTGTAAAGCGTGGCAAAACCTACGCCGGGGACATTTTCGCTCTTGGCCGTGTTGCGCTCCTTCTTCAGGTCGACAAGCGACTGAAGATCAACGTCGAGAAAGTTGTTGCGCGGCCACACCTTATAGCGGTCAGTTGCATCGTCAGAATATGAGCCGGGAGGGGTAAGTTCGAGGGGCACCTCGTATTCGTAGTAGTTGCTCTTGACGTCAGAGCCGAGGCGCACAAACACTGAAAGTTCGCCTGATTTAAGATTCGTCAGGTCATCGATGAGCTTTTCAGCGTGCACCCACATCTGCAGGCGTTTGTAGTTGCGCAGGTCGAGCTGAGTGTTCTTGTAGACGCCTCGACCGTCGCCCGCGCGCAGGCCTACGACTTTCATTGACATAGACTGCTCGTTGAGCTGCACGATCTGGCTCTGGCCGGGGTCAGAGATACGGGTCACGCCCGGAGGGAGCACATAGTTGACCGGCTCGCGCTTGGCATTCTCCTCGATGTTGACTACCGAGATGTCGAGTTCGCCTTCGGCGGGAGAGTCAGAGCGGCTGTTGAGGTTGAAATCGTAGGTACGCCACTCGCCGCGCACGAGTTCGAAGGTGGCGAAACGCAGGTGGGTGGTCTTCTTGAACCCGGTCATGAACATACGGGCGAAGCGGATGGTGGAGAAGTCGTTGATGTTGCCCACCACCTTCTCGTAGGCCGTCAAGGGTATCTTAAACTGATACCATACGACCTCTTGCGGCTCGGCGTTGATGGCCGTAACGTAGCTCACCTGCTTGTCAGTGATGAAGTTTTTGCCCACTTCGAGGTCCTCGGGGCGGATTGAGACGCGATACTGGAAGTAGCGCTCGTATTCGTTAAGGGTATTGTCCTGGTTGATATCCTCGACATCAGGGAGGCTGCGTGACGACTGATATAGGGCGTCAGGAGCGTCCTCGGGCGAAAGCGAGTTGCCTTCGACGCCGTTGTAATGCTTGTAACGCTCGAGGATGGAGGCGCGGCTCTCGTCATACTGATAAGAGCGGTAGAAGTGGTAATTATCGCCCGCGGGGTCGTTGAAAGCCGAGAAGGGGTCAGCCTGCATTGATTCGATTGCCGAGGGGGAGAGCTTCTGGCGGAGACCATCGAGGTAATCCTTATAAGAGGAGAAGTCGTATTCCATCTCGTTAGGGAGACCGTCGAGACCGACGTCCTGTACGCGGCGCGATGATGAATTGTTGTCAAAGGCGTAAGTCAGAGAGTTTTGCGATGAAACGCGACCCCACGCCGTCTCGCGAAGATACTGGTCGTCGCCGTCAAAGGGGATACCGTTCTCGTAGCTCTTCAGACCATCTTTGAGGATATCTTCTGACACCTCGCCAAAGTTGATGTAGAGGTCGCCACCCTCGTAGTTGGGATTCTCGGGATCAAGGAATGGCGACAGCATCCAGAACTGGAGGTACTCGATGTTAGACTGCTCGAAGTTGGTATTATCCATCTTGCGCATAATACCGCCCCAGCGCTTCTCGGGATTGAGGAGATTGCCCTGGTCGTCAATGTTAGTAGCGTCAAGGTTGTAGGGGCCGCGCTCCTCGGGGTAGAACGAGAGGTTGAGGGTCTGAATGGTATTTGACTCGCCGTAAGTGAGCTGGCGTCCGGGGAAGATTTCGCGGGAGGTCACTTCGCGGACGTAGGGATTGTTGAGCTGGGCGTAGTCGCTCTTGATGTAACCTGGGCAGAGCGAGGAGTTGCGCGCCGTGAACATACGGTCGATATAGTTCCACGCCAGGAGGGCGCGGTTTTTGCCATAGTCGACATTGTTGCTAAGCCCTGCCTCCGGGAAGAGCGCATCAGGCGAAGGATCCCAGGGGGTAGAGGCCAGGAACCAGGAGTAGGGCGAGCGGAGGTCGATGCCTATCTGGGTTGACTCGAAGTCGTCGATAAATGATGAGCCCTTGTTGGTTCCGGTCTTTTGGGCATGGGGTACCAGCTGGGCAAATTCAGCCTGGACGCTCAGGGTAGAGGGCTGGGTGGCGGTGACGGTGGGAATCTTGTTGACAAGATTTGTAAGCCACATGAAGTCAGTGTTATAATTGAGGTTAAGACCCCACATGGTGTTGTTGATAACCTCGTCGCCGATGTTAACTTTCTCGGTAAGAGCCTTCTCGGAGAAGTGGAGGATAGTGGCACCGACGTTGAAATTCTTGTTGAACTTATAGTTGAGGTCGAGGCCGAGGAGTGTCTTGCGCTGGGTGGAGTAGAGCGACTGGTTTTCCATCGTCACTGAGATACTCTGGCCTGAGTCAATGATGCTCTGGTTGGTAATAGTGACGATACCCATGGCGTAATCCACGGTATAGTCGCTGTTTTCGATGAGCTGGACGCCGCCGGCCATGACGATGACTGATCCTCGGGGCACGTTCATGGCGTTGAGGCGAATCTGCGAGCCTGACGAGGCCTGGTATTTACCGGTGAGGACAAACTTATTCTTGTCGGCAAACTGGCGCGCTACCACTAAAGTAGAGTCGTAAAGCTCCTGGTAGACATACTTTTCGGCAAGAGCCGGGTCAGAGATCTTGCTGCGCAGGTGAGAGCCGAACGGTTCGACAACCGGGAATATGATTTTACCCGTAGAAGATATCACCGTGTAGCCCTCGATGAAGTCGAAGAAACCGTCGGGGTTAGAGGCCTCGTTGGAGTCGATGCGGTCAAGGTTCATCACCTGAAGCAGCGGCTGGTTAGAGATGCCGGGGACGGGGAGGTAATTGATTTCCGTACCGGTGGTGTCGCTCAGGTACTTGATATTGAGCCGGAAGTTGGACTTCTGAATCTGGTAAGCGCCGAGCGAGTAGACGTTTTTCATCATGAGGTCCCACATCGGCTGCTTAGTATCCACGGTGGTGGATTTCAACATCTTGACGTAGATTGACTGCTCGGTGGATGTGATGTCGCTTGAGAACTCACCTACCTGATACACCTGACCATTATATGTGTACTCGTATGCCACGCCGAGCACCTCGTCAGCGTTGAGTGAAGTCTTGATGGAGATGTAGCCCAGAGTGGAGTTGAGGGTGTATTCTGAGGAGGTCAGCTGGCGGGCCGACTCGATTTTCTCATAATCAGTACCGCCTTCGATACCGTAAGCCGACAGAGGTTCGAGAGCCTGCGTTACAGTGTTGATATTACGGGCGTTAGGGAAGTCGGTCTTGATGACTGACAGCAGGTTGTTTGACGAGTTGGATGGCACCGGCGTGCTTGGATTAGGAGTCCAGTAGTTGTTGGCCAGGTGAGTGCTTTCGCCTATATCCTCGAAAGCCACGAGGTTACGTGACTGATTGAAATTGCTGTTCTTATTGGTGACCCACACCTCGATGCGGGTGATCTTGATACCCGATGAAACGAACGGCAGTTTGGATGCAAAGCGGTCGTAGTTGTCGCGGAAGTAGTGGGCAAGGAAGAAGTGGCGGTTTTGGTCGTAGTTGTCCACCTTGATAGAGAAGTCAGTGGTCTGCACGCCGCCTTTGGTGTTAACTGATTGCGATTCAGAATTTTGCTGCGACACTAAAGCTGTGGCTGTCAGTTTGCCGAATTGCAGCTTCGTCTTGATACCGAATAGCGCCGTGCTACCTCTGATGAGCGACGATCCGGTGGTCATTGACACGTTACCGGCCTCGATATTCTTCACGATGTCGTCCTCATGCCCCTCGTAGGCCAGCTTAAGATTCTTGGAGTCAAAGTCGAAGGTAGCATCAGTATTATATGTCATGTTAAACTTCAGGCGGTCGCCGACGCTTGCTGCGATGGTAGCCTGGATTTTTTGGTCGAAGTCGAAGAACGTCTTGCGGCGGTTGGTGAGCGAAAGAGCCGGATTGTCAGTCTTGTTAGACTTTATGCCGGTGGAGATCTGGATAGAACCCTGCGTCTTGAGCTGCACGCCACCGGGGCCGAAGATCTTCTCCAGCGGGCCGAGGGCGAAATTCATGTCGAGGATGTTGAAAGGCTCCTTATCCTTCTGGCTGACAGCCTCAGAGTTACGTGTACGGAAATACTCCTGCATCTGGCGGCGCGTGATCCAGTCGTTATACTGCTCGGCCGAGAGGAAGAAAGGCGTCACTATATCGCTTTCGCCCAGGCGTGTACGGATCACGTAGCATCCATTCTCGGGGTCATATTCAGCTTGGGTAGTGATGTTGGAGGGGGTGGAAAGGTCGGCGGCAAACTCCTCGGCAAGGAGATCCTCGTAAGACTGCGGAAAGGCCTGCTGCACCGGGAAAGGCAGCATGATCGAGTCAGCCGGCGGTATGGCCGGAGCAGGCATCACCGGGGCAGGGGGCGTGAATCCCGGGGTGACATACTGCGCCCTGAGATTCGCGTCTGACATCAGAAACAGGAAGATAAACAGCCCTGATACAAGTGATAATGAGATATGTAACTTCTTCCGAGTCAACAGTCAAATAAGGTTTATGGGCTTGCCGGCATACGGGGTTTTGGGAAAACCACGTGTACTGACACGCACCGACTACATCATGGTCAGCGCCTTCTTGATGGCCTGTTCGACAGTGACGAGCGGGTCAGCATTGAAGATTTTAGCCAAAACCTTGCCGGCCTGCTGTTTGGGGAACCCGAGCATGACGAGAGCTGCAAGAGCTTCATCGATAGTCTCGTTGTACGTCGCAGCGTTGACACTTAATGATAACGTTGAATCACTCGGTTTTATTTTATCCTTAAGGTCTACAATTATTCTTTGAGCCGTTTTTAGACCGATACCCTTGACATTTTTCAGGCGGGCATAGTCACCGTTGAGGATCACCTGCTCCAGCTCGGCCGGAGCAAATGACGACAGAATCATGCGTGCCGTATTGGCACCGACGCCCGATACACCCGTCAGAGCCCTGAACAGGTCGCGCTCCGCAGCGGTAGCAAAACCGAAGAACGTCCATGCATCCTCGCGGATTATCTCCTGCACAAGAAGCTGCACGTCAGAGCCTTCGGCCGTAGATTCAAGAGCCGAAAACGTAGTCAGGGAAATATTGATCATATAGCCGACGCCTGCGGCTTCGATCACTACATAGGCCGGATTGAGCTCGCGGCGAAGTCCGTGGATAAATTCGTACATCTGATTAAGTGACGATTAAAAAATAAGTTGGTAAAATTTTCGTAATGTTATTTTTGAAGATTTGCTTTTGAACAAATATGAGTTTAGTGAACTAAATGATTATTTGGAAAAAGTGAAGATTCATAAATAACATAGAAAAGTTTACCAAGTTATTTTTTAATCGTCACTTAATTTTCAACAAAGGTAATAATTATATCGAAAAGTTGTACTTTTGCAACAAAAAAGAGAACTTATGCAAGTAGTCTACGAGGATAACCACATTATTATAATAAATAAGCAGCCCGGCGAGATAGTGCAGGGCGATAAGACCGGCGATGAGCCTTTGGTGGAGACAGTAAAGCGCTGGATTAAAGAAAAGTATGCCAAGCCGGGAAATGTATTCCTTGGCGTGGTACACAGACTTGACCGCCCCGTAGGAGGGCTGGTGGTGTTTGCCAAGACCTCCAAGGCTCTTGCGAGGATGAACGAGATGTTTCGTAACGGCGAAATCAAGAAGACCTACTGGGCGCTGATCCGTAACCTCCCGTCACAGCCCGAGGCACGCCTTACACATTATATTACTACCACCGAGCGCAACAACAAATCCTACGCCTCACCTACGCCCAAGCCCGGAGCCAAGCAAGCCGTGCTCACTTACCGCCATCTTGCCTCCGGCGACCGCTACCATCTGCTCGAAGTCAACCTCGAGACCGGCCGCAAGCATCAGATCCGTGTCCAGCTCTCGGCCATAGGATCGCCCATCAAAGGCGATCTTAAGTATGGCGACAAGCGCTCCAACCCTGACGGCAGCATCTCGCTGATGGCTCGTCGCATTCAATTCATCCACCCCGTATCCGGCAAAGAGATCGACGTCACCGCCCCCCTCCCCGACGATCCCCTCTGGCAAGCCTTCGCCAACATTGGAAATGAGAGGGATGAGAAAAGTGATGTGATGGCAGAATAGCGCCCTGACAGGCGCGTTTGTGGGATGGGACTGTATCTACCGCAGGCCGGCAGAGCCGGCACAGCGGTTATGTAGAGAATCGCCCTAAAGGGCTTGATATTAGCTTATTGTTTTAAATTAGAACATTATATAATATGTGGGATGATTGATTGGATGCAAAGTTACAGTAATAGAATAACAGCGGGTGACCATTGTGGCAATATGGTGTGCTATTAATAATCAGAGGTGGATGTCGAACAAATGGCGGGGGAGATTGTTAATATCTTTGTAGAATAGGTGAAGTTTTCCAAAATATTTCTACCTTTGCTATACATTTTTTCAACACTCATCAGCATTATGTATAGAAAAGGCAAGTTATATTTCAGATACGGCACCATGGGCTCGGCCAAAACGGCCTTGCTTCTGACACAGGCTTATAATTTCGAGGAACGCGGAATGAAGTATGTGTGTCTGAAGCCGGTGATAGATACGCGCGAAAGCACTAATGTGATCAAGTCGCGCATCGGAATCGAGAGAGAGTGCCGATGGATCTATCATGACACTGACCTCTATGCTTACTTCAAGGAGGCATTTATCGAGTCGGGTGAGGTGACTGACTGGATCCTGGTGGATGAGTCGCAGTTTCTCACTCCGGATCAGGTGGATCAGCTCGCGCGGGTGGTCGATGACTTCGGCTGCAACGTGATATGCTACGGACTTCGCACTGATTTCCAAAGTAATCTCTTTGAAGGGTCGCGCCGGCTTTTCGAGATTGCCGACACGATAGATGAAATAAAGTCGACCTGCACGTGCGGACGCAAGACCATCATCAATGCCCGCATCGACAAGAATGGCGACTTTGTGGAGGAGGGAGCCCAGGTGGAGATAGGCGGCGACGACCGTTACATCGCCGTATGCCGCAAGTGCTGGCGCAACAAACGCATCGAGCAGTCGACACGTGCCACTTTACCATTTCACGACATTGATTAACTCACGTGCTGATGAGATGTTTATGAAAAAGCGTTATGCGTAGATTATTGATTTCCTTAATAGCAGCTGTGGCCGCTGGCATTGTCGGCGTGGCGGCTCAGTCAAATTCGGTGATTTCGCTTGACAATGAGTCGCTTAACTATAATGTGTATTACAAATGGGGGCTTATCAACAAGCTCGCCGGGCACGCGACGATGAGCTTGGTGACTGATGGCGAGAATTACCGTGCATCAGTGGTGGCAAGCAATGCCTCGTGGGCCAACAAGATTTACTTCCTGCGCGATACGCTTTACTCCACCATGACCAAGGATAAGCTCTATCCGATCGACTACATATTCATAGCTCACGAAAACGGGAAATACCGCAAGGAGACGGTGAAGTTTTCACGCACGGGCGACACTTTTTTCGGCGAATGTTTCCGCACAATCCGTAAGAAAAAGGATGGCCCGCTATCTACCACCGAGACTTCGCTTGAGGCCAAGGGTATGACTGTGGATATGCTCAGCACCTTTTTCTACCTCCGCACGCTCGACTTCGCCTCGATGAAGCCCGGCGACTCTGACGTGATTAACATCTTCTCTGCCAAGAAGAAAGAGAAGCTCTCGATAACTTACCGCGGCAAGGCTAAAGTGAAGATTGATGGCAAGGAGCATGAGACTTATATGCTGTCGTTCACCTTCACGCGCAACGGCGTGGAGAGCTCGGCGCCTATCTACGGATGGATTTCGGCCGACAGACGACGCATCCCGCTCAAGGTGGAGGGGTCGCTCCCTGTGGGTAAAGTGAGGGCTATTTTTTCAGGCGAAACACCGGTAAAATGATGAAATATATTGCTTTAGCTATGATGATGACCGCCACTGCTGTTGCAGCTCAGGCCGCAGAGGTCAATAAGGATGAAAAGGAAGTTAACCTGACGATAGTGCAGACCACTGACGTGCATGGCAACTATTTTCCTTACGATTTTATCAACCGTCGCCCTTCCGACGGCTCGATGGCAAGGGTAGCCACTTACGTCAAGGCGCTGCGTGACAGCTTAGGGAGCGATAATCTAATACTGCTTGATAATGGCGACATACTTCAGGGGCAGCCTGCGGTGTATTACTATAATTTTATAGATACGGTGACACCCCACCTTACGGCGCGTATCCTCAACTATCTCGGATATGATGCCGAGACGATAGGTAATCACGATGTTGAGACCGGCCACAAGGTATATGACCGCTACCGCTCGCAGCTAAGTATGCCGCTGCTCGGAGCTAATGTGATTGATAAGTCTACCGGCAAGCCGTATCTTACACCTTATATAATAATAGAGCGCGACGGGGTGAAGATCGCGGTGCTCGGCCTGCTCACCCCTGCCATTCCGGCATGGCTACCCGAAACTCTCTGGGACGGGCTCGACTTTGAAGATATGGTTTCCTCGGCCCGCCGCTGGGTGCCCGAAATCAGAGAGAAGCATAATCCTGACCTCGTGATAGGGCTGTTTCATTCCGGCAGGGATGCCGCCAAGACCACCGGCAAGTATCGCGAGAACGCCTCGCTGCTCGTTGCCCGGGAGGTGCCGGGGCTTGATGCCGTATTATTTGGCCATGACCATACCCGATATGATTCCACGCTGGAGAATGTGGCCGGAGAGACAGTGATGACCCTTAATCCGGCTAATAATGCAACCTCCGTGGCTCAGCTCGATATCAAGGTGAAAAAGGCTGATGGCAAGGTGGTTGACAAGCAGATCGATGGCCGTATCGTGGATGTGACCGCTCTTGAGCCTGACGAGGCATTCATGGCTGAGTTTATGGCTGATAATGAGGCGATAAACGCATTTGTTGACCGCAAACTCGGCACGGCTACAGGCGACTTCTCCGTGCGTGATGCCTACTTCGGCCCGTCGGCGTTCATTGACCTTATCCATGACCTTCAGCTCGAAATATCGGGCGCCGACATATCATTTGCCGCGCCGCTGACCTTTGATGCCATCATCAAGGAGGGTGACGTGACGGTAAGCGATATGTTTAAGCTCTATAAATATGAGAATATGCTCTATACCATGGAGTTGACCGGCCGTGAGATAAAGGATTATCTCGAGAAAAGCTATGCTCTGTGGACTTCACAGATGTCATCGCCCGATGATCATCTGCTCCTTCTGGCCGATGGAGACGCTGCCAAGGGGGACTATGCCAAACTGAAAAATCCGTCGTACAACTTCGACTCGGCTGCCGGGATAGATTATACTGTGGATGTCACAAAGCCTGAGGGACAGAAGATTACGATACTCGGCATGAGCGATGGACGCAAATTTGATCCTGATGCAAAATACAAAGTGGCCGTGAATTCCTATCGCGGCAACGGCGGTGGCGACCTCCTGACCAAGGGCGCCGGTATACCTGCCGAGGAGCTTCCGAAGCGAATCATCAGCTCCACTGACAAGGATCTCCGCTACTACCTCATCAAGGCTGTAGAGCAGCGCGGCACCATAACTCCCGGTGTGAAAGGCAACTGGCATTTCGTCCCCGAAGCCCTCGTTGCTCCTGCTGCTGAACGCGACCGCAAGATCCTCTTCTGATTCCCAAATCAGCTGTGAGCACCCCACAAATAGTGTCAAAAGAGGCGCGGAGCGTCTGGGCTTTCAGTTATCGTCTTAGCGAAGCCCCCCACATTTACGTCAATGTAGTTAAGATAGCATCGAAAGAGGCTCGGAGAGCCGAGAGTCAGTGTAACCCCACCCGGAGCTTGCGGAGGGTGGGGTCTTAATGCATCCCTTTATAAATGAGGGTCGTAGACCCGGCAGTTATTATATGCCAGCGTTAACCCAATGGAAACTAACGGCCGGCTCTGCGAGCCTCTAACTTTCTGATTTTCAACATTGAAAGCATGAGTAGCAAAACTAATATCAAGCGGAGCGCCGTCGTTATCGGAAAGAGAGTGTTGTAAAACTAATCCCAGGCGCGGAGCGCCGTAGTTGTCGGAAACCCCACGTTTACGTGGGGCTAAAGCTATTAATCTGATAATGAGGCTCGGAGAGTCGATGTTATGGTAACGGCTATTTCATTACCACAACATCGCCTCTCCGAGGCTCAATTGTCTGAGTGTCAGCCTACCCCCACATAAATGTGGGGTTTCCGACAACTACGGCGCTCCGCGCCTGAGATTAGTTTTGCAACATCGCCCGACAACCCCGCGGTCTCCGGGCGCTCATTCTATCTGGTGTGGTTGTTTAAGGGAATATTTTTTGAGGGACAAGCCACGATAGTTGATGATGTGAAAAATTATTGTTAAATTTGCGCTTTGATTCACGGATATTTCAACTAACTTATATATGAGCATAACTGACAATCGCTATGACCTGCGCGGCGTCTCGGCATCAAAGGATGATGTCCATGCCGCTATCAAGAATATTGATAAAGGCATATTCCCCAAGGCTTTCTGCAAGATAATCCCCGATATCCTCGGCGGCGACCCGGAGTGGTGCAACATCATGCACGCTGACGGCGCCGGCACGAAGTCGTCGCTCGCTTACGCTTACTGGCGCGAGACCGGTGACTTGAGCGTGTGGAAAGGTATTGCTCAGGATGCTCTGGTGATGAATATCGACGATCTGCTTTGCGTGGGCGCGGTGGATAACATTCTTGTCAGCTCTACTATAGGACGTAACCGAATGCTCGTGCCGGGTGAAGTGATTTCGGCTATTATCAATGGTACGGAGGAGCAGCTTGAGCGTCTGCGTCAGATGGGGGTAGGTATCTATTCCACCGGCGGTGAAACGGCTGATGTGGGCGACCTCGTGCGCACAATCATCGTGGATTCAACCGTGACCTGCCGTATGCGGCGCGCTGATGTGATTAACAATGCCCGTATCTCGGGCGGCGATGTTATCGTAGGTCTTGCTTCGTTTGGCCAGGCTACATACGAGACTGAATACAACGGCGGTATGGGAAGCAACGGTCTGACTTCGGCTCGCCATGATGTGTTCTGCAAGGCTGTAGGTGAGAAATATCCCGAGACGTATGATCATGCCGTGCCGTCAGAGCTCTGCTATTCAGGCTCTTGCCGGTTGACCGATGAAGTCAAGGATGCGCCTCTTACTGCAGGCAAACTCGTGCTTTCACCCACACGCACTTATGCGCCCGTGATACGCCGCCTCCTCGACGAGATGCGCCCCGAGATTCATGGTATGATCCATTGCACCGGCGGCGCTCAGACTAAGGTTATGCACTTTGTTGAGAATAAGCACGTTATCAAGGATAATATGTTCCCCGTGCCTCCGCTGTTTGACCTCATCGCCCGCGAGAGTGGCACTGACTTCAAAGAGATGTATAAGGTGTTTAATATGGGTCACCGCATGGAGATCTATGTCAAACCCGATATGGCACAGAAAGTTATCGATATAGCTGAAGGATTCAATATCGAGGCCCGCGTGATAGGTCGTGTAGAGGATGCTGAAGCTAATAAACTGACTATCAAATCGCAATACGGTGTCTTTGAATATTGACAACCGGATAGTCAGGGGGCTCTCAGTAGCTGCAGTAGTGATAATGTCGCTGCTGCAGATATGTTGTGGCCGGTCGAATAAGGCCGACGAGGCTGAGCCTGATTATGACTTTCCTGATACTCTGAGAGTTGCTACGCTCTATAGCCCCAGCTCCTACTTCATATTCCAGGAGGCCGTGATGGGTTATGATTATGAATTGATCCAATCACTGGCTGAAGAGAAAGGGCTTGTGCTCAGGATGGAGATAGCCAACAGCCTTGCCGGAGCGATAGAGATGCTTGACTCGGGGCTCGTGGATCTGATAGCATACGAGGTGCCTGTTACGGCGGAGTTTAAGGAGCACGCCGTGGCTTGCGGACCCTTGAGCGTCACCACCCAGGTGCTTGTGCAGCCCAAAACCGATTCTCTAATCACTGATGTCACCGGACTCGTTGGCCGCGATGTTTACGTAGAGGCCGATTCAAGATATGAAGCCCGCCTCCGTAACCTTAACGACGAGACCGGCGGCGGTATCCGTATCCATTCCATCGATCGCGATACCCTTATCTCTGAGGATCTTATAGCGATGGTGAGCGATGGAACAATACCTCTTACCGTTGTAGATAGCGATATTGCAAGCATCAACAAAACCTATTTCAACGATCTCGACATCTCTCTTGAGGTCAGCTTCCCGCAGAAATCGCAGTGGGCCGTTTCGCCCTCGCGCCCCTGGCTGGCCGACAGTATCAACTCCTGGCTCAAGGCCGAGAAGTCGCGCGGCGATCTTGCCCGCCTCCACAAGCGTTACTTTGAGTTGAGCAAGACTGAGATGCTTCGCCGACCCCAGATCGACCTTAATCGAGGGTATATCTCGCCTATGGATAAGCTCTTCAAGCAATATTCTGATGATATCGGGTGGGACTGGCGACTACTTGCTGCCCAGGGATATACGGAGAGCCGCTTTGACTCGACACTCGTGTCGTGGGCCGGCGCCAAAGGCATTATGCAGGTGATGCCTTCCACTGCCCGGGCTTATGGCAAAAGCTCGTCGGATCTTGTTAATAATGAGGTGTCTATATCTACGGCTGTCGAGATAATAAAGGCTCTTGATAAGGCGTTGAAAGCCAAGGTGCCCGACGATAAGGAGCGGCTGAAGTTTATCGTGGCTGCCTACAATTCAGGCATCGCACATATCTATGACGCTATTGCTCTTGCCAAAAAACATGGACTTAATCCACAGAAGTGGGATGGCAATGTAGCTCAGGCTCTTATGATGAAATCCAAGCCGGAGTATTTCAACGATCCTGTGGTGAAATATGGCTATTTTCGTGGCCGTCAGACGTTTGAGTATGTCCGCCAGGTGTTTGACTTCTACAGTCGTGCCTGCGAGAAAATCAAGAAATAATCAAAATCAACTCTAAATAATGAAAAGACATTTACTTACACCGGCTATCGTAGCGCTGCTTGCGGCATCCATGGTGTCAACCTCATGTATCGGCAGCTTCTCGCTGACCAACCGTCTGCTTGACTGGAACAAGCAGGTGGGCAATAAATTCGTCAACGAATTAGTGTTTTTCGCCTTTTGGATCATTCCCGTATATGAAGTGTCGGCTCTTGCTGATATCCTGGTGCTCAACTCTATAGAGTTCTGGAGCGGCAGCAATCCTATTGCCTCGGGCACTAAGGTTATTGACGGCAAGGATGGGCGCTATCTCGTGGAATGTGACGGCAAAGGTTACACCATCACTTCGGAAAATGACAAGAGCGTGGTTCGCCTTGACTTTGATGCCGCTGACAATACCTGGAGCGTGGTGCTTCCTTCAGGCGAGCAGTATGAGCTGATGACCTTCATTGACGATACCCACGTGTCGATGCCCGCACCTGACGGCACGCAGCGCATCGTGGAGCTCAGCCGCGACGGTGTGCTCGCTTACGGCGACATGATCAAGCAGTCGTGCTCGCTTCAGGCTTTACGCTGATGCGCAGATTTATCGAACTGATTTACAGGATGGTTCCGCCGGGACAGATGACGATCGTCCTGGTAGGAGTCATCCTGTATCTAACTCTCGCGCCTGACCCTCTGGGTGCTGAAGATATACCGGCATTCCCGGGTGCCGACAAGGTGGTTCACGCCATAATGTTCGGCACGCTGTCGCTCATAATAGCCCTCGACCGCTTTATGATCGGCCGGAATGATAAAGCTATTGTATTGATAATCATAGCAGTAATGGTGTCCATTGCCGGAGGTATAATCGAGATACTCCAGCAAGCCTCGGCTATAGGTCGCTCAGGCGATATATGGGATTTTGCAGCCGATACAGCCGGGGCGTTTCTCGGCGTATGGGCATTTACATGGGTCAGAAAGGATCTACATCGTAGTAGAGCGTGACCCCTGAGAGCACCTTCGCATTGGCCATCTCTACATATATATCGCGGAGCACCTGCTTGACCTTTACAATTGATGCGGTAGTCTCGATTTTGAGCATTATACGCCTGATATATAACGATTGAATCCGTGCAACGGGCGGCTCCTCGGGTCCGCTGACACGGTTGCCGAAGCTCAGGCGAAGGCGCTCGGCATACTTGAACGCCGCTTTCGACAATTCGCCCGAGTCGCGGTGTTTCATCATTATATATATGATACGCACAAAAGGCGGATAGTTGTACTGCTGCCGCTGGAGGATCTCCTCGTTGTAGAAGCTTTCGTAGTCATGCTTCAGAAGATGACTGAAGAGGGGATGTGCAGGATTGTAAGTCTGGATCAACACCTTTCCGGCTGAGCCTCGTCGTCCGGCGCGCCCGGCCACCTGCTCGAGCATATAGAAAGCGCGCTCCGAGCTCCGGAAGTCTGGGAAATTGATTATGGTGTCGGCATTCATTACGCCTACGAGGCTTACGTTGTCGAAGTCAAGACCTTTGGTCACCATCTGAGTGCCGATAAGGATGTCGCTTTTGCCTGACGAGAATCTATCGATAATCTCTTCGTAGCTGTTTTTGGAGCGGGTGGTGTCGAAGTCAAGACGCTCGATTTTCTGCTCCGGGAAAGCTAATTCGATCTCCTGCTCGATGCGCTCCGTGCCATAGCCGAGCACCTCGATGGCCGGTTCGTGGCAAGCCGGGCATACGGCAGGCACTTCGTAAGGAGTGCCGCAGTAGTGGCAGACAAGTTTGTCCTGACGCTTGTGGTAGGTAAGAGCTACATCGCAGGTGCGGCACTTGGGGACATACGCACACTGCTTGCAGCGCGCCACCGGAGCAAAGCCGCGGCGGTTGAGAAACATGATCGACTGCTTGTGATTGTCGTTAGCCTCCACAACAAGTCGCCTCAGGCGTGCTGAGATAATGCCCTCAGCAAGTCCTTTCTTGCGGGCTTCACCCATGTCAACGATCTCCATTTCAGGCAGAGGCATTGACTCGTAGCGCTCCTTGAGACTTACCAGACCATATTTGCCGGTAAGGGCTTTGTAGTAAGTTTCGATTGCCGGAGTGGCGCTCCCGAGAAGAGTGCGCGCTCCGTGCATGGATGCGAGCACTATGGCGGCATCGCGCCCGTTGTAGCGGGGAGCGGGATCCTGCTGCTTGTAGCTTGCCTCATGTTCCTCGTCGACTATCACAAGGCCGAGCGATGCAAAGGGGAGAAACACTGCTGACCGCGGACCCACCACTACCAGCGGCTCGGAGGTCTCAAGCAGTTTGCGCCAGATGTCAACCCGCTCGTTATCAGTAAACTTGGAGTGATATACTATGACTTTATCGCCAAACACCCGCTGCAGTCGGGAGGTAAGCTGGGTGGTAAGAGCTATTTCAGGCACGAGGTAAAGCACCTGACGGCGGTCACGCAGGAAGCGGTCGATCAGATGAATATACACCTCGGTCTTGCCGCTTGAGGTTACGCCATGAAGCAAGGTTACGGCCTTCTCGGAGAAAGACGTCGTGATACCGTCGAGGGCTGCTGACTGAGCTTCTGACAGTACAGGGAGCGAGGCCGTTGGTAATCCCGTGAAACGGAAGCGGTTGATCTCCTTGATATATTGCCGGATAATCCCTTTGTGAACCATGGCGTGAAGCACTGCGGTGGTAACGCCTGACTTCTCGAGCAGCTCGGCGCGGGTCACCTCCTTGACAGTGTCGCGGTCGCGGCGCATGATCTCCGAGAGGTCGACAAGAGCTAACAGTGCTTTCTCTTGCTTGGGCGCACCCTTCACGGCATCGAAGGCCGCGTGGAGCGACTCGGGGTTATCTTTCGTAGCTTCGAGCGCAACGTAGGTTTCGCGGCGCGGCTTGTATTTCTCGACGATACGCTCCGAGATGATGGCCGCACCTTTGTTGATTAAACCATTTGTCACGCCCGTGATGTTCTGATATTCAGTGGCTTTCTGCAGGGCATCCACTGTCATCTTCTTGCCGCTCATCAGCAGGGCCTCCAGAGCCACGGTCTCGCGCTCGGTAAGCGTGGGAGCATCGTCAGGATCATAGTCAGGGTTCACCTCAATAAAGGTCTCGCTTTCGATCTTCAGTCCGGCAGGCACGGCAGCCTTGTAGACTTCACCCGGCGTACAGAGGTAATAGTCAGCGATCCAGTTCCAGAACTTCAGCTGGGGATGTCTTACAATCGGCGCCGAGTCAAGCGTAAGCGTCACATCCTTAACCTCGTAGCCCTCAGGTGGAATAGGGGAGAGGCCGGTTACGATACCGGTGTAAAACTTCTTACGGCCGAATGGAACCACCACACGGTAACCGGGCCGGGTGTCAGCCATGAGCGACGGGGGCACGTTGTAAGTAAACGTACCCATGATAGGAACAGGAAGTATGACTTCGGCAAACATACCACAAAGTTACGCAAAAACTTCCGCAACACCCATCCCCGCACCAAAAAAAATCCTGCCAAATACAAACAATAAGCCCTCGGGTTCTCGATTACATTATTTTGCCAAGATATCACTATCTATACCATTGTGAAGGTTTTTTGTGGATGATTAGAAAATTATTTTTTATTTCGGGAGGTTTTTGATTATATTTGCGTTTGTTTTTTGTTATATATGTAATCGTCAATAAACGTAATCATGAAATATATAGGAGCTCATGTTTCGGCTGAGAATGGTGTATCTTCGGCCCCGGTGAATGCCTCGGAGATTGGTGCGAAGGCTTTTGCACTGTTTACGCGTAATCCGTCGCGATGGAAATCTAAGCCGATTTCTGATAAAGAGGCCGCGCAGTTTAAGGAGAATTGTGCGCGGCTTGGCTATTCAGCGGATTATATTTTGCCTCATGATAGCTACCTTATCAATCTCGGGTCGCCTGACGAGGAGAAGCTCGAGAAGTCGCGCGAGGCATTTCGCGATGAGATGGAGCGTTGCCGCCAGCTCGGGCTTACGATGCTTAATTTTCATCCGGGAAGCCACCTGAAGTTGATTTCTGAGGAGGAGTGCTTGAACCTGATAGCTGACTCATTGAATATCATTTTATCGGAGATTCCTGATGTCAAGGCAGTTATCGAGAATACGGCCGGTCAGGGAAGTAATCTCGGCTTTTCATTTGAGCAGCTTGCGCATATCATTTCGCGGGTGGAGGATAAGAAGCGTGTGGGTATATGTATTGATACGTGTCATGCCTTTGCGGCCGGATTTGATCTGTCTACTCCTGAAGGATATGAGAAGACATGGAGTGATTTTGATCGCATCATAGGGCTTGAATATCTGTCGGCGATGCATCTTAATGACAGTAAGCGTGAACTGTCATCGCACATTGACCGTCACGCGCCGCTTGGCGAGGGTACGATAGGCAAGGATTTCTTCAAGCGGCTGATGAATGATCCGCGTATGGATGACATCCCCATTATTCTGGAGACACCTGATGAGAGCCGATGGGCCGACGAGATAGCATGGCTATACTCCCTTGAAAATTAATCTATCTGATTCTATAAACAATTAAAATACTGATTATGAACAAACCTAAACCTGATCTTGGCTTCTGGAAGCTATGGAATCTGAGCTTCGGATTTTTCGGGGTGCAGATAGCCTACGCTCTTCAGAGTGCCAACGTTTCGCGTATTTTTGCTACGCTCGGGGCTGACCCTCATGATTTGAGTTATTTCTGGATACTCCCTCCGCTTATGGGACTGATAGTGCAGCCAATCGTGGGCTCGGCCAGCGACAAGACATGGAACCGTTTCGGCCGCCGTCTGCCTTATCTGATTTTCGGTGCGCTGATTGCCATTATCGTTATGTGTCTGCTGCCCAATGCAGGTAGTTTCGGTCTTACGGTTTCGTCGGCCATCATCGTAGGTCTGATAGCGCTGATGATGCTTGACACGTCGATTAATATGGCTATGCAGCCTTTCAAGATGCTCGTGGGCGATATGGTCAACGAGAAGCAGAAGGGTCTGGCTTACTCTATCCAGAGTTTCCTCTGCAATGCAGGTTCGATCGTAGGTTTTGTATTTCCGTTCTTGCTGACCTGGATCGGATTCCAGAACACGGCTGCAGAGGGTGTGATTCCTCCTACGGTGGTTTATTCCTTCTACATCGGTGCTGCCATATTGCTGGTGTGCGTGATGTATTCGCTGGCCAAGATTAAAGAGTGGCCTCCGAAGCTTTACAACGAGTATAACGGCGTAGACGATTCGGCCGACAAGCCCAAGGAGAGCACTAATTTGCTGAAGCTGCTTGTGAAGGCTCCGACGACGTTCTGGACCGTAGGCATCGTGCAATTTTTCTGCTGGTTTGCATTCCTTTTCATGTGGACTTACACCAACGGAACCATCGCCATCAACTCATTTGACACCCCGTCGATTTCCAAAATCAAAGGTATTACGGTGGATGGCCACACTTACGATGCAAAGTATATCACTGATGCTGATCACCAGCTGCTTGTGGATAATGGCAAGGCTGTAGTAGGCGGCATTGTGGATAATCACGGACGCTATATCAAGGCTGATATGGTGGAGATCGACCGTAAAGGCGAGGCTCTTGACACGCTGGTGATCAATTCAATGATCAGGACCGAGGGCGGCAAGCCGGTGGTGGAGTTTGACAATCGTATTAATCTTGACGGAGCCCGCCTGATAGTAGACCATAATGAGATGGTTGACTCTGTAAGCTCGTTTATGGTGGTTGACCGTATGGCTATGCTTCATGGCAAAAACCGGCTCATCCTCTGCGACATATACACCCACGATCCCAATACCGGCGAACTCTACACCGAGGGTGACCGTAGCGTAGACGTATCTGACATTGATGCAGCTATTTATCATCGTCAGGAAGAGCTTAACACCGAGAGCCCGCAGTACAACGATGCCGGCAACTGGGTAGGCATCTTGTTTGCAGTTCAAGCCATCGGTTCGGTGCTCTGGGCTATCGTATTGCCGCGCTTCCGCTCGCGCAAGTTCTCATATTCGCTCAGCCTCCTTCTCGGAGCAGCCGGATTTATCTCAGCCGGACTTGTCACTGACCAGTATGTGCTTTTCATCTCCTTCCTGCTGATAGGATGTGCATGGGCAGCAATGCTTGCATGGCCGTTTACCATACTGACAAATTCGCTCAAGGGTGGCAACATCGGTGCATACCTCGGACTGTTTAACTGCTCGATATGCATACCGCAGATCATCGGCGCGCTGCTCGGCGGCCCTATCCTGTCGCTCTTCGGACAGCCCGGTCAGGTGGCACCTCAGTATATGATGATGATCGTGGCCGGCGTATCGCTCATCATCGGAGCTATATGCGTGGTATTCATCCGCGAGCATCAGCCTGAATCGAAGTAAAAATCTTCTTTATCTTATAAAAAATCCGTCGCAGATGTAAGAGCATCTGCGACGGTTTTTTATAAGGGAGTAGAGTCAGTTATTCAGGCTGAGGACCGAAGCGGTTGTCACCGAGCTGGCTTGGAAGGATCATGTAGACGAGATACCAGATGGCTCCGATAAGAGGGATGAGGTTGATGAAGATCCAGCCGCCGCCATTGCCAATGTCATGGAGTCGGCGAACGGATACTGCCAATGAGGGCAGAAGCACTACAAGGCCGTAGATACTGAGGACGCAGCTGGCCCACGTAGGAAGTGCAGCGAAGCATGAATAGAAGTAACCGTTGCCTGATACTGCTTCAGTAACATCTACAGGAGTTGTGGCTGCTGCGATGCAATAGATCACTGCGTAGATAATGAAATTAAACAGCGCAAAATACCAATATTCCGAGCGTGAAGCTCTACCGCTGAATGTAACGTATTTCGAAAATACGCTCTTGATAGATTGTGAAAAAGTCATAACGTTGATATTTTAAGAAGTTTTATTGTTTATAATTTTAACGTTTTTCAGTTAAATTTGTTCATTATGTATAACTTCTTTCATACTTTTGCACTATGTTACTGGATATAATAATGCTTATAGGGGGGCTCGTGCTGATACTTGGCGGAGCTAACTACCTGACTGACGGGGCTTCATCTGTGGCCCGACGTGCCGGCATATCGCCGCTTGTAGTGGGATTGACCATCGTGGCATTCGGGACTTCGGCTCCTGAGCTCGTGATCTCGTGTGTATCGGCTTACAACCATAGCGCGGGCCTGGCCATAGGTAATGTGGTGGGAAGTAATATTTTCAATATACTCGTA
Source organism: Lachnoclostridium sp. (assembly GCA_023667185.1). Taxonomy (GTDB): domain Bacteria; phylum Bacteroidota; class Bacteroidia; order Bacteroidales; family Muribaculaceae; genus Duncaniella. The sequence continues at coordinate 244,219 of JAMPAP010000001.1, forward strand.
ATCATCGGGTTGACCTCAATTGTAAGACCGATAGTGATTGAGCGAAGCATTCTGGTCAACGACATACCCCTTGTGATACTGTCATCGCTGGTGATGCTCGTGATGGGTAACAGTGTGATACTCAATGGAGATGCAGCTAACGTAATAAACCGTTCAGACGGCATAATCCTGCTGCTCTTTTTCTGCATATTCATGCGATATACCTTCTCGCAGGCCAAGGCCACTCCGGCCGACAAAGACCCTGCATCGGAGGATGTTCCGGCCAAGGAGATGGCCACATGGCTGTCAGTAATCTGCATCCTCGGCGGTCTGGCTGCATTGGTGTGGGGCGGTAATCTTTTTGTCGATGGAGCTTCAGGCATCGCCCGACGGCTGAATGTGTCAGATGCCATTATCGGTTTGACCATCGTGGCTTGCGGCACGTCTCTTCCCGAGCTTGCCACATCAATAGTTGCCGCTGTGAAGAAGCAACCCGGGCTGGCAGTAGGCAACGTCGTTGGCAGCTGTATCTTTAATGTATTCTTTGTGCTCGGCACTGCGGCTTGCATTTCGCCACTGCCCCTTGGCAAAATCGGTAATGTGGATCTCCTGACGCTTACCGGCGCCTCAATCCTTTTCTGGATATTCGGCAAAGCAATAGGCAAGATGACCTTCACGCGCACTGAGGGTGCGCTGTTGTTTGCCTGCTATGTAGGTTATACGGTCTATCTGATTTTGAATGTTTGATTCCTGATATACAATACGTTAATAAGTGTCGTCAGCACCATCAGTCCGACACCGGTGACAATGGCGATAAGTGGTGATGACTGCCCCAAACCAATTGATTGTAGCGGAGCAACCCAAGCGCTTCGGATCAGCTCCATGGCGACGATGGCAATTGCTATTACCGAGGCATTAATTATCATCACCACCTTAATATAATAGCCTGCAACACGCGACGGCCTGTAGCCCATAAGGAGTAGTGACGCTATCTTGTCGCGGTTTTTCTGTAGGAGAAGGGCAAGGCTTAAAAATAGGATAACTATTGACAGACAAGAGATTACAAGGCCTATCGTGATGACTACACCTGTGATCAGTGTCATGATAAACATTCCCCGGCCTGACGAAGATTTGTCACCGGCGGCCTCGTAACCTTTGGCAGCAAAATAGTTCTCGGCCTGATGCTGATCTTTGAGGTCGATTTTCACAATCAGTCGGGAGGGATCAGCCTGGGGTGTATCAGCGAAGTTGTCGTTAGCCCACTGCATAAAGGCCTCAGGCACAGCTATTGTGTTAAGTCGTGATGAAAATCCTACAACCCGTCCCTCTAACCATTGCTGGTGGCCATTGCCCGAGATGGAGAGCCTTACCGGTATCATGCCTATCATGCTTTCGCTCACTTGCGGAAGCCCTCTTGATGAGGCAAAGCCGAAATTATAAAGCGTGAGGTAATCCTTTGACATTATGATAGGTACAACGTTGTCGCGGCCGGGACGGAAATCCCACCCGGCGGGTTTTACGTCAAAAAAATCGTCAGAAACTGATTCAAGAAAGAGGGCGGTTGACATAAAGCGGTCACCCATCTCCACTCCGGCTGACACGTTGAAGCGGGCGCTGCTGAAGGCTCCTACATCCTTTACCCATGGCTGTTTCCGGAGTTCGGCAATTTCCTCAGGGGTGAATGAAGTGTTGTCAGCCGAGCCTGCAAGCGAACCAAAGCCGGTGATTTTCTTAGAGATAACGGCATAATCATCAGCCACAAAGGGGTCGGTCGCTTTGTCGCCCTCTGAAGGCATAACGTCGCAATAGAGCCTGATGCCAACCATTATGATCAGCAGTCCAATAAGGTTAGTGACGGCATATCCTGCAATCTGGACTCCGCTGATGTTGCGTCGCAATAGCTGCCAAACGATATCTTTCACAGTTTCAATGCGTTGAGGTTATCAATTAGAATTTTGTTGCCCACTGATGTAGCTATCAGTCCGGCACCCTGGCGGTCAAGCTCGTCACTTATCATTCGGGCCACGGCGCGGTTGTTTTGCTCATCGAGGTGCGATACCGGTTCGTCAATAAGCAGGAAATCAAGTGGTTGGCATAAGCTGCGTACAATAGCCACCCTCTGCTGCTGACCTACGGAAAGTAGTCCGGTCTTGGCATCGATTTTATTGTCGAGGCCGAGCTGCTCAAGCATAGCCGCGATTTCAGCCATCGACTTGAAGTCAGTGAGTCGATTTTTTAGCGTAATGTTTTCAGCAACAGTGAGTTCGGGGAAGAGCCTAAGATCTTGCGGCAAGTATCCGAGGGAGTGGCTGCGCAGGTCTGACCATCTGTTTGCTGAAAATGAGGCGATCTCTTGACCGTCAAATTCAATCCTTCCCTCGTAGTCGCTACGCACTCCATAGAGGAATGAACAGAGTGAAGACTTTCCCGCACCGCTCTCTGCCTCAATGAGATAGCGATTTCCTCTAATAAAATCCAGATCGCATAGCCACACCTGCGAGTTTTTCGCGGAGGATTCATCTTCCCCTCCGCGAAACACCCGTGGTAACACATCGTGTAGCGAGATTTTTTCTATCATTTCATCGTAGCGAAAAATCGGCCGAGAGTCTCAAAGAAAGGTTCGGTCGTGCCCTGTAACTCAATGACTGCTTTGCCTTTACCCATATCAGCCGACTGGAAGTAGATAAGCGGAGCCCATGCCGGAAGAGACGTGTCGAATGTGCTGAGCGAGGGCACGTTAACCACGCCGGCAAACTTGTGATTTACAAAATATTTTGTAAGGTCGTTGGAATTATTATTTACCAAATTAATAGTGGAGAAAGCCAAGTAGCCGTCGACAGTGCCGTAATAGATATTAAGTCCCCCGAAATCAATACCATAAAGTCCTTCAGATACTTCCACGGGAGTCACTGAAAGCATTGTAAGCTGCGAGTTGATCATGTTGACCGCTTCATTGATTTTGTCCTGCGGCATGTGAATCATAAGGATGGCATCAAGTGTTTCGATGGAGGGATATTGGTAAAATTCATCGGATTTTGGTCCGGCAGCGATCATAACAGTTCCGTCGATAGCGCGGATATAAGGTTCGATTACACCCATAATAGCTCTTGCCTGATAAGCTGCACGGCTGTTTATGAGTTTGTAAAGCATATCGATTTGCGACTCAGGGAGCTTGCCGAAAGCTATAGCAGCACGGAATGTTGATGGTACATAAGAGAGTATGGATGAGTTGATTTCACCAATTTCTTCAAGCTTTAGTTCAGAGCCGTCGGCCTTGAATTGCGACGATTCGCAGACGAGCTTATTGTCCACGGCGTTGATTTCAACACCGGCCCAGCAGTCAAGGAGTTCAGGCACGGTATATTCAGCCGCAGTCTCGTCAGCACTCTTGGTGTTGACGGCAAGTGTAAAGAGATTATCTTTAGAAAGCAGGTTGGCACAACCCTTAAGCTTAAGTATTGAGTTCTCTTTCGCTTTAGCTTCAATGGCTTCTATATCAGCCACTTTACCGCTACCGTTAGAAATGAGCCATAGCAGTTTGTCCTTGACTATAACGTTGCCAAAAGTCTTTACGGTATATATTGTAGCATCCTCTTCCTCAGCCACGTCGGCTTCTTGATCTTTCATCAACAGGTTAAGTGCATCTTTATCAGTGATCTTGGCGATAAATGTAAAGGTAGAGCCATCTTCAGATATCATGACCACCTGGTCAAGATCCACAGCTTTGTTGAGGCTTGCAAGTGCTTTGAGATTATCGGCATCGATATCTGTAGATTGCAGATAATCAGGGAGCTGAATATCTTCACCGGTGATCTTTACGCCGAAGTCATCGGCGAGGCGGGTTACGTTGACCTTGCCTACGATAAGCGATTCGGCAGGCACGCGGGAGAGGATCTCATCTTCGTTGCTGCATGAGGTTAACGTCGCGCATACGGCGAGGATGCTCAGCAGGCAGAAATAAACCTTTTTCATTTTGTATATGTTTTCAATTGTTTAATATTAAATATATTGCTGATTAAAATTTAAGCAGTGATATAAGTGTGAAAAATATGCAGGCCAAAGCAAAGCCGAAGAGTACCCACATATCGCAGGTGAAGTAGAAAAATATCTGCAAGCTTACGACAATCAGGGTTAGAAGCGTCAGCATCAGGGATTTGTGTGATATTCTGATACCTCTCCGCAAAGTCACGCCGTAGATTATAGCGGCGTAAGCCATATACCATAACGTGAACGAGATGCCGAATCCGGTGATGCCGTAATATTCATACGCTATTATATTGAATATCAGCCCTAATACCGAGCTGACTGACTCCGTCCAGATATATACCGAACCTTCGCCTCGGGCAAGGATGCCGTAAGACATACACCATGAAAATCCGCGAAATACCATTCCGGCCATTGACAAGACCACAAACGGGAGAATAGGGATGAATGCCTCAGAGTAGATGATTTTTACCGTCAATTGCGCCACACATATAAATATGGTGACAAGCGAGATTAACAGCATCATTATCAGCGAGATCTCGTGAGAAATGTAGACTGATGAGCGCTTGATGGAATCAGACACCGACGCCAGCCGAGGGTAAAATTCCATACCGATGGCCACGAAAATCAGCCCTACATATTTATTGACCAAAGTATATCCGGCCTGATAAAATCCTACAAGTGTCTCGCCACCACGGTAGTTAAGGTAAGCAGTCAGGACGTAGTTAAGCAGCATGGCCACAAACCCCGAAGCTGTCATGTAAGCCCCAAGCACAATGAATGTGCGCCCTTTTTCTAACGTTTCTTTACGGGTCACGAGATGGTCAGTCTTCAGTCCTTTGATCCGATAAAATACTGTTGCGGTGGCAAGAGATACAACGTAAGCTATAATCGAGGGTATTATACTGTTGATTTTCAGGAAGTAAAACATGGGGATTGAGATTATCAATCCGCCAAATGTACCGTAAAGAGTCGATAGGGCGAGGCGCTTGTATCGCTCAAGTCCCTGCATGATAGCCCCTTCAGAAGAGGTTATCGCACTGAGAAACACACACACTGAAAGCAGCGCAAACTGCCATGTATGGTCATAGTTGCCGAAGGTAAAGCGGCTGAAGAGTGGGGCAGTGGCGAGCATCACCACGGCTCCAAACAGCCCGAGCATCCATCCCCATTTCCTGACTATCAGTGCAGTAGCATTTCTTATTGCTTCTGCTGATGATTTATGGGCGGCAATATCTCTGACCGAACTGCTGCGAATGCTTAGCTGGGTGGTCGATGAGATTAGTTCAAATGCCTGATTGAATATAGCGAAAAGACCTACCCCCGGAACACCTATCCACAAGGCTACCAGTTTCATACGGATCACGCTGCACAGTATCGACAGCGATTGAACGCCGCCGAATACGCCCATGGCTTTAAGCACCAGATGGGTGATGTCTGATCCGTTTTTCTTTTTCACAGTCTACTGTATATCAATTAGTTTATGCGTCTGAAGTGAGAGCCGCCAATGAGGATGATCGAGAATGTAGGCCACCACCTCGGCCGTGTTGTAGCACGAGCAGGGCTGGAGAAAGCGGTTTTCTGACGGAAATTTCGCAGCTATTGCTTCGACATCCTGCCCTTGATATACTACCTTTAGTTCATCAATTCGGCCCTTATAATCCGTGTCAGAAGTTTTAGGAGAGACTGTAATCCAGTCGATTACCTCGGGGACGGGTAGAGTGCCATTCGTCTCGATATGTACCATGAATCCGGCGCGATGAAACATCTCCACGAGCTCCTCCGTGACTTGAAGCATAGGCTCGCCGCCGGTCAATATGACGTGGCGCGACGGGTAAGATGCTGCAGCTGAGATGATTTCCTCAGCTGTCATGGGCGTAGCGGCCTGATGGTCAGTGTCGCAGAAGTCGCAGCGAAGGTTGCAGCCGCTGAATCTTACAAACACGGCAGCCGTGCCGGTGTGCATCCCTTCGCCCTGTAGCGAATAGAATATCTCGTTGATATAAAATGTTTTATCGCTCATTCGTCAATATAAGTAGCTATATTGCCTTCGCTTTCTTGCACATCCACGCGATAGCATTGCGGAATGAGGTCGCATATCCAGCGGGCAATGTTTTCAGCCGTCGGGTTGAAGGGGAGGAGCTCATTGAAATTACCATGGTCAAGATAGCCCGCAACTTTCTCTTTTACAGTCACAAAGTCGATAATCATGCCATCTTCATTGAGCTTTTCGGCCTTGCAGTGAATGGTCACTATCCAGTTGTGGCCATGCAGAGCGCTGCACTTGCTTGGGTAGGATAATTTCAGGCTATGGCTTCCTGATATTTCAAGTCGTTTGGTGATATAATACATTGGTTTACTATATTTTGTGATTAAAAGTTAAACCACCGGTCTAACTCACCGGGGCGAGTCCGTGGGCGGCTCCGAGTTCGAGCATCATCTTGCGAGCCTCCTCGTAGTCATTATGGATTTCTCCATCGAGGATCGCATCCTTGATACGTTTTTTTATCTCGCCGACGATGGGTCCGCCGGTTATGCCGAAGGTAGTCATTATCTCATTTCCGTCGATTGGCGGATTGAAATTGCGTATATGGTCGCGCTCGTTTACCTCCACGATTTTAGTCTTTACAAGCTCCAGATTAGAGAGAATCTTGCGCACCTTAGCCTCGTTTTTTGAAGTCACATCGGCTTCGCAGAGCAGCAACAGGTCATCGAGATCGTCACCAGCCTCATTTACAAGGCGTCGCACCGCTGAGTCAGTCACGATCTCCTCCACGAGTGCGATGGGGCGCATGTGGAGCTCCACGAGCTTGGCCACATACTTCATTTTGGCATCAAGAGGCAGTTTCAGGTTACGGAAAATCTTAGGTACCATCTTGGCTCCTATGAAGTTATGGTTGTGGAAAGTCCAACCGGTCTTTTCATCCCAGCGTTTTGTGACAGGCTTGGCGATGTCATGCAGCAGAGCTGCCCAGCGCAGCCAGATATTGTCAGTTTTCTGGCTTAGCTTGTCGAGCACCTCGAGGGTATGGTAGAAGTTGTCCTTATGTGCACGACCGTTGACGGTCTGCACTCCCTTCATGGCTGCGAGCTCGGGGAAAATCCGCTTGAGCAGGCCTGATTTATAGAGCAGATCCCATCCTGTCGACGGTCGTGGTGATGCCATTATCTTATTGAGTTCCACGGCTATACGTTCACGAGATATGATGTCAATGCGCTCCACATTGCGGCTTATTGCCTCGAATGTCTCGGGATAGATTTTGAAGTTGAGCTGGGTGGCAAACCGTATGGCGCGCATCATCCGCAGCGGGTCATCGCTGAAGGTGATGTCAGGGTCAAGCGGGGTGCGGATCAGACGGCGCTCCAGGTCGCCCATGCCGTCAAACAGATCAATCAACCGGCCAAACTCCTCACCGCCATTTATTCTGATGGCTAAAGCATTGATAGTGAAGTCGCGGCGGCTTAGATCATCAGTCAGCGTGCCGTCCTCCACGATAGGTTTGCGAGAGTCACGTTTATAGCTTTCGCGGCGAGCGCCTACGAATTCCAGTTCCATCTTCCCGCGCTTTACCTGCGCCGTGCCGAAGTTGCGAAACACATTGAGATGCGTGCCTCGACCCAAGCGGCGAGCCACCACCTCGGCAAGCTCTATACCGCTGCCAACGGTCACAAAATCAATGTCTTTCGACGGGCGGTCGAGGATCATATCCCTCACACAACCGCCTACGGCATAACATTCCCGCCCTATCGAATCAGCCGCTTCGCCTATGGCGTGATATAACGGAGTATCTATTTTCGTCTTCAGTTCCTCGGTCATCAGTCGAGTGATATTATGTCTTCGCGGGCAGGGGTAAGATTTTCCACCCTGTCAGCATGCACAGCGTAAGTGGATTCGATCCCTACCGCTCCTACGTGAGGAATTACAAATTTTGGTTCAAGGGCAATTACATTTCCGGCCTGAATCACGTCACGGCTACGGGGAGCTATAACAGGTAACTCGTTGATTTCTATGCCTACACCGTGGCCAATAAATCCGGCTTTCTGACGATGTCCCATGAAATATTCCTCGAGCTTCTCCTCTTTCACTATCTCTTGAGCCCGCTCCCAAAGAGCCTTGGCCTCTGTGCCCGGAGTGAGCATCTTGACCAGCTCGGTATGGATGCGGCGCGAGCATTCGTGAGCCTTTATGGCAAGCGGCTCAATATCAGCTACCGGGCCTACACAATACACTCGCGTCATATCGGTCATGTAGCCGGTATAGTCGCCGTTGACATCCACCATCACGGTCATACCTTCACGCAGCGGAGTGCCGTTGGCGCCTACCGGCAGTGATGGATTAGCTCCTTCGCCCCCCATTGCAAAGTCGTAAGGCGTAGGTGTATCAGCATTTTCGCCCGCAAGCACGTTGCCCATATAAAGCTCCATGGAGTCACCGCTGATACGGAATTGTCCAAGACAACCTTCAAGACGGCTGGCTCGCTCGATCTCGATCTGCAGCTCTATGTCGGTCATGCCCTCGGTATAAAGACGCGGAATCTTCTCATATACAAACACTTGCTTCTTGCCCGACAAGCGCAGCATATCGAGCGCCGCATCGTCTTTCACGGCTCTGGCGCTACGCATCGCAGGCGAAAGATTCTTCAGCTCGGCTCCGATAAACACTTTGCGCAATCGCTCTACGGCTGCATATGGCGTAACATCAAGCTCAAGACCAAGGCTTTGCGGCATATTAAGGCCTAATGTCTGAGCCATTTCCTCGGCTTTGCGGATCTTCACCACACCATCGCCCTCGAGCGTCACGGGGCGTCTGACGAAGTAGATCACCTCACCCTCCGCAGGTATATATATGTAGCCGGTAAACACGCGGCCCGTAAGATAAAATATGTTGGCATTATCGCTTACGAGCGCTCCATCTATTCCGGCTGCAGCCATACCTTTGCGCACTGCCGCTATACGGCCGTCTGACACCGCCTTGTCAATCAATAATATATTATCTGCATCAATCGGTTTCATATTCCTGATTTTTAATTTTACAAAGTTAACAATTTTTTTGTCATCTGTCTAAACTTTTTCTTTACATCTAACATTTAATTTTGTAAATTTGTTTTATCAATTTCTATACGTCAATATGAATACTAAAGTCATATATCTCGCCGGAGGCTGTTTCTGGGGCACGGCACATCTATTCTCCCTCGTTCAGGGAGTGACCTCCACTATTGCCGGTTATGCCAATAGCAACATCGAAAACCCGTCATATCGCCAAGTGTGTACCGGCACAACCGATGCAGCCGAAACAGTAGAAGTTACCTACGATGCTGACGCCGTGGGGCTTAACGACCTACTAATGCTTTTCTTCCGGAGCATTGACCCTACGTCAGTCAACCGTCAGGGAGGCGACCATGGCACCCAGTACCGCACCGGAATTTATTACACTGACCCTGCCGACATACCCGTCATCGAAGCCGACCTCGCAACACTCCAACGTCGCTACAAAGAGAAAATCGCCATCGAATTCGGCCCCCTGAAAAACTTCTATCCGGCAGAAGACTACCATCAAGATTATCTTTACAAAAACCCGGACGGATATTGCCACGTCAACCCGGCATTGTTTGAAGAAGCACGCCACCTCGGCCGCGACAAGCACCCCAAAAAGAGCACCGAATCACGTGCCCAGCTACGTGCCCGCCTGACACCCCTGCAATGGGAAGTGACCCAAAATGGAGCTACCGAGCGACCCTTCGTCAATGAATACGACAACGAATTTCGCCCCGGAATATATGTAGATATCACTGACGGAACTCCGCTGTTCGTATCATCTGACAAATACAACTCCGGCTGTGGTTGGCCCGCCTTCTCCCGCCCTATTGACGACAGCCTCCTGACCGAACATATTGACACAAGCTTCGGCCGCGTCCGCACCGAAGTCCGATCATCCGAATCAGGAGCCCATCTCGGCCACGTATTTCCCGACGGCCCCGCCGAAACCGGTGGCCTTCGCTACTGCATCAACTCCGCATCCCTCCGCTTTATCCCCCTATCTGACATGGAAAAAGAAGGCTACGGCGAATATATCCCTCTGGTGAAAAATAAAAAATAATCACGCCAAGTGACGATTAAACGGGATTTTTCGTTAATTTTGCAGTAAAATGATACATCTACCCGTCATAATGCTGCGCGGAATGCTTATTGGCATCCTCATATCGGCTCCCATGGGGCCGATAGGTGTGTTGTGCATCCAGCGTACGCTCAACAAAGGACGGTGGCCGGCATTCTTCACCGGCATCGGCGCAGCTCTCAGCGACCTTATCTACTGCCTGCTGACCGGCCTCGGACTATCATTTGTCACCGATTTTATCGAGAATAACCAGTCCCTGCTCCAGATCATAGGCAGCCTACTCCTCATAGCCTACGCCGCATACCTCTTCGGAAGCAACCCCTCACGCAAACTACGCAAGCCCTCAATTCAAGCCAATTCCTACTGGAAAGACTTCGCTACAGGCTTCCTGTTCACATTCTCTAACCCACTGATACTCTTCTTTATAATAGCCCTCTTCGCCCGATTCAGCTTCCTCGCACCCGAATTTATGGCCTACCACTATGTAGCCGGCTACATAGCCATCTTCGGCGGAGCACTCCTCTGGTGGTTTGTAGTGACCTACTTCGTCAACAAAGTCCGCTCCCACTTCAACGTCAGATCAATGTGGCTCATCAACCGCGTCATGGCCGTCATCCTCTTCATCATGGCCATCGTCGGCTTCGTCACCGGCATCCAAGCCCTCATCTGACCCCGTCACCCCACCCGAAGTTTACTAAAGGTGGAAATATACTCATCAGTTATCGCAGATTTTGTAACCGGCGCACCCACAGTGACATACTGTAATAATACGCCCGGTAGGGCGTATCTCTAAATAACCGCTTTGCTGGCCCTGCCAGCCTGCGGATCAGCGATGGCACCCTCTCACGATCCTCGCGCCCGACAGGGCGCTACTATGTCCTCCGGATAGCACCAGTGCGCGTGCATGGCTGATGATATCGTGGCTTGTCATATAGAGAAAGAGAAGGTGTTGCAAAACTAATCTCAGGCCCGGAGGGCCGTCGTTGTCTTCAACCCCACCCGGAGCTTGCTGAGGGTGGGGTAGGGTGATACACAGAAAGTTGAGGCTCGGAGAGCCGATGTTGTGGTAACGGGTTTATTTTAACAGCATTGGGGGTGTTGCAAAACTAATCTCAGGCCCGGAGGGCCGTGGTTGTCTTTAACCCCATCCGGAGCTTGCGGAGGGTGGGGTAGGGTGATACACAGATAATTGAGGCTCGGAGAGCCGATGTTGTGGTAACGACAAATCTATGTATGATAGTATTTCAACACCCTCCCCCAGTTAGTCATCGCGGGTTCGTAACCCGCGACAACTAACAACTAACAACTAACAACTAACAACTAACAACTAACAACTAACAACT
>JAMPAP010000001.1:255739-382145 GCA_023667185.1 Lachnoclostridium sp.
AAACTAAAAACTAAAAACTAAAAACTAAAAACTAAAAACTAAAAACTAAAAACTACCTTCTGCCATTATGGTCATTTAGGCAACAGTGACGGCCGTAACTTTGCATCGTATTCATAAAACTTTTACGATGATCTATGGAAAACCAAACTCAAGACCCGCAGGTGGAGCTACCGCCTCTTTTCGAGGATGCCCCCGCGAACGTGGACGCCAGTCAAGATGCTGCGCAGCCCGACGATTCAGCAAGATTACTGTCGATACTCTCAGAAGCGAGTCCGGCGATAGCCCGGGCCATCCGTCGACTGCGCGACGGCGCTACAGCTGAGGATGTTGCCGCTGACCTTTCATCACCTCCGCCCTCCCCCGCTCCCGCTTCCGCTTCCGAGCAGAAGCCATCGATCGAGAGCCTCGGCACCTATGAGCTGTTTCGTGCAACTGACGCTCCCCAGCCTCTTGCTGATGACAATGACGCTACTTCTCAAATCTTATCACGCCCGTATCGCTCGGCGTGGAACCTTTAATCTTTAATTTTTATATTATGACTGACCAGATTTTAACCACCCAACTCACCTCTACCCTCTCGCCCGAGCTGCTTGAAGACTCCGTGGAGTCACGCATCGTGAAAATTCGCCCTGCGGCTACACCTCTCGACCAGATCACCCGTTGCATCGGCCACCGCAAGGCCGACTCTATGAAGGTGGCCTACTACTCGGTTGACATCAAGCCGGGGAGCGACACTGTCAGCACCGGATCACGCGAGACCACCTTTGACCCCAACGAGGATATAGCCATCGGCGTAAACCACGAGGCTCTGTTCGCGCCCACTGACACGGTGATGCTCCCTGACGTGATGTTTCACGACGCGGATGGCCGCCAGCACTCGCTCGGCGGATATGTGACCCGCGTTGCCGACGGTAAGATCTACATCCGTCCTAACACCACGCCTTTTGACGGCGACGGCATGGAGATGGTGCCCGAGATTCCGGCTGGTGCTACAGTAGTCCGCATGGGTCGTGCCGCCTCAGAGCTCGATGTAATGACCGGCCTCTACAACTCGCTCCCGGTCAAGGACTTCAACTATTGCCAAATCTTCAAGGCTCAGATCGAATCCTCCACTCTGCAGTCACTCGCCCGCAAGGAGGTGGGTTGGACATTCTATGACCAGGAAGAGGTAGCGGTGATCGACATGCGCTTAGGCATGGAAAAGACCTTCCTCTTCGGCACACGCGGCCGCCTCGAGCTTGCCGACGAAGGTGGCACCGAGGTGCTTCTCACCGGAGGCATCTGGCAGCAGGCCGGACGCGACTTCTCGTTTGAAGGCAGCGTGGATGCCCGCTCGCTCCCGGCGCTGATGCGCAAGGCTTTCACTTGCAGTGGCGGCTCAAGAGCCAAGGTGCTGATAGCCGGTTCGGGGCTGGTGGAGCAGCTGTCGGGTCTTGACTATACCCGTGTGGTGCAGTCGGCCGGCAAGAGTGTCCACTGGGGTATCGACTTCGACACTATCGTATCGAAGTTCGGCACACTCAACGTGATCCACTCCGAAATCTTCGACCTCTGCGGTCACGAAAACGACGGTATCATCATCGACCCCGAATATGTGACCAAGTACACCCACATTCCCTTCAACGCCCAGCGCCTCAACCTCAAGCAGGCCGGTGTGCGCAACACTGATGCCATCGTGATGACTGAAGCCTCGTGTGTAGTGCTCCGCTACCCTGAAGCTCACGTCCGCGTCACCCTCGACTGACCCGACGGGTCGGACCTGTCGGACTTGTCTGACTCGTCCGACCCGTCTGACTTTAAAAAAGGATGAAAAGGTTTTTTCGGCTTGTGGTAATTTTTTCTTAAATTTGTAGCCCGAATTTTTTAAATACATTATACATTATGGCAAACTGGTTTGAATGTAAAGTCCGTTACGATAAAACGATGGAAAACGGCTCCGTCAAGAAAGTCACTGAACCCTATATGGTCGACGCTCTGTCGTTTACCGAGGCTGAAGCCCGCATCATCGAGGAGATGACCCCCTTTATCTCCGGCGAATACTCCGTGGCAGCTGTCAAGCGCACAAAGATCGCCGAGATATTCCGCGATGACTCTGCTGACCGCTGGTATCTCGTCAAGGTAGCCTTCATCACCCTCGATGAAAAGACCGCCGTGGAGAAGCGCTCGATTTCACAGATTCTCGTTGCAGCCACCGGCTTCAAGCAGGCCTGCGAAAACTTCATGGAAGGCATGAAGGGTACAATGGCCGACTTCGAAATCGTATCCGTATCTGAGACTCCTATCATGGACGTCTATGCCGCTAACCTTCAAGGCAAGAAGGCTGAGGAATGAGCCTCGTAGCCGACAATCTTAAACGTGTAGCTGCTTCCGTGCCCGATGGTGTGGTGCTGGTGGCTGTATCTAAATTTCACCCCGCCCCGAGGCTGATGGATGCCTACGTGGCGGGGCAACGTGTTTTTGCCGAAAGCCGCGCCGCAGAGCTCGTAGAGAAAGCGTCGACCCTCCCGGCCGACATCAGCTGGCACTTCATAGGCCACCTGCAGACCAACAAGGTGCGCCGCATCCTCCCCTACGTCAGCCTGATACAGAGCGTCGACTCCCCCCGCCTGCTCGAACTCATCGACAGCGAAAGCCGCCGCATAGGTCGCGTCACTGACATCCTTTTGGAGGTCACCGAGGGTGGCGATGAGACAAAATCAGGATTCCGGCCTGACGACTTCGAGGCGTTTATCTCCGGGTGGCGTCCTGCGGATTCCCCCGGCGTAAGGGTGCGCGGGCTCATGGGTATGGCCTCGCTGACTGATGATGAAGCTGTAATCCGAAGCGAATTTACCGCCCTGCGCAGCCTCTTTGACCGCGTAAGGTCTACCGTAATGGCCGAGGCTGACTACTTTGACACCCTCTCTATGGGCATGAGCGACGACCGCGACATCGCTATTAGTTGCGGCTCAACGATGGTGCGCGTCGGCACTGATATTTTCGGCCATAGAGAATATTGAACCACGGAACCATGAAAAAGATCGCATTTATCACCGGCACACGCGCTGACTGGGGGCTGCTGAGCAACATTGCTACGGCTCTTGCCCGCCGTGACAATATTAATATATGTGTTGTAGCGACAAATATGCACCTGTCACAACGCTACGGCAACACTATCGATGAGATCCGGGCCGATGGTTTCGAGCCGGTTACAGTGGATATGGACGTCGACTGCGACACCCCCGAGGAGAAAGTTCACTCCATGGCGCAATGTCTCGATGGTATGGCCGATGCTTTCACCACGCTGAAGCCCGACATGGTGGTAATACTCGGCGACCGTTTTGAAATGCTCTCGGCTGCCACCGCCGCGCTGATGATGCGCATCCCTATCATCCATATAGCCGGAGGTGAAATATCCGAGGGCGCCGTCGACGACAGCATACGCCACGCCATCACTAAAATGGCCTCGCTTCACCTTACCGCTACCGAGCCTTACCGCCGTCGCGTAATAGCCATGGGCGAGATGCCAGGGCGGGTGATCAACACCGGGGCTATAGGAGTATGGAATCTGCTGAATGGCGAGAGCATGAGCCGGGAGGAGCTTTCGCAATCTATAGGCTTCGACCTCGACGACTCGACACTTCTTGTCACCTACCACCCCGTAACTCTCGACGATAGCGCCACCTCACGCCTCACTGCCAATCTCCTGGAGGCTCTCAAGCAATTTCCTGACAACAAGATTCTATTCACTTACCCCAACAACGACGCCGGAGGCCGCATTATCATCAGCATGATTGACCGCTTCGTGGCCGATAATCCCGGCCGTGCTTTTGCCATAGCTTCCCTTGGCCGCAAGAGGTATCTCTCGGCACTCAAATGCGTGGCCGCCGTGGTGGGCAATTCCTCCAGCGGCATCGTGGAAGTACCCTCGGCAGGCATCCCCACCGTCGACATAGGTATGCGCCAGCAGGGTCGCCTCCGAGGCGAGAGCGTGATCCATGCCGACGACACTCCTGACGACATCACCCGGGCTATACGTCAAGCTCTCAGCACTGAAGCCCGCGCCGCCGCCCGACTTGCCGAGAACCCTTACTGCTCTCCGGATACTCTCAGCCGCATAGTCGATGCAATTGCTACGGCTGACCCTTCCCGGCTGCGTCACAAGAAGTTTTACGATATACGCCCGCTCCAATGAACCCGCTATTCATCATCCCGGCCCGCGGCGGAAGCAAAGGTATTCCCCGCAAAAATATCAAGATTCTGGCCGGCCGCCCTCTTATCCATTATTCCATTGACGTGGCCCGCGCGCTGGCTGCTGACGATGCCCATGTAGTGGTGTCGACTGACGATGACGAGATCGCTGCCGTAGCCGAGCTAACCGGCCTGCCGGTGACCTACCGCCGTCCTGCCTACCTCGCTACCGATACTGCCGGCAGCCGCGAGGTAATACTCGATGTCATGGATATGGCCGATGCCCGCGGGATAGATTATGACTGCGTGGTGCTTCTCCAGCCCACATCGCCGCTGCGCACCGTCGACGATGTCAAGGCGTGTATGGAGCGATACACTCCCGATATAGATATGGTGGTGACAGTAAAAGAGGCTGCCTGCAACCCTTATTACGACTGTTTCGAGACCGATCCCACTACCGGCTATCTCCACGTATCCAAGGGGGATGGCCTGCTGACGCGCCGCCAGGATGCCCCCCGGGCCTGGCAATACAACGGAGCTGTATATATAATCAACCCTCAGTCAATCCGGCAGATGGCACTCGGTGCTATGCCTCGCCGCATACCAGTGGAGATGCCCCGGAGCCGGAGCATCGACCTCGATACTCCGCTCGACTGGACCATCGCTGAATCCCTCATGAACCAATGAACCAGACTATAAATCAAAAATCCACACTCCTTCAGGCTCTCGAGGCTATCAACGCTCTCCCGGGTAGCCGTATGACCCTGCTGGTCACTGACGACGACGGCAAGATGACCGGCACGCTCACTGACGGCGACATCCGTCGCGCCCTCATCCGCGGCATCGCCCTCACTGCTCCGGTTGCCGATGCCATGCACCGCAGTTTCAGCTACCTCAACGACGGCGATATCGACGTGGAATCGCTGAAAGAAATCCGTTCGTCAGGCAAACACCTTATCCCTGTGCTCGATGCCTCAGGCCATATAACAAGAATCATCGACACCACCCGCATCCGTACGGTTCTCCCTGTAAAAGCTGTGATTATGGCCGGAGGCAAAGGTGAACGCCTTCGCCCGATGACCCTTACTGTACCCAAGCCGCTGCTGAAGGTCGACGGAAAATCCATCATCGACTACAACGTCGAGGCTCTCGCATCCGTAGGCATCGACGATATCACCGTTACGGTAAACTA
Organism: Lachnoclostridium sp.; assembly: GCA_023667185.1. Lineage (GTDB taxonomy): Bacteria > Bacteroidota > Bacteroidia > Bacteroidales > Muribaculaceae > Duncaniella. The sequence continues at coordinate 261,102 of JAMPAP010000001.1, forward strand.
TCTGGCCGAGAAGATCGAGGAGCATTTCGCCGCTCCCGTCGCCGGCGTGCAAGTCAAATGCGTGCGTGAGCCGTTCATGATGGGTACCATCGGGTCAGCCAAGCTCGCCGGACTCCCTGACCACGGAACCACCTTGGTGATGAACTCCGATCTGCTCACCACCATCTCTTACGAAGATATGTATCTCCATCACACTGACTCGGGTGCCGACATCACCATTGCCGTGATACCTTACAACGTGTCAGTCCCTTACGCCATCCTCGCCACCGAAGGGGGGCGCGTGAAGTCGCTCGAGGAGAAACCATCCTACGCCTATTATGCCAACGCCGGCATATATCTCGTCAACAACCGGCTGCTCAACACCCTCCCGGCCGACCGCCGCACTGATGCCACTGACTTCATCACCGAAGCAATAGCCTCAGGCCTCAACGTCACCTACTTCCCCATCAGCGGCACCTGGATCGACATAGGCTCCCCGGTCGACTTCCGCCACGCTTGCGAGCTCATGGCCCACCACCGCCAGTTTAAATAAACTTATTGTCTCTCCACATTGTTAAATAGATATATCTAATCATCAATTCTATTATGGCCGATTCCAACTTTATAGATTACGTCAAGATATTATGCCGCTCGGGCAAAGGCGGTGCCGGATCTCGTCACTTCCACCGCGCCAAGTATGTACCAAAAGGTGGCCCTGACGGCGGCGATGGTGGCCGGGGCGGACACATCATACTCCGTGGCAACAGCCACATGTGGACTCTGCTTCCGCTACGTTATCGCCGGCACATCTTCGCCGGTAACGGCCAAAGCGGTTCGGCCGGTCGCTCCTTCGGCAAAGATGGAGAGGATGTGATCGTGGAAGTGCCCTGCGGCACAGTGGTTTTCGACGCTGAGACCGGCGAATATCTCGCCGAGGTGACTGAAAACGGCGAGGAAATCAAGCTCCTCCGCGGCGGCCGTGGCGGCCTGGGAAACTGGCACTTCAAAAGCGCCACCAACCGCACCCCGCGCTATGCCCAGCCCGGCGAACCGGCTATCGAGAAAAGTATCATCCTCGAGCTTAAACTCCTTGCCGACGTAGGTCTCGTAGGATTCCCCAATGCCGGAAAGTCAACTCTTCTTTCGGCCATCTCCGCCGCCAAGCCCAAGATTGCCGATTATCCATTTACTACCATGGAGCCTCAGCTCGGCATCGTATCTTATCGCGACAACCGCTCGTTTGTAATGGCCGACATCCCCGGTATCATCGAGGGCGCAAGCGAAGGCAAGGGTCTCGGACTCCGATTCCTGCGCCACATCGAGCGCAACGCCGTGCTACTTTTCATGATACCCGCCGACGCCGACGACATCAAAGCCCAATATGACATCCTCGCCTCCGAGCTCGAGAAATTCAATCCCCAGCTCGTCGACAAGCCCCGCGTCCTGGCCATATCCAAATCCGATATGCTCGACGATGAGCTCATCGAGGAAATGTCACACCACCTGCCCGAAGGTGTCCCCGCCGTATTCATCTCGGCTGTAACCGGAATGGGTATTGACCGCCTTAAAGATATCCTCTGGGGCGAAATCACTGACGAGCGCAACCGTATTCAGGTCAACCCCATCACCCACCGCCCGCTCGACGGTCACCATCGCGTGCGTGAGGAGGACGAATTCGTATTCGAAAACGCCCCCGTAACCGATGCCGATGTTGAAGAATTCGAAGAAGATTTCGACAACGATATGCTCGATGAGGACCTCGACGAATCCTATTACATACCCGAAGATGACGAATAGTCGCTGAACTTTTTGTTATATTTATATCTATCTGTATAACTGCGAATTACACCTGTAAAATCAGAGTAATTCGCAGTTACAATTTTGTAACAATGCAATAATTGTAACAATTCTGCAACATTTATTTTCAATACTTAAACTTTTAATATTCAATCTATTATACGTTATTTTAACAATTTATTACATTATTACTTATATTTTAACACACAAAACTTTGCATCAGCCTTTCCGAGCCGTAATTTTGAATTGTTCAAACGAACTAACACCGTTAACCTCCAACAAAAAAAATCAACATTATGGCAACTTCAGAATTTCAGACAAACCTCATGAATCTCCAGAGCAATCTCCTCAATTTTGCTTTCATGTTGACATCTAATCGCGAGAACGCTTACGATCTCCTCCAGGATACTACCCTCAAAGCATTCGAAAACGAAGACAAATATCGCGCTGACACCAACTTCAAAGGTTGGGTATTCACCATCATGCGCAACATCTTTATCAACAACTACCGCAAGGCCAGCCGCTCTTCGGAAGTCGTAGACCAGACTGAGGATCTCTATCACCTCAACCTCTGCCAGGACTCCGGATTCTCCACTCCCGAAGGCTCCTACAGCGTCAGCGAGATCACTGCCGTCATCAACTCATTCCCCGATGACTACCGCATCCCGTTCTCAATGCACGTGGCAGGCTATAAATACACCGAAATCGCTGAAAAGACATCTCTCCCCCTCGGCACTGTCAAGAGCCGCATCTTCTTTGCCCGCAAACGTCTCCAGCAGCGTTTCGCTGACTACATTTGATATCTTACTGCATCACACTGTTTATTAATAAAAATTTTTACGCGGCAGCTGCTCGGTGATCAAGCGGCTGCCGCGACATTTTTGTATGTTTGAAGAATATTTCCTACATTTGCGATATGAATAGCCGCAGTCAAGATTTACGCTACCCCGTAGGAATACAATCCTTTGCAAAGCTCCGCGAAGGAGGATATGTCTATGTAGATAAGACAGCCTACGTGCATCGGCTCATTCGGGAGGGCAGCTATTACTTCCTGTCTCGCCCGCGACGTTTCGGCAAGAGCCTGCTTCTCTCTACTATCGAAGCATATTACAGTGGTCGGCGTGATCTCTTCAAAGGCCTTGCACTTGACTCCCTCACTGATCGGTGGGAGCCTCACCCCATCTTACATCTCGACCTTAATGCCGGGCTGTATGACTCCGTCGAGGCTCTTGATTCCAAGATTGATTACGAATTATCCAGATGGGAGACATCTTTTGACATTTCGAAGACCACAGCAGCTTCAAGCCAGCGATTCGGTCACATCATTGAGCAAGTGCATCTCTCTACCGGAAAGAAAGTAGTCATTCTCATCGACGAGTACGACAAGCCCATGCTCAGCGCCATCGACAACGAGCCGCTTGCCGACAGATTCCGCAACACTCTCAAGGCTTTTTACAGCAACCTCAAGACCATGGATCAGCATATCGAGTTCGCTATGCTGACCGGAGTGGCACGATTCAGCAAAACGTCAATTTTCTCTGACCTCAACAACCTCCGTGACATCTCTTTCAGCCCCAACTATTCAGGCATTTGCGGCATCACCGGCGATGAGATTGACAGATATTTCACTGACGGAGTGCAATCCTTAGCGCTCAAAGCAGGGATTACAGTTAAAGCCGCCCGCGAGAAACTCAAAAACCGATACGACGGATACCACTTCTCAGAGGATATGCTTGACATTTACAACCCCTTCAGCCTGATGAATGTATTTGCTGATGAAAGATTCGGCGACTACTGGTTCAGCAGCGGCACTCCCACCTATGTAGTCAAATTGCTTAAAGCCCGGAATTGGAAACTTCGTGACATCGAGCATTACAGTATCAATGCCGCAAAGCTCGGCGAGGAAGGTATCCTGTCAAAAGAAGCGATCCCCACGCTCTACCAATCAGGCTACCTGACCATCAAGAAATATAATCGCGAATTTAACGAATACACCTTAGGCTATCCAAATGCCGAAGTTGAGCAGAGCTTCATCAACTTTCTAAGCCCCATATTTCTCGGCGAAGATGGATCTGACTCGGAGTTCAGCATAAAACACTTCGTCAGAGACGTCAAAGACGGCAAGGTTCAATCTTTTATGACCCGCCTTGACAGCCTTTTGCGCGGAGTGCCACACATCGGTTCATCCGAGCCACACGAAGTATACTTCCAAAACGCCATATATCTGACGTTCAAAATGATAGGATTTTACTCTCGTGTTGAAGAACATACTTCTGACGGCCGTATAGACCTTACAGTTGAGACCGATAAATACGTATACTTGTTTGAATTCAAGGTCGACAAGTCGGCCGCCGAAGCCATGAACCAAATAAGGGCAAAAGAATACTGGAAAAAATTTGAAGCCTCAGGCAAGCAAATATATCTCATAGGCGCAAATTTCAGCAGATCTAAACGCGCCCTCGACGACATCCTCATCACCACCCCCTAACACAACTATCAAAATTTCTAATATCATGAAAAGGCTTATTTCTATTCTCTTCGCAGTGATGCTGCTTATGACGGGAGCTTCGACGGCCTCGGCACAGTTCCGTTCACGTCAGACCGGCATCAACCATTCTGCTGCACCCTCATGGAGTGACTACAAAACTACTTTTTCAGATGGCCGTCGATTTGATGGTCAGGCCTATAAAATCGGAAATATACTCCAATAACCCCAGCCGAATACTAATTATACGGCAGCTCTCAGATTTCATGATAGCTGCCGCAATTTTTTAGTATGTATTTTTAATGATTAGTTATTTGATGGTTTGGGGTTTTTTCGTAACTTTGCGGTTAATCAATTCTAAAACATTCTAAACACCAATAAAATCCTATCCTATGGGCCTTTTTGAAAAATTAACCGTGAAAGCAAAGTCGATGCCCCAGCGTATCGTACTTCCCGAGTCCACCGAACCTCGTACACTGACTGCCGCCGATGCTATCATCGCCGATGGTATCGCCAACATTATCCTTATCGGTGACCCCAAAGAAATCCTCGCAAAAGCCGCTGAGCTTAATCTCAAGAACACCGACAAAGCTACTATCGTCAATCCCGCTGACGAAGCTGTGCTCGATAAATACGCTTCCATGTTCTACGAACTCCGCAAGAGCAAGGGTATCACTATGGAACAAGCCCGCGTGACAGCTGCCAACCCCCTCTACCTCGGCTGCCTCATGATCAAGGCCGGTGATGCCGACGGTCAGGTGGCCGGTGCTCAGAACACCACCGGCAACGTGCTCCGCGCTGCATTCCAGACCATCAAGACTCAGAAAGGTATCAGCGTAGTGTCAGGTGCATTCATCATGGTGCTTCCTGAAGGCGTCAACTACGGCACTGATGGTCTGCTCGTATTTGCTGACTGCGCCGTTGTGCCCGATCCCACCGCTGCTGAGCTCGCACAGATCGCCGTTTCGGCTGCCCAGACTGCCCGCGACATCGCCGGAATTGAGCCCCGCGTTGCCATCCTCAGCTTCTCTACCAAAGGCTCTGCCAAGCATGAGCGCGTTGATAAGGTGATCGAAGCTACGAAGATAGCTCACGAAATGGCTCCCGACCTCCAGCTCGACGGTGAGCTTCAGGCTGATGCCGCTCTCGTACCCTCAGTAGGCAAGAGCAAAGCTCCCGGCAGCGAAATCGCCGGCAAAGCTAACGTGCTCATATTCCCCTCGCTCGAAGTGGGCAACATCGCTTACAAGCTCGTGCAGCGTCTCGGTGGCGTAGAAGCCGTAGGTCCCGTGCTCCAGGGTCTCGCAGCTCCCGTCAACGACCTCTCTCGCGGCTGCTCTCCCGAGGACGTTTACAAAACTATCATCATCACTTGCAACCAGGCCATCGGTCGTAAGGCTGCCAAATAATCTATAAAAGCTACTTAAAATCATGAAAATTCTCGTATTGAACTGCGGTAGCAGCTCTGTAAAATATAAGCTCATTGACACCACAGCTGACAAGGTACTCGCTGAAGGTGGTGTTGAGAAAATCGGTCTGCCTGACGGTTTCATCAAATTCAAGAAAGCTGATGGCTCCAAGGAAGTTATCAACCTCGGCAAGATCGATCACCTCGCAGCCGTAAAAGCTATCCTCGACCGCCTCACTGACAAGGTGGACGGCTGCATCGAAAACTTCTCGGAAATTGACGCTGTAGGTCACCGCGTGGTACACGGCGGCGAGAAGTTCAACGCTTCAGTGCTCATCAACGGCGACGTCAAGGAGATGATCAAGGAGTGCTACGACATCGCTCCGCTCCACAACCCCGCCAACATGACCGGTATCGAGGCTATCACCGAGCTCATGCCGAGCGTGCCTCAGGTTGCAGTGTTTGACACCGCTTTCCACCAGACGATGCCCGCCAAGTCGTTCATGTATGCCCTGCCGATGGAGTATTACAAAAAAGATGGTGTACGCCGTTACGGCTTCCACGGCACCAGCCACCGCTATGTGTCACAGCGCGTATGCGAGATCCTCGGCGTTGACATCAAGACTCAGAAGATCATCACCTGCCACGTAGGCAATGGCGGCTCTATCACTGCAGTGCTCAATGGCAAGTCAGTGGACACCTCAATGGGTCTTACTCCCACTGAAGGCCTCATGATGGGTACTCGCGTAGGCGACGTTGACCCCGGAGCCCTCGTTTATCTGATGCTCAAACATAACCTTTCAGCTACTGACATCCAGTCGATTATCAACAAGAAGAGCGGTGTGCTCGGCGTCAGCGAAGTATCAAGCGATATGCGTGAGATCGATGCTGCCATCGAAGCCGGAAATGAGCAGGCAGCCCTCGCCCTTGATATGTACAAGCAGCGCATCGTGAAATACGTCGGCGGTTATGCTGCTGAGATGGGCGGCGTTGACATCATCGTCTTCACCGGCGGTGTAGGTGAAAATCAGGCCAGTGTCCGTCAGGACGTCTGCGACCACCTCGCATTCATCGGCGTGGAGATCGACAAGGAGCTCAATGCCCGTACCCACGGCACAGAGACCATCCTCTCTACACCCAAGTCAACAGTCAAGGTAGTCGTTGTCCCCACTGACGAGGAGATGATGATCGCACGCGACACTGAAGAAATCGTTAAAGCTTTATAATTTAACATCTTAGAAATGAAACTCATCCGTGCAGCAGTAGTAGGATACGGCAACATTGGCCGATTCACTCTGCAGGCTCTTGAAGCCGCTTCGGATTTCGAAATTGCAGGTATTGTCCGTCGCTCTGTGGCGGACAATCCTGCTGAATTGCAGTCATACAACGTTGTCACTGACATTGCTGACCTCAAGGATGTGGACGTAGCTATTCTCGCTACTCCCACCCGCGAAGTCGAGAAGCACGCCCTGCAGTGTCTCGCTCTGGGCATCAACACCGTCGACAGCTATGATATCCATACATCCATCATCGACCTTCGCCGCTCGCTCGATGCCGCCGCCAAGGCCCACAATGCCGTATCGGTAATCTCGGCAGGTTGGGATCCCGGTAGCGACTCGGTAGTGCGCACCCTGCTTCAGGCAGCCGCCCCGAAAGGTATCACTTACACCAACTTCGGGCCCGGCATGAGTATGGGTCACACCGTATGCGTCAAGTCAAAGCCCGGCGTCAAGAATGCTCTGTCGATGACCATGCCCAAAGGCGACGGTATGCATCGCCGTATGGTCTACGTTGAGCTCGAGGATGGCGCCTCGCTCGAAGAGGTTACACGCGCCGTAAAGGAGGACCCCTACTTCGCCTCTGACGAGACTCACGTCATGGCCGTTGACTCCGTCGACGATGTCAAGGACATGGGTCATGGTGTCCACATGATAAGGAAAGGCGTATCAGGCTCCACTCAAAACCAGCGCTTTGAGTTCAATATGTCAATCAACAACCCTGCTCTGACCGGCCAGATTCTCGTAGGTGCCGCCCGCGCCACGATGAAACTTACCCCCGGAGCTTACACCATGATTGAAATCCCCGTGATCGACCTTCTTCCGGGCGACCGCGAATCTCTAATAGCTCATTTGGTTTAACATATAATTCTCTACTGACCATGGCAATTACTTCCCAAACCTACCCCTCGTCCAAAGGCGAAATCACACTTTACACTATTACCAACGCCTCGGGAGCATCCGTAACCCTCTCGACCGTAGGTGCAGGCATTACCTCAATCCGTGTCCCTGACCGCGACGGCGTTGTCGCTGACGTAGTCCTCGGCTACAAAAATCCGGCTGACTATCTTTATGATGGCCCTTGCGCCGGAAAAATCCCCGGACGGTATGCCAACCGTATTGCCAATGGCCGGTTTACACTTCTGGGCAAGACCTATCACTTAGCTGTCAACAATGGCCCGAACGCTCTTCATGGCGGTCCTGAAGGATTTCAGAACCGTCTTTGGAAAGCCCGCGAGATCACAGCCGACACCGTGGAATTTCTTTACCATAGTTCCGACGGTGAAGAAGGCTACCCCGGCAACCTTGACGTGAAAGCCGTATATACCTGGGATGACGACTGCTCTCTGACGCTCCATCTCTCAGCCGTCACTGACACAGCCACCGTAGTCAATCTGACCAACCATGCCTACTTCAACCTCAACGGCGAATCGTCAGGCTCCGTCCTCGGCCACGAGCTTCGTCTGGCCGCACCCAGCTTCCTCCCCACCGGCGTGTCGCTGATCCCCACCGGCGAGATGGATCCCGTAGAGGACACTCCGATGGACTTCCTGTCGTTCAAAAAGATAGGCCGGGATATTGACGCTGACTTCATGCCGCTCAAGATAGCCAAAGGCTATGATCACTGCTTCGTGACTGAAGACTACCTTTCAGGCAAGCTCCGCACAGTAGCTCAGCTTAAGGCAGCCCTCTCGGGACGTATGCTGACGGTGATGACCACCCAGCCCGGCATTCAGGTCTACACAGGCAACTATCTTGCCGGAGCACCCGAAAGCATCTCCGGGAAAGCATATTCTGACTATGACGGCGTGGCGCTCGAATGTCAGAACTTCCCCGACGCTCCGAATCAGCCTCAATTCCCGTCGGCTGAAGTAACACCCGAGAAACCTTACGACCAAACGATTATTTTCCAATTTACAATATACTGACAAATGAAACCCACTCTTTTTGTACTCGCAGCCGGAATGGGCAGCCGTTACGGTGGCCTCAAGCAGCTCGACCCGCTTGGCCCTCAGGGACAGACCATCATGGACTACTCTATCTTTGACGCCATCCGCGCCGGCTTTGGCAAGGTAGTTTTCGTGATTCGCAAAGATTTCGAAAAAGATTTCCGTGAAAAAATCCTTTCCAAATACAAAGGTCATATCCCCGTAGAAGTAGTATTCCAGTCGACCGACAAACTCCCTGAAGGATACACCTGCCCGCCCGAGCGCACCAAGCCCTGGGGCACTAACCATGCCGTAATGATGGGCGCCGGGGTCATCAAAGAACCCTTCGCCGTAATCAACGCCGACGACTTCTACGGACGTGACGCTTTCCGCGTGATAGCTGAAGACCTCATGCGCGAGCGCAAAGGTCCCGGTGACTATTCGATGGTGGGTTTCCGTGTAGGCAACACCTTGACTGAAAATGGCTCCGTAAGCCGCGGAGTATGCACCACTGATGACAACTCAATGCTCACTGACGTGGTAGAGCGCACCGCCATCTCTTACGACAAAGATGGCCGCATAGTATTCACTGACGAAAATGGCGTAGTGCAGACCCTCGACCCCATGACCCCTGTGTCAATGAACCTCTGGGGCTTCACACCTGACTACTTCGACTTCAGCGACCGCGAGTTCCGCAAATTCCTCGACAAGAATCTCGAAACCCCCAAAGCCGAATTCTTCATCCCCCTCTGCGTCGACACCCTCATCAACAATGGCGAAGCCACCGTACGCGTTCTCGACACTGACTCCCGCTGGTTTGGCGTCACCTACGCTGCTGACCGCCCCGGCGTAGTCGAGAAGCTTGCCGAGCTCCATGCCAAAGGCGAATATCCCGACAATATGTTTGGCTCATCACTCCGCCTTGAGGACCGAGTTAAAGCAGGATATGCCAAGCACTTCCACGAGGAAGGCAACCTCTATGCAAGCGCCGGACGCATCAACCTCATCGGCGAGCACACTGACTATAACGGCGGCTACGTATTCCCCGGAGCCATCGACAAAGTAATCATGGCTGAAATACGTCCCAACGGCACTTACCGCGTCAACGTCTACTCCGTTGACCTTGACGAATATGCCGAGTTTGGCCTCACTGAAGCTGATGCTCCCTCGCAGCAGTGGGCACGCTACATCTTCGGCGTATGCCGCGAGATAGCGAAACGCGGATTCAAAGTCGCAGGATTTGATGCCGCATTCGGCGGCAACATCCCCCTCGGTGCCGGTCTGTCGTCATCGGCCGCCCTTGAGTCATGCTTCGCTTTTGCCCTCAACGACCTCTTCAACGATGGCGCCATCCCCAGCTTTGAACTCGCAAAGATCGGACAGTCCACCGAGCACAACTACTGCGGCGTCAACTGCGGCATCATGGACCAGTTTGCCTCAGTATTCGGCAAAAAAGACTGCCTCATCCGTCTTGACTGCCGTTCGCTCGAATACGAATACTTCCCGTTCAAGATACCCGGCTACCGCCTCGTACTGCTTGACTCGGTAGTGAAACACGAGCTTGTAGACTCGCCTTACAACAAGCGCCGCGAATCATGCGAGCGTGTTGCAGCCCGTCTCGGCGTAGAGACCCTCCGCGATGCCACAATGGAAATGCTCGATGCCGCCAAAGCTGACCTCTCTGACGAAGACTATCGCCGCGCACGCTTCGTAATCGGCGAGAAAGAGCGCGTGCTTGAAGTATGCGACGCCCTCAACCATAGCGATATCAACCGTGTAGGCCAGCTGATGTATGCCACTCACGACGGACTCTCTAAGGACTATGAGGTATCGTGTGAAGAGCTCGACTATCTCGTCGATATCGCCCGCGAATGTGGCGTCACAGGCTCCCGCATCATGGGCGGCGGTTTCGGCGGCTGCACCATCAACCTCGTAGCCGAAGATGTCTACGACAACTTCATCGCTCAGGCCACCGAGAAATTCAAAGCCCGCTACGGCCATGCCCCCAAAGTCTACGACGTAGTGATCTCTGACGGCGCCCGCCGCATCAGCTGATCCCTCTCACTGATGATAAAATATCATGAGGTATCATGTCGCATCATGATACCTCATGTTGTATCATGATATCTCATGTTGTATCATGATGCATCATGATAACAACTAAAATCTAACAACTAAAATCTAACAACTAAAAACTCCCCTTTGGCACGATTTTTGCAAAATAATAAGTATATTTGCACTTACTTATGAAATCAATCGACATAGAGGTCAACTCTCTGCTTGAAGCCCGACGCATCAACGACGCCGTGGCCACTCTTGAAAATGCTGCTCTCAACGTAGCAGTACCCGGTCTTATTGACCGTATCCGTAGAATAAGCCTCAACTACAACTACCTTGCCGGATATGCTCTCGACGGAGTCAACGACCCGTCGCGCGAAGCTCTGCTCACTGACATCATGACCGAGCTCTCCGGCTTAGCTACCGAAATAAAGCGTCACTACCTCGCACAATCTGACTCATCCCTGTATTTCAGCACCCTTCGCACCATCAAGCTCCGCGAGCAGGAAAACGACGAGTGTCTGATGACACTCATGGCGGAATACCGTGACGCCGCTTCGCGATACTCTCTTGCGCTTATGAGCCAGGACGCCCCTCTGCCCGTCAAGCTCGAGATGGAGAATATCGAGAAAAGGATTTTCGCTTACGTCTGGACCCGCTATCCGCTGCTCTTAACTGAAGCCGACATCATCACTGAGGCGCTGGCTGACCCGACGTTCTCTGACTCTTTCAAGTCGCTTCTTCTCGGCGCAGTATTTATGGGCCTTGATGCATTCTTTGACCAAAACCGTCTGCTTGTGCTCATGGAGGCCTACAAGTCAGGCTCTGACGCGCTGTCAATGAGAGCGTTGACCGCGCTTCTTCTCGGACTATGGATTCACCGCAAGGCTTTCTACTCGCGGCGCATCCACATCCGTTTTGCCGCTCTTGCTGAAACCTGTCCCTCGCTGCAGGCCGACCTGCGCAACGTGCTGATGCAGATCGTACGCACCCGCGACACTGACCGCGTCACACGCATCATCACCGATGAAGTCATCCCGGAAATGATGAAGCTCCGACCCGAGATCGAGAAGTCCATGAAGCAATCCCCTAACCCCATAGATCCCGAGGCCAATCCCGAATGGGAGGAATTACTCGAGAAATCAGGCGTGGCTGAAAAAATGCGTGAGCTTCAAGAACTTCAGGAGGACGGAGCTGACGTGATGATGAGCTCCTTCGGCCGACTGAAGACTTTCCCCTTCTTCAACGATATCTCCAACTGGTTTCTGCCCTTCGCAGCTTCCCACTCGATAAATAATCAGAATGGCGATATCTCCACCCTGGCCACCATGATGGAGGAGAATCATCTGTTTTGCGACAACGATAAGTTTTCATTCGTATTGTCTATCAAGCAGATTCCCGTCGCCCATCAGGAAATAATCCGGCAGCAGCTCGACACCACCGCCCGCCAGATGAAGATGATGCAGCAGGGCGACACCATCACTCCGGCTGACTCTCGCCGCATCATCACCCGCAACTTCACCCGCGACCTCTATCGCTTCTTCAAGCTTTTCCGCCGCAAGGGCGAATTCAATTCTCCATTCGCACAGCCTATCAACCCGTGGCTAATTCCCATTGCCGGACCTATGCTGCAGGATGAGGAACTGCTCACCGTGTTAGGCGAATTTTACTTTAAAAACAAGTATTGGCACGAGGCATCCAACATTTTATCGCGCATCCCCGTCATGACAATCCCCTTGCTTCAGAAACTCGGATACTGCTGCCAACAGACCGGCGACCATGGCGACGCCCTCGACTATTACTCTGAAGCTGAGATGCTTGGCGACAACTCCCGATGGCTACTCCGCAAACTGGCCGCTTGCTATAAAAATATGCACAACCATCGCAAGTCACTCGAATATCTGCGCCGACTCGAAGCCGAAACCCCTGACGACCTTCAAGTGGCAATGCTCATCGGTCAGGCTCTCATGAAATTAGGCGAATATTCCGAGGCGCTGCGCTATCTTTATAAGGTGGAATACATGAACCCCGGCAAAGCTTCACGGCTGATTGCATGGGCGGCGTTCATCACCGGCGACCTTGACAAAAGCGAATCCATGTGGCAGCAGATTCTCCAGAACAATCCCGGCGCCACTGACTTGCTTAACGCCGGACATCTATACCTGGTCAAAGGTGACCTCCGCAAGGCTGCATCGCTCTATGCACAGTCGATCGCCGCACGCGACTTTAACTCTGAAAACTTCATCATCGACTTTGCCGCTGACCGGAAAACCCTTCGCGACAAAGGTATCGACGAGTTTATTGAAGGCATCGTTATCGACGAGGCCATCCGCCTGAGCAACAATCTCGGCAAACCGCTAACTCATAATTCATAACAACAATGAAATCAACCCTGGCAGCTATCTGCCTTTCAATCACTGCAATGACAGCTATCGCACAAAATCCATTCTTCTCTGAGTTCACCGGCACTCCCCACGGCACTGCTCCATTTGCCTCCATCATGACCGAGCATTACGAGCCTGCCATCGACCGCGGCATCTCTCTCGGCCTGGCCGAGGTGGATGCTATAGTAAATAATCCTGAAGCTCCCACATTTGAAAATACTATCGTAGCGCTCGAGAAATCCGGCAAAGATCTTGACCGGGTGCTCAACGTATTCTACCCGCTCCTTTCAGCCGACAGCGACGACGAAATGATGGAAATCTCCATGCGCGTCACTCCGAAACTTAGCGACTACTCCACAGCCATATCCCTTAACGAAGGACTATGGAACCGCATCAAGACCGTATGGGACAACCGCTCATCACTTAACCTTGACCCCGAGGATGAAATGTTGCTCACCACCACCTACGAATCCTTCACCCGCAACGGCGCCCTGCTTCAGGGCGAGCAGCGCGAGCAATACCGCCGTCTGTCGTCACGCCTCAGCGAGCTTACCACTCTTTTCGGCCAAAATGTGCTCAAAGAGATGAACACCTATGAGATATGGCTCTCAAAAGATGATCTCGACGGACTGCCTGAAAGCTCAATTGAAGCTGCCGCCCTCGCTGCCCGCGAGAAAGGGCGCGATGGTGAATACCTGTTCACACTCGCCCAGCCCGTCTACACGGCGTTTATGAAATACTCCACCCGTCCTGACCTGCGCGAGAAGATGTATCGCCTCTACAACGCCCGCAACACCGCCGGCGAGTTCTCTAACGTGGAGATTATGAAGGAAATAGCGCAGACTCGATTAGAAATCGCCCGCCTGCTCGGATATGACACTTACGCCGATTATGCCCTCCGGCGCACCATGGCCGGTTCGCCCGACAAGGTTATGGACCTACTGACATCGCTTCGCGACGCCTACATCCCTGCCCAGAAGGCTGAATTCACTGAGCTGCTCGACTTTGCCTCGAAATCTCAAGGTAAAAAGGTAGAGAAAATCAATCCCTGGGATTATAGCTTCTATGCCAATAAGCTGAAGACTGCCAAATATGACTACGACGAGGAGCAGCTTCGCCCCTACTTCGAGTTGTCAAATGTGATCGATGGCGTGTTTGGCCTCGCTACCCGTCTCTATGGCGTGACCTTCCGCGAGAATCCTGAAATCCCCGTATATCATCCTGATGTAAAGGCATTTGAGGTTATTGACAACGACGGTTCTTACCTCGGGGTGATATATACTGACTTCTTCCCCCGCTCCACAAAGCGCCCGGGCGCATGGATGACAGACTTCAAGCCGGAATTTGCTCTCGCTGACGGCACTACGTCACGCCCCCATGTCACTATCGTGATGAACTTCACCAAGCCCACTGACACCAAGCCCTCGCTGCTTACCCCCTACGAGGTCGAGACCTTCCTCCACGAATTCGGCCACTCGCTCCACGGACTGCTTGCCGCCACCAAATACTCATCACTCTCCGGCACAAACGTTTACCGCGACTTCGTGGAACTCCCCTCGCAGTTTAACGAGAATTATCTGACACAGAAAGAGTTTCTTGACGGATTTGCCCGCCACTATCTCACCGGCGAGCCCATCCCCGCCGAGTATGTCAACAAGATTGTAGCCTCATCACAGTTTGGCGCAGCATACGCGTGTCTCCGTCAGCTCAACTTCGGGCTCCTCGACATGGCATGGCACTCGATCACAGCCCCCGTTGAAGATGCCGAGAAGTTTGAGACTGAGGCCGGACGCTCCGTGGCCATGTTTGACTCCATCCCCGGCATGATGATGTCACCGCAATTCTCCCACATCTTCTCAGGAGGATATGCCGCAGGCTACTATAGCTACAAATGGGCTGAAGTGCTTGATGCTGATGCGTTTGCCCACTTTGAAGAGAACGGTATTTTTGACCCGGCCACTGCCGAGTCATTCCGCCGCAATATCCTCATGAAAGGTGGTACTGAAAACCCGGCCGAGCTCTACCGCCGTTTCCGCGGTCAGGATCCCACGATCGACGCCCTTCTTATCCGCGACGGCATCAAGAAACCGGATGCCGACCCGAAGTCACTCCCCATCCCTATGGATAAATAACCAACTAAAATCTAACAACTAAAAACTAAAAACTAAAAACTAAAAACTAAAACTAAATACTAAAAACTAAAAACTAAAAACTAAATACTAAAAACTAAAAACTAACAACTAAAAACTAAAAACTAAAAACTAAAAACTAACAACCATTAAGACTTTTTCCCACACCATCGCTCATTCTGCAGAGCGGCTGATCGTTGCTCTGCAGGATTGTCACACGGCTTCCACAGATCCCGGTGACCGAGCTGGTCAGGCATAAACTGCTGGATTACAAAGTTGCCCGGATAGTCATGGGCATACTTGTAGTCGCGACCGTAGCCCATCTCCTTCATCAGGGAGGTGGGCGCGTTGCGTAGATGTAACGGCACCGGCAAGTCGCCTGTCTCCTCCACGAGCCTCATGGCATTGGCTATAGCCATATATGCCGAGTTGCTCTTGGGTGATGTAGCAAGATATACCGTGCACTCTGCCAGGGGGATACGCCCTTCGGGCATACCTATTTTCTTGATTACATCGTAAGTGGCGTTGGCCAGCAGCAGTCCGTTAGGATTGGCAAGACCTATATCCTCAGCCGCCACTATCACCAGTCGGCGCGCTATAAACTCCGGATCTTCGCCGCCGGCTATCATGCGGGCGAGCCAGTAGACCGCCGCATCAGGATCCGACCCGCGTATGCTCTTGATAAAGGCTGAGATGATGTCATAGTGCATCTCGCCATTCTTGTCGTATGCCGCAGGATTTTCCTGAAGCCGCTCCGTCACGGTCTTGTCGTCGATAAGAATCTTCTCCCCGTCAGGAGCCGACTGATACAGCAAGTCGAGGATATTCAGCAGCTTGCGGGCATCGCCGCCGGCAAATCTGAACAATGCCGCCGTCTGCTTCACATCCACGCCGCGCTCCCGCAGAAGCTGATCCTCCGTAACGGCACGGTCAAGAAGCTGCTGAAGCTGCTCCTGCTCAAGCGGCCGGAGGGTATATACCTGGGCTCGCGATAGCAACGGACGTATTACCTCAAACGACGGATTCTCCGTCGTGGCACCTATCAATGTCACCGTACCGCTCTCCACGGCTCCGAGCAGACTATCCTGCTGCGACTTCGAGAAACGATGGATTTCATCGATAAACAACACGGGGCGGCCACGCGTAAACATGCTCGTGGCATCCTTGCGGCACTTTTCGATCACGTCGCGTACATCCTTGACGCCCGAATTTACCGCCGAAAGCGTGTAAAAGGGCACCTCCACCGTGTTGGCTATGATGCGGGCAAGCGTAGTCTTGCCTACCCCGGGAGGCCCCCAGAGGATAAACGACGACACATTACCTGACTCGATCATGCGGCGTATCACCCCACCTTCGCCTACGAGGTGCTCCTGTCCTATATATTCGTCGAGCGTGCGGGGTCGCAGCCGCTCGGCAAGTGGTGCATTTCTGTTCATGATTACAAAATTACTAATTTCCCCGCCCATTATCCCCCACAGGATGCCTCCACAATGTTAATTGTTTTTAAATCTTATCTTCCTCAACGTTATTTCAGGATTTTTAATTAATTTTGAAGCCGGTGTTAAAATATTCATCACCTTTCTTCGAACTTTAATACCTTGAAGTTGTTAATCTTTTAAAGAGGCACTCCCTCTGAAACATTGATTAACGTTAAAACTAAAATTATTATGAGCACCGAACGTAACTCTACAGGAACGCCGAAAACCATGCGTAACATTTTCGGCATCATAATGATAGTGATCTACCTCACCGTAGGTATACTGTTTCTTTGCAACTTCTTTGAGCCCGTCTACGGCCAGTGGACCTGGGTAAAATGGGTAGGGGGAATTATGTTTATCGTCTACGGTATCTGGCGCGCTTATCGTCAGTTTGCCGGTATCGATAAAGAGATCGGCGACGAGTATTAACCATCTTCCTTCAACGTCAAAACCACCCCTACCGATGAAACGATATTTCCACCTTCTCCTTGCCATGACGATGACCTTGGCCATCGTCACGGCTTGCTCCGGCAAAAAAGAGGAACAGAAGCAGCTCCCCATCGCCAAGATCGCCTGCGATGCCACCTTCGAGAACATCCTCGAGCAGGAAATCGATGTCTATGAATACATCTACCCCAAGGAGGATGTAATAGCTTATTACATGGACGAGAATGCTGCCATTGACTCGATTATGGCAATGGGTCAGTGCAAGAACGCCATCATCACCCGCCCCCTTACTGACCAGGAGGTGTCATATCTCCAGTCACACAAGAAACGCGTCTATCAGAAGAAGATAGCCGTGGACGCTCTCGCACTCATCGTCAATCCGGCCAACCCCGTCGAGGTGCTCTCTAAAGATGAAATCGCGGAGATTCTCACCGGAAAGGTGACACGCTGGGATCAGGTGGAGCCCACCAAGCTCGGCGACATCAACGTCATCTTTGACCATCAGGGCTCTTCAGCCGTGAAATATATGCGTGACTCCGTAATGGGCGGCAAGGACTTCGGCCCTAACGTATTCGCCCAAAAGAACAACACTGATGTGTTCCGTGCCGTAGCTTCCAACAAAAACGCCATCGGAATCATCGGCGTAAGCTGGATCACAAGTGACTTGTCAGGCCGTGAGAAGTCAGTCGAGGAGATAGCCAAGGCTGTCGAGGCCACTGACACTACTCAGCTCGAATTCAATAGCGAAGTCAAAGTGCTCCGCGTCAGCGACGTCAAAAACGTCAACGGCACACGCCCCTACCAGGCTTACATCTTCGACGGCTCCTATCCCCTCTACCGCTCCGTCTACATGGTATCCACCGCGCCGGGCGGCACCACCTCTCACCGCTTCTACAGCTTCGTCACCGGCTTCCAGGGACAGAAGATAATCCAGATGACAGGCATTCTCCCGGCCACCGTTACGCCACGCATGGTGGAAGTAGAATAGAATCCTTTTACCCCGATATATCCGGCCGGGGAAAGCAATAAACTTAACCCCGGCCGCGTTTTAACTTTAATACCACATATAATATATAATACATAATAAGCAAAATCATAAAAATCTAAATAGTAAACCATCACAATGAAACTAAGATCATTCTTTTCTATCGCGCTCGGAGGCTTCGCTCTGTGCGCCGCCGCCCAGGGTGGCTATCAGGATGGCGTAGAC
The DNA here is from genome assembly GCA_023667185.1 of Lachnoclostridium sp. GTDB lineage: Bacteria > Bacteroidota > Bacteroidia > Bacteroidales > Muribaculaceae > Duncaniella. The sequence continues at coordinate 279,682 of JAMPAP010000001.1, forward strand.
TACTACAACGCTGACCGTTTCGAACAAGCCAAGATCATCCTTGACAACACCCTCAACGATGCCGCTACTGACAAGGCCGTGTCATACTTCTACCTCGGTTCTATCGACCTCCGTAATGGTAACACTGACGCTGCTGCCGCTAACTTCAACAAAGGTATCGAGGTTAACCCCGAATATGGCTACAACTATGTAGGCCTCGGCGAAATCGCCCTCAAGAAAGGCGACAAACGCGGCGCTGAAGACCTCTTCAAGAGCGCAACCAAGAATGCCAAGAAAGATCCTGCCCTTACTGCAGCTGTAGCTCGTGCTTACTTCAACGTTGACCCCGTGGCTTACGCCAAGGATATCAGCAAAAACATCGAAAAGGCCATGAAGGACTCCAAAAATATGGAAGCTGCCGTTTATGTCCTCCAAGGCGATATGGCTAAAGACACTGACCTCGGACAGGCTGCCGGTTACTACGAGCAGGCCATGGTTTACGATGAGCAGGCCGGTCACATCAACCCCGAAGCTTACGTAAAATACTCTAACCTCTACAACAAGGTTAACCCTGACTTCGCTATCAACAAGCTCAAAGAGCTCAACGAGAAGCTCCCCACCTCAGCCCTCGCTCAGCGTGAGCTCGCTGAAAAATACTACGATGCAGGCCAGTTCACCCGCGCCGCTGAGCAGTATGGCAAATATATGGCCAACCCCAACCACTTCCAGCAGGACGAGCAGCGCTACTCAGGCCTTCTCTACTTCGGTAAGAACTATGCCAAGTCGCTCGACATCGCTAACCAGGTGCTCGCCAAAGACCCCGACAACGTATACATGCAGCGCATGGTGATGCTCAACAACGCCGCTCTCGAAAACTGGGACACCGCTTACGCAGCTGCCCAGAAGCTCTTCAGCCACGCTGATGCTACCTTCACTTCTACTGACTACGCTACTTACGGCGATGTCCTCGGCGCCCTCGGCAAACCCATGGAAGCTGTTGCTGCCTACGAGAAGGCTTTCGAGCTCAACCCCGAGAAAAACAAAGACCAGCTCGCCAAGATCTCGTCTATGTACACTGATGTTCAGGACTATGCTAAAGCCGTAGAATATATGCAGCGCTTCGTTGACCTCGGCGATGCTTCACTCAACGACTACTTCATCCTCTCTAACCGCTACCGCAACCTCGCGCTGACCCTCCCTGAAGGCTCTGAAGAGCGTATCGCAGCTGCCAACGCCGGTATTCAGAACGTCGACAAAGCTCTCGAATCAGCCGCCAACAAAGGTCCCCTCTACCGCAACAAGGCTACCCTCCTGATGGTACGCGACGGCTCTGCAGAGATCAGCCCCGAGCTCGTGGACACTTACAAAGCCATGATCGAATCTTACGACCAGGATCCCGATGCCAAAGCTAAATATGCCGACGCTTACAAGTCAGCCTACAACGCTATCGCAGCTTACTACCTTCAGCAGGACAACAAGCCCGAAGCCGTTAAATACTACGAACTTTACCTTGAGCTCGACCCCGAAAACCAGGGTCTCCGTGACTACATCCAGAAGCTCAAATAAGATATCCTTAGGCTAACCCCCAAGACACTCTCATCAAGCGGCGGCTGCTCCCCACCCGGAAGCAGCCGCCGTTAGTCGTTAGTTAGTCGTTAGTTGTTAGTTGTTAGTTGTTAGTTATTAGTCGTTAGTTGTTAGTCGTTAGTTGTTAGTCGTTAGTTGTTAGTTGTTAGTCGTTAGTCGTTAGTTGAAGAAGGCGCGGAGCGCCTCTATCAACTCGAAACTAAAATCTAAAAACTAAAAACTAAAAACTAAAAACTAAAAACTAACAACTCTTTTTATAAAAATTCATAATTATTAGCGATTAATTCAAGCAATTGAAATAAAAGTGCTATATTTGCAAGCTGAAAAGGAGGCGTATCACATCTGCGCCCCCTTCAAGCTATGAAATTTAATAATCATTAATCAATTTATAACATTTCTTAAACACAATGCAAAGCAAAGGATCTTTGGGAAGCGTTGTCGCCGGAATTATTGCTATCTTCCTGGTGCTCATATGCCTTTTCTACCTTTCTTTCTCCGTGGTCACCAACCACTACGAAGGCAAGGCTGAAGAGCACGCACGCATCGAGGCTGAAAAAGCAGGCAACGACTCCGAAACTTACCGAAAGGCTTACAGCGATTACCTTAAAAACATCGCCAACGAAAAAGTCTATCTTGGTTACACATTCAATGAAGTCCAGAAATTAGGCGTAGGTCTCGGCCTCGACCTCAAAGGTGGTATGAACGTCACCCTGCAGGTCTCTGTCCCCGACATCCTCCGTTCGATGGCCAACGCCGAGGGCAACCCATATTTCGAGAAAGCTCTCGCCAACACTGACTCAATCGTCCGCCTCACCCGCAGCAATGATTACGTCGACATCTTCTATGATCAGTACACCAAGCTCGATCCTACCGGCGACCTCTCAGTCGTATTCAAGGATCAGGTGAAGCGCGGCCAGAGCGCCGATGCTGTCCGCAACGCCCTCAAGCAGGAGGTTAAGGACCGTGTCAGCAGCTCTACCAACGTGCTCCGCACCCGTATCGACCAGTTTGGCGTTGTCGCTCCCAATATTCAGGAACTTGAGAAAGATGGTCAGATCCTCCTTGAGCTCCCCGGTGTGAAAGAGCACGACCGTGTACGCGACCTTCTGAAGTCAAGCGCCAACCTCGAGTTTTACGAGACTGCACAATTCACTGAAGTGATGCCCTACCTCCAGCAGCTTGACGCCGAACTCCGCAACGACTCTACACTCGACGGCCGCGGCCTCGCAGGCTACTTCATCCAGATGGGCTCGCAGGGCAACCCGATTGCCGTAGGTGTAGCTGCCGAAACTGCACGCGACACCATCAACAACCTTCTTGCCACTGCAGCCGCCAAACGCATCATCCCCGGCAACATCAAGCTCGCATGGGAATTCAAGCCTGAGATCGTCCAGATCGACGACTCTGTACGTGGCAAGCGCAATCTGGCTATCTATCAGCTCGTAGCCCTCAAGACCACCAACGGCAAGCCCGCTCTCGCCGGCGACGTCATCACTGCCGCTACCAGCGAATATGACGCAATGCAGGGTGGTAACTACGTATCTATGAACATGAAGCCTGAAGCAGCCCGCTCATGGGCCCGCATCACTGCCGCTAACCTCAACAAGCAGGTGGCTATCGTGCTCGATGATCAGGTCTACTCAGCCCCCAACGTCAACTCCGTAATCGAAGGCGGTCGCTCTCAGATTACCGGTAACTTCACCACTGAAGAAGCAAAAGACCTTGCCAACGTGCTCAAGAGCGGTAAGATGGCAGCCAAGGTGGACATCATCTCTGACACCGTAATCGGTCCGTCGCTCGGCCAGCAGGCCATCGAAGATGGTCTGTGGTCATTCGTTGTAGCCCTCGTGCTCCTGATGATCTTCATGTGCCTCTTCTACGGCCTCATTCCCGGCATCATTGCCAACCTCGCCTTGATATTCAACATCTTCTTCACCTTCGGTATCCTCGCCTCATTCCAGGCAGTGCTGACCCTCTCGGGTATCGCCGGTATCGTGCTCGCCCTCGGTATGGCAGTCGACGCCAACGTGCTCATCTATGAGCGCGCCAAGGAGGAGCTCCGCGCAGGTAAGAATGTACGCAACGCCATCGCCGACGGTTACTCTAACGCCTTCTCGGCAATCTTTGACTCTAACCTTACCTCGATCATCACAGGTGTGATCCTGCTCATCTTCGGTACAGGCCCCATCAAAGGTTTCGCCACCACTCTTATCATAGGTATCATCTGCTCATTCTTCACTGCAGTTTACCTCACTCGTCTGGTCTACATCGCATTTGCCAAGAGCAAAGCATTCGAGAAGCTCACCTTCACCACGCCTCTCTCCCGCAAGATGTTCACCAACACCCACTTCGACTTCCTCGGCGCACGTCGCATCAGCTTCACCATCGTAGCTATCGTATGCGCCATCGTCATCATCTCGTTCTTCACTCGCGGCCTCAACCAGGGTATCGACTTCTCAGGTGGCCGCAACTATGTGGTACAGTTTGACCACCCCGTCAAGACCCACGAGCTGCAGGCTCAGCTTGCACCTATGTTTGACGGCGCTCAGGTTAGCGTCATCACCATCGACGACAACACCAAAGTCCGCATCTCTACCAACTACAAGATCGACTCTGACGAGGAAGGCATCGACAACGAAATCACCCGGATCCTCTACAACGGCCTTCAGGGTGAACTCAACGGCATGTCAATCGAAGACTTCTCCACTACCAACGAGAATATCGGTATCATGTCGTCACAGAAGGTAGGTCCTACCGTGGCTAACGATATGCGCACTGATGCTATCATCGCTGTCATCATCGCCCTTATCGCCATGTTCCTCTACATCCTGCTCCGCTTCCGCAACGTTGCCTTCTCGCTCGGTGCGCTCGCAGCCGTGGCCTTCACAGCATTCACCATCATCGGCTTCTACTCCATCTTCTGGGGTCTCTTCCCCTTCGCCATGGAGGTTGACCAGACATTTATCGCTGCTATCCTTACCGTTATCGGTTACCAGATCAACGATACCGTGGTGGTATTTGACCGTGTACGTGAAAACGTTGGCCTCTATCCCAAGCAGGACTTCTACACTACGATCAACTCCTCGATCAACTCTACCCTCGGCCGTACCGTGATGACATCATGCTCTACACTTCTGGTGTTGCTCTGCATCTTCATCCTCGGTGGTGACGCCATCCGCTCATTCACCTTCGCAATGATCTTCGGTGTGATCATCGGTACTCTCGCCACCATCTACGTTGCAGCTCCCGTAGCTTACATTACTGATACCCGTCGCAAGAACGCCGGCAAAGGCAAAGCAGCTGCATCCACTCTCAAAGTTTAAAATACTTTTAGTAACATCCTTAACGCGTCGTCGCATCGGTTGCGACGGCGCGTTTGTCGTTATGTTTCCCTCATTAGTCGATGATTCTTTGACATTTCAAGGGTATTTGTTACATTTGCATCATGAACCTCTTGCACAATCGGCGCAATATCACCACGTTTCTCACCCACCTTATCGTCATCTCCATCCTTTTCCTCCTCCCCGAGGTGTTGTGGAGCCTGGCCAGGCCATGGAAACCGGTCAAGCCTGAATTTTTCATTCAGGCCTTGGTCTACATCGCCGTATTCTATATCGAATACTACGCCATCCTGCGCCGCATCCCCTCCCGTCCGATACAATGGTGGAAATTTGCCGGAGTCAACATCCTGCTCATAGCCGCCATCCTCGTCACCACATATTATATAAGGCTGTCCATCTTCGGCCCCGGGCGCGCTCCCAAGAACCCTGACCATGTGACACGCATCTCAGGCTCGATACTCATCCTGTCGCGCGACTTCGTGATGATCGTGCTCACCATAGCCCTGGCCGTAGCCTTGCGCCTGGGCGAACAATGGAAGCAATTCGAGAAGCGACGGTCAGAAGTCCTGGCCATGGCGCGCGAGGAGGAGCTCAACAAGCTCAAAAGCCAGCTCAACCCTCACTTTCTCTTCAACACACTCAACAGCATCTATGCCCTCATCGCCATCTCGCCCGAAAAGGCTCAGGCTGCCATCCACGAGCTGAGCCGTATGCTCCGCTATGTGCTCTATGACAGTCCATCGACTGTGCCGCTCGACCAGGAGATAGACTTCGTCAGAAACTACCTCGAGCTGATGCGCCTGCGCCTTAATCCGAAGCTCCCTCTTGAGGTGACGCTCGACGATGGCGGCTACGGCTCCAGCCCTATCGCGCCGCTGCTGTTTATCACACTGATAGAGAATGTATTCAAGCACGGCAACACGTCCGAGCCTTGGGAGCCCGTCTACATCTCCATCACGGCCTCCGCCGGCAAGGTCACCTGCCTGACATCCAATGCCATACGCCCTGCATCGGCTTCATCCGGCAAATCGGGTGGCATAGGTCTCGCCAACCTTCGCCGCCGTCTGCAGCTGATCTATGGTGACCGTGCCGAGCTGGTCACCACCACGGCCGACGGCCGGTTTTCCGCTTCACTCACCATTGACCTTGACACCTCCGACAAATGACTCCACTGCGCTGCTGCGTCATCGACGACGAACCCCTTGCCTCCGGCCTTATAGCCTCTTACATCTCCAAAACGCCCTTTCTGAGCCTCGAAGGGGAGTTCTCCTCGCCACGCGATGCCACGCCGCGTCTCCTTGCCGGCGACTTTGACGTAGTGTTTCTTGATATCGAGATGCCGCAGCTCAACGGCATAGAATTTGCCCGCATCATCCCGCCGCAGACGCTCACCATCTTCACCACCGCCTACGACAAATATGCCGTCGACGGCTTCCGCGTCAACGCCCTTGACTACCTGCTCAAGCCCATCTCCTACGACGACTTTCTCAGCGCAGCCCGCCGTGCCCTCGAGCGCCACCGGCAGCTCGCCCCTGCCGACGAACCGTCAGCAGCCCCCGGCCGCTTCATCATCGTCAAAAGCGACTACAAGCTCATCCAGATCCCCGTGGACGACATCCTCTACGTCGAGGGGCTCAAAGACTACATCAAGATCTACACCACCACATCCGAGCGCCCCATCCTGACGCTCATCTCCATGAAAAACATCGAGAACACACTCCCGGCCGACACCTTCATGCGTGTCCACCGCTCCTACATCATCAACACCACCCGCATCCGCATCATCGAGCGCAACCACGTAATCATCGGAAAAACACCCATCCCCATCTCTGACTCCTACCGCCAGGCCTTCACTGACCTCATCGCCTCCCGCACCCTCTGACCGGAGCGCCCCTCCGACCAGTCCGACATGTCAGACACGTCAGACACGTCAGACCCTAAATTTACATTTAGCCATCACAAGCCTACATTTAACCACCCACAATTACAAATGACTGTTAAATATTGAAAAACATTTCATTATATTTTTGCCATCTCAGTGAAATGTAGTAATTTTGTAGTCGGAAAACTTGCGACAAGCCGGTTCTCTTCTCGAAATTTTATTAAACACAGAGCTAAACAAAGTATTATCTTATTTGAAAACACTTGCCAGTAACTCTATCTCCATTGACAAGCAAATTTGACAGTTTCTTAGGTAAAATGCATGACTACATCATAAATACCCACGGTTTTTCCGCCACAACTGCGGCCCGGAAAATTACCCCCCCCCCAATTGCTAAGCCATTGTGCTACAGGCAATTGTGGAGTCAAAGCTACGTCACTTCCCTTTATTTAATTCTTACAACACCCTTGTGATCTCGGCGGGCCCTTCGGACGAACTCCCGGCCAGGTCAAGACACCAATTTCCAATCATCTTTCTGATACGTACACAGGCCTCTGACCTCTACCACCTCTCCCCCTAAACCTTTTTAGCCCTAAAGACAAATTTCAGTAACTATAATCACCAAATCTCAACATCCATTAAGATGAAAATCCTGCATCTTGCGATCATGCTCCTGCTCAGCACCCTCTCCCTTTCGGCGCAACAGGTAGCTGTGAAAACCAACTTGCTCTACGACGCCCTCCTCAACGTGAACGCAGGTGTCGAAGTTGGCCTCGCCCCCAAATGGACTCTCGATGTCAGCGGTAACCTCAACGCCTGGACTCTCTCGCACGACCGACGCTGGAAGCACTGGCTCATTCAGCCCGAGGCTCGCTACTGGCTCTGCGACCGTTTCGGCGGACACTTCTTCGCTGCCCAGCTCCACGGCGGGCAGTACAACGTAGGCGGCCTCAAAAACTCCATCGATTTCCTGGGCTCCCCCATCAAAAACGTCTCTGACCAGAGGTTTCAAGGCTGGTTTGCAGGCGCAGGCATCGGCTATGGCTACGACTGGGTGCTCTCCGAGCACTGGAACCTCGAGGCCGAAATAGCAATCGGATGGGCTTACACCCGCTACGACGTTTACAACTGCGCCGGATGCGGCAAGAAGGTTGGCGAAGGTCGCCACCACAACTACTTCGGTCCTACAAAGGCCGCTATCAATATCGTATATCTATTTTAACTCACCTCATTTCTGACCTAAAGCAATGAATAAAGCAGCATTACTTCTTACAGCTCTTTCAGCTTGTGCAGCCGTTGCCAACGCTGACACCCGGGGTGACGTTAAAGTCAACAACTTCGGGCTCGAACGAAACGGCAATGTCATGACCGTAGACCTCGGTCTCGACTTCGATTCGCTCAAAGTCGATGCCAACCGCGCCGTGGTGTTCACCCCCGTGATATATAACGAGAACGATTCGCTCGATCTCAGCTCGGTAGCCATCTACGGCCGTCGCCGCTACTACTATTACAAGCGCAACTCGCCCGCGATGCTCACCGGCACCGACGAGCTCACCTACCGCGCTTCGGAGCAGCCCGACACGCTCGGCATCCACTCCAACATCGACTGGCACTCATGGTTTGAAGGCGGCAACCTCGGTATCCGCCGCCGCGACTTCGGTTGCTGCAACACCATACTCTTCGAGTCGTTCACCCCGCTGCTCACTGACTTCCGCACCCCCATCATCGAGCCTTTCATGGTAGATATGCTCTACATCGCTCCCAAGATGGATCTTGAGAAGCGTCGTGAGATTAAGGCTTCAGCTTATGTGGACTTCCATGTCAACAAGACTAACATCGATGAGCGTTATCACGATAACTATAACGAGCTCAAAAAGATCATCGGATCTATCGACTCCGTACGCCTCGACCCGGACATCACCGTGACTGCCCTCTCCATCAAGGGTTTTGCCTCGCCTGAAGGTCCGTATAAAAACAACGTTCGCCTCTCACTCGGCCGTACTGAAGCTCTCAAAAACTATGTGGAGACACTCTGCGAATTCCCCAAAGGATTCATCGCCACCTCCAATGAGCCTGAAGACTGGGAAGGCCTCGAGGCTTACCTCGTGAAGTCAAACCTCCCCAACCGCGACGCCATCCTTGCCCTGGTTCGCTCTGACATGGAACCCGACGCCAAGGACAACAAGATACGCCGCGACTTCCCCAGCGAATGGGACTTCCTCCACGAGCACGTATATCCTTACCTGCGTCACTCTGACTATCGCATCGAATACCGCATCCGCACCTTCGCCAACCCCGACACTATCCGAGCTTTGGTGAAGACCGCGCCTCAGAAGCTCTCGATGTATGAATTCTTCGTCGCAGCCCAGGATCTCGAACCCGGTTCACCCGAGTTCCGCGAAATCTTCGAAACAGCAGTACGCATGTACCCCACTGACTCCATAGCCAACCTTAACGCGGCCAACTCTGCCATCACCCGCCGCGACGTCGAGGCAGCCGAGCGCTACCTCACCCTCGCCGGCAACAACCCGCAGGCCACCTACGCCCGCGCCGTCGTGGCTGCCCTCAAGGAGGACTATGACACCGCATTAACCTTATTCCGCCAGGCCGAAGCAGCCGGAGTCCCCGAAGCTACTGACGCTATCCTCAAGCTCCAGCCTTACATTCTGGCATCCAAAAAGAAATAAATCAAATAATTATAAACACTTAACAATTTAATCTACAATGAAATTTCAAAGCATTTTCATGACTCTTGCAGCCGGTCTTGCTCTCGCTTCCTGCGGTAGCGACGAACCCGGTTACAACAACCCTGGCAACTCTGAAGAGGGCTCTACCATGTACCTCAGCATCAACATTGCCGATGCTAACTCCGGTCGCAGCCGCACAGATTACTATGACGAAAAAGGCAACAAGGTAGAAACTCCTACCGAGGGTGACTACGCTTTCGGTGAATCTAAAGAAAACTACATCAACCGCGTTGATTTCATCTTCTTCGACGAAGCCGGTAACTTTGCTGCCCGCACCAACATCTGGTCAGGCGCAACCGAAACAACCAACGCCCCCAACATCGAGCTCATCGGTAACCACAACCTTACCGTTCGTAACCTCTCTGAGGATAACCTCCCCACTTGGGTCATCACCGTTGTCAATGCTCCCGCTGATTGGGCTGAAAGCGTTGAGACTCGCAACCTCAACATGAAGGAGGTCGCCAAGGAGCGTTTCGAGATCCTTACCGGCGAAAACTTCGTCATGGCTACCACTTCATTCTTCGATGGCGAAGCTGACCGTTACGACAACACTCACTTCTACGCTACCAAGCTGAAGAAAGACGACTGGATGAAGGAAGCTCCCACTTCTACTGAAGCTATCGAGAAATCTGTTTCTATCTACGTTGAGCGTCTCGCTGCCAAGTTCCAGCTCACCGGTCTTGACTCCAAAAACGCTATCCCCGTACAGGTTACCATCGCCGGTTTCGAAAATGGTGATGACAACACTACTGTAGGCGGCACTGTAAACTCTGCCTCTACTACTGTTTACGTTAAGATCCTCGGTTACGGTCTGACAGGCGTTGAAGAGAAATCTTATCTCTCTAAAGACATTGAAGGGCTTAACACCGTTAATCCCTGGGATAATTGGAACAACGCAGGTTTCCACCGCAGCTTCTGGGGTATGTCTCCCAACTACAACAACGCCGACGGTCTTATCTACTCTTCTTTCGCTGCAGCAAACAACGATCCATCAAAAGCCATCTACGGCAAAGAAACTACCAAGTCTCTTGACCTTATCAAGACCTCTGCTACCGACAATGACAATACCCTTAAGACTTCACAGGTTACCAACCTCCTTATCACAGCTCGTGTTTACAAGGACGCTGCCTTCAAAGAGCCTCTTGACCTCGTTGAATTCGATGGTATGTACTTTGAGAAAAAGCAGTATGCTAAGTATATGCTCGGCCGCCTCCTCGCTGCCGGTGGTCTCCAGTATTGGAAGAACGAAACCGAGGACGGCACCAAGGAAACTACCACCACAGTTGAAAACGAAGATGGTTCTACAACAACTACTACTCAGACTGTTACCGCTTACAAATACGATGCCCTCGCTCTCGAAGACTTCAACATCGACTGGACAAGCGCCGGCATGGGTACCGGTACTGTAGTGTTCACTTTCAAGCCTGAAGCCGGCACCAAGATCTACAAGAAGGGCGAAGGCTACACCGATGGCGACCGCCTCGTAGAAGCTACTGCTGACGACGTTAACGCTGAGCTCAAGAGCTTCAACTCTGGTAATCACGCTGTAGCATTCAACGGAGGTTCTATGTACTACAACGTTCCCGTTGAGCACCTCAAGGGTGAAAACCTCAGCACCGACTATGTTGCCAAAACTCTCGGCAGCTACGGTACTGTCCGCAACCACTGGTATCAGATCAATGTCAACAAGCTAATCTCTCTCGGCCAGGGCGTATTCAAGCCCGGCGACCTCACCGGTGAAGACGGCAAAGTTGACACCGAAACCGAGCCCATCATCCCCGATGATCCCAAGAAGGACCGCTACGCTCTCGCTACTCAGATCCGCATCCTCTCTTGGAAGATCGTTTCTCAGAGCGTTGACCTCTAATCTCTGAATTGATTCCCATCAACCTGCAATATCAAGAGCCGGTGTCAATCCCGGCACCGGCTCTTTTTCTACTTAATCTCTAACTCCTCAAAACATAATACTTATAATCAACCAACTCCGATGATGAAATTCGACAAATTTTTCCGCAAATTGCTCGCCGCCTTCGCTGCCATTTCGGCCATGTCAGCCCTGACTGCCTGCAACGGTCTCATCTACAACGACGAAGGCGACTGCGACCCTTACTATAAAGTCCGCTTCCGCTACGACATGAACATGAAATGGGCCGACGCTTTCGCATCGGAAGTCAACTCCGTAACCCTCTACGTCATCGATGCCGAAACCGGCAAGATCGTCCGCACTATCTCTGAATCAGGCGACGAGCTCAAAGCCGAAGGCTATCTTATGGACGTTGACGTTCCCCCCGGCCGATATCACCTCCACGCCTGGTGTGGCGATGGGCGTGACTCTCATTTTACCATCCCTGAATCAGATATACATTCAGGCCTCACATGCTCCCTTAACGCCGAGCACCGCGACGATGCCCTGCTCCACTCTTCTGTCCAGCTCGAGCACCTCTATCACGGCCTCACTACTGACGTTGAATTCCCCGATGAAGAGGGAGTACATACCTTCACCGTAAACCTCACCAAGGACACCAACGACGTTAACGTTGTCCTACAGCATACCTCTGTCGACCTCGACAAGGACACCTACTCTTTCTCCATCACATCACCTAATGCCGAGCTTGATCACCTCAACAATCTCACCTCCGACGAGACCGTATGGTATCACGAGCACTACAAGGATCACGGCTCTGCTGATGTAGTTATCCCTGACCGCTCTGACGATATCGAGTTTACATCGACATCTACTCCGCAGTCACGCGAGACCATCAACACCGTCCGCTCCTGCATAGCCTCGCTCACCACTTCACGCCTCGTCAAAGGCACCGATACACAGCTCACCATCCGTAACAACAATACCGGTGAACTCGTATTCTCAATGCCGCTGATCGACTATGTGCTCATGACCAAAGGCAACTATCGCCGCCCCATGACTGACCAGGAATACCTTGACCGTCAGGACAAATTTGACATCGTGCTCTTCCTTGACGACAACAACGGCTGGGCAAAAGTCCAGATCTACATCAACTCCTGGAAAATCGTTCAGCAAAACTCCGACCTCTAATCCGACATTTCAATACACAGTCTTACAGTCCATACAATAAATGCTTAAACTACTCCGACATATTACCTGCTTGTTTATGGCACTATCCATTGTCGCCTGCTCTGACGACAATGATATGCCCGTACCCGGCGGTGAAGGCGAGGTAGTGGAAAACGCACAAGTCAGCCTGGTATTCTCAGTAGCTGATATCCCCGAAAACGATGCCAGCCGTGCCACTCCCACTGACGGAGAGTACACTCCCGGTGAAGGCTTCGAAAACTACGTCGACATTGAAGGCGCCGACTTCCGGATATATATGTTCTCAATGGCCAACAAATACATAGGCTCATTTGACAACATCACCCTTAACCGGCTCTCGGCTTCCTCAACTGCCCGCACTTACGAGGTTAAAGCAGATATTGACCCTGAGCTTACCAAGTTTACTGACTTCAAGGTGTGTATCCTCGCCAACTGGAAATCTTACCCCTCACTCTCGGCCGGAGATGACATCTCCGCGCTCTGGAGTCAGGCCGATGAGACCATCTATGAATTCAACCGGGAGCCGCTTTCGGCTGACCACCTCATACCGCTCTACGGCATCAAGGAATACAGCAATGTAACCTTCCTGAGCAACGTCCGCACCATCCTCGGCACTATCTTTATGCTTCGCGCTTACGCCAAGATTGAGATTAACCTTGACAAGTCAGTGCGCCCCGTAAAGTCAGTGGTGCTGACCCGCGTCAACGACCGCGGCTTCAAGGCGCCGAAAAACGTAGCCCGCGAAGGCGACTACGTCCACGGTTCTTACGAGTCTGACTACGTCAACACCCCCAACATCCCCTCCGAGGCTCTTGTATGGAAGGATGTGGAGGTTCCCCTGATCAAGGGTGACCCTCTGAAGATGGAGGAGCGCTCTTACGTCATCTATGTGCCTGAGTATGACAACACCTCTTATGGTGTCACTCCCTCGCAGATCAAGATCACTTACGTCGATGTCGACAACACCAACGAAGTGGAGCGCCTGATTGACTTCAAATATTATCAGAAGTCAGGGTCTCACGAAGTCGACGAGCCGTTCAGCCTTCTGCGCAACTATATCTACCGCTTCAAGCTCCGCCAGAGTGCCGTGATAGTCGATGTGCAGCCCTACGCGCTGCTTGACATCCGTCCGGCTTTCGGCCTGGAGCGCGATGCCGACGGTAACATCGTGGTACGCGACGCCAACGGCAAGATTATCAAGATCATCGACGTGGCTGCCGACGAGGAGCTCACCCTCCAAGACTTCTCTGTGGATCAGATCGGATCAGGCACAGCTGTAGTAGGCGAGGATGGCAAGAAGAAAGTGGTTTACCTCGATGATGGCCGCACCATCATCTACACTTATAAGCAGGGCAAGTTCCTCAAGTCCATCCCTCCTGACGGCGAGAATCCTGATGATTTCATAGATGAATCTCTTAACGGCCAGACTGTTCTTGTCCGCTGGGAGATCTACTCCAACGAGGAGGAGCCGGGCGAGAACTTCGTGTTTGACCAGTTTATTGAGGAGGACTATGAGAACTATCGCTACAACTGGGCCGACAGTTACTTCTACCCCACCTTCATGCACAGCCGCTACGACGATGCCGGTACGCTCATCGAGCGATTCGTATACAAGTCACGCGACTCTTACGAGAACGGCGACAAATGGATTGCCAAGTCAGTAGACTTCGAAGGCCCCGCCAATAACAAATCTTACCGCTTCGGCAACAAGACCATCCGCTACTATACAGGTGGCGATGTGGTGCTGACCGTCAAGCTCAAGAAGGTCTACGAGCAGGCTACTGACAACTACAACGAGCCGGCATTTGAGGTAGACTACTACCAGCTTGACCCCGACAAGGATGACGGCTCTTACCTCCTTGACGATCAAGGCCGACGCGTCCCCGTCTACAAGTATGACAGCGAGGGCAACAAGATCCCCATCTACGTCTACCGCTACGAAGAGGACTACTCCGAGCCCGAGCCGGAACCCACCGAATAGCTCCGGCCTCTTCCCTCACTACTTTTTGATATTTTTGAAATTCTCAAATATATATTTTAGTTAAGCCGAATATGTTGAAAAACATCTTTATATATCTGTCAGTTTCACTAATCGCCGCTCTTACCTTCACCGGTTGCACCGACGATCTTCTTAAGGATTACGGCATCAACGGCGAGGGCGAGATGGAGATACCTGTTGACATCGACTTCATGCCGATGGCGGCCGCTGACATCACTTCGCGTGCAAGCAGCGACAATGCCAGCGCTGACGCGATGTCAGACATCGAGGATCTCTGCATCGTGCTTTTCAAGGAGGACGGCTCTTTCAAGGAGATCATCGAGGTCAACGATCCTCTTGACTATAACGAATATGACATCGACCGCACTGAGGCCGATGCCGTCTCCGGCCAGCTCTCCACCGAGGTGACCACCAAGCGCCGCAGCCTAAACCTGAAGCTCACGCTTGGCGAAAAGCTCTATATCTACGCCGTGGCTAACCTCAACTCCCCGTCGCAGACCACCCGCCAGTATCTCGAAGCAAAAGGAATCGCTGACATGGATCGCGAGGAGTTTTGCTCCATGCGCCGCACCTGGGACCCCGAGGATATAAAGCAGAACGACGAAATGGCCGGCTATTTCACTGACGGATATACTGACGGCTCTAACGCCAACACCACTTCCTATGGCAACGAAGGCCTCATCACCGTCCGCACCGGCTCGGCGCTCCACTGTTGGCTGCGCCGACTGGCTTCAAGGGTATCGATAGGCTTCGACGCCACTAACCTTGACGATAACACCACCATCTATATCCGCGACGTCCGCATCCACGATGTGCCCTACGACTGCTCGCTGCTGACATCAAACGCCGTAGAGGTGCAGTCTGACGGCAAGGTGCTCCGCGACGTATCAGGCGGTCTGCTCGATGACGATAAAAACAAGCAGGTGCTCGAATTTTTCACCGGTCAAACTTCCACCACCGGTAACTCAGCCCTCGGTGTGGCTCTTACCTCGGGCCGCAAGAATCTCGACGACTACCAGCGACTCAACAAGATAGGCCATGAGGCTGACCACAAGACCCTTTTCTTCTACGAGAATATGCAGGGCGAGGGTGAGCTCAAGCATCAGGATACCGGCAAAAACGACACCTCTGACGATCTCGGCAACGTGCTCGACTCTACCCCCGACGGCAAAGTCGACTCCCCCGCCAGCACTGACCCCAACAATCCTCACTACAAGGATGCCAAGCCGGCCGGCACTTACATCGAGGTGCGCGCCTACTACGTATCCGAGGCTCGCGGCAACGAGGGCCGTGGTGAAATCTTCTACCGTTTCATGCTCGGCAAGGATGCTGACCGCGACTACAATGCCGAGCGTAACCACCACTACAAGCTTACGCTGAAGTTTAACGGATATGCCAACGATTACGACTGGCACATCGAATACAACCAGCGTCAGAACGACATCACCATCCCTAACCCCTACTATATCTCTTACGGTTACAACGAGTCGCTTGAACTCCCTATCTCCATCATCGGCGAGGTAGAGAAAGCCGAAGCTACCATACTGCGTAACGACTGGTGGCCCTCAGTCCTCTGGGAGGACGTTGAGTCTGATCAGGATCGAGGTGACGAGACCAAGCGAATGCACCTTGACCGCAGCAAAGTGTACTATAACTCTGACGATGTAAAACAGGCAAAAGCATATCGTGAAGACGCCCGCACGAAATTCGAGAAGGATGAAAAATACAAGCTTCACCCCGAGTGGGTGGCAAGCGTGCTCCGTGACAGTAAGTTTGACAGAGAGGGCGTGGCTAACGGCTTCCTTTCGCTGAAGCTCCCGGTAGGTAATGTTATCGGTGATGGCGTAAGTGCCGCCACTGATCCTAATAAACCTAATGCCGTTGGAGTCGGTGTTAATTACATCTACAATAGCGATTGGGCAGCTAAAAGTCTCGGTTATCGCTCTTACGATGTATCAAAGAATGTCACCGGTTCGGCCGAGGAGGGAACTTACTCGGTGAAGATCGAGAAGGCCGTTGGTAAGAAGTCGGCCAAGACCACAATGTATCTGCCCCTCTATACTCGCCAGAAAAACCTCGTGAAGACCACAGGTTACACCGGAGCAAATCCTTATGTGACCGATCAGCGCCGCGCTCAGGTGCGCTACAAGTTCACCCTTAAGAGCGGCGCCGTGATTGATACTATCATCGATATAGTTCAGGTTGCAAAGATCGAGAACCCCATGGGCGTTTGGCGCGACTGGAACAACGCTGCGCCTTTTGACGTGGTGCTCAAGGTGCGTTACGGCGACACCCCCGACTTCCGCAACCTCCGCTCCCGCGGCGGCTGGAGTGCCGAAGTGGAATCAGGTAACGACTGGATTCTGCTCAATGGCGGCCGTAAGAAGATCTACGGTGGTGACGATACCAACATCGCGTTCACTTACCGCCCTGCCGGTACACTCTCTGACCCCTCGAAAGTGCGCTGCGGTGTAATACTCGTCAAATACCATAACTACAGCTGTGTCCACCGCATATTCGTGCGTCAGGGCTATGCTCCCATACAGATTCAGGATGACCACAAAGTGGAATGGTTTTCATTCAATATGAAAAGCAAAGGAGTGCCAGCTGACTCCCCACTTGATGAAGGTTCTCTGTTCCGCTACGGCAACTGGGATCAGGCTATCGCCTCATCCAACAACGTAGCCGACTCATGGCCCGAGCCATGGTTGTTAGTCAACCACCTCTCATTCAGTGACCACAGTGATCAAAGTTTTGTTCTTGCCGCTCCTGACAAAGACGGCAACACTGAGCTTAAGTGGGGTAAAATCAAAAGCAAGACCGACAAGATGAACACATTCTCCACCTCAAGGATCGACTATATATGGTCAGACAACGACACTGGGACATTTACCTTTGACGGCCGTGAATGTCGACTGATGAACTATAATGACATTGATAAGTTACGAGAAGGTGATCACAGCACTATCCGCAATGCCTACGGCATCCTCTATGGCGATGGGGCTACCACCACTCAGACCGATGTCGTTACCTCATATCGCTACGACAGCGACCACCGCGATTATGGTATGCGTGGATGCTTTGCTTACAACAGTCATGACGGACGCCAGATATTCTTCCCAATCGGTCAGGCAGGTTATGGTCACCGCAAAGCCAAACGTAACACTACAGCCTCAACAGATGCTGCCATCGGTAATGAATACGGCTATGGAGTACGCGAAATCGGTACTGCCGTGCTCCGTTATGCGGCCGGCCGTATTACATTCATGAAACATACTAACCATTATGATGAAGCTTGCTTTCAGCCGCTATTCTACGACCTCTTCCGCCGTCACGGTGCAATTTATTGGGCGAACAACCCTCATAATGCAGGTACGAAAGAAAAACCGGATTTTCGTACTTCCCTTGACATCAACTACTTCACCTTTGACTTCAACAACCTCGGTACAGAGCCATTTCAGGGTGTTGATACAAGTAATGGAAAATTTGACTACGGCTCTGATGCCTGCTTCATAAGGCTTGTAGCTGTTCCCCCGGGAACAAGCAAAAAGCCAAAAAGATAACCTCCCCTCTCTCCTCAACCTCCCCTTCCTCCTCAACCTAACAAACACACATTTAAATGAAACCTTTCGTTAAGCTGACACATTTTCTATTGTTCGTCGTTGCCGCGCTCGGCTTAGTCGCGTGCTCAGGTCACGATGAGCCTTCTGCCGGCTACGATGATATATCCTCTGAGGCATCTTGCGCGCTTCAATTCTATATTGACGCCGGCTCAGGAAGCTCCTTGCAGTCACGCGGCACATATCCCGATGATTTTGAGGCCGGTGAGGGCAACGAAAACTATATCGACATAGCCGATGACGATTACTCGATAGCGCTTTTCACGGCTGACAACCGCCTGATCGCCTCGATCGACAATTCGGCCGTCGAGATAGTGCCCCTGATTGAGAATGACCGCCTCCGCTACAGCCTGAAGTTTGAAGTGACGGCCGACGTGGCCACCACTATCAATGCATCGGGCTCGCTCAAGCTCGTGGTCATGGCCAACTGGCGCGGCAACTATCCCGCCATTGATGCCACAATGACGCTCGAGCAGCTCTACAACCGCGCTGAAGCCATAGCCTACACGTCGCTCCCCGGCCCGGTGCTCTCGGCCTCCGACAAGATACCCATGTATGGCGTAAGCCAGTTTAACGGCGTCAACGTGCGCACTGACCATGTATATCTCCTCGGCTCGGTATTCATGCTCCGCGCCCTGGCCAAGATTGACGTATATGCCGGCCCTGACTCATGGCATCAGATTGAATCAGTGCACCTTACCCGCCATGCCGTAGCCGCTGCACCCATGCCCGCCGGGGTGCTCCATCAGAATGACTACATCCACTACGACTACGATAGCGACTTCCTCGCCGCGCCCTCTTTCCCGGCCGCGTGGGGCAACTCGGTTTTTGAATCCACCGCCGAGGTGGAGCTGCTTGACAATGGTCACGGCCATTTCACAGGATATGTGCCGGAGTTTAACAACCGCGTCCGCCGGAGTGACGACCTGCGCGCACGGCTGAAAGTCAAGTTTGTTGACCGTCATGACATTGACTATGTTGACTTCAAATATTACAACGATCCAGCGCCCGGATGCGCCGTGGGTGAGCCCTTTGACATCCTGCGCAACAACTGGTACCGCTTCTCGCTCACCAAGAGCAAATATGGCTGGGTGAACGTCGAAGTCAACATCATCCCTTACAGCGAGGTAGAGCTCGACCCCGAATTCGGCCTCGAGCGTGACCCCATCAACGGTTGGCTCGTGCTCCGCTATGACAACGGCATCCTGCTCGGGTTTTACGACCAGACTGACCGCCTGTATTACGACTCTGACCGCCAGCTCATCACATTTTCCGTAGAGGATAGCCACTACATCCGCGTAGTGGACTATGAAGGCAACTTCGCCTGGTTTTTTGACGCCGAGCACTGCACTCTGCTCAAGGAGGACAAGGTCACACCCGCCGATGTGGAGGTGAACCCTGACACCCACCTCGTGGTCTACCGTAACTCTGACGGCCGCGTGATGTACTACCTGAACCCCTACTCACTCGTAGTCCACAACATCAGCGGCGTGGAAATGGTGTTTGAGCGCCTGCAGTTCACCGAGGCCCGCAAGCGTTTCCGCGACGTGGACGAGCAGACCATCCTGATGTTTGACGCCGTGTCAGGCACGCTCTATGACAACGACGAGAACAAAATCTCGCTCCCGCGTGACCCCTCTAACCCCAACCGTGTCATAATCTACAACCGCGACGGCAGCTTCTACTGCTACTACAACCTCGTATCAGGCATCTTCCGTGACATCAACGAGAATGCCATCTCTAATCCTTTCGTTCTCTCACCTTACGATAACGATTATTCCTATGAATAAGACACTTCTCTATATACTGCTCTCAATCTTCACCGCGGTGGCCCTGTCATCGTGCCGCGATGACATTGACTTCCGTCAGATGGGTGTCATTCCCGAAGGCAACACCATCGTCTCTTCAGAAATCAACTTCATGCCCATGACCGAGGCCTCGCTCGAGCAGGGCGAAAGCCGTGCCACCGTAGCGCCTCCGGGCAACGGGTTCAACGAGCTTACTGATATGTGTGTCCTCCTCTATCGCCAGGACCGCTCTCTTTACCGCATTATATCCTACGACCAGTTTCAGGATACCGCAATCGACGACGAGACCCGCCGTGACCCTGACGCTGACAATGGCATCTCGGCCGAGTCAATGACCAAGAAGGCTACTTTCAAGATGGATGTGCCCTTCGGACGTTATTATATATATGTAGTGGCCAACCTTGGCCGCTGGGGCACCACCGCAGCGCCCACCACCACTACCCTCCACGAGCTCGAGACCACCTACGCCGACGAGATCGGCACCATCGAGGATCTCAAAGCCATTCAGCTCACCTGGGATCCCTCCAACTATCGCAACAACCGTCAGATGATCGGCCCGATGACTCTCTCGCGCGACACCCGCACCGAGAGCCTCGTCACCATCGACCGTGACGGCATGCAGCTCTACGCCTGGGTAAAGCGCGTGGCCTCGAAGGTGACCATCGACTTTGACGGCTCGGGCCTCCGCAAGGATATCCGCGTGTATTTCCATAAGGCTACCATCCGCGACATCCCCCGCACTGCCCCCCTTGCCAACGCCAACACCATCAAGAGCGACGAGGATCTCGACCCGCTCAGCTCCCATCACCTCGACTACGGCATCGGCGACGACTACGAGAAGTGGCCCTACGTCACCTGCGACGCGCCGCAGATACGCAAGTCGGTCAACGGCGGTATGATCCCCTCTCATGCCGAGGATGCCTACGCCCTCTATTTCTATGAAAACCAGCAGGGCGACTTCCGTAACGACCCCCAGAAGGAGAAGTACGACAAACGCCAGTATGCCTCCATCACCGAGACCGTGCTCAACAGCCACGATGTCAAGGACAACGTGCCCTACGGCACCTACATCGAAGTGGAGGGCTACTACGTGTCACGCGCCCACAACAATGTGTCAAACGGCCGCATCCGCTACCGTTTCATGCTCGGCCGCGACATCACCTACGACTTTAACGCTGACCGCAACACCCACTATAAGCTGACGATGCACTTCCGCGGAAACGCCAACGACATCGACTGGCATATCGACTACGATGAAGATTTCCCCGATATCTTCACCCCCGATATCTACTATATCTCTAACATCTACAACCGTAAGATGGTGATGCCCGTGCGCGTCAACGAGGGCTCTTCCTATAAGCTCGTCAGCCTCGAAAGCGAGGTGCTCGCCAACAACTGGGCGCCCTCTGACCCGAAATGGAACACACGCCCCGTGCCCGACGGCAAGAACTATCGCTTCACATGGAACACCACTTACTGGCTCTCCCACAAGATCGCCCGCCCGGCCGACCTCGCCAACGAGGAGTCTCACCCCGAGATCGAGGATGAAGTCTACCTCTCTTACAACAAGGATATCTACCATGGCTTCCTCTCCATGCGCAACACCCACAACATGGTCATCCTCGAGGATGCATCGTCAGCCAAAGACTCGCTGATGATCAGAACTTACTGGGAACAACACAACCTTGGCAAACGCACCTACACCATCCCGTCAGACGACGGCGTGTCAAGCTACGACTCCGATGCCGGCGACGGCGCCTACGAGGTGGAGCGCAACGATTCCACTCTGATATTCAACGTCCCCTTCTACACCCGCGAGAAGCAGATGTCGCCTTACCTTGCCTGGACCGGCAACAACCCCTACCCATACCCGCGTCATGCCGTGGTGCGCTTCACCGCCACATTCCGCGACCTCAATGGCCAGCTCATCTACCGCCGCAAACGCGTGATCATAGAGCAGGTGGTACGTGCCGAAAACCCTAAAGCCATCTGGCGCAGCCACGACAACGACGAGGAGTTTGAAGTTGTGCTCATGGAGCGCGACATCAACGACGTCGACCGCTTTGTCCCCTACGTTTCCGACGGCCCATGGCGTGCCGAAATCGTGGGCGACAACAGTAACTGGATCCGCATCAACGGTAGCGTAAAGACCGTCTACGGTGCTGACGGCGACGAAATCCGATTCACCTTCAAGCCGACAGGTACAATCTCCGCTGACCGTATCCGCACCGGAGGTATCCGCATCTACTACAACAATTATACCTGCGTCCACCTCATCCCCGTCCGCCAAGGCTACGCCCCGGCTCAGATCCCGGGCAGCGACACCAAGTGGGTGTCTTACGCCATGTACCGTAAAGGGGAGTTTACCAAGTCGCCCCTCGACCCCGGCTCCTACTTCCGCTGGGGAAACCTCAACCAGCCCATCGCCGAGGAAAACAACAACACCTACCCTCTCGGTGTAAACGTCGGCTCTGGCAACCTCAAGCTCGCAGGTGGCGGCACCGTGAGGTGGGACAATATGTCGCCGAGATACTACCGTGCAGGTTCACATACGAAAGATACAATCATAGACGGCAAACACTACACCCTTAACTACATTAACTACCGCTCAAGCGCGTATCCCTACCGCATATCGCCGGGAATCGACGACTTCGGCAGCGTCAAGGTTAATGGTAAGACCTACCATGTAGCTGAATATGATGACTATATGCATCTGCTCAACAACTGCGAGATGGCCTACGGTGTGCTCTATGCCGACGGCGCGACAAAAACCGCTGATAACACCACTGATGCCTTCGGTTTTTGGGATCCCAACAACACTATCACCCGTCAGGAGCGTGGTATGCGCGGCGCCATCTGCTATGCCTTCAACACTGACTTAGGCTATGGCAACGCCGAACAGGTATTCTTCCCAATCGGTGTCGCAGGCCATGGCCGACGCAAAGCGTATTACCTCGAGGGGACACAAAAAGGTACACTCCGATATGGAGACGTCCATGATCCCGTCACCCAGTCAAACGGCGACCCCCGCGTCATGATTTACGACCTTAACCAGACCGAAGGTGCCATGTACTGGCTCCGTCGCGGACGCCGTGGAGGCCACCTCGAAGGCTCCAACGCCTATCCCGCCTACTCATGGGATATCAACTACTACACCTACGCCTTCGGCTCCTACCACTGGAACAACTTCTCATCAGGCGACTCCAACGGCCCCACCCGCGGCTCCGACGCCCTCTTCATCAAGTGGGTCGAGGAATAACCCCCGATGACTCATACTGTGGTTGCGACAAAATTACAACAATACCTTTTATGCGCACGACCATCATGGCATGACCATTCATTTAGTAAGCATTAAAAAATAACTTGGGACAAATGCGCTGGTATATTCGAGAATATTTGACAATGCCAATAAGGGAGTGTAGCGAGCTACATGACTGCCGGGCATTCGTCAAAGATTCCGAATAGACCAAGCAGGTGTCCCTATTTATTTTTTAATGATTACTTAGTCCGGTAGGATCTTGATACAATGCTGTTAACTTAGCATCGAAAGAGGCGCGGAGCGCCGATGTTATCAGTCACCGCTATAGCGCTTCGCCTTGGCGAAGCCCCCCCACCCGGAGCTTTAATGCTATAAACTAAGCATCGAAAGAGGCTCGGAGAGCCGAGGTTGTCGGAAACCCCACATTTATGTGGGGAAAGGGATATCTCTCTTATATTGAGGCTCGGAGAGCCGAGGTTGTGGTAACGGCTAATTCATTACCACAACATCGCCTCTCCGAGGCTCAATTGTCTGAGCATCAGTCTTTCCCCACATAAATGTGGGGTTTCCGACAACCCCGGCTCTCCGAGCCTCCTTCGATGCTGTCTTGACAGCAATAACATATATGTGGGCTGCTCTTACCCTCGGCTCTCCGAGCCTTCTTCGATGCTATCTTGACAGCATTAACATATATGTGGGCTGCTCTCACCCTCGGCGCTCCACGCCTCCTTATATGCAATATATCACGCCCGCCCCGCAAAAGTGTAATCTCCATCATCTAAGACATTGAAATACATCCGCTTTCGCTGCGGGCGTAATGTATCACGCCCGCCCCGCCATCCCCGCCTGAGGGCCGCGTCCCCAACATGGAGACATATTCCCCCTTGCCATTTTTCACCGCCCGGCTGAAATTTCCTTAATTTTTTCCACAAAATTTAAAGAAATTTCATTTTTTTCGTTACCTTTGTAGAAATTTGGATATGAATGGACGAAGATAGCTTCAAGAGTCGCGTAGACCGCATTAAGGTCAAGGCCGATTTGCTGACCTCAAGATACCGGTCAGAGCTCGACCGGAGGCTACAGGCTCAAGCCCGCGTAGCCGAGCTCGAAGCCGAAGTCGCTCGACAACAGAGCATCATCCGCCACCTTGAGCTTTCAGTCGAAGAGCTCCGCGTGGCATCAGTGCTGACTCCTGACCATGGCGACGTTGAAGCTACAAGAGCATTCCTCTCCGGATTAGTGCGAGAAATCGATAAGTGCATCGCTATACTAAGCATCTGATGCAATGAATGATAAACTCAAAATAACAATACGCATCGCCAATCTGCCCCCTATGCGAATCAATATCGCGCCGGAGGAGGAGGTTGCCGCCAGGACGGCGCAGAAAAACGTCAACCTGTTGTGGGAACGATGGAGCGAGCGTTTCAACGATAAATCTCCCGGTGAGATCATGGGTATGGTGGCCTACCGCTTCGCCCAGATGTATTACACCGCCGAGGCTCAGATGAGCGAATTGACCACAGCGGTCGATGACCTCGAATCGACGCTCGACAGTTTGTTACTTGAAGGCGACGGAAACCGCAGCTGAAGAGTCAGCAGCAACATCCCCGCCCGCTACGATTGTTTCGCACTACCACGGCCGCAGCCCCAAAGGTTGCCGTGACGGTAGCGCGATATTTTTTTGAATTAACTTTTTAACTCTATAACTCTTTAACTCTCTTATAACTAACAATATGGAATATCTAATCTATACGCTTGCCGCCGTCGTAGGCGCTGCCTTAGGATGTATCATCCTGGTGGCTGTACAGCGCGCCACAGCAAGCTCCAAAGCCAAGTCAATTGTCGACGACGCTACCCGCGAAGCTGACGTCATCATGAAGGATAAGCTCCTCGAAGCCAAGGAGGAAGCTCTCAAAATCCAGAACGATGCCGAGCGTCAGGCCAACCAGCGTCTGCAGCGCGTGCAGAACGAGGAGAATAAGATCAAGCAGCGCCAGCAGCAGCTCAACCAGCAGCAGAGCGAAAACGCCCGTGCACGCAATGAGAATGAGACTACCCGTCAGGCTCTCGAGTCGCAGCAGGTAGCGCTTGACCAGCGCTCTGAAGAGGTGGATCGTATGCGCCGCCAGGCTCAGGAGACTCTCGAGCATATCTCAGGCCTCTCAAGCGAGGAAGCCAAGGAGAAGCTCATCGAGTCGCTCCGCGACGAGGCTAAGTCACAGGCCGCTTCGTATATCAACGATATCATGGACGAGGCTAAAATGACTGCCAACAAGGAGGCTAAGCGCATCGTAATCCAGTCAATACAGCGTCTGGCCACTGAAACCGCCATCGAAAACTCTGTCACAGTATTTCATATTGACAGCGATGAGATCAAGGGCCGCATCATAGGCCGCGAAGGCCGCAACATACGCGCCCTCGAGGCTGCAACAGGCATCGAAATCATCGTCGATGATACCCCCGAGGCTATCGTGCTCTCAGGCTTTGACCCCGTGCGCCGCGAAATCGCCCGTCTGGCCCTGCATCAGCTCGTGGCCGATGGCCGCATCCACCCTGCCCGCATCGAGGAGGTGGTGGCTAAGGTGCGCAAGCAGATCGAGGAGGAGATCGTCGAGACCGGTAAACGTACTGCCATCGACCTCGGTATCCATGGTCTGCACCCTGACCTGATACGCCTCGTAGGTAAGATGAAATACCGCTCATCTTACGGCCAGAACCTCCTGCAACACTCTCGCGAGACAGCCAACCTCTGCGCCATCATGGCCTCAGAGCTCGGCCTTAATCCCAAGAAGGCACGCCGCGCCGGCTTGCTCCACGATATAGGCAAGGTGCCTGACGAGGAGCCCGAACTCCCCCACGCTCTGCTCGGCATGAAGCTCGCTGAAAAGTATAAGGAGAAGCCCGAAATCTGCAACGCCATAGGTGCTCACCATGATGAAATAGAGCAGACCTCGCTCCTGGCCCCCATCGTTCAGGTGTGTGACGCCATCTCCGGCGCCCGCCCCGGCGCCCGCCGCGAAATCGTAGAGGCTTACATCAAGCGCCTCAACGACCTCGAGCAGCTCGCTCTCTCTTATCCCGGCGTTATCAAGACATACGCCATCCAGGCCGGCCGTGAGCTCCGCGTCATAGTCGGCGCTGACAAGATTGACGATGTAGAGACCGAAAAACTGTCGTCAGAAATCGCGCGCCGCATTCAGGATGAGATGACATATCCCGGACAGGTGAAAATCACCGTTATCCGCGAGACTCGCTCCGTCAGCTTCGCAAAATAACCGCCTGCAGCGATGGACAATAACATTGACGATCTCAACGAAGAGCGCATCGATCAGGCCGACAGTTTCGCAGCCGAATCGTCAGGCACTTTCCGCCACAACGGATGTGACGGCTGTTGCCCGCGCGGTAACCTCCATTCGTTCAACTGGCTCGACGATATCCCCGGCGGCCATGCTGACAGCGATATCGTGGAGGTACTCTTCAAAAACACCCGCAAGGGGTTTTACCGCAATTCTACTCATATTCCGCTCGAAATCGGCGACATGGTGGCCGTGGAGGCTCAGCCAGGGCATGACATAGGCATGGTGGTGCTCACCGGCGAACTGGTGAAAATCCACCTGCGCCGCGCCAACATCCGCTCCGAGGCCGACATCAAGCGCGTATTCCGCAAGGCCAAGCCCGCTGACCTCGAGAAATATGAGGAGGCAAAGGCGCGCGAGAATGACACCATGATACGCTCCCGCAAAATAGCCGAGTCGCTCAACCTCAACATGAAAATCGGCGACGTGGAGTATCAAGGCGATGGCAACAAGGCTATATTCTATTATATTGCCGACGAGCGCGTGGACTTCCGCCAGCTCATCAAGGTGCTCGCCGATACATTCAAGGTGCGCATCGAGATGAAGCAGATAGGCGCTCGCCAGGAGGCCGGACGCATCGGCGGCATCGGCTCCTGTGGCCGCCCGCTCTGCTGCGCAAGCTGGATGACGAGCTTCATATCCGTAGGCACATCAGCCGCCCGCTATCAGGACATATCGCTCAATCCGCAGAAGCTGGCCGGACAGTGCGCCAAGCTCAAATGCTGTCTCAACTTTGAGGTGGACGCCTACGTGGAATCAGCCCGACGTCTCCCGCCACGCGACATCCGCCTGGAGACGGCCGACGCCACCTGGTATCACTTCAAGACTGACATCTTCAAGAAAGAGATTACTTACTCCACTGATAAGAACATCGCCGCTAACCTCGTCACCATCGACGCCGCGCGCGTGTTTGAAATCATCGAGATGAACAAGCGTGGCGAAAAGCCGCTGCAGCTCCTCCGCGACGGCGACGAGAAGCCCGAAAAGAAGAAAACAGGCTTTGTGGAACTCGTCGGACAGGACAACATCAACCGCTTCGACAAAAAGAAGAAAAAGAAAAAGAAGCCTTCACAGGCTCAGCGTGACGACAAACAGCCGCAGCAGAAAGCTCCCCAGCAGCCCCAACAGCCGCAGCAGTCGCAGCAGTCGCAGCAGCCTCAGCAGCAACGCCCTCCCAAGCAGCGTCCCCGCCGCCCACGTCCCAACAAGCCACCCAAGGATTCCAACCAATGAGACCGGTAATCACAACCGCAATAACTGCACTAATGCTCTCCTCTTGCCTCAATGGCGAGGAGAGCATATATCATGACATCCCCGCCGAGGGATGGAGCTATGCTAATGCCCTTACTTTCGACCTCAAGCCCGGCGATGGCGAGCTCCTCGTAGGCATACGTCACGATACAACTTACCCCTACTCCAACCTTTGGCTGGAGATAAGCGACAACGCCGGTTCGCGCCCTGACACGGTGGAAATCACCCTCTGTGACAACTTCGGCCGCTGGCTCGGCAACGGCTTCGGTGGCAGCTATCAGCTGGAGACTCCCGTAAAACGAGCCTGCCACGTCGACTCTGCCACCATCTTCAAGGTACGCCACATAATGCGCATCGACACCATCCACGGCATCGACCAGCTCGGCCTTCACCTCGCCCCTTGAACATTTAACCTTATTATACATAGCGCCCCGGGACTCAGATTAGTCCCGGGGCGCCGGTCTTTTTTACCTTAGCTAAGTACTTGTTTTTACTTTACAAGGCGTGCTTTCACGGCGTCGGTCACATCAGTGACATCTTTGCCGATATACACGGGTATCATGTTCTCGAAGATGAATGTATAGCCACCCTCTTCGCCGATGGTCTGTATAGCTTTCATCACCTGCTCCTGAACGGGAGCCATGAGTTGCTGCTGCTGACGCTGGAGATCCTGCTGGGCAGTCTGGCGGAACTGGTTGATCTTGTTCTCGAGCTCCTGCATTTCCTGCATACGGCGCTCCTTGATGGTCTGGGGAGTTGACTCCTCAAGAGCCTGAAATTCTTCGAATTTCTTCTGGAATTCAGTCTGAAGTTTAGAGAATTCCTCTTCGTATTTGGTAGTTGAAGCCTGGATTTGCTCGTTGATGGTCTTGATTTCCGGCATAGATTCCATGAGAGCCTGAGTGTTGATCACACCATATTTCTGGGCGAAAAGGCTCATGGGAAGCGCAATCATAATTGCGATGAGAAGTCTTTTGATCATTGTATTGTTTAAATGTTTGATTGTTAAATTCGTTAAATCTGTTAAATATCAAACGCAAAGATAGCGCTTTTATTTTGAATAGCCTAACTTTTCGAGCACTTCATTTGAAACATCGATGCGGGGCGATGCAAAAATGATGTCGCTTGAGGATGCACGGTCGAAGATACACTGATATCCGCGCTCTTCGCTGACCTTCTTGATAGCGTTGTAGACGTCGTCCTGCACGGGTTTCATCAATGTCTGACGCTTCTTGTAGAGCTCGCCGTCAGGGCCGAAATATTTCTGGCGGAGCGTAGCAGCCTCTTTTTCTTTGGCCACGATCTCCTCCTCTTTTTTCTTTTTCTGCTCATCGGTCAGAAATACCATTTCGGTCTGGTAATTCTTATACATAGTCTCAGCTTCCTTGGCAACGGCCTCCACCTCTTTCTGCCAGCGCTGGGATATCTGGTTGAGCTGTTCGTTGGCCATCTCGTATGCCGGGATGTTCTGGAGTATGTAGTCAAGATCCACGAGGGCAAATTTCTGAGCTGATGCGGCAAATGATGCGGCGATCACTACGGCGAGGGTTATGAATAGCTTTTTCATAATCATTGTGGGTTAGGTTTACACTATAATAATATAGACGTTTATGAGGCCAAAAAGTTTAATCTACGTTAGAATTCCTGACCGAGAATGAAGTGGAAGTGGCTGCCGCCTCGCTCGCCGAATACCTTGTCGAAACCGTAGGCCCAGTCGATACCCATCAGTCCGACCATCGGGAGCATGATGCGCACGCCTACGCCGGCACTGCGCTTGAGGTCAAACGGATTGAAGCGCTTGACGTCAGTCCAGGCGTTACCGCCTTCCACGAAGGTCAAGCCGTAGATTGTGGTCGTGGCCTGAAGCATGAAGGGGAAGTGAAGCTCCATGCCCAGACGGGTGTAGGCGTAGCCTTCGCGACCCCACGGGGTGAGGGCACCATTATCGTAACCGCGGAGGGCGATGGTCTCCTGAGCGTAAGTATAAGAGCCTGACATACCGTCACCTCCGACGTAGAATGTCTCAAACGGCGACTTGAGGTATTTGTTGTAGCTGCCGAGGATACCCACATCGGCGCGTGTCATGAACACGAGAGTGTGAGAGCCTTGCGGGTCAGTAAGCGGCGTATAGGTGCGGGAGCGGAATTTCAGCTTCCAGTATTCTATCCAGCGATACATCTGCTTCTTTGACTCGGTGGTATTCTCCTCGGAGAGCTTCTTCCAGTCCTTCTTGCCGAATAGCGATGCCGGCGGAGTGAGGTGGAGCGAGAGGGAGAATTCGGAACCTGAACGGGTATATATCGGGTTATCTGTCGACGCACGTGCCAGGGTCAAGCCGAGCACCAGGGCGTTTGACGTACCGTTGTTCATGTAGTAGAGATATTCCCAGTTTTTGAGGTAATACCAGTTGTAGCCGAGCTCGGCCTGGAACTGGAAGTAGTCATCCGGCCAGCTCAGACGTTTACCGAAGCCCACGGTTACGCCCACCATCTGGAGCACCTTGTTGGGGTCGTATGCATTTTCTATAGAGTTCTGATAGTAGTCACTGCTGCCGCTCCAGCTGCCGCCGAGGGAGTACATATAGGGGTTATACATATAGCGGCTGTTGTAGAACGATGAGTTCACGCCGGTCTGACGGCTGTAGTAGGCTGACACTGAGAGTGAGTTGGGTCGTTTACCTCCAAACCACGGATCAAGGAACGATACCGAGTAAGCCTGATAGTAGCGGGCATTGGTCTGGGCTGAAATCGTAAATTGCTGGCCTTCACCCTGGGGGATTATGCCACGGTAGGACGACGGGTAGAAGAGGTTACGTATCGAGAAGTTGGTAAACTTGATGGCCACCTTACCGATGATACCTGACTGACCCCAACCCATAGAGAATTCAAACTGGTCGTTGCTCTTCGACTCAAGGTTGAAGAGGATATCCACCGTGCCGTCATCCTCGTTAGGCTCGGGACGTATGTCGATAGTCTCGGGGTTGAAGTGGCCGGTCTGGGCGATTTCACGATACGAACGCATAAGGTCACTCTTGGAGAAGAGCTTGCCGGGGCGCACACGCAGCTCGCGGCGTATCACCTTCTCATAGAGTCGGTCGTTACCATTGATCACCACATTATTAATACGAGCCTGCGGGCCCTCAATCACACGCAGCTCCAGGTCAATGGAGTCACCCTTTACGTTCTTTTCGATAGGGATGATTGACGAGAAGAGGTAACCGTTGTCGAGGTAAGCGTTTGACACGGCATCTTCGTCGGTGCTCAGTCGCTTCTCAAGGAGAGTCTGATTGTATACGGCACCCTTCTCGATGCCGAGCACATGGTTAAGCCACTCGGTGGAGTAGATGGTGTTACCCACCCATGATATATCGTTGAGATAGTATTTCTTACCCTCGTCGACTGTGATGTGGACATCCACATTGTTCTCATCGTAGGGCACCACGGTATCTGACACGATCACGGCATCGCGATAACCTTTCTCGTTGTATTTCTGAATGATGCGCACGAGGTCGTCCTCATAATCGCTTTCCACGAATTTCTTCTGGCGGAAGAGGTTGCGGAGCTTGCCCTTCTCGTTGGTCTTCTTCATGGTCTTCTGGATGGCACCGTCGCTCATCACCTCATTGCCATCGATATATATCTTGTGAACCTTGATCTTATCATTTTTCTTCACGTTGATATCCACGATCACATGATTAGGCTCCGAAAGGTCGTCGATAAGGTTAATCTTCACCACGGCGTTACCGAAACCCTTCTTGGAGTAATAGCTCTTGATGATAGCTTCGGCGCGGTTCACGTGGTTCTGTGTTATCTGATTGCCCTTCATAAGGTTGAGCATCTCTTCGAGATCTTTCTTCTCACCCTTCTTCGTTCCGGTGTAGTTCACTGACGATATGCGGGGCTGCTGGCGTAGGTTGATTGAGAGCCACACCTTGTCGCCGGCAATCTTGTCGACAGCGATCTGCACTTTCGAAAAGAGTTGCTGACGCCATAGATTTTTTGCTGCATCGTTGATATCCTCGCCGGGTATCTCTATGCGGTCACCCTTCTTGAGGCCGGTGTAGTCGATTACGATGTAGTCGAGGTAGTTATCGGCTCCATTTACGGTTATGTCAGCTATCTCGTAAGTCTTGGGCAGGCTCGAGAATAGGATGTTTGGCTTATATATCGTGTCAGTGACTGATGATTGTGCCTGAACCTGCACCGCAGCGGCAGCCACGGCAAGGATAAGCAGTAATCTTTTAATTGTCTTTATCATAGTGAAACGTAGAGTAGTCATTTGATTTGATCAGAAGTGAGGCCGAAACGGCGTTCGCGGCCTTGGAATACGGCGATAGCGTCAGCAAACTCCTCTTTCGAGAAATCAGGCCAGAAGGTGGGGGTGACGAAAATCTCAGCGTAAGCTAATTGCCACAGCAGGAAGTTGGAGATACGGAAGTCGCCACCGGTGCGGATAAGCAGGTCAGGATCAGGCATTCCGGCGGTGGTAAGGTGAGCGGTCACCGTATCGTCAGTAATATCTTCGGCGGAGAGTTTCCCCTGAGCCACCTCCTCAGCTATGCGGCGGCAGGCGTCAGTGATCTCCCAGCGGGAGGAGTAGCTTATGGCAAGCGTCAGCACCAGGCCATTGCAGCGCGAAGTGTCACGGATGCAGCCGCGAAGTCTTTCGAGGGCCTCGGCGGGCATACGCGAAAAGTCGCCTATCATCTCCAGGCGGACGTTATTCTTAATCAGGTCAGGGGTCTCACGCTCGATGGCCACACCTATGAGGTGCATCAGAGCGTCGACTTCCTCCTGGGGGCGATTCCAGTTTTCAGTAGAGAAGGTATAGAGTGTCAGATACTTAATACCTATCTCGGAGGCGGCCTCGGTGATGCGGCGCACGGTGTTTACACCCTCCACATGCCCGAAGCTGCGATCCATACCTTTGGCTCTGGCCCAGCGACCGTTACCGTCCATGATAATGGCTACATGGGCGGGAAGTTTGGATTTATCTATGTTGTCGATGAGTGACATTTGCTGTGATATAATTGGTTGTGAATACTGGTCAGTCGAGGCGGTGACACGTGACGCATCGCCTGCCGAATTCATAACTTATAGAGACTGAGAGGGTAGAATACCAGTCAGTGTTTTTTAAGAAGGAACTTTTGATTTTGTAGAGGTCAGTGAGTGCCTCGCTGTCCACCTTGTCGCCGAACACCTTGGTCATCGTGAACTCCAGGCCGAGGTTAAGGCGCGGCTTAATCTTGAATTTCAGCCCTACGGCCATCGGGATATTGAATGCCACGAAGGTATTACCGCCTGTAGATGCCATCGTCACGCCGACGCCGAGCGAAAGGTAGGGGGTGAGGCGCTTGAGCTGCTTATAGCTTTCGCCCATGCCGTAGTTGAAGAAGTTAAACTCGGCACGGCCGCCGAGGTCATACACGGTTGACTTGAAGTCGTAGACGGCGCCGTCAGGAAGCACATTGTCCCAGTCGGCCGTAGAGCCGCTGAGCGATGCCACCGTCAGCAGGCCGCGGAACGCCCACCGTGTATTGTGGAGATAGCGGAACGAGCCATTGGCCGTGAACCCCGGATGCTTGTAGAGGTTGCTCTCGTTGGCATCGCCGAGGTAGCCTGACATGCCGATACCGGCTCCGATGTCAAACTTATACTCCTCGACTTGAGGCAATGTCTGGCCACAGACTCCCGTCGGGAAGGCTGCAGCCATCAGCACAATGCTCGCTATTAACATATTAATGTGTAGTTTCACTATTTCTTTTGTCGGATGAGGAGATTAGTACAGGGGATTGAAGGTGAATCGGCTAATGACTGCACGCCATATCTCCGGAAGAAGTCGGCCCGTGTCGTCATACCCGCCTATCATGAAAATGTAAGGGCAGGTCCATGAAGTGATGGGCGCCACCACTCGCGATGCTCCGGCATCAGGAGCCGAAAGCGTTATTGCCCAAGGGGGTAGCTGGGTCGACGGACGCGACTGCCATCCACGTCCTTCAGCGCCATTATCGAGAGGATATTGTATCTCCTCGACAAAAATCTGCGCTCCGGCGCGAGGAGTGAAATATTCGGGAAGGTTGAGATAATCGTATGCCTTGGTCCATGTAATACCTTCATCAAAAGTCATATACACGAGGTCGTCAACTGTGCCATCCTCAGCGCGGCCGCCGATAGCAAGTATGACATCGCGGCGTTCAAAAGTCCAGTTGGAATTATTAACTTTTAATACCGGATAGCGGCATATCGAGACATCCTGACCCGGGACAACCGGTGTAGTCGAAATCTTAGCCCACGACGAGCCATCGTAGCCCCACATATCACCCGAGCACGTTCCATCAGCCTTAAGTCCGCACATAAACATCACGGTTTCCGACATACTCCAGCGGGAGTTAAACTCTATCAACTGGCTGGTGCCGCTCACGGGCATCCCTTCGGGGAGAGCCGTCGCCGTAGTAGCAGGATAGGTCACGAGAGTCCATTTCCCTGACGCATCCTTGACATTACCTAACACCCGGTCGCTATACGATCCATAGATATAGCTCATCTTCACGCCGGTAGACTGCCATACAGAGCCCATCGGATCAGTTGATTTATAGAGGGTTCCGTCACCGCCAAGGATATAGGTAGCGTCAGAAGTAGCTGTAAACGACATCGGGTCGTAGCCCTGAGGCAAGGTCACCTCACTGCCGGTCCACACGCCGCTGAAAAGGCTTGTGGTCTCAGCCAGATATCCGCCGGTGGAGCTTGCTTGAGTCAGGCAGAGCATCCGGTCGCCATACTTCACCGTACACTGGCTGCGGGGAGTATTGATCGGCGTCGGGAGTGCCTGAACAGCCATCTCATCCCACATCAGAGTATCAGAATACACCTTATGGACATTCACCTTGACATCATAATCGCGGGTGGTGAATCCGTCGCTCGATGTTACCGAAAGCTTCACAGGCCGAGTGAAGTTGATGCTGTCGTTCGGGCTCGCCAGATAACTGATGGTGGTATCCGAAGTCGCATTTGCCGGAGTATACGTGATGTTGCAGCGCGAGATGTTGGATGTGCCTATATTTAGTAAGATACGCGATACATCAGTGCCCTTCGGCAGAGAATCAGCGTTAAAAATCCGTCCGTTAATGAGGTCAATCGAGAAAAACACCGAGTCAAGGTTCTTGAGCACACTATCATCCTTCTGAAGCGAGAAAGATGTTACAGCGGCCGAAGTAACCTCAGCATCAGAGTAATAATAACTATTGCTGTTGCACGAGATGGCTGCAATGCACATCACAAGTGCTGAAACAAGATATAATGGATGACGGTAGTTCATTTGAATACATTATTTTTCAAGATGCAAAGTTAACAACAATTTAATAACATTCTTTCCATTCGCGACAAAAAATAAATAACTCAACACGAAATTTAGTATTTATTTTGATATTTGTTACAAATTGTCAATTTAGTTGTTAGTCGTTAGTTGTTAGTTGTTAGTCGTTAGTTGTTAGTCGTTACTAAAAACTAAAATCTAAAAACTAAAAACTAAAAACTAAAATCTAAAAACTAACAACTAAAAACTAAAAACTAAAAACTAAAAACTAAACGACACCTACTCGGGAACGGGCAGGTGTCGTAAGTAAAAAAGTCTGCTATTGTTGCTTAGAAATTGTAGGAGATACCGAACATGAGGTTGTTGGTGTCGAAGTTGAGTCCCCAGTTTTCAGGCGCGCCGTTACGCTTGGCTGCATTGTTGCCACCCTGATAGCCGAGGAAGCCGATGTGGGCCACAAGACTGAACTTGTCATTTAGGTCAAACAATAGTCCGGGACGGAATCCGATGCCGAACTGTACGGCCGTGCTTCCGTCAGCCCTGCCGATGCCCAGGTCAACTCCACCATCAACAAAGATGGTCAGGCGGTCATATTTGTAGAATTTATAACGAGCGTATGGGTCAATGGTAAACACAGTCTTCTCCTTACCATCTGATTTACGGTAAGATACACCGACAGTTGTACCCACTGAGAATACATCCGTAAAGTTGTAACCGGCCTCGGGGAGCACGGTCACCTGTGTGGTCTTGACACCGCTTGTAGAATCAGTGGTTTTGCCAAATGTCACCTGGCCACCTGCATACCATCTATGGGCTTGAGCTGAAACGCCGAGGGTCATGACAGCCATGACCGCAAGAAGTAAAAACTTTTTCATTGTTGTCAGATTTTATTAGTTGAAATTATAGCTTAATAACAATCTGACTGTGAAAAAAGTTTATATCAATTTTTTGATTAGCAAAATCAGAGCACGGCGGGTGGCTGCATCAATCACGCGGAAGCGATCGCCGGGGAAGCGGAAGGTGAATGTCTCGACCGGGCGATTTTTCCTCGCTACGGCCATACACACCGTGCCTACAGGCGTCTTTTCAGAGCCGCCGCCGGGACCGGCCACGCCGGTACTAGCCACTGCAATATCAGCATCGAGCACTCGCAATGCTCCGGCGGCCATCATTCCTGCTACCGGCTCGCTGACCACGCCTTCGCGCTCAATCAGCTCGGCATCGACGCCCAAGACGGTGGTTTTCACCTCCGTAGCATACGACACCACCGAGCCCCGAAACACGTCAGATGCTCCGGCGACCTCCGTAATGCGGTGGGCAATGTTGCCCCCGGTGCAGCTCTCGGCCGAAGCAACCGTCAAGCCGTACTCCCGAGCCTTATTGATCAGAATCTCGGCCGGCGAGAGATCCTCGGTGGCAAGCACAGCCGGGCCGAGCATCGCCGATAGCCGGGCTGCATACTGCCCCACTTCAGCGTGGATAAACTCCTCATCCTTATGATGGCCGTCAAGGCGGAGCCGTATCAATCCGGCTTTGGGCAGATATGCAAGGTGAAGATAATCAGGGAGTGAGCTTTCGAAATCGGCGATATATTCGGCAAGGCCGCTCTCAGTGTAGTCAGTGACTATCAGCGTAGCATGAGCGATATTGACATCCGATGGGAATTTCTCCCTCAGCATCGGAAACACGGCCTCGCTCCACATGGTGCGGGTCTCGTGGGGGACGCCCGGCATAGCCACAAGCACCTTGCCATCCTTCTCAAACCACATCAGCGGCGCCGTGCCTACACGGTTCTGAATCACCCGGCAGCTCGAGGGCACAATAGCCTGAGCCGCAGTAAGATCATTGAGCTGAAATCCGCGGCGAGCCACTATCGACTTCACATTCTCAAGCACGGCAGGGTCTTCCACAAGCTGCCCTCCGAAGTAGTCGCAAAGCACCTGCTTTGTGAGGTCATCCTTCGTAGGCCCGAGGCCACCGGTGGTTATCACCACATCAGCAGTCTCAAAGCCGCGGTCGATGGCGCGGCGTATCTCCGCCGGGCTATCGTCCACCACCTGCACATCATTCACCTCCCATCCGAAGGGTGCTATATAGCGGGCGATGTCGCCCGAATTGGTATCGGTCACCTGCCCGATAAGCAGCTCGGTACCGATTGCTATAATCGAGATTTTCATATCGTCACGCGCGCGTAAGGCACCTCATCGTAGCGGCAGAACTGCTTGTCGAGGTATTTGTAATAGCCTGCTATAGCCACCATTGCGGCATTATCAGTGGTGAAGCTACGCTCGGGGATAAAGGCCGTAAGGCCGTTTCGGCTGCAATAGTCGGCCACAGCATCACGCACCCCGGAATTAGCTGACACTCCGCCGCCGATAGCCACGGTGGTCACGCCCGTGAGCTTCACGGCCTTGTCAAGCTTGTCCATCAGGATATCAATAATCGTCTGCTGGAGTGACGCTGCAAGGTCGGCCTGATTGTTTTTAATAAAATCAGGGTCATTTTTCAGATTATCGCGGAGCGTGTAAAGGAAGGAGGTCTTCAAGCCGCTGAAGCTATAGTCAAGGCCGGGGATATGTGGTTTGGCAAACTTAAACGCCCGGGGATTACCCTCATGGGCCAGACGGTCGATATGCGGGCCGCCGGGGTAAGGGAAGCCCATCACCTTGGCGCACTTGTCGAAGGCCTCGCCGGCTGCATCATCGATAGTGTGACCGAGAATCTCCATATCATTATAGTTGCGCACGAGCACTATCTGACTGTTGCCGCCCGACACGAGCAGGCAAAGAAACGGATACTCCGGGACACGATCCGAGGCCTCGCGGCGAATGAAATGCGCCAGCACATGCCCGTGGAGGTGGTTGACATCCACCATAGGTATGCGCAAGCCGAGCGAGAGGCCTTTAGCGAAGGAGGTGCCTACGAGCAGCGAGCCGAGCAGGCCCGGGCCGCGGGTGAAGGCTATAGCCGAGAGGTCATGTTTATCCACACCGGCTCGACGCAGAGCCGTATCCACCACCGGCACAATGTTTTGCTGATGGGCGCGCGAAGCAAGTTCCGGCACCACGCCGCCATATTCTTCATGCACCTTCTGCGATGCAATGACGTTGCTTAGCAGCAATCCGTCGCGAATCACGGCCGCCGAAGTGTCGTCGCACGACGATTCTATTCCGAGTATTATTGTTGACATTATCTGAAGTTATATGTAATAGTGCCCACCTGCTGAGCCGGAGCACTCTCATTGACTGAAAATTGTGATCGACGGGCGGCAGCGATACAGTGGTTGCGCGCCGCGGTATTGGTCGCGGCCGATCCGGTGCCTGACTGAAACTCAGCAGAGGTCACCTTGCCCTGGCGGTTGACGCTGACGCGGATGGTGATTGACCCGAGCGGGCCGCTTGGGGGCAACTCATATTTTGCCAGCGAGCGACCATTCAGGTTGAAACCGGGCGTACCCGAGGCTGCACCGGTTGAGGAATTACCATCAGCCTGGCCTGTAGAGCCCTTGCCGGTGCCTTTTGAACCGAAATCAGTATTTTTCATCCTGTCCTGGATAGCTTTACGCTGCTCCTCCTCCCGGCGCGCCTTCTCGGCGGCTTCGCGCTCTGCCTTTGTCGGACCGGTTTTCTCAGGCTTTGGCTTCTCAGTAGCCTTGGCTTCCGAGGGCTTCTTTGAGGAGACTACCGGGGCTGGCTCGGCAGGGTGGCCGGAGTTTTCGGTCGCTGCCGCCTCCTGAAGCGGTTCGGGCTGCGGCTCGTCAGCTGCCTCGGCCGGAGCATCAGTATCTGCCTCGGCAAGGTCAGGCGAGTCACCTATCTTGACAAACTCGCCACCGAAGAGCACCTCGGCCGAGTCGACCGGCGGCCACTCCTTAGGGGTGCGGTCAGAGGGAGGGTAAGTCAGATAAAGCGTCAGAAGCAAGGCTATCACCGCCGCGTGAAACAGCACGGTGATCACCACGCCCCAGAGCTTGGATTTGCGGTCATGTTTCTCCATCATGGCTATTCTTCAGGTGAGAGGGTCACATCAGGCTTGGCCGATGCAGGAGCGGGCTTGGTGGCGAGCACCATCTTCAGATTGTTACGCGCGCCGAGGTCAAGCACCTCCACAAGACGGCCGTAAGGTACAGCCTCGTCAGCATACACGGCGATATATTCCTCCGGAGCATTCGCTGCAGCCACCTGAAGGAATTCAAGCAGCGAGGCAATGTCCATCTCCTCAGGCTCCGAGCGGTCAAACGAGGCGTATATGCGCTGGTTTTCATCAATATACACGCGGGTCGACGGCTTAAGGGCTGTCTGCTTGGAGCTCTCCGGGAGGTTCACCTCAAGGGCAGTGGGGAACACCACCGTCGAGGTCACCATGAAGAAGATAAGCAGCAGGAAGATGACATCAGTCATCGATGCCATCGAAAATGCCGCCATCATATTGTTTTGTCGTTTAAGCGCCATAGTATCAGAGTGATGCCGGTTCGTTGAGAAGATCCATAAATTCCATGGTCTTTGCCTCAAGCTTGTTCATGATGCCGTTGATACGAGCCACGAGATAGTTGTAGGCAAAGAGAGCGATGATGCCGACGATCAATCCGGCTACCGTGGTCACCAGAGCGGCATAGATACCGTCAGCAAGCACTGCGATATTGGCCGATGAGCCGGCCGATGCAAGGTTGTAAAACGACTGCACCATGCCTATTACCGTGCCGAGGAAGCCGAGCATTGGAGCTCCGGCAGCAGTTGTGGCGAGCCATGCGAGGCCTTTTTCAAGACCCGACACTTCGAGATTTCCGGTATTTTCGATAGCCACGAGCACATCGTTCATGGGGCGGCCTATGCGCGAGATGCCTTTGTCGATAAGGCGGGCGTATGGGGTGGCCGTCTTGCGGCACAGGTTGCGGGCCGACTCAATCTCACCTTCGTGGATATAGTCGCGGATACGGTTCATGAACGTATCGTCCTCGCGGGCAGCGCGGGCGAGCACCACTGATCGCTCGATAAGGATATAAATGCTTATAATCGAGAGCACTGCGAGGACTATCATGATGAAACCGCCTCGCGTGGCGAGATCCCATATCGAAAGTTGTTGAACCGGAGCAGCAGCTTCGGCAGCAAGTTCAGCAGCTACAGATGTGATTGTGTCGGCAGCCGCAGTGGCTACAGTGTCGGCTACAGGTGCTATGAAAGATAACATATATTATAATGTGTAGTTTGAGGGTTGGATAATCATTTTCCTTCGAGACATTTCTTGTATCGGGCGATCGTCTCTTTCAGCCCGAGATAGAGGGCATCGCATATCAGAGCGTGGCCTATGGACACTTCGCTGAGATAAGGCACGCATTTGTGGAAATACTCCAGATTCGCCAGGCTGAGGTCATGACCCGCATTTACGCCGAGCCCGGCATTGTGGGCGGCCACCGATGCCCGAGCAAACGGCTCGACGGCCGCACGGGGGTCCTTGGGGTAAAGGTCAGCGTAAGGCTTGGTATAGAGCTCCACGCGGTCAGTGCCGGTCATGGCAGCGCGCCGGATATTCTCTTCATCAGTGCCCACGAAGATCGACGCGCGGATACCGGCCTGCTGCAGACGGCCGACGATAGCGGTCAGGAATTCCATGTTAGGCTCCACTTCCCACCCGGCGCTCGAGGTGATGGCATCAGGAGCGTCAGGCACCAGGGTCACCTGCGCGGGCTTGACAGCGAGCACGAGATTCATGAACTCCTCTGAGGGGTAGCCTTCTACATTTAGTTCGGTGGATATGGTGCGCTTGAGGTCATAGACGTCGACGCGGCGTATATGTCGCTCGTCGGGACGGGGGTGAACAGTGATTCCGTCGGCGCCGAAGCTCTCGATATCAAGGGCAGTCTTCAGCAGATCAGGCACATTTTCGCCGCGCGCATTGCGTAAAGTGGCTATTTTGTTTATATTTACACTAAGTGTTGTCATTTTTTTCAGTATATGCCGTTGGCAATAAAGATATAATTAGTAAATTTGTAACTGCAAATTTACAACATAAAAAAGTACTCAGCAAAAGATTTTGGCAATTTCAACCTATCCTGACAATCCTGCGAAGCTCTTCCCGCCCGTCGGCGACTGGAGTGTAATCACCGTGGAGTGTGACCCGGGGCAATACAGCGCCTCTCGCATAGCCCGCGCGGTGGAGGATTGTGATGCCCATCTGCTCAATCTTAACGTGATGACCGGAGCCGGCCCGATGCAGCCCACGAGCCTCGAGCTCCGCGTCAATCATCGCAACCCTGAGAGCATAGCCCGCTCCATAGAGCGCTACGGCTACCGCGTCACAGCCATGTCAGCCGGCAGCGAGGAGGGCTCAGATGACGAGGACGAAGCCCGCCGACGCGCCGCCGAAATAATCCGATACCTTGATATATGACCCGCATCCTCACATCAATTATGATTTCACTGATGATATTCAGTGAATCTCTTGCCGCAAATTCCCGCGACGAGTTGCGTGACAGTATTCTCAGCAACATCTCAGGCGCCACCATAGCGGCCGACCGGCTCGACGTCACCAGGTTTGGGGCTAAGGGCGATGGCGTAAAGGACTGTCTCCCGGCATTCAAAAAAGCTATCGCCAAGGCGGTAAAAATGGGCGGAGCCACCATCGACGTCCCGGCCGGAACATATATGCTCCGCGGCCCTCTTACGCTGGTCAGCAACCTTTGCATCAATCTTCAGGAGGGTGCCACGATAATGTTTGACCCCTCGCCTGAGCTTTATCCTATAGTCAACACCAGCTGGGAGGGCACATTTCTCCATAACTATTCGCCCATGATTTACGGCTACGGGCTTCACGATGTGGCTATTACCGGCAAAGGGACTATCGATGGAAATGCCATGACCACTTTCGCCACCTGGCGCAAGGATCAGAAGCCGGCCCAGCAGCGCAGCCGCGACATGAACCATCGCGGCGTCCCCGTCAGCGAGCGAGTATTCGGCCAGGGGGATTACCTGCGCCCTCACCTGCTGCAATTATATGAATGTAAAGGCGTTACACTCGAGGGTGTAAAGATTATCAACTCGCCGTTCTGGTGCATCCACCTGCTGATGAGCGAAAACATCATCTGCCGCGGCCTGAGGTATGACGCCAAGCTTATCAATAACGACGGCATTGACCCGGAGTCGTCGCGCAACATACTGATCGAGGATGTCCATTTCGACAATGGCGACGACAACATAGCCATCAAGAGCGGCCGCGATAATGACGGCTGGACTCTGTCACGCCCCTGCGAGAATATCGTCATCCGCAACTGCCACTTCAAGGGGCTTCACGCCGTGGTGATCGGCTCGGAGATGTCAGGCGGCGTAAGAAACGTTATCATCGAGGATTGCGACTACGCAGGCTACTGCAAAAGAGGCATTTACGTCAAGACCAACCCTGACCGCGGCGGATATGTCGACGGTATCTATGTCCACAACTGCTCGTTTGATCAGGTGGAGGATCTCTTCTACGTCACCAGCCGGTATGCAGGCGAGGGACTTGACAGCCGCAACTTCTCGTCGATTTCCAACCTCCACGTCGACGGCCTCAACTGCCGGCAGGCCACAGCCTCAGCCCTCGTGCTGCAAGGCACCGCCGCCCGACCCATCACGTCGGTAAGCTTTGACCATATCTCCGTAGGCGAGGCCGTCACCGGCATTAGCTTCAACGATGTAGACTCCGTGAAGATGGGGCAATGTGACATAGGCCCTCGTGCGGGGACCCCTACTCAGGTTTCGGCCAAAGACAATTTGTTTAATCGATAGATATGGCAGGAATTCGCAGTCTGTTTAAAGATACAGCCATTTACGGGCTGAGCAGCATCATAGGGAGGTTTCTCAACTGGTGTCTTGTGCCGCTTTACA
Source organism: Lachnoclostridium sp. (assembly GCA_023667185.1). GTDB lineage: Bacteria > Bacteroidota > Bacteroidia > Bacteroidales > Muribaculaceae > Duncaniella. The sequence continues at coordinate 322,754 of JAMPAP010000001.1, forward strand.
CCATCATGTTTCCGGCTGCGGAATATGGTGTGGTGACATACATCTATTCATTTGTGGCTCTGGTGCTTATCATTCTTACGTATGGTATGGAGACCGGATTTTTCCGCTTCGCCAACCATGAGCGTTACAAGGATCCTGACGAGGTCTACTCCACCGGACTGATTTCATTAGGAATCACCTCCACATTATTTATAATAGTAATCATGTCGTGCCTGACGCCTGTCAGCTCGGCACTGAAGTGCGAGGCTCACCCGGAGTACATAGCCATGATGGCCATAACAGTGGCCTTGGATGCCTTCACGGCCTTACCATTCTGCTATCTGCGGTTCAGGAAGCGCCCTATCCGGTTTGCCTCGCTGCGCCTTGTCAACATAGGGCTGAATATCGGGTTGAATCTCTTTTTCATCCTGATATGCCCGTGGCTATGGGAAAACGCTCCCGGGTGGATAGCCTGGTTTTACGACCCGGAGTTCGGCATCGGCTATATCTTCCTCAGTAATCTGATAGCCTCCGTGGTCAATCTGCCGCTGCTCTTTCCGGAGCTTCACGGGTTCAAATGGAAATGGAACAGCCTGCTGTGGCGAGAAATGATCGTCTACTCCTTCCCGCTGCTCGTGCTCGGCATCGCAGGTATCATGAACCAGACCCTCGACAAAATCCTCTTCCCGTATCTCTATCCTGACGAGGCTACGGCCATGACCCAGCTCGGTATATATGGCGCTAACTATAAGATAGCTATCGTGATGGTGATGTTTATCCAGGCCTTCAGGTTTGCATACGAGCCATTTATCTTCGCTCAGGCCCGCGAGCGCGGCGAGGACAAGCTCAAGAGCTACGCTGATGCCATGAAATATTTTGTGATATTCGCCATGGTGATATTCCTCGGCGTGATGTACTATCTCGACATAATCCGCTATTTCATCTCGCCCCGGTATTTCGAGGGCCTGAAAGTGGTGCCGATAGTGATGTTAGGCGAATTTTTCTTCGGCGTATTTTTCAATCTGTCATTATGGTACAAGCTGACTGACAAAACGATATGGGGCACATGGTTTTCGCTTATGGGCGTTGCCGTGACCATAGCGCTCAACTGCCTGCTTGTGCCTGTGATGGGATACATGGGATGCGCCTGGGCGGCCTTTGCCTGCTATGCTTTCATGATGATTTCCAGCTATTTCGTCGGTCAGAAGAAGTATCCTATTAACTATGAGGTGAAGTCGCTGGCGTTTTATTTCCTGGCGGCAATGGCTCTCTGGGGTGTAGCCGAGGCCATCACCTGGGAGGGGCATGAATGGGTTAACATGGCTGTACGCACTCCGCTTCTGCTGCTCTTTATCGCAGTAGCCGTGAAGCGGGAGAAGATCTCATTGCACCGATAATCAGAAGGTAAAGTGCAGGGCTATCCTGACACCGCCGAGACACGCCTCGGGGTCGTCGCGATAGGTCAAGCGCCATACGTAGTCCACGCGAAGTATTTTGAAAAGATTGTCAAGTCCCACGGCAGCCTCCATATACGGATGACGGGGGCGGATAGTCCGGGTATGAGCATCAGCCGGGAAGGCGTATAGCTCGGGGTTCATTGCCGGATTATTGCGGTCACTCAGCCTCCCGAAGAATCCGCGGAAGGAGAATGCCTCGCGCAGGCGAAGTTTTTTCAATACGGGTATATAGTTGAGTATCGCACCGTTAGCCCAATATGTCAAGTCCCACTGCGCATAAGTGTCAGTGATAAACTCCATCGGATTAAGGCACGCAAAGCTCTCGGGCTGAATGGTATATGAAATGTTGGCATTGGGGATAAGAAGCTGCGGGTAGGGAGCACGTGACCACACATGTCCACCCTTGACGAGCACATCAGCATATCCGAAGGCTGAGAACCAGAAGCGTTTCTGGACACTTGCCTCAGTGCGGTTGATGGTGAAAGGATTGCCTGTCACTGACCCGGGGGCCACCGTATGGCTGAGCGTAAACACCGGTGCATCAAGGTTGATGGGGATACGGGCGCTCTTGGTCTGGAAAAATTTCTCGCCCGGGGCATACCGCAGCTGGAGGGTGAAGGAATTGATGGTGTAATGCCCGAATGACTGCCCGAAGCCGTCAGTGAACGGCATATAGCGGGTCGCCTCCTGACGCTCATTTTTCAGGGTGGCGAGCACGGAGAAATTGTTATGCAGCTCAAGGGTGTATTCGAGTTTGGTCAACCGCTGATAGGTCATGCGGGTATCGTCCATACGCTTGAGCGACAGAAACATATTGTCAGCATTTGTGAACAGATAGTGCTGGCCGAGCATATCGACGTCATACATATGGGTAAGTCGAAGCGAATGAACCGGAAACTCGCGCGAATGATAGTTCTTGTCGTGAAACGAGTATTCAAGCTCTCCCTTGTATTTCCATTTATGATCCTTGAAGCCGTAGGCACCGTAACCACGTGCAAACCAGCGGCGTGACAGGTTGCCGGTGGTCATACCTCCGGCACGCAGGCGGAGCCCTTCAACGTCGTTAAATGAGATGGTGGTGTTCATGGGGCCAACGTCAAATTTCGAAGGATTGCCGGTAGGTATATATCCCGTCACAAGTATCTTGACCACCTTCTCGGCCCAATAGAAAAGAGGTACGGATCGGAGTCGCGCCATCATGTTCTGCACCGAATTTTCTGAGTGTGAGATACTTGAGGTGCGGCTGTCGGCCCAGAATTTATCATCACGCGTATAGGCGTCGGCCTGCGTAAGCGCCTCACCGCCAAAGCTGAACACGCTTTCGTCGGTCGGTCGGTCGAAATTGTGATCCGAATATGTAGTGATTCGCCGAGTATATAGCGAGGGGCTTCCGGGCATCACGCGTGCCTCCACCACCATATCATCCTTGGTCTTGAGGCGTGAACCGTCAGCTGCACGCTCATAATCCTGGCTGACATACACTGCATCTATGAAATTGAGGTTGATATCGATAGGTACATGAAGCATTATCCGCTTGATAAACATCGTGGAATCAGCTAAATCCACATAAAAGCGTCCGGTGAACCCCATCGTGGCCGGGTTGCGGGGAGTAAAGGTCAGTTCGGCGCATCGAAGCGAGTCAATCATCACCGTATCAGTGAGATAGAATTTGTAGAAGTCAGGAGCAATGCGAGATAGCGGGCTAACGAATCGGTTCTGAAGCAGAGTAACATCATTCTGATACACATCAATTTCACGCATCACATCCTCGTAAAACCGCTGCATACTCTCTTTTTCGATCATCTCGTCGATACCCGCATTGCGCAGGCCGCGTATCACCTCCTTCTCGCTTTCAGGATCGTGCCTATAGTTGACAGTCGAGACCTTTTCACGAATGGCAAGGTTGAGAATCGTCTTGCCGGTAACCTCCGATGTATCAATGTATTCCTTCAGGAAGGAGAATTTGCCGCGATCCTCTTCCGAAGGATGATAGTCGTTGTAGGCCAGCGTGATACGCTCGTATTTATCGTAGTTGTACCAGTCGTTGCGGCGCGGGTCGTTAAGGTCGCGACGGTCACGGATGCGGTGCATCATATCTACGGCCGGATTATTTTTCTTCGAATAATGTTCTTTTTTGCGACGAGCCACCACCTCTCCGAGCTGCAATCCCGTAGAAGTCAGCTTGATATCCAGCTTAAGTTCAGGCATGCGTTTTACGGCGATCCGGCGGGTTTTGTAACCCATCGCTGAGACCTCAACGGTGTCAAACGGCAGGGAGGTAGTGATGTCATACCGCCCGTTGGCATCCGCGAGTTTGCCCGTAGTCGTTCCCGTCAAAAGGACTGATGCAAATTCCACCGGCTCATTTGTCAATGAATCAGTTACGACGCCATATACATGGCATCGCGACATAGCTCCGGGCACCGCCGAAAAAGCCGCCGAATGAAAAAGAAGCATGATTAATGTGACAAACGATATCCGGAAACTCATCTTAAGTGACGATTATTTTTTAACTTTGCAAAATTAGTCAAAAATTCTATGTCAATACCCACTATAATAGTGGCATTATTGGTCTAAAACGGAACAAATCGTAACCTATGGCAAAAGAAATTGAGCGGAAATTCGTTGTAAAAGATGATTCTTTCAAGGAAATGGCGTCGCATCATGTGGAGATCGCCCAGTGCTACCTCAGCACCGACAAATTCGCCACCATACGCCTCCGCCGCCTCGACAACAAGGGATTCATAACCATCAAAGGCATTACCACGGGAGCCTCACGCGATGAATGGGAGTATGAGATACCTCTATCTGACGCCGAAGAGATGGTGGCCAAGCTGACATCCGGCTGGGCTATTGAGAAAACCCGATATCTGGTTGACTATATGGGTCATCGCTGGGAAGTCGATGAGTTTCACGGCCACCTTAAGGGCCTCATCCTTGCCGAAGTGGAGCTGAAATCAGAGTCGACCGAGGTTAGTCTGCCCCCCTTCATCGGCGAAGAAGTAACCGGAAATCCGGCCTATTATAATTCCGAGCTATCAAAGAAAAACCGGAGTCAATCATAGGACTTGATCAACTCCGGCTTAAAAATTGCAGATAATGCCTTAGCGAACTATCGTGGCAAGAACGTCTTTGCCGTCTTCGCTGTCAGCAAGTTCAACCTTGCCTTCGCGGGCGAGCCAGCCGAGGGCAAGATAGATTTCCTTTTCAGTCTTAGCCTTGGCAATCTTTTTCAATTGCTTTACACCGAGGCTGTTAGCTTCGTTCAGCGCAACCCAGACATTTCCAGCCATTGTGCCAATTAACTCTGTGTTCATCTCTTTGTAGGGTTTAAAAAATTACACAATAATAAATAAAGTATTAATATTAGCCGCGAATATACGAATAATTTAAATATCTTTAATGTTTTATGTTAACAATTTTACAACATTTTTTGTTCACACCCCCGAAATTTTTGCATTAATAATATTTTTTGTAAATTTGTATTCACCAATATAAGTAGCGATGAAGTACCCTATAGGAATACAGACATTTTCTCAGATTATAGAAAACGGATATGTGTATGTCGACAAGACGGAATATATCTATAATCTTATCAATCAGGGCAAATACTACTTTCTGAGCCGTCCCCGTCGGTTTGGAAAGAGCCTGCTGCTGTCGACAATCGAGGCTGTGTTTCAGGGTAGACGCGAGCTGTTTGACGGGCTTTTCATCGCCGGGACTGACTGGAAGTGGGAGAAGCATCCGGTGTTTCACTTCATGCTCAACGGCCAGGACTATAGCTCGGTAGACAGGCTCGATGAGAAACTCGGATACTATCTCGGAAAGTGGGAGGAGGAGTATGGCATCCCTGACGGCAGTACGATGTCAGTGGCTATCCGTTTCACCAATCTGATCAGCAGCGTCAGCGAAAAGACAGGCCGAAAGGTGGTAATTCTCATCGATGAGTATGACCAGCCGCTGCTTCAGAACGTAGAGCAGGGTAAGGAGGAGCTTCATCAGACTATGCGCCAACATCTTCAGGCTTTCTACTCGGTAATGAAAGCACAGGATGCTTATATACAGTTTGCGATCCTTACAGGTATCACCAAATTCAGCAAGGTAAGTGTGTTCAGCGGCCTCAACAATCTGAACGATATTACTCTTGATGCTCAAACAAATGCCCTCTGCGGCATCAGCGAATCAGAGCTCACCGAGTATTTTTCAGATAGCATTTCTACCCTTGCACGGGCTCAAGAAATGACCGTCGAAGAGACTGCCGAAAGACTAAAAACAGAGTTTGACGGCTACCATTTTTCGAAATCCGGTGAAGGGATATACAATCCATTCAGCTTGCTTAATACTTTTAGAAAAAATGAATTCAGCCACTACTGGTTTGAGAGCGGCACACCATCATTCTTGATAAAGCTTTTGCGCTCAAGCGATTGGTTGCTCTCGAATATCAGCGGCTGCACTTGCAGCGAGTCAGAGCTCAAAGGTTCTGACATCTACCGCAGCAACCCTATCCCCATGCTCTTCCAAAGCGGCTACCTCACAATCAAGGGTTACGACCCCGAGTTCAAGGAATACACCCTCGATTATCCTAACGAAGAGGTTGCCGAAGGATTCTCAAGCGATTTATTAAAATCTTATTCAGGGATCAAAAATTCAGAATCTGTTATAAAACAGTTCATAAGAGCCGTAAGAAGTGGTAATGCTGACGGATTCATGGCTGCGCTTCAGTCATTACTATCGGATGTGCCTTATGACCAAATTCTTAACAAGGAGTTGCATTATGAAAACATAATGTTTCTCATCATGAAGCTGATGGGATTTTACACCCACACTGAATATAAGACATCTGATGGCCGTATCGATATGGTAATCAAGACCGACCGCTATATCTACATCATGGAATTTAAGCTGCACGGCACCGCCGAGGAAGCCATGTCGCAGATTCGAGCCAAGGACTACGTCCGTCCGTTTGCCGGCGAAGGCCGAGAGATAATCCTCATCGGAGCAGCTTTCAGCCCTGACACCCGCCGCCTTGACTCGTGGCTCATCGAAAAAGACTAAGTAATTGGTCACGAAATGTTAACGCAATTTTGTTAAATCGAAAAAAAAATTGTAACTTTGCGACTTAGTAAATCCTTGCCCTAAATGAAAGTCAAGATTCACCACGAAGGTAACAACATACTTATAATCCTCCTGCTGATACTGGTTGTCATCAACCTGTCGGCATGGATGTTTATACGCCCTGCTGCTATCCCCGTGGTTTTCAGCATAATCTCGACTATTTTCTACCTTTTGGTGCTCAACTTTTTCCGCTCACCCCACCGCGTGTTTAAAGGCAAACGCAATGACGTAGTGGTATCATCGGTCGACGGCACTGTCGTAGCCCTCGAAGAGGTCTATGAGCCTGAGGTGCTCAAGCGCAGGGTAATACAGCTATCGGTGTTCATGTCGGTATTCAATGTTCATGCCAACTGGTATCCCGTCGATGGAGAGGTGCTTCTGGTGCGCCATCACAGCGGACGCTTCATGTCGGCTAATTTACCCAAAGCGAGCATCGAAAACGAGCGGTCAACCATCCTGATCCGAGCCCTTAACGGCCAGGAGATACTTGCCCGCCAGATCGCCGGAGCCGTTGCCCGCCGCATCGTGACCTATGCCGAGGTTGGCGACGATGCTTCGATAGATGAGCAGATGGGATTTATAAAATTTGGCTCAAGAGTGGATATTTATTTGCCGCTTGACGCCGAAGTGTTTGTAAAAATCGGCGACACCACCACCGGAGGAATCACCGAGGTGGCTCGCCTAAAGTCCTAATGTACAATGTTAAAGCGCATCATATCCAACATTCCTAACACAATTACATGCCTCAACCTGCTGTCAGGAGCAATGGCTGTGTTTATGTCATTTCACCTTGGCGAGGATTTTAACGGTATAAACGCTCTTGACTGGGCTTTCATCTTCATCGGAGCCGCTGCCGTATTTGACTTCTGCGATGGTGCAGCAGCCCGCGCCCTGAAAGCATATTCCCCGTTAGGCAAAGAGCTTGACTCGCTGAGCGACCTTATCAGCTTTGGCCTCGCACCTTCGATGCTGATCCTCAACACCATGCTTCAGAATGGCGACTGTGTAGCCGCTTTTGCAGCTCTTTTTATCGCCGTGATGGGCGCGCTGAGACTTGCGAAATTCAACATTGACGACCGCCAGACCACATCGTTCATCGGGCTGCCGATTCCGGCCAACGCTATTTTCTGGATCGGCACATTAGCCTGGATTCGCGGCCATTACTACCCCGGCACCATCGCAATGCTGGTGCTGATCGCAGGCTTCGGCCTGCTGATGGTGTGTAACCTGCCGATGTTCTCCCTCAAATTCAAGAACTTGCATTTTTCCGAAAATGTCCGCAGATATGCTGTAATAGTAGCTGCCGTAGTTTTCGTATGCTTCGAAGGTATTGCCGGCTTTGCCTGGACTATACTGTTCTATCTGCTGCTGTCGCTCATCGGGAAGAGAGCTGAAGCATAACTTATTTTTCACCCCCCACCTTTACTCTTATGTTGACTATACTTGTAATAGTACTTATTATATATGTGTTATGGCTGCTAAAGCCACTTTTGGTACGAAAAGCTCAAGAGCGGGCGGCAAGATATTTTGCCGAGCAGATAAACCGCTCATTCACAGGACAATCTCAGCCACATCAGAACGCATCGCAGGGCTCTCCTGACATTTTCTCATTTTTCTTTTCCTCCATGGACGGCTTCAGCGCCGGAGGCACTTCTGCCGGGGGCAGATCATATTACAACCACTCCCGCAGTAAGATTTTCACAAAAGATATGGGCGAATACATCGAATTTGAAGAACTCGACGGTACATTCCAGTCTGACCGCGACCCCTCGGCACGGATAGAAAAGGAATCACAAATCAGTGACGCCGAATGGGAGGAGATCCGATGAGCAAGTATTATATGCCCCGGCTGTTCAAGTTTTTACGCCAGCTTGATGCCAACAACGACCGCCAGTGGTTTCACGCCCACAAAGCTGAATATGACGACCTTCGCGCTGCCTGGATAGAAGATCTTGACCGGCTGATCAGCCTCATGAGCCTGTATGAGCCCGGAATGAAGACCCAGTCGGGCCGCGAAGCTACATTCCGCATCTACCGCGACACCCGATTTTCACCCGACAAGAGCCCCTACAAACGACATTTCTCCGCCGTGCTTTCACCCTTCGGCCGAAAGACCACCATGGCCGCGGACTATCTCCACGTGGGTCTTGACGGAAAATACACTTCCTGTGGCTTCTACGGAGGGCTATGGATGCCCGAAGCCCCCGTGCTCAAGAAAGTGCGTAAAGCCATCATCGACAACATCGAAGAATTTGAAGAAATAATCCACACCCCGGCTCTCGTAGCCGTGTCAGGTCCACAGCTCATAGGCGAACAGCTTAAGACCATCCCCAAGGGATGGGACCGCAACCACCCTCACGCCGATCTGCTCCGCTACAAAGAGTTCGGCAAGGAGGTAATGGCATCCGAAAGCGACTTCGCCTCACCCTCATGGGTAGATCGTGCAGCCGAGATTTTTCACCTTTTCAAGCCCCTCAACGATTTCCTAAATTACTCTATCACAGAATAATGTCAGTCAAAACACCATCCGAGATTCTCGAATCATCCGTAGCAGCCGCCCGCCGCAAGGCCTCGCTTCGTCAACAACCTTACCGCTTGCTCGTGCTCTCCATCATGGCCGGTGCATTCATAGCCCTCGGCGGAGCCCTGTCAATAATGGCGGGATTCGGATTCCCCGGCGTTGCAGCTGACAACCCCTCGATACAGAAACTGCTGAGCGGCCTGGCATTCCCCATAGGCCTCGTCCTCACCGTAGTGCTTGGAGCAGAGCTCTTTACAGGAAACAACGCCATGCTCATCCCCGCTCTTACACGCAAGCAGATTCTTCCGGGCGACGTGGTCTACAACTGGACCATCGTATGGCTCGGCAACTTCGTCGGCTCACTTCTTTTCGGATTCCTCCTCATCAAATGCACCGGCACTCTTGACGCATCACCCTACCACGAAGGCATCTGCAACATGGCCTCGACAAAAGCCTCGCTCCCCTGGGCCGTCACATTCATGCGAGGCATCGGTGCCAACTGGTGCGTCTGCCTGGCCGTATGGCTTGCAATGGCCACATCCACACTCCCCGGCAAGGTACTTGCCTGCTGGATACCGGTAGCCGCCTTCGTAATCCTCGGCTACGAGCACTGTGTAGCCAATATGTTCTTCCTCCCCACAGCCATGATGCTCGGAGCTGACATCTCATTCTCAGCCCTTGTGGTAAATATCGTGGCAGCCACCTTCGGCAACATCCTCGGCGGCGCCCTCTTCGTAGGCACAGCCCACGCCTACGCCCACGCCACTAAACAACCACCCCTACCCGAGTAAGCAGCTAAGAAATAGCCCACCGGTTAGCAAGGGAAGAGCGCCTTCAGGCAGCTCTTCCCTTGCTATTTTCACGGCTTGAGCACCTTTAGGTGCTCATCAAGTGACGATTAAAAAAGCCCCCGGGAATTCCGGGGGCTCGTCAATTTTTATAATCTACTAAGATTATTTCTTTGAAAGCTTCTCCTTGAGTTCGGCAAGAGCCTCGAGGTCACCGAGGGTTGTCTTTTCAAGAGGAGTAGAGAGCAGAGGCTGCTCCTCGTTGCGACGGTTGCCACCGTTGCGACGGGGTTTGCGGGCAGTTTCGGTGCGCTCGGGCTTGTTCTCATCTTCGAAGATGCGGCTGTGAGAGAGGATGATGCGCTTGGAATCCTTGTTGAATTCGATCACCTTGAAGTCGAGCTTCTCATCTACGCCGGCCTTAGTGCCATCTTCCTTAACGAGGTGCTTGGGAGTAGCGAAGCCTTCTACACCGTAGGGGAGCGCGATAACGGCACCCTTCTCTACCATCTCAACGATAGTACCTTCGTGTACTGAGCCTACAGTGAAGATTGTCTCAAATACATCCCAGGGGTTCTCCTCGAGCTGCTTGTGGCCGAGTGAGAGACGACGGTTTTCCTTGTCGATCTCGAGCACCTGAACGTCGATGTCAGCACCGATCTGGGTAAACTCGCTGGGGTGTTTGATCTTCTTGGTCCATGACAGGTCGCTGATGTGGATAAGACCGTCAACGCCTTCTTCGATTTCCACGAATACACCGAAGTTAGTGAAGTTGCGTACACGGGCGGTGTGCTTGCTGCCTACAGGGTATTTAACCTCGATATCTTCCCAAGGATCGTTCTTGAGCTGCTTGATGCCGAGTGACATCTTGCGATCCTCGCGGTCGAGGGTAAGGATTACGGCTTCGATTTCGTCGCCTACCTTCATGAAGTCCTGAGCTGAGCGAAGGTGCTGGCTCCATGACATTTCGCTAACGTGGATAAGACCTTCTACACCGGGAGCGATTTCTACAAACGCACCGTAGTCAGCCATTACCACTACGCGGCCCTTAACCTTGTCGCCGACCTTGAGATCAGGATCAAGAGCATCCCAGGGATGGGGCTGGAGCTGCTTCAGACCGAGAGCGATACGCTTCTTGTCGTCGTCGAAGTTGAGGATAACGACATTGAGCTTCTGGTCGAGCTGTACCACTTCTTCGGGGTGGTTTACGCGGCCCCAAGAAAGGTCAGTGATATGGATAAGACCGTCTACGCCGCCCAGGTCAATGAATACACCGTAAGAAGTGATGTTCTTGACAGTACCTTCGAGCACCTGACCCTTTTCGAGCTTGGCGATGATTTCGCGCTTCTGCTGCTCGAGCTCGGCCTCGATAAGTGCCTTGTGGCTTACAACGACGTTCTTGAATTCCTGATTGATCTTCACAACCTTGAATTCCATGGTCTTGCCTACAAAAATGTCGTAGTCGCGGATAGGCTTAACATCAATCTGTGAGCCGGGGAGGAAGGCTTCGATGCCGAATACATCGACAATCATACCACCCTTGGTGCGGCACTTGATGTAGCCCTTGATGATTTCGTCTTTCTCCAGAGCCTCGTTGACACGATCCCATGAGCGGGCTGCGCGGGCTTTGCGGTGAGAAAGTATAAGCTGGCCCTTCTTGTCCTCCTGGTTTTCGATGAAAACCTCTACGGTGTCGCCAACTTTGATGTCAGGGTTGTAACGGAACTCACTGACGGGAATGATGCCGTCGCTCTTGTAGCCGATGTTAACCACTGCCTCACGCTTGTTGAGCGCGATGATGGTACCTTCGATTACGTCCTTGTCGCGGACAGTGTTAAGCGATTCATCATAAGTTTTGGTGAGCTCTTCGCGCGACTTCTCGCCCTTGGTCTCACCCTTTTCATACGCTTCCCAGTCGAAATCCTCGATAGGGGAGTTTTTTACTTCTTCAGTCATTAAAAAATGGGGTTAATAAATAAGGTTAATTAAAATTATATTTGCTCAGCCCCACCCGATCTGACGACCCGGCAGTACTTTGCGCGGCAAAATTACTTACAATTTTAGATATTTCAAAGACTTAAACCATTAATTTCGGCCTCATTCAACCCCAAATCACTGAAATTTTGTTAAAAATCACCCTTAACGTCCACTATCTGTAGACCATTCACAGATTTTTCACTAACTTTGTAGCTTGAAATCTCACATTATCGACATGACTAACAATAAAGTCTTATACATCTCTCAAGAAATCAACCCCTACCTCCCCGAATCGACCCTCTCGATGCTCGGACGCAACGTGCCGACCGGAATGCAGGGCAAAGGTTTCGAAGTAAGAACATTCATGCCTAAATACGGCCTGATCAACGAGCGTCGCAACCAGCTCCACGAAGTCATCCGCCTCTCAGGCATCAACCTCGTGGTCGACGACACTGACCACCCCCTCGTGCTCAAAGTAGCCACCCTCCAACCCTCCCGCATGCAGGTCTACTTCATCGACAACGACGACTTCTTCCATCGTCCCGGCACCAAAACCATGGACGACCTCCTCAGCGAAGGCGCCAACGACGAACGCATGATATTCTTCATCCAAAGCGTAATGGAGACCGCCAAAAAGCTCCGCTGGCAGCCCGCCATCATCCACTGCTCAGGCTGGATCTCCGCCCTCGCACCCATCTACCTCAGCCGCAAATACTCTGACCACCCCGCATTCGCAGGCGTCAAAACAATCTACTCCCTCTACTCCCCCGATCAAGACTTCAACGGCACCCTCGACCCACGATTCACCGAAAAACTCCGCATGGCCGGATTTGACGACGCCGACCTCGACATCCTCGGCTCCGACCCCGTCGACGCCATATCACTCCACAAGCTCGCCATCAAATACGCCGACGCAATCATCGAATCCACCGAAAACATCCCCGCCGAGCTCGCCGAATACGCCCGATCCACCGGAAAACCCATCCTCCAATACCCCGGCGAAGACAACCGCATAGAAGCCTACGACAACTTCTACCGCTCACTCATCGGAGAGTAACATCCCACCCACACTCACTATCCCCACCCCACTGCGATGTCAGCCACAACATTCCGAAACATCCACCCCGCGCTCCGACTCCTGTCAGCAGCAGTGACAGCAATACTTCTTACCACCGCCTGCGAAGACTCCACCTCACAAGCCGGAGGCTCACTCGTACAGGATCGCGTGGAAATCATAATGGACTCCACCTACACCGTCACCGGAAAATCCGTCCCATTCACCGAAATACAATCATGCACCTCAATGCAGCTGCTCGGACGCCTCAATGCCGACGGATACGGCTCCATAACCTCCGATGTTGTCACCCAATACATGCCCGCAGCAGCCCTTGACACCGCATACGTCAAGCCTGAATACGTCGACTCCGTAAAAATGGTCCTCGCCATATACGCCGACGGATTCACCGGCGACTCCATCGCCCCGATGGGACTCTCAGTCTACCGCCTCAAAAAACAACTCCCCTCCCCCATCTTCAGCTCATTCAACCCCGCCGACTACTACGACACCACACCCATCGGCTCCACCACCTACTCCACAGCAATCGACGGCTTCAAAGCCATCAGCGCCGACGACTACGGCTCCATATATAAAAATGTGACCGTAGACCTCCCGGTAGAATTAGGCCGCAACCTATACACCAAATTCCTCACCGACCCCGCCACATTCAACACCCCACAATCATTCGCCCAATACTTCCCCGGCCTATACATCACCAACTCATTCGGCTCCGGACGCGTCACACGCATCGACAAAAACGTCATCCAGCTATATTACCACAAAGTAATCCCCGCCGAAGTATACGGAACTCTCACTGACTCAATAGAACCACTCGTAGGCAACTACCTCGGAGTGACACCCGAAATCATCTCCAACAACAACATCCGGCAGACACTCTCCTCATCAATCACATCACGCATCACCGCCGGAGAACAACTCCTCGTCGCACCCCTCGGCTACGACGTAGAATTCACATTCCCCACACGCGAAATAATCGCCAACTACAAAGCCCAGGCCGGAGACCTCGCCGTAATCAACTCCCTCTCATTCTCCATCCCCGTAGAATACATCGAAAACGACTTCTCAATCACTCCACCCCCCTACGTACTCCTGGTACAGAAATCAAAGAAAAAACAATTCTTTGAAAACTCTGACATCAACGACAACGTAACCTCATTCTACGCATCTTACAACTCAGCAACCCGCTCCTACGACTTCTCTTCCATGCGCGACTACATCAAAGCAATGCTCGCAAAAGACGAAATCACTGACGAGGACACCGAATTTGTAATCACACCCGTACTCGTAGCCTTCTACGAAAACGAATCATCATCAAGCTATTACTACTACTATTACTACAGCTCGTCAAGCACCACACGCTACGTAGCCAAGATATCACCCTACGTCACCGAACCCGTAATGGGACGCCTCCGCCTCGACAAAGCAAAAATAAAATTCACATTTAGCAAGCAATCAATAAATTTTTAGTAACTTTGCACCGCAAACAGCCAAAAGCATGGTTGCACAAGCCGCAATAGCTCAGTCGGTAGAGCATTTCATTCGTAACGAAAAGGTCGTGGGTTCGAGTCCCACTCGCGGCTCCAAAGTTAAAAGACTATATATCTCCTATTTAAATGGTCGATATATAGTCTTTTTTTATCAAGAAAATATTGTGGCATCATGAGGTATCGTAAGAAACAAGCCCCGCGGGGCGGAGCTTGTTGTGAGGGGTTTACTTGCGGTTTTTGATGCGCTCGAGCTGGCGCTCTACGGCTTCGAGGCTTACATCGACGGCTTCTTCGAATGTGTCGGCGGTCTTTTCGGCTACGACTTCTTCCTGGGGCACGTCTACCTTGATGAGTGCCTGCTTGTTGAGTGAGGTTTCGGGCTTGATGACGTTAAGGGTCACGTCAACGCCTATGATATTTTGGTAACGGCGAGCCAGACGGTCGACTTTTTTGTTGATAAACTCGGTAAGTTTCTCGGTGATGTCGAAGTGAACGGCTTTGATAGTAGTGTCCATATTATCCTCCTTTTTTTAACGCACGTGGATGTGCATGTTGATAATTAAGTTGAAGTTCTCTGTTAGATATGTGGGTGTACACCTGGGTTGATGCCAGGGAGGCATGCCCCAGAAGTTGCTTCACGGAATTAAGGTCGGCACCGGCGTTGAGCATATCGGTGGCGCATGAGTGGCGCATGACGTGAGGGCTTAGTCGGGCGGCGTGGATGCCGGCGGCTGACATTGCATCGTTGACCACGGAGTAGACTGTCCGGCGGTTGAGCGGGGCGCCTTTGGCCGAGACCAAAAGTGGGGCTGCCGGGGAGTGAAGCCCCTGAGCAGTGGCAGGCGATGCCTCCCTCATCGTCCTGTAGCCGTCAATCATCGAGGCGAGCGACGGGCCGATGGGAATAATTCTGTCTTTATTACGCTTTCCGTGCACTTTTAGTTCACGGGAAGAAGTGTTAACGTTTATATCTTTTAGCCCTGTGAGCTCGGAGCAGCGCATCCCGGTGGCATACAGGAGCTCAAGTATCAGGGCGTTACGGGCGGAGATGAAGTCAGTGTCGGCTTCGCGGTCAGCTTCGTCGAGCATGGCCGAAGTTTCTTCGGGGCGGATGTAGAGCGGAAGGCGGCGGGGGAGCTTGGGGAGGGTGAGGGCGGAAGCGGGGTTGGATGTCGCTCCATGGTGGCACATCAGATAGCGGTAAAAAGCGCGGACTGACTGCACCTTGCGGCGGATAGTAGACGCGGCAAGGCCCTCGCGAGACATTTCGGCAAGCCACAGTCGCAGATCTGTCACAGCTACGTCTGCCGCATTGAGGGTCTCAGGCTTTCCGGCTGTGAGCTGCTGAGCCCACGCCCTGAGGTCAGAGCGGTAGGCTGATACTGTACAGTCCGAATAGTTGAGTTCAAGCCGCAGATATTCGATAAAGCTGTCTATTTGCGTGGTCATATCGCAAATATAGCCGAAAGATATTACAAAAGCAAGAAAAATTCGTAATTTTGCACAAAAATGCAAACCACCTGTTGATGGAAACTAATAATAACCCTGCGTCGGCGCGTGACAGTGTGCTGACATTATTGCTCAAATATGGAGTGCCTTTGGTGATAACCGTAGGACTATGCTATCTGCTGTTTCATAATCTCGACTTCTCGGAGATGATGAAGACGATAAAGCGCGAGTGTGACTTCCGGTGGATAGGAGCCGCGCTGGTGGTGAGTGTTTTCAGCCATATCTTCCGGGCTGCCCGCTGGCAGATACAGCTCCGGGGGCTCGGCATTAACGCATCGCTCTGGGAGCTGACTCTCAGTATCTTCGGCACATACGCCGTCAATCTGGTGTTTCCGCGTCTTGGCGAGGTGTGGCGCACAGGCTATGTGGCATCGGAGGAGAAGGCGCCGTTTGCCACCGTGTTTGGCTCGATGGTGGCCGATCGTCTTGCCGATACCATCACCGTGCTACTGCTTACGGGCGTCACGTTTCTAATCGCCGGCGCTCAGCTGATGAGCTATATCAACCAGAATCCTGAGGCCTACAGCTCGATAACGTCGCTATTGACATCCCCCTGGGTGTGGCTTACGGTGCTTCTCGTGATAGCCATACCGTGCTGGATATTAATAAAGTATCCTGAGAATAAAGCGGTGAAGAAAGTGCGCAGCCTGTGGCGCAGCCTGTGGGATGGCTTTGCCGTGATAGTCAAGATGCCCGGCAAGGGGCGCTGGTTGCTCCTCACCGTAGGCGTGTGGGGGTGCTACTTCTTCCAGCTATATCTTGCATTTTTCTCCTTCCCGCTTACTGCTGAGGTGGTTGCCACGTATGGCGTGACGGCTGTGCTGGTGTGTTTCGTGTTCTCAAGCATCTCGATGGGAGTGCCGAGCAATGGCGGAATCGGCCCTTGGCAATGGGCCATCATCTTCGGACTGAGCTTGTATTCGGTACCCGGGCTTACGCAGCAGTATGCCACCTCGTTTGCCAACCTCGTGATGGGAACGCAGACGCTGCTGCTCATCGTCTTAGGATTATTCACATTCGCAGCCATAGCTATCGGAAAGCGCAAAAACAAGAAACTCCAGCAATGAACCACGACAACGAAAATGATTTTTTCCTCCATGACTTTGAGGAAAAACCGGCAGCCGATAATCATGTGCCCGAAGCGGGCGAGAAGGTGGATTTTTCGGGAAATCCTTCGACGGAAAACAAGCAGGAGAAGCCTGCCAAGCGCGGCAATGGCTGCCTGAAATCAGTGATATGGACTGTGGTGATAGCCCTTGTAGTGCTTGCGGGGGTGATGTATGTGCGCTATGCCGTGCCGTATGTCACTGACTCGAAGGTGACCGGCTATGTGACTACCGTAGAGAAGCGCGGAATGTTTTTCAAGACCTTCGAGGGTGAGATGATATCGCAGTCGGCTCTCGATGACAGCTCGCGCATCTATAGCCGTGATTTTCAATTTTCTATCCCCGATGATTCGCTGGCAAGGGTGATTCAGAGCTATCAGTCAACCGGGCAGAAGGTGACGCTGACTCTTGAGAAGTATTACGGCACGCTCCCGTGGCGCGGAGCCTCGCGCACTATAGCTGTAGCGGTGGAGCCGTAAGGTCAGGATATCCGGCAGCGCGCGCTATCTCCTCGATGGAAAGCTGAGATTCGTCGGTCTCAATCAGCCGCTGTGAAGCAGGTACAGTATCGAAGGACGCCGGATTAAACCTCTCGCCGAACGATATATAGAAACCTTGGCGGGCAAGAGACTGAGCGAGCTGTGGCTTTCCGCGGAAGCCGTGGATGATCCACGGCACATCCGCTCCGCTGTCGCGGCGGATGGCCATGAGCTCGTTGTAGCGGCGCACACAGTGGATAATCAGCGGTTTGCCGGTAAGCCGGGCGAGCTCGATATGCTTTTTGAACAGCTCCTCCTGAATAGCTTCGTCAACGTCGACGGCGGCATCGAGCCCCGTCTCTCCTATGGCCACGACCTCCGGCATGAAAGCCAGCTCGCGGAGCCGGACGAAGGATTCATTGTCGGCAAGCGCGGCGTTCCATGGGTGGATGCCTGCCGAGTACAGCAGTCCCGGCGCAAAAGGGTGAAGGTCAACTGCGGGGTCGTAGTTGACGATAGCTTCAGGGCGCGGAGTGTGGGTGTGGAAATCCTTTATCATGGGACGGGGTCGTAACCACTGCCTCCCCAAGGGTGGCAGCGGCATATCCGCTTGATAGCAAGCCATGTGCCTCGGAATATGCCATGCTTGAGGATGGCCTCAAGAGCATACGCGCTGCATGAAGGAGAGAAGCGACATACGGGCGGAAACAGCGGCGAGATGCAGTTGCGGTAGATGAGGATGGGGATGACGTAAATCCTGCGGAGAAGTTCAGATGGTTTCACCGGACAGAGAGGTTGCTATCTTCTTCAACAATTTTTCCATTGACTTCCTCACTAAAGCCGAGGGCTTTAGCGAGTCAGCGACATATACAAAAGCTATGTCAAGAGGCACATCGGCCGGGATGAGGTGACGGCTCAGGCGGTATGACTCGCGGATGCGGCGGCGCATGGTGACGCGATTCACCGCATGGCGGAGCTTCTTCTTCGGTACGGAGACTAAAAACCGCGGACAGGTGATAGAGCGGGTAGCATTGACGCGCCAGTAAGCGGCGATGGGAAAGGCCAGGGCTGAGACGGCGTCACTGCCTTTGCCACGGGCAAAGAGCTGCCCTATGGCTATCTCGCTGCACAACTTCTCCTTTTTGTAAAGCCGGAAGGGGTGTGCAGGGCTCGGCGGCGCTACCATCTGCGACATAAATGCTTAGTGACGATTAAAAATAAGTTGGTAAAATTTTCGTATCTGTTATTTTTGAAGATTTGCTTTTGAACAAGCATGAGTTTAGCGAGCTAAATGATTGTTTGGAAAAAGTGAAGATTCATAAATAACATAGAAAAGTTTACCAAGTTATTTTTAATCGTCACTTATTTCCGGCCTCCTCGTTAAGAAACATATCGAGGGCTGCGGTCATCGAGGGCGCTTTCACTGAGGGCGCCTCCATGTCAAGACGCAGTCCGGCATCGCGTACAGCCTTAGCTGTAGTGGTGCCGAAGCATCCTATCTTGATATCCTTCTGCTCGAATCCGGGGAAGTTCTTCAGCAGGGAGTCGATACCGGCGGGGCTGAAGAAGAGAAGCATATCGTAGTCGAAGGGCTCGTCAGGACCGAAGTCGTTGCTGACGGTGCGGTACATCACGGCCTTGGTATAGTTTATGCCGTTGGTGTCAAGCACGTTGGTGTCATCCTTATGGACATCGCTGACAGCATAGAGGAACTTCTCCTTCTTGTGCTTAAGCAGAGAGGGAAGCAGGTCGTCAAGTTTGCCATTGTTGCCATGGAAGATCTTGCGTTTACGATATACGATGTATTTCTGCAGGTAAAGAGCGATAGACTCCGTTGTGCAGAAATATTTCATAGTGTCAGGGATGTTAATTCTCATCTCTTCGCAGAGGCGGAAGAAATGGTCAATGGCGGTGCGGGCTGTGAAAATAATTGCTGTGAAATCGGAAATGTTGATCTTCGACTGGCGGAACTCCTTAGCAGTCAGACCTTCCACTTTGATAAAGGGGCGAAACTCGATTTCTATTCCATATTTCTCGGCAATATCATAGTAAGGCGATTTCCCTGTAGCAGGTTTGGGCTGGGATACTAATACTTTTTTTACTTTCACGATGCTGTAATCTATAGTCTGTTATGCGATGAAAATGTAGAAGCGAACCATTAACAAAATGGGTACTACTTCAAGGGTGCAAAGGTACAAAATAAAATAGACAATCGAGCCAAATTTGTCGTAAAAAAGTCTAAATCCTTTATAAATAAATATTAAACGGGTTACTATATAGAGGATTACGGCGATAGTCACCATTACGGCGGTGGTAGCCGGGTCGAATGTCACCGTAAGAGCCGGGATGACGAGAGTGAGGCCTAACACTATCTGCGAAGCGCTGAAGCCTTTCAGCCAAAGACGGGTGGTAATTTTGTCAGAAAATATGAACCCTACGGTGCGGTAGGCCATCAGTTGGGCGACGTAAAATAGCAGCGCGGCGCCGAAGAAGAGCAGAAGCGTGACAAATAGTCCGCCGAATGGGATAATCGGGTGATAATCAGCTAGTGCAGCAAGCAGCATACCTTCGCAAAGGCATAGGACGAGCACCATCGACACCTGCAGGCGGGTCTCCGTCAGGGTATGCTCTTCGAAAAGACTGTCACGGCGGCGCGTGGAAAAGAGGTCGCGCGGCAGCGACTTGATCATGGTAGTGTAGTGGGAGAGATTGAACGCAAGCAGCAGAAACGTGATGATGATCAGCGACACTATGCCGGAGTCGTAGCCGGGCAGCAGAGGGCGGACAGTAGGATCGATGCCGGTAGTGAAGGGCACAACGCCGGTGGTGAAGCCACCGGATTGCATCATCGGAGCCTCCTCAAGACGGCACACGGCAGGATTACCGAATATCGAATCTGCTGCAGTAAGATCCATTACTTATTGTTTTCCCGGATTATAGCCTCGAGAGCCTCGGCTGCGGTGGCGACTACGGTGCAGAGCTGCGAATTGTCACGCATGAAGTTGAGCGCGTGCATCTTGTCAAACATCTGTATCAGCGGGTCATAAAAACCATCAAGGTTAAGTATCACCACGGGATGCTTGTAGAGGCCGAGCTGACGCCATGTCATGATCTCGCAGAGCTCGTCGAGCGTGCCGATGCCGCCGGGAAGAGCGATGGCGGCCACTGACATTTCAGCCATCTTGGCCTTGCGAGGGTGCATACCCGGGGTGACGATGGTGGAGGTAAGGCGGTCGTGACCCCATCCGCGGTCGTTCATAAAATCAGGGAGCACACCGATGGCTTCACCGCCGGCCTCGACAACGCCGTCGATAGTCTCCTTCATCAGTCCGAGGCGTCCGCCGCCGTTGATGAGGTAGAAACCATTTTCCACAATCAGCCGTCCCACCTCGCGGGCGAGTGCCTTATATTTATCGTCAACGCGGTCTGACGACGCGCAGTAGACCACAATCCCCTTTTTATCCATAATATATTATTTTTCCATCACACGAGCCATATCACGACGGTCCTCCCGCTCGCGTATTGACTGGCGCTTGTCATATTCCTTTTTACCGCGGCCTATACCGATGACGAGCTTGGCGAGTCCCCGGTCGTTGATAAACAGTCGCAGAGGCACGATGGTAAACCCGGCCTCCTTGCCCGACTTCTCAAGGCGGGCTATCTCCTTGCGTGTCAGCAGCAGCTTGCGGTCACGGCGTGCAACGTGGTTATAATATGCGCCGTGGGTATACTCGGCGATATACATATTTTTCACCCACACCTCGCCGCGGTCCACGTAGCAGAACGTATCCACCAGCGAAGCCTTGCCCTGACGGATCGACTTGATTTCAGTGCCTGTCAGCACGATACCCGCCGTAAAGGTCTCGGAAATAGCGTAGTCATAGTTGGCACGCTTGTTTTTTATGTTGATATCTTTAAAGTTCATCGTATGATAAGAGAGAATAAGAAATAAATGATATAGGGAGGAGCGAGCACACCGAGCACAGCCAGCATCATGAAGTGACCTACAGCTTCCGGCTTGACACTCATATAATCAATCCCTTTCCATTGGATGATAGCCACATAGATGGGCAAGAAGTAAATGAAGGAGTCGAGAAACGGAAAGCAGTTGGTAAGGATAGTGATAATCGCCAGCAATCCTATGGTATATAACGCAAAAGTGTTGCACTTGTTCTCGTCAAGGGGCACCTTGAGCATCGGACCGGCAAAGTTGATGAGCATAAACGCTCCGAGGAAGTAAGCCGGGAAAAACATGGTGAACGTCGCCACAGCGTTGAAAACCAGGCGAGTCCAGTCAACAATCGAATGGTAGATCGGAGCGAGAAACACCGACAGAGCTGCAATGATGATCAGCGGAAGCAGTCCTCCCAAGGCCGGAATCCGGGCCGGGGTATTCTCCTTAGCGATATCCTCCCAGCCGTGGGCAGGATGCAGGATAAGCTGAAATATGTTGCGGAAAAAGATCTTCATTGCTGCAATGGTAGTTTGAAAGTGCAAAAATACAAAAAAATAGTTGTTAGTTGTTAGTTTTTAGTTGTTAGTTTTTAGTCCTTAGTTTTTAGTTGTTAGTCGTTAGTTGTTAGTTGGTAGTTGGTAGTTGTTAGTTGTCAGTTGTTAGTCGTTAGTTGTTAGTTGTTAGTTGTTAGTCGTTAGTCGATAGTCGTTAGTTGTTAGTTGTTAGTTGTTAGTCGTTAGTTGGTAGTTGTTAGTTGTCAGTTGTTAGTTGTTGGTTGTTAGTCGTTAGTTGTTAGTTCGAGTTGAAAGAGGCTCGGAGAGCCGAGGGTCAGTGTAACCTCCGTTTACGTTAATGCTGTTATGTTAGCATCAAAGAAGGCGCGGAGCGCCGAGGTTGTCAGAAACCCCACATTTATGTGGGGGAAAGAGATATCTCTCTGATATTGAGGCTCGGAGAGCCGATGTTGTGGTAATAGCTAATCAGTCAAATCTTTTTCATGATAATCTAATCCAGCTCTACCATACAAGGATCTAAACTCATCATCAAGTGAATTACCATAATGATGTTCCCTTTGAGATTTTATATATTCGATCACACCGTCCTTTTCATCATTTGCTACCGTTGCTGCGAAATACTCACGAGCCCATCCTTCCCAATTTACAAATCTACTATCAGCACGCATCCATCCACTTGACTTTGCTTTGATACATGCAACAAAGTCGGCAATACACACCTTTGAATTTAGGTCAATAAGCATATGTACGTGATTTTCAATACCACCAATACGCATTAAAATACTACCCATTTCCTTGGTCTCCGCCCATATATATCTGTACAAGTCTTCAAGGAGAGCTTGATTTATGGTTCTCCGACGTTGTTTGGTGCAGAATACAATGTGGTACAATGATTAGACTTTGCTCATTTTATTTATTTTAGTGCAAATATAGTTAAATTCTTCAAATACCACAACATCGACTCTCCGAGCCTCAGTATCAGAGAGATAGTCATGACCCCACATAAATGTGGGGTTTCCGACAACCTCGGCGCTCCGCGCCTTCTTTGATGCTAACATAATAGCATTAACGTAAACGGAGGTTACACTAACCCCCGGCGCTCCGCGCCTCCTTCAACTCGAACTAAAAACTAAAAACTAAAAACTAAAGACTAGCAACTAAAAACTAACAACTAACAACTAACAACTAAAAACTAACTTGCATAATTGGAAAATTATTGCGAACTTGCACTCCTTAATTTTTACTGAGATGAGATACATTTACAACCTTATGACTGCAGCGATCGCTGTCGCTATGATGGCTTCGTGCAGCAGCGACAACAGAGAAGAATTTGAGTTTTTCAGCGTGGATGTGCCCGCGGGAACTGACGTGGAGCTGGTAGAGGGATCGCCTGTGATTCAGGGCATTTCCTTTACTTACAACAGCGACGGCGACGGACTCGGAATAATAGTGTATCCGCTGCCGGTGGAAGCTCGCACCATGCTGGAGCAGCAGACTGTGTATCATCGTAACCCATCGTTTGCAGATATGACCATGGGGGAAGTGATGCCCTGTAAGATAGGTGACCGCGACGGATGGAAAGTGGGTATGACGGGTAACATGAATGCCGGAGTGAAGATGGCCGAAGGGTATTCGTTTGCCTCAGATGGCTGCGTGGTGTTAGCTTATATCACGTCTGACAAGGATGAGATAGGCGAGCTCCGCACACGCGCCATGAAGTCGATAGAGTCGATACAGATTAAGGCCGACCGCGTGGCTGAGTTCAAGTCATCGCCCGCCGCTATGGTTAATGCCGTGGCTGACCTGGCTCGCCAGAACCTCCCCCTCGCCATAAATGAGATCATCACCTGGACCGGCATCAAGGTTGACGATCAAGAGCGTACTGCCACAATGGTGATGGAGATTGACTGGGATAATGCTACGGATGGCGATCTCCAGCAGATGCTTGATGAATCGTACGATGATACCGTGGCCGGACTGCGAGCTGAGGAGGATGGCGATCTGCTGATACTTGTACCTGTAAAGTGTGGCTTTACGATAGCTTATTCTTATGTATCGGCCTCCGACGGATCAGTCCTCGCTACGATCAGCATCCCGGCCTCAAAGCTGCAGTGACAGTTGTTAGTTGTTAGTTTTTAGTTGTTAGTTTTTAGTTGTTAGTTACCCGTCATGTTCTTTTTTAGGATTGTCATTATCAGTGTGGCCGCCATACTGATAATGGTATTTCATGCCGAAAACGGCCCCGGCAAAGGTAAGAATCTCGCCGAAGGCTATCAGGACGGAGTTGTGGATTTCGCCGGGAGGGGGCACTATAAATCCGGCGATGAGCAGGCAGCAGCCTACTACTATTAATAATGTGGCTGTGACGAGCTGAAGAGTCTGTTTGTGATTATGTAATTCCATAGTAAGAAGTTTTCCGGCAAAGTTACATCGTCCGGAAAGCCTCAGGCTACCATAATGGCACAAAAAATCACCGCACCAAAGGATGTGATGAAACTCCGAATGACAGGATTTGAGTGCTCGTCGATCTTTGTAATCCTCCGGGCGCGGTGGCCATCCCTCACGGGATCGAGGCCCGCCATTGACCGGCTAAGCTTGTCTCGGTATTTCATATAAATTTGATGAGTTTCCCAATCTACTTTGATGCGGTGTGGTATATCTGTTTTGAGGATTCGGCTCTCTTGCCGTCCTTTGAAATTACAACACAAAATTAGCTCAATCGGTTCAAAAAAACAAATCTTTCTTCTGAAAAAAAATTCTCAGGTGAGCTTGCCGGAGGTGCGCTCCTTGATGATGCCGTGGCGGAAAGCGTAGAGGAGTTCGCGGAGCTCGTCGATCTGGCTCTGGAGGATTTTGCCTTTGTCAGTGTCACGTACGCGGATGCGCTGGGCGGTCTGCTCAACCATCTTGGTTGAGCGTACGATGTCAGTACCGTTGCGGATGGCCTCTTCTTCGGAGGTGAAGGGCTCATGCTCCACCAGCTCGAAGTTGGAGCTATGGTAGATGAGGGTGTACCCGGCTATACCGGTGGTCTTGTGGTAAGCCTTGGCGAAACCGCCGTCGATTACCATCAGTTTGCCGTTGGCACGGATGGGGCTTTCGCCCTTCTGTGTCCTGACGGGTACATGACCGTTGATGATATGGCGCTGCTTGCCCTCCACGCCGAATTCGTCGAGTATCATGTCGCATATCTCTTCTTGCTGGCGCAGGGTGTAATAATGACCTTTTTCCTCCTTGTGGGCGGCGGGGTCTTTGATGAAGTAGCGCTCGAAGGTGGTCATGCGGCTCTTGTCAAACAGCGGGGAGTCAGGCCCGCACCACAAGTACCAGTAGTAGTCGCGGGCATATTCCTTGAGATCGTGAGGGGTATCGGCATTGAAGGCCGAGCGCACCAGGCGTCCTATCTTGTTGAACAGCTCGCGGCCACGGTATTTTTTGCCGTTGATTTCCACCTCTTTAAGCGTGCCGTCGGCGTTGAGGGGCATCGAGGCATGGAAGAGGAGGTTGGAATTATAGACGCCATACATGCAGCCGTGGCTGAAAAGATAAGAAATATGGCGCTTGAAAGTGGTGCTGACGGTGAAGGAGTGGTGAAGCTTATCGAGGAGCTGCTGCTCTTCAGCAGTAAGGCGGTAGGGGTCGGCCGGATCGATGGTGGGGAAGTTGGTGTCACTCATCTCGTAAGTGACGCCGTCGATTTCCACCGTCCCTTTCTCGCGGTCAATCTTGTGGAGGAGGTTGCGGTCAGTCATGTGCCATTCGGGATGCTTCATGGTCATGGCGCCTTCGAGCTTAAACTGAATGACGGCTATGGCTTTATGCATCTTGGCCATCAGGCGGAGGGTCTTCTCGGAGTGCTCGGTGTCGTCAGCGTCGACGTGTGGGGCAAACTCTGTGCAGGTATCGTCAGCGTATGTCTCCATAGCCATGGTAGCCAGCGGCAGCAGGTTGATGCCGTAGCCATCCTCGAGCGTGGCAAGGTTGCCATATCGGAGCGAGATGCGCACCACGTTGGCGATACAGCACTCATTGCCGGCTGCGGCACCCATCCAAAGGATGTCATGGTTGCCCCACTGGATATCCCAGTTGCCATATTTGCAGAGGGTGTCCATTATAATATGTGCGCCGGGGCCGCGGTCGAAGATGTCGCCAAGGATGTGAAGTTGGTCGATGCTGAGCTTTTGGATGACGTTACACATGGCGATGATGAAAGCATCGGCCTGACCGGTGGAGATGATGGTCTCGATGATACGGTTGAAGTAAGCCTGCTTGTCATACTCGCCGCCCGACTCGTGGAGTAGCTCCTCGATGATGTAGGCAAACTCGCGCGGGAGTGCCTTGCGCACCTTTGAGCGGGTGTATTTCGACGACACGCTCTGGAGCACCTTTATGAGCTGATGGAGAGTGATATTATAGAAATCGTCGAGGTTTTCCTCCGTAGCGCTGATAATCTGCATCTTCTCCTCAGGATAGTAGATGAGGGAGCAGAGCTGGCGTATCTCGCTCTCGCGCATCGAAGTGCCATAGATGTCAGTCACCTTGCGCTTGATGTTACCCGAAGCATTTTTGAGGATATGGCGGAAGGCTTCGTGCTCTCCGTGGATGTCAGCCACGAAGTGCTCGGTGCCCTTGGGGAGATTCATAATAGCCTCAAGGTTAATGATTTCAGTGCTTGCCGAACTGATGTCAGGAAACGTCTGTGCAAGAAGTTCGAGTATGCGGCGGTCGCTTTCGATATTGTCAGTCATAAGAGTTTGTAGCAGGTTATTTGCAAAAGTAACAATAAAGTGACTATAAAAAAACAAACTTCGCAAATTTCTTTGCTAAGTGTCGATAGATAGAGCCTATTTTATCCGCGGGTGGGGTTCACCCCACCCTCTCCAAGTAAAGAAGCGACGGGGGTGATCTTCACCTCCGTCGCTCGGGATATTGGGAGCAAATGGGATTAATCAGCAAGTTTGGCCTTGATAAACTCGCGGTTGAGGCGCGCGATGTTGCTCAGAGGCACGTTCTTGGGACATTCGGCGGCGCAGGCACCGGTGTTGGTGCAGTTACCGAATCCGAGCTCGTCCATCTTTCTTACCATCAGGCGGGCACGACGGGCACGTTCTACCTGACCCTGGGGAAGGAGGGCAAACTGGCTTACCTTGGCTGATACGAAGAGCATTGCCGAGCCGTTCTTGCAGGCAGCTACGCAAGCGCCGCAGCCGATGCAGGTGGCGGAGTCCATGGCGATGTCGGCCACTTCCTTGGAGATGGGAGTGGAGTTGGCATCAGGTGCGCCGCCGCAGTTGAACGACACATAGCCGCCGGCCTGCTGGATTTTATCGAAAGCATTGCGGTCAACCATAAGGTCGCGCACTACGGGGAATGCTGCCGAGCGCCAAGGCTCGATGGTGATTGTCTCTTCGTTGTGGAATTTGCGCATATGGAGCTGGCAGGTAGTGATGCCCTGAACGGGTCCGTGGGGATGTCCGTTGATATAGAGCGAGCACATACCGCAGATACCTTCGCGGCAGTCAGAGTCAAAAACTACGGGTTCTTCGCCTTTCTCTACGAGCTGCTGGTTGAGCATATCGAGCATTTCGAGGAAGCTTGAGCCGGTGGATACATTTTCCACACGGTAGTCAACGAGCTTACCGGGTTCCTTGGGGCCACGCTGGCGCCAGATTCTGAGATTTACATTTATGGTAGTTTCCATAAGTTGTGATTTCTTAAGATATTAACGTGGAAAATGATTATGACTTGTAGTTACGGGTCTGTACCTGAATCTCCTCATATTTGAGGGGCTCCTTGAGGAGTACGGGTTTTTCGTTGTCGCCGGTGTATTTCCAGCAGGCCACATACATATAGTCTTTGTCGTTACGGGCAGCTTCACCATCGGGGGTCTGATACTCTTCGCGGAAGTGGGCGCCGCATGACTCGTTGCGGTTGAGGGCGTCGATAGCCATCATCTTGGCCATAACGAGGAAGTCCTCGAGACGGAGGGCTTTTTCGAGCTCGGTGTTGAGATCGTCAGCCTTGCCTACGATGCGGAGGTCGCTGTAGAATTCCTTGCGAACTTCTTCTATCTCCTTGGTGGCTTCTACCAGGCCCTGAAGTGTACGACCCATGCCGACGAGGTTCCACATCACGTGGCCGAGACGCTTGTGGATCTGGTCAGGCGACTTGGTGCCTTTGATTGACATAAGGCGGTTGATGCGGTCGCGTACCTCTTTTTCCACCTTGTCAAACTCAGGATGGTCAATGCCGGGGTGTGTCACCTTGATCTGGTCGCTGAGATAGTTCTGCATAGTGTAGGGGAGCACGAAGTAGCCGTCAGCGAGACCCTGCATGAGGGCCGAGGCGCCGAGACGGTTGGCACCGTGGTCAGAGAAGTTACATTCGCCGATAGCGAAAAGTCCCTTGATAGAGGTCTGAAGCTCGTAGTCAACCCAGATACCACCCATAGTGTAGTGAGATGCGGGGAAGATCATCATCGGGGTGTGGTAAGGATTGTCGTCAGAGATCATCTGATACATATCGAAGAGGTTGCCGTAGCGGTCGCGCACCACGTCCTCGCCGAGGCGGTCGATAGCATACTTGAAGTCGAGGTAAACGGCATTGCCTGTACCTACACCGTAACCGGCGTCGCAGCGTTCCTTGGCGGCACGGCTGGCGATGTCGCGGGGGCAAAGGTTACCGAATGCGGGATAGCGGCGCTCGAGATAGAAGTCACGATCCTCGTCAGGAATGTCGGTAGGTTTCTTTTTTCCGGCGCGGATAGCCTCGGCATCTTCTTTTTTCTTGGGCACCCAGATGCGGCCGTCGTTACGGAGCGATTCGCTCATGAGGGTGAGCTTTGACTGATCTTCACCGTGTACGGGAATACAAGTGGGGTGGATCTGAGTGAAAGCGAGGTTGGCAAGGTAAGCACCGCGGCGGAAGGCCTGGATGGCGGCGGAGCCGTTGCAGCCCATGGCGTTGGTAGAGAGGAAGAAGGTGCGGCCGTAACCACCGGTGGCGAGTACCACGGCATGAGCGGCGTAGCGCTCGAGCTCACCTGTGATGAGGTTGCGGACGATGATACCGCGTGCGCGGCCGTCGATGATCACGAGGTCAAGCATCTCGCGGCGGTTGAATGAGCGCACGGTGCCTTTCTCGATTTGGCGGTTGAGCGATGAGTAAGCGCCGAGCAGGAGCTGCTGTCCGGTCTGACCCTTGGCGTAGAATGTACGTGACACCTGAGCGCCGCCGAAGGAGCGGTTGGCCAACAGGCCGCCATATTCGCGGGCGAAGGGAACACCCTGAGCCACACACTGGTCGATGATATTGTTTGACACCTCAGCAAGGCGGTATACGTTGGCTTCGCGTGAGCGGAAGTCACCACCCTTTACAGTGTCGTAGAAGAGGCGGTAGATTGAGTCGCCGTCGTTCTGATAATCTTTGGCTGCGTTGATACCACCCTGGGCTGCGATGGAGTGAGCGCGGCGGGGTGAATCCTGGATGCAGAAGTTCCATACGTTGAAACCGAGCTCGCCGAGGGTTGAGGCTGCCGAAGCACCGGCCAGACCGGTACCTACGACGATGATGTCGAGGTGACGCTTGTTGGCGGGGTTGACGAGCTTCTGGTGAGCTTTATAGTTGGTCCACTTCTGTGCGAGGGGGCCTTCAGGTATCTTTGAGTCTATCTGATATTCAGGTAGCTTTGAGGATTCGATGTCGGCAAAATCCTTCATGATGGGAGTCGAGTCGATCATCCCGTCGAGATTTTTAATATCTGCCATATCTTGTATTGTGAGATGGTTGATGTTATGAAAAATAATGAGCTGTTACGCTTTCGATTGATTACTTGCAGCACTCGGGGAGGTCGATAACCACCTCGGTTGCAGCGTTATGTGAAGCGTTGTAAGCGTTGAGCTCGGCGGCGAAGTCGGTGTTGTAGGCGCGTACGGTGAATACTACGGCCTGGATGATGAAGAGACCGATAACGATCGAAGTCCACCAGCAGCTGGTGGCCTTGAGGCGGGGGAGCCAGGTGTCATTGTCCCAGCCGATGGTCTGGAACATTGACCAGAAGCCGTGGTTCATGTGAAACCAGAGAGCCACGAAAGCGATAATGTAGACGATAGGAGTCCACCACTGCGAGAATGCAAGGTAGATGAATACAGTTCCTGCGGCAGGATTTACTTCCTGACCGTCAACGGTATATTCGCAGCCGGTAAGCTCGCAGAGCTGCATTTTTGCCCAGAACTGGATCAGGTGGACAACGAGGAATGCGAGTACGACGACGCCGAGTACAAGCATGTTTTGTGATGACCATTCTACACCTTTGGGGGTGGCGGTGACGGCGTAGCGGTCATTACCACGGGCTTTACGGTTCTGCACGGTAAGCCAGAGCGCGTAGATGATGTGGATGATGAAGAGCAGGGCAAGGCCGGCCGATGCGATCAGCGCATACCAGTTGGCGCCGAGAAACTCACACACTGCATTGTAGCCGTTGGGCCAGAGGAGTGCGACTCCGTTCATAAGGCAGTGAAACGTGACAAAGAGGACAAGGCATATACCCGTAATGGCCATTACGAGCTTGCGTCCTACAGATGAGCATGTTAACCACATAGTAGTTTCTTGAAAAATTTAGTTGAATATTGATTTGAATTATTTGCGAATCCTTTTTACCGGCAGGGGGGTGACCTGACCGGGTGCAAAGTTAGTGAGAATTAATGGTGTTGACAACAATTAACGAAAAAATTCTTCAATTATCAGCATATTTTGTAAATTTGCATTTGATTAAACGATTTTTCTTTATGGAACATCCTGAAAACGATAGCCAATACCGCGGACTCACCGTCAACGACGGCGTGAAAGTGCAGCCGCCGGTAGTCAATCCATATCTTAAACCGCGCCGCCGAAAGCCGTTACCTTCGGTCAGCGATACGGTGGAGGGGATCCTCAAGGGGGATATCACGGTGCTTTCTCAGGCCGTAACGCTCATCGAGAGTCTCAACCCTGATCATCAGCGTATAGCCCAGGAGGTGATTGAGAAGTGCCTTCCCTACTCGGGGAAGTCACGCCGCATAGGCATCACCGGTGTGCCCGGAGCGGGGAAGTCGACCTCGATTGATGTATTCGGCCTGCATGTGCTGAAGGGGGGCGGACGCCTTGCCGTGCTTGCCATCGACCCCTCAAGCGAGCGCACAAAGGGCTCGATCCTCGGCGACAAAACCCGTATGGAGAAGCTGGCCGTACATCCTGACGCTTTCATCCGCCCCAGCCCCTCGGCCGGCTCGCTCGGAGGCGTGGCCCGCAAGACCAGGGAGACTATCGTGCTTTGCGAGGCTGCCGGATTTGATAATATATTTGTGGAGACCGTAGGCGTGGGACAGAGCGAGATCGCCGTGCATTCGATGGTGGATTTCTTCCTGCTTATCCAGCTTGCCGGCACCGGCGACGAGCTCCAGGGCATCAAGCGCGGCATCATGGAGATGGCCGATGGTATTGTGATCAACAAGGCCGACGGCGACAACATCGACCGTGCCCGCCTGGCTCAGGCTCAGTTCCGCAGCGCGCTTCACCTTTTCCCGCCCACCACTTCAGGGTGGATGCCCGAGGTGTTGACCTATTCGGGCTATTATGAATTAGGTGTACCCGAGGTGTGGGATATGATCGACCGCTACTTCGCTTTTGCAAAGGAGAACGGATACTTCGAGCGCCGACGCCGCGAGCAGGCACGCTACTGGATGTACGAGACCATCAATGAGCGTCTGCGCAACAATTTCTACAGCAACCCCGTAGTGGAGCAGATGCTTGTCGAGAAGGAGGAGCGTGTGCTTGCCAACCGGCAGAGCTCATTTACTGCGGCCGGCGATGTGCTCGATGCCTATTTCAAAAGTATTTAGTAACTTAGCGAAGTTTGGCGATAGCATTGACGTCGCCGACAAGCCATATCACGTCGCCCGGCTCAAATGTGAGTTCGGGCGTCGGTCGCATATACTCCTCGCCGCGGAGCACTGACACTATCAGCGCCTTGTAACGCTCACGGAAGTCGCTCGCAGCCACAGTCTTTCCGTTGACGGGTGAATCATCTGAGAGGCGGATGCTTGTCAGGCGCACATCGGGTGAAGCGGCCGTGGTATCGTCCTGTATGTCACGCTCCATCACCGGAAGGAGGTTCTGAATCTGGGTGTCGGTACCTATCACGCCGAGGATATCGCCGGGGAAGATGCGGCTGTCAGCATCAGGCAGGAGTATGGTCTTGCTACCTCGCTGGATGCTGACCACTGACACACCGTAGTGTGACGGCAGGCGGGAGTTTTTGAGCTGCTCGCCTACGAAGGGGCAGTCAGGCCCCACGGTCATGTAGGCTAAGTGGAGGTCAGAGACAACATTGTTGTTCCTGCCCGATCGGCGCAGCTCGCGCTCGTTGAGGTTGTTGAGAAATTTCGACTCGATATGCCGCATGCGGGTGCGCACCCTCTTGGAGTAGCTGAATATCAGTATCAGGAACAGGGCAAGGCCGATGGTCCAGCCCACGGTCATGGAGTAAATGCTCGAGAGGAAATATACGATTATGGTCAGGGCTATCAGCAGACGGAAGATGGTCATGATGATCAGCGGCACGTCAAAGCGGGCGTTGGCGGCCACGAGGCGGTCACGCTCGGTCTTCTTCGAGGCCGGATAGGTCAGAGCCATCAGGAAGGGGGCCATGACTATGAGGGCTATCACCGTAGTGGCGAGCTTACCCCAGCCGTCGATGAGATTGGTCATTATCGGCAGGAGGAAGTGGATGGAGAGTATAGTTATGGCTATCAGGATGATGGAGTAGAGCATCACGCGCCATAGGTAGCGTTTCAGCAGCGACTGCCACAGCTGGCGGGTAGCATCTTCGTTGGAGGCATTGTCAGAGTAACGGTCGATCAGGAAGTTAAGGCGCGAGGGCAGATGGCGCACCACAAATTTATATGCCGGGTCGGCCATACGGATGAAGTAGGGGGTGGTGAATGTGGTAATCACTGACACGGCCACCACGATGGGGTAAATCGTGGGCTCGAGCACTCCGAGCGACATACCGAGCGAGGCGATGATAAATGCAAATTCTCCTATCTGCGTCAGCGAGAAGCCGCTCTCGATGGCCACGCGGAGGGTCTGCCCGGTAAGGAGCATACCGAATGTGCCGAAGAAAATCATGCCTACGATCACCACGGCGGACAGCAGCAGGATCGGGCCGATGTACTCTATTATTATATGTGGGTTGACCATCATGCCGACGGAGATGAAGAACACCGAGCCAAACAGATCTTTGACCGAAACGGTAACCTTCTCGATGCGCTCGGCAAAGCTTGTGCCCGCAAGTATCGAGCCCATCACGAAGGCGCCCAGGGCGAGCGAGAAGCCGCAAGCCACGGAGAATACTGCCATGCCGAGGCAGAGCCCCATCGATACTATCAGCAGGGTCTCATTGTTAAGAAACCGGCGCTGGGAGTTGAGAAACGACGGGAGGATGAATACGCCTACCGTAAACCATATCACAAGGAAGAATACGAGCTTGCCTATGGACAGAAGCATCTCCGAGCCCTCAACGGAGTTGTTGATGGCTATTGATGAGAGGATTACCATCATCACTACAGCAAAGAGATCCTCGACTATCAGCACAGCGAATACCAGCGAGGCAAATTTCTGATGCTGGAGGTTCATGTCATTGAAGGCCTTGATGATAATGGTGGTCGACGACATTGAGAGCATACCGCCCAGGAAGAGGCAGTTGATCGTGGAGAATCCCAAGAAATGACCTACGGCCACGCCTGCACCCATCATGCCGCTGACTATGAACAGTGCGGTCACAACGGCTGATCCTCCGGCGTTTATGAGCTTCTTGAACGAAAATTCAAGGCCGAGCGAGAAGAGAAGGACTATGATACCTATCTGCGCCCAGAAGTCGATATTCGCTTCAGTGGTCACTGACGGGAGATACTCGAAGTTAGGGCTTGCCAGGAAGCCGGCTACGATATATCCGAGCACCACAGGTTGTTTCAACCACTTGAACAGCAGCGTTGCACACCCGCCGAGTATCAGTATGAAGGCGAGGTCACTGATGAGTCCGTTGATATCAAATGTCATGATTATGAGAGGTCTGCCTGGTTAGATAGGGAGATGGAAATGGGGTCGTTGATGCGGCTCATGCGGTCAAAGACTTCGAGGAAGTCAAAGCGCTCGTCTACGAGTATCAGGAAGTTGAGACGGGTGAAATCAGCCTCATACTCGTAGTCTACATACACCCGTGAGAGGTGTATATCATATTCCTCGAGCACCTTGCGGTAATCATCGATGGAGCGGATTATTCCCTTGACTTTCATGCGGATAGTGCGGGCTTCCTTGCCTATGCGGATATGGTATTCGATAAGCTCGAGCAGGGTGAGCACAGCCAGTACGGCCAGCGTGGCGGCAATCGCCACAATGTACATTCCCACACCTACTGCCATGCCTATCGTGGCCACAATCCATATTCCGGCCGCCGTGGTCAGACCTCTTACCGAGCCTTTCATCTGGATAATGGCTCCGGCGCCGAGAAAACCGATGCCGGTGATCACCTGGGCGGCGATACGGCCGGGGTCGCCGTTTTTGAGGCCGAGGTATTCCTGCGGAACGTAGATTGACAGTATCATGGCCAGGCAAGCGCCCATCGAGATGAGGGCGAATGTGCGCAGGCCGGCTATCTGCCCCTTGCGCTTGCGCTCAAGGCCGATGGCACTGCCGAGAATCAGAGCCACCACAAGGCGGAATATCGCGTTGGCGGTGGTGAGCTCTACGGCGTTGATAGAGTCAAGGAAGTTCTGCCACATGGTGAGGGGTTTATTTTTTCATCGTGAAGTGGCGGGAAGTCAGGCGGTAGCCGTCAGTGAAGAGCTCTACCGTGTAGTCGCCGGGGTTGAGTGTGGTGTTGACATCCCAGTAGATAGTGATACCGGAGATCTCGTCGCCGGAATATTCGATCGACTTGCGGGCCGTGGCCGGGAGCGAGCGTCCTTCGAAGTCAAACGAGGTGCCACCGCCCAGGAGCTGTCCTTCAGGATTGGTCAGACGCAGATAGATGGTCTTGGTGCCTACAGGGGTGGAATTGTTCTGCGGGATAGTGAAGGTAACCATGAGCTGCTTGGCCTTGGTGATATTTTTCTCAGTCTTGCCGTTCTTCTTCAGGGCTGTCAGCGATACGCCGGTGACGTTAAGCTTCTCTGCCAAGGTCATACGCTCGTTGAGGTGCTCGTTTTGCGACGACACTTCTTTGACACGTGACGATAGCTGGCGGTTCTCGTTCTTGATCTCGGTGTTTTCGGCGCGAAGTGCACCATTCTCCTTGTTGAGCGAGTCCACCTGAGCGATATAGTGGCGCAAGAGCCCCTTAAGTGTACCTATCTCATCCTGCAACTTCTTGATACGCTTGCGGTTTTTGGTCTTCTCGTTATTGAGCTCCTGGATAAGCTGCTCCACTTTAGCCTTGGCGGCGGTGTATTTGGCCAGGATAGTATCGTTGGCAAGGCGTGTGGCCTGATCCTCATATTGCTGAAATTCAGCGTTGATGGCGTCAAACTCGTTGGTCAGCTGCAGCTGCTCGTTGGTCAGCTGGAGCTCCTCGTTGCGGAGATTAGCCTCCTCGACCTGCCCCTTGAGGCTTGTCACCTGAAACACACTGAAAATTACGGCACCGAGCAGAAGCACGGCAAGGACCACTACAGTCCACATTAACGGTTTATTTTTCATATCGCGAAAATTCTATGATTCTGCAAAAATAACAATTTTTTCCGTCACTTTAGCAATTGGAGCGCATTTTCAAGGTCAGCGGGAGTGTCAATGCCTATCGTGGGGGATGAGGTGGGGGCTGTGGCGATACGATAGCCGTTCTGGAGCCAGCGGAGCTGCTCGAGCGACTCGGCGATTTCGAGCGGCGACCGCTCAAGGCGGGTGATCTCCTGAAGCGTCTCGGCAGCGTAGGCATACAGCCCTACATGGGTGTAATATTGATGATGGCTGGGCCAATCTGCCTTGTCGACACCGCGGAGGTAGGGAATCACAGAGCGTGAGAAGTAGAGGGCGAAGCCCTTGTCGTCGATGACCACCTTCGGGGTGTTGGGGTCGTCGAGCTCACTGAAGCTGCGCGTGCCGTCAAAGGGGCGGACGATCGTGGCAAGACGTGTGGCGGGGTCACGCCGGAATATGTCGATAATGCTTTCGAGCTGGTCGCGGGAGATAAACGGCTCGTCACCCTGGACATTGATCACCACATCGGCATCACAGTGGAGGTTGCGGTAGGCCTCGGCGATGCGGTCAGTGCCGCTTTTATGGTCAGCCGAGGTCATCACCACCTTGCCGCCGAATGCTTTGACGGCATTGGCGATGCGGTCATCGTCAGTACACACGGCTACATCGTCAATCACTTGAGCCACTCGCTCATACACACGCTCTATCATCGGCTTCCCTTTCATCATAGCCAGCGGTTTGCCCGGGAAACGGGTGGAAGCGTAACGCGCCGGTATAAGTGCTATAAATTTCATATCTTACTTTTTAGTTGTTAGTTGTTAGTTGTTAGTTTTTAGTTTCTAGTTTTTAGTTTTTAGTTGTTGGTTATTAGTTGTTGGTTCTTGGTTTTTAGATAAGTGATTAGGGAATTAATCATTTTACTTATTTCTACAACGAGTAGTTTCGATGTTTCTATGTCATTAAGCGTTATCAGATTCAGTCGTTTACATATTTCTAATTGTGTTTCTACTTCATGATGAGATCCTCTGGCGATTGAAAGAAAATGCACAAATTCCTTTGAAGATTCGCGTCCATGTCCTTCAGCAATGTTGGAAGGAATAGACACAACAGATCTTCTTAGTTGATCTGAAAGAGCGTACATTTCCTCTTTTGGTAACAATTTGACAAGACGATAGATCTCAATAGTTAAATCCATAGCCTTTTGCCATATTATTAATTCTTTATAATCGCTCGTCCTCACAACTAAAAACTAAAAACTAAAAACTAAAAACTAAAAACTAAAAACTAAAAACTAACCACATAAATCTGAGCATTTTCGTATTTGGTTACTTTGACCTTGTCGCCGGCATTGATAAATCCCATCACAGCCACGGCGTCGAGCAATTCATCGCCAATCCTGACTTTTCCGGCGGGGCGCATATCGGTCACTGCCACACCCTCCTTGCCGACATAGCGCGCCGGAGTCATGTCTACGCCGATGTATCCATCCTTTACCTGCTGGGTCAGAAGAAGTTCGGAGTGGCGGCGCACCCACTTCGGCCCGTGCGACGAGGTGAGATACCATATCGCGCCTATAGCCAGGATTACGCCTGACAGGAATATGATTATCGTTGACCATAAAGCACTCGTATCGACATATCCGAGCGAGAAGGTGAAGTGCTCGAGTAGTCCGATTATCAAGGCGGCGCAGATGCAGCATATACCCGTGATACCCGTCACGCCGAAGCCCGGAATCACAAACAGCTCTATGACTATCAGTATCAATCCTGCGATGAAGAGCAGCACAAGCCAACTGCTGGCGATGCCGGTAAGATACAGCGGCAGGAAGTAGAGCACAGCGGCCACTATGGCTACGGCCGAGGGGAAACCTACGCCGGGCGACTGCATCTCCATATACAACCCGCCGAGTATCAGCATAATGAGTATCGCCTGAATACCGGGCGAGGTGAAGAAGCCGATGAGGTGGTCAACCCACGTCGGCTCATAACGCGATATTTTGTACTGCTTGATGTCAAGCTTGTTCAGGACATCGTCAAGTGATTCGGCCTTGTCCTCGGCGTAGTTCCAGTGGATAGCTTCGTCGGCTGAGAAGGTGAGAACACGGGTGGAGTCTACAAGCCCAGGCACGATGACGCGGGTGTCAACCATCGCCTCGGCTATCAGCGGGTCGCGGCGCCAGGTCAGCACCGAGTCGGCATTGAGCACCTTGCCATGGTGCTCGGCCGTGGAGCGCATCATGGCTCTCATGTATGACTGATATTTGTCGGGCATGGCGGCTCCGTCAGCCCCGTTTACCACCGTCACGGCTCCCATAGTCGCGCCCGGGCGCATGAACACCGTGTCGCAGGCAAGGGCTATCAGCGCACCGGCCGATGCGGCATTGTTGTCAACAAACGCCACCACCGGGCGGGGATAGTTGAGCAGGGCGGTGCGTATCGAGTCAGCATGCTCCACTGATCCGCCGTATGTGTTGAGGTGAACCACCACTATGTCAGAGCCTTGCTCCGTGGCCTCATTGAGGGCCTCGCGGGTGTAGCGCCATGTGGTTGAGCCTATCTCATCGTCAAGATTGAGCACATATACGGCCGCAGGCGTG
The DNA here is from genome assembly GCA_023667185.1 of Lachnoclostridium sp. Taxonomy (GTDB): domain Bacteria; phylum Bacteroidota; class Bacteroidia; order Bacteroidales; family Muribaculaceae; genus Duncaniella. Next base: position 361,047 of record JAMPAP010000001.1, read on the forward strand.
GCAGCGTGTACCAGCACGGCGGTCATAATCAAGGTGATGAGGGAGAAAATCTGTTTCATTATTCTTTATCGGGTTTTTGATGATTTTTATTGCGGAGTCGCCGGTAGTTGGTGTGGAGCCATCCGGGGATGATGCAAGCTCCTATTATAAGATATATATAATATGTGATCACGCGCCAGAACATCGCGATTACCAGAGCCATACCTGCAGGGATAAGGTCGCCATAGTAGGTGGTGAAGAGCCATTCGCTTACGCCAGACCCACCGGGCGTGGGAACGGCCATCAGCACTATCCACACCACAAACTGCCTCATCAGCACCACGGCCTGCGAGGCCATAGGCGCAAAGGCGAGAAACAGTGCATTGACTGTCAGAAACCGTGAGAGCCAGGACACTACGGTGATGCCAAATGCCTTGAGCCACCATGCTGCCGACTTGCGGCGGAGCTCATGCCCGGTAGTGACCATGTCGTCCCCAAGACTATCGATACGACCACTCCAGCGGCGCAGTAACGGAAGTCGGAACAGCCTGCTGAGCAACAATCTGACTACCTCCGGCTTGATAAATATCCCGGTGAACAGCACGAGTGTCCACAGGCATATCAGCCCGTAGACTATCCAGAACGTAGTGCGTATCCCCACGACAAACGCCTTGGCGCCGAAGCCGAATATCTCGCTCCCTGGTACTATTATGAACGCGATGGGCGCACACACCACCAAGAACAGCTCGTCTAATAATAATGTGGTCATCATCAACGTGGTAGCACGACCTGCCTTTATCCCCTCAAGGCTGAGATACAGAAGGCTGAATGTGCTGCCTCCTACGGCCGTAGGGGTGATGCAGGAGGTAAACTCACACAACATATTGACTCTCAAAGCCTGTAGCCATGTCAAGCGTCGATCGGTCAGCATCCTGAACCGCCATGTCAACCCCAAGTCGCGCCCGGCCATGCACAGCCACGCAAGTGCTATGAACCCTACGACACGCCATCCGAATGTAACCCCGCGGAGCTGCTCGGCCTGAAAATCGCGAGCAAAGAGCCATACGGCCACACCGAGCCCGAGCACCACCGGCAAGAGCGTTTTCCACACTATATTGCCGGCAAGATTGCCCCTCGCAGTCTCGCCTGATGAGCGGTCAGATATGTCGTCTGTTGAGTATTTCATGTTTCAGAGTTCACAAAGTTACGATTTTACTCCCGATTTATGAAAAATTTAGAGAATATTGCTTACCTTTGCTTAAAACATCAATTTTAGTTATGCGTACGAAATATAACAGAGTATTATTGAAGCTCTCAGGCGAGTCTCTGATGGGCCATCAAGGCTACGGAATCGACCCGGAGCGCCTTGCTCAATATGCCTCACAGATAGCCGAGGTAGTGAATGCCGGCGTGCAGGTGGCCATCGTAATCGGTGGCGGCAATATTTTCCGCGGCCTTTCTGGAGCGGCTAAAGGTTTTGACCGCGTAAAGGGCGACCAGATGGGGATGCTCGCAACGGTGATCAACTCCCTCGCGCTCAACTCAGCTCTTGAAGCCATCGGCACCGCAGCCCGAGTTTACACCGCAATAAATATGTACCCCATCGGCCAGCACTATTCACCCCGAGCCGCCCTCGAGTCGCTCGATCGCAACGAGGTGGCTATCCTTGCCGGTGGCACCGGATGCCCCTTCTTCACCACTGACACCGGCTCTGCCCTCCGCGCTATCGAAATCAAGGCCGACGTAATGCTCAAAGGCACTCGCGTCGACGGCGTTTATACCGCTGACCCCGAGAAAGACCCTACAGCTACGAAATTCACCGAGATTACTTACGACGAGGTTTACAACCGTAACCTCAAGGTGATGGACCTCACTGCCACCGCCCTATGTAAGGAAAACTCCATGCCTATCGTCGTATTCGATATGGATACCCCGGGTAACCTTGCTAAAGTCATCGCAGGCGACCCCATCGGAACCCTTGTATATTAACCACTTACCCTATAAACTATAACTATGGAAGTAAAGGACTATCTCGACCCCGCTTCAGAGAAAATGGAACTTGCAGTAGCCTATCTCGACGAGTCGCTCGCTCACATCCGTGCCGGAAAAGCTAATCCCAAGATTCTTGATGGAATACGTGTGGAATACTATGGCAGCGCCATGCCCATCTCGCAGGTGGCCAACGTTTCGGTGCCCGACGCCCGCACAATCACCATAACCCCCTGGGAAAAAGCCATGTTTAAAGAAATTGAGAAAGCGATCATCAACTCCGAACTCGGCATAACACCCGAGAACAACGGCGAAGTGATCCGACTCTCCATCCCCCCGCTGACCGAAGAGCGCCGCAAAGCCCTCGTAAAGCAATCCAAAGCCGAAGCCGAGCAGGCAAAAGTATCAGTTCGCAATGCCCGCCGCGACGCCATCGAAGGCCTCAAGAAAGCCGTCAAGCAAGGCATGAGCGAAGACGTCGAAAAAGACGCCGAAGTATCTGTGCAGAAGCTCCACGACAAATACCTCAAAAAGATCGACGAGCTCTTCGCCGCCAAAGAAAAAGAGATCCTCACCGTCTGAAAACGCCCCGCCCCTGCCCCATCATGCCGCCTCATGATGCCTCATGATACCTCATGATACAACTAAAAACTAAAATCTAAAATCTAAAATCTAAAAACTAAAATCTAAAAACTAAAAACTAAAAACTAAAAACTAAAAACTAAAAACTAAAATCCGCGATACCATCACTGATACCGCGGATTTTTTATATGGCTGGCTAATTGAGAATTAGTACGCAGAGAGGTCAATCTCATCGACACCGACGATGTCATTAAGCTCAAAGCCTGTAGAGTTCCATGTCTCCACTACCACATCATTAGTAGCACCTGTAAGGGTAATCTTGCCGCCGAGGGTGTAGTTGAGCATTGTAGTCCCTGACACGATGTTACCGAATACATTGTCACCGGTGAATGACGGGAACTTGAAGTCGCCACTCTTGACGGTAAACTTCAGCACGCCATAGAACTGAGCAAGCTGAGGATCATCAGTACCGACGTTGAGCGAGATAGTCTGAGTCTGGTCAGGACGGAACACGAGTCCGTTAGGAGTCAGAATCATGTGGAACAGCGTCTGGAATCCACCGCGGATGTCAACCTGCGGAAGAGTTACATCGTAAGTCTTGCCATCGATTACTACAGTGAGCACAGCGTCAGAGCCCTTGGTGGAGGTAGGGATAGTCCACATCGAGGGGATACCCTCTTTCCAGCCTGTAGCTGTGATGGTTTTATCAAATTCTACGGTGAAAGCCTTCTTGGCAGTACCGGTCACTTCGCCGGTCTCCACATTAAGGTGACCCTCAGAGAACACGTTCTGGCCGTTGAGCGAGAGCGAAGTCAGCTTGCCTGCGCCGGTGTAGTTTGACGACATAATGTTAAACGATACCATAGCAAGAGCATGCTTCATCGTAAGCTTGGCAGTGGTGATACCCTGATCGATGTTGGCGGCAGCAGCGCGCCCTGAGTAGAGGACGTCGAGCTGCTTGGTGCAGTCTACAGGGAAATGAGTGGGATCAAACGAGCCGCTGGCGTCAAACGGGGCAGCTGCGTAGACAAAGAGTGTACGCTGTGTGCCGGTAAACTCCACCGAGGGTGAAAGCACCCATGAGCCACTCTGATTCGAAGCCTTGACTCCTGTGACAAAGTCATTTGACGAGAGCGAGCCGCCGGTCTTGACGAAGATGTTCATCGTAGCGCCGTCAGTAAGGTCAGTGGTAACGGTGGCTTCAGTAAGCACCGTAGTTGAAATCTTCAGTGCATTTTCCGAAGGGGTGGCGTTACCGTTATTACCTTCGTTGCCGTCACCTCCGCCGGGGCCGTCATCAGAGCATGAGGTCAATGCGAGAGAGCCGGCAGCAAGAATGCTTGCAAAATATATATATTTCGATAGTTTCATTGCTTTCTTTTTTATCAGATTATATGGGATGCTTTTTATTTCTTGATGCGGAGCACTTTGGTATCACCTTCCGAGTTAGTGAGAGTCAGGGTGTTGACACCTGTTCCAAGGTCAGTCTTGTTGAAGGTGAGCTTGGGCAGGGGCTCAAGGAGAGCTGACGACACCTGGGTTCCGTCGGGGCGCTTGAGTGTGTAAGTCACGCCATGCTTGGTCTTGAGGTTGAACACGCCTGATGCGCGGTCGTAAGCTATTGAGGTTGCTGCCTCGATAGAGCGCGCTGCCACTACTTCGATGGCAAACTCTGAGGTCAAGCGGTCGCCGCCGCTTGCAGCTACCGAGATTTCGATATTGACGTTGCTGCCATTAGCCTTGAGCACTTCTGTGGTGACGAGCTGGCCATCTTTCACAGCGAAAGGCACTGCAGGGAAGCCCTTGGTTGAGGCATCATATGCACCGCGTACAGTCACGGTATAGTTGCTCTTGGGAGCCTCGCCATTGACGAGGATCTCGCCTACCACAGTTCCTGCAGGGAGGTTTTCGTCGATCACGGTCTCGGTAAGCTCGATAGAGCGGAGCTCGCGGTTAGGCGAACCGATACCGGTCACAGCCACCTGATTGTAGTTATACTCATAGCCTGATACGTTGAGGCGTGACAGCTGGAAGTATCCGTTGCCTGAGCCGCCCCAACCCCAGTTGAGGTGATAACGCCCGCTACCGTCGAAGCCGTCGACGTTAAACGAGTGTCCGGCGTCGGCCATTCCGGTCTGAGTATGAGATATAGCGTTGTAGATCACCGCACGGCCGGCAGCGAGCTCGTTGTAGATGAAACGATCCCAGTCGCCGCGGTAGTTGTCACGCCATGTGTAAGTTACATCTGAAGGATAGCAGAAGTAGTTCTTGAGGGCGTTGGAGATACGGTTGACCTCATTAGAGGGGATACCTGATCCGTTGACACCATAGTCCATGCTCACTGACACACCGCAGTGATACAGGAAGCGGGCTGCTTCATCCTTGTCAGAGGCGGTGAGGATGGCATTCCAGTCGTATGGCTTTTCGCTGTCCCAGTTTACTTCGATAGCGCTGAAGCCGGCAGGTGTATAGCGGTGTGAGCCCTGTCCCTTCTGAGGCCACTGCTGCACACTCATTGCCTGACCCATTGCCACAGCCACACATCCTACGATGGCGCGCCCTGATGCATTTGAGGGGCAATATTTATTGTAAGGGCTTGACTGATTCCAGTTGACCTTGATAAGGGGGTCGATTTTACCGTCGTCGGCGCGGGAGAACTCAGCGGCAAGGTTTGACCACTTGGCCGAGGTTGTGCGGCGGGCGGCGTCAAACTTCACGGTGCCACCGATCTCGCCGAGCATAGCCTGCATGTTTTCAGGCATCTTGTCCCACTGCAGCTCGCCTGTGAGGTTGTAACCGATAATGGGATCCACAGCGTCATCTGCCGAGATGATTACCCATCCCGTAGGTGCGAGATTGATGATATAATACTGATCTTTAGCTGTCAAAACCTGCTTGACTGTACGATCCTGACCTGTACGGGTCTTGGCCCACAGGCGGGCGGCACCCTCGGCGCGACTCTGCGACACAGGATTTGCCCAGGCACTTACTGCACCCAAGGTCAGCAAGATGGCTAAAAAGATTTTCTTCATGTCGTTAAAAGAGATATTGATTGTTGTTGTCTATGTTTACACTATGTGGAGTGAGGTTTTCCTGATGCAGGGTGCGTCTACCCGACGCAACATCTCATGCAAGTAGCTGTTTAAATTAAATGCATACTATATGCGTAGGGATTTTTGAGTCAATTTCTTCACTCGAAGAAGGAGTGATGCGGGCATCACGACTGTTGAGAGGGGAGAAATTGGCCAAAAAGACCAAGCAGATAGGATGCAAGATTTTCATATTTTTTATTGTATCGTTTTAATTTGAACAGCTACTTATCCTGCAAAAGGAATACAAAAGTAGCAATTTGCGCGGAATTATCCTAAAAATTTGATAGATTATATAGTTTTTTAACGCAAATTTGAAATTTCTGCTCGTTTTTTGAATATCAGGCGTGAGGCTGCGCAGGTGTGGTCGCCGCAGTCGATGCGGGCTACATATTCCCCGGCCTCGGCATTGAGCGCCGCCGCGCAGTAGCGTGCCGTCTCGCCATAGCGTGCTTCCTGACGAAAGGCTATCTCGAAGCGGGTCACATAGTCGCTGTCATAGCGGCCGAGCTCCCAGCAATCGGTGATAAGGTCGATATAGCGGTGGGTAGTGACATGGCGGTTGACGTCTATATCGCTGACTGCGAAGCGATAGGACGAAGCATCCTCTGTAAGCTCGGGGAGCGGAAACTTACCCTGCGGCTTGATGGGGCACGGGAAGTCGCTTATCACCTCGCGGAGCTGCGACAGCTGCGACAGGTCGCCGGCCTCACGCGTCTCCATATTTATGGCCATCCATATCGTGCGGGCATATCCGATGGTAGTATCAGTAGTGAGGTCTATTATCTCGAAGTTACGCTCCGAGAAGAGGCGGTTAAGCCCTGCCACCCATGTGCGGAAGCGGTAGCTGTGACCTACCACCGTAGGAGCGTAGAGCTCGAAAGTCAGTCGGCTGAGCACCCACGACAGCCCATACTTCATCATATTGTCAAACCCCACACCCAGGGCAAGAGCATGACGTGTGGCAGTGTCAATTATCAAGGTGGATATACGGCTTACTGACAGCTCGCGCTGGGCATTGCAGTCAGCAGCATTAAGAGTAAAGTCGTTGTCAAAATACTGTTGCATATTCTTAAATAATTTTCCACAAATATACACATTTTAATTGAAAAATTATATCATGATGTCTCATGATTCATCACGATGCATCATGATGAAGAGCGCACCCCCCCTCTGCGGAGAATGCGCTCTTTAGACTATAATATAGGTATTATCAGCGTACTACAAATTTCTTGCCGCCGCGGATATATACACCGGGCTGGAGCGCCTCGTAAACCTGACGGCCGGTGATATCAAATGTGCGGTTATCAGCAGCTTGCGAGCCACCGAAGGCGGGATCAGCAAGGATGCTGTCGATACCGGATGACTCTATGTTGCCGCCGGCATTCTGAGCCTCGGTGATGTGGGCTACGATAGAGTTGAGGTAGTTTTCAAGGTTGGTATAACCGTTGGCAGCTACTGCCTTGCCATCCTCAGGATCCATCGGGTCAAGGCCGTTGGCAGTTTCGTAATCATCAGGCATACCGTCGCCGTCAGTGTCCACGCGGGCGGGCTCTGACACGAGTTCGGGCCAACCGGTGTGACCGTCGGCATAAACGATATCATCCTGAGAATCAATCAGTCCGTTCTTGCCATTTTTCTTGTTGATGGAGGCAGTACCTTCACGGGCATCCTTGATCACCATAGCGTCATACTCATCGCGGTGGAGCGATGCGCCTACATAGTCAAGCACGCGCTCGTAAGCCACCTCAGCGGTGTGGGTTGTGGTCGACGGGAAGCCGAGAGGCTGACTGAGTTTCATGCCTGCATATACCTCCTCATTGAAGGTGTAGTCGTTGCCCGACTTGTCCACCTGGTCATAGATACCATATTTCCAGTTGTCGGCAGTCATGTCAGGATATTTGGGGTTGACATTTCCTTCGATAAAGAGGGAGGCCCATACATGGAGCATCGGCTTCCACGAATTCCAACTGATTTTTATGGTTTTGGGAGTGCCGTTCACATCGATTTCGGTGGTATTGTTCACCATATCGATAGGTGTTTTCTTTCCCTTGATAGAGATCATATTTTGGCCGGTGGTGCGGTCGCGACTTCCGGAAATGGTGCTTGACGAGATGGTGGTACCGGTAGCGAAGTAATACTGGTCAGCGATGGAGGATTTGTCGAGGCAGTAGTCTACGGTGCGGATTCCGAGGCCGCTGATGCGGTAGCCTTTTGTCCCTGAGGGAGTTGCGGGGCCGGGCTTGTAATAGTTGTTGACCACGTTGACTTTCATGCCTTCGCCGCCGTAGCATCCGTTGCCACCCCAGTTGTAGATGACGTTGTTACGGAAGTCCATGCGCTCGTCTTTCTGAGTGCCGGGACGGGGACCGAAACGCGGAGTACGAGAGCCATGGTTAGCCACAAGGTTGTGGTGATATGAAGCGCCTGCGCCGCCCCAGTTGCCGCCGTAGCCGTGAGAACCTTTTGAGTGTCCGGCATTTACGAGGCTGTGCGACGAGATGCTCCACTGTACGGTGAAGTTGCGCGAGCCGTAGACCGACAGACATTCGTCAATACTCCAGCTTACGGAGCAGTGGTCGATGATGATGTCGCGGCCGTCCATACCGCCGAGGCCGTCACCTTCGTGAGCGCTCTTGTTGGTCTTAAGGGCCTCGTTTCCAAGACGGAAGCGCATATAGCGGATAATAACGTTGGGCGCGGAGATTACAAAGGGGAAGTTGGATACGCATATACCGTCGCCGGGTGCCGTCTGTCCGGCTATCGTTACGTCGCCGTTGCGGAGCTTGAGCTCGCTCTGGAGCATGATGGTGCCTGAGACGTCAAACACGATGGTGCGCGCTCCTTTCTGCTCGCAGGCCCAGCGGAATGAGCCTTCTCCCTTGTCGTCGAGGTTAGTGACGTGATACACTTCGCCGCCACGGCCGCCGGTGGTATACATACCGAATCCTTCAGCGCCGGGGAAGGCGGGGAGCTGTGCTTCGTCAGCATCCTGACCGTAGCCCGCAAATGCGGCAGCAATTACAGTGATAGCTGAGAGTAAAAGTTTTTTCATAATAGTTAAGTCGTTAGATAGCCCGGGGCGACTTACGGCGTCCCGGGCTTATGATGGGATGTATTAGTATTTCTTGAGTACTTTGTCGGCCTTCACTGTGCCGTCGCTGTAGATGATGCGGCGGATGTTGATGCCGGTAGTGGGCTCGGCAAGGCGTACACCGTTGAGGTCGTAGTATTCGAAGCCTATGATTTCAGCCTCTGAAGCAGTGATGTTCTCGATGCCGGCGGGGTCAGCCACGTAAGAGGGATAGTATTCGTCTACGGCATTGATAGCGTCAGCATTACCGGCCTTGACGATATGCTCTACCAGCGAGTTGGCATACACTTCGAGATTGGTATACCAGCCCTTTTCAGTGTCGATAGTGTAGAGGTTGCCATCGGTGGGATCGTTGGGATCAAGGCCATTGAGGATTTCCCAGCTGTCAGGTATACCGTCGCCGTCGGTGTCAAATCCTTCGGGGCGGGTCTCCTTCTTCAGAGTGGGGAATGAGGGTACGCCGGGGTTGGGATTGGGATCTGCGGGGTCATTGATCCAGTCAACGATACCCTTGCGGCCTGATTTCTTGTTGGTGGTAGGGTTGGGCACGTCACCGTTGTAAGTCACTGTACCGGTGCGGGCCTCTTCCATCACGCGGCGGTCAGCATCGTCGCGGAAGAGCGATGCTCCGGCGAAGTTGAGCACTTTCTCATATGCTTTTTCTGCGGTGTGGGTAGTCACATCACCGGCATCTATAGCTTCTTCGAGGCGGAGGCGTACGCAGTCCTGATCCTTGCTGTCTTTCACATAAGTCTCTTTAGACCCGAAGTAGTGATTGGGATCGGGGATATATTTTTCGCCGTCGATAGTTGACAGTCCGCCGTCGTAAACCACGCCATTCCAGTCGTAGTTAGCAGGCTCGTCAGCTGCTTCAACGTAGTTACCGTCAACGAAGTAGCGTGACGACAGACCCCAATATTCGGGGTGTCCGCTTGAGTTACCTTCTGCTCCTACAGTCACCTGGGTCACGCGGGTCTTGTTGGCAGTGCCGGGGCCGGCCTTGTAGTAGTTGTTGACCATGTTGATGTAGCCACCGCCGGGGCCGCCGTAGCAACCGCCTGAGCCCCAGTTATACATCACGCAGTTACGGAAGTCTACGCGCTCAGCCTGTACGCACGATTCCCATACGTTCTTGTCCCATCCGTTCCAGTTATAGCGGGCGCCGTTGAAGCGGGGTGTACGGTTCTGGGCGTGAGCGATGAAGGTGTGGTGAAACGAAGCGCCCTTGCCTCCCCAGATGCCTCCGTAAGAGTGAGCACCCTTGGAGTGGCCCGGTTCGTTAAGACCCTCATAGAGAGCACACCACTGCATTGTGAAGTTCTTGTTATCGTAAAATGATGCGAGCTCGTCGATTGACCATGAGAATGTGCAATGGTCAAAGATGATATTGTTACGGTTACGTCCCCATGCCGCATCAGCGCCGTCGTTTATATTTTTCACCTGCGAGCGGCGGAAACGGATGAAACGGAAAATTACGTTATGAGTTGTGCTATTGACGGTATAGAAAGCGATGGTGATACCTTCACCCGGTGCAGTCTGGCCGAGCACTGACACGTTGCTGTTGCTGACCTTGAGATCCGACTTCAGCTCTATGGTTCCTGAAACGTCAAATACGATGGTACGGGCACCGCTCTTGCCGAGAGCCCAACGGAGAGACCCCTCGCCCGAGTCGTCGAGGTTAGTTACATGGTAGACTGTGCCGCCGCGGCCACCGGTAGTGGTATAGCGCGCAAAGCCCTCAGCTCCGGGAAACGCCGGAACTTCGCTCTGAGCCATGGCTGTGAAGCCCGCGAGAGCCGCTGCAGCGAGGCCGAGTAATGATTTCTTTAACATCTGTGGTAAAATGGTATTAAGGTATTATTTTTGATTGGCATATAGATTTGGGCAAAGGTACATAAAAATAATCATATAACCCCTGCTAATTAAAGCTAAAAATCTATAAAATCGCCTCAAGATACCCCGATAAACAGCACAAGAGGCGACGAGCGCCTCTTTCAATGCAGTATCGTAGTCTCATCAGAGCCTACAATTTTTTTGTACCGCGTCGCCTCTTCAGAGGCGATAATTTTTTGTCCCGCGGAGGGTGTTGCAAAACTATTCTCAGGCCCGGAGGGCCGTCGTTGTCGGTCATCGCTTTAGCGCTTCGCCTTAGCGAAGAAACCCCACATTTATGTGGGGCCATGGCTATCTGCTTGATACTGAGGCTCGGAGAGCCGATGTTGTGGTAACGGCTATTTCATTACCACAACATCGCCTCTCCGAGGCTCAATTAATTGATTATCAGCCTACCCCACATAAATGTGGGGTTAAAGACAACGACGGCGCTCCGCGCCTGATATTAGTTTTGCAACACCTACTATTATTTACTTAAACTGCTCCCCTTCCACCTCGAGCGCAGCGAAGATAAACGGACCTACACCCTTGGGATCGTTGTCGCGCACCTCCTCGCTGAGGTAGTAGTCGTAAGAGCCGTCGCGCTTATCCTTGCCGCCGAGGCCGGCCACAGCGCAGCACTTGGCCAGCGATACGGTGCCGTCAGGATTCTCCACCACAAATTCCTTAAGCATACCTTCGTAGCCCTTCTTTGCGGCTGCGGCATACTTGGGGTCTTTCAGCAGGCCAAGGCGCGAAGCGCGAAGCAGATTGTAGACATACATGGCCGAGCCGGTAGCCTCAAGGTAATTCCCCTCACGGCCGGGCTGGTCGAGCACCTGATACCATACGCCGCTCTGCGGATCCTGATAAGCGAGCACGCCGTCGGCTATCGATTCGAGGAGCTTGATGAGCTCGGGGCGGCGGGGATTGTCGGCAGGAAGCTGCTCGAGAACATCCGTCAGAGCCCAGATAAACCATCCCTGGGCGCGGCCCCAGGCGTGCTGGCTCTGGCCGGTGGTCTTGTCGGCCCAGAACTGCTCGCGGGCTTCATCCCATGCGTGGCGGTAGAGGCCGGTGGCAGGGTCGTAGGCATGGCGGGCGATGTTCAGAAACTGATCAGCCACGTCGTTGTACACCTTCTGGCGCTCAGCTTCGGGGAGGAATTTATTAGCGTAGGTGATATAGAACGGCTGACCCATATAGAGGCCGTCGAGCCACACCTGGTGAGGATACACTTTCTTGTGCCAGAAGTTACCCTCAGTGGTGCGCGGATGGCTCTGCAGCTGGCCCCAGAGCGAGTCAAGGGCGATGCGGTATTTCTGATCGCCGGTCAGGTCAAGGGCGCGCATTAGCAGAATGCCGTTTTTCACATGGTCGATATTGTATTCTGTGGTTTTGTATTTCCAGATACGGCCTTTGTCGTTGACCATAGTGTCAGCGTAAGCGATGGCATACCGGCGGATGGCGTCGTCGCCGTAGCGGTCAGCCACATCCATCATGGCATCAAGCTCCACGCCGATGGCATACTGCCACTTGGGGGCTTTCACATAGTCGAGCATCCAGCCCTCGGGCCAGCGCTGCATCTCGGAGAGAGCCATGCGCTGCGACATCGGGGCATATTCGTTGACCTTCTTGCCGTTGATGGTGACGTTGGCAAGACGGATGTTGGCATACTGGCCTGTGAAGGAGTTGCCTTTGGCCACGTTATTCCACACGCAGTCCTTGGCTTCCACATTATATATATTACACTGATCTTTGAGGCCGATTACCATCACGCCGTAAGTGCTCTTGTTGCAATCCACCTTGTCGAGGTACACGTTGCGCACTGTGGGCGGGAACGAGCGGTCGCAAGCCTCTTTAGGTTCATAGTCAAGGTTGATCTTGAGCACTGATTCGCCACACTGCCCCACCTTGACGTTGCGCACGTAGATATCCTCAATCACGCCGCCGCGGCAGGGGTTGGTCTTGATGCGCACCACGCGGTCCAGGTCAGGGCTGTCCATCACGCAGTTTTCAGCAAAGAGGTTGCGGAAACCGCCTGAGATTTCCGAGCCTACCACCACGCCGCCGTGGCCATTTTTCATCTGGCAGTCGCGGATGATGAAGTTTTCGCTGGGACGGGCATCCTCGCGGCCATCGCGGTTACGTCCGCTCTTGATGGCGATGCAGTCGTCGCCGGTGTCGAAGTAGCAGCGCTCTATCAGCACGTTTTTACACGATTCGGGGTCACAGCCGTCGCCGTTGGGGCCATCGTTCTGGATGTGGACGCCACGCACGGTGACGTTTTCACACCACAGCGGATGTATCACCCAGAAGGGGGAGCGCAGAAGTGTCACATCTTCGATGAGCACATTCTTGCAGCTGACGAAGTTGACCAGCTGCGGACGCATACCGTAGCCGTCGCCGAGCACGCGCTCTTTCACGGGTGTGCCGTTCTCGTTCCACTCCTGGAGCAGGGGGCGGCCTATTTTTTGGGAGATGATGCCGTCTACATAGCCGTAGTGGGGCTTGCCGCACATGCGCCACCAGTTGTCGTTCTCGGCTGCGCCGTCCACTGTTCCTTTGCCGGTGAGGGCAATGTTCTCAGCCTCAAGGGCGTAGATGCAGGGCTGGTAGTTGTAGCAGTCCATGCCTTCCCAGCGGGTGAGCGCTAAGGGAAATTCCTTGGGGTCAGTGGTGAAAAGGAGCGTGGCGCCTTCCTCAAGGTGGAGGTTGACGTTGCTGCGTAGGGTGATGGGGCCGGTGAGCCACGTGCCGGCGGGGATCACTACGCGGCCGCCGCCTTCGTTGCTGCAGCGCTCGATGGTCTTGTTGATCAGCTCAGTGTAGAGATGATTGGCTTTCTTGCTCGGCTTGCCGTAACTGAGTATGTTGTAGTCTTTGTCACGGAATGCCGGGGCTTTAATCTGTTTCTCAATAGCGGGATAGGTCTTTTCCCACATTTCTAAAGGGTCATTGGCTCTCGCTGTAGAAAAAATCGCCGTCAGGAGAAAAATTAACACTACTTTTTTCATGGAATTAAAACTTATTTTGTATATTTGCACAAAATTACCGAAAACTATCATAATACCAATAAATCTGAGCAAAAAAATTTCTTTCTTTTTCAGGCCGGTGCCGAAGTCAGGCGTCGCTTACTTCCCGCCCCCCTGAAATTATAACCTTTCTGACTACCGTCATTAACCACATATAATATATATAACGATTTGACACCATTCTCTTCTCCAACCAACCAGCCGCTATCTTACGAATCCGGCAAAACAACCTTTAAAGAAAATTTTTTATTAATAACACAGTGACATCATGAAAGACAATTTAAAAAGTCATTATCCGTGGCTGAAGTTGTTCTCGCCCGCCCGCCTGGTGAGGACAATGATGATTTTAGCAGTCCTTTGCATGGGATTGCCTGTCTTTGCCCAAAACATCACCGTCAGCGGTAATGTTGTGGACCAGACCGGCGAGCCTGTCATCGGTGCTTCTGTTCTTCTCGAAGGTACCTCCATCGGTATGGCTACCGACTTCGACGGTAACTTCACCCTTTCCAACGTGCCTTCTAACGGCAAACTCCAGGTTTCTTACATCGGTTACAAAACCCAGACCGTCGCTATCAACGGCCGCACAAACATCGACGTCACCCTCCAGGAAGACTCCGAGGTGCTCGACGAAGTCGTTGTAGTGGGTTACGGTACAGTTAAGAAAAACGACCTTACCGGTTCGGTTTCTTCTGTTAATACCGAACAACTTAACACCAAGGGTGCTCCCTCGGTTCTTGAAAACCTTCAGGGTCTTACCCCCGGTGTGAGCATTACTAAGTCAAGCTCTCGTACCAACGGCGGTTTCGACGTTGAAATCCGTGGTAAATCATCAATCAACTCTTCAACTACCCCTATCTACGTTGTTGACGGTGTGATGTGCTCCGATATCGACTTCCTTAACCCCCAGGACATCGAGCGTATCGACGTACTTAAAGATGCTTCTTCTACCGCTATCTACGGGTCACGTGCAACTGCCGGTGTGGTAATGATCACCACCAAGGGCGGTCTTAACGTGAAGAAGGACAATAAGGCTTCTATCACTTACGACGGTTACTACGGTTTCAACAAGGTAGCCCGTATGCCTGAGTTCATGGATGCCCAGCAGTATTATAACTACCGTACCCTTAAGTTCTCCTCTCCTGAGGTTATCTCAGCTGCTCCCGAAGCTTGGGTTGACGGCCGCGGTATCTACGCTTTCCAGCGTCAGGCCGGTGGTTTCGGTCAGGCTTGGATTCAGAAAGGTCAGTATGACCCCACCTCTGAATATGTCATGAAGACTATGCTTGCCAACGGTGAATCTTACGATTGGCCCGGCATGGTAACACAAAACGGTCACCAACAGAACCACTACCTCGCTGTTTCAGGCTCTTCTGAAACTGCCAACTATCACTTCGGTGTGGGTTACAACGAGGAAGAAGGTATATACGCAGGTGATAAGAAAGAAATGTACTCGTTCAAGGGTTCAGTTGACGCCCGCATCAACAAAGTGATTAGCGCCGGTTTCAATGTCAACGCTGCCCAGATCAAAAATAGCTACGCTGACGACGGTGGTATCTCTAACGCTTACCGTGTAAACACTTTCATGCGTCCTTACGATGCTGAAGGTAACATCAACCGCTACCCCGGTAGTGACGCTGCTTATGAAACTGACGGTAACAACTTCACCAAGTTCAACAGCCCGCTTCTCGCTCTTCAGAATTCTAATCAGAGACGTGAGACATGGCGTTTCCTCGGCAACGTTTACCTCCAGCTCGACATCATCAAGGGTCTTAACATCAAGACTACTTTCTCTCCCACTTACACTCAATATCGCAACGGTTACTTCTCAGGCTATGTTAATCCTGATACCGGCATGACTTATGCTGACGCTGACCCCGAAACAAGCCAGTCTCAGTTTGAATACAACCGCAGCTTCGGTTGGGTTTGGGACAACACCATTAACTTCAACCGCACCTTCGGTGACCACGACATCTCTGCTCTCGGTCTCGTATCTATGGAGTCAACCAACAGCGAAAACTCTTTCATCGCCGCTACAGGTGTGATGGAAAACACTGACTGGTGGAACATAGGTAACTCAGGTACCGTGCTTCAGGATCCTTCCGACAAAAACAAACGCACTCGCACATCTTACGGTGAAAGCCGCATGCAGTCTTATGCTCTCCGTGGCAACTACACATTTAAAGGCCGCTATATGCTCACCGCTACTATCCGTTGGGATGGTTCTTCAAAATTCGCTCATGACTATCGTTGGGGTTCATTCCCCTCTGTGGCTCTCGCTTGGCGTCTCTCTGAGGAAGAATTCCTTCGCAAGGAATGGCTCTCTAACCTCAAGCTCCGTCTCTCTTACGGTGTGACCGGTAACAACAAGGGTATCGGCAACTATGCAACCGTAGTAGGCGTAGGTGGTCCTATCTACTACCCCTTCGGTGGAAGCTACAACGAAGTTGGTTACTACCCCTCAGGTATTGTAGACGAAATGCTCTCTTGGGAGAAATCTAAAGAATGGAACGTCGGTCTTGACTTCGGTTTCCTCTCTAACCGCATCATGGGTAGTGTGGACTGGTATACCAAGAAGTCTACTGACCTTCTCTACTCTGTTGACCTTCCCCTCGAAGCCGGTGGCGCTTCTATGACTACCAATGTCGGCTCTGTCCGCAACACCGGTGTCGAAGTTTCATTGACTACTGTCAACTTCACCAACCGCGACTGGGAATGGACCACTACCTTCAACTTCTCTCACAACGACAACGAAGTGCTCGAGATCAATGGCGTATCTGACGCTATCTATAAATCAAACTCTTCTACAGGTCACCTCATCGTAGGTCAGCCTTACAACATGGCTTGGGGTTATCAGTCAGGCGGCATCGTTTCTGACCGTTACATGACAGTGCCTGACCACAAGGTTGCTATCGACAATGGATTCACCCCCGGTGACCAAGTTACCGAAGCTGAATACTACAAAACTTGCTACGGCGTCGGTGAAGGCCAGCCTATCGCTGTCGACATCAACGGCGACGGCCAGTTCAACGAAGATGACCGCGTGATCTACAACTCTAACCCCAAATGGATCGGTAGCATCAGCTCTAACCTTACTTACCGTCTCCCCAAGAACGGTGGTATGCTTGACTTCAACTTCTCTATCTACACCAAGCAGGGATTCAAGGTGGCTTCTCCCTTCATGCTTGCTGACTATTGGGATTATCACGACCGTGGCCGTGGAAAAGTGGCTATGGACTACTACATCCCCGACGGTGTTCTCGTAGATGCTGACGGTATGGACGACCGCGGTGCTTACATCAACCCCGTTTACCAGAACGGTACTCACTACGGTGACTATCCTTACCCCAACGCCGGTGCTAACGACGGTCTCGGCTCTCAGAAGGATACTTGGGATGGCAAGTACGGCTGGAAGCAGTTTGTTGACGGTTCTTACTGGAAAGTTAAAAATATATCTCTCGGATACACCTTCCACAAGAATATCATCAAGAAAATCGGTTGCCAGAATCTCCGCGTTTACTTCACAGTTACCAACCCCTTCGTATGGACCAAGTACAAAGGCTTCGATCCTGAATGGGCTACAGCTTCTACCAAGACCGACGGTCCGAGCATCGTTTCTTACCAGCTTGGTGCAAGCATTAAATTCTAATCCATCTAAAGCTTAAGAACTAATGAAAATAACCAAATATATCGGATTCGGATGCGCTCTGCTCGCCCTGTCGAGCTGCTCCGACTTCCTGGATGCCGACAACAAATCAAATGCCAACCAGAATGGCTTTGATGTGGTGAGCCAGGATCCCAACGTTCTCCGTGCTGTGGCTTATAATTCACTTAAGTCATTTGCTACCAACACCGAAATGACCGAAATCGGTACTGACTTCTATCGTGGCAAGCCCGGCAACAAGGAGAGTGAATACGGTACATATCTTATGGTGGAGTCTGACAAAAATGCCAGCGACTTCTATAAGAATGCATATAGCCTTATCAACTACGCTAACGCCCTTCTGCGTTTCGGAGCTTCTGACCCCAAACTCTGCCAGGAAGGTATTTTCATCCGCTCGCTCGGGTACTATTTCCTCACCCAGCAGTTTGGCGCTGTACCCTACGTCGATTACTATATCGCTGACTCTAACCGCGATTATCCTCGTATGCCCCTATCTGAGCTCTATCCTCAGATCATCGCTGACCTCGAAGGCGTATACAACGACTGCGCTCTTCCCGCTACTGCTCAGACCGGCGAAGCTACCAAGCAAGCAGTCGCAGCCCTCATCGCCAAGTTCTATCTTGCTGCCGGTTGGGATCTCGACACCGCATTCGAAAACGAAGTAAAAGGTACTTACACTGTTAAGAGCACTACCAACTTCACTCAGGCTGCCAAGTATGCCGAACTCGCCATCAACGGCGTCAAGCTGACTATGCCTTTCGCTCAGAAATGGTCACCATTCAATCAGGAAAACAATGAGGTTATCTTCGCTGTGAAATACCAGCGTGCAGGTTACCCCGGTGACGTTTCTTCATCAGGCCACAGCCTTCAGAACAACTATATCAACCTTTACGGAAACTGTCTCCTCACCGGCCAGAAAGGCACAAGCGGTGGTGGTTCACTCCTTCCCACTTACAAGGCTGTTCGTCTCTTCGAAGAGGGCGACGAGCGTTTCGAAGGTACTTTCATGACCACTTACTACAATGCCAAGATGGACGGCGCAAACGCCAAGTGGGATGCCACCAACGGCTACATGGCCTTCTACAACGCTACCGACGAGCAGAAGCGCTCTCTCCCAATAGCTTTCAAGTATTATCCTTACTGGGTGGACGCAGCTACTGTAGAAGCTGAAATGGCTGCTATGAAGGATCAGCTGAAAGCAGGCTCAAGCTATTCTATCAAGGATCCCGAAGTCGTTATCATCGACTATCCTAACTGTACCCGTTACTACGTCAATGCTGACGGCTCTATTAAGAGCAGCGAGACTATCACTTATGACAAGTACATGAGCGTTGAGAAAACCGTATATGGTGTACGCAAATGGGACGATCCCGAGTCTGACAACGTGACCAAGTCTAACGACTACCGCGATATTCCTCTGCTCCATGTATCTGATATGTATCTCGTAGCTGCCGAAGCCTACCTCCTCGCAGGTCAGGAACCTCAGGCTCTCGCTAAGATTAACGACGTACGTACCCGTGCTAAAGTTAAAGCTCTTAACTCTTTCGGTGAATACGAGAACCTATACCAGTACACTGTCAGCGGCAGCTTCGGTGAGCTTCGCCCCATCGACGTTATCCTCGACGAGCGCGCCCGCGAGCTCTACGCAGAGCGCACCCGCTGGATGGATCTTCGCCGTACAAAACAGCTCGTACGCTACAACGTAGAGTTCAACTGGGCAGTTTCTTCAGCTGAAGATATGAAAGGTCCCGACGGCGCTATCAAGTGGCTCCGTCCTATCCCCGAAAACGAGTTCCTGAGCAACACAGCTCTCACCAAAGCTGATCAGAATCCCGGCTATTCTACTGGCGAAGAGGAAGAAACGGCTGAATAATCATCAAATTTAATTTCAACTCAAAACGTTAAGTTTCTCATGAAAAATTATATCAAAAGCCTCTTTGTTGCAGCCGCTCTCTGCTTCTCTATGACTGCTTGCGATGATGAAGTAGGTCTGCCCGACAATGGCACTCCATCTAATCCTGAAAAGGAAGTGGTAGGCGTTTATGAAGGTACTTGGACTGAAACTATCTCAGGTGCTGTTTCTGCTGAAAAAGAAGGTACCGTTACTCTCGGCGAAAACCGTCAGTATCTTGTTGATGTAACTGCTGACTGTACTGACTTCTTCCGTGTAGGTGGCGAATATTCATCTCTCCCTGCTAATCTTTCAGTGCTCGAAGCTGTTGCCAACATCTCTCACACCTCTATTGGCTATGCTTATACCAACACTCTTGAAACTAACGGCTTCAACGCCCAGTTCTATGGTGTGGTAAAAGATAACAAAACCTGCACTCTTTCTTTCCGAGTTAAGCAGAAAGTAGGTCGTAAAGAAAACATTTACGATTACACCTTCACAGGTACTCTTAAGAAATAAACATTTTTTCGGTTGGTTCATCCGGCATCGTCGGGTGAATCAACCTTCAATCTATTATCTTTAACCAATTAAACTTTTTCAAAATGAAAAAAAATTTACTCTTTGCAGCTGCTCTTATGACAGCTTTCTGCGCTTCTGCAGGTGTTGAAGTAGGTTTCATGGATGCTGAAGCTTTTGAACTCGGCAACAAGCCCACCCTCCCCGCTGGTACAGTGCTTTCTAAGACTGAAAACGTTGAAATGGTAACTTGCATCGAAGACGAGACTTCTTCTCAGAACCCTGCTTTCAACGGCTTCAAGTATCTTATCGTTGACGGTGAAACTGTTGCTATCACTTCAGGTATCGGTGGTTCTACCAATGGTAAGGGTGACCTCGTTACAGCTCCTTCAGGTTGGACTTATCAGTTCAACGTTAAGAAAGACGGCTGGCTCATCGTAGTATCAAAGATCTCTTCTAACAAGAACTTCTACGCTTTCGAAGGCGCTTTCGGTGGTGGTAAAGCCATCTCTTACACCCTCGGTATGGATATCCAGAGCTCTGCATACCCCGAAGTAACTGAAGCTATCTACACAATTCCCGCTGACGCTATGGGTTATGTAGATATGGCAGCTGCTGATATCGACGATTACACAGGTGGTACCAACGCTCTTATGTGGCCTATCCGCATCGCTACCAAGAACCCCGAAGCTGAAACAGCAGGTAACGGTACAGGTGTTATGATCTTCCCCGTTTACGCTGACGCTGAAAGCTACATGTGCCTCGCTACAGGTTCTAAGATGAACACTTGCGGTTACATCTTCGTTGACAAAGACCCCGAAGGCGAAGCTCCCGCTGTCACTCTCTACTGCCCCGCTGTTGAAGGTGAAAATCCCCGCGCTGAAAAAGCTATCGCAGTTACCGGCGCCGTTCAGACTCCCAACATCGATGCCGGCATCGACAACATCATCGTTGACGCTGCTGCCAACGAAAACGCTCCCATGTACAACGTACTTGGCCAGCGCGTTAACGAGTCTTACAAAGGCCTCGTTATCAAGAACGGCGTGAAATTCATCAACAAGTAATTTCCCCTTCCCCAAATACCCAAGGGCTGACCCATCCGGGCCAGCCCTTTTCACTTGTTACCGCTCCCCTAATGCTATTGACTTAACACAGAAAGACAATCTGAAAAAGAGCGCCTTTAGGTGCTCTTTCGATGTTAAGTTAAAATTGCATCGAAGGAGGCGCGGAGCGCCGAAGGTAAGTGTAACCCCACCCGGAGCCGGGTTGCAGTTAAGATAGCATCGAAAGAGGCGCGGAGCGCCGAAGGTAAGTGTAACCCCACCCGGAGCTTGCGGAGGCCACTGAAAAAGTCCCTTCTGATTAGTACAAGCATCCGCGGCTGCAGGTAT
>JAMPAP010000001.1:382245-406682 GCA_023667185.1 Lachnoclostridium sp.
TTAGTTGTTAGTTGTTAGTTGTTAGTTGTTAGTTGTTAGTTGTTAGTTGTTAGTTATTAGTTGTTAGTTGTTAGTTGTTAGTCGTTAAATATATCTGATATCCATATTCGGTGGCGTTTAGGAGTAGGAAATACAGTGGATTTTTTGTAACTTTGCAGCCGCAAAATCAGAGCCGTGCTGCGGCCTCATTCAATTTAGTGCATTATGATAGCAGTCAATAATTTAGGAATACAATTTGGAAAAAGAGTTTTGTTTCAGGACGTTAATCTGAAGTTTACCCCGGGTAATTGCTATGGCATTATCGGAGCTAACGGCGCGGGCAAGTCTACGCTGATGCGCATACTTTCAGATCAGCTTTCGCCCACACACGGCACTGTGACTCAGGGTCCCGGCGAGCGTATGAGCGTGCTGGAGCAGGATCACTTTAAGTTTGACGATTGCACGGTGATGGAGACCGTACTCCGCGGCCACAGCGTACTGTGGGACATCATGCAGGAGAAGGATGCCCTCTATGCCAAGGAGGATTTCTCGGACGAGGATGGTATCCGCGCTTCGGAGCTTGAGGAGCGTTTCGCCGAGCTTGACGGCTGGAATGCCGAGAGCGATGCAGCAGCATTGCTGAGCGGCCTCGGAATCAAGGAGGATCACCACCAGATGCTTATGCGCGACATCTCGGGTAACGAGAAGGTGCGTGTGCTGCTGGCCAAGGCTCTCTTCGGAAACCCTGACAATCTGCTGCTCGACGAGCCTACCAACGATCTTGACCTTGACACGGTGATGTGGCTCGAGGATTATCTGTCGAAGTTTGAGAACACGGTGCTGGTGGTGAGCCACGACCGCCATTTCCTTGACTCTGTATGCACGCATACTCTTGATATTGACTACAATAAGGTAACTCTCTTCTCAGGCAACTACAGCTTCTGGTATGAGTCGAGCCAGCTGGCTCTGCGTCAGCAGCAGCAGGCCAACAAAAAGGCTGAGGAGAAGCGCAAGGAGCTCATGGAGTTTATCTCACGATTCAGCGCCAACGTGGCCAAGTCAAAGCAAACGACATCGCGCAAGAAGATGCTCGAGAAGCTCAATGTGGAGGAGATCCAGCCCTCATCACGCCGCTATCCGGGGATCATCTTTACTCCGGAGCGCGAACCGGGCAATAAGATTCTTGAGGTCAAGGGCTTAACAGCAAGCGTGGATGGTGACCTGCTTTTCAAGGATGTTAACTTTCAGGTGGAGAAGGGTGACAAGATCGTATTTCTGAGCCACGATCCGCGCGCCATGACGGCTCTCTTTGAAATCATAAACGGCAAGCGTAAGGCCGACGCCGGCAGTTATGACTGGGGGCAGACGATCACCACGGCTTATCTGCCGCTCGACAATTCGATGTTTTTCAACACTGACCTGTCACTTGTCGACTGGCTGTCACAGTTTTCCAACGACAACTCGGAGATTTATCTTAAGGGATTTCTCGGCAAGATGCTTTTCTCGGGTGAAGAGGTGCTGAAGAAGGCCTCTGTGTTGTCGGGTGGCGAGAAAATGCGCTGCATGATAGCCCGCATGATGATGACTGACGCCAATACACTGATCCTCGACTCGCCCACAAACCATCTTGACCTTGAGTCGATTCAGGCCTTCAACAATACTCTTAAAACGTTCAAAGGCAATGTGTTGCTCTCAAGTCACGACCATGAGTTTATACAGACGGTATGTAACCGTGTGATCGAGCTTACGCCCAACGGCATAATAGATAAAATCATGGATTATGACGACTATATCACTGACGAGCGTGTCCTCGCTGCCAAAGAGAGGCTGTATAGTTGTTAGTTGTTAGTTGTTAGTTGGAACCGGAAACTAAAAACTAAAAACTAAAATCTAAAATCTAAAAACTAAAATCTAAAATCTAAAAACTAAAATCTAAAATCTAAAAACTAAAAACTAAAAACTAAAAACTAAAAACTAAAAACTAAAGAAACGGATTAGCGGCTTTTTCGCGGGCTATGGTGGACTCGCCGCCATGGCCGGGAAGGACTACGGTGTCATCAGGGAGTGTCAGAAGATTTTCCCTAATAGCGTTGACGAGCTGACTGTGATCGCCTCCTTCAAGGTCAGTGCGACCTATTGAACCGGCAAAAAGCGCATCGCCGGTAAACACTACTCCGCTCTCGGGGGCATAGAGCGCTATGCTGCCGGGCGAATGGCCGGGTACAGCTATCACCTTGATTTTCTCATCGCCAAGGGTGATTTCGTCGCCTGGACTCAGGAACACGTCGGCAACCACGGGTTCGATTTTTGTCCGAATGCCGAAACGTCTGACCATCTGCTCGAGGTTCTCACCCATTGCAGCATCAGCCTTGCCACACTCTATCTTCACGCCGTAACGGTTTTTGATAAAGTTGTCGCCAAAGATATGATCGAGGTGCATGTGAGTATTCACCAGATGGGTGACCGTCAAGTGGTTACGATCTATAAATTCGGAAATGGCATCACACTCGGCGCGGTCGATCATTCCTGGATCTATGACCATGGTCTGGCGAGTAGCCTCATCGTAGGCCACATAGCAGTTTTCGCCAAACATATTGAAAACGAATCGGCTGATTTTCATCTCATTATATCTCTACGTAAATTAGATATTTCTCTTTAAAATAATCCTCCTTAAAATAGTCAGTCAGAGGCACCTGCAACATGGGGCGACGTACCCGTCCGAGCTCCCCGCCGAGGTCGCCCCCCTTGAGGCATATCAAGCCGTTAGGCAGGCGGTTGTGGCTATGATTGGAAATATTGCGGGCAGAGATTTTCACGAGTTGGTCGAGCTGCATCACCGCGCGTGACACCACATAGTCAAATTTCTCATGACACTCCCCGGAGTCGCCATGCTGAAACGTGACATTTGTCAGGCCGATCTCCTCGGCTATCGAGCGAGCCACACCCACCTTCTTGCCGATGCGGTCGATGAGGTGAAAGCGGCACTGCGGCCACAGTATAGCCAACGGGATCCCCGGGAAACCGCCTCCGGTACCGAGGTCCATCACCGTTGTTCCCTCAATCGGGGTCACAAACTTGGCTATTGACATCGAGTGGAGAATGTGATGCACGAAAAGATTGTCGATATCCTTTCGTGAAATTACATTTATTTTCTCGTTCCACTCTCGATACAACGGGCCGAGCGCGGCAAGCCGTGTCTGCTGCTCGGGGGTAAGGTCTGGGAAATAGCTTAATAGTTCTTCCATAACTTATTCTTTTTCAGAAAGTTCAAGCCAACGCATCTCTTTTTCATCGAGTAGTGCCTTGACTTCTTCGTATCTTGTGGCTTTGGCGGCCACATCTTCTATAGTATCACCCGATGCAAACAACTTGTCGAGCGCATCTTTCTCCTGGTTGAGCCTGTCTATTTCCTCGGTAAGAGCCTCAAACTCACGTCGTTCCTTAAACGTAAGTTTCTCCTTGCGCTGACGGCGAGGCTCGCGGGTGTCAGCAGGCTTCGGCTCAGCCTTGGCTTCGAGTTTGCGCTGCTCGGCGAGATATTGCCGATATTCGGTATAATTGCCTGGGAAATCCTTGATTACGCCATTACCCTCCATCACAAAAAGGTGATCCACAATCGAATCCAGAAAGAAACGGTCATGAGAGATTATGATGGCACACCCCTTGAAGTTGCGCAGGTAATCCTCAAGAATGGCAAGTGTCACGATATCAAGGTCATTCGTCGGCTCATCAAGAATCAGGAAGTTAGGGCGGGTGATCAGAGTTGCTGCAAGGTGTAATCGTCTCATCTCGCCGCCGCTGAGGGTGGATATATACTTCTGCTGGTCAGCCGGAGTGAACAGAAAGCGGCTGAGAAACTGCATAGGGGTGTATCTTACTCCATCCTCCAGCACCACATCCTCAGTGATATCAGTAATGGCATCAATAACCTTCTTGCCTTGAGGCAGATTCAGACCATCCTGCGAATAGTAGCCGAAGCTGATAGTCTCACCTACGTTCCAGTGTCCGCTGTCGGCCGGAACGATTCCCTGGAGCATCTTGATGAATGTTGATTTCCCCACACCGTTTTCGCCAATTATGCCCACCTTCTCGTAGCGGGCAAATGTATAAGTGAAATTATCGAGTATCACCTTGTCGCCGAAGCGTTTACACACATTTTCGGCTTCAAAGATTTTCGACCCGATATAGGATGACTTGATGTCGTCAGGATTAATCGTGCTGTCGTCATATCTCACTGATGCACGTTCCTTTAGGTCATAAAACGCATTTATGCGGTAGCGGGCTTTGCCACCTCGGGCCTGAGGCTGGCGGCTCATCCACTCCTGCTCGCGGCGGAGCGTATTTTTAGCCTTGGCTATTTCGCCCTGAAGCGCCTCTATACGCTCGCTACGACGACGCAGGTAAGTATCGTAATTACCTTCGTAAGTGAAGATTGACTTCATGTCAATCTCGATAATACGGTTGCAGACACGGTCAAGGAAATAGCGGTCGTGGGTCACCATCAGCAGGGTGACACGCGAGCGCGTGAGGTAATTCTCGAGCCACTCTACGGTGGAGATATCCAGGTGGTTGGTGGGCTCGTCGAGCACGAGGAGCTCAGGATCAGAGAGGAGAACGCGCGCGAGTGCTACGCGTTTCAGCTGGCCGCCTGAGAGATGGTCCACGAGCTCACCGGGGTTATGAAGCCCCATCCCTGAGAGCATCGTCGCCACCCGGTCGTCGCTCTTCCAGTGGTCGTCATCATCAGTGATCGTGGAGGTGAGCACCTCCTTGCACACGTCACCTATTGTGCTTCCCGGCGGAAACACGGGCAGCTGCTCGAGAAATCCCACCCTCAGGCCGTTACGAAACACCACGCTGCCGCTGTCAGGTGCCTCCACGCCCGACAGAATGCGAAGAAGAGTCGACTTTCCCGTACCGTTTTTGGCCACGATACCTATCTTGTCGCCCTCCTCCACACCGAAGGTTATGGAGTCAAACAGCACGCGGTCGCCATAACTCTTGGTTAGATCCTCAACCTGCAGGAAACTCCGTCCCATTATTCAAGGTCAAGGCAAGCATCGAGCTTGCGTGTTATATCCTCTTTGTCGAGGTTGCGGCCTATGAATACGATCTTCACCATGCGGTCGCCATATTTTTCGTCCCAGTCACGGAGTATAGAGGGATCCTGTTTAACCATGGCCATGAGCTCCTCCTCAGGGGCGGTAGCAAACCATAATCCAGTCTCTTTCAGCGACTTCTGACGGCCTGCCTGCTCGAAAAGGTAGCTCATATCAGGATTGTTACTGAAGTAGACCACTCCTTTTGCACGGATCACCTCGGCCGGCCACTGTGAGGCGGCGAAATAGTCAAATTTATTCAGATCAAACGCCGGGCGGCGGAAATACACAAAAGTGCCGATGCCATACTCCTCAGCCTCACCCTCGCCATCGTGATGGTGGTGGTGATGGTGATGGTCGTGGTCGTGGTCATGGTCATGGTCATGCTCGTGATGATGATGTTCGTGCTCGTCATCATCATCATCATCATCATCATCATCATCATCATCGTCATGATGGCCTTCGATCTCGCGCACCCATGTAGCTGAGGTGGCCACTTTCTCAAAGTCAAAGAGATGAGTATTAAGCAATTCCTTGAGGTCAACTTCAGCATAGTCGGTCTCGATAATCTTGGCTACGGGCTGAAGTGCACGTATCACGCTCTTTATCCTTGCAAGCTCGTCGGGGGTGACTTCTGACACTTTGTTGAGCAGGATGATATTGCAGAATTCTATCTGCTGGATTATCAAATTCTCAATATCCTCTTCGTCGATATCCTTGGAAGTAAGGTTAGCACCGGAGCCGAATTCGTCGCGCAGGCGCAGCGCATCCACCACCGTCACTATACAGTCGAGACGCGGAAGCCCGTTTTTGAGGAATCCTTCGCCGAGCTGAGGTATCGAGCAGATAGTCTGGGCAATAGGCGCAGGCTCGCAGATGCCGCTGGCCTCGATCACGATGTAGTCAAAGCGATTTAGCGCCATAATATCCTCGATCTGCTTTACAAGATCCATCTTGAGAGTGCAGCAGATACAGCCGTTGGAGAGAGCCACGAGGCTATCGTCCTTCGTATCTACCACACCTCCACGCTCTATAAGGTCAGCGTCGATATTCACTTCGCCTATGTCATTGACTATCACGGCAAACTTTATGCCGCGCTCGTTTGACAGGATATGATTCACAAGGGTGGTTTTGCCACTGCCGAGATAACCGGTCAGCAGCAATATCGGGGTTTCTTTCTTATTCATATATTATTGTTTTACCATTCTATTTTTACCGCGCAGTCATCGACAAGTGCATCCAGCGGAGGCACGAGCTTGGCTACGCGTATCTCGCCGCCAGTAATGAGCGGGTATCGGCCGGTCAATTTACTATAAATTCGTCCGACCACGTTTTCAAGGAGAGCTGATCTTACAGCCATCTCTTCCTTAATGACTTCTACAATGTCAGCATAGCTGAGTGTGTGTGCCTCAACATCTGAGTTCATAGCTTGTTCAAAAGGATAATACACTTTTACATCCACTCGAAAACGGTTGCCCGTGACACGTTCCTGCGGTAAAACGCCGTGGAAGGCACGAAGCACGAGACCGTTGACTTCAATACTACATTTCATACGCCCCATGTCATATTTTTTTTACGTTCGATAAATCCTACTATCTGATAATAGCCATTGTATAGCGGCTGCCATAGCATCAGGAACGGCACTGTGAGAAACAGCGGCACTGACTTCAGCGACCGTGACACCGTGCGCCATGTGGTCATCATCAGTATCGACATTGTCACAAGCACCACCGCCGACACTATAGCCGGTATAATTGACGGTAACCCGATGATCGCCCCGGCGATAAGTGTCCCGAAGAGCGCCCACCATGCCACCAATGAGCTGTTGACCACCCAGTTGCCCATCTGCGACAGGCGGCGTGACGTAAAGTTGTGCTGCAGCTTGTCCTGACGGTGAGCCTTCACCGGATCCTGCTCGAGAACTTCTATTATCGACTCTTCCGAGAGCACAACTGCCGTATTATGGCCATTGGAGATTTCGCTCACGAAGATATCATCGTCGCCAAAGTTGAGGTTAAGCGACCGCGAGAAACCTTTATTCTTGAAAAACAAGCTGCGGCGATAGGCAAGATTGGCCGAGTTGCCGCGGTAAGGATGCCCTGCGATGGCGCACGAGAGATACTTCACCGCCGTCAGCACCGTGTCAAAGGAGCGGACATAAAGTCCGTCGCCATCCTCCACGCCTTCAGCCGGCACGCTTGTGGCATAGCCTATCGCCACCTCTTTGCCCTCGGCAAAGGGAGCCGCCATATCGCGGAGCCATTTGTCAGAGCCGATGCGGCAGGTGCCGAGCGTGAGAACCACCACCTCATAGCGGGCGGCCTTCACACCGAGTGTCACGGCAAGCTTCTTGCGGCTCAACGCCTTGGAAAGCAGCGGGGTAAATGTCATATACAGGTTGCCAAATTCTTTCTCAAGTTTGCCTATTACAGCCTCTGTAGCAGCCACAGCGCCATCGTTGACCACGATAACCTCAAACTTTCCGGCATAATCCTGAGTCAATATGCTACGCAGACATGCCTCAAGATTCCAGGCATCATCCTTGGAGTAAACGATCACTGACACGTCAGGCCATTGGACGCTTTCCGGCTCATGCTCAGAGTCGTAAGCCACGCGAGCTGCCACACGTGATGCAGCCTTCCTCAAGCAAAGCAGTATTATCAAGATGCTCACCACGGCGGCTGAATAAACCACTATCAGCTCCGGAGTGAAAGATAACTCAAACATAGTCAAACCTAAATTATAGATATTTACAGATTGCCAACTGCAAAGTTAATCATAATTCAAGATAACTTGATGAAAATTTCAAATTATCTTCCGGGAATTTTGCATGCCGACGGTTCTTCCTTGTCAGAGAGCGGCTCCATGTGGATAGTCACGATGGTTCCCTGACCGTATTTATCCTTCAGCGCCTTTTCAGCCTGAGTGACGAGATCGTGGGCATGAGTCAGAGTCATGTGCCCGTTCATCTTCACGTGGAGGTCAATGGCGATATTGTTGCCTATGCGGCGTGTGCGCAGGTCGTGGGGATTTTTTATCCCGTTTACTGACTCTACAATCTTCAGTATTTCAGCCTGTTGTTCCTCAGGTAATGCCGCCTCCAGAAGGTCTCTCACCATAGGATGCATGATATCATATCCGCTCTTGATGATAAACACGCTCACCACCACTGCAGCCACCGGGTCGAGTATGCGCCAGTTGAAAAATATCGCCCCGGCGATACCTATAAGAGTGCCCAGCGACGAAATGGCATCGCTGCGGTGATGCCACGCGTTGGCTATCACTGCCTGAGAGTTGGTCTCTTTCCCGACTCTCCGGGTATAATGGAAAAGCCACTCTTTTGACACTATCGAAGCCACCGCTACAATAAACGCTATCATGCCGGGGCGGGGCAGCTCCTCGCCATTGATGCAGCGGATGATATGCTCGATGCCGTTGATCATCAACCCCAAACCGGCCAACATCAGAATAAGCCCGATTACCACCGTGGCAAGAGTCTCATACTTTCCGTGGCCATACTCGTGGGTGCAGTCCTCCGGCTTACCGGCTATCTTGACGAATATCAGCACGATAGCATCAGTAATAAAGTCGCTCAACGAGTGCACGGCATCAGCCATCATAGCCGAACTGCAGCCTATGATACCGGCCACAAACTTCAGCACTATCAGCATCGCATTTACGGCAGTACCTGTCAACGTCACCTTATATATTTTCCGTTCACGAGCATCCATACCATCATAACGCTGAAACCCTTAAAATGTTTTAAAATCCGTAAAATACTTGTTTTATATCTCCTCACGCCCTATATTTGCCAGGAAACGACTACTCAGTCGCCAATTATGTAATGATAAATGAATTAGATTATGGAGAATGAATTAAGCAGTGCGGAGATGATCAAATTCACATTATGGGTCCCGATTAAAATTTTTATATACTTTGGTCTGATATATTGGTGTCTATCATTCTTGACAATGGGTCTTACATCCGGTCTGCTCCCTCAAATTATAATATGTGAATTATTTTTATTCTATCTTTCGGTAATTCTAATTACGGTAATAGGATTAACAGCAATTTCATGGATCACACCTGTTTGGAAAAAAGATTTAGATGATAATAATCTATATCTTGGATATATATATACTGCCTACTTTAGTGTAATATTTGATATAATTCTTTACTCATGTATTTTTGAACAAGCTTCATGGAACGATATATCAATATTGCTTCCCAACGTTATAGTAATTACAATTGTAATATTATACCTGATATTTACCGGTATACAATATCTTATCAACAAACGTAACAAGAGCCCTGAAAATTAGTTAAAATGAAACGAATTATTTCTTTATTTATCTTTTTGATATTGGCGATGCAATGTATAACGGCAGTATCATCGTCAAAAGTCAAGAAAAGCAAATTTATCACAATGTCCTCATACCTTAATGAGTACAAAACCGGGATCTCCGTAATCAATAATGGCAGATTGCCTAAGAAAATGTAAGATTTCTTTGCCGAAAATGATTTCATGATCAATACTGCAAATGATACACTATTCATTAAGTATGAAACCAGTAGTCCAAATACAGAAATAAGATTAGACGGATCCAACATTTCAATATACGTAGCAGTATGGAATAGCCAAAATTTGCGGTATGTCAGTCGAAATGGAGTAAATCTATTAGAGTTGGAATCATACACGAAAAATAAAAAATACATAGATTTGTTTATAAAATATATTTCTTCATGGAATTTAGATCAAATTAAAAAGGACTCTGACATAGAATATAATGTCTTGGGTGTATCAAGTAATTGCAAAATAACAAGAGTAATATTTCACAAAGGCAAGATTAAAACATCCACTATCGAATACGAATTTATAGGCTTCGACAAAGGTAGTACCGTAATGGGAACCAAAATGGATAAAACCATTATATTTAGATCTTTTCTTGATGAAGTAATAATACCAAGATAATCCATAATTAGATAATGACTTGGAGAAATTATAGACGCAAAAGGGTAGCCAAGGTCGATTTTATAACCTTGGCTACCTTTTTTGTTCGCGTCTGAAGGCGCTTTTTCTCTGTTAACGGAGGATTTTCAGGGAGCGTGGGGCGATAGCGTTGCCGGAGAGGCAGATGAGGTAGACTCCGGGCTGAAGTGCTGACAGGTTGACGTCAGTGGTCTTGACGATCTGACGTGCCAGCATAGCTCCATCAGTTGAGTAGACTGTGAGGGTGGCTCCGATAGCCTCCGGGGCTATAGTGAGTGTTGCCGATACTTTGTCGTAACTCATTTCCGGAGTGCTGATCATCACTTCGGCGATGCCTGCTCCTGAGAAGTCGCTTGAAAGGGTTTCGCCCATGAGAGAAGCGAGATATACTTCAAGAGCTGTATAGCCGTCGGCGTTAAGACGGTTATTGTCGGCGGCCGCGGGATTAAGGCCTACTGTGTTTTCCCATACGTCGGGCATACCGTCACCATCAGTGTCAGTCGGGACGGTATAGTTTTCAGAGTAAGCTATGAAGCCTTCGGCATCGTTTTCGGTATCGAGGATGCCTTTTCCTTCACCAATGGTTGAGCCGCCATAAGTGGCAGTTCCGGCAAGGGCGTCGGCAGCTACACGTGATTCGATAGCATCGCGGTTGATAGTACCGGCGCGATTGACTACAGTTGTGAAGGCATCAGTGGCCGTCTGGAAGTTTTCCATCATGTAGCGCTCGGGCACATAAGAGCCTATGCCACCGGTGATGCTGTATTTATAGTAAGGGGTAGCGGTGACGATGCGGGCGTCAGACTTGATATCGGCCTGCTTGTAAGTCTCGACTTTTACGCCTTTCCAGTTGTCAGCAGTGATGGCATCGAAGCCGTGAGCCACGTTGCCGTCAACATACCATTTGGCAGGTGCCCAAGAGGTGGCGCCGTCGCGGGCATAGCTTGATGTGAAGAAGGTCACTGTAGAAGTTGATGACGCAGGGCCGGGCTTATAGTAGTTGTTTATGAAGTTACATTCGTGAGCCGAGTTGAGGCCATTGTAGTCCGACACGGGAGCAGTGTTTTCACCGCCGTAGCATCCACCCTCCTTGCCATAGTTGTAGTTCACATTATTGATATACTCCATGAACACTACATGATCCTCGCCACGGGCACCGTTGAAGCGGCATGAGCGTGACTGGTTACCCGACAGGAGGTTGTGGTGATAGGTAGCGGGCGAGCCACCCCACTGTGTTCCGTAACCGCGAACACCCTTGGAGTGACCGGCATTGTAGAGACCCTCGTGAACCATACAATATTGCACGGTGAGGAAGTGGCAGTCAGCCGTATTCATATTCTCTTCCACTGACCATCCGAATGTACAGTGGTCAAAGATATAGTTGGAGCAGTTTTCTGAGCCGCAAGCATTTTCGGTAAGGATCTGGCCGTTGACATCCTTCTGGCCGATACGGAAGCGGACGTTACGCACGATGAAGTTCTGCGAGCCGCCGAAGTTTACTTTATTATGGGTGATTACGATACCGTCGCCCGGGGCGGTCTGTCCGGCAAGAGTCCAATCGTTACGGTTGACACGCAACTCTGAAGCGAGGACGATATTTCCCGAGACCTCAAACACGATAGTAATCGGCTCATCCTTATACTGGCTGAACGCCCAGCGGAGTGTACCGGCCGAGCCGTCGTCGGCAAGCGAAGTTACTTTCACTACCTTGCCTCCGCGACCGCCGGAGGTGTATTTTCCGAAACCTTCAGCCGAGGGGAATGCTTTGAGAGGTTCAGTCTCTTTAGCCTCCACGGCGGCAGAAGTAACGCCGTGGCGTGAGATTGACTTGACGGTGTAAACGGCTGCGGGGTCAAATCCGGCACTGTATTCAGCGTCAGTGACCACCGCTTCGAGCTTGCCATTCTTGTAAATTACGTAGCCTGTGGCACCCTCTGAGGGCATCCATGAGAATCCTGAGCCGGTAACCACAAAGTCAGCGGGCGCAGCCACTCCGGCAAGGATCGACGAGAAGTCAAACGAAGTCTTGGCGGCCTTCGAGAAGACAAATTCGGGAGTCATATAGGCAGCAACCTCAGCATCAGAGGCCTGGCGGCTGAACGAAGCACGCGATGCGGTGTTTACCGGCTGGCCTGAGGGGTCAACGTTTTTATATTCGTAGAGCGACGATGTTTTCTCGTTGCCATTCCAGTCTTTCCATCCTGCGGCATTGATATGCTTGCCGAGAGAGCAGGAGATAAACATGGCACCGGAGGTCTCTTTCCAAGGACGCCCGAGGTAGTAATCGCCCTCACCTACGCCCTCTTCAGCGACTACATTACAGTTGCGGAAGAAGAGACCGGGGTAGAACACGTCAGCTGACAGCTCGGGATACATTACCTTGGTCATGGGCATCGACGACTCAGCGGGAGCCGTGATATAGCCTTTACCGTTGACGCAGCGGATGGTACAGTTTTCAAACCATTCGAGGCCACCATCGTAGATAAAATCAGTGCATCCTTCGATCACGCAATTAGTGAAGTAGCCGCGGCTTCCGATATTAGCCTTATATGTATCCTGATAGCCTGAGAGGACGCAGTTATTGAAGAGATGGGCATCGCCGTTGGTAAACAGGGCTTCGGCCTGGCCAACGTTTCCTGAGGTGTTACGGATAGTGAGGTTCTCGGCATAGAATCGCTCGCAGAAAACGTTGAGCGCTGCGCAGTCAAGATAGCTGTTGGAAGATTCACCGCCACGGCTTACCGAGGAAGTTAGTATCGTGGTAGCAGCGTCTTCGCCTACGAGACTGATAAACTTGGCCGGTTCGCCCTTGCGCGAAGCGTAGATGTTCTCGTCATATACACCGGCTTTGATAAAGATGATGCCACGCGAGCCGGCAGGCACTGCATCAATAGCCTCCTGAATTGAGGCATAATCGCCTGTGCCATCCTTGCTTACAGTAGAAATCACCACCGGAGCCGCTGCATCAGGAGCATCATCATTGCCCGAGCC
The DNA here is from genome assembly GCA_023667185.1 of Lachnoclostridium sp. Lineage (GTDB taxonomy): Bacteria > Bacteroidota > Bacteroidia > Bacteroidales > Muribaculaceae > Duncaniella. The sequence goes on from JAMPAP010000001.1 coordinate 395,305, forward strand.
GAAACCGAAGTCGCCGAGGTCAGACAGCTCTCCGACATTATTCACAGGATTATTGCGGGCAAAATCGGCCTGGTCAGCTGTAATTTCGTTACCGAAGATGCGGATTTTGTGGACACGGGGAGCCTGACGCTGGGCAAACGGGTCAATTGATTGCGTAAACGGGCAAGCGCCGGAATCATCCTTCTGCACCGGATTATCAAAATCCTCGCCATCCCACACGCGCCAGCGTATCGACACATCAGAAGCATTGATGACATTTTCCATGAAGTAGCCCTGATCGCTGAAGCTGGTCCAGCCCTGTTTCTGACGTTCCGAGCCCATCCATACGAGCGGCTTCCAGTCGCCATCGCCCACCTTGTAGTCGCACTTTATACCGCGACCCCACGATGTAGACGACCAGGACCACTGCACACGGTCAACGTAAGGTATATGATCTATTTCCATCCATCCATGGAGAGAAATCTTGTTGCCCGCGCCATCGTCAATGGCGGCATCGCGGCACATCTGCACAAATCCGGCCTCGCCGTAGGTAGGCACATTGCGGGAGTTGTATTCGATGTTATCTTCGAGATACTTGGTGTGACCGGCTGCTTTCCAGTTGTTGACATACGGGGAGTTGCCCGTAGCCTTCTCGCCGAGATAATACTGGCGTGAGAAAGCGGCGGTAGCTCCGGCAAAACCGTTGTAAGACTTCTTGTTGGCAAACACGCAGTTATGAAACAGCACGGGATAAGTCACCCCGCCGTCAGGATTAACCTTGACATCGAGGACGGCATTGACATAGCCGCCGTCGGCCCACTCGGGGCAGTCGCGGCCTGTCTCCTTGGTCCATGTGTCGGGCCAGGAAGTGTCGCTGAAATTGATATCGAAGATCTTGGGCGAAGCGACATCGTCGCTCCACTGCTCCACCACGCTCTCCGGGTCGAGGCTACCCTCGATGGCAGCGTTGAGCGCCAGTGGGGCGAAAGCCGACATGGCTACGGCAACAGTCGAACAGATAGATTTAATATCCATGGTATGAATAGATTAAAGGTTGAAATTTTGTAATTAGCCACGAGCATAAACTCCGTGGCAATCAGCGGGAAAGGGCGGCGAAAAATTCGGCACGGAGGGAGGGAGAATCGGCAAACTCGCCGACGGTCTCAATGGTGGAGGTGGTGGAGTCTTGCTTTTCCACACCTCTCATTTTCATGCATAGATGATGTGCCTCGGAGTATACGATAACTCCTTTGGCATTCAGCTTGTCAGCTACGGCGTGGCATATCTGTGCAGTCATCCGCTCCTGGACCTGGAGACGTCGGGCATAGAAGTCCACGATACGAGCCAACTTGCTAAGTCCAATGGTCTTGCCGTCAGGTATATATCCTATTGACACATGACCGAAGAAGGGGAGGATATGATGCTCGCACAGGGAATAAAACTCTACATCCTTAACTATCACCATATTTGAGCCTTCATGAGTGAAGATAGCCCCATTGATGACAGCATCGATATCCTGGCGGTAACCACGGGTGGCATAGAGCAGTGCGCGTGCATATCGGCCGGGAGTTTTAACCAGTCCTTCGCGGCTTACGTCCTCGCCGAGCAGCTTGATAATCTCGGCGATGTGGGCTGCTATGGCTTGCTCTGTTTCAGGTGATGACAGTGAGCGATTATCTATCATTCTGTAATATTAATACGGTCACGAACCACGCGAATCTCCTTGCTGAAAGCCGGGAAAGCCTTACGCAGCTCCTCAGCGGCTTCATTGGCATCCTGCTGCGAGCGGAAGTCGCCCACTTTCAGGCGCCAGTAGGGGGATGTGTAGCGCACGTAGGTGGCATATTGAGGGAAACGTGCTGCAATCATTTTAGATTTCGCACGCGCTTCGTTTTTAGCAGTACGGGTATTGTTATCGCTGAATACCTGCACTCTGAATCCTGCTGCATGACCCGGCGTTATTACCGTCTCCGTGGAGGTGGATGATTCCTCTTCCTCCTCGGCTGTAACGACCGGTATCATACGCCGATAAAGCTCATCGGGCATCGTCACAGAGTTATGACCGCCGTTTTCGAAGTGCTCGATTATCGTAGCCGCAGGCTGCGCTGATTGCGACCTCCCGGCAAAGGGGATCGCAACCAGAGCTATTGCCGTAAGCATCAGGCATCTGATAGTCATACAGATGGATATAATTTAGATTACTAATTGATCAGAAAGCAGTGACGATGCCCATGAATGACTCAGCATCGAGAGATGCACCTCCGATCAGACCGCCGTCAACGTCGGGCTTGGCGAAGAGAGCCTTGGCGTTAGAGGGCTTGCAACTGCCGCCGTAGAGGATAGAAGTGTTTTCAGCCACTTCCTTGCCATACTTTTCGGCGATGGTGGCGCGGATGAAAGCGTGCATTTCCTGAGCCTGGTCATCAGTAGCAGTCTTGCCTGTGCCGATAGCCCATACGGGTTCGTAAGCGAGGATCAGCTTGCTGAAGTCTTCGGCTGAAAGGTTGAAGAGAGCGTCGGTAAGCTGAGTCTTAACCACATCAAGATAAGTACCGTTCTCACGCTCGGCGAGCACTTCGCCGATGCAGAAGATGGGAGTCAGACCATTTTCAAGAGCGAGAGCTACCTTCTCCTTCAGGGTTTCAGAAGTTTCGCCGTAATACTGGCGACGCTCAGAGTGACCGAGGATCACGTATTTAGCGCCGGTAGAAGCAACCATGGGGGCTGACACCTCGCCGGTATAGGCGCCGCTGCGGTGGTCAGCGCAGTTTTCAGCGCCGAGGCCGAGCTTGTTCATATCGATGCATCCGGCTACGGGAACAAGATGAGTGAAAGGGACGCAGATGATTACATCACACTTTGCATCAGTAGCTTTGAGTGCTGCATTTACTTCTTCGGCGAGCTTCACGCCTTCAGGCACTGTGGTGTTCATCTTCCAGTTGCCGGCAACAATATTTTTTCTCATTTTTATTATGGTTTATAAAATTCAGAGTGCAAAATTAGATAATTTTATCGGAAATTTCAAAAGAAATCAGTCGAGCTTGTGGACAATCAGGCCGGAGCGGAGCTTGGGCTCAAACCAGGTAGTCTTCGGTGGCATGATGTTGCCGGAATCGGCGATATCCATCAGCTGCTTCATCGACACGGGATAGAGCGCGAGCGCCATAGCCATTTCACCGGAATCGACGCGGCGTTTCAGCTCACCGAGACCGCGGATACCTCCTACGAAGTCGATACGCTTATCCGAGCGCAAGTCAGTGATACCGAGAATGTCGCGCAGTATGAGATCAGATGAGATGGTAACGTCAAGCACCCCTATCGGGTCATTGTCGTCGTAGGTGCCTTTGCGGGCTGTGAGCGAATACCAGTTGCCGTCAAGGTAGAGCGAGAAGTTGTGAAGCGCATTGGGGCGATACTCATTTTTGCCCTTGAGGTCTACGATGAAATTCTCCTCGAGGCGGCTCAGGAAATCGCCGGTCGAGAGACCGTTGAGATCCTTGACCAAGCGATTGTAGTCGATGATATTGAGATGAGATGCCGGGAAAGCCACAGCAAGGAAATAGTTGTACTCCTCGTCGCCACGATGAGCGGGGTTAGCGAGAGCCTTCTCGTGACCTACGAGCGCTGCTGCGGCCGAGCGGTGGTGGCCGTCAGCGATATAGAGAGCCGGGATAGCGTCAAAAGCCTCAGTGACAGTCTTGATGGTCTCGGGGTCGTCAATCACCCAGAAGTGGTGGCCGAAACCGTCAGACGACACGAAGTCATACTCCGGTTCCTTCTTTATAGTAGTGTCGATTACCTCGGCAAGTACCTCATTGTCAGGGAATGCAAAAAACACCGGCTCAACATTGGCGTTATTGATGCGGACGTGCTTCATGCGGTCCTCCTCCTTGTCACGACGGGTCAGCTCATGCTTCTTGATGCGGCCCTGCATATAGTCGTCGACATTAGCGGCGATGACGATACCGTACTGCGTACGGCCATTCATCGTCTGTGCATATATATAATAGTGGTCCTCATCGTCCTGACGAAGCCAACCCTTCTGCTGGAAGGCCTCGAAATTTTCCACGGCCTTGTCATAGACACGGGGATCATGCTCGTCAGTGCCCGGCTCAAAGTCAATCTCCGGCTTGATGATATGATATAGCGACATGGGATTACCTTCGGCCTCAGCACGTGCTTCTTCAGAGTTAAGCACATCGTAAGGACGTGAAGCTACCTTCGTAACGAGGTCTTTGGGCGGACGTACGCCTTTGAACGGTTTTACTTTTGCCATGGTATCTTTGCTTAAAGGATTATTTATGGTTAGAGCGGAGGATGGTCTGCTCGCGGTCAGGGCCGATAGAGACTATGGTGATGGGGGTCTCGAGCTCGGCTTCGAGGAACTTGATATAGTCAGCAAATTCCTTGGGGAACTGCTCCTCGGAGGTAAATGAGGTCATGTCAGTCTTCCAGCCCGGAAGGGTTACATATACCGGCTCGATATTATCGTCAATGGAGTAAGGGAAGCGGCGGGTCTCATTGCCGTCAACTTTGTAAGCCACGCAAGCCTTGATTTCATCAAAACCGTCGAGCACGTCGCTCTTCATCATTATGAGCTGGGTGACGCCGTTTACCATAATGGCATAGCGGAGAGCCACGAGGTCGATCCAGCCGCAGCGGCGCTCGCGACCTGTCACGGCACCATATTCATGGCCGAGATCGCGGATAAGTTTGCCGGTCTCATCAAAGAGCTCAGTGGGGAAGGGACCGCTACCTACGCGGGTGCAGTAGGCCTTGAAGATACCATACACCTCGCCTATCTTGCCGGGAGCTACACCGAGGCCGGAGCAAGCGCCGGCGCAGATGGTGTTGGAGCTGGTCACGAATGGATAAGAGCCGAAGTCAACGTCGAGCATCGTGCCCTGGGCACCTTCGCAGAGGATATTCTTTCCTTCACGCAGAAGGTCGTCGATCACAAATTCCGAGTCAACGATATCAAATCCGCGGAGATAATCTATGGCATCCATCCAGGTTTTTTCGAGAGCCTCGAGGTTATCAGGCTCAGAGCCGAGCGCCTTGAGCATACCGAGGTGGCGGCTGCGCAGAGCGGCATATTTTTCGTCAAAATTATGATGGATATCGCCAAGACGGAGACCGTTACGCGACACCTTGTCAGTATAAGTAGGGCCTATGCCCTTGCCGGTGGTGCCTATCTTCTTGCCACCCTTTGCCTTCTCATTGGCAGCGTCGAGCAGGCGGTGAGTAGGAGCTATCAGGTGCACCTTCTTTGAAATCTTGAGATTCTTGCGGAGATCTACCCCACTCTTTTCGAGAGCCTCGGCCTCCTCGCGAAACAGCACCGGGTCAAGCACCACGCCGTTTCCGATAATATTCAACTGGCCTTCACGGAAAATACCTGAAGGAATAGAGCGGAGCACATACTTTTTGCCGTCAAACTCGAGGGTGTGACCGGCATTGGGTCCGCCCTGGAAGCGTGCAACAGCATCATAACGCGGTGTAAGCACATCCACCACTTTACCTTTACCTTCATCGCCCCACTGGAGCCCGAGAAGCACATCTACTTTCATTGTTCAGTTTTTGATATAAATGAGACTATGGTTTATTATCTTTTTTAGAAGCCGGCCGACGTAGCTGGCGGCGGCATTTGGTGCATTTCCCGTAGATATAGAGCTCCACATCCGAGGCTACAAACGACGGAAATCTTCCGTAGCCTATCAGTTTCGACAACCCCTGATCTTTCAGCTGCCTGACACGACCACACTGCGTGCATATCAGGTGGAAATGCTGCCCCACCCCTATGCGGCGCTCATACTGCATGGCACCTGACCGGATGTAATGCTCCCGTAGGATGCCACAATCCACGAGCAGACAGATGGTGGAGTAGACCGTGGAACGTGCCACGTGAAAGCCCTCATCCATCAGCGACTCATATAGCTCGTCGGCCGTGAAATGGCCCTGAATATCAAAGACTTTGTCGAGGATAGCTCGGCGCTCGCGGGTGTCACGCATCTGATTCTTCTCCAAGAATTGCGTGAGCAGCTCATTGGCCTTGGCTCTTGACTTATCTTCGTTCATTGCACCACAAAGATAAGCAACATCCCTCACTTATGCAAATTAGAATAAGCAAGCGGTTAGAAACATTGTTATTTTTTTTCTTCTTGGAATTTCATCATCCCGGCAAGCCGGACAAAATAATCATTGCTCCAGATGTCAAGCTCGGATGGATTCTTGATGAAGGGGAGCACGTCAGTCTTGACCAAATTGATATCGATAGTGGAGAGCCTGTCAGTAAGTTTTCTCAGAAAATCTTCTTTGCTGAGGTCTTCTCCGTTGAAGTCGATTGCACGTCGGCGGAAATGATCAAAATCCAGTGGAACGCCGTTGCGGACATACCACTCGAAGTCGTACCAATCGCGACCTTTCACCCGCTGTCCCCACTTGCGGTAAACGAGGGCGTGCATCTTGCCGGCAAACAGGTCGGGCAACGTCACACAGCGAGTCATGAAAGAGAATGGCTGGAGCAGTAGCTTTTGCTCTGTCTCAAATCCCAATGGTGGTTTCGTGTCAACCTCTATTTTTATTTTCAGACTTTTCTCCGTCTGAAAGGCCAAGTTATAGACATGGGTATCATCTTTAAGGAATGCCGACTCCACTTTGCCGAAATTGCGCTTCTCTTTCTTAGTAATGACCACATCGCGTCCGGCGGCTTTGAACTCGGCAATGATTGCAGGAAAATAATTCTCAATATTGAACGAGGGGTCTTCCCTCAACAGCGAAAAATGCATATCCTCGCTGTAGCGTCCCAACCCATGAAAAATGCGGAGGCAGGTGCCGCCATAGAAGGCTGCTTTTTCAAAGAAGGCGCCTCGTTGCAACCCCAAGAGTGCTATCTGTTGCATCACCTCATACATGGCATTCCTTTTGGCTACGGTGGTAGACGTGTCGTAGGTCGATAGCATTTGGTCAAATATTCCGCTCATGCTTTATGAATTTTACCATCTGGTTCAACATTATTTTCTTTTTGGCGACTTTAGCGCACTCTTCTATGATGGTGAGATCTAAATCCTGCAATTCGTCCATGTCGAAGCGGATGTCTTCTTCAAGATAATTGCGCACGGATGTCTGGAATCTAAGATTCAGATTCGGGGTATAGACCATCAAATCGCACAACGCCTTTTCTGGTGTAGCAATCATGAATGATGCTCCGTTTTCCTCTTTCATCGTCACACCGACATTATAATAATCAGCCGGAACGTGAATATAGTTGAACGTTCCTATTGCATTTTCGTAATCCCGCGCCACGCCGGTAGTCATAGATTGCACGGAATAGACAGCCTCCGGAATCAGTCCGTAGAACCGCAACGCCGTCTGCATCGACACGTATGAGGGACCGTAAATGTGGTTGGCAAGCAGAAATGTCGACAACTCCATACGGCTTACCTTTGTACTCGCAACATACAATCCCTTCTTCAGCCGCATTATCAATCCATCACGTTCCAGTCTCTTTGCTTTCATAGCAAGATTAACGCAACCGGGGAATACAGAACTCAAATCCTGCATCCTGAAAGGGGTGTTTCTGAAATCTTCAAGAATCATGATGCAAAGATAGTAAAAATATCAATACAAAATATCGTTTTGCGATATTTACTGTCTAAAATTACACCATTTCTGAGATTTCACAACAAAAAAGTTGGTAAAATCTTCACAAATTGAATCTGTGAAAATTCTACCAACCTATTTTTTCGTCGTTAGCGGACGGCTTGCTCGTCGGTGCCGGAGTCAGGCGTGCCGGGGGTGTAGCCGGGGATATCGTTGACTGACTCTACGATGTTGATTCGGTAAGCGAATTCAACGCGAGCCATGGCCTTGTCGACCTGAAGGACGGTAGAACTAACCTGGAGGAGGTGTGCGCCGAGCCCTTCGAGCGAGGTGTCAATAGTGACACCAAACGGAGTGACATCCGTGGTGCCGAGCACGTCGTAATCCCAGAAATAGGTTACGGGGCCGAGCGTGGCCTTAGGTGTACCCTCCTTGGGAGTGACTGTTATGGAATTGATGGTAAAGGGTTCGCCTTGCACCACATATAATATACCGTCAACATTCACAGCTCCCTCATAGTTTACAGTGACTGAAACCTGAGGCACATCGTCATCGTCATCACACGCTGTCACAAATCCCATCAGTGGCAGCAGCATCAAAAAGTAAAGTAGCTTTTTCATAACATCTAATAGTTGATTCATATGCTATTATAACAAACTGAGCCATAGAAATGTTTACAGGCCCGGCGACGAGGATGTCACCGGGCCTGCAAATTATATAAGCCATGAACGATTAGTTGGTAAACTCTATGGCATCGTCCTTTACATCGATGATAATGGGACGGTCGCGATCCACCTTCTGGGCGAGGATATCCTTGGACAGACGGTTGAGAATCTGACGGTGGATGACTCGCTTGACGGGACGGGCGCCGAACTCGGGATCGTATCCTTCCTCGGCGAGGTAACGGAGAGCCTCGGGGGTGACTTTGAGTGTCACGCCGTTGCGCTCGAGCATCTTCTGCACGCTCTTAATCTGGAGGCCTACGATCTCTTCGATTTCGGCTTCGTTGAGCGGGGTGAACATGATGATCTCGTCGATACGGTTGAGGAACTCGGGGCGGATGGTCTGCTTGAGCATCTCGAGCACTTCATTCTTGGTTTTCTCGATGGTCTCGTCACGATTTTCGGGGGTCATCTTGGCAAAGTTGTCGCGGATGACGTGAGAGCCCATGTTTGAGGTCATGATGATGATAGTGTTCTTGAAGTTGACCATACGACCCTTGTTGTCAGTCAGACGGCCGTCGTCGAGCACCTGAAGCAGGATGTTGAATACGTCAGGGTGAGCCTTCTCAATCTCATCGAAGAGCACCACGGAGTAAGGTTTGCGACGCACTGCCTCGGTGAGCTGACCACCTTCGTCGTAGCCGACGTATCCCGGAGGCGCTCCTACGAGGCGTGATACCGCATGCTTCTCCTGATATTCACTCATGTCGATACGAGTCATCATATTCTCGTCGTCAAAGAGGTACTCGGCAAGAGCCTTGGCAAGCTCGGTCTTACCTACACCTGTGGTACCGAGGAATATAAACGATCCGATAGGACGCTTGGGGTCATTCAATCCGGCGCGGCTGCGGCGCACTGCGTCAGCGATGGCGGCGATGGCATCATCCTGACCTACGACACGGTTGTGAAGCTCGGCTTCGAGGTGGAGCAGTTTTTCCTTCTCGCTCTGCACCATCTTGTTGACGGGGATACCGGTCCAGCGCGAAACCACATCGGCGATATCCTCCGAGTCAACCTCCTCCTTGATGAGAGCCTTTTCGCCCTGCATCATCTTGAGTTGCTCCTGAATAGTGGCATTCTCCTCCTCCTTGGCGCGGATGCGGGAGTAGCGTATCTCGGCCACCTTGGCATAGTCGCCCTCGCGTTCGGCGCGGTCAGCGTCAAAGTTGAGCTGCTCGATATCTATCTTGTTTTGCTGAACTTTATCTATAAGATCCTTTTCGGCTTTCCACTTGGCCTTGAACTCGTTTTCGCGGTCGCGGAGGTCAGCAAGCTCTTTCTCGAGCGTCTTCACCTTGGCCTCATCGCCTTCACGCTTGATGGCCTCGCGCTCGATCTCCTTCTGGGCGATCATGCGGGTGATTTCATCGAGTGCCTGTGGCACGGAGTCGATCTCCAGGCGGAGCTTCGATGCAGCCTCGTCCACCAGGTCGATAGCCTTGTCAGGGAGGAAACGGTCAGTGATATATCGCTCCGAGAGAGTCACGGCCGAGATAATAGCCTCATCGCGGATACGCACATGGTGGTGATTCTCATATCTCTCCTTCAGGCCACGAAGGATGGCAATGGCAGCGGCCTCGTCAGGCTCGTTGACCATCACCTTCTGGAAACGGCGCTCGAGAGCCTTATCTTTTTCGAAATATTTCTGATATTCGTCAAGAGTGGTGGCACCGATGCTGCGGAGCTCACCGCGGGCAAGAGCCGGTTTGAGGATATTGGCCGCATCCATAGCGCCTTCGCCCTTACCGGCACCGACAAGGGTATGAATCTCGTCGATGAAGAGGATAATCTCACCGTCCGACGAAGTCACCTCATTGACGATAGCTTTCAGTCGCTCCTCAAATTCGCCTTTGTATTTTGCGCCGGCCACGAGTGCTCCCATATCGAGCGAGAATATCTGCTTGGAGCGAAGATTTTCAGGCACGTCTCCGCGCACGATACGCTGGGCAAGACCTTCGGCAATGGCCGTTTTACCGGTACCGGGCTCACCTATGAGCATGGGGTTGTTCTTGGTGCGTCGGCTCAGAATCTGGAGCACACGGCGTATCTCGTCGTCACGTCCAATCACAGGGTCGAGCTTACCTTCGCGAGCACGCTCGTTAAGATTGATGGCATATTTTGAAAGAGCCTGATAAGTATCCTCGGCGCTCTGGTCAGTAGCTTTCTTGCCTTTGCGCAGCTCGGAGATGGCGCTTTGCAGCTCCTTCTCAGTCAGTCCGGCATCCTTAAGAATAGAAGAAGCCGACGAGTTGACATTGAATATGGCCAGCAAAAGAGCTTCAAGAGTGACATACTCATCGCCCATCTTCTTGGCAATGTCGAGAGCCTTCTGCATAACGTCGTTTGACGAGCGTGACAGATACGGCTCGCCACCTGACACCTTAGGCTCGGCAGCTATCTTGGCATCAACCTGATTCATCACAACGGCGGGACTGGCACCTATCTTCGAGAAGATAAAGTTGACAAGCGACTCTCCCTCGGTCATGACAGCCTTGAGCAGATGCACCGGTTCGATAGCCTGTCCACCGGCACCGCGAGTCAGCTCGATAGCTTTCTGTATCGCTTCCTGCGACTTGATTGTGAAGTTGTTGAAATTCATGATTTATGTGGTGTTAAATTTTATAAATCTTATTACAATATTTCTAACAAAAATCATGCCAAATTAGTTCAACAACTCTGCCGCGGGCTATTTTGAAATTTTGAAGCCGAGCTTGAGGATGAGCTTGAGGGTTTCCTGAGAGGTGGCGCGGTCGTAGTCCTTTTCGCTTTCGGGGAGCTGGTCGTAGGGCACGAGACATGGATGCTTTTTGGCGGCATCGTCACGCACAGGGCCATAGGTCCATCCATCGTTTATGCGATTATGCGACCACACTTCGTGCACATTCCGAGCCATATCCTCTATCAGCGGCAGCAATTCGTCAGGGAGCAGCACATCCCGTGTGTCAGCCGGCTGAGGTGTATATTCTTTCATAATAGTGCTAAATCGGAGGATGTATCCTTGAATATACACCCTCCGAACTATAAGAGTATGTTTACTTTTAACTTTATGAAATCTTTGAGCTGCCTTTACGGTCT
>JAMPAP010000001.1:406782-433454 GCA_023667185.1 Lachnoclostridium sp.
CGCCTTCCAGACATTGGCCCAATCGGCCTAAATCCTAAATCCGAAACTTGAGTAAATGACAGGCCATAAACATCAATAAAGCTCCGAAGGCCTCCCAGTCAGGTTTATCAGTGTAATATTCGCGTTCGGTTGTCTCGTCCCATGGTTGAGGCTTAGGCGGATCCATACGTCCGATGCTTTCGGCTATTCCATCACACCACTGAAATATGATGTCATGGATTTCTTTTATCTCTTCCTTGTCTTCTACCGGTTTTATTACATTACCATCAGTATCTTTCAATTCACATTCTTGGCCATTGGCTTCAGCTATTTGCTGAACTCTTGTTTTCCAATTGCGGCGGTAGTAACGGTTTAAGGTTCCTGCGTAAATGTCTAATCCCATATGAATATATATTTTAAAAGGTTAGTGGTGTGAGGCTTTATAGTAGAGGATGGCGCCGATGATGGCGTAGATGAAGTTGGGAATCCACATGGCCACCATCGGTGAGGTCAATCCTGATACGGCAAAGGTGGATGTAACGGTCATGAATAGTATGTAGCTGAAGCTCAGCACGAGTCCGATGCCGATGTTTACGCCCATGCCCCCTTTGACCTTGCGCGATGACAGTGACATACCGATGATTGTAAGGATAAATGCGGCGGCAGTCATGGCGTAGCGGCGGTGGTTTTCGATCTCAAACGACTTGATGTTGGCCACACCGCGCTCCTTCTGGCGAGAGATGTATTCGCGGAGCTCGGGGGAGGTCATGGTCTCGTGGTCATGCTTGGAGATAAGGAAGTCCTTGGGCTCAAACGGGATGATGGTGTCGAGTCGGCCTCCGCGGCGTATGCGTTCGCGGTCTTTGTCAAAGTCGCGTATCATGTAGTCACGTACAGTCCAGCGGTGAAGGGTGTCCCACTTGATAGTCTGTGCCGTAAGTTTCGATACGAGGACTTTTCCGTCAAACTTGTCAAGCGAGAACTTGAATCCGGTCTTCTGTGTGGCGTCATAGCGGCTCATGTAGGCAATCTCCCCTTTTGCTACCTGGAGCTGGATGTTGGAACCATAGTCCACGCGCCGGTTTTTCACGTAGGTGTTGGTGTAATCTATTCGTTTGATATTGGCCGGAGGAATCACGTAGGCGCTCAGAAGGTAAGTGGCGCAGGCGATTACGGCCGCGGATATCATGTAGGGGCGCAGCAACCGGCCGAAGCTCATGCCCGTTGACAGCATGGCGATAATCTCGCTGTTGTCAGCGAGCTTGGAGGTAAAGAAAATAACCGCTATAAATGTAAACAGCGGGCTGAACTGATTGGCAAAGTAGGGAAGGAAATTGACGAAATAGTCAAATATTGTGGCCTTTAGCGGAGCCTTGAGAAATGCATCAAGTTTCTCGTTGATGTCAAACATTATCGTGATTGCGAGGATGAGCGCAATCGCGAAAATATAGGTACCGAGGAACTTACCTATAATGTAACGGTCGAGAATCTTCAGCGGTTTCATCAGAGACGGTGTGTGACGTTTTTAACCATTTCGGCCTTCCATGGAGCGAAGTCGCCGGCGATGATATGGCGGCGAGCCTCGCCTACGAGCCATAGGTAGAATGCAAGATTGTGGATTGAAGCTATCTGCATGGCAAGTAGCTCGTTAGCGATAAACAGATGGCGCACGTAAGCCTTGGAATAGATATGGTCTACAATGCTCGGACCATCCTCCTGAAGCGGGGAGAAATCGTCGGCCCACTTCTTGTTGCGCATATTCATGATACCGTGGGCGGTAAAGAGCATGCCGTTGCGGCCGTTGCGGGTAGGCATCACGCAGTCCATCATGTCCACTCCGCGGTCAATAGCCTCAAGGATATTGGCCGGAGTGCCTACACCCATCAGGTAGCGGGGACGGTCAGCGGGGAGTATCTCGTTGACAACCTCGATCATCTCATACATCACATCTACGGGCTCACCTACAGCAAGACCACCGATGGCGTTACCCTCGGCGCCCAGCTCGGCTACCCGTGTGGCGGCCTCGCGGCGAAGGTCAGGGTAAGTGACACCTTGAACAATAGGGAAGAAGGTCTGACGATATCCGTAGCGCCCCTCCGTGGCGTTGAAATGATCCCAACCGCGCTTAAGCCATCGCATCGTAAGATCGAGCGACTTGCGGGCATAGCTGCGGTCAGCCGTGCCGGGAGGACATTCATCGAGAGCCATCATGATATCCGAGCCTATGGAGCGCTGGATATCCACCACGCGCTCAGGGGTAAACAGGTGCTTTGACCCGTCAATGTGGGAGCGAAACCAGGCACCCTCTTCGGTGAGCTTGCGGTTAGTGGAAAGAGAGAACACCTGAAACCCGCCGCTGTCAGTAAGAATGGGGCGATCCCAGCCTATGAAGCGGTGAAGACCTCCGGCGCGCTCGAGGATATCGATGCCGGGACGGAGATACAGATGGTAAGTGTTGCCGAGGATAATCTGCGCCTTGACATCGTCGCGCAACTCGGTCTGATGGACAGCCTTTACGCTGCCCACCGTGCCTACGGGCATAAATATAGGGGTCTCTATCGTGCCATGGGCGGTGTTAATCACCCCGGCGCGCGCCGCTGTACCCGGTGCTGTAGCTTTCAGTTCAAATTCCATATTCAGTGCAAAATTACGCAAATTCCGCCATATATTGCGGAATGACGAGGATATTTCGTAAATTTGTGACGAATTTTCGTTTGTCACATTATGAAGATTGCCAATATTGACCTTGGAGAGCGCCCGGTGATGCTCGCTCCAATGGAGGATGTCACTGATGCTTCGTTCCGCCTGATCTGCAAGGAACAGGGGGCCGACATGGTATACACTGAATTTGTCAGCGCTGATGCCTTGATCCGGGATATTCCGGCCACCACCCGAAAGCTGCATATCGACAGCCGGGAGCGGCCGACAGCTATCCAGATTTACGGGCGCGAGGTAGAGCCGATGATCGAGGCCGCGAAGATAGTGGAGGCTGCCGGACCTGACATTCTTGACATCAACTTCGGTTGCCCGGTAAAGAAGGTGGCAGGCAAGGGAGCCGGTGCCGGTATGCTGAGGGATATTCCCAAGATGCTGCAGATCACCCGCGCGGTGGTTGATGCCGTGAAGATACCCGTGACCGTAAAGACTCGCTTGGGATGGGATCATGAGTCAAAGATTATCGTTGACCTTGCCGAGCAGCTTCAGGATTGCGGTATTGCAGCTCTGACTGTTCATGGCCGCACACGCTCGCAGATGTATACCGGGAGCACCGACTGGGAAATGATAGCCCGCGTGAAGGATAATCCGAGGCTGAGGATTCCACTCATTGGCAATGGCGACATAACCACGCCGGAGCTGGCCCGAGAGGCGTTTGACCGGTATGGGGTGGATGGAGTGATGGTGGGTCGCGCTTCGATAGGGGCACCCTGGATATTCCACGAGATACGCCAGGCGCTCGACGGAAAGGAGATAAGCCCGCTTAGCCTTGCTGAAAAGTTTGCCCTGCTACGCCGCCAGATTTCCGAGAGCATTGACCGTATCGACGAATATCGCGGCATTCTCCATATACGCCGTCACCTGGCTGCGTCGCCTCTATTCAAGGGTATACCCCATTTCCGTGAAAACCGCATCGAAATGCTGCGCGCCGAGACTCACGCTCACCTCGACGAGGTGCTTGACCGCATAGAACACTTGCTAACTGACTAATCTACCTTATATTATAATATTATAATATTATATGAAATTACATCACATTCTCATATCTGCCCTTGCGGTATTCGGAATCACGGCTACGTCAGCAGCTCAGGAGATCAACCGCTATGATCTGGCCGTGGAAAATTTTCAGGAACTTTCGGTCACTGATGGTATTAACGTGGAATATGTATGGAATCCTGACTCGGCCGGCCATGCGGTGTTTTATGCTCCTGCTCGCACTGCCTCGATGATAATGTTCAAGAATTCGCCCGACAAGCTCGACATCCAGCTCTCGACTGATGCCGCCGGAGAGAAGAACCTGCCGGTAATCCGGGTGTACTCTGCTTTCCTTACCAAGGTGCGTAACTCGGGCGATTCCACGGTAAGGGTTCTGTCGATAGCCCCGGTGCCCAAGGCATCATTTGAACTGATAGGTAACGGCCGACTTATAGTCCATGGCATCAAGTCAAACAAGGTGGAGGGTGCTCTCAATACCGGCAACGGTAGCCTGGTGCTCTTCGGAAAAGTTGATGAGGCTAATCTCAAATTCATAGGCACCGGCATTATCCAAGCTGATGAACTTGAGGCGAACAAGGTGACCGTAAAAGCCGGAGGAACAGGCCAGATAGGGTGCTGGGCCACTGAAAAACTCAACATTTACGGCACCGGATCAAGCACCATATATTATAAAGGATCACCTGAAATCAAGAAGGTATCGCTCGGACTTAAAGTGAAAAACATCGATGAACGATGAGTGAACCCTCTGACAACCTCAAGCTCGGCGTAGCGCGCACTATAAAGTGGAACGTTATTGACCGTGTAGCATCGCAGATACTGTATGCCGTCACGGGCATTGTGCTTGCCAATGTGCTCTCACGCGAGGAGTTTGGTCTTGTCGGAATGATTCTTGTCATCCAGGCTTTTGCCTCGTTATTTGTCGACAGCGGTTTTTCGTCGGCCTTGATACAGGCCAAGGCGCCTTCGCGGCGCGACTACTCTACGGTGTTGTGGTTTAACCTCGCCATGGCAACGATGCTCTATATCATTCTGTTTCTGGCGGCGCCGCTGATGCCTGACATTTTTAAGGCTGACCATCGGATAGTGAGCCTCTCGCGGGTGATGTTTCTGACGTTTATTATCAATGCCTCGGCTATCGTGCAGACAAACATTCTGATGAAGAAGATGGATGTCAAGATGATAGCTGTAAGTAACAGCATAGGATTGATAGTCAGTGCGGTAGTGGGAATAGCTCTGGCGCTTGGCGGATTTGGCGCTTGGGCTCTTGTGTGGCAGTCGATAACACTTGCGGCGATAAAGTCAGGTATTCTGTGGCTTACGTGTGGCTGGACACCGGAATTTTATTTCTCCGGCGAGTCATTAGGCCGTTTTTTCAAGGTTGGGTCGGGCGTGATGATAAGCTCGTTTCTGAACACGGTGTTTGTCAACATAGCTCCGTTTTTTATAGGTAACCGAGTGGGAATGACCGCTATGGGCTACTACTCCCAGGCCGATAAGTGGAGCAAGATGCCTTCAGCAAGCTTGTCGCAGGTGCTGACCTCATCATTCCTTCCGGCTCTGACCAAGGTGCGCGACGACGAGTCACGGTTTCATGCCTCGCTGGCCAAGATGAACCGCTTCACATCGTATCTCGTGTTTCCGGCCATGGGACTTTTAGTGGTTCTTGCCGAGCCGATTTTCCATTTCTTGTTTCGCACGAAGTGGGACGGAGCCATCCCACTGTTTCAGATACTTTGTCTGCGCGGCATATTCACGGTGTTTATATCGCTTTATAACAATTTTATCCTTACTCTCGGGCGCTCAAAGTTGCTCATATATACTGAGATAGCGCGTGATGTGGCAGCTATAGCAGCAATTGTGGTCACGCTTCCGTATATCACATTATCCACTGAAACCGAGGTCACACTCGGACTGAAAATCTTCCTGTGGGGACAATTAGTGGCATCGGCCGTCACTTGGGCGCTTACATTATGGCTTACGGCGCGTGTCACAGGCCATCATGTAAGGTATTTCATTATCGAGATGACGCCTTATCTGGTGCTCTCAGCTCTAGCCATGACGGCTACACTTTCCTGCACTTTGATCGATACTACTAACCTGCTGCGCATCATAGCCGGACTTGCGGCCGGAGCTCTTATCTATTTAGGAGTCAGCTATCTTCTCGGCTCGAAGATACAGCGCGATGTGCTGGAGTATATCACCGGGCCACGAGACCGCCGTCAATAAGGTAATGCCCTCCGGTACAGAAAGCTGATTTGTCGGAAGCAAGGAAATAGACCAGCTCGGCCACCTCCTCAGGCTTTCCGGCGCTCCCGCGGGCAAACAGCGCGTTTTCCTCCTCCCAATATTCCTCAATCGACTTATGGTCAATGGCTGAGAATCGCTCAAAGAGGCGGTCGACAAGAGGAGTGTGGATAGTGCCGGGGCATATGGCATTGACCCTTATACCATACTCTCCAAGGTCAATAGAAAGGCTGCGGGTGATCTGCCCGAGAGCACCTTTGGTCAACCCGTAGCCGAAGGTATGAGCCTTGCCTACAAACCATTGGTCAGAGCAATTGATCACTATTGACCCTCCTTTGCCGGCTATCAGATGAGGCACTGTTTCGCGCAGCGTATTGACTGTGCCATAGATGTTTGTGGAGATTACGCGGTCAAGCTCTTCGTCAGTTATGTCGAGAATGGTGTTGCGCTGATGTATTCCGGCGTTGGCAAACACTGATGTCAGACCGCCGAATCGCTCCACCGCGGCTTCCACAGCACGATGTATATCCTCCCGGCTGCGGATATTGCCCTCGATGAAGAGCAGACGCGATGAATCGGCAACCTGCCCCACGAGCGCGACAGCTGCCTGAGTATCAATATCCATGAAGGCTACATTCCAGCCTTCGTCAATAAATTTAATCACCGAGGCAGCTCCGATGCCGGTGGCTCCACCGGTGATGAATATCGTATTCATTACATCAAATTTCTCATGTAATAAAACAACTGTTCACAAGCGTTATCTATCATGTCAGAATCCTTGCCTCTGACAAGCATGATGCCTGTTTTTTTGCAGAAATCAGCAAGAGCAGTCTGAGTGTTTTGGTCAAACACCTCGATAGTCGCAGGGATGTTCTTGCTTTCAAACAACAAACTTGCAAATGAATTAATTAATCCGAGACGAGTATCGGAATCGTCGTTGATGTTCATAACGGGGAAAGCCTTACCGGTATTTTTGTCAATGCATAACATCATCAGTGGAAATATCATACAATCCCTGTTGCCGACAGGTGCCGGTGTATGTAGTGCCTTAACTTGAAGTGTCCCGGCGTGCTTTATTTTTTTCAGAGCCGAAGCAAGTGAGGTGTCGGAAAAAATCACCGGATAGACAGGTGTCTCATACAAGGGAGGGGTGACTGTGGTGCTCCAGGTGTATGTACCATCATCGTTTCGGATTAGCAACGGGATTTTCATGCCACCCTTGTCAGAGGGATACAGATCTTCGACTTGAAAGCCGAGCTTGTCGAGCTCTATCCAGTTGAGCCCCTTAACTTTAGAGGCTACTTCCAGTGCGCCTTCAAGAGCTGCGGTGACATTGATGATATCATTTTCAACATCGAGACTGAAGGTATGTGTGGCGTATTGCATCTTCACAAATGTCGGCCATCCGTTGGGACGGTTCATTTTCAGGCCGTTATCTTTCACTACCTCTTTGATCTCAGCTTTCAATTCGGTTGAAAGGTTACGATCATCTGCATTTACATATTCAACATTGATACAGTCAAATGCCATCGTGGTCTCAAACTGCTCCAGAGTGTCAAGACCACCCAATGTCAATGTCTTAAGATAAGTGGCGAATCCTTTAGCTCCCTTGTAGGTGCCAAGAGCGTAATGTTCACCGGCATTGCCCATCACGCAGCAATACATCGTATCGCCATCGGGTAGCATAACGCCAAAAATCATCTTGTCGTCGAGCTTATCCCACAGTTTTACAGCGCGAAACTTTAATGCGGTAAGTATCAGTTTTTCTGTAAGTGTCATAGAGTATTATTGTTTGGATAAAATTGTAGCAAATGCAGAAAGGATGTTCACCACGGTGTTTTTGTCGGGCACCGGGATATTGAGTGTCGACTGTCCTGTGGCCGGATCTTCCTTCACCAGAGCATCGGCAAGGGCCTGAGCGGCACCGGGGTTGCGGAGAGCTGCGGCGAGGTTGCCTATAGCCGTCATGCTGTCGGCCACGAGCGAGCGCATCTTGTCAGGCTGAGGCTCAACGGACTTTGGCTCAACGGGCTTTGGCTCAACGGGTTTAGCCTCGGTCGGGGTGTCGAAGAGCGAGGGCGTAGATGTTGTGTCAGCTTTTTCAGGCTTGGATTCGACAGCCGGGGCTTCCCCTTTGGGTGTTTCAGTCTCAGCCGACTCGTTTTCCACCATCTCCTCCACCACCTCAAGAATCTTGTCAAACTTCTTGTTTTCGAGGAAGATAGCATCGTTGCCTCCGTCAAGTATACCGGCGGCGAGATCTGACTTGAATTTGAGAGTCGAAATCATGCCTTCTTCTATCGTGCCGCGGGCTACCATGTTGATTATCTGCACGGGGTTAACCTGACCGAGACGATAGATGCGGGCGATGCGCTGCTCAAGCACGGCCGGATTCCAGGGCAAGTCAAGGTTGATCAGAAGCGATGCTGTCTGCAAGTTCAGACCGGTAGAACCGGCATCGGTAGAAAGAAATATGCGGCAGTCAGGATCGTCGCGGAAACGGTCGATAAGGTTCTTGCGCTTGGGCGATGGGACACCTCCGTGGAGAAAACAGAAATCGATGCCTTCAGCCTCGAGCTCTTGTGAAAGGATACGCAACATTCTCTCCCACTGGCTGAAAATCACCACCTTGCCATCTTCATCAGCAAGCATATTATTGATGATGGCCATCGCTTCGTCGATCTTCGTATCGTGGCGAGACTTCTGGTCGAGGATAAATGTGCTGTCACACACCATTCGCATAGTCGACAGATAAAGCATAAGTCTCTTACGGTCAGTCTCGCTAAGAAACTTCTGGCGGCGCCATTTGAATATCAGCCGACCCACCAATGTCCGATACTCTTCGTGGATCTCGGCCTGCTCTTTGGTCATCGGGACATATAGGAATGTATCAGTGCGCGAGGGCATCTGCAATTTTACATCGGCCTTCTTGCGCCGGATAAGCGTGTGCTTCAGTCGCTCGGAGATGCTGTGTAAATTCTTGTACCCTACGATTTTACCTGTATCATCCTTGAGTGTGGTCTCGTTATTAAAGATATAGAGCGGCCCGAGCAGAAACTGATCCACAAGCTGAGTGACGGAGTAGAGCTCCTCGAGCTTATTCTCAAGCGGAGTACCCGAAAGAGCCATTACGTAGGGCGATGAAAGGAGTCGTAATTGCTTGCCCATATGCGTATCGCGATTTTTCAGTCGCTGAAGTTCGTCATATATCACCATATCAGTCTCCGGAATGAAGCCACACTTGATATTGTTGGCCATCGAGTGAAACGAGATTATACGGTAGAAATACGACGGATCGCGCAGCATATCGCGGCGTTTCAATGGATTACCTTCAATCACCACCGCCGTTGAGTCAGTGAATTTCTTTATCTCGGCCAGCCACTGATATTTAAGCGAAGTGGGGCAGATTATGATTACAGATTCCACGAGCCCTTCGCGCCTGAGCAACTCTGCTGTAGCGATAGCCTGAACGGTCTTGCCAAGACCCATTTCATCGGCATTGATAGTGCGCCCTTCGCTAAAAGCAAATCTCACTCCGTCAGCCTGATAAGGGTGAAGCTGCATTTTAAGCAGGCCATCGAAGCGCGAATCAGCATACTTCTCTTTTACAATCTGACGACGTCTTACTATGTCACGCATCTCGATAATGCGCTCTAATGCATCGTTTTCCCACTGAAATCCTTCGTCGTACTCACCGGCTTTGCGGATAAACTCCGATGGATCGCATCCCATGTCGAGCAGCGTGTTGTTTTTGTCAAAATACCGCTTTATCAACTCCTCAAATTCGACGCTAACATGGCTTCCGCGACGGATTTTCACCTTGCGGCCGTCAAGGTAATCCACGTAAACTATGGTGTTTTCAGGACGGCCGTACCGGCGGCGTGCATATTTGCCATCCTCATAAAGCGATATCGCCTCGATATGCTTGCAGGTACCAAGATGATTAGTGCGGAAATCCAAGCAGTTACACCTATTCATCGGCGACGACGGCCCGAAATAATCCACATTGTAGCGGCGTCCGCTCTTGGCACTCGACACCACGAAATGTCCACCCGGAACATCCGGCGGGAAGATTCCGAAGTTCTCCTTCTCAGCAGCCTGTCGGCGCAGTCGGCGTTGCCACTCCTCAAGCGATATGTCCGGTGGACACGATAACGGATTGATCCGGGGTAGATTAGCTTTCTTGGTCTTACCCTTATTCTTTGTGGTTTTATAGGCCATGATGTGCAAAAAAATATTTTGATTCCAGTCAAATTACAAAGGTAAGACAAATCGCCCATATGTCAAAATTTAATTGCCATATACAAAAATGAAGACTGCATATTAAAAACTTGAAAGAAATGTTTGAAAAAATTTGCGTAGAATAAAAATTGTTTATAATTTTGCAGCGCAAAAAGGGAAGAGACCCTTAATTGAAGATGCGAAAATAGCTCAGTTGGTAGAGCACAACCTTGCCAAGGTTGGGGTCGCGGGTTCGAGTCCCGTTTTTCGCTCACATTTGAAAAAGATGTCCGGATGGCGGAATTGGTAGACGCGCTACTTTGAGGGGGTAGTGAGCTTTCGCTCGTGTGAGTTCGAGTCTCATTTCGGACACTCTGAAAATCTGCAAGCAGTTGATAATCAACTCTTGCAGATTTTTTCTGCCCTTTAGTAATCATTAAAATGATTACTAAGTGACGATTAAAAAAATAAGTTGGTAAAATTTTCGTAATGTTATTTGTGAAGATTTGTTTTTGAACAAGCATGAGTTTAGCAAGCTAAATGATTGTTTGGAAAAAGTGAAGATTCAGGAATAACATAGAAAAGTTTACCAAGTTATTTTTAATCGTCACTAAATATGTGTGCGTAAAAAATCCGGCTTCTTCATCGAAGAAACCGGACTATGTAAGCACGAAGCGCGAAACTAAATCGATTTTATCGGCCGTCATCACGACGGCTGTAAAATTTTGTATTTCTAAACCTTAAACAATTTAACTCGCGCTCCGATGGGATTTTATTTTACAAGCACTTTAGTTACATTCTTACCCTGACGACGGATGAATACACCGTTTGAGGGGTTAGCAACGCGGATACCCTGAAGGTTGAAGTATTCAACTGCACCCTCGTTAGCATCTACAGCGATAGCCTCGATGCCGGTAGTCTCACCGTCAGCATTTACTGCAAACTCCTGCACGGGAGAAGCCTTGAAATACCCGTTGGGGTGAACTGCCTGATAGCGGATGTTAAGGCTTTCGCCATTGAATGTGATAGGATTGATAGCGAGATCGTATGTTTTACCCACGTGCTCGTCGGCAGTTTCGGCTGACTGAGCTTCGATTTCTCCTTCTTCACCGGCAGCAGGTTCAATGTTGGCAGCATCGGGATCGTTACCGTCAAGAGTATAGATAATTTTGGCAGCCTCGTGGCTGTGAGAGAACTCAATTGCATCACCGACATTAAACTTGTAGCTCTCGCCATAGTTGTGGGTAGGAGCCTCGTAAGCCTTGTGGTTTACGTCAACAGCAAGAGTATAAGCAAGCTGTGCACCTGCAGAGGTGAAAGTAAGTTCACCGGTGACAGGCTCATCAAAGTTAAACACGCGGATGTCAGGGAGGTTGGTAGCTGATTCGCCATCACCGTTAAAGCAACCCATGGGAGCAAGTTCGTAAGGAACAGATTCGCCATTTACTTCTTTCCAGCCTACAACACCACTGGGTTCAAGCATAATCTTGCTGTAGATAACAAGGCGAGTAACTTCAAGATATTCAGGAATCTCAAGAACATTAGCGCAACCATTTGAGCTTTTGATACCTGTACGGGTACCCTTTGCGCTGTTTGTATAGATTTTACCGCCTTCAGCAAATGTTTTTTCAGGGTTATCAAGATGTATACAGAAACCATAAGCGCGATCTTCTGCCAAGGGATCGTCCTTCTCATGATAAAGACGATCTGTGCCCTTGCCTGAATCGAATGAACCATGTCCAATAGTGATAGTCTTTTCAGCCTTTACTGCAGGGAGAAGAGCCTCTACGTCAGCAGTGATAGTTTCCGAAGGCTCAGAGTTTTCACGGCATACGCGAGCAGTTACTGTACCATCCTCAAAGAGGGTAACTGTGCGGTTAAACTTAGTCCAGTTTGCACCACCATCGAGGCTATATTCAATGTATGCGCCGGGAAGAAGGTCTGCTGCTACGTAGAATGAGCCATTATATGTAGTGATTTCAGTAGGAGCTGCAAGGACAACCTTAAGAGTAACAGTTACATTAACAGACTTAGAGTCAGAGTTATTCTCACCATCACCTATGGCCTTGGCAGTTACGACTGTACCATCTTCTACAGTGAAAGGATCAGTGTAGAGAGTAGACTCAGCTGTAGGCTCTGTACCATCAATAGTGTAATATACATTCTCACCCTCGATAGTTACAACGCCTGTTGCAGGATCATAAGTAACAACAGGATTATCAAGAGCAGCAGGACCATTTTCATAAGAATATCTTAAACCGCAGAAACCGGGAGTATAGTTAACCCCATAAAGAGTGTATGTACCGGGCTCAAGATTGTACCAATGAGCAATATAACCGTAATTATTATTTAAAGACGCTTCTGTTGTACGATCAATATCGGTATTTGTTATAATTTCATCATTTGCTTGATCATAAAGATTAATGTTTCGATTTTCACCGGAAGCATTAAAATAAACTTTTAGCTCAGAGATTTTTTGAGAAACCACAAGTTCAAATGAGGTGGAGCCACTTTTCTCAGTACCTTTAACATTCTCAGAAGTAGGAGCTGCATTACTACGCATTGATGTTGAATAATTGATACTGAAATCGCTCACCTTTGTACCATCAGAAAATTCTTTAGACGTGTACTTTCTTAAGTCGCGTGAAGTTCCGGATGCATAATTCGAAGTAACTTTAATAGGATCGCCATCCTTACTGAGAACTTGATTTGCAGAAGTCTTTCCGTTTGACGGACAGTTCACCTGATAATCCACAGTCTCGGCTGAGGAGATGAAGGCTGTTGCAGCGAGGGCTGCAATAAGCGTAAAAATTTTTTTCATAAAGATATTTTTTATTAAGGTTAAATGTCGCGGTTTAAGGTTATTTTCGTAGAAACAAATTTGGCTACAAATGTAAACATAATTTCACAAATTACCCCCCCCAATTGTTATTTATTGTTAATTTATACTTTTGTGTGTTAATATATTGTTATATGATTACAGAGTAGCACCCTCACGGGTGCCTGGCGATAGTGTAGCATCTCTGTCCGCAGGCTGGCAGAACCAGCACAGCGGTTATGCAGAGATGCGTCCTGCGGACTTGTTTATCAACCGTTGAAAGGAGCGCCTTTAGGTGCGAAACAAGGGTAGCCCGGGGCAATTTCATGAGCCCCGGGTAGAAAGTCAAATAATATAAAAGAGCGCTGTAGGCACGAAACAACATCCGATGCATAGACGTGATCCTTGTGTCGCTCCTAACGGAGCTCTATTTGAAGGGGAGACGGCTTACCCGGGGCTCATAAAATCGCCCCGGGCTACCATTGTGGAGCACCCAAAGGCGCTCTGTCGGCTGTGGAGCGCCTTTAGGTGCTGGGGAGGTTGTGGAGAGCCTGGTGGCACGCTGTCGAGGCTGTTTTTAGTGCGGAGGAAGCTGACAGGCCGGACTCCACGGGGAGTCCGGCCTGTCGGAAGATAGGGTGATGTGTCGATTATTCGGAGTAGATGGTGATGGCTGAAATGTGGATCTGTCCACGGGCGCCTGATCCATCTGAGCCTAATGTTGCATCATGACCTACTGTGAAGGTAACGTTAGATGAGTTACCTTCCCATACAACCTGAGTGTCGCCCTGTTTTTGCTCAGGGTTGAGTTTACCGGTTGAAGGGGTGAATGTGGTGTAACGATAAGAGTTGGTTGATGCAATTGTGAAGATGATTTTATTTATCTGCTTGCCGGAGATTTCGATAGTATTATCGGCGTAGAGGCGGATAGCGCTTGAACCGGTGTGGTACGTAGGAGCCGTAGCGCCTGAGTTTTTCTCGATATCGAAGCTGAAGCCTGACATGGTGGTGGTGCCGGGGATAGTGAACGAGGCAAACTGAGTGCCATTGAATGTGGTCTCTGTGCCTTCACCGGGTGTCACCGGGGTGTCGGGAGTGTCGGGGGTATCTGGGGTTGAGGAGCCGGTGGTCTTGATGGCTACGTTTTTCACTTCCCATGTACCGGCCTTGGCCGATGTGGAAGTGTAGTGGAATCCTATCTGAACCTCCTTGCCCACGAAGGCTGAGAGGTCGATGTCGCCGGTAGCAACGATTGTCCAGCTCATCGATGAGGGATATGAGGGGATGGTCAGTGTGGTCCATGATGATGAGCCTACTTCGCGGATAGCAACGGTAGCCTGGGTCTTGGCTGTCTCGATATTGCTGAAGAAGTTGACAGCCTGCTCAAACGACAGGTAAGCGGCATCGACGCCCTTGAGGGAGATGTTGGGCGAGATGAGCCATGAGTCAGAGTCATAGTTGACTGAGTTAGCATAACCGGTGGCGATCATGTATTTGTACTGCGAGTCGTGCTTCCAGATGTCAGTGAGCTGCGAGGGCAGGGTAACGTTGTTGATGGTAAACTGGCCGATACCACTTGCGAATGTTTCCTCGAAGATTACGCCGTTAGAGGGGATATCAGTAATTTCGACACCATCGATGGTGAACGTGCCTACTTCACCGGTGATACCGGTGATACCGGGAGCTGCGAGATACTTGCCAAGGTTACCCTTGATGGTCATGAGCTTGCCGTAATTGGTGGGGTTGTCGAGGAGGTTACCGTATTTGCGGAGGGCGCTACCCTGCGGGAGGGTGAATGTGAGGCAGTTGCTGAAGTCTTTCTCAGCGGGGTCAGCAGCGATGACGAGAGTATTGTCAAGTGAAACCTTGTCAGTAAACTCGATGTCGGCATTTGAGGTGATTTCCGATACGCCGGGAGCCACAGCACCTACGATGTAGCCGGTGGTCCATACGTCGTTGGCGGTAGAGCCGGAGTTGATCACTTCGATAGCCTGACCTACGGTGTAAGGAAGCTCCTCGCTGCCGGGATTGGCGGTAGGATTGCCGAAGTTAATGCAGCCGTTGACGCTGTTGAGCATGAGTTGCCATTCAGTACCATAGTAAGAGAGGATAGCGATGATGTCGCCATGGCCTTCAGGGAGGACATCGCCCCAGAAGTTGGAGTAACCGCTTGTACGGACGTTGAGCGAGGTGCCGTCGGCGAGCTTGAGCACGCGGTTGGATGTTACCTTCGAGCCATCGGTAAAGGTAGCCTTGCCGCCTTCCTCGAAGTAGCAGTCGTTGATTCTTACGAGCTGGCTCTGGAGTCGGACGAGGTTTTCAGTAGTACCTGAAGCGAGGTCAGCACCGGTGATGGGAATGATTTTGCAGGCTTCGGGGTCAGGCAGGCCGTTGAGCTGGGCTTGCTCTACGAAAAATTCCTTGGGCATGAACGTGGTCTCCCAGCCATACTGTTCAGTGTACTGCGGGAAGCCGAGCTGCTGCAGGCCGTTGTATTTGCCGATATACATATTGGTAAGGTCGAGGACAATCTCCTGGCCTTCGCGATAGGTAGTATAGAGAGAGTTGGCGTTGATTGACATGGCGATGGCAGCGGTCTCGTCCTGGATGATAAGGCTCTTGTAGACGTTGCCGGCAGCATCGGAGCTGATTACGCGACCGGAAATGATGTAGTGTTCGCCGGTGGCTTCATCCTTGAGGCCGATCTGCTTGTTGTAGTTTCGGTCATCGCTCCAGAAAGTAGTCTTGACTTCGGCGATGGTGGTGTTGGCCTCGAGAGTGGCCTTCGGGGTAACGAAAGCCGGGTCGTCGACATCGTCCTGGCAAGCCGAGAACGATATGAGGCCGAGGGCGATCAGCCCAAAGCATTTGAATATATTTTTCATCGTTGATTCAATTTAAAATTTTAGTCTACCTTCTCATAAAGTGTAGGAGCTGTGAATGTAGGATACTGTGCGATGTCGCTCGGAGCGATATTGGTGAACGTACCTGATTTCACAACGTTGCAAGTGGTGTTAAGCACATTGGCGATGGCAGCTGTACCGTCGGCGTTGAAGGTCACTGTCCAAACGCCGCCTTTGTCGGCGGGCTGGGTGGTGAAGAGCTGGAAGCTGGTAAGGTGAGAAGCGTCCATGCCGAGGATGCGGCCATAGGTGTCAGTCATGGCATATCCACCTTCAACGGCGGTGAATGTCACACCGTTTTTGACGTCAGTGGTAACCACGTCGCCATCCATTGCCACGGGATCAGCCATGGCAAAACGGCCGTAGGTGTCTTTTTCAGCAATAGCGGTTCCTACCTTGCCGTCAACCATCAGCACATAGCTCTTGCCCGAGGTGATTGTGGTCACCTTCTTAAACTTGGCATCACCGGTGGTGGGGGTTGAGGGTGTTTCAGGAGAAGCATTGCCTGTAGTCTTTACCAGGACGTTCTTGAGCTCCCATGTTCCGGCCTTGGTGGCTGTAGAAGTGTAGTGGAAACCTATTTCAACTTCTTTACCGAGGAAGGCAGAGAGATCAATGTCGCCTGTAGAGACGAAGCTCCAGCTGAATGAAGTAGGGAATGATGGAACGGTAAGGGTGGTCCAGTCAGAAGAGCCGACTTCGCGGATAGCCACGGCAGCCTGGGTCTTGGCAACGTCAACGCTGCTGAAGTAGTTGAGAGCCTGATCGTAAGAAAGGTAAGCTGCGGGAGCATCTTTGAGCGAGATGGCGGGTGAGATGAGCCATGAGTCAGAAGCATAGTTGTTCTGGCTGTAGGCAGTAGCGATCATGTATTTATACTGGGAATCGTGTTTCCAGATGGCGCTCAGCTCTGAGGGGAGATTCACATTATTGATGGTGAACTGACCCATACCTGAAGCGAAGGTCTCGGAGAAGATAGTCTCCGAAGCGGGGGTCGAGGGGGTGTCGCCACCTTCGCCGCCTTCTACAGTCTCGAAGCCGATGCAGTCAACTGTGGGATCGGAGAACACGAGCTGCCAGTCGCTGCGGAAGTAGCTGAGGATAGCAGTAACGCTACCGGTGCCTTTGGGGAGGATGCGGCTTACGAATTTACACTTGTTGCTTGTAGAGATGTCGATAGTATTGCCATCCTTATCGCGTAGCTGGCGGGTGGTATAGTTGTCGGCATTGGGAGTACCCCACATTTCAGTACCACCGCCCACAAACTCTACATCTTCGAGCTTGATTAGTCGCGACTGCCACTGAAGCATCTCGGTCTCGTTGCTGAGAGCGGCTTTAATGGCGGGAATAGTGGTGATATAGCGGTTAGAGAATTCTTCGATGGCAGATTTCTGAGGCAGACCGTTGACCTGCGAGCGGATAGCCATAACATCCTCGTCCATACCGCCTACGGAGGTGTTGCCCGAGGTATTGGTGTAAGGAACGCCGATCATGAGCCAGCCGCTATAGTAACCGATAGAAAGGCCGGTGATATTGATGCGGAGCTCCTGACCATAGAGATAGCTCTCGTAGAGGGCGGAGTCGTAGACACGGATAGGAATTGAAGAGGTCTGGTCTTCAAGGATCACGCGCTGGTAGATGTTGCCGAGCGAGTCGTTTGACACGATGTAGCCACCGATGATTATCGAGTCGCCGTCAGCATTAAATCCTATTTCGGTCATCTGATTCTGTCCGGCCTGAGCAGCAGCGAAATACTGCTCTTTCAGCTCGAGGATAGTGGTGTTGGCTTCGATAGTAGCTACGGGGGTGATCACCGGCGGACGGTCGAAATCGTCGTCACAGCTGACGGTAGCCATAGCAGCGGCCGCTACAGTCAATGCCAGAAGATATTTATGCAGTTTCATTGTGATTTACTTTTTTAGTCAGTGAATGATTAGAATCTTACGCCCACGTTGAAGTAAACTTTGATACCCTGGGCATAGAAGTAGCGGTTAGGATATTTAGTGGCATCGTAGTTGGTGTAGTCGAAACGTCCCTGCTGATAACCGTAGGTCTGAATCTTGCGGTTGTTGAGGATGTTGTCGACATTGAGGTTGAGGTTAAGCGACACCTTGCGGTTGATGTAGATAACCTTACCAATGGATGCGTTGAGCACGAAAGCATCGTTGAGCTTGTCCTGGTCAGCGAGCTCGGCCATCTTGGCTTCGAGGGTCTCGACGTCGGGATATTTCTGCCAGAGGTTGGGGAGAGCTTCATGACGGATAGGTGAAAGGTTGACGTAAGCGTCGTCCATCCATGAAGCGTTGATGTTGAAGAACCATGACTTGGGAGCAGCCCAGTCGATACCGATGTTAACGGCGGTCTGGGGAGTGCCACCTACATAGAAATTCTTCAAGTAAACCACCTGAGCGGTATCAGGCATCATGCCGTTTTCGTAAGAACGTACACCGGTAGGGCGGTTCTTATACTGATAGCGGGCAAATGTACCGGCTGCGCTTACGGTCACTGAAGGAGTCACCTTGTAAGCCATACCTATTTCGATACCTTTGTAGCGGCGATGAACGCCCTTAAGCACATAGTTCATGAAGGTAGAATACTGGTCGTCGTAGAACGAAGTACGCTCCGTCATGTCATACATCTCAGTCCAGAAGCCGGTGATAGAACCGCGGAAACGGCGATAGTTCCATACGTAAGAGAGGTCAGCTGATGCGATACGCTCGTTTTGCAGACCATCGATAGCTGTGTCCTTGATACGGGGTGAGATGTAAGCATATTCGAAGAGCGGGGCGCGGGTCTCATATTCGGCATGAGCCTGGAAGTAGTTGTGACCGTTGAGCTTGTAGGTGGCGCCGAGTTTCAGGGCAGCGTTGTCGAAACGGTGGGTCTCGCCTTTGCCGTAAGAGTTCTCGGGAGCACGGCCGTTGCGCATCTTACCATCGCGGAAGAACTGGGTGTAGCTGATCTTCATACCATAGTTGATGTCCCACTTCGGAAGGTTGATCATGTTCTGCAACCAAGCGGTGGCCTGAAGGGCATTGATGTAGTAGTCATAACCGAATGTATCCCCTTTGCCTACCTTGCGGTTAGGATTGTTCAGGTCGTTCTGAAGCATCTGGGGGTCGTTGGGGAAGTCACGCTCAGAATATTGGTCGATGTCAAGCCAGTATTCACCGCCGAGGAGGTCACGGATGGTCTTGTAATAGTGAGCGCGGGTGTAGTTGACGCTTACGCCGGCCTGGAGTGACATGAAGTCGTTGAGGCGGGTGTTGAGGTTAGAGCTGAAGATGAAGTTGAACTGATTGCTGTGGCGGTTCTCGAGGATATAGGTCGACGAGAGGTTTTCGGGGTTAGTGCCACGGCCGTAGATAGAGTTGAGGTAGTTGGTCTGATACATTCCATCCCAGTCGAGCTGACGGAAACTTTCGTGCTGCCAGAGGTCAGTGTAGAGATTGTAAGCCTCTTCATCATCCTTGAAGTAAGAGGGTAAGTAACGGTAGTAGTCAGGACGGGGGTCAGCTGCGTTAAACCAGTTGAGGGCTGAGGTAGAATAGTTTATCCAGCGGAGAGCCACAGCAGTGTTGAGAGAAGTCTTTGAGTCTTTCTTGTATAGCCAGTTGAGGATAGCTGTGGGGTCGAAAGTCTCCACGATCTTGGATGAGCGTTTCTTGCCGTCCTGCCAGCCCCAGTTGGGGTTATAGAGGTTGTTGTCAGCGAGCTGATAAGCCTCCTCGTAAGTGGCGGAGTTGGTGGCACGTTGGGTAGGAGCACCCCAGAGGGTAAGGTTGAGAGAGTGGTTGCGGTTGATCTGTTTCTCTACCGAGAGGAAAAGACCGCCTGAGTTGTAGAAAGTACCTGGCACTATACCTTCGTTGGCATAACGCCCGATTGCCGAGAGAGTTACAGCCCAGCCATGCTCGTTAAGGCCGGTGGAGTACATAGCCATAGCGCGGAGCATATAGTTACTGTTGGTGTAAGCTACTGATCCGTTGAAGCCTGGAGCATAGTCAGAGGCGAATGTACGCATATCAGTTGAGCCGCCTATGTCACCGAAAGCCCAGTAAGCGCCGTCAAGGCCGTAAGCATTGTTTTTGTTACGGAATGCACGGTTCATACCACCGATGGAGGAGTAGTTGAAACGTCCGCGGGCGAGGTCGTTGAGGTTAACGCCGTTGACTGATACTGACTGATACTCAGAGTCGTAACCGCGCATACGGAAACGCATCACGTTGAAGTCGTAAGAAGCAGCGTTGTAATAGATGTTGTCAGAAGCACCTGTAAGGGCAGCAATTGACTGAGCGCCCCCCTCCTCGTCATCGAGGAGATCCTGATCGAAGTACATATCGTTCTGATCCTCATAGAAAATAGATGTGAGGTCAGAGCTGATAAGTTTCACCAGGCCGATTTCGGCAACAAAATTTTTAGCGATTTCCACGGGGATTGACAAGTCATTGTAGCCATAGGCAGCAACGACAAGATTGTCAGATCCGGGTGTGGCAGTAGTGATAGAGAAATCTCCGGCCGAGCCGGTAGTCACTACGATACTCTGGTTTTCGAGCATGACACTTGCTCCCGCCACCGGGGCTCCGGTATTGGAATCGACGACAGTGCCTGCCACGCCAGTCTTTTGAGCCAACGATGGCAAGGACATCGTCAGCAGCATGAGCAGAAACAGTTTGAGTCTCATAAATTATTGATAGGTTAAAGAATTGATTGACAATAATTGGTAAGGAAAGAGGTAAGAAGGAAAATCTGATTTGCCATATATAATAATGTGGCAGAACCGTGGCATCAATATCATTTGATGATGCCACGGCGCTGCAGATAGTCTTTAATCAGGGCTACGATTTCCGTCATGGGGAGCGACGATGAGTCGATGGTCAGGTGATACGATGCGGCATCGCCCCACTTCTTGTCAGTAAAGAAGTTGTAGTATTCGGCGCGCCATTTGTTGGTGCGTTCGG
This sequence comes from Lachnoclostridium sp., assembly GCA_023667185.1. GTDB lineage: Bacteria > Bacteroidota > Bacteroidia > Bacteroidales > Muribaculaceae > Duncaniella. The sequence continues at coordinate 427,620 of JAMPAP010000001.1, forward strand.
CGAGGGCTTTGGCTTTGTCGTGATCGATGGCATCGTTGCGCGAGGTGATACGGCGGACACATTCTTCCATGGGTGCATGGACAAAGATGTTGACGCACCCGGGGTGATGGCGCAGGATATAGTCAGCGCTACGCCCTACGACAACAAACGAGCTTTTCCGAGCCGTCGAAGTCAGGAAGTCACTCATAGCCTTATACAAGCCGTCATCACTGATGGCTGAGGCTCCGGTATAGTAGCACATGGGAGTGCATCCCATTGAGAATGAGAAGATACCATTGAGAAACGACGGAAATTTTTCGTCACGTTCTTCGAAAAATTTAGGATTTACTCCGGCAAGTTTTGCTGACTCTACGAGAAGCTCTTTGTCGTAGTAGTCAATACCGAGTTCGGAAGCAAGAAGCTTGCCGAGTTCACGTCCACCGCTGCCAAACTGGCGGCCAATAGTTATTACGAAGTTGTTGCCAAAGTCAGCTTTGTCGGTTGTATCCATCAGTGACGCTCTTTAATAAGGAAGATTTCAGTCGGGAAGTGGTCAGAATATCCATCGAGCCATACTCCGGCAGCAAAAGTGCGGAGCGGATAGCCCTGACGGTTGCCATTAGGATCGCGGAGGAATTCGAAGTTATTAACCTTGCAATTCCAGTAATGGAGGCCGGAAGTGTTCTGTTTCAGCAGCGTACCTGACACGATTATCTGGTCAAAGAGGTTCCATGAGCTCTTGTAGGCCAGTGTTCCGATACCATCGTCAAGCACTTTCCACCAGGGATTATAGAATCCGTGAGGCTCCACCTTGTCGGGCTTGCGCTGGGCACCAAGCACCTTGGCGCACGACTTGTCCTGAGGATCGTCGTTAAGGTCGCCCATGATGATCACGCCCTGATTAGGACGGATGGCCCACAGTGAGTCAGCGATATGTTTGCTAAGAGCGGCTGCAGCTTCGCGCAGGTAGCTTGACTGCTCCTGACCGCCCAGACGTGAGGGCCAGTGGTTTACGATAACCGATAAGGTATCTCCGCCGAGTACGCCGGTGACACACATCTGGTCACGGGTGCGGAAGTTGGGATTTGACGGAATGGAAAGCAGGTGGTTAGTGACATCGATCACCTTGAAGTAGCGGGGATTGTAGAGCAGACCTACGTCGACGCCGCGGCGGTCAGGTGAGTCATGATGCACGATCTGAAGCATCCACTTCTTGATGGCCGGAGCTTTCACAAGATCCTGAAGCACGGTGATGTTCTCGATCTCGGATACGCCGAGGATGGCCGGACCATTAGGAGTGGTTTTGGTGGTCATGTGGGCGATGCAGTCAGCAAGCTTGTTGATTTTGCTCCAATACTTGCGGCCGTCCCACTGGCGAGCACCAGCCGGAGAAAATTCAAGGTCATACGAGCCATTGTTGTTAATGGTGTCGAAGAGGTTTTCAAGGTTATAAAAGCCCACACCAAACACCATAAACTGCTGTTTCTTATCCTGTTGGGCCGACGTCGCGAATGCCAGCACGAGGGAGAGAATGGCAGTCAGAAAATATTTTTTCATGTTACCGGTAAGTTTATGTTTAAAATTTCCGTCAAATTTAGTGAAAAAATTTGTAACACAACCTAACCAAATGTTAAATTTTCACCCACAGTGAAAACACGATTTTTTTTTGTACTTTTGCAGAAACAAAATAAATCATACTTAAAAATGACTTTCACTGACGAAAACGTTAAAGAGATAATCACTTCGGGACAGCCCGTAGTGATTGACTTCTGGGCTACATGGTGCGGCCCCTGCATGAAAATGGCTCCTATGATTGAGGAACTTGCCAAAGAATACGAAGGCCGAGCCGTAATCGGCAAATACAATATCGAGGAGGAAAATGACCTTACGATGGATTACGCTATCCGCTCGATCCCCACATTATTATTCTTCAAAAACGGCGAACAAGTCAAAGACCTGCGTATGGCCGGCTCACAGCGCCGCGACGACGTCGTAGCCAACATCGACAAGCTCATCGCGCTCTGACTTCTGTAGTGTCACCCAGCGCTCGGAACTGGTAGATAATCATGCCGGCGGTGACCATCGTAGCGATGACATCGCTGGCAGGAAAGGCCATCCAGATGCCACGAAGCCCGAAATGACTTGGCAAGGTCAGCAGCAAGGGTATAAGAAAGAGCACCTGACGCGAGAGGCTGAGAAATATAGATTTTCCGGCATAGCCTATTGACTGGAAGAAGGTGGTCGACACGATCTGGAATCCCACAACGGTAAATGCTGTCATGGCTATCGAGAGTGATTCTACGGTGGCTCGGATCAGTGTCGGGTCAGTGGTAAATGCCCGCGCTATATATTGTGGCATCGACATTCCTGCTATCTGCCCCAGCCCGGTGATGGCCGTGGCTGAGATGGCCGCGAGCATATAGGCCCGGCGGAGGCGATGAAGGTTGCCCGCGCCGTAGTTGAATCCCACAATAGGCTGCATTCCTTGGCAGAGACCTACACACACCATGGTGAGCAGCGAGGCGAAGCTGGTGAAAATGCCGGCAGCGCCTACGGCCATATCCCCGCCGTAGTGGAGAAGGTTGCGGTTGATGATAACGTTGATGAAGCAGGCGGCGGCGTTGACCACTGATGGCGCTGCGCCAATCGAGGCTATGGCTGCTATGATCGATAGCCGCAGCCGGTAGGTGCCGCGGGTGAAGTGAAGCACACTTCCGGGGTTGAAGAAGTGCTTCATCACAAATATCATGGAGATGGTCATGGAGATGTCAGTGGCTATGGCTGCTCCTTTTATCCCCTTGTCAAGCACGAAGATAAAGATAGGTGCAAGCACGAGGTTGCATCCGGCGCCGATAAACATCGTGATCATGGCCTTGACCGGGTAACCGGAGGCTCGCATGATATTGTTAAAGCTGAACGACAGATTAGTCATCAGCATACCCGGGAGCAGATAGAACATGAAGTCGTGGGCATAAGGAAGGGTCACTTCGCTTGCTCCGAATGCGATGAGGATATCGTCAATAAACGCGCCGAATATCGCGATATATATCGTGGCAAACACCAGAGTGAGAGTCAGCGAGTTGCCGAGCACATATTCGGCTTTGCGATGATTGTCCTGCCCCAACATTATTGACACACAGGCTGATGCACCCGCGCCGACAAGTGTACCTATCGCCGCCGTGAGGTTCATCACGGGGAAGGTGATGGCAAGCCCGGCGATAGCCTCGGGACCAACGCCCTGACCAATGAAAATACGGTCAATTATATTGTAAAGTGACGTCACCACCATTCCTACGATCGCCGGCATACTATAGCGGAGCAAAAGCCTGCCTACGGGCATCGTAGCGAGTTCGAGCAACTTTTCGTTATCTTTTTTCTCCATTGCACTGCAAAGTTAGTGAAATTTAACGAATTTTGTGTATATTTGCGCCATAGTAACTATAAAAGTTTACAATAATACCATGTTTAAAGTTATAGAGAAAGAGCACTTCTCTGAAAACGTAGTGAAGCTCATTGTCGAGGCTCCCATGATAGCCCGCTCGCGCAAGGCGGGACATTTTGTCATAGTAAGAGTTGGGGAGGGCGGTGAGCGTATTCCCCTTACCATCGCTGATGCTGACCCTGAGAAGGGGACGATTTTGCTTGTGGTTCAGGCCGTAGGCGTATCCACCCGCAAGATATGCGCCCTTGAGCCGGGCGAATGTTTCACTGATGTCGTAGGCCCGTTGGGTCAGGCTACTGACGTCCGCCGCTATGGCACGGTGCTCTGTTGCGGAGGCGGCGTGGGCGTGGCTCCGCTGCTCCCCATTGTCAAAGCCATGAAGGAGGCCGGCAACAGGGTTGTATCCATTCTTGCTGCCCGAAGCGCTGACCTGATCATACTTCAGGAGCAAGTCGCAGAGTATTCTGACGAGGTTATCGTGATGACCGATGACGGCTCGGCAGGAAGAAAAGGGCTCGTCACGGCCGGCATAGAGGAGGTTATCGCCCGCGAGAAGGTTGACCTTGCAGTAGCCATCGGTCCGGCAGTGATGATGAAGTTTGCATCACTGACCACGGCCAAGCATAATGTGCCTACGATGTGCTCACTTAACACTATCATGGTCGATGGAACGGGAATGTGTGGAGCTTGCCGCGTGACCGTGGGCGGCCGCACACGATTCGTATGCATAGACGGCCCGGAGTTTGACGCCCATCAGGTGGACTTCGATGAGATGATAATGAGGTTGAAATCTTACAACTAATGAATATGGAACAGAAAAGTATGGCAACTTCAGCGCCCCGCGATGCGCAGTGGCGCAAGGAACTCGCTTCGTCGATGTCCGTCAAGGAGCGTACATCCATACCCCGCGTAAAGATGCCCGAACTTGATGCGGCTTACCGCGTAACTTGTAACCACGAGGTAAATCAGGGGCTTAGCCGCGAAATGGCTTCACTCGAAGCTCGGCGATGCCTCGACTGCCCTGATCCGCAGTGTGTCACCGGTTGCCCCGTATCAATCAATATACCCGGATTTATCAAAAACATAGAGCGTGGCGACATCCATGCCGCCGCTGCTGTGCTTCGCGAGACGAGTGCGCTGCCGGCCGTATGTGGCCGCGTGTGCCCACAGGAGCGACAGTGTGAGTCACGTTGCATCTACAATAAAATGAAGAAGCAGCCGGTGGCCATCGGTTATCTTGAACGATTTGCCGCTGATAATGAACGATATAATCCCGCGCCCGTGGCCGAGACGGAAAGCCATCAGGCTGAGCGCGATCTGAACATAGCCGTCGTAGGCTCAGGCCCGGCCGGACTCTCGTTTGCCGGAGAAATGGCGAGCCGTGGATATAATGTCACTGTCTATGAGGCACTTCACGAGATAGGCGGCGTGCTGAAATACGGCATTCCGGAATTCCGCCTGCCTAACGCCGTGGTAGATGTGGAGATAGATGCTCTGCGCCGCAAGGGTGTGACCTTTGTAAAAGACTGCGTAATAGGCAAGACTCTCAGCTACGAGCAGTTTCACGAATTAGGTTATGCAGGCATTTTTGTGGCCTCAGGAGCCGGTCTGCCTCGCTTCATGGGTATCCCCGGTGAAAACCTTATAGGCGTAATGTCGGCTAATGAATATCTGACCCGCATCAATCTCATGGGAGCCGGGACGCCGGGTCATGATACCCCCGTCCTTACCGGGAAACGGGTGGCTGTAATAGGTGGAGGCAACACATCGATGGACTCGGTGCGCACAGCACGCCGCCACGGAGCTGAGGTGGCGATGATCGTCTACCGCCGCAGCGAAGCCGAAATGCCCGCCCGTGTGGAGGAAGTGCACCATGCCCGACAGGAAGGTGTGGAGTTTATGACTCTCTGCAACCCTATAGAATATCTGGCCGACGAGCGCGGCCACGTCAGAGCCATGGTGATTCAACGCATGGAGCTCGGCGAGCCCGATGAGTCAGGACGCCGTTCGCCCGTGCCTATTCCCGGAGCCGTGGAGGAGATACCGGTGGATGTAGTGATAGTAAGCGTAGGCGTATCGCCTAATCCGCTTATTCCTCACGCATTTACTGCGCTTGAAGTCTCCCGCCGAGGCACTATCGTGGTCGATGAGGCAACCATGCAGTCAACCGTCCCTGACATCTACGCCGGAGGTGACATCGTGCGTGGCGGAGCCACCGTGATCCTCGCCATGGGCGATGGCCGCAAAGCCGCCGCCGCCATGGCCGCCGCCCTCGAATCCTAAGATTATAGGTCACGATCAAGTAAATGTGAGTGACCTATAAAACTGTCTTGAAATCCAATAACCGGATAGACCGAACCACGGCTCTTTCATTTAAAATAAGAATAGCGACATAATTCCCTTACCCATCTCAG
>JAMPAP010000001.1:433554-465490 GCA_023667185.1 Lachnoclostridium sp.
TAGAGCATCTGACTACGGATCAGAAGGTTACAGGTTTGAATCCTGTATGAGTCACTTATTTGATTCCGACCGCATGACTCATATCCAACCATGATGAAACGGTCGGAATCGTTCTTTTTCTTAATTAGCGTATTCTCTTTTATATTAAATGTGTAATCTCCGTTACCACAATATCCCTGAGGTTCAGCTGACTAAGTATCATCCTATCTCGTAAACGTGTAATGCAGTTAAGTTGTCATCGAAAGAGGCGCGGAGCTTACCTTGACAACATTAAGTTTACGTGGGGATTCTTTGCTTAGGACTACGACGGCGTTCCGGGCTTGAGATTAACTATTATTAAAGGGATATTCGCTTTTAAATTTTCTCTTATGTTTCGACTACTTAAAATATTCTTACTGAGCATGATGCTTCCGGCGGCAATAATTGCCGGAGCAGCCGAGTTGTCAATACCGCGGCCGGAGCTTCACGGCACGTTCCGCGGGCGATGGGAGGCCGACCTTGACGACGGCTCGTCGCGCTTCCAAGTCAGAAATGCAAGAGTATCTCTATCAGGGAGTATCATACCCGAGATAAGTTATTTCATCCAGACTGATCTCTGCGACCGCGGCAAGATGAAAATTCTTGACGCATACGGACAAGTGGCTATCGCTAAGGGATTGAATATCAGAGTAGGCCAGTTCAGGATGCCCACCGGGTCTGACCCTTTCCGTATGCCTCACACTTACTTCTTCGCCAACCGCTCAGTCATCGGCAAAGAGATGTGCAACTACCGCGCCGTAGGAGCCCGCGCAGCATGGACTTTGCCACAAACGCCGCTGACGCTCGAAGCCGGGGCGTTCAACCCCACGTCGATGGCTGATCACAACGTGTGGGTCAAGACCATGGCATTTGGTTCGAAGGCGACATATATCATTAAAAATCTCACATTTATCGCAGGATATGAGTCGCTTGAGCCCGACTCGGTGAGATTCAACATCGCCGATGCAGCCATCAGATGGACTTCAGCCGGATGGACCGTAGAGGGTGAATACATGAACAAGCATTACACCCATCATCGTTTCACTACCTGCCATGGATGGAACCTTTTCGCCAATTACGCCATGGGTATCAAAGCCGGCTTTTTCAATCAGCTCTCATTTCAGGGGCGTTTTGACGGCATGACAGCCCACTCCAGCGGCACACGCGACGATGCCGGACACCTCATCGCTGATGACCCGGCGCGCCGCCGTATCACCGTAGGCTCCACGATCTCCTACGTAGCTTCTGCCGTAAGATGCGACATCCGCCTTGACTATGAAAAAACATTCCTCAACCACGACACACCCCGCACCCCCTCGCTCTCTGACCGCCTCACTCTCGAGATGGTGATCCGATTCTGATAATCATAATATAGAAATATATGAAAACAATTTACACTTTATTATTCGCACTCTGTGTCATGCTGCCATCATCGGCCGAGACTATTACCACACACTATTACGGCTCAGAAATCGACCTGACACAGAAGAATAATCCATGTAAAGGCAACACTAATGGTGGGATTGAAGTTATAGTCGTCACAAACGTTACCTCAGTAAAGAACAACCCCGACAGGACCGTGGTGGAGCGCACTTACTCACTCCCTGACGGAGAAATCCTAAAATCAGAAAAAGAGATCATCGACTCTCCGAAACATGAAGTGCTACACAAACTCTTCCCACGCGAATATCCCAAAGTGAAGATGTAAGTGTTAAAAATTCATTATGATGCGGTTTTAGCGGCAAAAAGTGTTATATTTGCATACTTTAGACCAAGTAGCGATTAAACTTTTTGGCCGCTAAATGGTCTTAATATAAATAGCAATCTTTAAACACTACGTCATGAACGCATTAAGAGCAATTCTTTCTTCAGCACTCGCACTGTCGGCACTGTGCGTCGTTTCGGCTCAGTCGCTCTACGACGACATCTACTACGATTCATCAAAGGCGAAAAAGACCACTGCGTCAGCACCGGCCTTCTCTTACTCGACTGACCTCCCGGCCTATTATCCGGCTGATACATACACCGTAAGCAGCTCACGCGACATCAGCGTCGACGACTATAACCGTCGCGGGGTGTTTGCATCAGAGCCCCTGACGGCTGACACCACCGAGACTGACTTTACTTACACCCGCCGTATCGAGAGCTTCTACAATCCCGAAATCGTTTCCGGCTCCGGCGACTCGGATCTCACTTCACTATATTACTCCGAGCCTACTACGGTGAATATCTACGTCAATACCCCCTCGGCTTACTGGGGATATGACTACTTCTATCCTTCTACAGCCTTAGCTTTCGGCTGGGGGCCTTTCTGGAGCGCATCATGGCGATGGAACTCGCCCTGGTATTGGAACTCCTGGTATGATCCTTACTGGAGCTGGTCGTGGGGCTGGGGTCCTTCATGGGGATGGACCTGGGGATGGAATCGTCCCGGATGGAATGGTCCTGTAGCACACTGGAATCCACGTCATCCCGGCAACATTGCCCGCCCCGGCTATCGCCCCGGAAATGTGCGCCCGTCTGACGGCCTCCGTCCCGGCATCGGCGGCTCATCAGTACACCGTCCCGGAACAACGGTAGACACCGGAGGCTTCCGCCCCGGAACAGCTGTGGGTGCCACCCGCCCCGGAACAACAGTAGGCACCGGCGGCTATCGTCCTGCCACCGGCACCGGCTCATTCCGCCCCGGCGCAACCGAGACTGTTAAACCCGGCGCCGTGCCAAGCACTACCACCGTACGTCCCGGTACCGTGAACTCCGGCTCACGCCCCGGCGTATCAGGCACAACCACACGTCCTGCCAACACCAATACCAACAACAGCTATTCACGCCCTGCCAATACCAACAATAATAACTACAACTACTCACGCCCGTCAAACACCAATGGTGGCCGTTCCGGCTCATTCGGCTCCGGCTCATTCGGCGGCAGTCGTGGCAGCGGCAGCAGCTTCGGCGGAAGCCGTGGCGGTGGTGGCGGCAGCGCTGGTGGCAGAGGTCGTCACTGATAACTACAACTAACATGAGTTTCGCAAGACTATGACGTCTTGTGAAACTCACTACATAAAATCATCATTCTATGAAAAAGTCATTGATATTTCCCGCGCTGCTCGTCATGATGCCGGCAACGCTCATGGCTCAGACCGCCCTCAGCGCCTACTCCCTTTCGCAAGGCGACCTTCGCGGTACTGCACGATATATGTCAATGGGTGGCGCATTCACCGCCCTCGGTGGCGACATCACCTCGCTCAACCAGAACCCCGCCGGTATAGGCGTTTACCGCAGCAGCGACATCTCAGCCACGCTCGACATCACGATGCACAATGCACAGTCAGGCGGACAGTCGGCCAAACACACCTCGGTAAACTGCAACAACTTCGGATACATCGGCACAGCTTACCTCGGCTCAGGCTCTGCCATGCCCTTCTTCAACTGGGGCTTCAGCTACTCGCGAGTAGCATCGTTTGACCGCCGCTACCATGGTTCGCTGGGAAATATCGGCTCGTCGCTGACCAACTATATCGCTGACTATACCCAGGCCGACGGCTATATGCCCAACGAGCTCACCGCATTCCAGCCCGGCTATAATCCCTATCTCGACTCGCAAGCTCCCTGGATGAGCATCCTCGCTTTCAATACTTACGGCATCAACTCCGCCACCGCTGAACAGGCTGACTACAAAGGATTGTGGTACTACGATGCCTCCACCGGTACCGCCGAATATGAGATTGAGGAAAAGGGACATATCGATGAATATTCGATCAACTTCGGCGGCAACATCCAGGACGTTGTCTATTGGGGTATCGGCATAGGCATCGACGACATCGACTTCAAGCAGACTGCCTACTATGGCGAGCAGATCGATAATGCTATCGTACCCTCGGCCGACGCAACATCCATCGCCTCCGGAACAGCATCCTACGGGCTCAACAACTGGCGCCATATCTACGGCTCAGGCTTCAACTTCAAGTTTGGCCTCATCGTAAAGCCTATCAACGAATTTCGCATAGGTTTTGCAATCCACACCCCAACATATTATAATCTTACCTATGAGGGTGTAGGCGCCGTGGGCTACAACTACACCTCTTCATCTTATCCGGCCGGCGCAGCCATCTCCTCCGACGATAAAAACGTGATAGCCGATCGCACCAACTATACTGACTATGGCTACCTCGACAGCTTCGACTGGAAGCTGCGCTCACCATGGCGAATGATGATAGGCGCAGCAGGCGTCATAGGCGGCAAGGCTATCCTCAGCGCCGAATATGAGTACCGCCCCTACCCTTCTATGAAGGTGAAGGATGGCGACGGTTATGACTATGCTGACATAAACTCCGACGTAAAAACCTACTATCAGAACGTCAATATCCTCCGACTCGGTGCGGAATACCGTCTGTCAAACAGCGTCAGCATCCGCGGCGGATACTCTTACGAGTCATCGCCCGTGACCGCAGCCACCATGGACGGCAACGAGCCTATCTACACCTCCGGCACCGATGACACCCTGACCCAGCCCGCTTTCAGCCTCGACCGCTCCACGCAATACGTCACCTGCGGTATCGGCTGGCACTACAAAAACTTCTATGCCGATGCAGCATACGTCCATCGCTATCGCCGCTCCAAATATCAGGCCTACACCAACTATCAGGAAAATATCCCCGACGCCGTTACCGGCCAAACCTACTGGGTTACTGCTCCCTCAACCCTCGTCACCCAGAACGACAACTCCATCGTCCTGACCATCGGCCTCCGCTTCTGACCCCCCCACTCTATAGAAAATTAACGGGTACACTCGAAACTTCCAACAATCTTGGCTATTATTTCGAGTATACCCGTAAACTTTTTATCACAGCTGCATTTTCAGGAAGTCTCTTAGGTGGATATGCATAATCCCGGGGTAATCCCTATGTGACCCGACTATATCCTCCATTGTAACCAGATATTTTGGATAGTCATCATTTATAGCTTTAAGATTACCGAACTCTCGCCTAATTGTTGACTCACCATTAAGCCGGTAGGCTACCTGAACATAGATTGTCTTTTCTCCCCTCTTTGCAACGAAATCCACCTCACCCGAAGGAATAACACCTACATAGACTTCAAAACCACGGATTAGCAGATAATTACGAACCACATTCTCCATAATTTTTTCAATACTGCCGAAAACATTTGGCATCTCATTAGTTATAGAATTTCGTAGGCCATGGTCGCTGAAATAATATTTATCTATCAATTCAAATATTTTCTTGCCATGAATGTCGTATCTTGCCACAGAATCGACGATAAGCGCATTACAAATATCATTTAAATATTTTGCTGTAATGTCGTTGGATATCTTTGTGCCTTGCGACTTAAGATATTTGACGATACTATTTACTGATATCAATTGCCCCATATTATCAGCAATGAAATGCATCAGATTCTCAAGAAACTTGAAATTCCTTATCTGACTACGAGCCACGATATCCTTAAGAACCACAGTATTATATACTCCTTGGAAATATTCCTTAATTTCAGGAACCTCGTCAAAATGATAATTAATCAGACCGGGCAGTCCACCGAACTGTAGATACTTTAGTAGTGAATCATTATTATCAGCGAGATTGTGAAACACAAGAAACTCCTCATAACCAAGGCTATGTATTGGAATCTCGATATACCTTCCGGAGAATTTTGTAGCAATCTCCGATGAAAACATATATGCATTGCTTCCGGTAACGATTATACGGCATCGACCCTCGGCATAAAGACTACGTAGAGCCACCTCATAGCCCTCTATATTTTGCACCTCGTCTATGAGAAGATAATTGTCGCCACTTACGGGCAGATTGTCTGTCACATAAGAATATAGATCCTGACTATTCTTCAGAAAATTGAAGTTATTGAAGTCTTTGTCAATAAACAGTATCATACTCTCAGGCTTCTGATGTCGAAGCATATCAGCAACCGACTTAAGAATAAAACTCTTTCCTACTCGGCGCTGACCTACGAGCACCAATATCATATTGCGATCAAGCTGGCGTAGTATTCTATTAATGTATATAGGGCGTTCAATTATTTTCATATTTTAAGTGAGTGAAGCTTAAACTATCGGCAAAGTTAGCGGGTATATCCGGAACTTCCAACAATCTTGGCTATTATTTCGACTATACCCGTAAACTTTTTATTAATTTAGGCTACTTTTGGCAGAACGTCGGCAATTCATTATCTTTGCCGGAGAAACCTTTTATGCCATGAAACTTACTACCTTACTTTCGCTTATTATATTGTTGTTGACCACTTTTGCTGCCCGAGCTGAGGGCTGGGCCGGTTGCGCGTCGGTCTATACGGCCGGTGATTATGACCTGACCGGTGGTGGCGACGGGTCAATGATCGTGCTCCGCAGCAACGGCGGAGATATGAAAAGCGCTATAGCTCAGGCCATCAACTCTCACGATGTCATTATTTTCGATGGCATAGATGGTGAATTTGAAGTATCGTCTTACATCAACTTTCTGTCGTTAAAGAATAAAACTCTCATCGGCGTCAATGGCGCATGCCTCCGCACCACTTATGCCGTCACTGACGAGGTGCGCCAGATGCTCGATGAGATAAATGTCAACTCGCTGAGCCAGAATGCAGATGATGATATGGGTGGCACGTTGTCAAACGGCTCTTTCGTAGCCGAGCTGCGCGAGTTTACCATCCGCCAAGCGATGATCGACCGCTTCGGCGATCCCTCAGAGCCATATCGTAACGCCGGCATATTCCACTTTATAAACGGCTCCAACATTATTATACGCAACATTGACTTTATCGGGCCGGGGTCACTCGATGTAGGCGGCTTTGACCTGCTTACACTTAATGCTTGCGACCATGTGTGGGTGGATCAGTGCCGGTTTACTGACGGCCTTGACGGCAACCTTGACATCATCCTTAACTCTGACTTCATCACCATATCTGACACCCATTTCCGCTACACCTCCCGGTCATACAATCATCAGCTGAGCAGCCTTAACTCAGGCTCAGAGATCACTGACGGCTCTCCTCAGAAAAATAATGTAAGCTGGATACGCTGCTTCTGGGGCGAGGGTTGCACCGGACGTATGCCATTCACTTATATGGGTATCCACCATATAGTCAATTGCTTCTGGGACTGCACGAAAGGCACCTGTATTGACGCCCACGACGGGTCGCGCCTGCTGGTGGAAAACAACTATTTCACTTCCAAGGTAAAAACACCTGTCAAGCTGACCGGCAAAGGAATATTGGAGGACTGCCGCGGAAATATCTGTGAGGGGAAGTCGCCCCTGATGAGCAGTGCCACTATTTCAGTACCCTACGACTATGATATGATCGATGCCGTGAGCGTTCCGGAGGTAGTGAAACTGGCCGGCCCAAAGCTCGAGTATTCATATACCCGACCATTGACCGCATCTCCAGCCGTTGTGGATCTAGGTAGTGTTTACATTGACAATCAAGTGGAAAGCATTATCAATCTCTCGGCTTACGGACAAGGCATACCATCGCAGGTGACTATTACCGCTCCTGAGGGAGTGCTGCTCTCCGCTACCCGCGATGGCGATTACAAGACAGAGGTGACGGTTAATGCCACCGACCGCAACCTATTGCAGGCTGACATATATATTAAAGCCTCATTCGCCACCTCGGGAAGTGCTGAAAAACTGATATATGTCACGACCGCTGACTCTTCATTCACGATACCCGTTAGAGCAGATGTTGCGGCGCTCGAAGGTGAAGCCGTAAACGTCACGCTCGTATGGTCATTTGAGAAAGGCACTACAAGCCCCTCCGATGCGGCTACTGATCACCCCGATCTGTTTAGTAATGCATCCTACTACCTTGGCGACAAAATATACATCCACGCCTCAAAAAATATTAGCCAGCTGACGTTTACCCTCTTTAACCCAACCGAAGAAATCGGCAAGGTGGTTGACCCTGACTGCTATCTCAGTTTTAACGTGACAGCCGCGCAAGGCTTTACATTTGTGCCTGAAAAACTGACGTTTAACGCCTCTCGTATCGCCACTGATATGTGTTTTGTCGACATCGAAGCTACTCGTGGCGATAACTCACCCGTAAGATTAGCTACATCATTCCAGCCGGCCCGCTCCTCTGACTCACCATTCTATACCACGGTAGAACTCCCGCTTGGCGGCACAGGCGTGGGCGACGATCTCCGGATCAAACTATACCTGTATAATATCCTTGCCAACAAACAGTTGGCACTCAACGGCGTCACAATTCAAGGCAAAATATATACATCCTCGGCGGCATCCCCGGTAATCGCTACCGAAGAAACCCCGACAGCCGCGGAATATTACGACCTCCAAGGCCGCAAAGTGCTCCATCCCCGCAGCGGCGACCTCTACATTCTCCGCTCCGGTATCAGCCCTGCCCGCCTGATAATCTATTGCGGAAATTGAATAATTTGATTGGACCAAAGTTAGGTTATTTGGAAAATTTTGCGTATCTTTGCGGACTGAAAATCAAGGGAGCCATCCGTAAGGCTCCAGTATTATAAATATCTGAATATACCAATGATTAAAATCACTTTCCCCGACGGCAGTGTACGCGAATATCAGGATGGCGTCACTCCGTTAGAAATTGCCGAAAGCCTCAGCCCTCAATTGGCCCGCGACATCCTCGCTGCTTCTGTGAATGATCAGGAGTGGGATGTGGCTCGCCCTATCAACGAAGACGCATCCGTCCGCTTCTTCAAATGGGATGACCCCGAAGGTAAGCACGCATTCTGGCACTCAAGTGCCCACCTCCTGGCTGAAGCTCTTCAGGAGCTCTTCCCAGGCGTGAAGTTCGGTATCGGCCCCGCTATCGAAAACGGTTTCTACTACGATATTGACCCGGGCGACAACACCATCACTGCTGCCGACTTCCCCCGCATCGAGAAGAAGATGCTCGAGCTCGCTCGCCAGAAAAACGAAATCAAGCGCGCCGACATCTCCAAGGCTGATGCTCTGAAGCTCTTCGGCGACCGTAATGAAGAATATAAATGTGAACTCATCTCCGAGCTCGAAGATGGCCACATCACCACCTATACACAGGGTAATTTCACTGACCTCTGCCGCGGCCCGCATATCGCCAACACCGCCCCCATCAAGGCCGTGAAAATCACATCTCTTGCCGGCGCATTCTGGCGCGGCGACGAGAAGCGCAAGCAGCTCGTGCGCGTCTACGGTATCACATTCCCCAAGCAGAAGATGCTCGACGAGTATCTCGCCCTGCTCGAGGAAGCCAAGAAGCGTGACCACCGCAAGCTCGGCAAGGAGATGGAGCTCTTCGCCTTCTCACAGAACGTAGGCGCCGGTCTCCCCTTGTGGCTCCCCAAAGGCACTGCTCTTCGCGACCGCCTCGAGCAGTTCCTCCGCAAAATTCAGAAACAGTATGGCTACCAGCAGGTAATCACCCCTCATATCGGTAACAAGAACCTCTACGTCACCTCAGGCCACTATGCCAAGTATGGCAAAGACTCCTTCCAGCCTATCCACACTCCTGAGGAAGGCGAGGAATACCTGCTCAAACCCATGAACTGCCCTCACCACTGCGAAATATTCCGCGCACTGCCCCGCAGCTACCGCGACCTGCCGCTGCGCCTTGCTGAATTCGGCACCGTGTATCGCTACGAGCAGTCAGGTGAGCTTCACGGATTGACCCGTGTACGCGGCTTTACGCAGGATGATGCCCACATCTATTGCGCTCCTGACCAGATCAAAGGCGAGTTCCTGAAGGTGATGGACATTATCTTCTACATCTTCAAGGCTCTGAAGTTTGACAACTTCGAAGCTCAGATCTCACTCCGCGACCCCGCACACAAGGAAAAATACATCGGATCTGACGAAAACTGGCACCTCGCCGAGCAAGCCATCATCGAAGCTTGCGCCGAGAAGGGCCTCAACGCCCGCACCGAGCTTGGCGAAGCCGCTTTCTATGGCCCCAAACTTGACTTCATGGTCAAGGACGCCCTCGGCCGCCGCTGGCAGCTCGGCACCATCCAGGTTGACTACAACCTGCCTGAGCGCTTCCAGCTCGAATACACCGGCAGCGACAACCAGAAACACCGTCCGGTGATGATCCACCGCGCACCCTTCGGGTCGATGGAGCGATTCGTAGCCGTGCTCCTCGAGCACACCGCCGGCCGCTTCCCCCTGTGGCTTGCCCCCGACCAGGTGGTCGTACTTCCCATCTCCGAGAAGTTTAACGACTACGCTTACAAGGTGGCAGCTGACCTCAACGCCCGCGACATCCGCGCCGTTGTCGATGACAGAAATGAGAAAATCGGCAAGAAAATCCGCGACAATGAGCTCAAAAGAATACCTTATATGCTCGTCGTAGGTGAAAAAGAAGCCGAAAATGGTGAAATTTCTGTAAGAAAACAGGGCGAAGGTGATAAAGGTTCGATGAAAATTGCTACCTTTGCAGACGAATTGACTCGCGAAGTCGAACAAATGATTAACCAATAACCCCTGAATGGATAAAAAACCCTACACTCCTCCGCGTCCCAGACCGGTGGCCAACAAGAACACCAACGGCCCGCGTCGCGCCAATAACGATAAAGACGCCTACGTCATCAACGACCAAATCCGCGCCCGCGAGGTACGCCTCGTCGGTGATAATGTAGAGCCGGGTATTTACACCATTCAGCAAGCTCGCCAGATTGCTGAGGAGCAGGAACTTGACCTCATCGAGATCTCGCCCAACGCCGCCCCTCCGGTCTGCAAGATTCTGGATTATCAAAAGTTCCTCTATCAGCAGAAAAAACGCGCCAAGGAACAGAAAGCCAAAGCCACCAAAGTGGTGGTCAAGGAAATACGTTTCGGACCGCAGACTGATGATCATGACTACAACTTCAAGCTCAAGCATGCCATCGGATTCCTCCAGGAGGGCGCAAAAGTGAAGGCTTATGTATTCTTCAAAGGCCGCTCAATTCTCTTCAAGGAGCAGGGAGAAGTGCTCTTGCTGCGCTTCGCCAACGACCTCGAAGAATATGGAAAGGTTGACCAGATGCCGGTGCTCGAAGGCAAACGAATGATCATCATGATAAGCCCCAAAAAGAAATAATGATCCTCCGGCCATAAGCCGGGCTTCAATATAACTCGAATTAAAATCTTTTAAACGTAACGAAACAAAATGCCAAAAATTAAGACTAATTCCGGTGCCAAAAAGAGGTTCGCCCTTACCGGATCAGGAAAGATTAAGAGAAAACACGCTTACAAGAGCCACATCCTGACTAAGAAGACTAAAAAGCAGAAACGTAACCTGACTCACTTCAGCATCGTTGCCGCTTCTAACGTCAAGGCTGTTAAGGAACTCCTCGCCATGAAGTAAGTTTCATGACACTTGTAACACAGTTTTTAATTTAATTCGTGATTTATAATTTCATTTACTAACCGAATGTACAGCACCCCTAAGTGCAAAAGCCGCTGACATTCAAAAATCATTATCTCAATGCCAAGATCAGTAAATCATGTAGCTTCAAGAGCTCGTCGCAAGAAAATCCTCAAACTTACCCGTGGTTACTTCGGTTGCCGTCGCAACGTATGGACCGTAGCTAAAAACACCTGGGAAAAAGGTTTGACTTACGCTTATCGTGACCGTAAGGACAAGAAGCACAATTTCCGTGCTCTCTGGATTCAGCGTATCAATGCCGCTGCCCGTCTCGAGGATCTTTCTTACTCTAAGCTCATGGGTCTCATCCACAAAGCAGGTATCGAAATCAACCGCAAGGTGCTCGCTGACCTCGCTCTCAACAACCCCGCCGCTTTCAAGGCTATCGTTGACAAGGTGAAGGCCTGATAATCAGCTAAAGTAAGCATAAAAGGTTTCGGCTGAGGATTCCTCCCGCCGAAACCTTTTTTGTTAGTCCTTAGTTGTTAGTCGTTAGTCGTTAGTCGTTAGTCGTTAGTCGTTAGTTGTTAGTTGTTAGTCGTTAGTTGCTAGTTGTTAGTTGCTAGTTGTTAGTTGTTAGTTGTTAGTCTAAACTAAAAACTAAAATCTAAAAACTAAAAACTAAAAACCAAAAACTAAAAACTAAAAACTAAAAACTAAAATCTAAAAACTAAAATCTAAAAACTCAAATCTAAAAACTTAAAAAAATGTTTCGCAGAAATATATTTTCGATAGTAGCTCTTGCAGCGGTGATCACTTCACCGGCTACACTTCCGCCGGAGTTTAACGGCCGAAGTGGAGCTTCTCTGCGCTCTGCTGTAGCTCGTTACGCCGAGCCAAGCCGGTATCTTGACCCTGCTGAAGCGTTTGTGGATATCACTGGCGGAACAGACCGTCACACTTTTTTCGACCCGTTTTCCGCCGCTCGCGCCACCCTTGACGATAGCTGGACTTTCACCGGCGTGATTCCTGTTGAGTATTGGTCACTGTCGGATATATATGGCAATGCCTCCCGCGATCTGGTAAATCATATTCCGATTAGCGCTGAAGTGACGGCCAACAGGCGCGATCTCGTACCGGGCGTTGTGGAGCAACCGGAGTTTGACAACGGGGTGTGGCGCGCCGGACGCTCTACAGTTTCGGGCATACCTACAGAGTTTTATGAGCCGCCTGCAGAATACCGTGGTGACTTTGCCCGCATCATCTTCTATATGTCCACGCTATACCCCACCGATTCATGGACACAGCGAGCCTATATGCTGATGGATGGAACTGACTATCCTGTGCTTAACCGCTATGGTCGCCAAACACTTATGAAATATCATCGTGAAGACCCTGTCAGCGACGAGGAGCTATCACGCTCTGCAGCTATCGCTGCGCTGCAAGGCAAAGGGAATCCTTTCGTGGAGTACCCTGAGCTTGCCGAATATCTTTGGGGTGACAAGGTCGACGAGGTTGTGGATATCCCTGATGTGCCTGTGCCTCTGAAAGGCACTTATAGCCTGAGCGACGAAAAGATATATCTACAATCGCCCTATGTACCTGACGATGCTACATGGAGCATCGATGACAAGGCTACTAACGCTGAGTGGCTGCCAATCAGTTCGTTAGGCGAAGGCAAACATAAACTTCGATATTACTCGCCTTCAACCCATGCACAGGGCATATTGACGATTCTAATAACCCGCTGATGATGAAAAAATTATTGTCACAAGTGCTTATCACGGGATTACTAATGGCTATTGCAGCATCGTGCAGTCATTCCGAGCCGCAGGAAGTGGAGGCCGAGCAGCCTACCAACGGTGGTCAGAATCAGGGCGGATCCTCAGGTGAAACACCACCTCCCGACACGCCCAACCGCCCCGGTATCACGCCGGATGATGTCGTGGAGAGTATCTTAGCTGATGCCACACCGCGCTATCAGTCAGAAACAACCACGTATTTAGCCGACGAGCCGGGAGTGCTGATATGCCACGACGGAAATATCACCACATCTTATATAAATATTGACAACGATCATCGCATCGACTTCAACTACACAGGAATGAGGGCTGATTCACTCCTTACGGGAGCAAATCTCTACGTCGACGGCCATGCGGTGACTCTGGTCAGCGCAAAGTATCTTAAGGGATCAGCTGATGTGAAATGGTTCAGAGCCGCCGAGGTAAAATCACCCGGCGACACTGTGACTCACGTCATTGTGACCCCCGTCTGGTGACAGCTCTAATCGGAGATATTCGGCTGTAGGCGAGTCAGTAGCAGCCACCTCCTCGGGAGTACCCTGCGCAATTATACGTCCGCCGTTACGTCCTCCGCCGGGGCCCATGTCCACTACAACGTCAGCACTTTTGATCACATCAAGGTTATGCTCTATAACCACTACCGTATTACCCTTATCTACAAGCCGCTGAAGCACTCTGAGCAGTACGTTGATATCCTCGAAATGGAGTCCGGTGGTGGGCTCATCAAGTATAAACATGGTCTTACCCGTATCACGTTTAGAGAGTTCGGTAGCGAGTTTCACGCGCTGGTTTTCGCCGCCCGACAGTGTTGACGAGGGCTGTCCGAGCTTGATGTAGCCAAGGCCTATCTCCTGAAGCACCTTGATTTTTCGGAGTATCGATGGTATACCGGCAAAAAACTCCACAGCCTGATTGATAGTCATATCGAGGACATCAGCTATTGACTTACCCTTGAAGCGCACCTCGAGAGTCTCGCGGTTATAGCGCTTGCCGCCGCAAGTCTCGCAGGTCACCAACACATCAGGCAGAAAGTTCATCTCAATAGTCTTATAGCCATTTCCGGCACAGGTCTCGCAGCGGCCTCCGGCTATGTTAAACGAGAAACGCCCCGGGCGGTAGCCACGGATTTTAGCCTCCGGAAGATTGGCAAACAAGTCGCGGATAGCGGTAAACACCCCGGTGTAAGTGGCAGGATTAGAGCGCGGTGACTTGCCAAGTGGCGACTGATCCACTGTGACTACCTTGTCGATATTCTCTATTCCTTCGATTGACTCATACGGGAGCGGCTCCTCAAGGCTTCGGTAAAACTTTCGGCTGAGTATCGGCTGCAGGGTGCCGTTGATCAGTGATGATTTTCCGCTACCTGACACCCCTGATACACAGACTAATGTACCTAATGGAATATCGAGCGTCACATTTTGCAGATTATTGCCCGTGGCCCCCTTGAGGATCAGATGTTTGCCATTGCCCTTACGCCGCTTTGACGGCACGGGGAGCTGCTTTGCTCCGTTGAGGTAATCCGCTGTTAGAGTGTCAGTAAGAAGCATCTTGTCAGGTGTTCCGGCAAACACCACTTCCCCACCCTTTCGTCCGGCTTTCGGGCCGATATCCACCACATAATCAGCCTCAAGCATCATGTCCTTGTCATGCTCGACTACGATTATCGAGTTGCGTGCATCACGCAGGCGCTTGAGCGAGTTGATAAGGCGGCGGTTGTCACGCTGATGCAATCCTATCGACGGCTCATCGAGAATATACATCACATTCACGAGCTGGCTTCCGAGCTGAGTGGCAAGACGTATACGCTGGCTCTCGCCGCCCGACAGCGTAGCTGAGCCGCGTGAAAGCTGCAGATAGTCGAGGCCCACGTCAACAAGAAATTTAAGCCTTGAGCGGATCTCCTTCATGATTTCACGGGCGATGATAAGCTGGGTTGGCGACAGGCGCTCCTCAACCGTGCAGCTCCACTCGTATAGCTCGGCGATGTCAAGCTCGCATAGCTGAGCTATATTGTAGCCGTCCACGAAATAGTGAAGAGCCTCTTTGTTAAGCCTCTGCCCCTTACACTCCGGACACACCTGACGAGTGAAAAACGACTCGCTCCACTTCTTGGCAGCAGCTGACGCATCGTCGTCCTGCTGCATTTCGATATATTTTACCAGACCTTCGTAAAGCTGGAAGTAATTATATGTGGCCATGGTCTCGTTTTCGATCACGAGACGCTCGTTTGTGCCGTTAAGGATATCGTTCAGGCACTCCTCACTAAGCTCTCTTACGGGAGTCTTGATGGTATATCCGTATTTCTTGCAAATAGCATCGATTTGCCAGAAAATCATGGAATTACGGTATTTACCAAGCGGTACTATCGCTCCATCGGCTATCGAGAGCTTGTCGTTAGGGATAATCTTGTCGCGGTCAATGATATTGACTGTACCAAGGCCCTTGCACACGGGGCAGGCGCCAAGCGGCGAGTTGAACGAGAAGTTATGGGGAGCAGGCTCGCGGTAAGAAATGCCGCTGACGGGATCCATCAACGACTGCGAGAAATAGCTTACCGAGTCAGTCTCCACATCGTAGATCATCAGCTGCTTTCCACCCTGCGCGAGGGCATCGCCCACGGTGGCATCAAGGCGTGTGAGATCCTTCTCAGAGACCTTCAGGCGATCGATCACCAGCTCAATGTCGTGATTACGGTAGCGATCCACCTTCATCGCCGGGAGTATTTCGCGGAGCTCACCATCAACCCTTACCGTCAAGAATCCCTTCTTGCGAAGCGACTCAAAGAGATCCTTATAGTGACCCTTGCGGTTTTTCACAAGTGGGGCGAGGATATACACCTTATGCCCCCTGAAGCGCTCCACGATAAGATCCACAATCTGCTGGCGGGTGTACTTCACCATCGGCTGACCGGTGACATAGCTTACAGCAGTGCCTATGCGGGCGAAGAGCAGACGCAGGAAGTCATACACCTCAGTAGTGGTACCTATGGTGCTTCGCGGATTACGGTTAGTGGTTTTCTGCTCTATGGCAATGACGGGGCTGAGCCCGGATATCATGTCGACATCGGGCCGCTCAAGGTTGCCTATCATATTGCGGGCATACGACGAGAAAGTCTCGATGTAACGACGCTGTCCCTCGGCAAAAATAGTATCGAAGGCCAGCGACGACTTTCCGCTGCCGCTCAGTCCGGTAATGACTGTCAGTGTATTATGAGGTATTTCGACGTCGATATTCTTAAGATTATGAACTCGGGCGCCGAGTATTGATAATTTTCCGTTATTCTCTATGTGATTCATTAAGTATTTGATAATTATTCATCTTAGTCAGTGACCCATGCCGGGTTGTAGACTGTCTTTTTCTGTTTGCTTCTCGAGAGAGACTCTTTGGTAGGGATCTTCACCTGATAAGATTTTCCCGTCTTGTTAGGCAGGCTCTTGGCGCGTATCCAGGGATTGTGTTCGCGCAGGGTCATGAAGTCGATACCCTGACTCTTAGCCCACGAAGGCCAATCTTCCACGGGGGTATTGACGGTGACCGTACGATATTCCACCGGCTGCTGGAGCTGCGAGCTCGTCATCGTGAAACCATAGGCACGGGGATTCTCCATGATCAATTTCAGAGCCATGATACGAAACATATATCGCGAAGTCTCGTCAGCGAGATAGAGGTCAAAAGCCGAGTTGGCCAGTTGCGATTCAAGTTCGCGCGAGATACGAGCCATGCCGCCGTTATAGCTCGCGGCCACTGACTCCCAGTTGCCATACTTTTCGTAAGCCTTCTTGAGGTAGCGGCAAGCGGCCTCGGTAGCCTTTTCGGTATTGTAACGTTCATCCACGTAATCATTTACCTCCAGCCCATAATCCTTGGCCGTACCGGCGAGAAACTGCCATAGTCCGGCAGCCTTCGCTCCGGAGTAAGCGCGAGGGTTGAGCGTGCTCTCCACGCAGGCGAGATAAAGCATATCGTTAGGCACGCCGTTTTTCTTCAAGATAGGGGCAAGAACAGGGAAGAGCTTGTTGGCGCGCTTGATGGTCAGAAGTGTGTTGGTGTGGGAGAACGATAAGCCGGTAAGCTCACGGTCAAGACGCTCCCACATATCCACCGGGTCAAGGTCAACCTTCTGTCCGCAGAAAGTAATCGACGTGGGTACCTCAGGCGACACCACCGGCGAAAGCCGTGGACTCGACTGGGCTGATGTGAAGAGAGCTGTCGCGGCAGCAATTGTAAGCAGCAGGTTATGGAGTTTCATAGTGTAAATGTAAAATGTGTTGTTATGTAAGTTATTTGTAGCCTACGATATTGATATCACCTGAAAGATTATAATCCTTTCCGTCAGATCCGCGGGCTTTGATTACGTAATAGTACACCCCGGCAGGCACAAGTTTGCCATTATACCGGCCGTCCCATCCGAGCGCAGGGTCATGAAATTCAGCCATTTTCACGCCGAGACGGTTGAAAATATAGCACTCAAAGTCGACAATGGAGCTGTAGCTCACCTTCCACTCATCGTTGACACCCTCACTCGCACCGGGCGAGAATGCGTTAGGGCAAAGAAGGCTCGACTGGCCAATTGACACCTCGTAAGTATCGCCATAATACTCGCAACAACCTTCAGCATTGGCACATACGAAGCGCACATAGGTAGTGCCCATGTCGCGGAAAGTGTAGCTGGTGACCGGTTCGGAGATTCGCAGCTGGATATCATCGAAGTCAGGATAAGTGGAGAGCTGCCATTCGGTAAAAATAGCAGCATCAGTCACTGCAGCGTAAAATTCCACCTCGGCCGGAGCTGAGCCGCCGAGCGAATCACCTGAAGGATTATTCTCATTGGGATTGTCGCGCGCCACCTGAGTAGCTGATGTGTAGGCAGCCACTGCCCTGGCCGGCACCATCGTGGACGTCACATCCTGAGCCATACCCCATTGCTGAAGGAAGCGGTCACCTTCGAGGTAAAACTCCGTGTCGCAGAGCGGTGCAGGAGCATGGATGGTAGATGAAAGATGAGAGAAGCTGACATCCGCCTGATCGATACGGTAAATCTTGTCAGCATCGTCAAGCACCATAGTGGCATAGCTGAGCGTAATACCGCGGTCAAGCTCCACGCTGCGGCCATTGATGCTGTAGAAGTTAATCGCTCCGGCCTGACCGATGATATCAAGCGACACCTGATCGCAATCCTGCTCCGCTGAGGGAGTTATGGCCGTCACATCATAAGGATGCGCAGCATAATCTATAATGTAAAAGTAATACCTGTCAGTGCCATCCTCGATGATATATCCGGCATCACCCGAGGGCAGGCGCAGCGATGAAGTGCTTCCTGCATAGCTTATCCCCTCGACCTCAGTGGCATATCCACATCCGAGATTAGAATAAGTAAGCCAATTAGCCCGTCGACCATTAGACGAAGTGTACGACACGGTAACCCCGGCGCAGTCATTGACCACATACACGGCATTCAATCCCGTAGACGCCTCAGGCCTCTCGGTAATCACTTCGTAAGGCGACCCGGTGAAGCTAATTTGAGCAAACATCACCGGAGCGGCCGTCAATATCATCAGAGTAGCAAGAAAATCTTTCATAATCTACAAAGATACGAAAAAACTTCCTAACCTCACCACCCCTTAACAATAATTATAGTTATGGCACCGCGATGTCAAATTGTCAATAAATTATTTCCACTCGATAAGGTGGAGATGTTGATAATTAGATAAATAAGTTGTATTTGCCATTGATATAGTACAATTTTAGGGTACAATCTTCTTAAATTGGTTGAGGCTAACAATCTGTAAATTAACTCTATTTCGGAGGTTTCATATAAAATAATTATAAGACTATTTAGCCTTTATTTTAGATTAAAATTAAGCAAACAAAGACGCTGTGACGTTTGTAACTTTAATAGGTTGCTTATTTTTTATTAATATTCTGAAATATGGACATTTACCGTTTATTGACAAATCTTTGCCATCGTCTCCCTTTCTAAATCGAATAATTTCAAACTGAGACGGGTTATATTTGTGTAGGAAGGTAATGGGCACACCCATTGCTCCATCATAATCCATAGGTATATCTTGGGTCTTATTAACATTTATCGCATTGTAGTTGTCGAATGTGGGATATGTTTCCTCGTTTCCTTGATATATCTTAGTTAGGTTAATATATGCATGCCTTGTTTTAATATCGAGATTAGTCAACCACAGGCAATTATTAGGAGAAATTATTCTGTCGCCATTATCTGATATATGGGTTTCTGTGCCATACATCTCATAATGATCTGGTACTTTAAATCCCGAAATACCTCTACCTAGATGAACTCCCAACCAAACTTGATTTGATTGGATTAGCTGAAAAACTTCTTTATATGTTATGGCATTAATATTGCCAATAATTAAAAATGATTTATTATATCGTATTAATTGAGCAATATATTCTCTGAAAAGAGAGAATGGCGGATTGGTTACAACGATATCTGCCTCTTGTAATAATGAAACACATTCTTGACTTCTAAAGTCTCCATCACCTTTAAACGTTTTAATTGGCAATTCTGAAATATCAATATCGGTATCTGTTATTACGCACTCTATGTATTCTCCAAACTTAGGCGCAAAATCACTAAATAAATCTTGAGAATTCGATACATAGTAAGAGGCAATAAGTTTTTTCAAACCCAATGTCTTGAAATTATTAAAAAAATATCTAAAAAAATTACTTTCTTTTGGATTGTCACAATTACAATAGACTGTTTTTCCATTAAAATGCTCTTTATAGAAAACCAGTTCACGTTCAATATCATCTAAAAGCGTATAAAATTCATCACTCTTAGAACTTTTTGCTTTATGTAAAGTTTTATTATTTGCTTTACGCGCCATAGAAATTAACTTTCTATTTATCTTGAGACCTGATTAAATAAATCGCTATATAAAACTTGCAATGATGTCTTTGCGATTTGTTACATTATATTAAACATCTGCTCAGCGGCCCATCGCCCACCATTTCCTTGAGTATATATTGATGCAGCCTGGAGCATTATGGTTTTATCTTTATGATGGACAAATCTGTTTTTACACAAATTAGTATTTATCGGCAATCCATAATTTGCAGCTGTCAGTCTATCTAATCTATTAAGCATCCCAGAATTATATTCCAAAACGACTTCGCGTCCATCAGGTCGGGTTATCTTAATCGTTTCAGTCAGGAAATTCGAACCTTCAAGAAAAAGTACGTAGGGGAAGTGAGATTCACCAAGCATGAGATTTGCTATTTCAGATATATTTTTGTGGGATCTCTCAATAGCATTGCCCGCAGCCATTAAGTCTTGGTCATTATTCTTTCCGACTAATTTGCCAATTCTGATATTTTCAATATCTTTTCCTTGATGTTTGGCTTCTGAAACCAAAATGACACGCTATTCATCTGAATCATCTTTTACCTCAATTATTCCTCCATCAGGTATAATGCTGGAGTTTGATACAAATAGAGTTTGTCCTAATTCTGAGTCGATCCGTTGTAGTGATAAGTTAATCTCGGACTTACGAATACTATCCCTAAATCTGAACGATAATTTGGGGAACTCACTCTTCAATTGATTCAGAACCAATTGAGCGACTTTGCCGACTGTCTTATCGTGAAATTTCGCTTCAGAGCCAAATATGCCAACAACACCATGAAAAGTTTTGTGTTGTTTTGTAAGTCTTTGTGATTGGTTCTTCTTTACCATAGAGTATTTTTAATGCAAATATAATTAAAATATGTGTAGGGCACAAATATGGGGTACAATTTAGATATTAGTATGTAAAACGATATAAACACAATTGTTTATATACTTAATTTAAGGATGTAAACAATTGTCTCTTAGCTAATTAAATCGTATTTACTATTTTCATATTATTCCCACTCGATGGTTGCCGGTGGCTTGGAAGAGATGTCGTAGCAGACGCGGTTGACGCCTTTGACCTTGTTGATGATGTCGTTGCTGACGCGCGCCATGAAGTCGTAAGGCAGGTGTGCCCAGTCAGCAGTCATGGCATCAGTTGAGGTCACGGCACGGAGTGCGACAGCGCGCTCGTAGGTGCGCTCATCGCCCATGACGCCTACGCTCTGCACCGGCAGAAGTATCACGCCGGCTTGCCATACCTGATCATATAGCCCCCATTGGCGGAGTCCGCTGATAAATATGTCGTCGGCATCCTGAAGTATTCTTACTTTCTCGGGGGTAATGTCACCGAGGATACGCACTGCAAGACCCGGGCCGGGGAACGGATGGCGCTTAATGAGGTGCTCAGGCATACCGAGCTGGCGTCCTACGGCTCTTACTTCGTCCTTGAAAAGGAGACGGAGCGGCTCGCAGAGCTTGAGGTTCATCTTCTCGGGCAGACCGCCTACGTTATGATGACTCTTGATGGTGGTGCCGGTGATAGAGAGCGACTCGATGCAGTCAGGATAGATGGTGCCTTGCGCAAGCCATTTCACATCAGATATCTTGCGGGCTTCATGGTCAAACACATCGATAAAGCCTTTGCCTATGATTTTACGTTTGCGCTCAGGCTCGGTTACGCCGGCGAGCTCGCTGAAGAATTTCTCGCTTGCATCCACGCCGATAACGTTTAGCCCGAGGCCTTCGTAATCGCGGAGCACATCGCGGAACTCATTCTTGCGGAGCATACCGTGATCCACGAAGATACAGGTGAGATTTTTACCGATGGCACGGTTAAGGAGCACGGCTGCTACTGACGAGTCAACACCGCCGCTAAGGCCGAGCACCACCTTGTCGTCGCCGATCTGCTCGCGAAGGGCAGCTACCGTCGACTCGATAAACGAGGCCGCATCCCAGTTCTGCTTGCCGCCGCAGATATCTACCACGAAGTTTTTCAGCAACTGCTTTCCACACTCGGAGTGAAACACCTCGGGGTGAAACTGTACGCCCCAGGTTTTCTCACCCTCCACACGATATGCAGCCACCTTGACCTCATCAGTGGAGGCTATCACCTTGAAATCATCAGGGATAGCAGTAATGGTGTCGCCATGGCTCATCCACACTTGAGCGCCTTTTTCGATGCCGCCAAGCAGAGGATCGGAAGTGTCGACATAGCTGAGGTGGGCGCGGCCATATTCGCGTGAACCGGCCGGCTCCACGCTGCCACCGGCACTCCAGGCTATAAACTGGGCGCCGTAGCATATACCGAGCACCGGAAGCTTGCCGCGAAGACGGGTTATCTCCATCTTGAACGACTTCTCATCGTAAACCGAGAAGGGTGAACCTGAAAGGATAACACCGATCACCGACGGATCATCGTATGGGAACTTGTTGTAGGGAACTATCTCGCAGTATTCGTTCAGCTCGCGCACACGGCGTCCGATGAGCTGCGTGGTCTGCGAACCGAAGTCAAGTATGATGATTTTTTCCTGCATATTGTGTAAGATTGCTTTATTTTGCACGCAAAGTTACGAAATAACTGCGAATTTTGGCTACCTTTGCGAATAAAAACCAATTATTATGAAAGATTCCAACACATTTAATCTTCCTTCCGAGCATAGGTATCAGCAGCCGATTGTCGATGCTGATCCCACGGAAATGCCCGAAAACGCTTTCCGCGAGCTTGGCGAGGATGAGGAGTATCGCCCGGTGATGCATCCGGCTCACGATTACTCCGAGGCTACACCTTACTCGGTGTCAGTGGGCCTGATTCTTGCCGTAGTGTTCAGTGCGGCAGCGGCTTATCTCGGCCTCCGCGTAGGCCAGGTATTTGAGGCGGCTATCCCCATCGCTATTATCGCGGTAGGGCTGTCAGG
Organism: Lachnoclostridium sp.; assembly: GCA_023667185.1. Taxonomy (GTDB): domain Bacteria; phylum Bacteroidota; class Bacteroidia; order Bacteroidales; family Muribaculaceae; genus Duncaniella. The sequence goes on from JAMPAP010000001.1 coordinate 456,501, forward strand.
TGCGCTTAAAGTAGACAATCCTCTGGGGCAGAACGTTATCATCCAGAGTATCGGCGCCTGCTCGGGCGTGATCGTGGCTGGTGCCATCTTCACTCTGCCGGCGCTTTACATCCTTCAAGCTACCTATCCTGAGATAACGGTCAACTTCGTTCAGATATTCCTCAGTTCGCTGTTGGGCGGCGTGCTTGGCATACTGTTTTTCATCCCGTTCCGCAAGTATTTCGTAAAGGATATGCACGGCAAGTACCCCTTCCCTGAAGCCACGGCCACCACACAGGTGCTCGCAAGTGGCCTCGGCAAGAAGGCAGGCGACGGGCAGGCCAAGACTCTCGTTGTAGCCTCTCTCATAGGTGGTATATATGATTATGTGTTGTCCACCTTCGGATGGTGGGCTGAGACCGTCACCACTTCGCTCAGCTCGTGGGGCGCTTCCCTGGCCGCCAAGACCAAGCTCGTATTCAGCTTCAACACCTCGGCTGCTCTTTTGGGCCTCGGCTATATCGTAGGCTTGAAATATGCGTTTATCATTTTCGCCGGTTCGGCCTTCGTTTGGTGGGTAATTGTGCCGCTGATAGGAACTTATGGCGCCGCAGATATTGCAGCATTGGCCCCTGAAGAGATTTTCAGCAGCTATGCGCGAATGATTGGCATCGGCGGTATCGCCATGGCCGGCGTGATAGGCATCATCAAGTCATGGGGCATCATACGAAATGCCGTAAGTCTTGCCGGACGTGAGCTCCGAGGCTCGGGCTCAGCCGAGACCACCGTACGCTGGCAAACGGATATCTCCATGAAGCATATCGCCTTCTTCACATTTATAGCTCTTGCTGCCGTATTGATATTCTTTTGGGTAGGCGTGATCAACACATTCTGGCAGGCTCTCGTGGCTTGGATCGTGGTTACTGTGATTGCTTTCCTCTTCACCACTGTAGCAGCCAACGCTATAGCTATCGTAGGAAGCAACCCCGTGTCGGGCATGACGCTGATGACCCTGATTATTGCATCAGCCATCTTCGTTGCCATAGGGCTTAACGGCACCTCGGGCATCGTGGCTTCGATGGTGATAGGAGGCGTGGTATGTACGGCTCTGTCAATGGCCGGAGGCTTTGTCACTGACCTCAAGATAGGCTACTGGCTCGGCTCAACCCCCAAGAAGCAGGAGAGCTGGAAATTCCTCGGCACTCTCGTATCAGCCGCTACGGTAGGCGGTGTGATCCTTCTGCTCAACGATGTTTACGGCTTCACCGGACAAGACGCCCTTGTGGCTCCGCAAGCCAACGCCATGGCCAAGGTCATCGAGCCGCTCATGATGGGTGGCGACACGCCCTGGATACTTTACATGATAGGTGCCATCCTCGCCCTGCTGCTCAACTGGCTCGGCGTGCCTGCACTTGCATTCTGTCTCGGTATGTTCATTCCCCTGCATCTCAACACGCCGCTGCTCATCGGTGGCGCCGTAGCATGGTATGTATCCACCCGCTCTAAGGAGCAGGCTGTAAATGATGCCCGTCGCGACCGCGGTACGCTCATCGCCTCAGGTATGATAGCCGGCGGTGCGCTCTTCGGCGTACTCTCAGCCCTGACACTGTTCCTCGGTTTCAGATACACCTCACCTCTCGACGTTCCGACAACTCAGCTTCTCGGCGTGCTCGTTTACATAGCCCTGATCGGCTACCTCATCTTCGACTGCATGCGCGCTAAAAAAGCATGAAGCCTCTGAATCGTGCGATACTGTCAATCGCTCTGCCCTCGATTGTAGCTAATATCACTACACCGCTGCTGGGGCTGATGGATGTCGCATTCACCGGACACATGGGTAGTGCCACCTATCTCGCGGCTATCGCGGTGGGTGGCACCATCTTCAACATGATCTACTGGATTTTCGGCTTCCTTCGCATGGGCACAAGCGGCATGACAGCACAGGCTTTCGGCCGCGCCGGTGACGATGGCGACGAGGCTTCGGCTATACTGATGCGCGGCATGACCACCTCGCTTACAGCCGGAATACTCATTCTGCTGCTGCGTATTCCCATTGGCCGCCTTAGCCTTGCAGTGATGGATGTGGATACAGCTACGGCTGACGCGGCCATGAAATATTTCACTATCCTTTCGGCCGGAGCCCCGGCGGTGTTGTCAACCTACGTAATTACCGGGTGGCTCTTAGGTATGCAAAACGCCAAGGCCGCAATGTGGATTTCGCTGGTTATCAATGCGATGAACCTTGTGGCATCGTGTGCTCTCGTCATCGGCCTTGACATGAAGATCGAGGGGGTAGCCACCGGTACGCTCATTGCGCAATGGTCCGGCTTTATCCTCGGTCTTGTAATCATAGCCCGCCGTTACAAAGTACACTTCATCCCGCTGAAGCAACTGCTTGACTTCGAGGAAATCAAGCGATATTTCAGCATCAACTCTGACATTTTCCTGCGCACACTATGTCTGGTAGCGGTGACGGTATGGTTCACCAAGGCGGGCGCGCTGCAAGGCACTTTAGTGCTGGCGGCCAACACGTTGCTGATGCAGTTTTTCATGTTTTTCACCTATTTCGTCGACGGTTTTGCCTATGCCGGCGAAGCACTCACCGGCCGCTATATCGGAAGTCGTGACAGGACAAATCTTCGGCTGACTATCAGCACCCTGCTGAAATGGGGACTCTGGATAGGGTTGATTTTCACCGTAATATACTTCGTAGCCGGGCAGTGGATAGTAAGTATGCTTACCTCCGAGGAGAGTGTTGTCGAGGCTTCGCGTGAATACATCGGCTGGGTAGTCCTTGTACCGCTTGCCGGTTTCTCATCGTTCACCCTCGACGGCATCTACATAGGCGCCACCATGACACGCCGTATGCTCATCTCGATGGGCGTAGGCATGATCGTGTTTTTCAGCATATACTTCCTGACTTACAAGGCGATAGGCAATCACGGCGTATGGCTCGCCTTCATCATTTACCTTGCTACACGCGGTGTGATTCTCTTCTCATCACGCCACAAAATCATCGAACAATTATGAGCGAAACTATCCTTATAAAAGACCTCACCACCGGATACCCTGACAAGGGAGACTCGCGGGTTATCACCTCCGGCATTACCACCACGCTCGAGAGCGGCACCATGACCTGCCTTTTAGGGCCTAACGGAGCCGGTAAATCCACTCTCCTTAAGACCATCTCCTGCTCTCTTGACCCCCTTGAGGGTACATTCCGCATCCTCGGCCGCGATCGCAGTGATTACACCCGGGCCGAGCTTGCCAAGGTTGTGGGCGTAGTGCTTACCGAACAAGTACATTTCGTCAACCTCACGGTGGAGGAGCTCGTGGGGCTCGGCCGTAGCCCATATACCGGATTTTTCGGCCAACTGTCTGACAATGACCGCCGTATAGTTTCGGAAGCTATCCTGACCGTAGGTATACCCCACCTGAAGGATCGCCCCATCACCTCCCTGAGCGACGGCGAGCGCCAAAAGGCCATGATAGCGAAAGTGCTGGCCCAGCAGACTCCCATAATACTGCTTGATGAGCCCTCGGCGTTCCTTGACTTCCCGAGCAAAGTGGAGCTCATGCTAATGCTACGATGCCTCTGCCGCGAAAAAAACAAAACCGTACTTCTCTCCACCCACGATCTCGACATCGCCCTCCAGATGGCTGACAATCTGTGGCTTATCAGCAAGGATGATGGCCTCATCAGCGGTATGCCCGAGGATTTGTCACTGCAAGGCTGGCTGCCACGTATCTTCAGCGGCAAGGATATCATCTATAACGAAGATACCGGGCTGTTTGGCATCGACTTTCATCCGCAAAAATCCATCACCATTTCGGGCGATGGCACCCGGGTCGCAATGCTTCGCAAGGCTCTGCTTCGAGCCGGATTTCTCGCCTCAGCAGCCACTGACGGTACTCCGGGGGATATTCGCGTCAGCGCTGACGGCTTTGAATATCAGTCAGTTTTCTATCCTACCATCGCCTCACTCCTTCATAAAATTTGCGAAATTGATTAGGATAACTTAAATTTGCAATGAATTTTAACCTATTACATTAATATATTAATCATGATCAAAGACATTCTCTCAATATCAGGTCGTCAGGGACTTTTCCGCCTCGTTAACCGCGGTAACAATATGCTCATCGTCGAATCACTGCTCGACGGCAAACGCACTCCCGCCTACTCGCGTGACAAGGTCATCTCGCTCCACGACATCACCATGTACACCCTTGACGGCGACGAACCCCTGCCCAACGTTCTCGAAAGCCTTAAGGCTAAAGCTGAGGGCAAGCCTGTTGATGTTAAGGCTCTCGGCGGCAATGACGGCATACGCAACTTCTTCCTTGAAGTGCTCCCCAACTTTGACCGGGAGCGCGTCTACACTTCTGACATCAAGAAACTTATCTCCTGGTACAACCAGCTCCTTGCCGCAGGCGTGACCGAGTTTGCCGACGAGGAAACTTCCGCTGAAGAGACTCCCGCCGCTGAAGAAAAACCCACCGCTGAGGAATAACGATGCAATCGTTACGCCACTTCAAGCCGACCGACAAGGTGACTGACCTTGTGCTGGAAAACTATAACATCCTGCCCGTACTCAGCCGCTTCTCCCTTCCTCTCGGCTATGGCAACAAGACCATCGGCGAGGTCTGCGCCGACGCCGGTATCGACTCCGAAGCCTTCCTGCTCATAGTCAACTTCCTCATGAGCGGGAAGATTGAGGCTTTGCCCGACGGCATGTCACCGATGCTGATAGTCAGCTTCCTGCGCAACAGCCATGACTATTTCCTCTCTTACAAGTTCCCTCACATCAGGTCAAACCTCCTGGCTGCGCTCGATGACCACCACTCTGACATCAATCCTATAATCGTAAATTTCTACGACGACTATATCTCGCAGGTCAAAAGCCATTTTGCCTACGAGGAGGGCGTAGTGTTCCCTTACATCGAGGCTCTCGCTTCTGGCCGCGAGACTGACTACCGCATTGACATCTTCCGCCGTCACCACGACGAAGTGGCCGAGAAGCTCAACGAGCTGAAAAACATCATCTTGCGTTATTACACTACCTCGATGCCCTACCGAATGTACGACGTACTGGTCGACATCTTCAACTGCGAAGAGGATCTTGACTCCCACGCCGAAATCGAAAACAATATACTCATTCCTCTCATCGCCCGGATGGAAGAGAATAATGCCCGGATGCAATGAAGCGAATCACCATAGCCATAGCATCCTACTCCCCTATCCTGACTACAGGTCTTGCCACCATCCTGCGAGGATACCCTGACTGCAGCGTGACAGTGGTCGACACCACACCTGAGACTCTTGACAATGTGATGGCAGAGCGTATGCCCTCGTTGCTGTTTGCTGACACCTCATCAGTCACCCCGGAGACCTTGCGCCAGCTTAAAGAATCCTCTGACCATAAGCTGAAAACAATTGCCGTGGTGACCGGCCTGACACCCTACGACCCGGCTCAAACGTGCGACGACCGCATCTCATTTTTCGACTCACCGACCCGCATCCTCGATACCCTCCGCCGTAATATCGCTTCTGACGATGATGATGACAAGCTCAAAGATCTCAGCCCACGCGAAAAAGAGGTGATTATCGGCGTGGTAAAAGGCCTATCAAACAAAGAGATAGCCGACAAACTGAATGTGTCGGTCAACACCGTCATGACCCACCGCCGCAACATCGCCTCTAAGCTCCAGATCCACTCCCCGGCCGGCCTGACAATCTACGCCATCGTCAGCGGCCTCATCAACCTCGACGAAATCAAGCCCTAACCCACGCCCGACGGGATGATGGGGTCGGTGCATGTAGGGGCGTGGTATACCACGCCCGACAGGCAAACACTAAGGAGATAATACATTGAATAATAGCCATTTCGATACGGGCGTGGCATACCACGCCCCAATGCTGTTAATATAGTTTGCATTGAAGGAGGCGCGGAGCGCCGAGGTTGTCAGTCATCGCTTTATTAGCGCTTCGCCTTAGCGAAGAAACCCCACATTTATGTGGGGTAGGCTGATAATCAACCACTTGAGCCTCGGAGAGGCGATGTTGTGGTATCGAATATTTCATTACCACAACATCGGCTCTCCGAGCCTCTGTATCAGGGAGATAGTCATAGCCCCACGTAAACGTGGGGTTTCTGACAACCTTGGCGCTCCGCGCCTCCTTTGATGCTACAACAGCATTAAAGACTGATGCTCAGTATCAGAGAGATATCCCTTTCCCCACATAAACGCAATGCAGTTAAAATAACAACTCTGGCATTATCAGGGGATTTTATGTTGTATAACATATTTTTATGTGGTTGATTTTTAGCAGAAATTGCGTATATTTGCGACTTAAATGGATATTTGCCTAATTAACCTTAATTTTTAACCATATTTTCACAGATTCAATCGTATGAAAAAGATTTTTACGCTTGCCCTGTCGCTTGCAGCTGTTTCAGCTATGAGCATCTCGGCAGAGAATCCGTATGCTCCTACCGGCAACGAAACAGCTACCGGTGAGTACCAGTTTCTCTACAATCCCGGTAAAGTAAAACAAAACATCCTCGCCGGCGAAGAGCTTGGTGCCACCGAAGGCTGGAAGATGCAGTGCCTTAACCTTGAGAAGAAACTCGAATCAGGCAGCACAATGACCATAGGCGACCAGAAATTCGTTCCCATCAAGATCTCTAACGGCGCTCAGAACAAAGTTACTCTTCCCGCCGGAAAAGTTGCCAACGCCGTTTATTTCTACAGCACCATCAACAAGGACGCTGCTACTAACCGCCCCTGCTACTGGAAAGAAGTTGACGGTGTGACTTACGAAGCTCCCGAGACTGACAACCTCACCTCTTTCAAGGATTTCGCTAACCCTGATGTAAGCTACTTCACCCTCAAGGGCAACAACAGCTTCACATTTACCAACGGTGGCGAGCAGCCTTTCGTAGTGCTGAAAGTTGACTACTCTGACGCTAACTTCGGTGCAGCTACTCTCGCACCCACATCAGTATGGCCCGGCAACGGCGCTACAATGCTTCCCCTCAACGGCAACATCACTCTTACCTTCGCAGGTGAAGTTCACATCGCCGGCTCTGCCACTCTCAACGATACCGCAGCTGACCTTACCGTAACTTACACTACCGACGAAGCCGGTGCTGTTACCTCTACCGTCAACGTAGCTTGCGCTAACCTCACCCCCTCTACCGAGTACACTCTTACCATCCCCGCAGGCGTGATAGGTAACGCTGAAGGCGCCAACGAAGCCCTCACTTACACTTACACCACTGAGATGGCCGACGTGGAATACTATAGCGACTTCCACTTCTATCCCAAGAGTTTCTATGACCTCTATGGCAACATCACCGATAACGTAAACCTCATCGCTGCCAACTCTACCGACAAGACTGCAACTGCAGCCGGCATGACCTTCTATAGCGGCACTAAAGGTCGCGTGGTAATACTTAGCGGTAATGTAAACGGTGCCAGCACAGATGTAGACTATGGCCCCTACACTGACGAAGACTTCGGCGCATCTAACCGCGCTGTCCAGCTCATAGGTGGTGGCAAAGGCCTCTATGTTGAATTCCCTGAGGTAACCGGTCCTGCTGATGTTACATTCTACATCGGTAATGCTGATGGCAAAACCGGCACAATAGTTCTTACCGACGAGCTCGGCGACACTGAGAATCCTCTTGCCAAGTTTGAGCTTGCTGCTGCCAAGAGAATGTTCAAATGCACCTATAGCTATCCTTACAAAGGCACTGTTCGCTTCCGCCTTTATAATATGACGGTTAAGACCGACATCAACGACGTCATCATCGTCAAAGGTGAAGGCGAAGGTATCGACAAGCCCGAACCTGCTGCCGACGAAACTGCTCCCGTGCTCCTCAAGAGCTGGCCTTCTGCAGCCGCTTACGCCCCCGTTGAAGGCACAATCACCCTCATCTACGACGAGCCTATCGTAGTGAACGGCAAAGCTACTGTTAACGGCGTTGAAACTGACGTCGTAGTTGACAACATGACAGCTACAATCGCTTACACCGGCCTTCAGAAAGGTCAGACTTACTCAGTTACCATCCCCGCCGTAGCTGACGAAGCCGGAAATGCCAACGAAGCTTTCGACATGACCATCGCCACCGAAGCTGAAGATGTAATCTACTACACCGACTTCCAGTATTATCCCTACGCTTACTGGGAGAAATACAACAATATCCCCAACGCAGCCGGTGACAACGAAGACATCATCGTTAAGAGCTCTACAGATGTCACTGCTACTGTAGCAGGCCTGACTTACTATAGCGGTACCAGCGGCCGAGTAGTAGCAATGGGCAACTCAAATATCCAGGAAGGTAACGATGCTATCGGCGCATCTGACCGCTGCATCCAGGTAAGCGGTGGCGAAGATGGTCTTTACGTTGAACTTGAAGAGATGAACGGTCCTTGCGAAATCACAGTTCTCGTAGGCAACTCTACCGGTAAAGCTACCAAGCTTGAACTCCGCAACGCCAAGGCAAGCCTCACCGACGCTATTGCTACCCTCGAAATGACCGAGAAAGTTATGTACAAGCTCAACTACAAGTTTGGCAAGGAAGAGCCCGTACAGTTCCGTCTCTACAATATGTCATACCAGTACAACATCCACGACATCCTCGTGAAAGTTGCTGAGAAAGACAACGAAACCGGCATCGAAGCTATCGCAGCTGAGGAAGAAGCTGATGCTATCTACTACAACCTCCAGGGCGTGCGCGTCAACAACCCCGCCAACGGTCTCTACATCCGCGTAAGCGGCAAAAACGTGACCAAAGTCCTCGTAAAATAATCCCCATTTGAGCTTAGGCTCAAAACCTAAAACGAGCCCGTGTCAGCCCCCTGACACGGGCTCGTCATCTATAGCAACCTCTCTGCTATCGAAGAAACCTGCAAACCACCTGATGTAACATCAATGCTGTAAAGTTAGGATGAGGGTGTATCAAAATTCTGATGCACCCTCTTTCGTAATATGTTGTAAAACATTT
>JAMPAP010000001.1:465590-529586 GCA_023667185.1 Lachnoclostridium sp.
GGGGGTCAATTCTTCGCCGCCCAAAGGGGTCAAATCCCACCGCCTTTTCCAGTTAATGCCGAATTTGAGCTATACAAATCATTATCTGCAGAAGAAAAACAGGCATATCTTGATAATTTTGGATCTAATTCAATATCAGCATATAATAAGATTATTGACGATGATCTTCTGGGTCAGCTTGATGTCACAAATAGCTCTTCCAAAATCGTCTTAGATGACGTAGAATACATAATTACACGACATGATGTATCTTCGTTTGAAGAAGCGAAAGCAGAAGAAAACGGGTTCAATAAGGTCTCTGCTGAGGGATTCTGCGTGTATACACGAGGCACTGAGAATCCATTTAGTTACGAAATTGTTGACATCAATCGAAATGTATGGATTAGTCTCCGGCCTACGTCCGAAGCCGCTTTGGCCGCAAAGGTTGCAAAGAGTGGATCAGATGCAACTGAGATAATGTTTGATGCTGCACTAGAAGCACTTGAAAATGCAAGTGATATATTATTATATGCAGTGAACAAAGTTATGGATGTTGTTGATTTTGCTGAAGATATAGTTAAAAATATATCAGAAGGAATTGACAAAGATTTGAAAATCGCTGAGATAGCTGCAAAGTATGCATACGAGCAGGGTGTTATTGATGGAGACTTATCTTCTTACCACTATTGGACCGAAACAGCAGGAAATCTGAAGACAAAAAAATCAAATCTTTATAAATGGTTAGATAATGTCAAAGGTTTTAAGGGCACAACATTAACACAAAAAGCAAATTTGTTGCTTAATGTCAAATCATTGATAGATGATATCCGGAATTGGTATTCGCTTTATCGGAAGATCAAAGGTAAAATACCTTGCGATGCCAATCCATCTCAAGCAGAACATCTATTAAAAGATATCAAGTATTACGGTGGTTTAGTATGTTCACTTGATGTTTTAAATACAACCAGTTCATGTATGGCTCTGTATTCTGCTGTTGTTGGAGTGGCTGGATCTGTAGAAACCGCAGGTACATCACTCGCTATTGGAGCAGGAGCAGCTCTTACCCTCCAGGGTGTAGGCATGATTGCAGGATGGTTAGGAGATTATATGAGCGGTAGGATGTATGAACAGCTCAAATCCCAGGTTGACAAATTAAAATGTCGTACAGATTGTGGTAATCCAAACCAAACTCCCTGTGATGATGATAATCCTGACAATCCCGGCAATCCCGGTGGAGGCAATCATAATTCAGGTGCAAATAATGACAACGTGCGTGTGGATCCTTCAGGCTTCGTATATGAGGGTGTACCTACAAATCGTCTTGAAGGCGTCACCGCCACTGTTTATTACAAGGAATTGGTGGAAGATATGTATGGCGACACTCATGAGAATATCATCAAATGGGATGCCGAGGAATATGGCCAGGAGAACCCTCTGACCACTGACAAGAACGGCTTCTACCGTTGGGATGTGCCTCAGGGCCTCTGGCAAGTTAAGTATGAGAAAGAGGGTTATGAAACGACCTATTCTGAATGGCTCCCGGTTCCCCCTCCCCAACTCGATGTCAACATAGCCATGAAGCAGGCTACTCAGCCAAATGTCATCAATGCACATGCCTACGAAGATGCAGTTGAATTTGAGTTTGACAAATATATGATGCCCGAGCTTCTCAATACTGAGAACATATCCGTAGCTATTAACGGAAAGGCTGTCGACGGCATAGTTGAGCTCAATAATGAGGAGGCTACTCCTAATGGTAATGGCACGACCTACGCCTCCAAGGCACGTTTCAAGGCCGACGAATTTTTCAATGGCAGCGAGCTCACATTAAGCGTTAAAAACAACGTCAAGAGCTATGCCGGAGTACAGATGCAGGATAATTTCTCCCAGACTTTACCCGTTGAACTGGAAATGCGACGGATAGTTTGTGATTCAGTCGTCACCGTCGGCTACGGCGATGTAGGATTCATCAATGTGGCAGTGCTTCCCTCGGCGGCCTCCGCTGGCAAAATGCTCAGCATCGAGTCATCATCACAGATGATTCTGGCCACTTACTCTGACCAGGTTGAGCTTGACAAGGATGGCACAGCCGAAATTCCTGTCAGAGGAATACTGCCAGGCTCGGCTGCTCTCAAATTCAACGTGGAAGGTTCAGACCTGTCGACAACAACAGTTGTTGATGTAAAACTGATCGAGACTGTGGCTACACCAGTTGCCAACATCGCATCAGGCACAACAGTTGAGAAAGGCACCCTGATTACGCTATCATGCAATACCAAAGGTGCAACCATTTACTACACTCTGAATGGTTCATGTCCATGCTCTGACACATCCGACCGATTCATCTACGATGGCAACCCCATTGTTCTGGAGAACAGCACCACTATACTTGCCATGGCTACAGCTCCGGATATGAAAGAGAGCGAAGTGGCAGAGTTCACTTATTATGTTGACAGTCCTACTGATATTGACCTGATTGCCACTGATGAGAATATCCAAATTTTCCCTATCCCGGCTCGTGATGTGCTGAATATCAATGCCGGCAAAGACATGATCAATTCAGTTTCTATTACCAGTCTCTCAGGAGCAATGGTTACCAAGTGTACTACTCCGGCCACTTATATCTCACTCGACATCAAGAATATATCTCCGGGCATCTATGTCACCGTAATTGAGACGGAACACAAGACGTATACCCGAAAGATTGTGAAAGTGAAGTGATCCTGAAGTAGTTAAGTAATCTCTTTTACGTAACATAATCAAGGCTTGAGCCGCAGTGTCCCCTCCGGGCGCTGCGGCTCTCGTCATGATGTCAATTTGTCAAATTGTCAATTTGACAAATCACATATTACTATATTCCAAGATTTATCGCTATCTTTGCAGGGAATTATAGTAACTATATAATAATATAAGTTTATGGCTCATATATCTGACAGAGTGAAGTCGCTTGCAGTGTCGGCTACACTTGCCATGTCGCAGAAGAGCAGCGAATTGCGTGCTCAGGGTGTGGATGTGATTAACCTCTCGGTGGGAGAACCTGACTTCGAGACTCCGGAGTTTATCAAGGAAGCTGCCAAGCGCGCCATCGATGAGAACTTCACATTCTATACGCCGGTGCCGGGTTATCTGTCGCTCCGTAAGGCTGTTGCCGAGAAGCTGAAGCGCGAAAACGGCGTGGAGTATGCTCCGGAGCAGATCGTGGTGTCAAATGGTGCCAAGCAGGCGCTCTGTAATGTGATCCTCGCCACCGTAAACCGTGGCGATGAGGTGATTATCCCTATGCCGGCATGGGTGAGCTATGTGGAGATGGTCAAGCTCGCCGAAGGTACTCCGGTGGAGATCCGCGCTTCCATTGAGCAGAATTTCAAGATCACTCCCGAGCAGCTTCGCGAGGCTATCACTGACCGCACGGTGATGGTGATGCTATGCTCTCCTTCCAATCCTACCGGCAGCGTTTACACCCGCGATGAACTTGCTGCTCTGGTGGATGTGCTCAAGGATTATCCTGAAATCATAGTGCTTGCTGACGAGATATATGAACACATAAATTTCACCGGGGAGTTTACCTCGATGGCTTCGTTTAAGGAGATAGCTGACCGCGTGGTGATAATCAATGGTGTATCAAAGGCTTATGCCATGACCGGATGGCGTATCGGCTATTGCGCCGCGCCCGCTGCGATTGCCAAAGCTGTATCGAAGCTTCAGGGGCAATACACATCAAATGCCTCATCCATAGCTCAGAAGGCCGCTGAGGCGGCTTACACTGGCCCGCAGGACTGCGTGGCTGAGATGTGTGAGGCGTTCCACCGCCGCCGCGATCTGGTGGTGAAGCTCGCCCGTGAGATTCCGGGGCTGAAGGTCAACGAGCCCCAGGGGGCTTTCTATCTGTTCCCCGAAGTGTCAGCCTACATCGGCAAGACTACTGCCGAGGGTAAGAAGATCGAATCATCGGCTGATCTGGCGATGTATCTTCTCGAGACAGGCCATGTGGCTACCGTTGCCGGTTCGGCATTCGGCATGGAGGGGTATATCCGTCTCAGCTACGCTACTTCTGACGACAATATCCGCGAAGCTATGCGCCGCATGGCTGCCGCTTTATCTGAGTTGAAATAACATGAAGCGATTATTATTTCTGTCAATAATTCTCTCAGCCCTGATGGTAAATGCCTCCGAGCCCGTAAAGCAGGATTCGCGCTATCTTTGGCCGGAGGATTATATGGCTGACCCGGCAGCACACGTGTTTGACGGAAAGGTATATATCTATACATCTCACGACTGGGATTCACCCGTGACTGACGGTACTGACGGCGCTCACTTTGATATGCGCGACTATCATGCCTTTTCGATCGAGGGTGACCCGATGACGGGGCGTGTCACTGACCATGGCGCTGTGCTGTCAATCGATGATGTGCCCTGGGTGTGGAAGCAAATGTGGGCTACGGATGTGGCTGAAAAAGATGGCAGATACTACCTGTATTTCTCAGCCAAGGACAAGAATGGTCTTTTCCGCCTCGGCGTGGCTGAAGCCGATAGCCCGGCCGGGCCGTTCAAGGCCGACCCCGCGCCTATCCACGGTTCTTACAGCATCGACCCGGCTGTGCTTAGCGATGGAGGCGAATATTACATCTACTTCGGAGGCCTGCAAGGTGGTCAAAATCAGCGGTATGACCTCGATAACATCATCCGCGAATGTGGTACTCTCCCGGCCAAGACCGATACGGCGGTTCCTCCCCGCGTGGCACGCCTTACAGCTGACATGAGGCAGTTTGCCGAGTCGCCCCGCCCCGTGGTGATCACTGACTCGCTGGGACATCAGCTGACCGAAGGCGACTCCCGCCGCTTCTTCGAAGCCCCGTGGGTCAACAAGATCGGCGATAAATATTATCTGACCTACTCCACCGGTAACTTCCACACGCTCTGCTATGCTACGGGCGTCTCGCCCTACGGCCCGTTTGTCTACGGCGGGGAAATCCTCACTCCGGTGACCGGCTGGACCACTCATCAGTCGCTCGTGGAGTACGATGGCAAGTGGTATCTTGTGTATCATGATAGCCGTCCCTCGGGAGGGGTGTCCTCGCTCCGCAGCATGAAGGTCACACCTCTGACCATCCTTTCCGATGGCAACATCCTTACCATCGACGGCGAAAAACAATCCAAGAAATAATCGAAAAAGATTTAACAATATGGACTTTATTGAAGAACTTACCTGGCGCGGCATGATCCACCAGATGATGCCGGGCACTGAAGAACAGCTTAAAAAAGAAATGACCACGGCTTACCTGGGTATCGACCCGACAGCCGACTCGCTACATATAGGCCACCTCGTAGGCGTGATGATGCTCCGCCACTTCCAGCGTGCCGGACACAAGCCTATAGCTTTGGTAGGTGGCGCTACTGGTATGATCGGCGACCCCTCGATGAAAAGCCAGGAGCGCAAGCTCCTCGATGAGGAGACTCTCCGCCACAATCAGGAGGCTATCAAGAAGCAGCTTGCTAAATTCCTCGACTTCGAGAGCGACGCGCCCAACGCTGCCGAGATGGTCAACAACTACGACTGGATGAAAAACTTCACCTTCCTTGACTTCATCCGCGACGTAGGCAAGCACATCACCGTCAACTATATGATGGCTAAAGACTCAGTGAAGAAGCGCCTCAGCGGCGAGTCACGCGAGGGTATGTCGTTCACCGAATTCTCTTACCAGCTCTGTCAGGGCTACGATTTCCTTCACCTCTACAAGGAGAAAAACTGCCGCCTCCAGCTCGGCGGCTCTGACCAGTGGGGCAACATCACCACCGGCACCGAGCTCATCCGTCGCACCACCGGCGGCGAGGCCTACGCCCTGACCTGCCCGCTCATCACCAAGGCCGACGGAGGCAAATTCGGCAAGACCGAAAGCGGTAACGTATGGCTCGACCCGCGCTACACTTCGCCCTACAAGTTCTACCAGTTCTGGCTCAACGTCTCTGACGCCGATGCCGAGAAATATATCAAGATTTTCACATCGCTGACCCGCGAAGAGATAGAGCAGCTCGTGGCCGAGCAGGCTCAGGATCCCGGCCGTCGTCCCCTGCAGCATCGCCTTGCCAAGGAGATCACTACCATGGTACACTCTGCCGAGGACTACGAGGCAGCCGTGGAAGCATCACAGATACTTTTCTCCAACAAAGCCGGCGAAATCCTCCACCGCATCGACGAGGACACACTACTCTCAGTGATGGAAGGCGTGCCTACGTTTGACATCCCGATGTCAGCCGTCAAGGACGGGATGAAGCTCGCCGACCTGCTCACTGACGTAGCCAAAGTATTCCCCTCCAAAGGCGAGATGCGCAAGCTCGTACAAGGCGGCGGTGTATCGGTCAACAAAGAGAAGATCACTGACCCCTATATGCCCGTCAGCGAAGATATGCTCCTCAACGGCAAATACATTCTCGTGCAGCGCGGTAAGAAAAACTACTACCTCCTCATCGCCAAGTAAATAAGACAACCCCATACCCTACTCAAAAAGCCTCTGAAAATCAGTGATTTTCAGAGGCTTTTTTTTATTTTTTAGGGGGGGATGGGCGGGATGGATTAGCCATATTGGATGGTGCCGTCGGGGTTACGGTACAGGTCGAAGCTCTTTTCGTACTGGTCCATGGCGCGGAGGCTCATACCCATTGATGAGAAGCCGCCATCGTGGTAGAGGTTCTGCATGGTCACCTTGCGGGTGAAGTCAGAGAACATCATGATGCAGTAGTCAGCACATTCTTCGGCCGATGCGTTGCCTAAGGGCGACATACGGTTGGCGAAGTCCATGAGCGATTCCATGCCTTTGACGCCAGAGCCGGCGGTGGTGGGAGTAGGCGACTGTGAGATAGTGTTGATGCGGACGTGCTTCTCGCGGCCGTAGATGTAGCCGAAGCTGCGGGCTATGGATTCGAGCAGGGCTTTGGCGTCGGCCATATCGTTGTAGCCAAACATTGTGCGCTGTGCTGCTATGTAGCTGAGAGCCACGATGCTTCCGTACTCGTTGATGGCATCGAGCTTCTTGGCCGACTGGATCATTTTATGGAATGATACGGCAGAAATATCGAGAGTCTTGTTGAGCAGGTCGTAGTCGATGTTGTCGTAGAGGCGTTTTTTACGGACGTTTGGCGACATTCCTATCGAGTGGAGCACGAAGTCTATTTTTCCGCCGAGCACTTCCATAGAGCGGTCAAACACCATCTCGAGGTCCTCGACGTTAGTGGCGTCGGCCGGGATGATCTCGGCGCCGAGCTTCTCGCCGAGGGCTGAAATCTCGCCCATGCGCACGGCTACCGGGGTGTTACTCAGTGTGATAGTTGCGCCCTCTTCCACGGCTTTCTCAGCCACCTTCCAGGCGATACTCTTGTCGTTAAGCGCGCCGAATATCACACCGCGCTTCCCTTTCAATAGATTGTGATTCATAAACGATTACTTATAATTCGGGCTGCAAAGGTAGTGAAAAAAATCGCTCACGAGAAAGGTTATATGCCAAAAAATTAGTAATTTTGCACGATTAAAACCGTGCAAATGCCGACGCGAGCCGCGCAAATGCCTGATAAGCAAATAATAAACCATTCAAAATACTGCAGTTATGAATATTTCTCACATCGAACACGTAGGCATCGCAGTGCCTAATCTTGAAGAGGCTATTGCATTTTATGAAAATACCCTCGGCCTTAAATGTTTTGCCATCGAAGAAGTTGCTGACCAGAAAGTTCGCACAGCGTTCTTTCAGGTAGGCCAGACCAAAATCGAGCTTCTCGAAGGTACAGCACCTGAAAGCGCTATCTCAAAATTCATTGAAAAAAATGGTGGCCGCGGCGGTATCCAGCACGTAGCTTTCGCCATCGAAGATGGTGTGGCCAATGCACTTGCTGAGGCATCAGAAAAAGGTTGCCAGCTCATCGACAAGCAGCCTCGCAAAGGTGCTGAGGGTCTTAACATCGCCTTCCTGCATCCGAAGTCGACCTGCGGCGCTCTTCTCGAGCTCTGCGAAGACCCCAAGAAAGCATAATCTCTCACTTACTTATCACCTTAGATATACATCAGTTACATGAGCACTCAGCTTGAAAAAGTAAAAGAACTTATAGCTCTCCGCGAAGAAGCCCGCATGGGTGGTGGAGAAAAGGCCATCCAGAAGCAGCACGAAAAGGGTAAATACACTGCCCGCGAGCGTATTGCCCAGCTTCTCGACGAAGGCTCCTTCGAAGAAATTGATATGTTTGTACGTCACCGTTGCTACAACTTCGGCCAGGAAAAGAAAAGCTTCCTCGGTGATGGTGTTGTGACCGGCTACGGTACAATCGACGGTCGTCTCGTCTACGTTTTCGCTCAGGACTTCACCGTGTTTGGCGGTTCGCTCAGCGAGACTATGGCTCAGAAGATCTGTAAGATCATGGATATGGCCATGAAGATGGGTGCCCCCGTCATCGGCCTCAACGACTCGGGTGGCGCACGTATCCAGGAAGGTATCAACGCCCTTGCCGGCTACTCTGAGATCTTCCAGCGCAACATCCTCGCCTCAGGCGTTATCCCTCAGATTTCAGGTATTCTCGGCCCTTGCGCCGGCGGTGCGGTGTATTCACCCGCGCTCACTGACTTCACCATCATGACCAAGGGTATCTCTTACATGTTCCTCACCGGCCCGAAGGTGGTAAAGACAGTGACCGGAGAAGATGTGACTCAGGAAGCCCTCGGCGGCGCTACGGTTCACTCCACCAAGAGCGGTGTGGCTCACTTCGCAGCCGAAGATGGTGAGGAGACTCTGAAAATCATCCGTCGACTCTTCAGCTACATTCCCCAGAACAACCTCGAGGAGCCGCCGCTGGTAGAGTGCACTGACCCCATTGACCGCCTTGAAGACTCGCTCAACGAGATCATCCCTGACTCAGCCAACCGTCCCTACGATATGTATGAGGTCATCGGTGCTATCATCGACAATGGCGAATTCCTTGAAATCCAGCGCGACTACGCCAAGAACATCATCATCGGCTTCGCCCGCTTCAACGGCCAGGCCGTAGGTATCGTGGCCAACCAGCCGAAATTCCTCGCCGGTGTGCTTGACAGCAACGCTTCGCGCAAGGCAGCCCGCTTCGTACGCTTCTGCGACGCATTCAATATCCCTCTTGTGACACTTGTCGATGTCCCCGGATTCCTCCCCGGCACCGGCCAGGAATACAACGGTGTGATCCTCCACGGCGCCAAGCTGCTCTACGCTTACGGCGAAGCCACTGTGCCCAAAGTAACTGTGACACTGCGCAAGAGCTACGGCGGAAGCCACATCGTGATGTCGTGCAAGCAGCTCCGCGGCGACATGAACTATGCATGGCCCACGGCTGAAATCGCTGTGATGGGTGGTGCAGGCGCCGTAGAGGTGCTCTATGCCAAGGAAGCCAAAGCTTCTGACGACCCCGCCAAAGTGCTCAAGGAGAAGGAAGAAGAGTACAACAAGCTCTTCTGCAACCCCTACAATGCAGCCCGCTATGGATATATCGATGATGTGATCGAGCCTCGCAATACCCGCTTCCGCATCATCCGCGCTCTCCAGCAGCTCGCTACCAAGAAGGTGGTTAACCCTGCCAAGAAACACGGAAACATCCCCTTGTAATAACCACTCACACACACAACAATCATCACACGCAATGAAAAAAAGAATTTTCATGTTGTTGCTGGCCGTGGTGGGACTTACGGTTTCCGTCATGGCGCAAGGGCGTAAAGGCCTGCGCATCAACGAGGTGATGGTGGTCAACGACTCGAGTGTGGTCGATGATTTCGGCAATCACTCGGCGTGGGTTGAGCTCTTCAACTCCACCTTCGGACCACTTGAGATCTCAAGCGTCTACCTTACCAACGACAGCACCAACCCCAAGAAATACCCCGTACCCTTAGGCGACGTCAACACCGAGATCCCCACCCGACAGCATGTGGTGTTCTGGGCCGATGGCGAGCCTAACCGCGGTACTTTCCACATGAACTTCACCCTCATCCCCGGTCAGGACAACTATATCGCCATCTACGATGCCAACGGCATCACCAAGATCGACGAAGTGGTTATCCCCGCCTCTCTGCTTCCGGGCCAGTCGTATGCCCGCTCGGTGGACGGCGAAGGAGAGTGGGAAGTGCGTGACGGCAGCGAAGCTAAGTACATCACCCCGTCGAGCAACAACATCATCCGCTCGACCAACAACAAGGTTGAACTCTTCGTAGAGCAGGACGAAAACGGCTTCGGTATGGCTGTAATTGCCATGGGTATCGTGTTCAGCGCGCTCCTTCTGCTTAGTGTATGCTTCTTGATAATCAGCAAGATAGGCGAGAGTATCTCACGCCGCCGCAAGATCAAGACCCTCAGCGAAATGTCTGAAACCGAGGAAGATCACCATCGCGAAGGCGACTCAGGCGAAACTATCGCGGCTATCGTAATGGCCCTCCATGACCACCTCGATGCTCACGACCGCGAAAATACCATCCTGACTATCAACAAGGTGCGCCGCAACTACTCGCCCTGGAACTCCAAGATCTACAATATGCGCGAGCTCCCTAACCGCCATTAATCCATAATCCTTCTAAGAAAATCAATCATGAAAGAATATAAATATAAAATCAACGGTAACAACTACTCCGTAAAGATCGGCGACATCGACAATGGCGTCGCTACAGTCCAGGTCAACGGCGTACCTTACAAAGTGGAATTTGAAAAGAGCGAGAAGCCCGTGACCATCGTCAGCGCACCCCGCCCCACCGCCGCACCCCGCACTGAGACCGGCGCGAAGGTCATCTCCAAGCCTAAAGTGGCTGCCGGTAACGGATTTGAGGTGAAAGCTCCCCTGCCCGGCGTGGTAATGTCAATCCCCGTAAAGGTAGGCGATACTGTCAAGGCTGCTGACACTGTGCTCGTACTCGAAGCCATGAAGATGGAAAATGCCATCCATGCCGGCCAGGACGGCAAGGTAACCTCTATTGTCGTTAACCCGGGCGACTCAGTGCTCGAAGGTGCTGTGCTCATCACTATCGGTTGATATTCAGGCTGATATAGCATTCTTTAGTAAAATCACTGAAAATCAAATCAAAGTATGTCACAAACCACTTTCAGCGACTTTCTGCTTCGCAATCTTCAGGAGTTCTGGCATCTGACCGGCTTCTATAATGCCTCATGGGAGCACATCGTTATGCTCCTGGTGGGACTCTTCTTCATATGGCTTGCCATCAAGAAAAACTTTGAGCCGATGCTCCTCGTGCCCATCGGATTCGGTATCCTGATAGGCAATATCCCCTTCAACACCACCGCAGGTCTTGAAATAGGTATTTACGAGGAGGGCTCCGTGCTCAACATCCTTTACAACGGCGTTTCGGCCGGATGGTATCCTCCGCTGATCTTCCTCGGCATCGGCGCAATGACTGACTTCTCAGCCCTGATAGCTAACCCTAAGTTGATGCTTATCGGCGCCGCAGCCCAGTTTGGTATCTTCGGTGCCTACATCGTGGCTCTTCTCTTAGGCTTTGCCCCTGATCAGGCCGGTGCAATCGCCATCATCGGCGGTGCTGACGGCCCCACAGCTATCTTCCTGTCGTCAAAACTTGCCCCCAACCTTATGGGCGCAATCGCTGTGTCAGCTTACTCTTACATGGCTCTCGTGCCGGTGATCCAGCCCCCTATCATGCGACTGCTCACCACCAAGAACGAGCGCCTGATCAAGATGAAACCGGCACGCGCCGTATCGCAGAACGAGAAAATCATCTTCCCCATCGTAGGCCTTATCCTCACCTGCTTCGTGGTACCTACAGGTATACCCCTGCTCGGTATGCTCTTCTTCGGTAACCTGCTCCGCGAGTGTGGCGTGACCAACCGTCTGGCCAAGACCGCATCCAACGCCTTGACTGACATCGTCACCATCCTCCTGGGCATGACCGTAGGCGCCTCCACCCAGGCCACCGAGTTCCTGACCTCCGAGACTATCTTCATCTTCCTGCTCGGCTTCATGGCATTCATCATCGCCTCAGCCAGCGGCGTCATCTTCGTGAAGATATTCAACCTCGTGCTTCCCAAATCCAAGAAAATCAATCCCCTCATCGGTAACGCCGGAGTATCAGCCGTACCTATGTCGGCCCGTATCTCCAACAACCTCGGTCTTGAATACGACCCGTCAAACTACCTGCTCATGCACGCCATGGGACCCAACGTAGCCGGCGTGATCGGCTCGGCCGTAGCAGCCGGTGTGCTTCTCGGATTCCTCGCTTGATCCCTTTTATAATCCCTATATTAACGCCCGGCCACGAAGTCGGGCGTTAAATTTCCCGGATAAATGAACCATATGGGGATGTAAAATGTTGTTAATTCCGGAGCCTGATGCTTAAAAGGGCACCTCAAATCTTAGAAAACGGGACACAATGGTAACAAAAGAAGTAATAGACACACTGTACAAGAAATACTCAAAGCCGCCCAAGTCGCCTCAGGAGCTTAATTTAGCACTCCTGTTTGACTACGCCTTTGAGAATCATGGCATCATAATCGACGAAAACGACCTGTATATCACGTCAATAGATCCGTCGTCGCCATTTGCCTGCATCCCGCTCGACCGTATCTGCGAGATTGTAGAATTTGCAGAAGTGATAGCCATAGTGCTCCCTGCCGCAATTATATTCCTCAACAAGAAAAACTCTGACGTCAACATCCACCTGCGCATGACCAAGCCCTCCCTCTGGGACCGCATGAAAATGGCCATCATGCGGGAGGACGAAGACGACCATGAAGCACTCTTCAACAATGGCGAATGAAATTTTCAGCCGCACCGCCATGCTCGCAGGCCTCGACGGATTTGAGAGGCTGCAATCCACACGGGTTATCATCTTCGGGCTCGGAGGTGTAGGCAGCTGGGCTGCCGAGGCAATGATCCGCTCAGGTATTGGACATCTGACAATGGTGGATGCCGATGTGGTGGCACCCTCGAATATCAACCGCCAGCTCCCGGCTCTCCACTCTACCATAGGCCAGCCCAAGACTGACGTAATGCTGCAACGGCTCCGCGACATCAATCCGGAGGCTGACATAGTAGCTATCAACGCATTATATACCACTGAGACAGCCGACAATTTTGATCTCGACTCCTTCGACTATGTAATCGACGCCATCGACTCACTCTCAGACAAAGCTCTTCTCATACTCCGCGCCACGGCCTCGCGGGCACGCCTCTTCAGCTCCATGGGCGCGGCTCTGAAAATGGATCCTGAGAAAATTTCTGTGGCAGAGTTTTGGAAAGTGACGGGGTGTCCGCTGGCTGCAGCGCTTCGCCGCAAGTTCAAGAAATCAGGCCACTTGCCACGACGAAAATTCAAATGCGTCTACTCACCCGAGCTCTTACCAAATCATCCCGAGGCAGCCGAAGGCGTCAATGACGTGGCCATGAAATTTGGCAAAGTAGCCACCAACGGCGCCATGATGCATATCACCGCCACATTCGGCATGATGCTCGCCTCCCTCGTGATAAGGGATCGAGTTTCGAGTCGTTAGTTGTTAGTCGTTAGTTGTTAGTCGTTAGTCGTTAGTCGTTAGTCGTTAGTTGTTAGTTGTTAGTCGTTAGTCGTTAGTTGAAACTAAAATCTAAAAACTAAAAACTAAAATCTAAAAACTAAAAACTAAAATCTAAAAACTAAAATCTAAAATCTAAAATCTAAAATCTAAAAACTAAAAACTAATTACTAACTTTGCGATATGGATACTACAGAAACTGAAAAAATAATATCTTCGCTTCACGACGCGCCCCGGGTGAAGCTGCTCTTCGTATGTCTCGGCAACATCTGCCGCTCGCCTGCGGCTGAGGGGGTAATGAAGGCCGTTGTGGAGGAGCATGGCGAGGCTGACCGCTTCGTGATCGACTCGGCCGGCACCGGCAACTATCACACCGGCGACCTGCCTGACCACCGTATGCGCATCCACGCCCGTCGACGCGGTTATGACCTCACCCACCATGCCCGCCAGGTCACGCCCGAAGATTTCGAGCGATTCGACCTCATAATCGGTATGGACAACAGCAATATTGACCGCCTGCGCGCCATTGCACCTACAGCCGATGATGTGAACAAAATAGTACCCATGGCGCGTTTTATAAGCAAAGCCATGCGCTATGACTATGTGCCTGACCCTTACTACGAGGGAGCAGAAGGCTTTGAACTCGTCCTCGACTTGCTCCAGGACGGATGTGAAAATCTATATCAAAAACTTAGCAACGATGAAAAACTTTGAAGTAATCACGCCTGTCACGGTGATGAAATTTGACGAACTATCGCTCGACGATCAAAACCTCGTATCGCTTGCCCGCGATGCGACATACCACTCTTACGCACCGTTCAGCCGCTTCTGCGTAGGCGCAGCCATCATGCTCAGCAATGGCGAAATCGTCACCGGCTCCAATCAGGAAAACGTAGCCTTCCCGTCGGGCACATGCGCCGAGCGTACCGCCGCATTTTACGCCCACTCTCAGTATCCTGACGCTACATTCGTCACCATAGCCATCGCCGCGCGCGGCACTGACGGTCAGCCGCTTGTCAACCCGATTTCTCCCTGTGGAGCCTGCCGTCAGTCGCTCCTGGAGTTTGAAAACATAGCTCATAAGGAAGTGAAAGTCATCCTCGTAGGGCATGATGACATCTATGTACTCCCCTCTATAAAATCACTTCTGCCTCTGGCCTTCACTGAATTATAAAAAAAATTAAAGAAAAAACGATATTTTTCGCCAAAAGACTTGCATAGTAAAAAAATATGCAGTAATTTTGCAACGCATTTGAAGGAATGTACTGCTTCAGTAGCTCAGTTGGTTAGAGCACCTGACTGTTAATCAGGGGGTCGTTGGTTCAAGCCCATCCTGAAGCGCAAGATAAGATTTTAGTTAAACAATAAGGTAAGCTTCAGTAGCTCAGTTGGTTAGAGCACCTGACTGTTAATCAGGGGGTCGTTGGTTCAAGCCCATCCTGAAGCGCCAAAAGTACAGCGGTAATCCCTCGATTACCGCTGTATTTGTGTACCCAATCCGGTGGAAAATAATGGAGCAGAATGAGCCCCTTTAGGCGCGAAACAAGGGTAGCCTCGGGCGATTTTATGAGCCCGAGGACTAGCCATCCCCCCTCAAATAGAGCGCTGTAGGCGCTCTTTCGTCCTTATTTTAACTGCATTGACATAAATTGGGGGTTTCTGACAACATCGGCGCTCCGCGCCAAAAATTGGCATTTTGCATTGAAGGGTAAAGCTCGGAATACTCATTAAAAAATAAAATGAGTATCCTCATCTTTACCCTATAAAACAAAAAATGTATAATCGTCATTACCAACAACATCGCCTCTCCGAGGCTCAATCGTCTGATTATCAATTCATCCCACGTAAACGAAATGCAGTTAAAATAACAAAGACAAAGAGCCTATACGCGCCTCCTTCGATGCTATCTTGACAGCATAAACATATATGTGGGTTGATCTTACCCCCGGCTGATTTGAGTGTCTTAGCCGTCGGCGTTCGGCACATTTTTCGCAATTATTTCGGGCAGTCGATGTGGTATTCCCACATTGAGCCGTCTTCGGGGCCGGTGGTGACGATGACAGTTATTACGCTACCTTTGTTGAAGGGGATGCTGACCGTGGTCTTGGAGCTGACGGCTACCATGCCTGATGACCAGATGGGTGAGCCGTAGGGTTCGCCGGGACGATGGTTGTAGATATCGATACGGTCAGGGCAAGTGGTGCCTGTTTCGTATGCGAAGTTAAATGTGCCGCTATCCTTGCCCATATTGTAAGATGCAGGAGCAGAGACTGTTCCGGCCTTCACATTGTTCACTCCCGATCCGCTGGCGTCACACGGGGGGAGCTTGACGGCAAGTGGTATATCACGCTCACGCTGCGGGGCTGTGGAGAGGTATTTGACGTTTTTATCGCTGACGGAGTAGTCGTTAGGTTCGTAACCTGACTTTGACGCCACGATGGAGATGTTGACATCGTAAGAGAGACCTTTGACGGTGAACTCGCCTGAGCCGGAGTTGTCGGGCTTATGGATAGTGCCTTCAGAGTCGACAATGCGGAGGGTGCATCCGGGGAGGAGGTTTGACGTACCTGCAACGAGGGTGCGGAATGTAAGGTCAATGATGCGTGGCCGCATGGGGATCTTCTCGGGCGATGAGAAGGAGGGGATATCAGTATGGCGGGGGTAATATTTGGGGTCGCACTTTGAGTCGATGACGATATTGTCGCCCTCGATGGCTTTAACGGGGAAGATGCCGTTGCGGTTGCTCGTCTCGGTGTATTCGGAGGTAGAGCCGTCGATGCTGTGGACTTTGATGAGGTTTGTCGCACCGGGTACAGGTTTTCCGGTAATCGAGTCAACATTCTGGAACTCAACGGTAAATGGCTCCGGCTCAAGGTATATCACGCGGCTGCTGTCAGGCAGTGCGGCAAATTCCATGACGGTGCATTTGCGGTCAAATTCGCCCGGCTTATAGTGGATTTTCGTAGCCTTGAGGGAAAGGTCAGCGAGCACAAAAGCGTTATCATATCCTCCGCGACCTTTACCGTCGACATTAGTTACGGCACTGCCGCGGGTCACCTTCCCTGAGCCGGTGGTAAGGGTAACTTCTACGGTTGCCTCAGGTACGGGCTGGCGGGTAAACTTGTTTTTCACAAAGAAGGTAAAGCTCTCCTTCAGAGGAGTCAGCGGTACGACAGCCTCCGAGGGGTCCTTCTCAGCCTCTATAACATTGATTTCTACGGCGGTAGTGTCCTTGTAGCCGAAGCATGACACGATGTCAAGGTTAATCACTCCGCAATGAGGCGCGGCGGGTATCGTGATATGACCGGCAGCGTCAGTGGTGACTTTATCAGTCACCTCTTCACCGCTTACCACATATTTATATATTGTTTCGGCTCCGGCAAGAGGCTCATCGGTTTCGCGGTCAGTGACGGTGATGGTCACATCGTCGACAGCGGGCTGCAGGCGTAGCGTGACTTCGCGGGTGTAGTGGAAGTTGTGTTTCTCGGGAGAATCTTTCAGGTTATAACACTCATTTCCTGCCAGAAACGAAGCATCGCTTAGAGCGTAGAAAATGTAGGAGAACACGCTGCAGGGGAGGCCGGTGAAGATGCCGTCACCGTTATCGTCAGTAGTGATGGTGCGGTTGACGGGCTCATTTTTGAGCAGGCGGAAGTCTTTTATAAGATAATGTGCTGTATAGTCGATAGATACCTCCGTGGAGGGCACGGGGTCGCCTGAGACGTGGTCGATGGTGTGAACCGTGATGTCACGCTCGCAGCGGATGCAGAGCAGACCCAGAAGCAGCAGCGCTAATAGCAGCCATAACCACCAAAGGCTTCGTTTCTTTAGTTGGAATTCGTATTCGTCTTGATTATCAGCGAATTTAAATTTTTTAGCGTAGTTGGTGGGCTTGTATTTATTCATGGTATTGATGATTATTTTTCAGGGAAAGATGATGTTGTTACCACCGTCAGGTCAGGGAGGATGAGCATGGCATGGGCATCCGGGAGAGCTTCGATCATCTTAAGAGCAGAGTCGGGCTCCATAGCCATGCAAGAGGTGGCCAGAGCGTCGGCCATCATGGCTGAGGGAGCGATCACCGTAGCCGAGAGAATGTGTGCGGGAGCCGGACGGCCGGTGACGGAATTAATTGTGTGCCAGGTGGTTGCTGAGTCGGTAACATGGAAGTTGCGGTAATTTCCGGAGGTGGCTACGCCCCCCTCGCCGGGTGTGATCACCGTCATCCCCCGGCGGACGAGCGCTGTATCAGGTCGCTCAACCATTATACGCCACTGGTTGTGGTGAGGGTTAAGACCTGAAAGTGCTATCTCGCCCCCTATTTCTATCATATAGTCAGTGACTCCATTGCGGCGGAGCGTTTCAGCCACGGCATCGCAGCCGAAACCTTTTGTGATGGCCGAGAAATTAAATTCAGTCAGCGGGTGCTTCTTGATGATGTAGCCGAGAGTGTCGATGCGGCAGTCAGCAATGCCCACAAGGCAGAGCATCGAGTCGATTTCCTCATCTGACGGAGTGCCCGAGCCGTTGCGGTAGCCGAACCCCCAGGCATTGATCAGAGGCGCTACCGTAGGGTCAAAGGCACCAGCCGACGCACGGTTAACCTCCTGTGAAGCAAGAAATATACGCCTTACCAGTGAATCGGCCGGGACGGAATCGCCGCGGTTGATGCGCGAGATTGTCGACGACTCGTTGAATGGCGAAAGCGAAAGCTCCACGCGCTTCATGGCGGCGCGGATGGAATCGTCAAGCGAGACGGGAGAATTGTAGACTATACGGAACGTAGTGTTCCACACACCCCCTTCGTAGGTGCGGTAATTATCGTGCCGGCAGCCGGTCAGCAGTATTGACACGGACAATGCCGTGAGGATGATGGAAAGAAACTGTTTCATTCGTCAAAGAGCGAGCCGGAAGAGTAACGGCGCTGCAGGCCGAGGTGAGAGAACGCCAGCGGTGTCACTTCACGACCGCGAGGGGTACGGTTGATAAATCCTTCCTTGATGAGGAATGGCTCGTAGACATCCTCGATGGTGCCGGGATCTTCGCCGAGAGCTGTAGCTATAGTGTTGAGCCCCACCGGGCCGCCGTTAAACTTATTGATAATGGTGGTCAGAATCTTATTGTCGATCTCATCAAGGCCGTAACGGTCAATGTTAAGCGCTTCG
Organism: Lachnoclostridium sp.; assembly: GCA_023667185.1. GTDB lineage: Bacteria > Bacteroidota > Bacteroidia > Bacteroidales > Muribaculaceae > Duncaniella. The sequence continues at coordinate 484,264 of JAMPAP010000001.1, forward strand.
AGAGAGTAGCGGGCTATGTCGATGTCAATTTTGCCGGAACCTTTGACTTGGGCGAAGTCGCGGACGCGGCGCAGCAGTGCGTTGGCAATACGTGGCGTGCCGCGGCTGCGCATGGCTATCTCGTGGGCAGCCTCGCCGGAGCACTTCACTCCAAGGAGCGCTGCCGAGCGGAGGATGATGCGCTCAAGCACTTCGTGGTCATAATATTCAAGGTGGCAGTTGATGCCGAATCGTGCTCGCAGCGGAGAGGTCAGCAAGCCGCTACGGGTAGTGGCACCTACGAGCGTAAAAGGCGAAAGCGACAACTGGACAGTGCGCGCTCCCGGCCCTTTATCTATCATGATATCAATGCGGTAATCCTCCATGGCAGAGTAGAGATACTCCTCCACCACGGGGCTCAAGCGATGGATCTCGTCAATGAAAAGCACATCGTTTCGCTCAAGAGAGGTCAGGATGCCGGCAAGGTCGCCCGGCTTGTCGAGGACAGGACCGGAGGTAATCTTGAAATTCACGCCAAGCTCGGCGGCAATGATCTGGGCGAGAGTGGTTTTTCCAAGGCCTGGAGGGCCATGGAGCAGAAGGTGGTCAAGAGCCTCGCCACGACCGCGAGCAGCTGCGACAAACACGCGAAGATTTTCAACAATCTTCTCTTGTCCGCTGAAAGAGCTGAAGTTGCGTGGTCGTAATGCGCGCTCTATGTCCATTTCCGAAGCTGATTCATCGCCTCGGGCAGCATCTCTGATGTCAAATTCGTCGCTCATAATGCAAAGGTAGCGCAAATCCCTCAGAAACTAAAATTTTTTTTGAATTAGATTACGATATTTTTCTGTTGCAATGAACAAGTTTATATCAAAATTTGTTTCCATATTTGGAACAGAATTATTATCTTTGCAGAATAATTCTAAAACGATATGAACAAACAAATCTTTCGGTTGATAATGCTACCAGAGGCAATTGAGTTTCTTGATTCATTACCCGACAATGTTAGAGAAAAAGTCCTTTATAACATCCGAAAAGTTCGAGGAGGGGTTAAGGATACGAGATTATTCAAGAAGCTTGAGGGTACACCCATTTGGGAATTCAGAACCGAGTGGATGGGAATGGCATATCGATTGTTGGCTTTTTGGGATAAAGATGGTGAAACTCTCGTTGTAGCCACGCATGGCTTCATAAAAAAGCAGCAGAAGACACCAAAAAAATGAGAAAGAGCATGCAAAAGCGATAATGAAAGAGTATTTAAACGAAAAGAATAAATAAGGATATGGCAATGAAATACGCAACACTTGAGGAACTTGAAGACAAATACATCGGCAAAATTGGTACGCCACGCCGTGATACATACGAGCAATCGCTTCAAGAGGAAATTCACGCCTACAATATCGGAGAGGCCATCAAACTGGCTCGTTTGAAACAGGATCTCACACAGGAGGAGTTAGGTGCGAGGATGGGGGTGCAACGAGCACAAGTCTCAAAGATAGAGAGTGGACGCAACCTTACATTTGGAACTATAGCAAGGGCGTTTAAGGCTCTTGGTATACATGCTGAATTGAATGCCGGTGACATGAAAGTAGCTCTATGGTAAGTAACAATATTTTTTATAGGCGGGATTATTGACGGGTTGAAAAAAATGTGTAATTTTGCATGATAATAATCCGATCATAGTGTCAATATGATAGACAAGATAAAACAACTCAAAGCTGAAGTAGAAAACCTCGCAGCCGCTACCAAGGAACAGGTGGAGGCTCTGCGCATAGAATATCTGAGTAAAAAAGGTAAGATTTCGCAGCTCTTCAATGAATTTCGCGAGCTGAGCGCTGAGCAGAAGCGCGAGCTCGGCCAGGCTGTCAACGAGCTGAAAAACTATGCCACGGAGCGCATCAATGCGCTGAAGGAAGCCACCGAGGTGACTACTGACGAAGCTGCTGACCTCGATCTGACCCGCTCGGCTGCGTCGCTCCCCTTAGGCACTCGCCATCCGCTGTCGCTGGTGCGCAACGAGATTATCTCGATTTTCTCCCGTCTCGGCTTCAATATAGCTGAAGGCCCTGAGATTGAGGATGATTGGCATGTGTTCTCGTCGCTCAACTTTGCGGCTGACCATCCTGCCCGCGATATGCAGGACACATTCTTTATCCGGCGTAACCCTGACGTGCTGCTGCGTACTCACACATCTTCAGTACAGAGCCGCGTGATGGAGCATACCCAGCCCCCTATCCGCATCATCTGCCCGGGTCGTGTGTATCGAAACGAGGCAATTTCGGCTCGTGCCCACTGCTTCTTCCATCAGGTAGAGGCTCTTTACGTTGACGAGAATGTATCGTATGCTGACCTTCGCCAGACGTTGCTCTATTTTGCCCGCGAGATGTTCGGCCCCGAGACCAAGATCCGTCTCCGCCCGAGCTACTTCCCCTTTACCGAGCCATCAGCTGAGATGGACATCTCCTGCAACCTGTGTGGCGGCAAGGGATGCTCTTTCTGCAAACACACCGGATGGGTGGAAATCCTCGGCTGTGGCATGGTTGACCCCAATGTGCTTGAGGCTTGCGGCATCGACTCGAAGAAATACAGCGGTTTCGCCCTCGGAATGGGTGTGGAACGCATCACTAACCTGAAGTATCAGGTGAAGGATCTGCGTATGTTCTCGGAGAATGATGTGAGATTCCTCGAGCAGTTTGAGAGCGCTCACTGATGACCGTCAAGGAGCGTTACCGCCGGGTGATTGACTGGTTTGAGGCAGCGATGCCTGTGGCCGAAACCGAGTTACACTACGAGAATCCCTATCAGCTGCTTGTAGCAGTGATTCTGTCGGCTCAATGCACTGACAAGCGCATCAACCTTGTGACTCCGGCTCTCTTTGCGGCTTACCCGACGGCGGCTGATCTGGCTGCGGCTGATGTCAGCGATATATACGAATATATCAAAAGTGTTTCGTACCCTAACAACAAGGCGCGTAATCTCAAGGGTATGGCCGTAACACTCGTCGAAAAATATGGAGGTGAAGTACCCTCGGAGATCGATGAGCTGCTTACTATACCCGGCGTAGGGCGCAAGACAGCTAATGTGATACTCTCGGTGGTCTACAACAAGGCGGCGATGGCGGTGGATACCCATGTGTTCCGCGTCAGCGAGCGTATCGGCCTGACCACCAACAGCAAGACACCACTCGCGACGGAGAAAACCCTGATGAAACATATCCCGGAGGAGCTTGTGCCGAAAGCTCACCACTGGCTGATACTTCACGGACGTTACGTATGCAAGGCACGCCGTCCCGACTGCCTCAACTGCGGTCTGACCGAGGTATGCCGCTACTACCGAAAAGAAAACAAGTGATAGTGAAGTGATGGAAGCGACATTTCTGTTTCTGATAGAGGTGCTTGGCACTCTTGCCTTCGGAATCAGTGGAGTGAGGCTTGCGGCTCGCAAGCATTTTGACTGGTTTGGCGCCTACACCATAGGCGTTGTCACGGCCATAGGTGGCGGCACGCTACGCGACCTTCTGCTCAACATTCCGGTGTTCTGGATGCAGACGTGGTGGTACCTTGCCGTGACGGGGTTGTCATTTGCCATTGTGGTGCTGTTTCGCAAAGTGCTGACCTCCGGCTCTAAATCACTCTTCATATTTGACACCATAGGCCTTGCGTTATTCGTCATGATAGGTATTCAGAAGACACTTGCGGCAGGGTTTGAGATGTGGGTAGCCATAGTGATGGGTATGATTACCGGCGCATTTGGAGGGGTGGTGCGTGATATTATGATCAACGAAGAGCCCCTTTTTTTCCGCAAGGATATCTACGCCACAGCCTGCCTGGCCGGTGGCGTGGCTTACTGGCTTGCGTCGTTGGCGGGCTGGCCGCCGATGGTTCAGCAGCTGATATGCGCATTGATAATCATAGGATTACGCGTAGGCGCGATACGCTACGGCTGGCATCTGCCCATAATGTCGACCACGGCCGACGAGGAATCACCAGCCGCCTGAGGCGCCACCGCCGCCGGTGAGGCCACCGCCGAAGCTGCCACCACCGAAACCGCCCCCAAATCCACCGCCCCCTCCGCGGCCGCCGAGAATACTTCCGGCAATCACTCCGGCAGCAAGGGCTGCATCGTCGTTGGATTTGCGGGGGATGCGTGACTGCCTGTTGTCACGATAGCCACAGGCGCGGCAAGCGTAAGTGTTAATGCGCACGCCCTCGGAGCGAGTCGTAGGATTTACGGCTACGCGTGAGTCAATCAGCGACATAGCCCGTGCGTGGCAGCGCGGGCACACTGTATAATTATTGTGGAGATTAATGTAGGGGATCACCTCCGTAGTGTTACAGTTGGGGCAAAGCCATACGTCGTAGTCGATGGAATTGAGCTTCTCCTCCATATCCTGTGCCGGGGTGAGATAATCGTTATCATGCTCCTCGTCAACGAGTTTCATGCGTGTCCCGCAGTTTTGACACAGTCTTTTGTGACGGCGCAGGCGGTGCATCTTGTAAATAAGGATAAGATAAGCCGGAAGCGCACATCCGAGCGAGAGAAACACGCAGAAAAGAATAATGTTGCGCACTGACGCGCAGTTGCGCCAGCGTATCACCTCCTCCTTGCCGCGTGATGATAAGATCACCATAATCACGATGATAAGGCACACTACACCGACAAAGGCGCAGAAATAGAGATAGAAATTAAAGATCTCGCCGGTGTCCACATCCTCATCGGCCGGCGAAAGGCGGTCGTTTGGCAGGGTGGAGCGAAGCTCTTCGGCGGCCTCCGGATCAGAGAGAGTCTCGGTCAGCGCCGCCACTCCCGCCTTGATGCCTGAGGCATAGTCCCCCTGGCGAAACCAGGGAATCATATCGTTGCGGATGATGCGCCCCGCGATAATGTCAGGCACCACGCCCTCCACGCCATACCCGGTGCGGATCACGGCCTTACGGTCGCCCGTAGAGACGAGCATCAGCAGTCCATTGTCCTTATCGCTCTTACCGATTTTCCACTTTTCAAACAGACGGGTGGCAAATTCGTCAGGAGTATATGCCGGATCCACCTCATCCACCACCACAACCACCATCTCAGCCGAAGTCGACTGCCATACCGAGGCAATGGTGGAATTGAGAGCATCTACAGTCTGCGCATCAAGCACGCCGGCCATATCGGTGACATACTTCGTGCGGTCAGCCACATGGACATTTGTCACCTCATCTACGGTGACAGCCGCGGCCATCAAGGGGATCATCATCATGATGACGGCCAGAGAAAGAGCGATACGAATGCGGTTCATCAGTTGTTGATTTTCAGGCTCATGCCATTAAGTTTGCGGAACATTTCGAGGGCATAGACGTCAGTCATTCCCGAGATATAATCCACCGAGGCGAGCAGCTTGCCGTAGAGCGAAGGATTATTGACATCATACTGATGCGGCACCTTGGCAAGCAGCAGCCTCGAGTAGTTCAGCTCAGGATGCAGCACGGCGTGTATCACCTTCTCCATCAGGAAAGAGATGATGCGGTTACCGGCCAACTCGATGTCGACAACATCACTGGCGCAATATATCCGCTCCCACGACAGAGCCTCGCAGCGGCGGTAGCTTTCGCGCTCCAGCGAAGGAATATAGTCAAGCAGCGAGCCGCGGAACGTGCCTGAGAGAATGTCCTCTTCATTATTAACAAATGCTTCGGCACAACGGTTGACAAGAAGTCCGATAATACTTGCGCGCAGATAAGAAATTTTCTCGTTGGGATCGTCCACAGTCTCCATGGTGCGGAGCATACGGGCGCGTCGCTCATCAGGGAAATAGCTGAGAAACAGCGTTATCACCTCATCAGTTGAGAGGATTCCGAGCTTATGGGCATCCTCAATGTCCATTATTTCGTAGCAGATATCATCAGCCGCTTCAACTATATAAACCAGCGGATGACGGGCAAAGCGGAGCGTGCCCTCAGGCGAGGCAATCCGCAGCAGGCCGAGCCTGTCGGCCACCTTTATAAATGACTCGCGCTCGTCAGTGAAAAATCCGAATTTGGGATGATCATCCGAGGCATTGAGCGAGTCGTAGGGATATTTTACTATTGAGGCAAGAGTGGAATAGGTCATGGCAAAGCCGCCCGGACGACGTCCCTCAAACTGATGCGTCAGCAACCTGAATGCATTGGCGTTCCCCTCAAAATGAGTAAGATCGCTCCACTGCGACGGGGTAAGCGAGCTCTGGAGCACCTTTCCGGCGCCCTCGCTGAAGAATGTAGAGATGGCTTTCTCGCCTGAGTGGCCGAATGGCGGGTTGCCAAGGTCATGAGCCAGGCACGCCGCAGCCACGATTTCGCCGCAGGCGTCGAGGCTCGCCACCCACGGCTCCGTAGAATATTTGCGCCGCAGGGCTGCTGCTACCGAACTCGCTATCGAGCGGCCGACGCAAGCCACCTCAAGGCTGTGGGTCAGGCGGTTGTGTACGAAAATACTTCCCGGTAAGGGAAACACCTGTGTCTTGTTTTGCAGCCGCCGGAAGGGCGACGAGAAAACAAGGCGGTCAAAGTCACGCTGAAACTCCGAGCGCGTCTCGCTGCCGGGGACATGATAGTCCTCCTGACCGAATCGCACATCGCAAATCAGCTGCTGCCAGTTCATCTTGGAGTTCATTTTGTAGCTGTATATACCGAGCAGACGCCCAGAGTGAATGTACGGTAAGCGCAATTGCTGAAACCGGCCTGTCGCATGAGCTCAAGCATCTCCTCGCCCTGAGGCACCGCCTCGATGCTCTCGGGCAGATACGAGTAGGCGCGGCGGTCCGACGACACGAGTCGGCCGATAGCCGGGATGACACCGCGGGTATAGGCACGGTAAAATGGCTTCACGATAGCCGATTCGGGGGTGGAAAGCTCGATGATGCTGACCGTACCCCCCGTCTTTAGCACACGGTGCATCTCCTTGTATCCGGCAAGCAGATTTTCGAAATTCCTTACCCCGAAGGCTGACGTCACCACATCAAACATATTGTCAGGGAACGGAAGATTAAGGCAGTCGCCCTGACAAAGCTTGATCGTATCGTCAAGATTTTCGTCAATCACCTTCTTGCGTCCTTTCTCAAGCATCTCCTCCGAGAGGTCTACGCCGGTGATGGAGATAGGGTCAAGGCGCTGAGCCATAAGTATTGCCAGGTCGCCGGTGCCGGTAGCGATGTCGAGGATATAGTCGTGGGGAAGCTCTCGTAGCTTGTCCACCGTCTTGCGGCGCCATATCCGATCGATACCGAGCGTCATGGCCCGGTTCATAAAGTCGTAGGCCGGCGCGATGGAGTCAAACATTTCGCGTACCTGCTTGCTCTTATCGCGCCGGTCGTCGTAAGGATTTACTTTTTCGCAGTTCATTCAGCCAGTTGGTTGAGACAATCGAGCACATTAGTTTCGATGCGGCCGAGGAGGTTTGTCTCGTCAGCCTTTTCAAACTTCTTGCCGGTGATGTGCTCGTAAAGTTCGATGTAACGCTGTGACACTGATTCTACAAATTCATCAGTCATCTCGGGCACTTTCTGGCCCTCTTTGCCCATGAATCCGTTGTCCATAAGCCACTGGCGCACAAATTCTTTCGAGAGCTGGCGCTGGGGTTCACCGGCAGCGAGACGCTCCTGGTAGCCGTCGGCATAGAAGTAGCGTGACGAGTCAGGGGTATGGATTTCGTCGATAAGTATCACTTTGCCGTCGCGGAGACCGAATTCATATTTTGTGTCGACGAGAATAAGGCCTTTTTCAGCAGCCATCTGTGTGCCGCGTTCGAAGAGTGCACGGGTGTAGCGAGCCATCGTGTCAAACTGTTCCTCCGTCACAATGCCCTGAGCGATAGCATCCTCGCGCGAGATGTTAAGGTCATGTCCCTCATCAGCTTTAGTAGTGGGAGTGATGATAGGCTCGGGGAGCTTCTGGTTTTCCACCAGTCCTTCGGGGAGGCGGATGCCGCAGATCTCGCGGGCGCCGTCGCGATAGTCACGCCAAGCGCTGCCGGCGATGTAGCCGCGGATGATCATTTCGAGTTTCACACCCTCGCAGCGGTAGCCTACGGTCACCATCGGGTCAGGAACGGCAAGTTTCCAGTTGGGCACAATGTCAGCCGTAGCGTCAAGGAAAGTAGCTGCTATCTGGTTGAGAGCTTGCCCCTTGTAAGGTATGCCCTTGGGGAGGATGACGTCGAAAGCTGAGATACGGTCAGTTGCGACCATTACCATGATGTCATCGTTGATGGTGTAGACGTCGCGTACTTTGCCGTGATAGACTGCCGTCTGTCCCGGGAAATTAAAAGATGTGGAAGTTAAGGCCTTTTCCATTTTATCGTCACTTTGTGTTATTGATTTATTAGATGTGCAAAGGTAACGAAAAAAAATGACACTTCAGCCATTATGGTCCTACTCCGGGACGGATTCTCTATAACTTTGCCGGGTAAACTATTAAAAATCAGACTATGAGAAAGATTGATTTAATTATTGTTCACTGCACGGCCACCCCTCGCGGCCGTCAGGTCAGCGTGGCCGACATTGACCGCTGGCATCGTCAGCGCGGATTCAAATGTATAGGTTATCATTATGTCGTGGGGCTTGATGGTCAAGTATCTACCGGCAGGGACGAGGCGGTTATCGGAGCTCACTGCTCGGGCAAAAATGCTACAAGCATCGGCGTGGTGTACGTCGGCGGCGTGGAGGCCGACTGCGTGACCCCGGCCGACACGCGCACCCCGGCTCAGCGTGAAGCCTTGCGCCAGTTGTTGCTCAAGCTCAAGGCAAAATATCCCGGCGCACAGATCCGAGGCCACCGCGACTTCGCCGCCAAAGCCTGCCCCTCCTTCGACGCCACGGCCGAATACGCCTCCCTCCCCTGACGATCCCCGGTGATAAAAATAATTTGATGATAATTTGGTTACATGAAGATTGTTGTGTAAATTTGTTGATCAAAAACGTAACAAGTAACTTTTTTAGTCATTAACTATGCGTATCAATCGAGACACCTATCTGCAAAAGCTTGTTCGCCGCAGACACAACGGCATGATAAAGGTCGTAACAGGTCCACGCCGCAGCGGTAAGTCATATCTGTTGCGACACATATTCGAAGATTATCTTCTCGATCAAGGTGTTCAACTCGACCACATTATAAAGATAGACTTTGAAGACAGACGTAATGTCGCTTTGAGAAATCCTGACAATCTGATTGCATATATCGACGGCAGGATGACCGACTCTGCAATGTATTATATACTGTTGGATGAAATACAGAAAGTTGACGAATTTGTAGATGTCTTGAACAGCTATCTTGAAATTGAGAATGCGGATGTCTATGTGACCGGAAGCAACTCTCGCTTACTGAGCAGGGACGTCGTGACTGAATTCCGTGGACGCGGAGATGAAATAGAGATAGCCCCTTTAAGTTTCTCTGAATTTTTTCCTACATTTTCAGGAAGCAGAGAGGATGCTTTGACAGAATATCTGACATTCGGTGGAATGCCTAAGGTAGCAACAATGAGCTCCGACGAGGAAAAGACCATATATCTCAAATCGTTGTTCCGTACGGTTTATCTATCCGACATAAAAGAGCGTTACGGGATACGGAATGATACTGAGTTGGAGGAGCTTATCAAGATTGTTGCTTCGGCTATAGGTGGCATAACCAATCCGACAAAACTTGAAAACACCTTCAAGTCTATTAAGAATGTGTCTCTTTCAAAAAACACTATTGCATCGTATCTGAAAATTCTGGAAGACGTATTCATACTCCGACGAAGTGAGCGATTTGATATTAAAGGCAAGAAATATATAGATGCGTCATCAAAATATTATTTCCTTGACTGTGGTCTGAGAAACGCGCATCTGAATTTCCGGCAGATAGAAGCAGCGCATCTTCTTGAGAATGCCATTTATAACGAATTGGTCATGCGAGGTCTTTCGGTTGATGTCGGTGTTGTTAATGTGGTCGAACGCAACAAGGATGGAAAATTGCAGAGGAAACAACTTGAAGTGGACTTCGTGTGCAATCAGGGTAGCAAACGATACTATATCCAGTCGGCCTTACGTCTTCCCACTCAGGAGAAACTTGCGCAGGAACTTCATTCATTCAAAAACATTGACGACAATTTTCAAAGGATAGTTATTACGGAAGATTTGGTCAAGCCCCATCGTGATGAGACGGGAGTCCTGTTTATGAATATTTATGATTTTCTTCTCGATTCTGATAGCTTGAACCAATAATATATTGAATAAGGGCATTCTGAAGTGGATATCCATATTCCGCAATGACCACCTTCAACCTCTATAAGATAATCTATGTGAATTTTTTTGCAGTTAAATTTTAAGAATTGAAAAATTTGCGGTAACTTTACGGAGAATATTGAAACCGTCGTGGCTGACCGTCAGCCACCGATGGCAATATTAATGGATACTACCTTGACCAAATATCTAACTACCAAATGAATATGACCAATCGTCTCAAAGCGTTACTCGCAATTGTCGCCTCAGCAGGACTCATGGCCTCAGCCCGGAGCGAAGTCTCCGAAGTGTGGCAAGCCGATCTCGGAAACGGCAAATATCAGAATCCCATAATCTATGCTGACTATTCTGACCCTGACGTCGTGCGCGTGGGCGACGATTATTATATGACAGCTTCAAGCTTCTGCGATATCCCCGGACTTCCGGTGCTTCACTCTAAGGATCTCGTCAACTGGACTATAATAGGTCATGCAATCGCTGAGATGCCTGATTATGCACAGTTTGCTCCTGACCCCCAGCATGGTAACGCCGTTTGGGCTCCCTCCATTCGCTATCACAACGGCGAATTTTACATCTATTATGGTGATCCTGACCTGGGTATATTCATGACCAAGACCAAGGATCCTGCCGGGCCATGGGAGCCGCTGGTACACGTCCACAAGGCCAAAGGCATCATTGACACTTGTCCTTTCTGGGACGAGGATGGCAAGGCTTACATAGCTCACGGCTATGCCGGCAGCCGCGCCGGTGTGAAGAGCATCATCGGCATGATAGAGATGACCCCTGACGGAAAGTCGACCATCGGCCAGGATCGTGTGATTTACGATGGCCATATTGACAACGAAACTATCGAAGGCGCCAAGATGTATAAGCGCGGCGACTGGTACTATATCTTCTCTCCCGCCGGCGGCGTGTCGACCGGATGGCAGGTGGTGATGCGCTCCAAGAGCCCATGGGGTCCCTGGGAGATGCGCAATGTCATGGATCAGGGCACAACTGATATCAATGGCCCTCACCAGGGTGCATGGATCGACACTCCTGACGGTAAGGAAGACTGGTTTATCCACTTCCAGGACAAAGGCCCGTATGGCCGCGTGACACTCCTCGAGCCGATGGTGTGGAACGAGGACGGATGGCCTGTGATTGGTGTCGACAAGGATGGCGACGGCCGTGGCGAACCGGTCACCTCATATAAGAAACCTAATGTAGGCAAAACATATCCCGTGGCTACCCCGGCTGAAAGCGACGATTTCGACTCCACAACCCTCGGCCTGCAGTGGCAATGGAAGGGCAACCCTTCAGCCCTCTGGTATATGGCCGACGCCAATGCTTCGCAGCTGCGCCTCTTCTCTCACTGCACTCCCGGCGCCGAGCGCATCTACGATATGCCTAACCTCCTGCTTCAGAAATTCCCCGCACCTGACTTCACTGCTACCGCCAGGGTTCAGTTCTGCCCCCGAAAGAAGGATGGCAAGGCCATGGTAGGCGAGAAAGGTGGCCTCGTGGTAATGGGCTACAACTATGCCGGCCTGGTGATCGAGAGCCGTGCCGACGGCCTTTACCTCGTGGAAACTGATTGCGCCAAAGCCAACAAGGGCGGCAAGGAAGAAGTGGTGGCCGAAGTAAAGATTCCTGATGACGGTAACGTATATCTCCGCGTCAACATCAAGCGCACCGGCGTCAAGAAACCGATGCAGAAGCCTGACTATAAGTGCGAAGCCACTTTCTCTTATAGCTTTGACGGCAAGAAATACACTCCCCTCGGCCGCGCCCTCAATGTCACCGAAGGTCACTGGATCGGCGCTAAGGTGGGGCTCTTCTGCTCACGCCCCTGGGAGAGCAACGACTCAGGATGGCTAAATGTCGACTGGTTTAAAATCACTAAGAAATGAGACAACTCATAGTTTCACTTATCACATTAATAATACTCGGTGCGCCCTGCTCTGGCAAGGCGGCCGAGTATATGCGTAATATTACCGTCGCTCAGGACGGCTCGGGCGACTTCACCACTATCACTGAAGCTCTTGAGGCTATACGCGCGTTTATGGACTACCGCGTGACGGTGAATATCCGCAATGGCGTTTACCGCGAAAAAGTGGTAATCCCCGCATGGCTTCACAATGTGGATTTCATAGGCGAAAACGTTGACTCCACCATAATTACATGGAGCGACCATGCTAACATCAACAAGATGGGCACCTTCCGCACCTACACCCTGAAGGTCGATGGCTGCGGTCTTACGTTTGCCAACCTCACTATCGAGAATAACGCTCCGAAGCTCGGCCAGGCTGTGGCGCTCCATACTGAGGGCGACAGGCTGATCTTTGTCAACTGCCGATTCCTCGGTAATCAGGACACCATATATACAGCCGGCCATGACGCCCGCCTGATATTCGACAACTGCTACATCGAAGGCACCACTGACTTCATCTTCGGCCCCGCAACGGCTTACTTCAGCGAATGTGAGCTTCACTCAAAGGCCAACTCATTTGTCACAGCAGCCTCTACGCCTGAGGATGTCGAGGTGGGCTACGTGTTCAACCAGTGCAAGCTGACAGCCGACGAAGGTATCAACAAGGTGTACCTCGGACGACCCTGGCGCCCCTACGCTTCTACATATTTCATCAACTGCGAGATGGGCGACCATATCGTGGCCGAAGGCTGGGACAACTGGCGCAACGCTGACAACGAGCTGACCTCACGCTACGGCGAATATGGCTCCACCGGCCCCGGCGCCAATGATGCCGGACGAGTAAAGTGGGCTCGAAGCCTCACTGACGAGGATGTGGAAAATCTCCGCTCACCTGACTACATCTTCAACCTAAAGTCAAAGTGGAACCCCACCTCCACCATCGATTCAATGAAAACAATCAATACAATCAAATAAACACTTTAACCATTCTTTTGAACATGAAAGCATTAAACAAAGTGACAGCCCCTAAAGCAGCTGCTCCCGAGAGAATTATCCAATTTGGCGAAGGCAACTTCCTCCGCGCATTCGTTGACTGGATCATCAAGAATATGAACGACAAGACTGACTTCAACTCTCAGGTTGTCGTGCTCCAGGGCACTCCTCAGGCATTCGTTCAGAATATGCTTCAGAGCCAGGACTTCCTCTATCACGTCAACCTTCAGGGTCGTCTTGATGGCGAAGTTGTCAACTCATACACCCGCATCGACACTATCTCACGCGGCATCAACCCCTTCGAGCACTACGATGCTTACCTCGCTCTCGCCGAGCAGCCTCTGATGCGCTTCATCATCTCTAACACCACTGAAGCCGGTATCGCTTACGACCCCGAGTGCCACCTCGCCGACAAGCCCGCCGCCTCTTATCCCGCCAAGCTCACCCAGCTCCTCTATCGTCGTTTCAAAACTTTCAACGGCGCTGCTGACAAGGGCTTCATCATCATGCCTTGCGAACTTATCTTCCAGAATGGCCACCACCTCAAAGAGATCGTCAACAAGTATATCGACCAGTGGAAAGACGAATTTGAAGCAGGCGACTACGAAGCTTTCAAAAACTGGTTTAACACATATAATTATGTATGCGCTACCCTGGTTGACCGTATCGTCCCCGGATTCCCCCGCAACGAGATCGCTGCCATTCAGGAGAAGATCTGCTACCGTGACAACGTAGTGGTACAAGGCGAAGCCTTCCACCTCTGGGTAATCGAGAAGCCTGAAAACATGACCATCGAAGAGCTCCGCGCCGAATTCCCCGCTGAAAAGGCCGGCCTCAACGTTATCATCACCGACGACGAAGCGCCTTACCACGAACGTAAGGTGACACTTCTCAACGGCCCCCACACCGTGCTTTCACCCGTCAGCTACCTCAGCGGCGTTAACATCGTACGCGACGCTTGCAACCACCCCGTTCTCGGCAAATACATCCGCAAAGTGCAGTTTGACGAGCTCATGGAGACCCTCAACCTCCCCATGGACGAGCTCCGCAAATATGGCGAAAGCGTGCTCGAGCGTTTCAACAACCCATACGTTGACCACCAGGTGACATCTATCATGCTCAACTCGTTCCCGAAATTCCAGACCCGCGACCTCCCCGGCCTCAAGGTTTATCTCGAGCGTAAGGGCGAACTTCCCAAGGGTATCGTGCTCGGCCTCGCCGCTATCATCACTTATTATAAAGGTGGCAAACGTGCCGACGGCGCTGAAATCAAGCCCGATGACGATGCTCAGATCATGCAGCTCCTCACTGACCTCTGGGCTACCGGCGACACCCGCAAGGTGGCTGAAGGGGTGCTCGGCGCTAAGGACCTCATCTGGAAAGAGCAGGGTAACCTCAACGAAATCCCCGGCCTCACTGACCTCGTTGTAGAGTATCTTGACAAGATCCGCGACAACGGTATGCTCGAAACTGTTAAGGAAATCATCTGATGAAAGAATTTATCAAAATCAATCCCGCTGACAATGTCGCAGTTGCCATCAGCCCGCTGACCAAAGGCACTGTCATCACTGTCGACGGTGACGATATAACTCTCGTAACCGATGTTCCTGCAGGCCACAAGGTGGCCCTGCGGGACATCGCCGAGGGCGAAAACGTTATCAAGTACGGCTTCCCCATCGGCCATGTGCTCCATGACGTTGCCAAGGGTTCATTCCTTGATCATAACGACATCAAGACTAACCTCGCCGGCCAACTTGACTACTCTGACATCTCCATCAAGCCTCAGGACGAGTCGCTCAAAGGCACAGCCCCCGAGCTTACTTTCCAGGGCTATGAGCGCGCTGATGGTCAGGTAGGTATCCGTAACGAGATATGGGTTATCCCTACCGTAGGCTGCGTCAATGGCATCGTCAAGCAGATCGTTGACCGCCTCAACGCCGAGACTAAGGCTGAAGGCGTAGACGGTATATTCGGATTCCCCCACAACTACGGCTGCTCTCAGCTCGGCGACGACCATGAAAACACCAAGAAAATTCTCCGCGACATGGTGCTCCACCCCAACGCCGGCGGTGTGCTCGTGGTAGGCCTCGGTTGCGAAAACAACCAGCCCGCCGTATTCAAGGAATTCTGCGGCGACTATGACAAGGAGCGCGTTCGCTTCATGGTATGTCAGGAAGTGGAAGGCGACGAAGTAGAAGCAGGCCTGAAGATTGCCCGCGAGCTCTATGAGAACGCCCGCAACTACAAGCGCACCACCGTACCCGCATCCAAGCTCCGCATCGGCCTCAAGTGTGGCGGCTCTGACGGATTCTCCGGCATCACTGCCAACCCGCTGCTCGGCGCATTCTCTGACTTCCTCTGCGAGACTCAGAACGGTACCACCGTACTGACCGAAGTGCCTGAAATGTTTGGCGCCGAGACCATTCTGATGGAACGCTGCGCTGACAACAAGCTGCTCGGCCAGACCATCTCACTGATCAACAACTTCAAGGAATACTTCCTCAGCCACGGCGAGCCCGTAGGCGAAAACCCCTCTCCCGGCAACAAAGCCGGCGGCATCTCCACCCTCGAGGAGAAGGCGCTCGGCTGTACCCAGAAGTCAGGCAAGAGCCCCGTTTACGGCGTGATGGAATATGGCGAACGTATCCACAACCATGGCCTCAACCTCCTGTCAGCCCCCGGAAACGACCTCGTGGCTTCTACCGCACTCGGTGCCTCAGGCTGCCAGATGGTGCTCTTCACCACCGGCCGCGGTACACCCTTCGGTACATTCGTGCCCACAATGAAGGTCTCCACCAACAGCAACCTCGCTGCCCGTAAACCCACCTGGATCGACTTCAACGCCGGTGTGCTTGTCGAGGACGAGACTATGGATCAGGTACTTCCCCGCTTTATTGACTATGTGCTCAAAGTAGCTTCAGGCGAGCAAGTCAACTCCGAGAAAGCCGGTATCCACGAAATCGCCATCTTCAAAAACGGCGTCACCCTCTAAAAACTTTTATTTAAAATGGTTATCCCGAACTTTATCCTTTAGGTGCTAAACTAATCTCAGGCGCGGAGCGCCGTAGTTGTCAGTTATCGCTTTAGCGCTTTGTTTTAGCAAAGAAACCCCACGTTTACGTGGGGGTGAGCTGATAATAAAGCGGTTGAGCCTCGGAGAGGCGATGTTGTGGTAACGAACATTGCATTTTTGAAACATAGGGTAAAAGATGAAGATACTCATTTTATCTAAAAGCTATCAACTAAAAACTATCAACTAAAAACTAAAACCTAAAATAGATGAAACCTTTCATGGATGAGAACTTCCTGCTCCAGACTGAAACTGCGCAGAAGCTCTATCACGAACATGCGGCCAAGATGCCCATCATCGACTACCACTGCCACCTTATACCCAAGATGGTAGCTGATGACCACAAATTCAAGTCTATCACTGAAATATGGCTCGGCGGTGACCACTACAAGTGGCGCGCAATGCGCTCCAACGGTGTTGACGAGCGCTACTGCACCGGCACTGACACATCTGACTGGGAAAAATTCCAGAAGTGGGCCGAGACCGTTCCCTATACCTTCCGCAACCCCCTATACCACTGGACTCACCTCGAGCTCAAGACCGCTTTCGGTATCGACAAGCTCCTCAACCCCGAGACTGCTCGCGAGATCTTCGACGAATGTAACGACAAGCTCCTCAACGACCCCAACATGACCGCACGTGGCCTCATGCGCCGCTACAATGTCGAGACCGTTTGCACCACTGACGATCCCGTCGATTCGCTCGAATACCACAAAGCCGTTCGCGACAGCGGTTTCGAAATCAAGATGCTCCCCACATGGCGTCCTGACAAGGCTATGGCCGTAGAAGTTCCCGCCGAGTTCCGCGCTTACGTTGAGAAACTCGCTGAAGTTTCCGGCGTCGAAATCAACAAGTTTGCTGATATGGTTGAGGCTCTCCGCAAGCGTCACGCCTTCTTCGAGGAGATGGGCTGCCGCCTCTCTGACCACGGTATCGAAGAATTCTATGCCGAGGACTACACGGATGCTGAAATCGACGAAATCTTCAACAAGGTATATGGTGGCAAAGAGCTCACCAAGGAGGAAATCCTCAAGTTCAAGAGCGCCATGATGATCATCTTCGGCGAAATGGACTACGAGACCGGATGGACTCAGCAGTTCCACTACGGCGCTATCCGTAACAACAACACCAAGATGTTCAAGCTCCTCGGCCCTGACACCGGATTTGACTCTATCGGCGAATTTACCACCGCAAAGTCTTGCGCCAAGTATCTCGACAAGCTCAACAGCCGCGGCAAGCTCACCAAGACTATCCTCTATAACCTCAACCCCAGCGCCAACGAAGTAATCGCCACTATGCTTGGCAACTTCCAGGACGGCACCGTGGCCGGCAAGATCCAGTTCGGCTCAGGATGGTGGTTCCTCGATCAGAAGGATGGTATGCAGAAGCAGATGAACGCTCTGTCGCTCCTCGGCCTGCTCAGCCGCTTCGTCGGTATGCTCACTGACAGCCGCTCGTTCCTCTCTTACCCCCGCCACGAGTATTTCCGCCGCACTCTCTGTAACCTCGTCGGCACCGACGTTGAGAATGGCGAAATCCCCTACACCGGTTATGAGGAGAAGCGCGTCAACCAGATGATCGAAGATATCTGTTACAATAACGCTAAAAACTACTTCAAATTCTAATCATGGCTACAGCAACCACTCCCCTTGCAGCAGCCAACCAGAAGATGACCAACTTCCGCTGGGTCATCTGTGCGTTGCTCTTCTTAGCTACGACCGTCAACTACATGGACCGTCAGGTCCTCTCTCTCACCTGGAAGGAGTTTATCGCTCCTGAATTCCACTGGACCGATGCCAACTACGGTCTGATCACCGCAGTATTCTCCATCGTTTATGCCGTGGCCAACCTCATCGCCGGTCGTTTCGTCGACTGGATGGGCACCAAGAAGGGTTACCTCTGGGCTATCGGCGTATGGTCAGCAGGTGCCTGCCTCCATGCTGCCTGCGGCTGGGCTACCGAGCACTATGTATCGTTCAAGTATAATATCGATCTCAGCAATGCAGCAGATATGGTCAACGCTACCGCCGACGTAGCTCTCACCATCGCCACCGTATCAGTCTACTTCTTCATCGCTGCACGCACTGTTCTCGCCCTCGGTGAGGCCGGCAACTTCCCCGCAGCGATCAAAGTTACCGCTGAATACTTCCCCAAGCGTGACCGCGCTTACGCTACCTCGATCTTCAATGCAGGATCGGCCGTAGGTGCCCTCATCGCCCCCTTCACCATCGGCCCGCTCGCCAAATATTTCCAGGGCCTCGGCTGGGGTAACGGCTGGGAAATGGCATTCATCATCATCGGTGCTCTCGGTTTCGTCTGGATGGCCTTCTGGGTATTCCTCTACAAGAAACCGGCTGAAAATCCCCTCGTAAACGCTGCCGAGCTCGCTTACATCGAGCAGGACAACCACGACGAGAACGAGACTGCCCGGGAGAAAGCCGAAATTGAGGACAGCGAGACCAAGACCATCCCCTTCCTGAAGTGCTTCAAGTACCCGCAGACATGGGCTGTGTTCTTCGGCAAATTCCTTACTGACGGTGTATGGTGGTTCTTCCTCTTCTGGACTCCCGCCTATATCACCGACGTATTCGGCCTATCTACATCTTCAGGCCAGGGTATGCTGATGATCTTCGTCCTTTACCTAATCACCATGCTCTCTATCTATGGTGGTAAGCTCCCCGCTATCTTCATTGACCGCGCTGCCCGTAAGGGTGTGACCGTCGACGCTTACGATGCCCGCATGAAAGCAATGCTCATCTTCGCAGTATTCCCCCTGCTCGCACTGCTTGCCCAGCCCCTGAGCTCTTACTCACAGTGGCTCCCCATCATCATTATCGGTATCGCAGGTGCGGCTCACCAGTCTTGGAGCGCCAACATCTATTCAGTTGTAGGTGATATGTTCCCCAAGTCAACTATCGCTACCATCATCGGTATCGGCGGTATGGCCGGCGGTATCGGCTCATTCCTCATCAACCTCGGTTCAGGTACTCTCTTTGACTACGCTGCCCAGGTAAATATGTCGTTCATGAGCTTCACCGGCAAGCCCGCAGGCTACTTCATCGTATTCTGCATCTGCGGTGTCGCCTACCTCCTCGGATGGTGCATCATGAAAGCTCTTGTACCTCGCTACAAGAAGATCGAAGCCTGATAGCTGAAATCTCAATAACTCTCCGGAGGCTGCACCATTACATCGGCGCAGCCTCTTTTTATTGTCTTTTCCCGAAATTTTTGTATCTTTGCCACGTCAAGTAATCGTAAAAAATTATTTATGGACCAGGATTTAAAAAAACAACTTGCAGCTGACCCTGACGGGCTCCTGACCTACGAATATATCGCTAACCATATTGACACTTGCGCTGAAATGATCGACGAGCTTGTCGACAACATGATTCTTGTCGACTCGTCAGGCCAGTTTCTTGTAAGTTCGGCAAGATACCTTTGCGCTATTGATAAGGAGAAGTTTGCCGACGCCATCAACCGCCTTGTGGCCGTGGCTATCGAGAAAGATCGCGAGCGCCGCTACCTCGCTGACCTGCTCCCTACTCTCTGGGGCGCTGACTATACTGACCATATCGACGAGCTTATAGCCACTGACGATAATTTCCGCCGCATCTACAAACGCCTTTACCCTACAGCGGGTATGTAATCACTCCTCCACTATGAAAAAAATTTTTTCTCTGGCCGTTGTCCTTATGATCGCTCTGACCTGCTGCGTCAACGGCGCATCTTCTTCCACCGATAAAACTCAAACTACTATGCAACAGCCGAATACCGATGACGCTAAGGTGCTCATCAAAACTTCCTTAGGTGATATTACCGTGATGCTCTACGGCGACACCCCGCTCCATCGTGACAATTTCCTTAAACTCGTCAAGGAGGGCTACTATGACGGCGTGCTTTTCCATCGCGTGATCAACGAGTTTATGATTCAGACAGGCGACCCTGATTCAAAAAATGCTCCCGCCGGCAAGATGCTCGGCTCGGGCGGCCCCGGCTATCAGATTGATGCCGAGATCCTTTACCCGAAGCATTTCCACAAGCGTGGAGCACTCGCAGCTGCCCGCACCGGCGACAATGTCAACCCGGAGCGCCGCTCGTCAGGCAGCCAGTTCTATATCGTCACCGGCAAAAAGGTTACCGAAGGCCAGCTCAAAGGCCTCGAGCACAATATGCAGATGCAGCGTATGCAGCAGATCTTTGACTCGCTGACCATGCAGCATCGTGACTCCATCATGACCATGCGACGCAACCGCGACCAGGCCGGACTGCAAGCTCTTCAGGACACCCTCGTAGCCGAAACCGAGAAGATAGCTCAGGAGCAGGGTCCGGTGAAGCTGACCGATGCCCAGCGCGAAGCTTACACCACCGTAGGTGGTACCCCCCATCTCGACGGAACATATACAGTGTTTGGCGAAGTTATTGACGGTATGGACGTTGTCGACAAGATCGAGAAGGTTCAGACCGGTGCCGCTGACCGTCCCGTGGAAGATGTCAAGGTCATCACCATGAAGGTCATCGACTGATGATAGAATACAGCCGTTTCACGCTCGACAACGGGCTGCGCATCATCCATTCGCATAACCCGCACACTGCCATGGTAGCAGTCAATCTGCTTTACAATGTCGGCTCAAGGGATGAGTCCCCCGAGCTGACAGGAATGGCTCATCTGTTTGAACATCTGATGTTTGCCGGTTCGAAGAACATCCCTGACTTCGATGGCACACTCGAGCGCGTAGGCGGAATCAGCAACGCCTGGACTTCCAACGATTTTACCAACTTCTACGACGTGGCTCCGGTAGCTAATGTCGAGACACTTTTCTGGCTCGAGAGCGACCGTATGCTCTCGCTTTCGTTCAGCGAGAAGGCTCTTGAGGTGCAACGCAGTGTAGTAATCGAGGAGTTTAAGCAGACCCACCTCAACCGTCCTTACGGCGACCTTGCCCATCATCTCCGCTCGCTACTGTATCGGGTACACCCTTACCGCTATCCTACTATAGGCAAGGAGATTGACCATATACGCCGAATCACTCTCGACGATATCCGCCGCTTTTATTTCAGCCACTATGCGCCTGATAATGCAGTCCTTGCTGTGACGGGCAACATCACTGCTGAGCGCACCCTGGAGCTGGCCGAGAAATGGTTTGGGCCCATCCCCCGCCGCGATATTGCTCCACGCACCTATCAGCAGGAGCCTCCCATTGACTCCCCCCGCGAGATAGTGCTCGACAGAGACGTGCCTGTGCCTATGGTGACCGTCGCTTTCCCTATGCCGGGTTATGGCGAAAAGGGTTACATAGAGTGTGACCTTATAACGGATATTCTCGCTAACGGCCGCTCGTCACGCTTCTACAAGGAGCTGGTGATGGGCAGCGACCTCTTTACCGAGGCTGACGCTTCAATCTCCGGTAGCGAGGAACCGGGATTCTTGATGCTGAGCGGCAGGCTTACTGACAATTCACCCGAGGCGGCCACACATGCCCGCAGCATCCTTATCGATGGTGCAATGCGTCTGGCCGAACCTGCAAACGTTTCAGAGCATGAACTTATCCGTGCTGTCAATCGCTTTGACAGCAATTCCACCTTCGCCATGCTCAACTATCTGTCAAAGGCTCAATCGCTCGCCATGGCTCAGATGCACGGCGAGGACATCAACAGCATCGTCCCGGCATATCGTGCCGTCACTACTGCCGACATCGCCTCAACAGCACGCCGGGTGATTGACCCGCAGCGCGCCGTGACTGTGACTTACCATATTGATCATTCTCAAAACTGACCACAATGACACCTCAGCAGGAAATCTTGTCGCTCCGCGACCGGCTCAACCATCATAACCGCCTCTATTACGTGGAGGCTGCTCCGGAAATCTCCGATACAGAGTACGATATGCTCGTAAAGCGCCTTGAGGCTCTCGAGAAGCAATACCCGGAATATGACGACCCGCTTTCGCCCACCCATCGCGTAGGGTCAGACCTTACGAAGGGGTTCGAACAGGTAGCTCATATCCACCCGATGCTCTCGTTGTCTAACACTTATAACATCGAAGAAGTAGACGAATGGGTTACCCGTTGCAACGATGCTCTGGGCACTATCGACGGTTTTAACACCATAGTCGGAGAGATGAAGTTTGACGGCACAAGTATCTCGCTGATTTACAAGAATGGCCGCCTCCTACGTGCCGTCACCCGCGGCGATGGCGAGAAGGGCGACGATGTCACCGAGAATGTCAAGACCATCCGCAGCATCCCCCTGACACTGCAGGGCGAGGGGTGGCCCGAGGAATTTGAGATCCGTGGCGAGATCGTTCTCCCCTGGAAGGCATTCGACAAGCTCAATGAGCAGCGTGCATTTGACGAGGAACCGCTTTTCGCTAACCCACGCAACGCTGCCGCCGGCACTCTTAAGCTCCAGAATCCTGCCGAGGTGGCCCGTCGTGGCCTCGATGCGTATCTCTATTACCTGCTTGGCGACAATCTCCCCTGCGATACTCATTACGAAAATATGATGATGGCACGCAAGTGGGGCTTCAAGGTCTCGGATATCATGAAGCCGCTCCACTCGCTCGCTGAGGTGGATGAGTTTATCAATAAGTGGGATGAGGGGCGTCGCCACCTCCCTGTGGCTACTGACGGCCTTGTGTTTAAGATCAATTCCCTACGCTCTCAGCTCAACCTCGGCACTACTGCCAAGTCGCCCCGCTGGGCTATTGCTTACAAGTTTAAGGCTGAGCGTGCACTGACACGCCTGAAATTTGTATCGTTTGAAGTAGGGCGCATGGGTGTGATCACCCCTGTGGCCAATCTCGAACCTGTGCTTCTGTCAGGCACCGTCGTGAAGCGCGCATCGCTTCATAATGAGGATATTATCAACAATCTTGACATCCATCAGCACGATATGCTCTATGTAGAGAAGGGTGGCGAAATCATCCCCAAGATTACAGGCGTGGAGCTGAAGGATCGTATCGATGGCAGCGAGCCGGTAAGATTCGTGACCCACTGCCCTGACTGCGGCACTCCTCTTGTCAGGGCCGAGGGTGAAGCAGCCTGGATATGCCCCAACCGCTACGGATGCCGCGAGCAAATCATCGGGCGTATATGCCACTTCGTCGGTCGCCATACGATGAACATTGACGGTGTGGGTGAAGAGATGTCAGCTCTGCTCTATGAAAAGGGACTCGTAAGAAACATCGCCGACTTCTATGACCTGACCCTCGATCAACTGTACCAGACTTACGGCATCGGCCCGCGCACCTCCGAGAAGATTATCGACGGCATCCAGGCCTCGAAGTCAGTGCCCTTTGACCGCGTGCTTTATGCGTTGTCCATCCCCTTCGTCGGTGAAACCGTCTCGCGCAAGCTGGCTCGTAAAGTGGGCGACATTGACACCCTCATGGCCATGAGTGAAGCCTCCCTGACTGATATCGACGATATCGGCCCGCGCATTGCCCGCTCCATAGTTGACTTTTTCGCCGAACCGGTCAACCTCGACATCATCACCCGTCTGCGCGCCGCCGGGGTGCAATTAGCCATGGCCGAAGAAGAGCCGGGCTCTACCTCTGACCGTCTTGCCGGCAAGGTGATCGTAATCTCAGGCGTGTTTGCCCGACATTCACGTGAGGAATACAAGGCCATGATCGAGCGTAACGGTGGCAAAAATGCAGGCTCCATCTCCAAGAAAACATCCTTCGTGCTCGCCGGTGAAAACATGGGCCCGTCGAAGCTCGAAAAAGCTCGCTCGCTCGGCATACCACTTATCGACGAAAACCAATTCCTTTCAATGATTCAGGATGGCTCTTCAAAACCTGACACTGATAGCGCTCCGGACAGTCAAGCATAGCGACCGCCTGACCATACTCACCGCCTACTCGCGCGAGTCAGGCCGGGTGTCCCTCTCCATCCCCGCCGGTTCGTCAAAAGGCATCGCGCGCCTCAACGCCATGTCAATGCCCCTGAGCCTCATCAGCGGAGTGGCCGACGTAAAGCCCGGCCGCGAGATTTCCCCCGTGCGCCAGCTCTCGATACGCCATCCCCTTGCCTCTCTGCATGGCAATCCGCTCAAGATGATGACGGCAATGTTCATTGCCGAAACCCTCGCCGCAGTGCTCCGCGACAACGACGGCGACACCCATCTCTTTGACTTCATCGAAGGCGCCATCCGCGCATTTGACCTCCTCGACAACCCCCGCGGCATAGCCAACTTCCACCTGTGGTTTCTCTACCGCCTTGCTGCCATGCTCGGCATAGAGCCCGACAACTCCACCTATACCCCCGGAGCAACTTTTGACACCCGTGATGGTCTCTGGCGCCGCTCCATGCCACTCCACGGCCAAGCCATCACTGATGATGCCTCCCGCAGCATCTGGCTCCTCTCGCGTATGACTCTCGCCAACATCCACCGCTACAGCTACACCCGCCGTCAGCGCAACGACCTCCTCGATGGCATCATCTCCTACTACACTCTCCACCTCATCAACCTTTCCAACCTTAAGACCCTCCCCATCCTCCGCGACCTATAACTTAGAGCCTGTCCCATAATAAATGTTAACGCTGAGGCGGTCAGCCATTGAGCAGATTTGTTCGGGTGATGAGGGAGTGTACTTGATGTACACGACCGAAGAACGCGGACAAAGATGCCAATGGATGGCCGCCTCAGCGTTAACATTTATTATGGGACAGGCTCTTAGTAAGCTGATGAACTTTTTGTCAGATTAAATTGTTAACATATCGTTCAACTATTTAACCTGACATAATTATGAAAAAATTCTTCCTTACTATTATTGCCGCTCTTGGCATTGCCGCTACCGCTTCTGCTATATCTCCCGAACTCCAGCTCGGCTATGGCGGTTATACACAGATGGACGCTACCGATATGCACGATGGCGGCAAAATCAACAACGCCTGGGGTGCCATCACCGCCGGTATCAATTTCCACGTTATGCCTAAGTTTGACCTCGGAGTCAGCTACACTTTCTCCTCGGCCGACTTCAAACACTCTGACCATACGGCCTACTACCATGTGATCATGCTCAATGGCCGATATCAATATTTCCGCAACTCCATAGTCAAGCTGTATGCCCACCTCGGCATAGGTGCTGACATCACCCACTTCAGCTATACTGACGACAACAAAGGTTATTTCGCTTTCCAGATTGCACCTATCGGCGCACAGGTGGACCTCAGCCGCAACTTCGCCATGTACGGCGAGCTCGGTTTCGGTGCTCAGGGCCTTCTTCAGGTAGGTGTAAGATACAAATTCTAAATTTCCACTATTATGATACTCAACGACCGCATTACATATCACGAGCGCCAGGCATTCCCATCCAATGTCTACGGCCTACCCGAGCGCCGGGAATATCCCATGCCCGATGCCGCCCACGTACGCGCTGCCGAATCATATTTCCGCTACTGTCCGGAAGAGTTAAAACCACGCCTGGCCCGCGCCATTCTGGCCCGTGCCCATGAATATGGCGTTGATGTCCAGAGCCCTACCGTGCTGACTTACGCTTCCATGCGTTAACGAAGTAATAATAACATCGAAAAGACGCCGAATGTTAGTGTAATGTAGGTGTTGCAAAACTAATATCAGGCGCGGAGCGCCATCGTTGTCTTTAACCCCACATTTATGTGGGGTAGGCTGATAATCAATTAATTGAGCCTCGGAGAGGCGATGTTGTGGTAATGAAATAGCCGTTACCACAACATCGGCTCTCCGAGCCTCAGTATCAAGCAGATAGCCATGGCCCCACATAAATGTGGGGTTTCTTCGCTAAGGCGAAGCGCTAAAGCGATGACCGACAACGACGGCCCTCCGGGCCTGAGAATAGTTTTGCAACACCCTCTTTCGCGCTAACTTAACAGCATTGACGTAAACGTGGGGTTTCTTTGCTAAAACAAAGCGCTAAAGCGATAACTGACAATCTCGGCGCTCCGCGCCTCACTCGGATGCTAACTTAACTGCGTTACATTTATATGGGAGACGGCGCTCAGCGCTTGAGATTCGTTAGTTTTCTTCTATTCTGTCGATTTCCGCGAGGACTTGCTTGTTCCATTGCCGACGCTCGCGATCGAATATCCAACCCCACTTATTGAAGTAGCGAAACAGATTCACGATATGAATCCTGAGCGGACGAAACTTATAATATGATTCCTCCTTATGCTTGTGCATGGCGCTGACCTCCGGCCAAAACATCGTTCGGTACTTCCGGTGGATACGGCGCGTCAGATCCACATCCTCTCCATAAAGGAAATAGCGCTCGTCAAACAGCCCCACTTCCCGCAGGGCATCCATCCTCATAAACATGAAGCTACCCTGGTGCTGGGGCAGATCCAGCGCGTGCTTGCGGTCGCTCTTCTGTAGCAGATAGCGGTAATTAAGCTTCTCCACCCACTTGGCTGGCAGAAACCTCCGCCCGAGCAGATCGATGGGGGTAGGGAGAAGACGGCACGTATACTGAGGACGGCCGTCAGGGTAAAACATTGCCGGCTGAAGGGTACCTATATCAGGATTCTCATCCATATACTTTGCGATCTTACCGAGTATCGACGGATCAAAGCTGACGTCAGAATTCAGCACCAGATGATACTTCGTGCCATCCGCAAGCGACTTACGAAGAGCCATATTGTGAGCTCGCCCGTAACCGATATTGTCGTTGGGAATATAGACCACTTTCGGAGTCCTCTCACACACCTGTCGTGTCGATTCACAACGACTATTGTCGATGACGATTATCTCATCGACTATATCCGAATCTATCGAGCGGAAACACTCCTCAAGCTCGTCAGACGGCGTGTAATATGTCACGATCGAAACCCTCAGCATAATCAGTGGTTCTATATTTATAACGCATCCTTCTCCGAAATAGTATAACACATATTAATAAATGTGCAAAAAATATAACCTTCTTATATTTTCATGTTATCAAACAGTCAGATTTTCACTCATTTTATTTACCTTTGCAAAATAATCACACAATTTTGCGTACAATTTCCAATTTGTCACAATCAAAAATGAAAAATCTGTTACTTCTTACGGCCGGCATCGCGCTCTCCGCGTCAGTGTCGGCTCAGAACCTTGTCGATCCTTCGACAGCTATCCGCACCGTAGCTCCGGTGCAGAAAGCTGACATCGAAGTAGTGAAAAGCCTCAAAAACGACATGGTGCTCGAAATGCGCAACGCCGGTGGCCGCGCAGTGAAAAAACTTATTGCCCCCAAGGCATCAAAGCGTATCAACCCTGTGAAAAAGCAGGCAGCTCCCGCCAAGGAGGCAGCCGCTGACGAGATCCTCTTCGAGAGCTTCGAGGACTGGGACGGCGAGACGCTCGCATGGGTGCCTGACGGCTGGACTATCGAATCTAACGGCGACGAAACCGAGCTCTCCGAAAAGTGGACTCCCACTGCCGCAAGTAGTTTCCTACCACCCCCCACTGACGGCGACTACTACTTCGGTATCAACTTCTCATCCAAATACCTCAACGAATGGCTCATATCGCCCGTAGTGGAAGTGCCCGAGGGCCAGAGTCTTACTTATGACATCTACCTTGATCCGTTCTGGTTTTACAACCTTGACAACGTTGACTGGGAAACTTACGAATTCCAAGGCCCGAAGGAGATCGTATTTGACATCAAGGTTAACATCCGCGAGGAAGGCGGCGAGTGGGCCACTCTTGTCGACTATGCCGAGAAGTTCAAAGACTGGTCAGGCTTGGAGCTCATAATGTATGACATTTCTTCACTTACGTCTCAGGATATCAGCCTTGCTGCTTATGCCGGTAAGAAGATTCAGGTGGCATTCCAGTATGTAGGTACTGATGGCCAGTCCTGCTTTATCGACAACATCCGCATCGGCCTCCCCAAGCTCGAAGGACTCACTTACATGATGCCTTTCAACAACCAGTACTGGGGCTTCTCACGCGACTTTAATTCCGTAAACTTCGAGTCAGCCTTCCTCCCCGCATTTGCCGACAACACTTTCATGATGTACGACTATGTGCCTGATGCTGAGGTTACATGGCAGTACAACGACCCCACCGATGCTGACAACTGGCTCACGGCCGAGGGCGACGAGCTCACCATAAACTACGGCACTGACTATACAAACGACTTCACCACCCGCACCAACCTCTACTATCTGCCTACGATGACCGTATCAGCTCCCGGCTTCACCACCACGAGCTACAAGAATCCGGCCGACTATATGCAGATAGGCGGCAAGCCCACATTCCTTGCCAGCTCCGGTGAATTAGTCGAGATGGGCGTACTCCCCTTCATGTTCAAGCTCAGCGAAATAGGCGTTTACACTTACCGCATGGACTTCGGCATGACAGCTACCCCTATCTATGGACATAACGCTGACACTGACGCCTTCTGGACTGAATACTCTTTCCATGGCGAAGGCGAAGAGGGTGACAACGTGAAGCTCACCGGTATTCTCAACTTCATCTATTCCGGTCCCTCACCCATGGTGGTAAGCGGTGCTCACCTTCTGGCCCGCACTGAGAATATCGCTGACGATGTAGAGTTCACAGCCCAGATCGTCCCCATCAACGAATCTTACGAGCCCGACTTCACACGTCCGCTGGCCACAGCCACAGTTAAGGCTAAGGACTTCAACGTGCTCATCGAAGGCGATCAGGAACCCGATTACACCATGATCTCGTTTGACTTCCCCCGCCCCGTAGTACTCGACGACTCGGAGCCTGCCTACATCATCGCTATCACCGGCTTCAACAACCCGGGCGTAGGCTATTTCGCACCCTACCAGCAGATTATCCCCGAAGAGCCCGCCCTCGCTCTCGGCTGGACCATGAAGGAGATTACCTATAATGGCAGCACCGTAGAATCTTATTCCAACCTGATTTCTCCCACCGGCGAAGACCTCTACACCGCATTTGCCATCTGTCTTGATGCCACACTACCCTGGCTGCAGTGTGAAGCCGAAAGTGTCGACATCAGCGCCAATGGCACTACCGTAGGACTTGACAGCTACTACGATGCAGCTGATCTTCAGGTGGTAGCTCCCGAATGGGCTGAAGTAGAGCTCGCTGGCCGCTATGCTGACTGCACCATGACCGTCAAGGCCGAATACTCTGACACTGCCCGCGATGGCGAAATCGTCATCATGGCTCCCGGCGTAACCAAGGTATTTGCCCTCCATCAGGCTGCCGGCACCGGCTCAAGCTCCATCACCGCAATCGCTGCTGACAATGACGCCACCATCGAGGCCGTCTACAATCTCGCAGGTGTCCGCGTAAACCCCGCCGCACTCGAGGCCGGAGTTTACCTCGTGAAATACACCTCAGGCAAGGTAGCCAAGATTGCCGTAAAATAATCTGACCCAATCCCCTATCCCTATAGCCTCTGACATCACGTCAGGGGCTTTTTTATAGGTCACGCACAAAGTAAATGTGCGTGACCTATACATACTTATGCAAAGCAGGCATGCCCGGTGAGGCATGCCCGCTTCGTATATTGGAGTTGGATGGATTAGATCCAGCGAACGAATGCGAAGTCCTGACGATGAGGAAGTGCAGGATTCCAGGGATAGAGACGGTAGCTGTAGCGGAACACGCCTGCATCGCGATACTTATCAGTGATGCTGTAAGTTACGATGTTACCGTCACGGTTGATGACCTCGAGAGGTTTCTTGCCGAAGTAGGTAGTGACACCATCTTCCACCTTGTTGATGACGAGCTCGAGCTTGAGGTCGTCAGCGAGGCCGTTGGTGTCAAGCTTGATGATCGAGGTAAACTGCTGGCCGGTGTTGTTAGCAAGGGTATTGTCGCTTGAAGTCTTGACTTCCAGAACCTTGATACCGTTCCATGCGGCAGCCACTTTCTCCTTCCAGGCTGCGATTTCGCGAGCCTTGGCGTAGTCATCGGCAGCGAGTACACCGAAACGTTCAGCCTCGGGCTTGTAGAAGCGGTCTACATAGTCCTCGATCATACGCTGCATGGTGTACTGCGGTGCGATGTGACCGATAGAGCGCTTGATATACTGAATCCACTCGGGTGAATAGCCCTTGGAGTTCTTGGCAAAGAAGAGGGGTATGATCTCATTTTCGAGCATCGAGTAGATTGTGGCAGCATCGAGCTTATCCTGCTGTGCCTGGTCAGTGTAAGTACGCTTGTCAGTAAGCGCCCAACCGGCTTTTTCGTCAAGGCGATAGCCTTCGTACCACCATCCGTCGAGCACTGAGAAGTTAAGCACACCGTTCATCTCGGCCTTTTCACCTGATGTACCTGATGCCTCGAGGGGACGGGTAGGAGTATTGAGCCAGATGTCGACACCGGTCACGAGGCGCTTGGCCACGATCATGTTGTAGTCCTCGAGGAAGATGATCTTGCCCTGGAACTGCGGCATCCGTGAGATCTCCATGATGCGCTTGATCAATCCCTGACCTGCACCA
Source organism: Lachnoclostridium sp. (assembly GCA_023667185.1). Taxonomy (GTDB): domain Bacteria; phylum Bacteroidota; class Bacteroidia; order Bacteroidales; family Muribaculaceae; genus Duncaniella. Next base: position 514,857 of record JAMPAP010000001.1, read on the forward strand.
TCGGCGGGGTGAGCCTTGCCGGAGAATACAAACTGTACGGGGAACTGCTCGTTGTTGACGATGCGCGAGAGGCGGTCAAGGTCAGTGAAGAGCAGGTGGGCACGCTTGTAAGTAGCGAAGCGGCGGGCGAAGCCGATGATGAGAGCGTTGGGGTTGATGCGCTCAAGAATCTTGATTACCTGTGAGGGATCACCCTGGTTAGCAAGCCATTTAGCCTTAAAGTCACGCTTAACGAAGTTGATGAACTTGTTTTTCATCGTCTGGCGCATATTCCAGATCTCTTCGTCCTTAACTTTGAAGATACCTTCCCAAGCCTTGGGGTCGCTCTGGTGGCTGAACACCTGCTGGCCGAGCTTCTCAGCATAGAAAGCTTTCCATTCTGAAGCAGCCCAGGTAGGCATGTGCACACCGTTGGTGACGTATCCTACATGGCTTTCTTCCCAAGAGTAGCCTTTCCAGATACCGGCAAACATCTTCTTTGACACCTCACCGTGAAGCCAGCTTACGCCGTTAGCTTCCTGGCAAGTGTTGAGGGCGAATACGCTCATTGAGAAGCGCTCCTGGCTGTCAGGATTTTCGCGACCCATGTTCATGAGGTCCTGCCAGCTGATGCCGAGACGGCCGGGGAACTCGCAGAGATACTTGTGAGCGAGGCCTTCGTCGAAGTAGTCGTGACCGGCCGGCACGGGAGTGTGTACGGTATAGAGAGCTGAAGAGCGTACGAGCTCAAGAGCGGTGTTGAAATCGAGGTGCTTCTCCTGAACGTAGTCAACGAGGCGCTGGAGGTTAAGCAGTGCGGCGTGACCTTCGTTAGCGTGATAGAGAGTGTTGTTGATGCCGAGCTTCTTGAGCATGAGCACACCGCCGATACCGAGGAGGTATTCCTGCTTGATACGGTTTTCCCAGTCGCCACCGTAGAGCTGGTGAGTGATCGGGCGGTCAAATTCAGAGTTCATGTCGAAGTCAGTATCCATCAGATAGAGCTTCATGCGGCCTACATTGACACGCCATATGTAGCTGTATACGATGTGGCCGGGGAAGGGAACTTCGAGGATCACGGGGTGACCGTTCTCGTCGACTACCTGCTCGATGGGGAGCTGGTTGAAGTTCTGAGGCTCATAGTTGGCAATCTGCTGACCATCTACGCTGAGTGACTGAGTGAAGTAGCCATAACGATAAAGGAAACCTACGGCGGTCATGTTGACGCGGCTGTCAGAAGCCTCCTTGATGTAGTCGCCGGCGAGTACGCCGAGACCTCCGGAGTAGATCTTCAGACAGTTGCAGATACCATACTCCATCGAGAAGTAAGATACCGAGGGAAGGTCAGTGCGCATAGGCTCAGCCATGTAAGCCATAAATGACTTATACACTTTGTCGATACGCTCCATAAGAGCTGCGTCAGCGATGATCTCCTCTATACGCTCTGAAGAGAGACGCTGGAGCAGCATCACAGGGTTTTCACCTGAAGAGCGCCAGATATCGGGATCAAGTTCGCGGAAAAGATTTTTAGCTTCGCTGTTCCACACCCACCAGAGGTTGCGGGAGAGTGACTCGAGCGGTTTAAGCTCTTCGGGCAGATGTGATTTAATGGTAATGTCGCGCCATACCGGAGCGTTAGCATTACTTACAGGTAATTTCATATTTGATAGAAATATTGGTTGTATATTCTTAGATTGGAAATATTTAGATAATCGGGTATTCAGTTTGAGGTGCTTTGGCGTTTGAGACGGTTGGCTTCAGCTATTTCGAAGGCTTCCACATAGTAGCGGATGAAGTTAGTCCACGAAGCAGCATCGGCGGTTGACTGTGCTGCCGCTGAGATGGTAGCTTTTGCAATATCGTCAACGTCAGTGAGATATGTCACAGCCGAAGCTATCTGACCGGCCACCTGGGAGTAATTTGAGTCGCCGCGGCCTATGACGTTCACGCCACAATTTTCGAAGTAGTTTTCGAATGCCTCAAGTATCCACTGTCCGAAGCCTGAAAGCGAGGTAGTGATCGTAGGCACGCCGAAGGCCACGCTTTCGAGCGGGGTGTAGCCCCATGGCTCGTAGTAAGAGGGAAATGCCGTGGCGTCAGCACCTATCAGCAGATCATAATATGTGGCATTAAATATACCATCGTTGCCGTTAAGGTAGCAGGGCACATATATTACCGTCACCTTGTCGCCTTTGCGGGTGTTGAAGCCGAGCTGATGGATGCGGTTGTAGATAGGGTCTGACTCGGGATTATTTATATTATGTGTGATTACAGGATTGGTCAAGCCATCTGACTTGTCGCCATCGAGAGCCTGACGGAGGTCCTGACGGGCATCGCGACACCATGCAGGCACCATCACGTAAGCAAGTACGCGGTGGCCGAGCTCATCGGAGCGCATGCGGTCACATGAATCGAGGAAGAGATCAAGACCCTTATTGCGGTATTCGCAGCGGCCGGAGGTGATAAGTATAAATGTATCGTTGTCAAAGGTGTCGCCGGTGAGCTTGGCAGCCACATTAAGCATATTCTTGCGGGCGGCGGCACGGGCGGCGGCAAACTTATTTTTCGCAGGTACGAAATTTTTCTCAAAACCATTGGGAGTCACCACGTCAGGACGACGCTCAAGAAGCTGCTCACACTCGCGGGCGGTGATTTCGCTTACCGTAGTGAAGCAGTCGGCCTGATGGGCGGCCGCTTTTTCGAGCGAATGTTTCGACTGCATATTGAGCTCCTGTGCCATCTGGTCGCCGTTGTAGCCCTTCATATAATCATATAGTGGCTTGCCGTTGCCGCAGATGCTGCGTCCGATGCTCGTGGCATGGGTGGTGAAAATGGTTGCGGCCTGAGGCACGCGGCTCTTGACGTAGAGCAATCCCATAGCAGTGGTCCACTCGTTGAAAAGAGTGATAACACTGTCAGTTGCAGCGAGTTTTTTGTTGGCTACCAGGTAATTGACTATGCTCTCAATGACAGCACCGGCTGCGAGGGAGAATGTGCATCCTTCATCGTAGTCGCCATAGGCATGAAGTGAATCCACGCCATATTTTTGCCACATTTCACCGTAAAACTGATCTTTACATTTCATCATGCCATCCCACTTGACCAAAATGGCAATCGGACGGCCGGGTACTTCCCATCGTCCTATTCTGACGCTTACCCCTTCAGGGAGCTTGCCGGCAGCGGCCCAGCCTGCGAGGGAGGGCACCCGGCTTTCAGTAAACCAGGGTGAGGGATTTTCAGCGCTCCATACATCAGGCCCGATAAAGATCACCTTGTCCTTATACATCTGCTTGAGTGTATGAGCCTTAGTTGAGAGAACGGTGTAGATTCCACCTATTTTGTTGCATACTTCCCAGCTACATTCGAAGAGAAGTGAGAATGGTGCTACAGAGTTGTTTCCCATATTGCAATTTTAAATATATTCGAATTCGAACCGCAAAGTTACGAAATATTTTTATCAATCACAAAATCATTGTCATCATGTTGTATCATGTTGCATCATGATTTTTCACCCTCCGGTAAACTTTCGGGCCGGTATAATTGTATAAATAATAGATTTTTATTTATTTTGTCGTTCCTTTCGGGAGCTAAGCGTCATCCGGAAGCTCCTCATCAATTCTACAACTGACCTATGCTAAACGAAAATTTAATTCAGATATATGCCGCTTCTTTTCGCCGCAACTGGGATCTCCCCGCTGTGACCGAATACACCACCGGAAGCACGATGACTTACTCTGATATGGCTCGCCGAATAGCTGCTACCCACCTGATGTTCAAGGAAAATGGTATCCGCCCCGGCGACAAGATAGCTATAATGGGCAAAAATAATATCTCATGGATAGTGTCATATATGGCTACGATCACTTACGGCGCTATTATCGTGCCGGTGCTCGCGGAGTTTAACGTGCAGGATGCCCAGCATATCATCAACCATTCGGGTGCGATATTGCTTTTTATCTCCGAGCATATATTTGAGAATATGGATTTTGACAAGATTCCGGGTGTGAAGGCAGTGATGTCGCTTGAAACCCGCGCAGTCCTTGCCGAGCATCCTTCCACAGCTCACCGCTTTGAAAACTTCCTCCGCAAGATGCCGGAGCGGATGCGTCGCGCTTACCCTCACGGCTTCACGGCTGCTGACGTGGACTATGCAAGGATCGACCCTGAAGCCATCGCTGAGATCAACTACACCTCAGGCACTACAGGATTCTCGAAAGGTGTCATGCTGACATTCAACAATTTATGCGGAAATGTGGTATTCGGTATCAAGCAGCATCTTCACTACCGCGGCTCACGCTGCCTGAGCTTCCTGCCGCTGGCTCATGCATACGGATGCGCCTTTGATATGCTGACACCTCTTGCTACAGGCTCTCACATTACCGTTCTGGGCAAACTGCCTACACCCAAGCTCCTGCTCAAAGCCTTCAGCGAGGTGAAGCCCAACCTTATACTCTGCGTACCTCTGATTCTTGAGAAAATCTACCGCAACAAGCTCCTGCCGCTGCTCAAGAAGCCATCAGTAAAGCGTATGCTCGCTATCCCGGGCGTCAAGCAGCTGGTTTACCGCAAGATACGCAACGGCCTCATCGAAGCCCTCGGTGGAGAATTTGAGGAGGTAATCGTAGGGGGCGCGCCTCTCAACGGCGAGGTGGAGGAATTTCTCCATCGCATAGGCTTCCCGATTACCGTAGGCTACGGCATGACTGAATGTGGCCCGCTGATCAGCTACACGCCCTGGAAGCAGTTTATCGTAGGCTCATCAGGCCGCACTCTTCCCATCATGGAGTCGAAAATCGACAGTGTGGATCAGGAGCGTGTGCCCGGCGAGATATGCGTGCGTGGCGAAAACGTCATGAAGGGCTATTACCGAAATCCTGAGGCCACGGAGGCTGTAATCGATGCTGACGGCTGGCTCCACACCGGCGACATGGGTACCCGTACGCCCGACGGGACCATCTTCATCCGCGGCCGATACAAGACGATGATCCTCTCGGCCACAGGCCAGAATATATACCCTGAGGAGATTGAGGCCAAGCTTAACAATATGCCTTTTGTGGCCGAGAGCCTCGTAGTGGAGCGCGGCAACAACCTCGTAGCCCTCGTATATCCTGACTATGAAGAGATGGATCGCAACCATTTATCCAACGACCAGCTGCCCAAACTGATGGAAGGTGTGCTCGCCGAGCTCAACAAGCTCGTGGCTCCTTACGAACGCATCAGCCGCATACAGCTGATAGCCAACGAATTTGAAAAAACCCCAAAACGCTCTATCAAGCGCTACCTGTATAACGCATGACCCCTACTGACTTCGCTTACTCGACACGCATCAAGGTGCGGGACTACGAGCTCGATTCCCAGGGAATCGTCAATAATGCCAATTATCTTCACTATCTTGAGCTTACGCGCCACGACTTCTGCGCCGCGGCGGGCTATTCATTTGCAGCGATGAGCGCCGACGGGCTTGTACCCGTAGTGCGCCGCGTGGAGATCGACTATCTGTCGTCGCTCCGGTCAGACGATGAGATGCTGTCATGTCTGAGCCTTCATCGAAAGGGTGCACGATTCGTGTTTCACCAGGCCATATTCCGCAGCTCTGACATGACACCCGTAGTGAAAGCTCTTGTCACGGTGACCTGTCTCGAAAACGGACGGCTGACGCGCGGCGAACGCCTCGCCGAGGCCTTCAAAAACGTGCTGACTGAAGAATAATGGATCAACCCTCACTTCTGCATCAGATAGCTCTGGCCTCATCTAAAGGAATCAGCCTGCGTATTGCCGACGAGATCATATCTCGCTGCGGCTCACTGGAGCAATACTTCGAGATGCCCGAGCGGCAACTCTCCACCATCCTCGGCTTCAAAAACCGCCTGACCGGCGAAGCTTACCGGCGTGAAATGCTCGCCAAAGCGGCCTCTGAAGTGGAATTCGTAAACCACAATTCGATTTCTACCCTATTTTTCACTGACGCGGCTTATCCCCAGCGGCTGCTTGAATGTGAGGATGCCCCGATATTGCTCTACGGCTACGGCAAGTGTGAGCTCAACAAATGCCGGATTATCGCCGTAGTGGGTACGCGCCATGCCACCGGTTATGGCATAGAAATGACACGGCAGATTATTAACGACCTTGCCGCGAAGATGTCAGAGCCATTGGTTGTGGTGAGCGGACTCGCATTCGGCATAGATGCCGCAGCTCACAAGGGGGCGCTTGATGCCGGAATAGCTACAGCCGGGGTGCTCGCCCACGGGCTTAACACGATCTACCCGGCGGCTCACAGGCAGATGGCTGCCGACATGGTAAAACGAGGTGGAATGCTTCTGACCGATTACCGGTCAGACGATGCTATACATCGCGGTAATTTCCTTGCGCGCAACAGGATAGTGGCCGGACTATGTGACTGCCTGCTGGTGGTCGAGTCAGCCGAGCGCGGTGGTGCTCTGGTGACTGCCCGCCTCGCCGGAGGATACAACCGCGAAGTGTTTGCCGTGCCCGGCAGGGCGCACGACACTTATAGCCGTGGCTGCAACAACCTGATAAATCGCGCGGAAGCACATCTTGTCAGCTCAGCCGATGACATCCTTCAGGCGATGAACTGGCCCGTCAAGGCTGAAGAAGGTGAGCAGCGGTCGCTCTTTGTGGAGATGAACCCCGAGGAGGAAGCCGTAGTGGAAATTCTGCGTCTGAAGGATGGGATACAATTTGGCGAGATACTCACCCGGCTGAATATGCCCACATCGCGCCTGATGGGACTGCTCGTAGATATGGAGTTCAAAGGCTTGATTTCAGCAATCCCGGGAGGGCGTTACCGTCTTAACGTATGATGGTAAAGCTTACCTTGGGTGTGGAGCTGTAGCGGGGATGGAGCTTCACGATAGCGTAGACGTTATATGTGCCGTCGTCCACCGGATTACCATTGATATCCTTAAGATCCCACGACAGATAGTCGTCATTGACCGTAGAAGTGTAGACGAGATTTCCGGCCAGATCCTCGATGATGAATCTTGCCGAGGGTATCTCATAAAGTGAATGGGTGAGCGAGAAGGAAGCTTTGTCAGTCACCAAATCATCATCCATAGCCACGGTGCAATCAAAAGCCTTGGTGACTTTGATCAATTCCACTGAAGCTGAAGCTATATTTCCGGCATTATCACCCACGGAAGCCCTGATGGTATGACGGCCGGTCAGCAACGAGCCTAATGTCAGCGAGCAGGAGTAGCCACCCTCGCCGTCGGGCTGGAGTGTGGGAGCCACATTGCTTATGAGGTTTTTCTCGTCGAGCATCACCATCAGCTTGCAGCCTACCTGCACATCGCTGAAAGAAATGCCTGACATATCATCGCGCACCTTGATATTAAGCACCGGATCGCCATCAGTTATTTCGATAACGTCACCGGGAGCATCCATCCCGTCGATTGAAAGTTCGATTTCAGGAGCGGTAGTGTCGATACTCTTCACATCCTCAGAGATAGTAGCGTAGTCCATGCCGATAGCCGACTCAAAGCTATCGTCCATCATCGCGCTGAAAGATACGCGGTTGTTAACACCGGTGTTGTTGATAGCGGGCACAGTGATCGTTGCGCTCCAGCGGCCATCCTTCACCAGGCATGAGGTAGAGGAGACCATAGTATCATCGAGCATAAGCTGCTGGCGGTCTTCATTATCAGCGGTGACGTTGACATATGACAAGAACGATAGCGGCCGGTCGTAGACCGTCATGGTCAGGCGGCCATTAAATGACGTGATCAGGTTACCTTCCGAATCAACAATCTTACCGGTAATCGTAGTGGGCTCGCCGGGATTGAACATGATATTATCAACATCTGACTCCACGCTGTAGTGACAGGTGCGCACCGGTATCGCCGGGTCACCTCCTACGTTATAGCTCAGAGCATTAGTGCGCTCCTGGAGCGAGCTGGCGAGCATTATGTTAAGGGCCTTCTTAGCCACGTCGCCAATAGTAGCGCCCCGGTCAGCAGTTACGATTTCCTCAGAGAATACGTCAGAAAACTTCTGATTTGACGACAGATATACCTCGCGGGCCGGAGCATAGACGGCTATAGGGCCTGATTTCTTGTCAAGCAACATGGAACCAAAGATGCCGGGTTTGAGATAGTCAAGCGTAAAGGGATGGCACGAAGCGATAAACATCACGGGCATTGACGAGTAATTGAGCTTCGACAAAAACGACATATTGAAATACGCATCGGAGAAGATGCTGGTATCGTCTCCATGACCGGCATAAGCAAGATAGCTTATTCCGGTCGGGAACACTCTCATGATATAGTTGTAAAGTGGGGTGTTTACGTCGTTCACCTTGCTATCACACTGAAATGCTGCCTGATAACCTCTATGGATCGTAATCTCGGGATGAGCCTGGCTGACGAGCTTGGCTGATGACTCGGCACCTATCATGTGCTGGTTAGCGTTGCCGCGGTCAGCCATAAATATTGCCTGAGCGAAATCACCGGCAAGTGAAGGATTTTCAAGGTATCGGATACACTTATCTACCATCGCTTCAGCCTCGCCTACGGTAAGAACCGGGATACGGCCTACTGCTACAGATATGGTCTGCGGTTTGTTAACATCGGCACGTGAAGAGATATCAGCCATAAGATCCTCGTCAAACATTCCATAGAATGCATCGGCTGTAAATGCTTTGGCTATGTTGCGCGCATTTGCTACGCCCTCCACCTGATATGAAGGGAGATACATATTATCATCTGACGCCACAGAGCGATTGTCATAAAAAGCACCGCCAAACAACAGCAGATAGCGCAACCGACCGCCACCGTTATTGTACACGGACTTGGCCATGCGGCGGATAGCGTTAGGAGCAAATGCGCCGGAGCCGAATTCATTGAAGATATCGGCCTTGTCAATTATCGCGATCTCGAGACCCTGATGCTTCTTGTGAGCCTGTGCGAGTCTTTCAGCTGCAGGAATGAGCTCGGCAGGAGCTACGATAATCATGTCCACATCCTTAAGTGCCTGAAGATTAGTATTGGCGATCTCACCCTCGTAGCGGGGAGTGGGGTATTTATCGGATTCAAGGTTGAAGGCCACCACTTTATTATATTTGGCAGAAGTGGATGGGAGAGAGAATTTCACACGTCCATCGCTGCCTGAAGCAAGAGCGAGGCGGCGGATATTGCGCACGTCAGTGACGTCCCATACCTCAACATCCCTGCCGGATGTTGAGAGCTCTACCTCCTGATTACGCTTGCTGATGAAGTGCATATCCAGTTCAGGTGAGAGGTCAGGCACGATGTTTTCGCGACTATACATCACCCACATCGCATCAAGACACATAAGCTCGATATTGTCATTATCCGGACGGGCGACATTAAAGCTGACCTTGGAGCCGGAAGTGACGCTGAAAGGAGCTGTATTGGGGCTCGACATATAGTGATAAACCTCCTTGGCATCGTTGGACGACGGAATACGGTAAGTGCTCACCGGGTTAAACGCCACATTATCACTTGCAGTAATTTCGGGTAAAAAGAGCGCGCCCTCGAGCTTGCCTATTGCCTTGTAGCCCATGTAAGCATCAGAGGTATAGCCTGTCAGGTCGAAATCCACGGTATGAGTATCGCCGGGTCTAATATTATTCGAGTACCAGAATGCGCCACCATCAGAGGGATTGTATTCCTCAGGTTCGTAATACTTTATCGCCGTATGCGTAGATATAGGAGACTGAAGCGAGGAGGTGTAATCCGAGGTAGCGGGCTCGGCGGCAGGAAGGTCGTCAGTAAGGAAATAGTGAGAGCCGTAAGAATACATATTCCTGACGGTAGAAAGCGTAGAGGCTGTCTCGGGCTGCACACGCAGGTCGCTCTCAGCATAGAAATAAAGGGCTCCGCCATGATGCTTCACTGCTACGGCGGGCAGCTCCAGCGGAGCATCTGCCAGCTGCATGGAAGTCTCCACACTGCCATATCCGTATATAGCCACCTTCTCGGGATTATCAAAACCCCAAAGCTTAATAGTCTGATAATCTATGCGATATATGCCGGTTGTATCAACTGCCATCTTCACCCATCGGCCGGATGAGAGAGGCGATGCGGCCGACATTGACATAGCGGCTAATGCAACAAATGATAAAGGTAAGAGAAGAGATTTAATACTATATTTCATTTTCAATAAGCAAGATTGGTCTATTATCTTTTTTAACTATACGAATCGGATAGGCATTGTATCGCCTGCAAATGTGATATTCAGTTTCATACCCGGCGCTATTGGGAGAGGTTCTCCGAGGGGATGCGTCAGGATAAGATCCCCGTTTTTCAGAGTCATGAAGCGTGACGTCAGCGGCACGGCACTGCAAATCTCGGCATAAGGCTCTGTCTCAAAGACTTCGCCATCAATCGATGCCGTCATTACAGCGCTCAGGTCATCAGCCGCAGCCATCGGGCCTATGAGTATTGTCGAGTCAACCGCCGTCAGCAAAGCCCGGGAGAACTCCGCCGAGTCACACGTCAGCCTCAGAGCCAAGCCGAAGGCATCCACATGGCGCAGAGCAAATTTCGGCGCAATATCGCGGCCGAGCCGTCCGATACGCATCGCCACACCGATGGTTGCCTTCCAGCCATCGGCGATATCCGGCACAAACACCGGCCTGCCATTGAGCACCAGCGCCGAGTCAGGGATCAGGTCGACGGGCGTAGAGCTGTCGATAGCCTCTGTGGCAGTGGATGGGTTAAATGCTATTATCTTCATTTGGTGGCTGCCAGACGGTTATACATCACTGCGAGGTGAGCGTAGATGGAAGTATTGGTGACAACGATCTCCGGGGAAGTGCAGATACGGAAAGGGGTGAAATTCCACAACGCCTTGAATCCGGCCTTGACACAACGGTCAGCCACCTCGGCGGCACTCTCCACCGGGACAGCGATTACGGCAATCTCAGCGTTTAGCTCCTCGCGGCGCTGCTGAAGCTCCGAGAGGTCAAAAATAGGAATCTCACCTATGGTGGTGCCCACGAGCTGCGGGGCGACATCAAAGCCGCCGACGATATTTAGGCCAAAGCGGCGCAGACCGGAATCAGCAATCAGCGCTGCTCCGAGCGAACCCACGCCCATCATCACTGCATTATGACTCCGCCCGAAACCGAGGAAGTCAAACAGCACCTGCTCAAGGCGATCCACCTCATAGCCGATGCGTGTTTTCCCACGGATATTAAGATACGACAGATCCTTGGCAATCTGCGAAGCATCCACATTGAGCTCGCGCGAGATAGCTGTCGACGACACCCGCTCCACGCCATGAGCCTTAAGACGGCTCACGCATGCCAAGTACCATGGCAGGCGGCGCAAAGTAGGTTCCGGGATATATGGTATCAAATTTTCCATGACAGAGACTTTTCAACCCGCAAAGGTAGCAAAAAATCCGCTTATTCCCAAAAACGCGCCTTATTACCACATATTTTAACACACTTATACTATCTTACGGCGGATATAACGCTTCACCGGATTCACAAATTAGTAATGGATGGCGAAGACCGGTTTACGCAACACGTCAGCGTTTTTTGGGCTGTAGATTGAGGCGATACTGGACGGAGAAGAGGACGTAACGCGGGAGGGCGTTGGTGTAGCTTACGGTGCGACCGGCTGCATTGACGGCATAGTTGACATTTGACAGCTGGTGGAGCATATCGAATCCGTCGACCATAAATACGAAGCGCGATGCTCGGGGCGGGCAGTAGCTCAGGCGGAGGTTCCACACCACGAAGCTCTTGTCAATCTCCTTCATGCCATATCCGCGGCGGGTGTAGTTGGTCAGGTCAGTGGAGATGCCGAAACCTGCGGGCAGCTTGAAGTTGCCGTTGATGCCGTAGGTAAAGTGGCGGGCATTGATTGAGGTGAAATCCTCGCGCGGCGAGGTGGTGCGGCGTGTCGATGCCGAGCCGTTGAGGGTGATGGTCTGCTTGCCAATCTGCCAGGCGAATGATAGTTTCTCGGTGAGCAGCGAGGTGTTGACGTGCGAAGCCGAAGGCACGTCGTTGTCAACGCCTATCATGTCAGCGCTGCGGATAATCGAGCCGGTGGTCATTGACGAGAGGGTAAACTGCTCTTTGCGGCCAAATTGGATCATGAAATTATTTTCAACGGAGCCGCTGGAGTTGCCATCGACATTGTAGGTGCGGATGTTGCGCACACCCGTGGCTGTATTGTAAGTGTATCCTCGTGTAAGATCGTTGGTAATTGTTGACCATGAGAGTCGCAGGTTGTTCTGGTAGCGATGACGCGGGTTATTAGGCATAAAAGTCCATTCGATGGTATTCTCGAAGTTATATGAAGTTTTTAGGTTAGGATTACCCGAGGTGATATTCAAGGGGTCAGAATCGTTGATCACGTCGAGGCGCTCGAAGGGATCAGGCGTGGTGGGGGTAATGGTTGAGGACAGCTCCAAGCGGTTTTTGAATGCCCGGCTACCTTTTTCGTTCTTGTATGCGCCAAAGGATAGAAAAATCATCATATCGTATCTCTTGGCCGTAACTATGAAATCAGTCTGCTTGAGAAGATAGGAACGGCCGTCGCGCCAATAGTCGAGGTGCTGGTGTTTCAGTGAAAAATTCGGCATGAGGTAAAATGACAATCTCACTTTTTCCCATGGAGAGAAGTACATCAGTGAGGGACTGATGGAGTGCTTGTTTTCGATGAGGCGGGAGGTGTAGCTGTTAGCGGGGTCGAAAGCATCAAGATATCCGGCCGGGAGCACGCCATATGCCCCCATGTCGTTGAGGCGTTCGAGAGCGTACATATATGAATCCTTCTCCTGATCACTGAAGCGGTATTCATAGTTAAGCGCGAGGTGGAAATCTCCCAACGAATAGCGGTAAGTGATGTTGTTGACCGAGGTGAAAGTGTGATTAGGCGTGTTGTCGAAATACTGTCGACGGCGGTCGGATGGGGTGGGATTATCGCCGAAGTTGATAGTATAATCGCGCCATCTGTCTTCTTTGACGCTATTGTAGCGGGTGTAACACTCCAGCAGCAGGGCGTCATTGGTGCCCGGAATAGAGAATGATACTCCCGGAGTGAAACGCAGGTCAAGGTTATGGCTTGAGCCGTCGGTCATCGAGGATGAGCGGTTTATGATATTCTTAAGCAGCAAAGGATTGGCATCCACATAGATATTCCGGAGCATATCGGCGCTGATGTTGGCCTGCTCGTCGTTGAAACTGCCCGATAGTGATTCCGAGCCGTTGCTTTTGGTGCGATAGAGTCCGCTGAGATTAACATATCCACTCACCTTATCGTTGCGCAAGCGGACGAAGGCATCCCCCTTGACACGGGTATCGACATTGTTGTTGCGGTCAAAAGCATTTTCATAAGTATTGCGGCTGCCGAGGAAGTTAGTCTTTGCAGTGGTGGTGTAATCGTGGGTGCGGGTTTGCTCGAAAGAACCCACCGCCGAAACCTGAGCCGTCTCTTCAGCGTTGTCATACCGGTAGTCAATCGTCGCCATGCGGTATTGGCGTGTGCCGGAGGGCATCATGTCGGGCGTCCATGTGTCGCTTTTGCCCGGCTTGCGGTTATCGTTGAGGTTGTTGACGTTACCCAAGAGGGTCAGCTTTGAGGTAGCCGTGAAGCGGGATGCAAAGAGTCGGCCGGTATAACGGTTTTCAGTGCCCGCGCCTCCCTGGGCATTTATTATCGTGCCACCATTAAACTCTTTTTTGAGCTTGACGTTCATGGTCAACACCTTAGGCGCATCAACTTTGCGTAGCCACTGATCTTCAAGAGTTTGGCCGCGATATACCTCGACATTCTTGACAGTGTAGGCAGCAATGTTCTCGAGCATCAGCTGATTGTTACCGTCGAGGAAATCCTTGCCGTTAAGCAGAAGCGATTCCACAAACTCGCCGTTGACTTTAATCTGTCCATCGTCATTGAGCTCCACTCCGGGCAGCTGGGCGATAAGGCCGTCGAGCATCGAGCCCTCCGCGAGCTGGAAAGCATCAGCGTTGAAAACTATAGTGTCACCTTTGTTGTAAAATTTGATTTTGGAGGCCGTAACGGTAACTTCACCGAGCTTATGGGGGGCACGGGTCATGTAAGTCACCGGCATTTCCACATAGCGCTTGCGTCCGAGGTTTTTAGCATGATATGTAATGGTCTGGGGCATATAACCATCGCATATCACATCGAAAACGTAAGTGGAATCCACCGGTTGTATGCCGTAGTAGAATTCTGCAATGTCGACCACTTCACCGCGCTCGTAACCCTTTGCATCATTACACAAAAGAGTATCCTTGACGTTGCCGATGGAGTCGTAGACCAGCACCTTGGCAACCACAAGGTCATATTTTGTAACAGCATCGCGGATGCGACCGCAAAGCGTAACTTTTGACTGAGACCATACTGTCGGAACCACCGTCGTAAGGATTAAAATAAGGATTGCAAATTTTTTCATGAAACGCGGAATGTGATGAATAATTTGACGCAAAGCTACGAAAAATATTTCAAATATTTATCATTCAGGGGGGGGTAACACTATTTAACACTCTTTACACTTTAATAATATATGTAGTAACTACTGTAACTACTCAGCTATCCAAATTAATTGCTAATCAACATTTTGCGATAGGTAAATTATGCGCCTTTTGACATTCTTAAGCCAAAATTCTTATAATCTCATATAAATACACACTGGCAATCAATGAGATATAAGTTGTCGCATAGCTGAGTAGTTACTAACTACTCAGCTACGGATGATTTCTTAGAGTCATAATAATTAAGTAAGATGAAT
>JAMPAP010000001.1:529686-535419 GCA_023667185.1 Lachnoclostridium sp.
AAATTCTTCGCGTGTCATTTTTATGCTATTGGGTTGATGTTAAATTTTGTAGGCTCGCCAAAAAGAGTTATATTTGCCCTTAGTTTTGAACCACACTGCAAAGTTAAAGAATATATTCTTTTGTCAAGCAATTTTCAGAAGAAATTATTCTTCTCCTTAACATTATTTAACGACTGACGCTATGACAATAAAAGACAAACTCAAAAAATACCTTGACTCAAAAGGAGTTTCCCCAACAGCCGCAGAACGTAGATTGGGCTGGGGAGTCGGAGCATTCACGAAAGCGAAATCCATCACATCTGACCGAGCCAAAGAATTTCTTCTTTTGTTTCCGGACTTATCTGCTGAATGGCTCATGCGTGATGAGGGCGAAATGATAAAGCAGCCCCTATCGGCCACACTTGACATAGACCGCATCGCTACACTCGTTGACACTATCGCGAACCTCCAAAAAACAATAAGCGAGAAGGACAAAACAATTGCCATCCTCGCCGCCCAAGTCGAACAACTCAAAAATCAAATCAATAAATGAAAATACTCCATTGGCTTTTAATGGGTGTTATGTGTCTTGCTATTTCGGCATGTGGCTCTGACGATGAACCAAGTCAGTCACAAGAAGGGCCATTTGTCGCTGACATCAACGCCCATAATATAAATGTTCAAAATATGCTCATTGAAGAATTACTTGGCGATTACAACAACACCACGACAAAGTTGGAACTGCTTGCAAATTTCGGCAAGTCTTTTGGGCTGCTTGTCGAAGCAAATAAAGGTTCTGATCTCCCCTACATTCAAAATATCATTTTCACGAATAGTGATGTTAGGACTTTCCCAACTACGAGTATGGTTTTTGATGTCAATCCAAATATTCATATTGAAGGTATGACAATCGAAATAAGAATTGGTGTACTCAAATATGATGAAACGATTTTAAATAAGATTCGTAGTTGTAGAGGATTTTATATAAAGGGTGCCGTGGAGAATGTTGAAATCAAAATCAATCAAGTTGATTACAAATACGTCGAAACCATTGATATTACTTACTCGCCATCCGACTTTGACCTAATTCCAATGAAAGCAAGTGATAATTAACCCCAAGTCAAACCAAATTAACCCGTAATGCGTATGAAGATGAAAATGAAGTAAAAACTTTCCGATTTCTTGTCGGAAGATTTTCAGTAACCGCTTGAAATCCGTCATCTTCAAGATTTTACTTGTCTATCCCGCAAATTTTACTTATCTTTGCGAAGTATTTCACCAACCACTATCCATAAGTATGCGAGAATCAAAGCGCGCTTTCCTCATCCTTGAGGATGGCACCAAAATGGAAGGAAAATCGTTCGGACACGAGAACTCTACAGCCGGTGAGGTCGTGTTCAATACAGCGATGACCGGCTATCCCGAAAGCCTTACCGATCCTTCCTATCAGGGACAAATCCTCGTCACAACCTATCCTATCCTCGGCAACTACGGTGTGCCCCCAAGGAGAGAGAAGGACGACGTCAGTGAATATTACGAAAGTGACCACATACACAGCAAGGCTATCGTGGCTCAGGATTATTCTTTCGACCATTCCCACTGGCAGGCTGACCGCTCGCTGGCTCAATGGCTCAAGGAGGAGAAAATCCCCGGCATCTACGGCATTGACACACGCGCCCTTACAAAGCATCTCCGTAACCACGGTTCGATGCTCGGCAAGATTATCATCGAGGGCGATGATGAGAATTCAGTTGACTTCTACGACCCTAACCTCGAAAATCTTGTAAGCAAAGTTTCATGCCCCGAAGTTGAGGTGCATGGCGAGGGTGACAAGACGGTGGTGCTCGTGGACTGCGGCGTGAAGCACAATATCATCCGCTGCCTTACCCGCCGCGGAGTCAAAGTGATCCGCGTGCCCTGGAACTATGATTTCACGTCCATCCCTTACGATGGCCTCTTTATCTCCAACGGCCCCGGTAACCCCGATATGGCCGGCGAAACCGTGGAGCTTATCCGCAAGGCTATGGCTATCGGTAAGCCCATCTGCGGTATCTGCATGGGTAACCAGCTCCTCGCCAAGGCTGCCGGAGCGAAGACCTACAAGCTGAAATACGGCCACCGCAGCCACAATCAGCCCGTGCGCCGCGTAGGCACCGACAAGTGTTTCATCACCTCTCAAAACCATGGCTTCGCTGTAGATAACGACACCCTGCCCTCTGACTGGGAGCCGCTCTTCATTAACATGAACGACGGCACAAACGAGGGTATCCGCCACAAGACTCTACCGTTCTTCTCGGCTCAGTTCCACCCCGAGGCAAGTTCGGGCCCGAAAGATACCGAATTCCTCTTCGATGAATTCATCTCAATGATTTAATGTTTACACTTACCACATTAATATAATGCGTAACGATAAAATCAAGAAAGTGCTCCTCCTCGGTAGTGGCGCACTCAAGATAGGTGAGGCCGGCGAATTTGACTACTCAGGCTCGCAGGCGCTCAAGGCGATGAAGGAAGAGGGTATCACCACGGTGCTCATCAACCCTAACATCGCTACCGTCCAAACCTCCGAAGGGTTTGCTGACAAGATTTATTTCCTTCCTGTTACTCCTTATTTCGTAGAAAAAGTTATCGCCAAGGAACGCCCTGACGGTATCCTGCTCGCTTTCGGCGGCCAGACTGCCCTCAACTGCGGCGTGGAGCTCTACCGCTCGGGCGTGCTCGAAAAATATAACCTTGAGGTGCTCGGTACTCCCGTCCAAGCTATCATGGACACCGAGGATCGCGAGCTCTTCGTCAAGAAGCTCGATGAAATTGATGTCAAGACCATCAAAAGTCAGGCCGTAAACACTACCGTTGAGGCCATGCGCGCTGCCCGCGAGCTCGGCTATCCGGTCATCGTCCGCGCTGCTTACGCTCTCGGCGGCCTCGGCAGCGGTTTCTGCGACAATGAGCAGGAGCTCATGGCGCTGGTCGACAAGGCTCTGTCGTTCTCGCCTCAGGTGCTGGTGGAGAAGTCGCTGAAGGGCTGGAAAGAGGTGGAATACGAGGTGGTACGTGACTGCTATGACAACTGTATCACCGTCTGCAACATGGAAAACTTCGACCCGCTCGGCATCCACACCGGCGAGTCAATCGTAGTGGCACCGTCGCAGACCCTCTCTAACGAGGATTATCATTTCCTCCGCAAATTAGCTATCAAGATCATCCGCCATATCGGCATAGTCGGCGAGTGTAACGTGCAGTATGCCTTCGACCCCGAGTCGATGGATTACCGCGTCATCGAGGTTAATGCCCGTCTGAGTCGCTCATCGGCTCTTGCATCGAAAGCCACCGGCTATCCTCTCGCTTTCGTAGCTGCAAAGCTCGGTCTCGGCTATGGACTCTTTGACTTGAAAAACTCGGTGACCCGCGAGACTTCAGCCTTCTTTGAGCCGGCGCTTGACTATATCGTATGCAAGATTCCCCGCTGGGACCTCGGTAAATTCCATGGTGTGCGCCGCGAGATCGGCTCGTCGATGAAGTCAGTCGGCGAGGTTATGGCCATTGGCCGTACCTTTGAGGAGGTGATTCAGAAGGGTCTCCGCATGATAGGGCAGGGGATGCACGGATTCGTCGGTAACAACCAGCATGACCTTCCCGAGCTCGAAGTGGCCCTCAAGGAGCCTACTGACAAGCGTATCCTTGCCATCGCTCAGGCTTTCTTCAAAGGCTATACCGTGGATCAGATTCATGACCTGACCAAGATTGACAAGTGGTTCCTTTACCGTCTGCTCAACATCGTCACCACTGCCCGCGAGGTCAATGGCTACAACGAGATCGAAGATATTCCCGCTCCGCTGATGCGTCAGGCTAAAAATCAGGGATTCTCTGACTTTCAGATAGCCCGCGAGGTGCTCAAGGATCGCATGACCGAGCCTGAGGCCGCTCTTCTGGCTGTGCGCGCCCTGCGCAAGCGAATGGGTATTATCCCCGTAGTGAAGCAGATAGATACTCTTGCCGCCGAATATCCGGCCATGACCAACTATCTGTATCTCACCTACAACGGCAGCGAAAACGATATCGAGTATCTCCATGACCACCGCTCGATAGTGGTGCTCGGCTCGGGTGCTTACCGTATCGGTAGCTCGGTAGAGTTTGACTGGTGTTCGGTAAATGCACTTATGACTGTCAAGCGCAACGGATGGCGCTCAGTGATGATCAACTATAACCCTGAGACCGTATCTACTGACTACGATATCTGCGACCGCCTTTATTTCGACGAGCTTACTTTCGAGCGCGTGATGGATATTCTCGAGCTCGAGCAGCCTCACGGCACTATCCTCTCTGTTGGTGGCCAGATTCCTAACAACCTTGCGACCCGCCTTGACGAGCAGGGCGTAAATATCCTCGGCACTTCGGCGCAAAGCATTGATAATGCTGAGGACCGCAACAAGTTCTCGGCTATGCTTGACCGCCTCGGTATCGACCAGCCCCGCTGGAGCGAGCTTACCTCGATGGACGACATTCATCGCTTCATCGATGAAGTGGGCTTCCCCGTGCTTGTCCGCCCGAGCTACGTGCTGTCAGGCGCAGCGATGAATGTGTGTCACAACGAAGATCAGCTCACACGCTTCCTCCGCCTTGCCGCCAATGTATCAAAGAAACATCCTGTGGTGGTTTCGCAGTTCATATCCTCAGCCAAGGAGATAGAAATGGATGCCGTGGCCGCTGATGGTGATATCATTGCTTACGCCATATCAGAGCATATCGAATATGCCGGCGTGCACTCGGGCGACGCTACCATCCAGTTCCCGCCTCAGAAACTCTATGTCGAGACCATGCGTCGCATCCGCAAGATCTCACGCCGCATCGCCGATGCTCTGAAGATTTCAGGCCCATTCAATATCCAGTTCCTTGCCAAGAACAATGATATCAAGGTTATCGAGTGTAACCTGCGCGCATCACGTAGCTTCCCCTTCGTGTCAAAAGTGTTGAAAATTAACTTCATCGACCTTGCCACCCGTGTGATGCTCGGGCTTCACGTCGAGAAACCCGGCAAGAGCGCCTTTGACCTCGACTACGTCGGTATCAAGGCCTCGCAGTTCAGCTTCTCGCGTCTGCAGGGTGCTGACCCCGTGCTCGGTGTCGACATGGCTTCCACAGGTGAGGTGGGTTGCCTCGGTGTCGATAGCTCTGAGGCTCTGATGAAGGCCATGATATCAGTAGGGCAGAAGCTGCCACGTCGCAGTGTCCTCCTGTCGACCGGCGGCCCGAAGTCAAAGGCTGCTATGCTCGATGCCGCTCACGAGCTCAACAATAAAGGCTACATCATCTATGCTACAGGCGGTACTTGTAACTTCCTTAACGAGAATGGTATACCTGCCATCCGCGTCTACTGGCCCTCGGAGCCCGATCGCCAGCCTCAGGCCGTGCAGCTCCTCCATGAGCATAAGATCGACCTCGTGGTGAATATTCCCAAAAACTATTCGACCTCTGAGCTGACCAACGGTTACAAAATACGCCGTGCAGCTATCGATCTTAACATTCCGCTACTCACTAACGCTCGTCTGGCTTCGGCCTACATCGAGGCGTTTACTACTCACCCGCTTGACGAGATCGAAATCAAGTCATGGGATGAATACTAAGTAATCCATCTACCTTACATAAAATCAGCCGCGGGTCCTCTCGCGGCTGATATTTTTCACTCAACTTTTATAAGTTTCTCAAGTTTCGGATTTAGACTTTTGTCAATGAGCTAGGCATAAAAAAGGCTTT
>JAMPAP010000001.1:535519-559128 GCA_023667185.1 Lachnoclostridium sp.
TTTGTGATACTACAAAGCCCCGGCTTGAGAAAGTCGAGGCTTTTTTAAATGTTTTTACAACATATTACGAAAGAGGGTGCATCAGAATTTTGATACACCCTCATAGGCTAATATTCAGCCTGTTGAGCCTCGGAGAGGCGATGTTGTGGTATCGACAAAACTCTAAGTATCCAAGTTTTGAAGGCAGCTCAAAAAGCCTAATGTAATATAAAGCCCTTTAGGGCGACACTCTACATTCCGCTGTGCTGGCTCTGCCAGCCTGCGGATCAGCGAGCCCCCACAACCTCGCGCCCGGCAGGGCGCTTCTCTGGCCTCTGCATCCCAGTGACAGGCATAGCTAAAAAAGGGGTCGCGCACGGCGCGACCCCCTGAATTTTGTCACATATTTTATAATGTGGTGATTACTTCACGAGCACCTTGGTTACGTTCTTGCCCTGACGACGTATGAAGATACCGTTTGAGGGGTTAGCAACGCGGATACCCTGAAGGTTGAAGTATTCAACTGCACCCTCGTTAGCATCTACAGCGATAGCCTCGATACCGGTAGTCTCACCCAAACGTGTCACAACGAGCTGCTTAGCATCGCTGATTTTACCAGCCTTTTCTGCATAATAATGAAGAATCTTGCTGTCACCATCTTTTTCTGCTTCAAACACGGGCTGTTTTTCTGAATAAACTACATATTCATCAGCAGCAGGAGCCTTTCTAATAACTTCTGCAGATTCAGTTTCCTCTTCTGCAGGGGTTTCTTCTTTAGCAACAGTTTCCCATGCGTAATAAATTACTGCTTCCTCGTCATCATGGGCAAGTGTAATCATTTCACCGCTCTTAAGGGTAACTTCGTCTGCTTCATAGAAGTGCTTGGGAGCATCTACAGCACGCTTAACATCTACTGCAAGAGTAAAATAGAGTTGCTCACCAGTATTTGTGAACGAAACCTCTTCTGCACGGTCAAGGTTGTAAATACGCACATCGGGATTAGCTATATCTAGGAATGAGCCCATGAGAATGTTATTTACAGGTTCAACGGCTACGCCATCACATGTAATCTCTCTCCAATATGCGTCACGGCCGGGAGCAGAAAGGTTAACCGTAGAATAGATTGCTATACGAGTAGCGACATAGTGCTCTTTAATTTTTAGAGTGTTTGTTGCACCATTGGAAAGCTTGATACATGAACGTTCGTTGCCCTCCATATTAAATTTATTCTTATCCCAGTTAGAATAGCTCTTTTCTAATGTACCACAAGTGATAGTAAATCCTTCTGCGGCATCTCCGGCATTACCTTCAAGAACGCCATATGTAGTTGTAGTTGCATTCGTATTAGTAAATGAACCCCAACCCATATAAATTGTTGTTGCTTTCGGATCGCGCTCAAGTACAGTTACATTTTCAGTAACTTCTGTAGATGTTGTACAGTTTTCACGAGATGCACGCGCAGCAACAGTAGTAGCCTCTACTAATGTAATAGGCTGTTTATATACATTCCAGTCTGTACCATTATATGAGTATTCAATTGTTGCATTTGCAGTTGTACATGATAATGCAAATGTACCATTAATCTGTTTGAATACAGGGGTAGCCACTTCAAGACCTGAAAGATAAACGGTTGTTGTAACAACATCTGAATTTGTAGTTGTTTCACCATCACCGAGTGCAATAGCCTTTACTACTGTAGCATCTTCCACAGCGAAAGATTCTGTATATTTAGTAGACTCTGCAGAAGGCACTCTACCATCAACTGTATAATATACATTTTCGCCTTCAATAGAAACTAAACCAGTTGCAGCATCATAAGAAACTTCGGGAGCAGCAAGAGGTGTAAGGGCAGCGCCAAGATACTCAACACCAACATAAATTATGGTACCCTCATCCGAGCCCTTTGCAATTTTACACTCAACGCCGGATTCAACTTCTTTTTCAATTATAGCACATATTTTAGAGAAATTTGAAGGAATATCGACATTTCCTTCAGTTTTAGTACCATTAATATTTACATCAGAGCACTTATTGTCAACCAAATAAATAGTTAACTTAGCCTTCGAAGCCGGTGTAAAAGTAACTACACCGGATGAGTTCATTTTAAGACCCTTTGCTGAAGAAATTGTAGCTCCAGATGAAGGTAGAACATAACTTAATTCTTTGATACCGGTTTTATCACTTCCTGCCACAGTAAAAATCGTACTTTTCCCGTCAGGATTTGTGTACTTTTTGTTTCCATTGTCATAGTAGAACTCATAAAGATCTCCGGCAACACCAGATACGGCACAACACATGATTAGCGCCAATAGCGTAAAAATTTTTTTCATAAAATGATATTGTTAAATTGTTTAAGGTTAAATGTTTCAACATTTAAGGTTATCACGGCATGGTTTTCCGTGATTAAGGTTTAGAAATACATTTTAGCGAACAAAATTATATATTATTTCACAAAATTATCATCTCAAAAAGTTAAAATACCTTAATTAACATTTTAAAATCCCTTTACTGCCAGCGCTGGCAAAGCCAGCGCTCCGGGAATTTAGAGATTCATCCTCGAAGCTTGAAAGATTTTATTGAAATTTATCATGTTTTTACTTGTTTTTATAAAATATTGTATATATTTGCATCTCAAAACCTAATAATTGTAATTATTTTCCAATTTGTACTAATTCTATGACAAAGAAAACTGTATTGCTATGGTGCGCTGCAGCAGCCGCTTCCCTACCAGTGATGGCAGATGAACCGCAGTTGCATTTCCACCTTGGCGGAGATTCACCCCAGGTGGTGAAAATTTCCGAGCTTTCCCGCATCACTTTCAAGAGTGATGGCCTGCAGGTCACAACTACCGAGGATAGTTTCATCCCCTATTCTGACCTTCATCATGTGGCATTTTACAAGGATGCCCCAACCGGGATCAACACTATCAAAGCTAAAGATTCAAAGCTTAAAGTGGTCTCAGGCCTTGGACGCACATCGATAACACTCGAAGGGATTGGTGAGACCCCTACTGACATTTACATATATAATATGTCGGGCAGGCTGGCTCTTCATTGTTTCGGACACGATGGCAGCAGTATCGACGTAAGCACACTGCCATCAGGAGTTTACGTCATAAAAGCTAATTCATCATCAGTAAAATTCATCAAATAAGCAATCACTATGAAAAAATATATACTTTCAGCTCTCCTTTTCATCACCACTGCATTTGTAAGTTCAGCCCAAGTGGCAGATGCCAACACCATGATTCTCCATTATAAAAATGGCCAGACCGTAACGTTCTCACTTTCTGACCTCGACTATATGGAGTTTGACAAAGTTGAGACCGAGGAGCCTACCCCCGATGAGCCCGTCGTAACAGGTGATCCCAAAGTGGGCGACTACTTCTATAGCGACGGAACCTGGAGCGACGGCGGACTGATCAGCATCGATGCTGACGGCCGGAACGCCGTATGGGCTGCTGAAAAGCCGGCTCCCATTGAAGGCAAGACCGTGGTAGGTATCGTATTCTGCACCAACCCTGACCGTATGGCCGACGTCGACAAGGAGGCCGGATTCACCCACGGCTACGTTATAGCTTGCAAAAACATCACTGACCCCAAGAAGAGCAACTACTCTCAATATCCCGAAACTGTATGGTACGCTGGACAGTGGGCCACAACCGACGTTGTCAAGGTGGCCAAACTCGCAAGCTCATGCTACGAAAACCTCAAGGGTAGCGAGGATACAAAGACTATGTTTGCGAAAAATGATCCCAAATATTATGATGAGGATATTCCATTGTTCTACAACGGCACAACGCTTTTCCCGGTTAAAGCACCCGAAAACACCAGCGGATGGTTTATCCCGTCAATCGGCCAGCTTTGGGACTGCGTGGCCAACTTCTGCAGCGGTGAAGTAGCATCTTACCTCAGCTCCATCCAGGCCGACAATACCGACTTCTCTTACTGCAAAACCTATGTAGAGGATGGTACAGTTCCGTTTGACGAATTCATGAAGGTATTTGCTAAAGTACCTGATGATGACAAAGATGACATGGTAATCCCCGAGGGTCAAGACAATGGTTTAGACTATATTTCACTTGGATGCGCCACCCGCTACGACACCGAGTCACGTCTTATCATCAACTTAGGCATGAACGGTGGAAACCTCGTAGAAGGCATGATCGAATGGTTTGACGGAGAAGCTCACTCCCGCCCCATCCTCGCATTCTAATCCAATGTCCACATTATATTATATGATGGCTCCTTCGGGAGCCATTTTTCTTTATCATGAAGATTTTTTTTGGAAAAGTTTTGGTATTATTAAAACTATGTTGTAAATTTGCACCGCAAAACACCGAAAGATGGTGAGCATAGCTCAGTTGGTTAGAGCGTCGGATTGTGGTTCCGAAGGTCGTGGGTTCGACCCCCACTGTTCACCCTAAAAAGCGCTACTCATAGAGTGGCGCTTTTTTTTGCGTTCGCCGAAAGCTCAGCAGTGCGGCGGTAATTTTGTCACTACACTATATCTACTCCGGCAGGTCGGCCGGCGCGTAGTGGCTATTTTTCAGGGCATTACACCAAAAATACTCTTTTGCTCGCCTGACGTGGCAGGCCACATCCCTACAATTAGCCGACAAATTGTCAATTCCCGCGCGGTTTGTAACCCGCGAATCTCCACGAACTTATATAAAACAGCCCGGAGGATGGCCTCCGGGCTGTATGGTAGGGTTGTGGGGATTATTCGGTTGATTGCTCCGGTGATTTATTTCACAAGAACCTTGGTAGCTTTGTTGCCCTGACGACGGATGAAGATACCGTTTGAGGGATTCTCTACGCGTACACCCTGAAGGTTGTAGTATTCAACGGGCGCATTTTCGTCAACTACGACTTCGGCGATGCCGGTAGCGGTTGATTTCTTGTAGAGAGTGGGGAGGTTGTACTCGGTAGGAGCATCAGCGGGAGCTACGTTGGTGTACCAGGTGCCCTGAGTGCCCTGAGTCTGCGAGATAAAGCAGGTGGTAAGGAGAGCGTTGGTAAACTTAACGGTTTCGCCCACAAATTCGTATGTCCAGTAGCAGCCTTCGTTGAGCTCAGTATATAACTGGAATGAAGTCTTGTAACCATCAGCCATAGCGTAGTAACGGCCGTTGGCATCCTTGATAGTAGCTTTACCATTGGCAACTTCTATGGTGTAAGCATTAGCGTCTTCAGTCACGATGTTAGCGCCCTCAAATGTAGCAGAAGAGAGGTTCATGCGGCCGTAAGTAGCTGAAGCAGCAGCGGGCTTGGCAATCTGATCACCTATTGCAAATACATAGAGACCATTTTCGAGAGTAGTGGTTTTTTCGAATACTGTTCCACTGGGAGTGGGAGGAGTAACTACTTCACCACCTACGCCATAGATAGTTACAGAAGCGATACGGATCTGGCCGGCCTTGTCAGCACCGTCAGAACCCATGGTAGCTTTCTCACCTACAGTGAATGTAACGGTTGTAGCATCGCCTTCCCATACGATTTCGGTGTCACCTTCAGCCTGCTCAGCTGCGAGAGCGCCGGTGCTGGGAGTAAGAGTGGTGTAACGGTAACCGGCATCATCAGTAAGAGTGATAACTACCTTTGTTACCTTTTCACCTGAAACGGTGATGGTGTTGTTGGCATAAGTGCGGAGGTTACCTGCTGAAACAACCTGAGGATTGGTAGTACCGGTGCTCTTGTCTACAGTAAACACGAAACCGCCTACACTGTTAGCGCCGGGGATAACGAATCCGGTGAAAGGATTGCCAAATGTGATTGAGCCATCAGCATTAGTGGTGTATTCCGGAGCGTTGGGAGTTACAGGGTCGGTAGGATCTGTAGGATTGGTTGTTGTACCACCGGCTTCGTCAGAAATTTCAATCTTAGAAATGCGGAGCTGCTTGCCGGCAGTGAGTTCCATTGTAGAAAGGCCGTCAGAAGAGCATCCGAAAGTAGAATCTTTGGTAGTCGAAGGAGCACCAACGAGAGTCCAACCGGCTGAGAAAGTAACGTCAGCAGCAGAAGCGGCCTTAGAGTTAGAGTCGACGGTGAAAGTGATACCCTTCATAACCTGACCATTAGGTGCAGTGATTACGAGTTGTGCTCCCTGATAAACACGAATATGGTATTCGGTAGGCTCAATGAGTGCGGTGGTCGAAGATGCTTTGAGAATTTCCACCTTGTAGCCATCGATTGTGGCGGTGTAGTTAGTGCCATCAGTTGTCCATTTACCGGCCCATGCGGTAGGGTCGATAGTGACAGTAGCTGCATTTACGGCTACAAAACCGAGGATGCAAGCAAGTGAAAGTAAAAATTTTTTCATAAGCTTAATGTATTGGTTGTTTTGAAAAGATTGGCAAGTGGTGATTTAACGTGCAAATTTAAGGTTTATCAATGACTTGTCAAAGATTTTAACAAAATTTCTCCAAAAATCCCATCCTAAAAACTAACAACTAACAACTAACACAATGGATTGCGCGGCACAGTGGCTTGAAACTCCTTTATATAGTTAGGTGTGGAGTAAGCGGTGTCAAGGAAATCGCGGCGGGCAAAAGCTCGCTCAGCCAGAGGCATCATCCCCATAGCCAGGGGCTTAACATCCTTTACGAACCCGGCATTAGGGCTGGTGATCAGCTCGCGGGCCTTATCCGAGCCGTCGCCGAAGAAGAGCACGCGATGGTCAGCGAGAAATACGCTGTATGAGTCCTCATCAAGTATCAGCGGCTGCTGCGGCATCAGTGGATTCAGCGCCATATCATACACCGCCGTATATACCTCCATGCGGCGGGCATCGATCATCGGCGCGAAGAGCTCGTCGCCGGTGAGGTCAGCGCAGTCAAACATCACCTGAGTCGCCAGCAGCTCCAGCGTATTGACGCCAATCAGCGGGATATCAAGAGCATAGGCAAGACCCTTGGCTTCTGACAGACCGATGCGCAGGCCGGTATAGCTCCCCGGCCCCATGCTGACGGCCACAGCTTCGAGGTCGATCTCCTTGCTGCGGGCATAGTCCATACAATATTTAATGTAGTCACTGAGCAGGGCGGCATGGTTGCGGCCGTCAAAATTTTCCTGATGAGCAAGCACCATCCCCTCGGCTGTCAAGGCTGCCGAGCATACACTGGTGGAGGTCTCTATATTTAGTATTACAGGCATATCTAAACTTTTCGGCAAAAGTAAGCAAAATCCCCGAATTTTTTGCTACTTTTGCAAGCTGAAAAGAGAACTTCAAAATTATGAGTGAACTGAAGCAAAAGTTTGAGATGGTAGCAAAGACCCTCAAAGGTCTTGAAGATGTGCTTGCCGAAGAATTACGTGACCTGGGTGCTGAGAACGTGATGCCCGGGAGAAGAATGGTGTCGTTTGAAGGTGACCTTGAGATGATGTACAAGGCCAACATCTGCTGCCGCACCGCCCTGAGTGTCCTGAAACCGATATACAAATTCATAGCATCTGACCCCGATGCACTTTACGAGATGGTTAAGGAATATGACTGGTCATCAGTGATGAGCATCGAAAAGACCTTCTCGATCGACACCACAGCTCACTCAAGCGAGTTCACTCACTCGCGGTTTGTGACTTACCGCGTCAAGGATGCCATCGTAGACTACTTCAAGGACAAGTTCGGCCCCGACAAGCGCCCCGGCGTGCGTCTCAACGATGCTGACGTAATGATAAATGTCCACGTCGACGGCGACCGTTTCACCCTTTCGCTCAACTCCTCGGGCGAGTCACTCCACAAGCGCGGCTGGCGCGTGGCCTCCACTGAAGCCCCCATCAACGAAGTGCTCGCCGCAGGCATTATCCTCAAGAGCGGATGGCGCGGCGAAAGCCCGTTTGTCGACCCCATGTGCGGATCAGGCACATTCCTTATCGAGGCTGCCATGATAGCAGCAGGCATCAAGCCCGGCAAATACCGCCGCTCATTTGCCTTTGAAAGCTGGCCCGGATTTGACTCCGAGCTGTTTGAAAAGGTGCTCGGTGACGACGAAGAGCCCCGCGAGCTGCCATTCCGCATCTACGGCAGCGACATCTCCCCCAAAGCCATCTCCATAGCTGAGAAAAACATTCTCAATGCCGGAGTCGACGAATATATCGTGCTCCGCACCCGCCCGCTGCAGCAGTGGGAGGAAGCCCCGGCCGACGGCACACCCGGCGTACTGGTCACCAATCCCCCTTACGGCGAGCGACTTAACGTGGAAGATATCGAAAAACTCTATGCCACACTCGGCACCAAGCTCAAGCACGTGTTCCGCGGCTACCATGCATGGGTAATCTCGTCAAACGACGAATCTCTTGCCCGTATCGGGCTCACCCCCTCCGTCAGCGAGCAGATGCAGAATGGCGGCATCGACTGTCAGCTACGCGAATATATAATATTTGAAGGCGACAAAGCCACCTTCCGTCGCGAAGGGGGCTCTATAAAGAGCCACCGCGAAGAACGCCAGCCCTCGCGAGCCCGCCGCATGACCGATGATGAATGGAAGCGCGATGCCCGCCGTCGCGGCATGGGTGGCAAGGAGAGCCGAGCCCCTCGCCAGCAGGGTCGCAGCCGCCTGGAGGAAAATATGCGCCCGCGTCACGGTGCAATCCGCAAGGAAGTGGAGCGTAACGACCGCCGCCGCGCAGGCTTCACTGACCGCCGCCCGCAAGTCCCCGGCCGCAGTGAGGCCGAGCAACTCATAGCACGCCGCCGCAACCCTGATGCACTGCGCATACTTGAAAATCCGCAGATGCCCTCCATCCCCGCCCCCCAAGGCCCCATGATGCGTGACCGCCGTCGCGGATGGCGCAAAAAAGAGGAAAACTCTGAAGAATAATCATCATAACATATTGAAACTATGGCACTACAGTACAAGGTGAATCCCTCGGGATTCGTTAGCAATGATCCCGTCGAAAGTCCGTTCAAGCAGGTAGATACTGAGCTTGAACAGCTTCAAGAACCTTATAATGTGCTTCTGCTCGGCTCGGGCGGTCGCGAATCAGCGTTGGCTTGGAAGATAGCCCAAAGCCCCCTGTGCGGCTCGCTCTTCATCGCCCCGGGCAACGGCGGCACCCCGGCCTACGGCACCAACGTAGCCATTTCGCCTCTCGACTTCGAGGCTGTAAAGAAGTTCGCCGCCGAAAATGATGTAAAGCTGATTGTCGTAGGCAACGAGGATCCGCTCGTAGCCGGCATATATGACTATTTCAAGGCCGAAGGTGGCCCGCTCGTGGTAGGCCCGTCAAAAGCCGGAGCAGCTCTGGAGGGGAGCAAGGACTTCGCCAAGCAGTTTATGACCCGCCACTCCATCCCTACAGCCCGCTTCCGCTCATTCACAGCCGAGACCGCCGACGAAGGCTGCCGCTTCCTTGAGGAGCTCAAGCCGCCATACGTGCTCAAGGCCGATGGTCTGGCTGCAGGCAAAGGTGTGCTGATAATCAACGATCTTGACCAGGCCAAGGCATCGCTGCGCGAGATGCTCGGCGGCATGTTTGGCAAGTCGTCAGCCACGGTCGTCATCGAGGAATTCCTCAGCGGCATCGAATGCTCAGTATTCGTCCTTACTGACGGCAACGGCGGTTACCGCATCCTCCCCGTGGCCAAGGACTACAAGCGCATCGGCGAAGGTGACACCGGGCTCAATACCGGCGGCATGGGCGCTGTAAGCCCCGTAGTATTTGCCGACAAAGAGTTTATGGATAAGGTGGAGAGCCGCATCGTAATCCCCACTATCAAGGGATTGATTGATGAAGGTATCACTTACCGTGGCTTCATCTTCCTCGGCCTCATCAACGTCGACGGCGAGCCGATGGTGATAGAATATAACGTACGCATGGGCGACCCCGAAACCGAGGTCGTGATGCTCCGCATACAGTCTGACCTGCTCCAGCTCATGCAGGCCGCCGCAGCCGGCTCTCTCGGATCACTCCCCATGATCATCAATCCCCGCTATGCCACTACAGTAATGGTGGTATCAGGCGGTTATCCCGGCAGCTACGAGAAGGGAAAGGTTATCTCGGGGCTCGATGCCGTAGATAGCGACGTGACGCTGTTTCATGCCGGCACCAAACTCTCTGCTGATGGAGAGGTGGTTACATCAGGCGGGCGTGTCATAGCTTGCTCGGCCATGGGCGACACTCTCGAGGATGCCCTTGCCAAGAGCTTCAAAGCTGCCGCAACCGTAGACTTCGACGGCAAATATTTTCGTAGCGATATCGGCTCTGACCTGCTGAAACTCAGCAAGAAGAACTCCTGACCCCGCCCATGAAGCTCTGGGAAAAGCGACTGGCAAGTTTCTTCCGCACCAAGGCAGCATCGTTTCTGCTTATCTCAGGCGCGGCAGCCATGATCGTGATGTCTCACGACCAGGGCGCGGCTCAAGTAGCCATACTTTCATCGCCCCATAGCATCACCGCCGACCCTCTGAGCCTTATCCCCCCTGCCATTTCGGGCTGGATAAACATGGCGATGCTGGTGCTGGTAATGCTGATGCTGGTGTATATCAACCGGCGTTTCAACGTGATGCGATCCCAGCTGACCATCTATACAGGACTTTTCCTGCTGCTCACCGCCGCCAATCCTCCACTCTCGTCAACATTCACAGCCTCAACACTCTTAGCCATCGCGCTGCTCTACACGATGGTGTTATACTACACCGTCTACAATCTCCGGCGGCAGATACGCCCCGTATATCTCGGGGCATTCGTTGTAGGGAGTGTCGGACTCATCAGTTATCCGGCATTTCTTTACATCCCGGTTCTACTGATGATGCTGATTCAGAGCAGGGTATTCAGCCTCCGCAGTATCGCGGCCGTGCTTTTCGGAGCTCTCACTCCTATATGGATAGCATGGGGTTTCGGCTGGCTCGACACTGACTTACGCCTTCATTTCTATCTGGTCAATCCACGGCTGCTCATCTCCACACCCGAGTGGACGCAGCTCACCATAACCGCCGCCGCTACCCTTCTGATAGGATTTTTCACCGGGTTCTCAGTGCTACTCAAGGTCATGACCTTCAACGCCCGATCGCGTATGCTCAACGGCATGATGACGCTGCTGGCATCCTTCTCGGGGCTGTTCATGATTATCAACTATGAGAATATCCTCCTCTATATGACCATCCTGAATGCCACCGTGGCATTCCAGACGGCCTACTACCTGCGCCTGCGCAAAGGGCGCTCCGGATACTTGATGGTCATATTCGTGATTCTAACATCTATTACCCTATATTTCAGAGCCGTATCATGAAAATAATAGTCGAGAATAAGATTCCTTACATCAACGGCGTACTTGAACCCGCGGGCGAAGTCGTATATCTCGCACCCGAAGAGATCACTGCTGAAGCGGTCAAAGATGCCGATGCTCTTTTCATCCGCACCCGCACCCGCTGTGACAGCAACTTGCTCGAAGGGAGCCGCTGCCACTTTATCGCCACTGCCACGATAGGCACTGACCATATCGACCTCGACTATTGCCGCGCCCACGACATCACCGTAGCCAATGCCCCGGGATGCAACGCCCCGGCTGTGGCTCAATACGTTATGTCGGCTATCATCAACCGCTACGGTCCATTTCTTGACGGTCTCCGGTTGGGCGTGGTAGGTGTAGGACACGTTGGCTCAATCGTGTCGGCATGGGGCCACTCGTTAGGCCTGGACATCATGGAGTGTGACCCGCCAAGAGCCGAAAAGGAGGTAGGCAATCACTTTGCTTCGCTCAACGACATTGCCGCCGGTTGCGACATCATCACATTTCACACCCCCCTTACCCGCGAGGGCGCTTACCCTACATTTCATCTCGCCGATGAGAAATTCTTCAACTCGCTTGAACGCAAGCCATTCGTTATCAATTCAGCACGAGGGTCGATCATGGACACCCCTGCTGCCATCCGCGCCTTCGACGACGGCAAGGTGTCTCACCTTGTAATCGACTGCTGGGAAGGTGAGCCCAATATTTCACTCCCCCTGCTTGAGAAAGCATTCATAGCCACGCCCCACATTGCCGGATACTCCCGCGAAGGGAAGATCCGCGCCACTGCGATGACCGTAGAGGCCTTCAGCCGCCATTTTGGAGTAAAAGTCAACCCCCTGAGCGTAGAGCTCCCCGGCCCGGTAAAGCAATCAGTGACAACCGCTGAAATCCTCCAGACCACCAACATCCTCAATGACTCAGCGCTCCTCAAAATGTACCCCGACAGATTTGAGAGCCTCCGCAACGAATACCACCTCCGCCCCGAGCCCTGACCTACAGGCCTTATACTATTAATTTTGTTTAAATAATATCACAATTGTGTGATGTTATCAATAAAATTCGTTATTTTTGAAAAAATATTTTCACACATTAAGTTTATAATATACTATGGCAAAAGTTTTAGGTGCGGTAGATATTAACCGCGAGCGCTGCAAAGGATGTGACCTTTGTGTGGTTGCCTGTCCCTGCGGCGTACTCGCTCTGCAAGCCAAAGAAGTCAACAACAGAGGCTACAACTATGCCTACGACATAGAGCCCGAAAAATGTATCGGCTGCGCAGCCTGCGCTACCGTATGTCCCGACGGCTGTATCACCGTTTATCGATTTGTAGAAAAATAAAAACATTTAATATTATGGAACAGGAAATCCGCTTGATGAAGGGTAACGAAGCCGTAGCCCATGCCGCCATCCGCTATGGCGTCGACGGCTACTTCGGCTACCCCATCACTCCACAGAGCGAGATCCTCGAGACGCTGGAAGAAATGATGCCGTGGGAGACCACCGGCATGGTAGTTCTTCAGGCTGAGAGCGAGGTGGCCGCTATCAATATGGTCTATGGTGGTGCTTCCACAGGTAAGGCCGTCATGACTTCATCGTCTTCTCCGGGTATTAGCCTCAAACAGGAGGGTATATCATATATCGCTGCCGGCGAGCTCCCGGCACTCATCATCAACTGCCAGCGCGGAGGGCCCGGTCTCGGCACCATCCAACCCTCGCAGAGTGACTATTTTCAGGCCACCAAGGGTGGCGGTCACGGCGATTATCACCTCATCGTGCTCGCTCCGGCCACCGTGCAGGAAATGGCTGACTTCGTAGGGCTCGGCTTTGACCTCGCCTTCAAGTACCTTACTCCGGTGATGATGCTTGCCGATGGTGTGGTAGGTCAGATGATGGAGAAGGTGGTGCTCCCGCCTTTCAAACCTCGCCGCACCGAGGAGGAGATCGCCCGCCAGTGTCCATGGGCTGTCACCGGACGTGCCGCTTCACGCAAGCCCAACATCATGACCACCCTCGAGCTCGAGCCTGCCCTGATGGAGAAGCACAATCAGAAGCTTCAGGAAAAATACGACATCATTTCGGAAAACGAGGTTCGCTTCCAGGAATACTATACTGATGATTGCGAGTACCTTATGATAGCATTTGGATCCGTGGCACGTATCTGCCTCAAGGCTATCGAGGAGCTCCGCAAGCAAGGCGTGAAAGTGGGACTGCTGCGCCCCATCACTCTCTGGCCGTTCCCGTCGGCCGAGGTGGAGCGCCTCACTGCCCGCGTAAAAGGTATCCTCGTGGCCGAGCTTAACGCCGGGCAGATGATCGAGGATGTACGCCTCGCCGCCAAAGACGCTGTCCCCACTTACCATTACGGTCGCACCGGCGGCATCGTTCCTGATCCCCAGGATGTTATCGACTCTTTTTACAACCATTTTTCTGAAGAGCTATGACACGCGAAGAAATCAAAAAACCCGAAAATATAGTTGCCGCAAAGCCCAAGCTGCTTAACGACAACACCATGCACTATTGCCCCGGCTGCTCTCACGGCGTAGTCCACAAGATCATCGCCGAAATAATCGAGGAGATGGGCGCTGAAGATTATACTATCGGTATAGCTCCCGTAGGATGTGCCGTGATGGCTTACAATTACATTGACATTGACTGGATAGAGGCTGCCCACGGCCGTGCTCCGGCTATCGCCACGGCCGTAAGCCGACTGAATCCCGGCCGACTGGTGTTCACTTACCAGGGCGACGGCGACTTCGCAGCTATCGGTACCGCCGAGTCAATCCATGCTGCCAACCGCGGCGAAAACATCGCTATAATCTTCATAAACAATGCTATATATGGCATGACCGGCGGACAGATGGCCCCCACCACTCTCGAGGGTATGAAGACCGCCACCACACCTTACGGCCGCCGCGTTGACCTCAACGGCTATCCTATAAAAATCTCTGACATCCTTGCCATGCTTGACGGTACCTGCTACGTGACCCGTCAGGCCGTGCACACCGCAGCCGCCGTGCGTAATGCCAAGAAGGCTATCCGAAAGGCTTTCGAAAATGCCCTCGCAGGCCGCGGCACATCGGTGGTAGAGATCGTAGCCACCTGCTCGTCAGGCTGGAAGATGCCACCGGCCAAAGCCAATGAATGGATGGCCGAACACATGACCGCCAAATAC
The DNA here is from genome assembly GCA_023667185.1 of Lachnoclostridium sp. GTDB lineage: Bacteria > Bacteroidota > Bacteroidia > Bacteroidales > Muribaculaceae > Duncaniella. Next base: position 549,903 of record JAMPAP010000001.1, read on the forward strand.
CCTCTCGGTGACTTAAAAGACGTTACAAAATGAAAGAAGAAATCATCATAGCCGGTTTCGGAGGACAAGGCGTCCTCTCGATGGGTAAGATCCTCGCCTACGCCGGTCTAATGCAGGATCTCGAAGTGACCTGGATGCCCTCCTACGGCCCTGAGCAGCGTGGCGGCACGGCCAACGTCACCGTCATCCTCAGCGACGAGCCTATCAGCTCCCCGGTACTCAATTCTTACGATACTGCCGTGATTCTCAATCAGCAGAGTCTCGACAAGTTTGAAAGCCGCGTTAAGCCGGGCGGCACACTCATCTATGACCCCTACAGTATCCACCATGCTCCTACTCGCACTGATATCACCATCGTGCCCGTCAATGCCATGGAGGCTACCCTCGAGATGGAGAGCTCCAAGGCTTACAATATGGTGCTCCTCGGTGCTCTGCTCAAGACACGCGGTCTGGTGGAGATCGAGGCCGTAATGAAAGGTTTGAAAAAGACCCTCCCCGAGCGCCATCACCACCTCCTCCCCATGAACCGTGCCGCCATCCTCAAAGGTATGGAATTAGCGTAATAGGTCACGCACAAAGTAAATGTGCATTTTGATGGACATCTTTTGTGCGCCTGACCACTCGCTCATCAATCATGTGGGATTCACCACACTCATTCTTCACGAGTGTCCATACCCACCAAAATATTATCCCTAAAAATGCACATTTACTTTGTGCGTGACCTATATATCAAATTTTTGCCAATTATGATTACAGATAGAATTGCTGCTCTGAGAGAAGAAATGAAAGCTGATGGTGTCAATGCCGTAATCATCCCCCGCACTGACCCTCATCTGAGCGAATATATCGCTGACCACTGGCACGTGGTTCGCTACTTCAGCGGCTTCACCGGCTCAGCTGCCACCCTGGTAGTGACTCTCGACAATGCCCTGCTCTGGACTGACTCCCGCTACTTTCTCCAGGCTGCCCACCAGCTCGAAGGCTCAGGCATCACACTGATGAAAGAGGGCTTACCTGACACTCCTTCAATTACCGAATATCTCACCACCAATCTCCCGAAAGGGGATACCGTGGCTATCGACGGCCTGCTTATGTCAATAGCCGCGACCGATGCGCTCCGCGACGACCTCGCCCGCGCAGGGCTGAAGCTCCGCGTAGACTTTACTCCGGTAGACAAGATTTGGACTGACCGTCCCGCTCTCCCGGCCGACAAGATTTTCATCCACGATGTTAAATACGCCGGCAAAACTGCCAAAGAGAAGATGGCTGAAGTGCTCGCTGATGCAGCAGCCCAGGGCGCAACCTCAGTGTTTATCTCAGCTCTCGACGAAATAGCCTGGACTCTCAACCTGCGCTCGTCTGACGTTCCCTGCAACCCGGTGGCCACATCTTTCCTCTACCTCGCTGCTGACAAGGCTGTGCTGTTCATCGACCCCGCCAAGGTGACTCCCGAAGCGAAAGCCGCTCTGGAGGCCGACGGCGTGACACTGAAGGCTTACGGCGATGTAAAAGAGTTCCTGACCTCGCTTCCTGCTGACGCTCATGTGCTGCTGAGCGCCACCCAGTCATCAGGCGCCGTTGCCGCATGGCTCGGGCAGAAGGCTGTCGTAGGCAAGTCAGCCGTCGCAATGCTCAAGGCCGTGAAGAATGCCACTCAGATCGAGGGTATCCGTCAGGCTATGAAGCGCGATGGCGTGGCTATGGTGCGCTCGCTTATCGAGATCGAAAAGCTCGTAAAGAGCGGCAAGAAATTCACCGAGACCGATGTAGCTGACATTCTTCTTGCCAACCGCAAGAAAGGAGATAACTTCTTCGATCTCAGCTTTGATACCATCGCAGGATATGGCGCTAACGGCGCTATCGTGCACTATTCGCCCGATAAAGCCACAGCCGCTACTATCAAGCCCGGCAACCTCCTGCTTATAGACTCCGGCGCCAACTATCTCGACGGCACCACGGACCTTACACGCACAATAGCCATCGGCGAGCCTTCTGACGATATGATCCACGACTTCACCCTCGTGATGAAAGGACATATCGCCCTTGCCACCGCAATATTCCCCGAGGGAACACGCGGTGCCCAGCTCGACGCATTTGCCCGTATGCCGCTCTGGAAAGAGGGTAAAAGCTACCTCCACGGCACCGGTCATGGCGTAGGCCACTTCCTCAACGTCCACGAAGGGCCGCAGAGCATCCGTCTCAACGACACCCTCGCACCACTGACCCCCGGTATGCTTACCTCCAACGAGCCAGGCCTATATCTGGCTGACCGCTACGGCATCCGCTGCGAGAACCTCGTGCTGACCGTCCCCTGCATGGAAACAGAGTTTGGCCGTTTCTTCCAGTTTGAAACCATGACCCTATGCCCGTTTGATCGTAATCTTTTCAACATCGAGGAGATGACCGAGGAGGAAATCGACTGGGTTGACTCCTATCACGCAATGGTATGGACTGAGCTTTCACCCCTGCTCAACGATGAGGAGAAAGCATGGCTGCGCGAAGCTACAAAATCACTTCTTATTCTTGAATTGTAATGGCACTGCTAATTCCCGTAAGAGGTTTCACCCCTGAAATAGGCGAAGGTACCTTCCTCGCTGAAAACGCCACCATCATCGGCGACACTGTCATCGGCAAGGAGTGCTCCGTATGGTTCAACACCGTAGTTCGCGGCGATGTAAATTCTATCCGCATAGGTGACCGCGTCAACATCCAGGATGGCTCGGTGCTCCACACCCTCTATCAGAAATCCACTATCGAGATCGGCAACGACGTGTCAATAGGCCATAATGTCACCATCCATGGCGCCAAAATCCACGACCTCGCCTTGATAGGCATGGGCTCGATAGTGATGGATGATGCCGAGGTAGGCGAAGGAGCTCTTGTCGCAGCCGGATCAGTAGTACTCTCTCGCACCAAGATCGGCCCTCACGAGATGTGGGCCGGCGCACCTGCCAAATTTGTCAAGATGGTCGAGCCCGAGAAGTCACGCGAGCTCAATACAAAGATTGCCCGCAACTATCTTATGTACTCCCGCTGGTACACTGACCCTGAATCATCTGAAGCATAAGCTCCGCAAATGCCCCTGATAACCCATCCCGTAACGATATTCCTGGCTGTTATGGGTGTCATACTCCTGACACCCATAATATTCAGCCGTCTGAAAATACCTACGGTGATCGGTCTGATTATAGCCGGAGTGGCCGTAGGGCCTCATGGCTTCAACCTCCTTGCCCGCGACATGAGTTTCGAGGTGTTCGGCGACGTCGGCATCCTCTATCTCATGTTTCTCGCCGGCATCGAGATTGATATGTACCACCTGAAGAAGAATCTCGGCAAAGGACTCGTATTCGGTGCATATACTTTTCTTATTCCACTGATCCTCGGAGCGATAGGTTCAGTGTTGTTTTTTAAAGTCGACTGGCTGACGGCTACGTTGCTGGCCTCGATGTTTGCAGCCCACACCCTTATCGCCTACCCTATCCTATCGCGTTTCGGTCTTACGAAGTCGCCCGCCGTGGTGATAGCGATCGCCGGAACCATCGTTACGGTGCTTGGCTCACTTATCGTATTGGCCGGAGTGCTTGGCGTTTACCGTGAAGGGTCAGTCAGCTCGTTGCTCCCCATTCTTGGAGCCTTTGTGGTGTTCTGCCTGGCGCTAATCTACCTGTATCCGAGGATAACGCGCTGGTTTTTCAAGAAATATCACGAAAACATCCCGCAGTTTGTCTATGTCCTCGTGATGGCATTTCTTGCCGCCGCCATAGCCCGCTGGATAGGCCTTGAAGGCGTCTTCGGCGCATTCTTTGCCGGACTGATACTCAATCGATATATCCCTGCCCGCTCACCGCTGATGGGGAGGCTGGAGTTTGTAGGTAACGCCATCTTCATCCCTTACTTTCTGATCGGCGTCGGGATGCTCATTGACCTTCACGTAGTATTTGCCGGATGGTCAACGCTTTACATCGCCGGAGTAATGAGCGGCATTGCCATGCTTACCAAATGGCTTGCAGCTCTGGCCACACAGAAGACCTTCGGCATGGGGTCGGTGGATCGTTCGATAATGTATCAGCTCAGCAACGCCCATACGGCCGTTGCTCTCGCCGTAGTGACGATCGGCTATTCGATGAACCTCTTCAACGTGGAGATCCTCAACGGCACCATCATCATGATACTGGTGACCTGCACCGTGTCGTCGCTCGGCTCCGAACGCGCTGCTGCCCGCAAGCGCCTCGAAATCATGCAAAATCTTGACGAGGCGGAAAATACCCCTGCGTCAAGCAACGAATACCGAACCCTTGTGACGGTATCCAACCCCATGACATCGCCCGGCCTGGTGGACCTCGCACTCCTGACGCGTCCGCCTCACCATGTCCCGTCAAACGACCTATTCGCCCTCCACGTGCGCACTGACAACAGCGCGGCCACACGCGAGATGGGGCGCAACTCGCTCGAAATAGCCGAGAAAGCCGCAGCTGCCGTGGAACACCCGTTGGTGCCAATTGACCGCTTCGACATCAACTTCATCACCGGTGTAATCAACACTATCTCAGAGCGCGACATCACCGAAGTATTTATCGGACTACACCGTCGCACAGGCGTCACTGATACATTCATGGGCGACAAAATAGAGCAGCTGCTCCGCTCCACTGACCGCATGGTGGTGATATCCCGCTGCTTTATCCCGGTTAACACCGTCACACGTATCATCGTAACCTCGCCTCCTAAAGCTCACTATGAGTCAGGGTTCCGCCGCTGGGTGGAGGCTGTGGCAAGTATCGGCAGCCAAATAGGCTGCCGCGTAATATTCCGCTGCTCAGCTGACACGCAACGCATTATACGCGGTATCATCCGAGCATCGCGTATTGAGCTGCGCATAGAGTTTGAGAAAATGGAGTCATACGACGATTTTGTGATTCTGTCGCGTGACGTGCTTGAGGATGACCTCCTTGTAGTGGTGTGCTCGCGCCGCAGCTCCGTGTCATTTGACTCTGACATGGACTCCGTGCCCGGCTTCCTGCAGCGCTACTTCTCGCGCAACAATATTCTTATCGTATATCCCGAGCAATTCGGCCAGGAGACTGACCTCAGTATCGCTGATACGATGCTTGCTGATACAGTCACTCCGCCAAGCACTCTGTGGCTCTACGTGATGAAGGTAGCCAAAGCCACTGACCGTCTGCGCCGACGCCTGCTGCGTCACCCTCATCCGGGGGATCATCCCTCTGACTGAGGCAGACTGATGTGAATCAGATCAAGGCGCGTGGCTGTGCGCTGCTTAATGGTAAACTTGATACCTTCGATCTCTATCACCTCATCACAGGCCGGAATCGAGCCCACTTCATAGAGTATATATCCGGCAAGGGTCTGGTATTCATCCTCCTCAGGGATATCTATGCGGAACTCGTCGCGCAGGCGGCGCACTTCGATGCGTCCTGAGAAATCATACTCTCCCGGCGAGGTCTCGATGGCAGTGATGCCTGACTTGTCATGCTCGTCCTGAATGTCGCCGAAAATCTCCTCTACGAGATCCTCGAGGGTGACCATACCGGCCGTACCTCCAAATTCATCCACCACGATAGCCATTGAACGCTTCTCGCTAAGCATACGGCGCATCATCGTGTTGGCCAGTAGCGTCTCCGGGGCAAAGAGCACCTCCTTGATGTTCTCCTTCCAGTCAGCTTCAGGATTAAAGAGCTCTGACACATGTATATACCCCATGATATTGTCGATATCATCGCGGTAAACAAGTATCTTGCTGCGGCCCGACGATGTGAAAAGATCCGAAAGCTGCTGGCGGGTAGTATCTTCAATATCCACGGCCACAAGCTCGTTGCGGGGCACCATGCAGTCGCGCATCTGCGTCTCTGAGAAGTCAAGGGCGTTATGGAAAATCTTCACTTCATTTTCCACGACCACCTCCTGAGGGTTGTCCACATCATCGATGGTCTTCTCAAGGAAGTTGTTAAGCTCGGTAATTGACAGAGCCACACCGCGGTCACTCTCAGTCTTGATTCCGGCTAACTTCATCAGCACCCGCGACAGCCAAGCCGTGAACCACGACACCGGCCACAATATTATATAGAACAGGAATACAGGCAGTGCGAAGAGCTTCAGCGAAGTATTGGGATTGATGCGAAACACTGACTTAGGTATAAACTCGCCTGTAAACAGGATGACGAGCGTGGAAATTATCGACTGTAGCGTCAGCACAGCAGCCTCGTTTGATGAGATATGCTCCCGTATCCATGGCTCGAGAAGAGCTGCCGCGCCCATACCGTAGATCACGAGCATGATATTGTTGCCCACGAGAATCGTGGAAATGAAAAACTCCTGATTCGAGAAATACCGGCCGATGATTTTATTGATAAAGCCGCCGCGGCTGACGTCGAGTCCTATGCGTACACGGTCAGAGGTGATATATGCGATCTCCATTCCGGAGAATAGTCCGGAAAAGACCAGCGATACTATTGCTATTATGAGCCAGGATGTTAATGCCATATCAGGGAAAGCTAAGTGAGGTTATTGGAGCGAGTCAGAGCGCTCATGCTGGCGAGGCGAGAACTGAGATGCCGGGAAGATGCCCGAGACTCGGTTGATAGTATAACGTGTCAATTGTTCGTTGGAGGTAAATCCGTAGCCTTCGAGAGTCTTGTCGGTACGTTCGATGTGAATAAACGAGTCAGAGTACACCTTGTGAAGCCGCTGATCCCAGAAGAGCTGCTCGGTGAGAAACCGCTCTCCGGCCGTATTGCGTATCACCACATTCCCGTCAAGCCGCCATATCTGCCGGTTTTTCAGGTAGGTAGCTGAATCAGAGCTCACGGTGGCCTCCACATTCATTTTATCGTCAAAGCGCTCCAGGAGCAGGCTTTCAGGAAACTTCCAGGTAGGTTCGGCGGCCTCGTCGTAAACAAACCACACCGGTGCCGTGATACGAAACCGGGTAATACCCGAGTCAGATATCAGTGTCTCCACATTACGCGTCTGCATCGTAGGGGTAGTCTCGGGGTCAATATTGGCTACACCGACAGGGTTACTGTCAGAGCACGATATCGCCGTCAAGGCTATTAGGGCAGCAGCTGTGTAGACAAGTCGCCTCATCGTATCAGCGTATCTTATTCTTGAAGAACCAAAGTTCGTTGAACGTCACCGCAAGGGTTATGTTGTAATAGTTTTCCGTCAGCAGAGCCTGGGGATATGCCTGGCGCTTTACCCAGTCAAAACCGATGTTGATCATGGTTTTTGACTGGAATGCCGGGAAGCCGAGGCCGCACGACAGGCCGTAATCCTTCACATGATTGTCATTCACCATGATATAATCGCGGTTGTAGTAGCCGCCCACACGGTAAGTCATGCGCTTGAAGTAGCCGGCGCGCTCATCGGGGGTGAAGCTTGCTCCGAGTCCTACACGGTAGCGGTTGTCAAGTTTCCCTCCCGAGAAGTCATCAAAACCTTTGAATTTGGCCTTTGACCAGGGCTGATAAGTGAAGTCGGCCTCCACAAGCAGCGAGCGGTTCCAGCGGTAAGCAAGTCCGGCGCCGTAAGTATCCGGGAGCGAATAGTTGCCTTTGAGAGAGTGCTCGTCGACCGTTGAAGGCGCCGCATCTGACTGTGTATCATATTGCTGCACATAAGTAGTGCCCAGCAGCGTCTTGCCGGGAGAATACACAAGGCCAAGGGTTAGCTCGTTTTTGCGCGAGAGATTGAGAGTGTACTGCAATCCGAAGTTGAAATGGAAGTCCTGCACCTCCATCACCTGCTCGAAGAGCGACTGATTTCCGGCCGAAGTGGTGGCATACACATCATTGTAAATATTGCCGAAAAGATATGACACATTGAAGCCAACACGGAAATTCTTGAACGGCTCGATACCGAATCCGGCATAAAGCTGGTTCATGCCGCCGGTACCCTGGTGACTCGACTGACCATTGGATATCTCGTTACCGAAAGCATAGCCCACTGATGAATAAGGAACTACACCTATCGACACGCCCATCCCCTTGGCCACGGGAAATTGCATGGTGATATAGTCAAGACCGCCTCCGAAATCGCTGTGACTACCATCAGCATCCTTCTGCTCGAATGATGTAAAATCTATACCCATATCAAAGAGGAACGTCAAGGTATCAGTAGCGGCATATGAGGCCGGATTCATCACATTGACATTCCTGCCCGAATGCATGGCGTAGCCTACACCGCCCATCTGGCGCTGCGTAGCCGTGGCATTCTCGCGGAGCTGACCGTAGCCAAACATACTGTAAGGACTGTTAAAATTCTGTCCGTCAGCCACGACAGCCGTCATTCCCGCCACAGCCAGAGCAAGAATCGTTTTCTTTATTGAGACCATATTTGCAAGTATATTCATAGGTTAAATTTCAGTATTTCATACAATCCGCGGCTCGTCAGCATAGGGTCAACTATCGCCTTGAGGCTGACGGCGTCAGCTATCAGTGAGGCGTCCCCTCCGGTGATCACCACCTGTGTTCCCTCGGGCAGACCGGCTACCACATGTTCCACATGTCCTGCAAGAGCGCCAACCACCCCCGAGCGTATCGCCGAGGTAGTATCCGTGCCCAGCAGAGGTACATCCTTAGCATCAGGGCGCACATCCACCAGGGGCAGACGCGCCGTCAGGTCATGCAGGCTCTTGAGCTGCATCCGCAAGCCGGGGGCAATGTTGCCTCCACGAAACACACACTTCTCGTCGACATAGTCCACCGTAATGGCCGTACCGGCATCCACCACCGCCACTCCGCCATGACCCACCACCGCTACCGCTCCGGCAGCCGCAGCTATACGGTCAGGGCCCAACGTCAGCGGGGTGGAATACCCTATCTCCACCGGCATAGGCGTAAATGAGCTGAGCAGTATCAGCCTGTCAGTCAGGCGCGAAAGCTCCTCGATGGTCATTGGATCGATATCCGTCACCGAGCAGAGTATTATTCCATCGATACGCGCGCCGTCAGCAAGCGCCACTACAGCACCTGCCTTCACCCGCTCGCCGCGACTCCATGCCACAGGCCTATCCTCGGCCCAAGCCATATATTTTACCCGCGAGTTACCCTGATCGATGGTTATATACATATATTATTAGAGAATATTTACCATTTAAAGGGCAAAGTTACAAACTCCCCGCCTAATATCATCACTTTTAACATTTCTTATCGTTAGACGTAACTACTCAGCTATCGGCAGGTGGATGCAAAATCCAGATCATATCCTCCCT
>JAMPAP010000001.1:559228-575237 GCA_023667185.1 Lachnoclostridium sp.
CCAATACCCGCGAGGAAGGCCTCGCCGAAGGTATCGAGATCGGCAAGGAGCTCGGACTCGAGGAAGGCCTCGAAAAGGGCAAGGAGCTCGGTCGCGAAGAAGGCCTCGAAGAAGGCCTCGAAAAGGGCAAGGAGCTCGGTCGCGAAGAAGGCCGTGAGGAAGGCAAGCGAAAGGCTGTCGAGGAGATGATTCGTAAAATGAAAGAGGCCGGAGTGTCAGACGATATTATCGGAAAGCTGCTCTGAGCCGAGCGTTTTTGACGGATTTTATTTGTTAATTTCTGCGCTCTTGAGTACCTTTGTGAAAAATTTTCAGAACCATGAATGTAACTGACTTATTCCTTGATTTTGTGAAGTTTGACACCCAGAGTGACGAACTGACAAACATGACTCCCTCCACTCCGGGCCAGATGATTTTTGCCCGCCATCTCGAAAAGCTCCTCCGCGACCGTGGACTTACTGATATTTCTCTCGATGATAACGGCTATCTGATGGCTACCCTTCCGGGGAATGCCGGTAAGGATGTGCCTGTAGTAGGCTTCATCGCTCACCTCGATACGTCGCCTGACATGAGCGGCCGCCACGTAAATCCCCGTATCGTAAAGGATTATGATGGCGCTCCCATCGTCCTTAACAAGGAGCAGGACATCATCCTCTCGCCCGAGGAGTTCCCGGAATTATCACAGTATAAGGGTCAGGATCTTATCGTAACTGACGGCACTACTCTCCTTGGCGCTGATGATAAGGCCGGTATTGCCGAGATCATCGCTGCTGTGGACTATCTGATGCAGCATCCTGAGATCAAGCATGGCGATATCCGCATTGCCTTTAATCCTGACGAGGAGATAGGCATGGGCGCTTCGAAGTTTGACGTCAAGCGATTCGGTGCCGACTGGGCTTACACGATGGATGGTGGCGAAGTGGGCGAGCTTGAGTATGAGAACTTTAACGCAGCTGTGGCGCGTGTGACTTTCAAAGGCCGCAACGTGCATCCCGGATATGCCAAGCATAAGATGATCAACTCGATGCGTATCGCCAACCAGTTTGTAATCATGCTCCCGCGCTGGGAAACTCCCGAACACACTGAGGGTTACGAAGGATTCTATCACCTGGTGCAGATGGAGGGCAGCGTAGAGAAGACTGTCTTGACTTACATCATTCGTGACCATGATCTCGACCGCTTCAACCGCCGCAAGAAGGAGCTCGAGCATCTTGCCCGCAAGATTAACAATGAGTTCCCTGACTGCGCTTCCATAGAGATCAAAGATCAGTATTACAATATGCGCGAGAAGATTGAGCCCGTGATGCACATTATCGATACCGCTATCAAGGCGATGGAAAATGCCGGCGTTACGCCCAAGGTGCAGCCTATCCGTGGCGGAACTGATGGCGCTCAGCTCTCGTTCAAGGGTCTGCCGTGCCCCAACATTTTTGCCGGTGGCCTTAACTTCCATGGTCGCTACGAGTTTGTGCCCATCCCTTCGATGGAGAAGGCTCGCGACGTGATTGTAGAAATAGCTCGTCTGGTGGCTGAGGGTGGAAAATAAGACCCTGGTCATCATCACCGGCCCAACGGCCTCGGGCAAGTCGGCTCTGGCCGTAGAGGTTGCAGAGCGTCTCGGTTGTGATATAATCTCGGCTGATTCCCGACAGATTTATAAAGGTTTACCCATCGGCACGGCCTCGCCGTCGCAGGCCGAGCTGATGGCTGTACGTCATCATTTTGTAGGCACTCTTGACCTGCATGACTATTTCAGCGCGGCGCTCTTTGAGGAGGAGGTGATGCGCCTGCTGCCGCAGCTGTGGGCCGACAATGACTATGCTGTAATGTGCGGAGGATCAATGATGTATATTGATGCCGTGACCCGCGGCATCGACTCTCTGCCTACGATCAGCCCCGCCGTGCGCGACGAAGCTCTCGCACTATTCAAGTCGGGCGGGCGCGAGGCGGTGATTTCGCGGCTGCAAGAGCTTGATCCTGAGTATCTTCGCAATGCTGACCTGAACAATCATAAGCGCCTTGTCCATGCTCTCGAGATATGCCTTGAGGCTGGCGTGCCATGCTCGTCTCTGCTCACGGGGAAAGCTGTGAAGCGGCCGTTTCGTATAGTAAAAATGGCCATAGACTGGCCTCGGCCGGAATTGTTTGCCCGCATTAACGAGCGGGTGGACAGGATGATCTCTCTCGGACTCGAGCGTGAGGCGCGATCAGTGTATCATCTGCGGCATCTTAACTCGCTTAACACGGTGGGTTACAAGGAGATGTTTGCAATGTTTGACGGGGTGATGGATCGTCAGACGGCTATTGCCCGCATCGCCAAAAACACTCGTGTCTACGCCAAGAAGCAGTTGCTGTGGCTTTCAAAAGACCCCTCGGTGCATCTTCTCAGCCCCGGTCCGGCGATGGCCGATGAGGCTATCTCCATCATACAAGCTCGCTGAAAAGGCGGTCAAATTCGTCGTCAAGCTGCTCACATTTCCCCGGATGAGGGCGCGAGGTCTGTATCGAAGCGCTTCTGACGGCTGTCAGCCAGCGGAATCGCTCATGGGCTTCAAGCTGACCGATAGGGGCTGCTTTGCCGTTGGCAACCCGCTCAAACGAAGCAAGTTGCTGCTTAAGAAGCTCAAGGTCAGTGTCGGGCGCAAATGCCATTATGCGCTCCATATCAGTGGTAATGGCCGTGCGTACCCACCGCTTGCGCTTGCACATCATCACGAGTCCGACGTTGATAAACTCTTCGCGTTCCACGCGGGGCACGTAACGTATCACGGCATATTCATACAAGTGATTTTCTTGCTTCGATTGCATGGTCAACGAATATTTGTGAGTTACTGAGTCGGGTTTTCAGGAATGTGCGGTACACGCGCCGCTGTTCCTCGGCAGGGATTGTCTCTGATGCCTGTAAGAGCCACTGGTCGGGCACAGCATCCACTATGCTGTCAATCACCTCGGGGGTGATTCGTTGACGCATCACGGCATCAGCCTCAAGCAGGCGGCTTGCACGCGGCAGCAGGGCATGGCTCTTGATGTAAGTGAAGGGGGAAAGAGCGATTTTCTCCCAGCCGTCCCAGCTATGATGGAAGTAGAGGGATGCTCCATGGTCAATGAGCCACAGGTCACTGTTCCATAGCAGCATATTGGTGTTTCCGGCCGTGCGGTCGACGTTTGTCAGCAGGCTGTCAAGCCACACGATCTGCGATGCCGTTACGGTATCTATCTCATTCACTGATACATCCCAAGTGAAGGCGCTCTGCAGATAATGCAGCCCGAGGTTGAGGCCGCGGCTGTTTTGGAGCAGCTCCTGTATCTCCTCGTCGCCTTCGGTGCGACCGAAGTCCTCGTCGATGTCGAGAAACACGAGTTCGGGCACCTTCATCCCGGCTGCGCGGGCTATCTCGCCGCCTATAAATTCGGATATCAAGGCTTTAGCTCCATGTCCACCGCCACGAAACTTTACCACATATTTAAAGCCGTCGTCGGCTTCGGCAAGTGCCGGAAGCGATCCACCCTCGCGAAGCGGGGTGATATACCGGGTGACCCGGGCGTGTCGTAATTCTATAGGTTTCATGACTATATAACGAGTTCGGAGAGGAGATAGTTGCTGCCGCCGATGAAAATAAGTTCGTCAGGCGCGGCGGCTTGGCGTGCTGCCGCGAGTGCTTCAGCAGGGATATGGTAGGCATCGCCGCTGATTCCAGCCTCGACTGCCTTGTGCTGAAGCTCAAGCTCGTCGAGTCGTCGCTCCACTGAAGGGGCTGTGAAATAGAAAGTTGCGTCCTTTATCCGGGCAGCAATCATCTTCATTATTTCATCTACATCTTTGTCGGCCACGAAGCCGATAACGATATGCTTCTGGCAGGGATACCCTTGGAGCTGACGGGTGATATACTCCCAGCCCCCGGGGTTGTGACCGGTATCACAGATGGTGAGCGGGTGGGATGCTATTTTCATCCATCGTCCGCGCAGTCCGGTCAGGGCGGCTACGTCAGAGAGGCCGTGGCGTATCGCTGCGTCGCTAATCGTAAAGTGCTGTTTCAGAATAGGCAACGCGGTGAGTATCGTAGCCATATTCTTGAGCTGATATTCGCCGCCAAGGTCACCGGTGAAGTCGCCCGCAATGGTATTGCGGTAGGAGATGTGGCCATCCGCAGTCAGTCTTCCATCCACCACCCGTGCAAAATATAGTGGTGCATTTCGCTCTGCAGCGGTCTTTTCAAACACCTCTCTGACGCTTTTGTCATCGGCCTCGCCGATTACCACCGGCACGCTATCCTTGATTATCCCGGCTTTTTCGGCTGCTATGGCTGCCGGAGTGTAGCCGAGCAGTGCGGTATGATCGGCTGATATATTGGTGATTATGGATAGGAGAGGAGTGATGATGTTGGTCGCATCGAGCCGCCCGCCGAGTCCTGTCTCGATAATAGCCACATCCACTTTTTCGTCACGGAAGTATTCAAAGGCCATAATCGTGGTCAACTCGAAGAACGATAGGTCGATACCCGCGTCCATCCCGCGGTAACGCTCCACGAAATCCGCTACTCGCTCCTGCGGGATCATCTCGCCGTCGATGCGGATGCGCTCGCGGAAGTCGTGCAGGTGGGGCGAGGTGTAAAGTCCTGTGCGATAACCGGCTGACTGCAACACGGCGGCTAATGAGTGGGCGGTGGAGCCTTTACCGTTGGTCCCGGCTATATGCACCGATTTAAATCCCTTCGAAGGATGGCCAAAGAGTTGGTCGAGGCTGCTTATTCGCTCAAGCCCCGGTTTGTAAGCCCCCGGACCGCTGTGCTGAAACACCGGCAGACTATTATATAGGTAATCTATAGCTTCTTCGTATGTCATATACTTAATAAATGAATAGCCCCGCTACACCGGCCAGGCAGATGATGAGTATTGGATGCCATTTGAGTTTGTAGACCATCAGGAAGGCTGCGATGCAAAGTGCTGTGCCCCAGGCGATATCCCGGAAGTCGTAGCCAAAGTTTTCTCCATTCATCAGCAGCAATGCAGCCGATGCTATCAGCCCCACAACCACCGGACGAAGTCCACTGAACACGCCCTTCACCACCGCTGATTCTTTATGCCGACTTATAAGATGGCTCGTGTAAATCACTAATAAAAAGGAGGGTAAAACCACTGCCAATGTGCACAGTATCGACCCTAAGATGCCCCACGCAGGCGATGCTAACGATGGATCATTTACTCCCGGAGCTACATATCCTATATATGTGGCTGAGTTGATACCTATCGGACCGGGAGTCATCTGAGAAATCGCCACGATGTCAGTAAACATCTGCGACGTGATCCAGCCCGGCCCCACGATCTCTCGCTCTATCAAGGCAAGCATAGCATACCCGCCGCCAAATCCGAAGAGGCCTATCTTCAGATAAGTCCATATAAGTTTCAGATATATCATGACTTCTCCTCCTTCCTGATAGAATTACGAGTGTACCATATATAACCACCTATCCCACCGAGTATTATGTAGAGTATGGGATTGGAAACCACCGGCAGGCGCGACCATATCAGGAGCGCCGTCACCACCGGAATAGCCACCGTCTTCCACGTGATCCCGGCTGACTTGGCCGACGTAATCACCGGCGCCACTATAAGCGCCACCACTGCCGGACGTATTCCCTTGAATATCCGAGAGATAATGTCGTTATTCTTGATAAGGTCAGGCGTCAGAAAAATAGCTATGGCAAGTATGATCATAAACGACGGCAAGATCGTCCCTAAGGCAGCAGCGATGCTCCCCTTGAGCCCACGCAGTTTGTCGCCGACCGCTACGGAAATATTCACCGCCAAAATACCCGGCAGCGACTGTGCAACAGCCAGCAGATCAAGAAATTCCTCCCTTTCGAGCCACTTGTGATTGTCCACGATCTCCTTCTCGATAATCGAGATCATGGCCCAACCGCCCCCGAAGGTGAAAGCGCCTATCTTAAAAAACGTTGTAAAAAGACCTAAATAAATATTCCTGTTCATAACCTCTAAGCGTTACGCCTGCAAAGTTACCAAATAATTCCGACACCCCGCGCACCATAATGACCTATTCCGTAACTTTTCAGCTATGCGACAACTTATATCTCATTGATTGCCAGTGTGTATTTATATGAGATTATAAGAATTTTGGCTTAAGAATGTCAAAAGGCGCATAATTTACCTATCGCAAAATGTTGATTAACAATTAATTTGGATAGCTGAGTAGTTACCCTATTCCCCCGTAAGTTAAAAATCACCGTAGGGACGTGGCCTGCCACGTCCGCCTGCCAAAAATGTAATTTCCACAAGTAAGTGCCTGTGAGATAGATGCTTCGCAGTGGATGTTGCACCCCATGCCCCTATAACAGACAGTAAGTTTTGCCGCGGGATTGCCACGATGGTCAAGGGGCGGGGGAGCGGCGGGCTACCTTTGCAGAAGCGGGGGCTGCGACTCTCAGCCGCAGCCCCCGCCGTAGGAGATGTGTATCAGGTAATTACTTGAGTTTGTACACTTCAGTGCCGGCGAGCAGGAAGCAGCCGGTGCCATAGTCGTCAAAGTCGGGCTTTGAATCGTAGGCTACAGGCTGGCCATCTTTGGGCTCTTTGCCTGTGCCCTGCACATAGCCAAGGTAGCCATCCTCATGCACGGCGTCGTTGACCATGGCGTTCCATGCTTTGGTGACCACGGGGAGGTATTTTGCGCGGTCGAGAATACCATTGTTGATACCCCAGGCCATACCATATACGAAGAGGGCGGTGCCGGTGAGCTCCTTGCCGCCGAAGTTGTTGGGATCGTGGAGGCTGACGTTCCAGAATCCATCTTCGCGCTGGCATTTCACGAGGGCTTCACACATGGCTTTGAGGTCTTTGATATACACGTCGCGGTGGGGATCGTCAGCGGGAAGTTCCTCGAGCACTTTCACAAGAGCGGCCACTACCCAGCCGTTGCCGCGTGACCAGTAGCAGTCTTCGCCGTTGGGCTCCTTGTAGGGGGGCACAAAGTCGGCATCGCGCCACCAAAGTCCATCTTTCTCGTTGTAAAGACCTCCGGCGAGGGTGTCGCGTGACCATGAGTACATATCCCATGCTTTGTCGAAATAGCGCTGGTCACCGGTCTCTTTGCCGAGCTTGGCAAGAAGGGGCATACCCATCTGGATGGCGTCAATCCAAGTCCAGTCGTCCACCTGAGGTGTGTTGATGAGCATATTCATGGTCGACTTTGTCTTGGTGAGCATCTTGGGCTCCGGAGTCAGGCGGTAAAGGTCAACGTAAGTCTGACCGCAGGCGTAGTTGTCGGCGTTACGGGTCGTGGTGTCGTCGCGGCGCATACCCCAGTTAAACTTCTCGCCCCAGTCGTAGGCGTAGTCGTAATATTTGTTGTCAGGATAAATGGAGTAGAGAGCCATCAGGCCTTCGAAGTAGATGGCGCGGGTCCAGATATTTGCTTCATATACTTTCTTGCGCGAGTAGTAAGGGATGCTTACACCCGGGTCAGGATGCTTCTTCATGTAGTGGTCATTGACCTTGATGAGGGTTTCGAGGGTCTCCTTGCGGGGAGGAAGCTGCTCGGTTGTCGCTGCTAAGCCGGTCCCTGCCATGAGGGCGGTCAAAGCCAGAATCATTAGTTTTTTCATGAAAGTATGATATTTAATTTAGATTTTTTTCATAGGGATAAGACGTACGGTGGAGTTCAACCCGGCGGGCACAGTTTCCCAGTCGCCGAAGCTGAATTCCTTGGCATTGGTGACGCTGGCGATGTTGGCATCCTTGAATTTGCGCCATTCTACGCCACGTCGCTCGAAGTCAGCTATACGGTTGGCCTGAAGCGAGGTCACCTCGATGCGCATACTGTTTTCGCCCGGGTGGAGAAATTTTCCTGCCTCAAGGGTGAAGGGTACAGCCCATGCTGTTCCGGCATACTGGCCGTTGATCCATACGCGGGCGCTTTCTCTTACGTCGCCGAGGTCAAGCAGCCACTCGTCGGCCTGAACGTCGGCAGGGAGGTTGAATGTTACCTCGTAGGCTGCGCGACCGAAGTTGCGGGCGGCATCGGGGTGGGGCAGACGTGTCCAGTCGATGATGGAGTCAATTTCAAAGACACCTTCTATCGCGGGCTCGCTCTCCACAAACTGTAATCTCCAGCCGCGGTCTATCTCCATAGGTTCTCCGGCCTGAGCGAGATAAGCCCAAAGCGGCACTTCAACTTCCGTGTCGAAAGTCTTGACCATTAGCGATTCGCCCGGTGTAAGCTGAAGCATCACTTCAATCTCGCCATCAGCGTTCTTGCGGGTCAGTGCTTTGCCGCTTTTCCCGCTCACGGGGTCAAAGATCATGGCTGACTGAGCAGTGGTGGCCAGCGGTACATAACCGTTGATGGTATCGTTTTTGAGCATTGAGATGAAGTAATTGTGACCTCCGGCTTCGTTACGGCGGCGTATCATGTTGACGCCGTAGTCCTTGCGCAAGGACTCGGGCTTATCGCCGGCTATGGCGAGTGTCGAGGGGATGTCAGCGGCATAGATTATCTTGCCTTTGCCGAGGCTAATGGTTTTATTGTCAGCTTTGAACGCGGGCAGGCGATCAAGCTGGGCCTTTAGCTCGGCGCGACGGCTGTCGAGCTCGGCAAGGCCGGGGACATCCTGCGGGAGGTTGCCGGTGAAGATCACCGTAGCACCTGCTTCGGCAAGGTCGATGAGCCGACGGAGCGTGGTGGGCTGCATGAACTTCACATCAGGCACTATCACTGCGCGATAGCTGTTGTCGCCACGGCTGATGAGGCGGTTGTCGCGATTGTCGAGCGAGTCAAGCAGTGCATCCGAAACGTAGTCTACGTCGTAGCCTTCGCTTAGGATGGTGTTGATGTTTTTCTTCACGTCGGGCATACGGCGATCCATCTTGTGGATGTCAAACATCAGGTAAGGATTGCCGTCCTGACGATACCAGATGTCCTCGATAGGGAAGTAAAGCAGGTAGTCGTTATCGGGCTTTCCGGCCGACAGGAACGCCTGAGCCCGGCTTACGTAGCTGAAGAGCTCTCCGGCATCAGCCCATATCGAGTTGGTGGGCGACATATTGATCGAGGCATAGAAGAGCCAGCCGGGAAACTCGGCACGGGCGGGCGAGTAAGGTGCGCCATGGAAGTAGACGTGGTTTACTCCTGATGTGAGCATCTGGTCGAGCTCGGGTTTGCAGCGCGCCAGAGTGGTGTTGAAGTGCTCGGTGAGCCAGGTCAAGGTCTCGGCGGAGGTCAGAGGTCGGCCGGCGAGATGGGCGGCTGAGGAGGCAAATTTGAGCACTGCCGGGTCAGCGTCGCTCTGGCGTGAGGGGCCGGTCTTTGAAAGGCCGGGGATGTCGAAATCCGATTGCCCGAACGATTCACATTCAGGAATGTCTACGGCTGCGTAGATGTCGAGAATGTTGGCCGGTGAGCCGTGCGACTGGTTGCGTATCCTTGCGCCTTTACTGTGAGCCCAGGCTGTCCACACTTCCGTGAAGTTTTCCTGGAGCATACGGGCAAGGGTATAGCGGTAGTCTCTGACCACGCGGGCGCGATGGTCGTTGTGGTCAGTGCCGGTGAATTCGTCGATATAAAGCTCAAGGCGGTAGCCGTGGTCTTTATAAAATTCGTCGAGGAGGTTGTCAGTCCAGTCTGACCCATACACCTCGTAGGAGTCGTTGAAGAAGCTGTTGGGCATCGCCGAGGCGTGACCTTCGAAGGCGCGGTCAAACTTCTTCAGATAGTCCTTTACGGCGATACTGTCGTAATGGTTAAGCACATAGCCTTCGCCGCCGGGTGCAGCTCGTTTCACTTTCTGGAAGGTGCGGCCGGAGAAGATGGCATATACATCCCATCCGTCAGAGGGGGCTTTCCATTTGAGGATGGTGTCACGGCTGACCTTGTCGGTGATGTCGATGCGGCGGTCGCCATTTATGGCGATCACTTTCTGGAGCGAAGCTACGGCGCGTTGCTTGGCATCAGCAGGGACTATCTTGTCGGTGATACGGCCACCTTTGTTGAGGCTCCACTTGGCAGTGACGAGCTTACGGGCGCTCTTGTCCATGCCCACTTCCGGTCCGCCGAAGGGCCATCCGGTGCCGTTGTTCATGTCCACCTGCATCCCGAGGCTGTCAGAGGTAGCTACGGTGTATTCGAGCATATCCATCCAGCGGGGCGATAGATATTGTATATCGTTGGCTTCGTTGCCTTTAACGCCATAGATGGGGGTAATTTCGACGCCGCCGAGGCCTTTCTCTGCAAACTCGTCGAGGTTGTATTTCAAGCCTTCCTCGTCGACAGCGCTGCCGAGCCACCACCAGCGCACGAAGGGCCGGTTTTCCGTCACAACTTCGTACCAGTCAGTGACTTCAGCCACGGCTGCTGTGGCCGCGAGAGCTGCTATTGTAAATAGTGATAGTTTCAGTTTCATCGCTGCATGGTTAAGCCCATCAATCCGATGATTACATCGTTTGAGCGGGTGGTTAATGTCAATGATTTCAACTCTTTAGCAGGGTCAGTGGCGATATCGATCACCACACCTGCGCCGCCGGGTATCGAGCGGCCGTAGACTTCATCGGCATCGATGCCGAGCTCTTTGCCAAGCTCACGGCTCATGGTGCCGGACATCAGGTGTAGGCGGTAGGGGGGCAGGGCATTTTCGGCGGGAGCGCGGAATGCGTTGTCGTCGTAGAAGAAGTCCTGCTCGATGGGCGCCCAGTTGTCGGGGTTGACGAGTGAGACGGTTTCGGTTGTGCCGTCAGCGTAAGTTACTGTTATGTCGCCGTTTGGCAGATGGCTCTGCATATGGTTGGTGGTTCCGGCAAGCAGGGCATAGATGTGGGATGCTTTGCCGTCGATATCCACCGTGATGCTGTCAGGGAAGTTGTCCCAGAGCGAGGTGAATGCCACGTTGTCACCTTCGGCCGGGAGGCTGAAAATCAGACCGGTAGAGGTGACAAGTGTGTCGCCGTTCTGAGCTAAGATGGTGCGGAGGCCGGAGTCGTCGATTTCGGCGGTCATCAGCGGGTGACACCATTCGCCTATTCCCTGCCAGGGGAGCTGGAGGGTAGTGACGGCGGGGCGTGGCGAGAGGTATTCGTGCTTGAATATATTGCTTACAGAGTCGTTGTAAACGGCTGCTATATTGACGGTTGAGAGGCTGTCGGCGAGGATGTTGTCAAATCCGTTGTCGATCAGTTTGACTTCCTTGGCTGCAATCGTGGGTACCCACCAGGTAAGGTTTCCTGACTTATATTCCGAGAAGGTCACCGGACCCTCTTTGCGGGTTTTGCCGGTGAGCATCGAGGCCATCATGCCGTCGTGGCGTATCTTGACCACGATGTCGCGAGCGTCACCTGCGTTGATGCTGATGCGGGGGTATTCTACGGAGTTCTCCACCGGAGTCCACTCGGCATCCTTGCCGTTGACGGTGACGCCACCGAGGTTTTGAGCATTCACAACGAGCTTGATGTCAACGCCTTGCGGATAGTTGTTGTGGATGGTATAGACGTCAGTTTTGCCTTCGCGGCGGAAGTCATACTGCAGCTGGGGAAGGGCTATCGAGGCGCTGTCCCAAGCTGCGGGGAAGCCGGGTACGATCTCTACTTTGCGGTCTTTCGAAAGCAGGTCAGGGCGGATGCCGTAGAGACCTTCGGTGATGGCACGGCTCCATACTCCTATGGGGTCGGCAAAGTCGCGGTAACATTCGCCGCGGGCAGCATCATACTGGCTGATCTGGCCGAAGTTAAGAGGTGACGTTCCGGAGTACATATTGTCGATCACCACGCCTTTCATCAGGTTGAAGGCTTCTTCGTTGCGACCGGCCTGCCAGTAGGCGAGAGCGGTGTGCATCACTTCGGCAATGGCTACGTTGTTGATACTCCAGGAGTATGGTTTCCAGTCGGTTGTGGATACCACGGCCAGACCCTCGGGTGCACCGTTGACTTTCACCGGAAGATGGGGGATTTCGCGGTCAACATACACTGTGGCTGCGTAATTCTTCAGATTATCAGCGGTTTCGGAGTCGATGGCATGGTAGATGGTCCAGAGGGCTGCCGAGTCGTGTAGGCGCTGTGCGCCCATGGCGTCGCGGTATTCAGCCCAGTGGCCTTTGTCGTTCATCCACAGGGTGTTGTCAAGCGCTTCGCCGATAGCTTCAGCCTCAGCAAGATAAGGCGCTGGATCTTCACCTACGATTTCAGCTACCTGGGCGGCGAGCTTATTGGCAAACATATTGTAGGCCGACGAGTGGGTGACGGCTCCTGCGTTGTAATACAGGGCATCGCTTGCCCATATACAGCAGTAGGCATCGTAAAGGTGGTCACCGTCAGGATCATAGTTGCGTTTCTCCCAGTCGAGGTGGAGCTTGATCACGGGCCATAGGCGGCGCATCTCGGCCGTGTCGCCATTGTGGCGGAAGTGGCGGAGCATGGCATCGATATATACCATGTTCATATCGTAGTGTGACATCTCGTCCTTCTTGCCGGGGCGACGGCTTATGTAGCCGTTGCTATACATCGGAGTGCCCCATTTTTTCTCGGCGCGGGCAAGGTGAAGAGTGCTGTCCATGGCCGGGTGAGGATAGATTTGGGGAATGTCAGTGATCTGATTTTCAGCGTAGGTGGCGAAGTGGGTGCTTGCGCGGTCGTTCCATCCGAGAGCATCGCCGACGTATGCACCGCGCCATCCGAGGTGGGGTGTGCGCCAGCCTATCGAGCCATGAAGCCAGGCCTGACCGCCCCATATACCGTCGGCAGCCACGGAGAGGGCGCCTCCGATGGGGTTGATCCATTCATCGGGGGTGGTGATGGTCAGCGACGAGGCGAGCTGCGAGCGCTCCTGCTCGGCCTTCTTGAAGAGGGCGGCAAGTTTTTTTTCGGGCTGGGGAGTGCTCTCGGCGGGGAAGTAGGCCACATATTTGGTCTGACCACCTTTGAGTTTGATAACTCCCTCGTAGGAAGGCATATCGGTGATTTCGTAGCTTGCTGCGGGAATCACGAGGGTGACGTGCTTGCGGTCCTTGGAGCCATATTCTACCTTGACGTCGCTCCCTTTCACGGTATAGACGTTTCCGGTGCAATAGGCAGGCTTAAGCTCGAAGCAGTCAGCGGGGTCGACACCAAGGTCACCTTCGCGTGAAAATTTCTTGTCAGCTACGCCACCGAATCTCACGGGTATCTCTACCTCCTTCTTGTTCAGGTTGGTAAGCTTCCATATTGCAGCGTCGCTGCTGCGGAGCACCTGAGCTTCCACGGTGACGCCCCCCTGCAGGTAATCCATCTTGCCGGGGGTGTAGCGGGCTGTACATTCTCCCTCGGGGAGGGTGAAGCGGAGGTTGCCACCCATGCGCGGCATATAGATGCCAAACTCGGGCATATCGCTGCAGTCGATACGGAATCCGGAGTGGGCTCCGTAGAGGCCGCGGTTAAATTTTGTTGTGCCGTCGACTGCCACAGCCGATGCGCCGTCAGGGCGGTAATGCAGCTCAGTGGCGACACGACTCTCGGCGTAACCCGCTACAGAGAGTAGTGTTACGCCGAGAATCAAAGAGAAGTATCGTTTCATAAAATCAGTAGACAGTTAGGTAATAGTTTGCAGCCTCGGGTATCAGGGGAGGGGCTTGATGCCTTCCCATCTTACGTCCCAGGTGCCGTCCTTGGGGAAGCCGGGATTTTTCTCCTCGCAGCCGTCCCAACCGGCGGTCATCAGAGCCACCGCGGTGAGCAATCCACCGTTGCCGGGGAGGTAGCAGCGCAGGCGCTTGTCCTGATAGTTGTGACCATTAGGCAGATAGGTGTTGGTGCGCTTGTCCATGAGCAGGGCGTTGATAGCCTTTTCGGGGTGACCGAGGCGAACGGCGTTCATGGCTGTTGTCGGGTAGTCCCAACCCCAGGTGCGACCCCAGTTCCAGTTGTCGTAGATCCAGTCGAAGGTATTGTCCATCAGGTCAGTGCGCACGAGGGGGCTCTTGGGGAGCACGCCGAGGGCGGCGAGTACGGCCATGTGGTCAGAGGTGAAGCGTACATCTTCGTAGGTCTCGGGTGCTGTTTCAGCAGCGAGGTAGAGGCCATCTTTTTCGGCCAGAGGTGAGAGTTTGTCGATGATTTCATCCCAGTCGAGGTTGCGGCCTTCGCCTTTGCGCTCGCGCCATTTCTGGGCGGTGTTGAGCGCGAAGTGCCAGTAAGAGAGCTCGAAGGGAGGATTCACTGTCTCGGCAGCGCGGAGGGTCTCCTGGGCGGGAATAGCTCCGCGGAGGATGTAGCGGTTGCCGAGGCCGTCATATTCAGCAAATGATGCCATGAAATCAGCGGTCTGCTGCACCAGGTCGTAATACTGATTAAGAACTGAGTCAGTGGGGTTTGCACGATAGAGAAGCTCGGCAAGGTAGATCAGGTGGGGCTGCTGCCAGATAAGGAAAGAGCCTACTTTTGAGGGGGCTTCTGTGCCGGAGGGATCAGTCATCTTCATCCAGCGAAGTCCGTCAAAGCCCTGACGGGTAGCGATTTCCTTAGCTACGTCTTTTACGGAATCATACCATGGGAGTGTGCGTGCAAGGAGGTCTTCGTGGCCATAGAGGGCAAACTGAGCCTGGTGCCACCAGATCATTTCGAGGTGGAATTTGCCAAACCATGAGTTGTAAGTCAAGCCGGTTTCCTGGGGAGGAGTTGAGCCGGCGCACTGGGTAGCAAGCAGATACTGCGAGAGCACTACGCGGCGCTCGAGCTCCTTGGCGCGGGGGTCGGTGGCATGACTGAAGTCAACCACGCCGCCCTCTTTCCAGAATTTCTGCCAGTAGTCCGATGCGGCTTCGGCGGTAGCCTGAGCTGAAGGGTTGGCATCCTCGGGGGCGTTGCTTAGGAACTGCGCGGTGAAGTTCCAGTTGTCAGCCTCGGGAGTAAGGGTGAAGGCGTTGCGGCCTGTCATCTGCGGGTTGCCGGCATTCTCCCATGCCACATTAATATAATATGTGGTGGAGTCGAGGGTGTGACGCAGGGTTGCGAAGCCGTCGCCCTGGTTCACGATCTCGGTGATGTGCATATCGTCCTTGGTCCAGTCGCAGGCATCGTCAGCGTGGCCACCGGTGGGGTAGGGCATGCGGAACACTACGGGGAGACGCTTGGTGGAGGTGATGTCAGCAGCCACCATATCCTTGTCAGGATGGCAGTATGTCTTTACTTCTACAGGTGTACCGTCAACGGCGAAGTGAGATACGATCTCGCCGTTCCACATATCGAGAGTCTGATCTACGTCAGTGATCTCCTCAGGCTTAAGGTCAGCGAAACCTATAGCGCCAAGGTGAAGACGGTGAGGGTTCACGCGGAAGTAGTTGGCAGCGTCGTGCTGGCGTCCCGGCTCGTTAAACTGCACTGCGTATGGCTCCTGGCGGCCACGGCCGAAGTCGTAGTCCTTCAGGGTCTCCTCAGTGGTGAAGTGTTCGGTATTGGGGAAGCTGTGCCAGCCCCATTGTGCCTGTGTGCCTAAGGGCACACCATTTCTATACATTTCAGGGAAAGTCTGGAGACCGGTAACATCCACAGTGAAAGCAAATTCACCGTTACCTACAGTGAGTGACGACAGGGTGTCAATCTCTGTAACGTGGGGATTGTTGCGGTTAACAAGAGCCTCGCGGTCAATCTTGGTCTCGGAGTTGCTGCACGCAGTAAGAGCTATTGCGCCCAATGCAGCCAAAAATAAATTAGAATTGCTGATATGCATGGTATAAGAATTAATGTTCGAATTGTTTACGCATTATTATGCAAAGTTACAAAAATTTGCCCTCAAATGCAAATTAAATTCTGCTAAAATAACTAAAATAACATCATGTTGCATCATGATGTATCTTGTTGCAGCATGATGCATCATGAGATTGCCACGATGGTCCCCGGCCGCCGCGAGGCGGCCTTATCTTTGCCGCTAAAAAAATGCTATGGAGATTATTGCAGAGAATAATAGAAGAAACCGAGAGCTTGACCAGGAGCTCTACAACCCGTTTACCGGGGAGGGGTGCGCGGGCACTCGCGTCAGCGT
>JAMPAP010000001.1:575337-582560 GCA_023667185.1 Lachnoclostridium sp.
GGCTTTATACTACATTAGTCTTCTTGAATGTTTATTCATACCTGAGTAGTTACAAACTTACGGAGGGATGTTAAAGTGTGTTAAGGATTTGGAGAATGGGGAGGTGAAGTTGTAATTTTGCAGCACAAAAATAGTGGACAAATTTGGCTGCTTGCAACCACTTCAAAAAATGCTAAAACCGCAACCACCGTAGTCGTGCCACGTCACGACGAGTGCAAACAATCACGGAAGGTTTTTGAAGTTTTATAAGGTTTGAATGTTGAAAACAGGCAGATAGATGAGTGCCTATTTTCGACATTTTTTGTTATACCTTTCTCATGAGCAGATATATGCAATCTTCGATACCACAACATCGCCTCTCCGAGGCTCAACAGACGGAGTATCCTCCTACCCCACATAAATGCAATGCAGTTAAGACAACAATGAAGGAGGCGCGGAGCGCCGGGGGTCAGTGAAATCGCTTTAGCGCTTCGCCTTAGCGAAGTTACCGCTTTAGCGCTATGCCTTGGCATAGAAACCCCACCCGGAGTTTACGGAGGGTGGGGAATAAACGTATCACCTTATAAATGAGGCTCGGAGAGCCGATTGTTATTATATACCGGCATTAACCCTATGGAAACTAACGGCCGGCTCTCCGCGCCTCTTTCGATGTTAAGTTAACAACGTGATCGTCATTTAGTTTGAATTATAAAATATTAAAGATAATTATGAAGAGTTATTTTTTTAGTTCGGAAAGCGTGTCAGAGGGTCATCCCGATAAGGTGGCTGACCAGATTTCTGATGCAATATTGGATGAATTTTTAGCGCATGACCCGGAGTCAAAGGTTGCTTGCGAGACGCTTGTGACCACGGGGCAGGTGGTGATCGCGGGCGAGGTCCGCTCGCGTGCATACATTGATCTTATGGATGTCACGCGCCGTGTAATCAAGCAGATAGGCTACAACAGGTCAGACCTGAAGTTTGATGGCGAGGCTTGCGGTGTGCTGTCGGCTCTTCACGAGCAGAGCGTGGATATTAACCGTGGCGTCGACCGCGACAACCGCGAGGAGCAGGGTGCCGGCGACCAGGGTATGATGTTTGGCTATGCTTGCAATGAGACTGATAGTTATATGCCTCTGACTATATATCTGGCTCATCGTATCATGGAGGAGCTCGCGGCGATACGCCACGAGGGGAAGGAGATGACTTATCTTCGCCCTGATTCGAAGAGTCAGGTGACAGTGGAGTATGACGAGAATGACACTCCGGTGAGAGTGGATACGATCGTGGTATCCACCCAGCATGATGAATTTATACTGCCGGGCGAGACCACTACCCAGGAGGAGGCTGACGAGCTGATGCGTCGTGTGATAGAGCAGGATATCCGCGAGATATTGATACCTCGTCTGCGCAGGCAGTTGCCCGAGAAGGTGAATGCTCTGTGGGGTGATGACTATAAGTTGCTGGTTAACCCGACGGGTAAGTTTGTGATCGGTGGACCGCATGGAGATACCGGCTTGACCGGCCGAAAGATTATCGTTGATACTTACGGCGGCCATGGAGCACATGGTGGCGGCGCATTCTCGGGCAAGGATCCGAGCAAGGTTGACCGCTCGGCAGCTTACGCGGCCCGCCATATCGCCAAGAACTTAGTGCATGCCGGGGTGGCTGATCGTGTGCTTGTGCAGGTGGCTTACGCTATCGGGTGTGCTGACCCTGTGAGTCTTTGCATAGATACGCGTGGCACAGCCCATGTGGACATGAGCGATGCTGAGATAGCTGAGGTGGTAAAGGGGATGAAATGCTTCAATATGCGCCCTTACGAGATAGAGAAGCGTTTTGACCTGCGTAAGCCGATATATGCTGAGACGGCAGCCTACGGGCACGTAGGGCGCGAGCCGATACGCGTGATCAAGCACTTTGAGTCGAAATACGAAGGGCCGAAAGAGATTGAGGTAGAGCTTTTCAGCTGGGAGCGTCTTGACGCCGAGGAGGATGTCAAGAAGGCTTTCGGGATAGAGTGACGTAGTGACCTCTAAAAGAGCTGGTCAATCAGCGGCAGACATTTGTTGAAATATTCCCTGGCGGTGGACCACGGCGTGTAGAGCGTCCCACGGCCGGGGATTATTGGTACAGGGACTTCGTTGAGGTCGAGACGCACGAAGTATTCGCCTTTCTTGTCGCGGAAGAGGATGAGCTGGATGTTTGCGGCCATAGGGACGATGTAGAAGTCGCGCCAATGCTGGCCTACGGTGTCGAAGTAGTTGGTCATGTAGTAACATCCGGCCACGTGCATGAGTGCAAGCAGGGGCATCAGCGTTTCGGCGTGGCCGAAGCGGAGCTGGAGGGTGGCCTTATCGTCGCCGGCGATGAAGGCATCAGTGGTGTTGATGAGGTCAATGAGCAGGCCTGCGGCCATGTCAGGGGCTGTGGATGAGAGGGTTGAGGCTGAATAGGTGAGATAGTGGTGAAGGTTGTTGACGCTCCAGAGGGCGTTGTATTCAGCCGGGGTGAGGAAGTCAGTGGTATTCACGGGGATGGACATTGCCGAGCATCCGGCTATGATGCTGTAGACTGAGCGGGCAACGTCCTGGGCTTCAGCCTGATCGAGGGGGAAATCAGAGCCGAGAAGTCGGGTGGCTACCGCGGGGGTGATGGTGGCGTCGATGTAGTCATCATAGACTTTGTGCCACTCGGGTGATGCGATGTATTCTTTGTAAGCCTCGTCAGAATCGTAGGGGCGGAGCAGCGGGGAGTTTTGACGTCCGGACGAGGTGTAGATCTCGATATGATTGTCGAGGCGCGAGAGCTGATGGGTAAACTCGTCCATCGACATGATGGCGCGTGGAGAGTAGGAGGATATGGCTTTTATGGTGTTACCCTTTACGAGGGAGGGGAATGTAGCGAAGAGGCGCGAGGCTATGGCGCGCTGCTCGGCCATGCCGAGGGAGTCGAGTGCGCCCCAGCGGCCTGCGGTGCGGGTCACTATAAGGTTGCACAGGTCACGGAATTTGCGGCCGGCAGGAGTGATGGTGCCGAGGGAATCAGCCCGGGAAAGGAGACGGAGCAGCGATGTAGTGTGGCGGGAGGATGCAAGGAAGCGGGAGCCGTGGCGTCCTACATGGTTGATCATGACTACTTCGAGGGAATCTGGAGCCGGGACGCGGCGGATGGTGGCGGGATAAGGCATCGCCGAGCCTTCACACTGAGCCGGGGTATAGTTGGTGGCCATAGGATCGGCAGCGTAGGCCGAAATTACGGCGAGGAGAAATATTATCAGAAATCTAAATCGCATAGTGGGGAAAAATTGTTATATCTTTGTAACGGAATAGTTTCCCCAAAGTTATACAATTATGAAAGAAAATCAAAAAATAGATGAATTAATTGCAGCCGGGCAGCTTGAGGAGGCTGTTGAATTGCTTGGTAAGGCTATCGAGGCTGACGGCTCTGATGATGAATTGTATCTTAAACGCGGCAAGGTGTACTGGCGACTGGGGCGTCGCGCTGAGGCTACAACTGACTATGCTACGGCCGCAGAGCTGAATCCTGCCTCGCCGGCAGTGAGGGCTCTGGAGAATGCGCGTGATATTGAGGCGTTTTATAATAAGGATCTGTATAATCCTTGAGTTAGTTTTTAGTTTTTAGTTTTTAGTTTTTAGTTGTTAGTTTTTAGTTGTTAGTTGGGGCTAAGCGAGGATTAGAGGCTTGTCGGCGGTCCAGCCTTCGGTGGCGTTGCGGAGGCGTAGTGTCACGAGGCCGGCTATCTGTCCGATGGACTGACGGAGGGTTTTGATGATATCGGATATGGATGCTACGCCACTGATGCGGGCTGAGATGATGGTCACGCCGCGGTGGATGATGGTAGCGAAGAGAGTGTCGGTGGTTCGGATAGTTTTCATAACATTTGCCTTTGATGCAGCAAAGTTATGAAAGGGGTTGGGCGGGATTGTTGCCCGCTGATGCTAAATGAGTGTAAAAAAGAGGTCGTGCACGGTGGCATGACCTCTTTTTATAAGTGGGTTGATGTGCGGGATTATTCAGCTGCGGGAGCTTCAGTAGCGGGAGCCTCAGTAGCGGGAGCCTCAGTAGCGGGAGCTTCAGCCGCGGGAGCTTCGGCTGCTTTCTTTGAGCGAGAGCGGCGAGTGGTTTTGGCCTTTTTGGGTGCTTTTTCAGCGAGCATGTTTTCGTTGTAGTCAACGAGCTCGATGAAGCACATTTTGGCGTTGTCGCCGAGGCGGTTGCCTGTCTTAAGGATGCGGGTGTATCCACCGTTACGTTCAGCGATTTTCTGTGAGATTTCGCGGAAGAGTTCGTTGACGGCCTCTTTGTTTTGCAGGTATGAGAAGACGAGACGGCGGTTGGCCATTGAGTCGTCTTTAGCTCTGTTGATCAGGGGCTCAGCGTAAATGCGGAGCGCTTTAGCCTTAGCCAGAGTAGTGAAGATGCGCTTGCGCATGATGAGTGCGATGGTCATGTTGGCCAGGAGCGCGTCGCGATGAGCCTTTTTGCGGCTGAGGTGGTTGAATTTTTTATTGTGTCTCATCGTTGTAATTAATCTTTATCTAATTTGTATTTTGAAATATCCATACCGAATGAGAGGTTCAGGCTCTCAAGGAGGTCGTCGAGTTCGGTGAGTGACTTTTTACCGAAGTTACGGAATTTGAGCAGGTCAGTTTTGTTGAACTGTACGAGCTCGCCGAGGGTTTCGACTTCGGCGCTTTTGAGGCAGTTGAGTGCGCGGACAGAGAGGTCCATGTCGACGAGCTTGGATTTGAGGAGCTGTCGCATGTGGAGCACTTCTTCATCGAATTCTTCTTCGCCGTTGGATTCGTCCGTTTCGAGGGTAATTTTCTCGTCGGAGAAAAGCATGAAGTGGTAGATGAGGATTTTAGCTGCTTCTTTGAGTGCGTCTTTAGGAAGTATTGAGCCGTCGGTAGTGATTTCGATAGTTAGTTTGTCGTAGTCAGTCTTCTGGTCGACGCGGAAGTTTTCAACGGTGTATTTAACATTCTGGATGGGAGTGTAGATTGAGTCGATAGCGATAACGTCGATGGGGTCGTTAGCGTTACGATTTTCTTCAGCGGGTACCCATCCGCGGCCTTTGTTGATAGTAAGGTCGATGGTAAATGAAGCACCAGGATCCAAATGACAGATGACGAGGTCAGGGTTCAGGACTTCGAAACCTGAGAGGACCTTGCCAATGTCACCGGCCTTGAACTCTTCCGTTCCCGAAACGGTGATGGTAGCCTTTTCGTTTTCGGTGTCGTCAACTATTTGCTTGAGGTTGACTTTTTTGAGGTTAAGGATGATGTTGGTAACGTCTTCCTTAACACCCGGGATGGTGTCGAATTCGTGACGTACGCCGTCAATGCGAATGGAAGAAATGGCGAAGCCTTCGAGGGAGGAAAGGAGTATGCGGCGGAGGGCATTGCCAATGGTTATACCATAACCGGGCTCCAATGGCTTGAACTCAAATTTACCGAAATGGTTATCGGCTTCCAACATCAGGACTTTGTCGGGTTTTTGGAATGCTAATATAGCCATGGATCTTATGTGTTAAATTTTATTATTTAGAATAGAGCTCGACGATAAGCTGCTCTTTGATGTTTTCGGGGATGTCTTCGCGAGCGGGGACGTGGAGGAGTTTACCGGCTTTGGTGTTTTCGTCCCATTCGAGCCAGGGGTATTTGCTGTGGTTGAATCCGGCGAGGGCGTCGGCGATGACTTCGAGTGATTTTGATTTTTCGCGTACGCCGATTACGTCACCGGGGAGGACGTGGTAGGATGCTACGTTAACGACTTTACCGTTTACAACGATGTGGCGGTGGAGTACGAGCTGTCGGGCAGCGGCACGGGTGGGTGCGATACCGAGGCGGTAAACTACGTTGTCGAGGCGGCTTTCGAGGAGCTGGAGGAGTACTTCACCTGTAATGCCTTTGGTGCGTGATGCTTTGTCGAAGAGGTTGTGGAATTGTTTTTCGAGTACGCCGTAGGTGTATTTAGCTTTTTGTTTTTCGCGGAGCTGTACGCCGTATTCTGATGTTTTGCGGCGTTTGTTCTGACCGTGTTGTCCCGGGGGATAGTTTTTCTTGGCGAGGACTTTATCATCACCGAAGATAGGTTCGCCGAATTTGCGGGCGATTTTGGTTCTGGGACCTGTGTATCTTGCCATTTTAGTTAATTGTTAAAAATTATTGGTGGTGTCGGCAGGTGGCTTCCTGTGAGGTTGTTTTATCATCGCGAGCCGGGGTTTACATCCGCGGTCACAGAGAGGTGAATTGAGTTGTGACCAATCCCGGCGGATGAATGATGGTAGCCTTTAGGGGTGTCAGTGTAGCTCTGTAATGATCGACATGATGGTGATAGAGAGCTTTTGTTGCCTGTCGACGCCCGGAATGATTGATGGTTAATTAATTGTATTGATTATGGGATTGCCAAGTGAGTGGTGTCCGATGGGATCAGACGCGGCGGCGCTTGGGGGGGCGGCATCCGTTGAAGGGCAGCGGAGTAACGTCGATGATTTCGGTTACTTCGATTCCTGCTCCGTGGATGGTACGGATGGCTGATTCGCGGCCGTTTCCGGGGCCTTTGACGTAGGCTTTTACTTTGCGGAGGCCGAGGTCGTAGGCTACTTTAGCGCAGTCCTGAGCGGCCATCTGAGCGGCGTAGGGGGTGTTTTTCTTTGAGCCGCGGAAGCCCATTTTGCCTGCTGATGACCAGGAGATGACCTGACCTTCAGAGTTGGCTAAGCAGACAATGATATTGTTGAATGAGGAGTGTACGTGAAGCTGGCCGGCGGCATCAACTTTGACGTTTCTCTTCTTAGTAGCGACTGTTTTTTTTGCCATAGGTGGTAATTATTATTTAGTGGCTTTCTTTTTGTTAGCGACTGTTTTCTTGCGACCTTTGCGGGTGCGAGCGTTGTTTTTTGTAGACTGACCGCGAACGGGTAGGCCGTTACGGTGACGGATACCGCGATAGCATCCGATATCCATTAGGCGCTTGATGTTGAGCTGGATTTCGCTTCGGAGATCGCCTTCTACTTTGTAGTCGGAGCCGATGACTTCGCGCACGCGAGCTGCTTGGTCGTCGGTCCAGTCTTTGACCTTGATATTGACGTCGACGCCAGCTTTGTTAAGGATAGAAGTAGCGGCTGAGCGTCCGATGCCGAAAATATAGGTCAGGGCTATTTCACCTCTTTTGTTTTGGGGGAGGTCAACTCCCACGATTCTTACTGCCATATA
>JAMPAP010000001.1:582660-590481 GCA_023667185.1 Lachnoclostridium sp.
TTTCACCTCTTTTGTTTTGGGGGAGGTCAACTCCCACGATTCTTACTGCCATATATTTTAGACTGTTGTGATATGATTACTTTTGGAGTGCAAAGTTAATGATTATTTGCGAGGTAAGTTATGGTGTGTATCCCGATTATTACATAAATTAAGAATCATTGGGATATTTTAACCATAAAATTAACCTTGGCGCATTTTCATTTTGGGGTTTTTCTTGTTGATGACGTAAAGGCGTCCTTTTCGGCGGACGATTTTGCTGTCGGGGGTGCGCTTTTTGATTGAAGCTCTAACTTTCATGTCGATTTATTAATTAAATGGTTGGATATAAAACGATGTGGTTATTTGTAGCGGAATGCAATTCGTCCTTTTGAGAGGTCGTAGGGTGACATTTCGACTTTGACTTTGTCGCCGGGTAGGATTTTGATGTAGTGCATTCGCATTTTGCCGGAGATGTGGGCAGTGATTTCGTGTCCGTTTTCGAGTTCGACGCGGAACATTGCGTTTGATAGTGCTTCGACGATAGTGCCGTCGAGTTCGATTGCTGCTTGTTTTGCCATATAGGGTGATGTGGATGTTATCAGATAAATCTTGGTCCGAGGACTTGTTGGATAGGGTCGAAGGATGTGAGGATTCTGGGGCCTTCGGGTGTAATAGCAACGGTGTGCTCGTAGTGGGCTGAT
This sequence comes from Lachnoclostridium sp., assembly GCA_023667185.1. Taxonomy (GTDB): domain Bacteria; phylum Bacteroidota; class Bacteroidia; order Bacteroidales; family Muribaculaceae; genus Duncaniella. The sequence goes on from JAMPAP010000001.1 coordinate 583,341, forward strand.
GGTTTGCGGTCGCGGGTGTGGGTGGTCCAGCCGTCGGGTTCGATGACGATGTTACGAGATCCGAGGTTGATCATTGGCTCGATGCAGATTACCATTCCGCGGCGTAGGATGGGACCTGTACCGCGACGTCCGTAGTTGGGTACTTCGGGGTCTTCGTGCATTTTGCGTCCGATTCCGTGGCCGCACATTTCGCGGACTACGGTGTAGTGTCGTTGTTCGCAGTAGGATTGGATGGCGTTTGAGATGTCTCCTACGCGTCGTCCTTCCTGAGCTGCTTCAATTCCGACGTAGAGGGCTTCTTTGGTGGTGCGGCAGAGTGCGAGCTTTTCGGGTGATATTTCGCCGACGGGGAATGTGTAGCACATGTCGGCGCAGTATCCGTCGAGCTCTACGACGGTGTCGATACCTATGATGTCGCCTTCGCGGAGTTGTATTCCGGAGGGGAATCCGTGGACTACGGTTTCGTTGATTTCGATGCAGAGTGTTGCGGGGAATCCGCCGTAGCCGAGGCATGCGGGTCGGCCGTTGTGGTCGAGCATGTATTGGCGTGCGATGTTGTCGAGCTGGCGGGTTGTGACTCCGGGTGTCACATACTTGGCTAATTCGCCAAGTGTGTGACTTAGGAGTGTTGCAGCGTTCTGCATTTTCTCGAGTTCTTCCGCTGTCTTAAGATATATCATTTAACGGTTGATGTGGCTATTTATGCGTTAATCGTCACTAAGGTTGCGGGGAAATCAGTAGGCAGAGCCGGTGGTACGTCCTTTGATCTTGCCTTCTTTCATGAGGCCGTCGTAGTGGTGCATCATGAGGTGGGACTCGACTTGCTGGAGGGTATCGAGGACTACGCCGACGAGGATGAGGAGTGATGTTCCTCCGAAGAATTGGGCGAAGTTTTGGCTGATACCGAAGAAGCGGGCGAAGGCGGGGAGGATGGCTACGATTCCGAGGAATAGTGATCCGGGGAGTGTGATTCTTGACATGATGGAGTCAAGGTAGTCGACTGTCTTTTTGCCGGGTTTAACTCCGGGGATGAATCCGTTGTTGCGTTTCATGTCTTCGGCCATCTGTGCGGGTCGCACTGTGATGGCGGTGTAGAAGTAGGTGAAGGCAACGATGAGGATGAAGTAGACGAAGTTGTACCAGAATCCGTTGATGTCAGAGAATGCTGAGGTGAACCATCCGGCTGAGTCAGAGGCGGAGAATCCTGCGAGTGTGATGGGGATGAACATGATTGCCTGGGCAAAGATGATGGGCATCACACCTGCTGCGTTGACTTTGAGGGGGATGTACTGTCGTGCACCACCGTATTGCTTGTTGCCGACGATGCGTTTGGCGTACTGTACGGGGACTTTTCGTGTGCCTTGTACGAGGAGTACTGCTCCGACGATTACGGCGAAGAAGATGATGAGCTCAACGATGAACATTACCAGACCGCCTTGTGAGCCGGTGGAGCCGGGGAGGCGTGATGTGAATTCATAGAAGAGTGCACCGGGGAAGCGTGCGATGATACCTACAAGGATTATGAATGAGATGCCGTTACCGATTCCGCGGTCAGTGATTCGTTCGCCGAGCCACATGATGAACATTGAGCCTGCGGCGAGGATTATTGTGAGGAATGCGATAGTGAGCCATCCCATCGAGGCGCCTCCTGTGGCTGCGCTGACCTGAACCTGGAGGTTAATGAGGTAGGCTGGGCCTTGGAGCAGGAGGATAAGGACTGTGAGGTAACGGGTGTACTGTGAGAGTTTCTGGCGTCCGGATTCGCCTTCGCGCTGCATTTTCTGGAACGAGGGGAGCACCATGCCGAGGAGCTGTATCACGATGGATGCAGTGATGTATGGCATGATACCGAGGGCGAATATGGATGCCTGGGAGAATGCGCCTCCTGAGAACATGTCGAGGAGTTGCATGAGTCCGCTCTTATTGGTGAAAGCCGATAGTGCGTCGAGGTCTTCGGGGCGAATGCCTGGGAGTACGACGTAACACCCGAGCCTGTAGACGAGTACAAGCAGGAGTGTTACGAGGATGCGCTGTCGGAGTTCCTCAATAGTCCATATGTTACGGATTGTTTTGATGAAGCTCATTGATGAGGAGGGTGTTATTAGATTTTAGTAGCTGTACCTCCGGCTTCGGTGATAGCGTTTTCAGCTGCGGCAGAGAAGGCGTTTGCTGTAACGTTGACTTTGTGGGTCAGGGAGCCGTTGGCGAGGATTTTAACGAGTTGTTTTTTACCTACGAGGCCTGCGGCGATGAGTTCGGCGATGCCGATGTTTTCTATGCCCTGAGCGGCGAGGTTTTCGATTTCAGCGAGGTTGACGGCTTTGTATTCGATGCGGTTGATGTTTTTGAAGCCGAATTTGGGGAGTCGGCGCTGGAGAGGCATCTGACCACCTTCGAAGCCGATTTTGCGTTTGTAACCGGAGCGAGATTTAGCTCCTTTGTGACCGCGGGTAGATGTGCCACCCTTGCCAGAACCGGGACCACGTCCGATGCGGGTTTTACGAGTTACAGATCCGGGAGCGGGTTGAATATTGCTTAAATCCATAGTTTTGTCGTTTTTTAAGTAGTGGGGTGAATGTTAAGCGTTAGTCACTTCTACGAGGTGATGTACGTTCTGTACCATACCGCGGATTGAGGGGTTGTCCTCAAGGATTACGGAGTGGTGCATTTTTCTGAGGCCGAGCGCGTCGAGGGTGCGTTTCTGCACTTTGGGTGCGTTGATGCGGCTCTTTATCTGAGTGATTTTAATTTTTGCCATTTTGAGTCAGGTGAATGATTTAACCGTTGAAGACTTTGTCGACGCTGATGCCGCGGTTCTGGGCTACCTGTGCGGGGGAGCGCATTTCGCCGAGGGCGGCGATGGTGGCTTTAACGAGGTTGTGGGGGTTGGAAGAGCCTTTGCTTTTTGCGAGGACGTCAGTGATACCTACGCTTTCGAGCACGGCACGCATAGCGCCACCGGCTTTTACTCCTGTACCTTCAGATGCGGGGATGAGGACTACGCGGGATCCGCCGAATTTGGCAGCTTGTTCGTGGGGGATTGTGCCTTTGTGGACGGGTACTTTGATGAGGTTCTTTTTGGCTGATTCGACGCCTTTTGCGATAGCGGCCTGAACTTCGTTGGCTTTGCCGAGGCCCCATCCTACGACACCGTGTTCGTCACCTACGACGACGATAGCGGCGAAAGTGAAAGTGCGGCCTCCTTTAGTTACTTTGGTTACGCGGTTGATAGCAACGAGGCGATCTTTGAGGTCGAGGTCGTTGGTGGTTTTAACTTTATTGTATTTAGTAGCCATAGTGGATTTTAGAATTTGAGGCCTGCGTTGCGGGCAGCGTCGGCCAGTGATTTGATTCTACCATGGAAGAGGTATCCGTTTCGGTCGAATACTACTTCGGTTATACCTGCTGCGAGGGCTTTGCGGGCGATTTCTTCGCCAACTTTAGCTGCGATTTCGGATTTGGTGCCTTCTTCGATTCCTTTAGATGAAGTGGCGCAAACAGTTACTCCGGCGAGGTCGTCGATAACCTGAACGTAGATCTGCTTGTTGGAGCGGAATACGGTCATGCGGGGTCGTGCGGCTGTACCTGAGATTTTACCGCGGATGCGGGCTTTGATTTTGTTTCTTCTTTGTATCTTGGTTATCATATTAGCTCAGTTTAATTATTTAGCACTTGCCGATTTGCCTGATTTACGACGGATAACTTCGCCCACGAATTTGATACCTTTTCCTTTGTAGGGTTCGGGCTTGCGGAGTGAGCGGATTTTAGCGCATACCTGGCCGAGGAGTTGTTTATCGTAGCTTTCGAGGATGATGAGGGGAGCTTTGTTACGCTCGGTTTTGGCTTCGACTTTGATTTCGGGGGGGAGCTTTATATAGATGGCGTGAGAGTAACCGAGGGCGAGTTCGAGGACTTGTCCGGTGGCAGTGGCGCGGTAACCTACGCCGATGAGTTCCATTTCTTTGTGGTAGCCAGTGGATACGCCAACGACCATGTTGTGAAGGAGAGCGCGATAGAGGCCGTGCTGAGCGCGGTGTTCGCGGTCGTCAGAGGGACGTGTGATGATGAGGTGTCCGTCTTCTACTTTAACGGTGAGGTCGGGGTTGACTTTTTGGGTAAGGGTACCTTTGGGGCCTTTAACAGTAACGGTGTTGTCGGGGCTTACGGTTACTTCGACTTTAGCGGGGAGTTCAATGGGTGCTTTACCAATTCTTGACATGATTAGTTTCCTCCTTAATTATTAGTAAACGTAACATAGGACTTCGCCGCCTACTTTGAGCTGGCTGGCTTGTTTGTTTGTCATGACGCCGTGAGATGTCGAGAGGATGGCGATGCCGAGGCCGTTGAGGACGCGTGGCATGTCTTTGTAGCCTGTGTAACGACGGAGACCGGGGCGAGATACGCGTTTGAGGTCTTTGATGGCGTTGACTTTGTCGATGGGGTCGTACTTGAGGGCGATTTTGATTGTGCCCGCGGGGTTTTCACCCTCAATGAATTTGTAGTTGAGGATGTAGCCTTGTTCGAAGAGGATCTTCGTGATCTCTTTTTTCAAGTTTGAGGCCGGAATCTCGACAACACGGTGGTTGGCTTTGATTGCGTTTCTCAATCTTGTGAGATAGTCTGCAATAGGATCTGTCATTTTTTTGTTTAGTTAAATTGATTAGGTTATCCTAACAATATTTAATTTGAGGTGGTTGAGGTGATGAGAGGTGGCGGGGGTGGAAGGGGGGACGGTTCGCGGCGGTGGTCAAGGGTAGATCATCCGGGGGGAATAATCCGGTTGCGGGCTGCCGCACGGGGATGGGAAGGTGTGGTAACGTGTGCGGCGGCTTTCCGCATTAGGCTAACGTTGCCTTGGGCCGGGTTATTGTAGGGTGGATGATTTTACCAGGATGCTTTTTTGATTCCGGGGATGAGGCCGGCAGAGGCCATTTCGCGGAATTGGATGCGTGAGATTCCGAACTGGCGCATGTAGCCTTTGGGACGACCGGTGATGGAGCAGCGGTTGTGGAGGCGTACGGTGGAGGCGTTTTTGGGGATGAGCTGGAGTGCTTCCCAGTCGCCGGCGGCTTTGAGTTCGGCTTTCTTTTTGGCGTAGCGGGCAACGAGTTTAGCTCGTTTTACCTCGCGTGCTTTCATTGATTCTTTTGCCATACCTGGGGATTAGTTTTTAGCGTTTTTGAATGGGAGACCGAAGAGTTTGAGGAGTGCGTAACCTTCTTCGTCGGTGTTGGCAGAAGTCACGAATGTGATGTTCATACCCATGAGCTTGGAGATCGAGTCGATGTTTATTTCGGGGAATATGATCTGCTCAGTGATACCGAGGGTGTAGTTACCGCGTCCGTCGAGCTTTCCTTCGATGCCTTTGAAGTCGCGGATACGTGGAAGGGCGACTCGGATGAGGCGTTCGAGGAATTCGTACATTTTCTCGCGACGAAGAGTAACCATAACTCCGACGGGCATTTTTTTGCGGAGCTTGAAGTTAGAGATGTCTTTGCGAGAGAGAGTGGCTACGGCTTTCTGACCGGTAATGGCAGTAAGTTCGTTGATAGCAGTCTCGATGAGCTTTTTGTCCTGGGTTGCAGCTCCGAGTCCCTGATTGATGACAATTTTTTTGAGCTTGGGGACTTGCATTGGAGTTGTGTAGTGGAATTGCTCGGTAAGTGCGGGAACGATTCGTTCCTTGTAGTCTGTTTTAACGGTTGTCTGGCTCATTACTTGATCTCCTCTCCTGATTTTTTAGCGTAGCGGATGGTTTTGCCTTCTTCGTTTTTGCGGGTACCTATGCGGGTAGGTTTTCCGGATTTGGGGTCGAGAAGTGCGATGTTTGAGATATGGATCGGTGCTTCCATTTTGATGAGGCCACCCTGGGGGTGCTGTGCATTGGGCTTGGTAGCTTTGGTGACGAAGTTGATACCTTCGACGATAGCGCGCTGCTTTGATACCAGCACTTTGAGCACACGACCTTCTTTACCGCGGTCTTCGCCAGCGAGGACGCGGACGATGTCGCCTTTTTTGATGTGTAATTTAGTCATTACTTGATGGTTTTAAAAGTTGGTGGTGTGGGATGGTTAGAGGACTTCGGGTGCGAGTGAAACGATTTTCATCTGGTTGGCAGCGCGGAGTTCGCGAGCGACGGGGCCGAAGATACGGGTACCACGGAGTTCGCCGGCGTTGTTGAGGAGTACGCATGCGTTGTCGTCGAAACGGATGTAAGAGCCGTCGGGGCGACGGATTTCTTTTTTGGTGCGAACGACGACGGCTTTAGATACTGTGCCTTTTTTAACGTCAGATGAAGGTATAACGCTCTTGACGGAGACGACGATGATGTCACCTACGGAAGCGTATCTACGGCCTGTTCCTCCGAGGACGTGGATGCAGAGGGCTTCTTTTGCACCGGAGTTGTCGGCAACTGTGAGGCGTGATTCAGTCTGTATCATGGTTTATTTTACTTTTTCGATGATTTCGACGAGTCTCCAGCGTTTAGTTTTGCTGAGGGGACGAGTTTCCATAAGGCGAACGGTGTCACCGACGGAGCATTCGTTGTTTTCGTCGTGAGCGTGATATTTTTTGGTTTTGTTGACGAATTTGCCGTAAATGGGGTGTTTTTCTTTCCATTTCACGGTAACGGTGATTGATTTGTCACCCTTGTTAGACGAGACGACGCCGATGCGTTCTTTTCTAAGGTTTCTTTTTTCCATGTCTTTGCGGGGTGGGGTTATTTGTTGTTAAGTTCGCGTTGACGTAGTTCTGTCTTGACACGTGCGATCATTTTGCGATCGGCTGTGATTTTGGCAGGGTTGTCGACGGGTGAGATGGCATGGTTAATTTTGAGTTGTGCGTAGTCTTTTTCCATCTCAACGAGGCGCTGAGCGAGGTCAGCGGTAGACATTTCTTTGATTTCTTCTTTCTTCATAATGGCTTACACGTTTTGAGTGGGGTCGTAGTCACGACGCACAATGAATTTTGTGGTAACGGGGAGCTTCTGGGCAGCGAGGCGGAGAGCTTCTTTGGCGATGTCGTAGGGTACGCCTTCGACTTCGATTAGGATGCGGCCGGGGGTAACGGGGGCTACGTATCCTTCGGGGTTACCTTTACCTTTACCCATGCGGACTTCGGCAGGCTTCTTGGTGATGGGTTT
>JAMPAP010000001.1:590581-606255 GCA_023667185.1 Lachnoclostridium sp.
GGTTACCTTTACCTTTACCCATGCGGACTTCGGCAGGCTTCTTGGTGATGGGTTTATCGGGGAATATGCGGATCCAGATTTGACCTTGACGTTGCATGTGACGAGTCACAGCGACACGGGCAGCTTCAATCTGACGACCGGTGATCCACTTTGACTCGAGGGTTTTAATGCCAAACGAACCGAATGCCAACTGGTTGCCACGCTGCGCATTGCCTTTCATGCGGCCTTTTTGAGCGCGGCGGAATTTGGTTTTCTTGGGTTGTAACATGATTTTGAATCAGTTGAATGGTTTAACGGTTGTTTTTAGGTTTGCGGAAACCACCGCGGCGTTCGCGACGTTCACCGGCGGGCTGACGGTTTTCTTTCTGGGGGGCGGTGTATTGGGGGGTGAGGTCACGCTTGCCATATACTTCGCCGCGGCAGATCCAAACTTTTACGCCGATAACACCTACTTTGGTGTGTGCTTCCACGAGTGCGTAGTCGATGTCGGCACGGAGGGTGTGAAGGGGAGTACGGCCTTCTTTGAACATTTCAGAGCGGGCCATTTCGGCGCCGTTGAGGCGGCCGGATACTTGTACTTTGATACCTTCGGCACCAGAGCGCATTGTGGCAGCGATTGCCATTTTGACTGCGCGACGGTAAGCGATTTTGCCTTCGATCTGGCGTGCGATAGTTGAGGCAACGATCTGGGCGTCGAGTTCGGGGCGTTTTACTTCGTAGATGTTGATCTGGATGTCTTTGTCGGTGATTTTCTTGAGCTCTTCTTTGAGTTTGTCGACTTCGGAGCCGCCTTTGCCGATGATGAGGCCGGGGCGTGAGGTGCAAACTGTGATGGTGATGAGCTTCATAGTGCGTTCGATGACGATGCGGGAAACGCTTGATTTGGCGAGACGGACGTTGAGGTATTTACGGAGCTTTGAGTCTTCGAGGAGAGTGTCGCCGTATTTTTTGCCGCCGTACCAGTTGGAGTCCCAACCGCGGATTACACCTAATCGATTGCTGATAGGATTAACTTTCTGTCCCATTTTTAAGCGTTTTTAGCGTTGTTATCAATAGTGTCAACAATCATAGTGACGTGGTTGGCACGTTTACGGATGCGGTATCCGCGGCCTTGAGGGGCGGGGCGGAGACGTTTGAGCATGGGGGCGGGGTTTACGTAGATTGTGGATACGTAAAGTTCGCCAGCGTCAGCTTTACGGTCGTTTTTAGCTTCCCAGTTGGCGATAGCTGAGCGGAGGAGCTTTTCGAGGCGTGCAGCTGCTTCTTTATTTGAGAATTTGAGAATGCCGAGAGCTTTGTTAACTTCCACACCGCGGACGAGGTCAGCGACCAGGCGCATTTTGCGGGGAGATGTGGGGACGTTAAGGAGCTTTGCGAAAGCGATCTGCTTTTGTTCGGCTTTTCTATTGTCGGCTGTGTTTCTTTTTCTTACACCCATTTTAGATTTGGATTTTTCTTGGTTGAGAAATTAATTCAGGCAGTGAGGTGATTATTTTTTCTTGTTGCCTGAGTGTCCACGGAAGGTACGGGTGGGGGCGAATTCGCCGAGTTTGTGACCTACCATGTTCTCTGTCACGTAGACAGGGATGAATTTATTGCCATTGTGTACTGCGAAAGTGTGGCCGACGAATTCAGGAGCGATCATAGAGGCGCGAGACCATGTCTTTATGACATTTTTCTTGCCTGATGCATCCATAGCTGCGACCTTTTTTTCGAGTTTGACACTGATGAAGGGGCCTTTTTTTAATGAACGACTCATAGGTGTTTCAAATTAATTCAGATTACTTTTTCCTTCTTTCGATGATGAGCTTCGAAGACTGTTTCTTAGGAGCACGAGTCTTAAGACCCTTAGCGTAGATACCCTTGCGAGAACGGGGATGACCACCAGATGCGCGGCCTTCACCACCACCCATTGGGTGATCGACGGGGTTCATAACGACGCCACGGTTGCGGGGGCGACGGCCGAGCCAGCGAGAGCGGCCGGCTTTACCGGAGCGTTCGAGGGAGTGTTCGGAGTTACCTACAACGCCTACAGTAGCTTTGCAAGCTGCGAGGACTTTGCGGGTTTCACCTGAAGGTAATTTGATGATCACGTAGTCACCTTCGCGGGATACGAGCTGAGCGAAGGTACCTGCTGAGCGTGCCATGAAGGCGCCTTGACCAGGGCGGAGCTCAATGTTGTGAATGAGTGTACCGACGGGGATGTTGGCCAGGGGGAGTGCGTTTCCTACTTCGGGGGCTGCATCGGGGCCTGAGAGGAGTGTGGTACCTACTTCGAGGCCGTTGGGGGCGATGATGTAGGTTTTGGCTCCGTCTACATAGTAGAGGAGTGCGATACGAGCTGAGCGGTTAGGATCGTACTCGATGGATTTAACTACTGCGGGGACACCGTCTTTGTTTCTCTTAAAGTCAATGATACGGTATTTGCGTTTGTGACCTCCGCCAAGGTAACGGTTGGTGAGGTGGCCTTCGTTGTTACGGCCACCGGAGGCGCGCTTGCCGACTGTAAGAGATTTTTCCGGTGTAGTAGCAGTGATCGTACCTTTGAATACACCGATAATTTTGTGTCGCTGCCCGGGGGTGGTGGGCTTGAATTTTCTTACTGCCATTGTATTTAGATATTGCTATAGAAGTCGATGGTTTGACCTTCGGCTACGGTTACGAGTGCTTTTTTCCAAGCTGCTGTTTTACCGCGGAGGAGTCCGCTTTTGGTCCAGCGTGATTTGTTTTTAGCACGAACGATGAGAGTGTTTACGCGAACAACCTTTACACCATATAGCTCTTCGATGAGGGCTTTGATCTGGTATTTGTTAGCCTCGGGAGAAACGCGGAATGTGTAGCGGTTGAGCTTTTCCGAGATTTTGTTAGCTTTCTCGGTAACGATGGGTTTGATTGAGATTTCCATTGTTTAGTGATTCTTGTTTATCTCTCGATGGGTTATTAAAGGTTATTGATGAGCTGGAGTGCGCTTTCGGTGAGGATAACGGCATTAGAGTTCATCAGGGCGTAGGTGTTGATGTCAGATGCCTGAATGGTATCGGCATCGGGCACATTACGGGCCGACAAAGTTACGTTTTTATCCTGAGAGGGTAAAACGAGGAGTACTTTCTTGCCGTCAACTTTAAGATTTTTAGCAAAATTTATGAAATCTTTAGTTTTCGGGGCATCAAAAGTGAAGTCTTCGACGATGAAGAGCTGAGAGTCCTGAACTTTGTAGGTGAGAGCGCTGCGGCGTGCGAGGTTTTTAACTTTCTTGTTCAACTTGAAGCGGTAGTCGCGGGGGCGCGGACCGAATACACGTCCACCACCGACGAGGAGTGGAGAGTTGATATCGCCGATACGAGCGCCGCCGCCGCCTTTCTGCTTGTGGAGCTTGCGGGTAGAGCCGGATACTTCGCTGCGTTCTTTGGCCTTGTGGGTACCCTGACGCTGGTTAGCGAGGTATTGCTTTACATCGAGATAAACGGCATGCTCGGAGGCTTCGGCTGCGAATACGTTGTCGCTGAGAGTGGCTTTGCGACCTGTGTCTTCTCCTTTGATATTATAAATAGCGAGTTCCATTATTTCTCAATTATTAAGATTGAACCTTTACTTCCGGGTACTGAACCCTTGATCAACATAAGATTGTGTTCGGGGAGGATTTTAACCACCTGAAGGTTTTGGATGGTGACGTTCTGGTTGCCCATCTGGCCAGCCATGCGCATACCTTTGAATACTTTGGCGGGATAAGAGCAGGCGCCTACCGAACCGGGGGCGCGGAGACGGTTGTGCTGGCCGTGGGTTGACTGGCCAACGCCGCCGAAGCCGTGGCGTTTAACGACGCCTTGGTATCCTTTACCTTTTGAAGTACCTTGAATGTCGACGAAGTCGTTTTCGGAGAAGAGTTCGACGGTAAGAGTGTCGCCGAGCTTGTATTCTTCTTCAAATCCTTTGAACTCGGCCAAGTGACGCTGCGGGTTTACTCCGGCTTTTTTGAAGTGACCGGCCATGGGAGCTGTAGTGTGCTTGTCTTTCTTTTCCTGAAAACCAAGCTGGATAGCTTCGTAGCCGTCGGTTTCAGCCGTCTTAATCTGAGTAACAACGCAGGGACCTACTTCGATAACAGTGCACGGCACGTTTTTGCCGTCGGCACTGAAAACGGATGTCATTCCGATTTTTTTTCCTAATAATCCTGGCATTTCTCTGTAATTTTAAGAATGTTGGTTGAAATTGATTTTTTGTAAGGGGTTAAGTGTAGTGTTGATGGGATTACACTTTGATTTCTACTTCTACGCCGCTGGGGAGTTCGAGCTTCATGAGGGCATCTACAGTCTTAGAGGTAGAGTTGTGGATGTCGATGAGGCGTTTGTAGCTTGAGAGCTGGAACTGCTCGCGTGACTTTTTGTTGACGAAAGTTGAGCGGTTGACGGTGAAGATGCGGCGGTGGGTGGGCAGGGGTATGGGACCCGAGATAACGGCACCGGTAGCCTTGACGGTCTTCACAATCTTCTCGGCCGACTTGTCAACGAGGTTGTAGTCGTAGGACTTGAGTTTGATTCTGATTTTCTGGTCCATATTTAAGTTGAATGAAAGTTGGCTTGGAGTTATTTGATGAGGTCGACGCGGCCCTGGCATTCGGTGAGGACGTTGCGTGCGATTGATGAGGAAACTTCAGCGTAGTGGCTGAATGACATTGTAGAGGTGGCGCGGCCTGAGGTGATGGTACGGAGGGCTGTGACGTAGCCGAACATTTCGGCAAGAGGTGCTTTAGCCTTCACTACGCGTGCACCTGAGCGGCTTGTTTCCATGCCTTCTACCTGACCGCGGCGTTTGTTAAGGTCGCCGATTACGTCACCCATGGATTCTTCGGGGGTAACGACTTCGATCTTCATGATGGGCTCAAGGAGTACGGGGCTTGCTTTTTCGGAGGCTTTCTTGAATGCCTGGATGGCGCAGAGCTCGAATGAGAGCTGGTCAGAGTCAACGGGGTGGAATGAACCGTCGATTACGGTGACTTTGAGGTGCTCTACGGGGAAGCCTGCGAGGACGCCGTTTTTCATTGCGGTCACGAAGCCTTTCTGGATAGAGGGGATGAATTCTTTGGGGATGTTACCACCTTTGACTTCATCGACAAACTGGAGGTTGCCTTCGAAGCCTTCGTCCTGAGGCTCAACGCGGACAATGATGTCGGCGAATTTACCGCGACCACCGGTCTGCTTCTTGAATACTTCGCGGAGCTCGACGGGCTTGGTGATGGCTTCTTTGTAAGTTACCTGGGGACGGCCCTGGTTACATTCTACTTTGAATTCGCGGCGGAGACGGTCGATGATGATATCGAGGTGAAGCTCACCCATACCTGAGATGACGGTCTGTCCGGTCTCTTCGTTGGTTTCGACGCGGAATGTGGGGTCTTCTTCGGCGAGTTTCTGGAGGCCGACGCCGAGCTTGTCAAGGTCTTTCTGGGTCTTGGGCTCAACGGCGATACCGATCACGGGATCGGGGAATTCCATAGCTTCGAGTACGATGGGGGCGTCTTCAGCGCAGAGGGTATCACCGGTGCGGATGTCTTTGAAGCCTACACCGGCACCTATATCGCCGCAGCCGATGACTTCCTTGGCGTTCTGCTTGTTGGAGTGCATCTGGAAGAGGCGTGATACGCGTTCTTTCTTGCCTGAGCGGGAGTTGAGCACGTAGCTACCGGCAACCATGTCGCCTGAGTAAACGCGGAAGAAGCAGAGACGGCCTACATAGGGGTCAGTAGCGATCTTGAATGCGAGGGCACACATGGGAGCGTCGCTTGAAGGCTCGCGGGTTTCGATTTCGTCGGGGTTGCCTACGGCGTGGCCTTCTACGGCACCGGCGTCAGTAGGGCTGGGGAGGTAAGCGCATACGGCGTCGAGCAGGGGCTGAACGCCTTTGTTCTTGAATGAAGAGCCGCATACCATGGGGACGATTTCCATAGCGAGGGTAGCTTTGCGGAGGGCGCGGCGTATTTCCTCTTCAGTGATAGTGGAGGGATCGTCGAAGTATTTTTCCATGAGGACGTCGTCGAATTCGGCGATTTTTTCGAGCATTTTGTCGCGCCATTCTTCTGCTTCGGCCTGGAGGCTTGCGGGGATGTCTTCGAGTACATAGTCAGCGCCCATGGTCTCATCGTGCCAGAATATGGCTTTCATGAGGATGAGGTCAACTACGCCTTTGAATGTTTCTTCAGCACCGATGGGGATCTGGATGGGGCAAGGGTTTGCGCCGAGTACATCTTTGATCTGGCGTACTACTTCGAAGAAGTTTGCGCCTGAGCGGTCCATTTTGTTGACGTATCCGAGGCGGGGTACGTTGTATTTGTCGGCCTGACGCCATACGGTTTCTGACTGGGGTTCAACACCACCTACGGCGCAGAAAGTAGCTACAGCGCCGTCGAGGACGCGGAGTGAACGTTCAACTTCTACGGTGAAGTCTACGTGTCCCGGGGTGTCGATGAGGTTGATTTTGTACTTCTCGCCGGCGTAGTTCCAGAAAGTGGTTGTAGCGGCAGAAGTGATAGTGATACCACGTTCCTGCTCCTGCTCCATCCAGTCCATGGTGGCAGCGCCATCGTGAACTTCACCGATTTTGTGGGTCAGACCGGTATAGAAGAGGATACGTTCGGAAGTAGTGGTTTTACCGGCATCGATGTGAGCCATGATACCGATATTGCGGGTATATTTAAGTAATTCGTCGGATTTAGCCATTGCTTGATGAATCGAATTATGAAAATGAAAAGTTCCTTGAAATTAGAAGCGGAAGTGAGCGAATGCGCGGTTAGCTTCGGCCATCTTGTGCATATCTTCTTTGCGCTTGAATGCGCCGCCCTGGTCATTGAAAGCGTCGGCGATTTCGGCAGCGAGCTTCTCAGCCATGGTTTTGCCACCGCGACGGCGGGCGTAGAGGATAAGGTTTTTCATTGAGATCGATTCTTTGCGGTCAGGGCGGATTTCAGTAGGCACCTGGAAAGTAGCACCACCTACACGGCGTGACTTAACCTCCACTTGGGGAGTAACGTTTTCGAGGGCTTTCTTCCAGATTTCGAGGGGAGTCTGCTCGACGTTGGGAAGTTTAGCTTTTACGAGCTCAAGAGCTGTATAGAATATTGTGTAAGAGGTGTTCTTTTTGCCGTCATACATAAGGTGGTTGACGAACTTTGACACTCTGACATCGTTGAACACGGGATCCGGGAGGATGACGCGTTTCTTGGGCTTAGCCTTTCTCATTGTTTGATGAAATGTTTTTGTTTTTGTTGCTTGGTTGCTGCATCTGTAATCTTCAACCCTTGGTTGCGGCCCTCCGGCCGTCGGGTTTACTCAACCTGTTGATTTAGCCTTTCCAATACACAAAAACGAGATTAAAAACTCTGTTTTTGTAAAAATTGTGATAGTTAAGAAAAGAAACGTATTACGCTCTTGGTGAATTATTTCTTAGCGGCTTTAGGGCGCTTGGCACCATATTTTGAGCGACGCTGTGTACGGTCCTTAACGCCGGAGGTATCGAGAGTACCGCGGACGATGTGGTAACGTACACCGGGGAGGTCTTTTACACGACCGCCACGTACGAGGACGATAGAGTGTTCCTGAAGGTTGTGACCTTCGCCGGGGATGTAGCTGTTGACTTCCTTACCGTTGGTGAGGCGCACACGAGCTACCTTACGCATAGCCGAGTTAGGCTTTTTAGGGGTGGTGGTGTAGACACGCACACACACTCCGCGACGCTGGGGGCAGGAATCGAGTGCAGGTGACTTGCTCTTGTCTTCGAGAGCTACACGTCCTTTTCTTACTAATTGCTGAATTGTAGGCATCTTAGTTCTTTTAGTTTAACTTAAGTGTATTGGTTATATCGTTTTTATTGATTTTCTTTTCTTGACCATAGGAGCATTGGCGCTTCGATACACGCTGACCATCAGGCAATTAGCAATACCGAGAGGGCACAACATTCCTAAAAGCGTTGCAAAATTACAACTTATTTTCCTAACTGCCAAAGATTTCCGAAAAAATTTTTCGGAAATCTTTGGGCATGACATCATCATGAGACATCATGATTTAACATGATGCATCATGCCGCATCATGATGTGACATGATGAATCATGAGGCATCATGAGGCCTCGGCCAATAATCTACATCGGCCGCGTCCCGTCGCAGCGGGGATAGTCGCTGCAGCCCCAGAATTCGCGGCCTTGCGCCGCGCCCTTTTTCTGCATCCGGCGAAACATCGTCTTGCCGCATTTGGGGCAAAGGGGCGAGGTCAGGGCCGAGGCTTGACGCCGGGCTTCGAGTCGCTCGGCTGTCATGTTTTCAGTGAAGCCACCGCTCCGCCTGAACTGACCCAGGAGCGACTGCAGCTGGGCCTGAAGCATCCTGTTGACTTTAAGGCAGAGTATGAGCATGGCATTTGCCGCAACCTCAGGGGTGGGACTTTCTATCCAGGGATCAAACTTGCTTTTCTGCCGCAGGATATGGATGGCCGCGTCGTGAAGGAGGCTGTTGGAGTAGTCGGGGGTGTCGAGATCTGTCCGCCAAAGGGCTTCGCGATTGCCATCGCCTATAGGCCACACGTCAGCCCGGCGGCGGAGGAGAAAGTTGAAATAGTCGCCCTGCAGCTCATCAAAGCTTGCGCGAGCCACGTCGAGCAGCCGCATTTCCGTCTCAATGGAGGTGGCATGGCGGGATGTGCCTTCGGCAATGTTTGCCACGCCGCTTCTGGCTGCCATCACCATCTGGTCGTAAAGGCGACGACATGGGTCAATGTTGTGGTCGACAAAGCGGTCACAAAAGCTCTGGGTGCCGAGCTGTAAGATGTTAGCCAGCACCCAGGAATTGAGCCAAAAGTAAGTCTGAGAGAATTTTATCTCAACGGACATGGGGGGGGTGTTAATTTTTTTGATGTGGAATCATGATGCAGCATGATGTAATGATTTTATTTTACCAGCTTACCGGCGGCCGAGGTGCCCCGATATATATAGATGCCGGGGGCAAGGGGTGCTTGACGAGCCTCATCAAGCGTGGCATAAGTCCCGGCTTTCACGCCGGAGGTGGTGTAGAGGGTCACTGAGCCGGAGGTTTCGTCAGTGATTACAGCGTCGATGCCGGCCTCAACGGGCTTGCCGGCCTCGAGCTTGAGGCAGTCCCACATCACGCCGCCATTTTTGCTTATTCCGGTCATTTTGAGGGTCAGCGTGTTGGAGCCTTGCTTGAGCTCGGATGCGGGGAAGGTGAGAGTGCGCACACAGTGGCGTCCACCGAGGACGGCACTGCGGTAGATGGCGGCATCGTTGTAGAAGCTCCAGTTGCCCTTGGTGACGCCGTTAAGCACAACGGCAATCTTGGGATTATTTGTCGCACCGGCCACCGAGGCGCTCAGCAGAGCATCACCTTCGTAAGCCTTGTCGACATTAAATGTAATGTTCCATGAGCCATTTTTTGTCTGGGCGTAATACCAGTCGTCGGCCTCGGAGCTCTCCCCTATCGTAAAATTAAGGTTGGCCGGCGGTTCGTTGAAGAGACCGTAAGCGCGGAGGTCATCGCTCATCTTGAAGAGGTCGCTTTTGCGGTTGTTCTCCCCTATCTGCCAGAGCTTATCCTCGAGAGTGGTAGGATACCAGTAGAGCGAGCCAAGTTCATTAAGCCCGGCGCCGATGGTGATGTGATCCACCTCAAATTCCTCAACGACATCGCCTTGCGTAGCGTAAGCATACAGCGTATATTCGCCCGGACGGATGTTCTTGATGGCAAAATCGCCGTTGGCATCCGTCTTGCCCCAGTAGATATAGCCGCCGGTCTGACGGTAAACTTCCCCGCCGGGAGCCGCGAGCACCACTTGCATACCCTCGAGCGATGAGCCGTTTGACATATACAGCCGCCCTGTAGCCACTGAGCGCTCGAGAGGATATTCTTCATTATTAAACCAGCGGAACGGCCACTGAGCCATCTGCTCATGAGCCATACGCTTGGCATCGGCTATCATCTCCTCCTTAGTTCCGGTATTGACATACACAAACATCGGGCCATACATAATCTTCTGCCCCTCGGCGAGAGTCATGGCCGAAGCGCCGAAGTGCTCACCCTGAAGCATCTGGATGGTGATAGGCGACTTTCCGGTAGCGTGGACCGTAAGCTCCTGACGCATCGGCCCGCCATTAAGCCACTCGTGGCTACAGGCAATATTCCACAAGCCGTAATTATTGTTCATCAGGCCGTGGACGCTATCGTTGACCACATAGTTTGCCCAATTATATTTGGTATATATCGTGCCATCCGGAAGGCGATAGGTAGCATCCTGAATAATGTCGGACGAGGAGCTCTCCACCGACGACATCACTGAATTGTTAGGAATCTCGCCCTGCATACGGTCATCCACATAACCATTGAGATAATTGGCATTCATGCGGCAGCACACGCGGGCCTCACGGACACTGACCGGATTGGCTGTACCCTCCATAATTACATAGGTATAGAAGCCACTGACGCCACGGCGCATTATAAAACCTTGACTGATGTGGAGATCGCCCGTTGTATTGCGGTAGACCACCTCGGCATAGTCATCGTCCTGGCGGATAACCTCCATCTCGTCAGGCTTCAACGCCGTATTGCTTTCAGCTGTATAATCAAAATAAATACCATTGGAGGCCATCATGTTAACCTTGGAGTCAAACGGGTGGATGAGCTCCACACGCGCCTGATTTGATATTCTGACCCTCATCAGGCCATTGGTAAACGTTGACTGCTTGTTGACAACGGTCAGCTTCACAGGTTCATATTCCTGCGCGGCAGCGCATAGCGCCACAGCGGAAAGAAGAAGCGAGGTAAGGATTTTTCTCATAATATTTAGTGATTTTTAGATATGGCAAATGTAGTGAAAAATGGCTTAATAATATAATGTGTTAATAACTTTTTGCTTATTCATCGGCTCGGCATTTGCAAAACTCGAAAAAAGGCCGTACCTTTGTGCCCAAGTTATACATTCATTCTTTTCATTAGAGTCTCGTAGCCGCAAGCCTCGGGATTCTATCTTTTTACATTATCCGATTTTTTTTACATTAAATAACTATAAATAATTAAGAATATGGCTATCACATATATGACCAAAGAAGGCTATAAGAAGAAAATGGAAGAAATAGCCTACCTCGAATCAGTGGAGCGCCCACGCATCTCCGCTGCCATAGCTGAGGCCCGCGACAAAGGTGACCTCTCTGAAAACTCTGAATACGACGCCGCAAAGGAGGCCCAGGGTATGCTCGAAATGAAAATTTCACAGCTTAAAGACCTCGTGGCCAACTCGCGCATCATTGATGAAAGCAAGCTCAACAACCACGAAGTGCAGATCCTCAACCGCGTGAAAATCAAAAACGTGGCAAACGGCATGACTATGGAATACACCATCGTGGCCGACTCTGAAGCCGACATCAAGAGCAAAAAGATCGGTTCATCCACACCCATCGCTCAGGGCCTGCTCGGTCACAACCTCGGAGAGATCGTAGAAATCAAGGTGCCCGCCGGACTTATGAAATTTGAAATCGTAGAAATAAACTTCTGACCGATGACCATCTTCTCTAAAATAGCAGCCGGCGAAATTCCTTCATATAAGGTGGCGGCTGACGACAAACATTACGCTTTTCTCGACATCAACCCCGTAGCGCCGGGACACACCCTCGTAATCCCCCGCCGCGAAGTGAGCTACCTCTTTGAACTCAGCGACGAAGAATACCTCGAACTGATGGCATTTGCCAAGCGAGTGGCCGCAGCTCTCGAAAAAGCCGTGCCTTGCAAGCGCATAGGCGTGGCCGTGATTGGCCTCGAAGTGCCCCACGCCCACATCCACCTCATCCCCATCAACTCCGAGAAGGATATGGATTTCTCATCGAAAACCACCCTCCCCGCCGAGCAGATGGCCGACATCGCCGCCCGCATCGCCGCCGAACTTTAACCTCCTCACCCAACTTCTATAGCAGGACAATGACCCCGGGGGTCGTTGTCCCGCTTTTTTAGTAAATACCTACCACCTAACTAAAAACTAAAAACTAAAAACTAAAAACTAAAAACTAAAAACTAATACCCAATAAGCATTAGCAAGGCCGCCTTCGAGGCGGCCTTTTTAATTATTTGTAAGTATTTCAGAGATATAGCCTCCATCGTAACTTTGCATCAGATTTTTCTATTTAATTTTTTTAATTTTTATTTGGAAATTATAGTTGCAATATGTAACTTGCGGCCGTTTTCCAATATACATTTACCACAAATCGCAAAGAATTTATAACATTTCGTAATGCTTATGAGAAATTTTTACAAATTAAACACATTGTTCGCATGCCTTGTTTTCAGTGCAGCCGGTGCCTCGGCCGCCGGTATCCCCATCCACAAGGCCACACCTATGAAAATCGTCAACACAGCCCCGGCAGTCAAAGAGGCAACAGACGTCACCTCAACAGGCTTTACTGCCAACTGGGAAGCCGTAGCAGGCGCCGAAGGTTACTGCGTTTTTGTTTACGAACCCGTTACCATCGCCGAATCCGGACGCTACAAGGTGCTCGACGAGAGCTTTAACCTCGTAAACATCGGCTCAACCATCGAGCCGGAATGGCATGAAGGCTTCTCATGCTCACTCGACAAGGACTATGACTTCACCTTTACGCCCGACTGGACCGTAATCGGCGCAGCCTTCTCCAAAGGCATGGTCAGCGGCAACGTCTATACACCAACAATTGACCTTACCAACAACGGCGGAAAATACACCCTCGTGCTCGACATCGTCGGCCAGATGGGAACCAAAATCCGTGTAACCTCCTACGGTAGCACTACCGAAGTTCAGGAAGCCGTGCTCAGCGAGGTCGGCGGCGGCATCCTTAGCTTCGACTTCGAAAACGGATGCCACGAGACTTACCTCTACATCGTGGATATGGGCATCGAAGGCGACGACGACGGCACGTATGCCGACGTATTCTCGTTCTTCGACAACATCTCCATCGAGCAGGATCTCAACGCCGGCGACACTGTGCTTCGCCTCGTCACCATCAACGATGCCGTAGACGCCCCGGCTACTTCATGCCGCTTTGACGACATGAAGTTTCTCTACAACGCCTCTCACCTTTGCTACGACCTCTATGCTGCCTACATCTTCTATGATGACCCCTGGGATCCTTGGGATTACGACATCGACTATTCCAACTTCTCAGCCCTGCAGCACGTTGACCTCGCATCGTCAGGCATCAACGCCGTGACCGTCACCCCCGCAGCCGAAGGCGTCACCGCGATCTACGACATGCAAGGCCGTCTCGTCGGTAACGACACCTCAGCCCTACGCCCCGGCATCTATGTGACCCGCAACGGCTCCTCATCACAGAAAATCGTAATAAAATAAACACTCAAACACACATTTAAAATTATGAAAACCAAATCTTTGCTCGCTCTCGCAGCAGCCACCATATTCTCCCTCTCAGCCAACGCTACTGTTCACTTCGACCAGCTTGACCTCGGCGACTTCAGCAACCCCACCGACCAAATCTCCGGACAAAATCTTGAGCAAGCCCCCTTTAACCTCTACTATACCCATTCAGGCTCTCAATTCATATATAATGCTGACGAAATAGCCGATCTCTTTGACCATGACTGCGCTATCTCTTCAATCACATTCATCTACGGCGATCTCTCATGGCAATGCTATCCGGAATTCAGTTTCGAAATTGGAGGATACATACAACTTATAGATGAAGAGGAGTTTGCCTATGTAGATAATACTACATATTGGTTTAAGCCCGAAAATAAGTCGGTTCTCGCTACAGGTACACTTGAATACACCTGGGATAATTATGGAGAAAACATTCCCGTAACGCTTACATTCGATACTCCCTTCGAAATCAAAGCCGCTGACAAAGGCAAAAACCTCCTGCTCACATGCTTCTCAAATGCAAGTGATGTTGACGATTTTTCAAACACGCAAAATATGCTTCCATACGTCTACAATAACAGCCTGCGCAACTACCGCATGGCTTGTTACGGCTACGATCACGAAAATGAAGACTTCCTTGAAATCGTAGAAGCCGGAGCTATGATCAAAAATACCGCCGGAACCCATAGCGACGCCTACAAATACGACCTTCCTATCGCTCGCATAGCTTACAGCTGGGACGACACCCCCGCTAAAGAAGAGGAAGAAGAGGAAGAGGGAGGAGGCACCACCTCTATCGACCAGGTATCAGTCAACGGCGATGCCGCAGTAGAATACTTCAACCTTCAGGGCATGAAGATCGACCGCCCCGCAGCCGGTCAGGTTGTAATCCGCCGCGCAGGTAACACCACTTCAAAAGTAATCATCCGCTAATCACCGCACACTTATGAAAACAAAATCAATCCTCGCTCTCGCGGCAGCAGCCCTTGCCCTGAGCGCAAACGCAACAATACATTACGACCAACTCGACCTCGGCGACTTCAACAACCCGTCTGACCAGATCGCCGGACAAAACCTCGAGCAAGCACCCTTCAACCTCTACTACACCCACTCAGGCTCGCAGGTAATATACAACGCCGAAGAAGTAGCCGACCTCTTCGAGCACGACTGCGCCATCACCTCGCTGACATTCATCTACGGCGACCCTGACTGGACATGCTACGATGAAGTAGGCTTCGAAATAGGCGGCTACCTCCAGCTCATCGACGATGACCAGTTCACCTACGAAAACAACACCACCTACTGGTTCAAGCCCGAAGGCCAATCCGCTATCGCCCGCGGCACCCTTGAATACACCTACGACCTGCTCGGCCAAAGCTTCCCCGTGACGCTGACATTCGACACCCCCTTCGAAATCAAAGCCGAAGACAAAGGCAAAAGCCTCCTCCTCACAAGCTACTCAAACATCCTCGATGACGCCGACGCCTCTGCTTCGCAATACCTCCGCCCCTACGTCTACAACAACACCCTCCGCAACTACCGCATGGCATGCTACGGATACGACCTCCACGACGACGACTTCCTTGAAGCCGTAGAACACGGAGCCAAAATCAAAAACACCGACGGCACCCACTCCGACGCCTACAAATATGACCTCCCCATCGTACGCATCGAATACACCTGGGACGACACCCCCGTCGAAGAACCCAAAGAAGGCGACGACGACCCCGGCCTCAGCTCAATCTCACAGATCGCAGCCGACGAAGCCGAAGCCGAATACTTCAACCTCCAGGGCATGAAGATCGACCACCCCGCCCCCGGACAAGTAGTGATCCGCCGCACAGGCAACGCCGCCACCAAACTCATCATCCGCTGACCCCCATCGTGCGCACGCTGTTATCGCGTGCGCACGATTTTCAAAAAAATCGCACAAACTATTGCACAAAACCAAAAACTTCATTACCTTTGCCCTCACCAAAGCCGCCGACGATGTAAATCAGTCACGACGCCCGGTCCTATAGCTCAGTTGGTTAGAGCAACAGACTCATAATCTGTGGGTCCTAGGTTCAAGCCCTAGTGGGACCACCGATTGAAATCTCCAATCATTTGTAATTCAAATGATTGGAGATTTTGCTATTTTATATTTGTCCACGAATTGTCCACCAAATTGAATTTTATGTTCGACGTGGACAAAAATTTTCCTTAAAATTACTAAAATATTATTGATGCTGTTGGAAAAGGCGGTGGGATTTGACCCCTTTGGGCGGCGAAGACTGACCCCTTT
>JAMPAP010000001.1:606355-665232 GCA_023667185.1 Lachnoclostridium sp.
ACCCCTCCCCGGTAAACGGGTTGTAGAGCTCCTCATCGATAGTCTGATTTCTTTTAAAATTCTCTGCGATAATCTCCATAAACTTTTTTAGCGGCAAAGATAAGGCCGCCTAGCGGCGTCCGGAGACTATCGTGGCAATATCATGATTCATCATGTCGCAGCATGATGAATCATGAGAAATCATGTGAAATCATGATGAAGCTTGATGAAGCATGAGGCATCATGATTTTTTCTTGGGGGAGGGGTCGCTGCCTTTGACGGCGGCGAATGGCGCGAACTGGGCTGCGCGGTCGGCCAAAGGCATGGGCTTGTGGCGTTTCGATACGGGGCGCGGGAGATTGATTATGTCGTCGTAAGGTGTCATGCTTTGTGTCCTCCTATTTGTGAGTTGCGGTCGCGCTGGGTGGCACCGTCGGCAAAGTTAAGACCTTTGAGGACAACGTTTTTGCCAAAGCGGTTGCGGAGTCGCAGAATGGTCTCCTGGCGGCGTCGTTCGCGTGCAAGGCGTCGCTCTTCAGCCTCTCGCTCGCGGGCAAGAGCTTCATAGTCAGTAAAGAGGTCGAGCTGGAGCTCCTCCTCAGGCTGCGGGGCATGATCCTCGGGAAGAAGACGGTTGACCGAGAGGGTGAGGCGGCGGACGGTGAGGTCATGGTTCACTATCTTCTTGAACAGCTCCACGATATGCTCGGTGATAATCATCGACGACGAGGTGTAGCGGCCTAAGTTGGCAGTGCCGTGGGCGTGATAAGGCACCTGACGGCCGTAGTGGTCTACGGAAACGGGGCCATCGTAATGGACGGCCGGGTTGGTGAGGTTTTCGATGTCGTAGCCTACGGTAAGGACAATCTGGTCAGTGACCAAACGCTTGTCCACCAGCTCAAGAGCCACCTCGTCGGCCATCTCCTGCACCACCGTCAGCGCCTTCTCGAATGGATAAGGAGCGGAGAGCACCTGGCCGCTCGACATCGAGCGTGAGCCCGGGCGGTAAGCCTTGACCAGATCCATAGTCACCGGCTCATATCCCCAGGCGTGGTCGATGAGCAGCTCGGCGTTGACGCCAAACTCTTTATAGAGCCACTCCTCGTTGCGGAGCGAGAAACGAGCCAGGTCGCCCATGGTGTGCACTCCCGCCTGCTCAAGGCGGTGTGCTGTGCCGCGGCCAACGCGCCAGAAGTCAGTCAGCGGCACGTGAGTCCATAGCTGGCGGCGGTAGCTCATCTCGTCGAGCTCAGCAATGCGCACCCCGTCACTGTCAGGGGGCATCTTCTTGGCCACGATATCCATGGCCACCTTGCAGAGATACATATTGGTGCCGATGCCCGCTGTGGCGGTAATCCCGGTTTCGGCCAGGACATCGCGTATCAGCCGCATGGCCAGCTCGTGAGGTGTCAGGCGGTAAGTCTTGAGATATGACGTGACGTCAATTATCACCTCGTCAATGGAATAGACGTGGATATCCTCCGGGGCGATGTGACGCAGGTAGATATCATAAATGCGGGTGGAATAGTCGACATAGAGCTGCATGCGCGGCGGTGCCACGAGATAGTCTACGGCCAGGTCACGACGCGCGGCGAGCTCGGCACCCGAGGCAGACTTTCCGGCCCGGCCACGGCCGCGGTTGACCTCCCTGACGCGCTGCACCACCTCAAAGAGGCGGGGGCGTCCCGGGATGCCGAAGGCCTTCAGGGCAGGCGACACGGCAAGGCAGATGGTCTTTTCAGTGCGCGAGGCATCGGCCACGACGAGGCAGGCGTCGAGCGGGTTGAGGCCTCGCTCCACACACTCCACCGAGGCGTAAAACGACTTTAAGTCAATAGCTATGTAGCTACGATCCGGCGTCAAAAGATGGGGAATGAGGAGGGCGTACTGACGTATTTACGGGTGAACTCCTGATTAGTCATACACAGCATCAATATGCCCTGAATCAGAGCAATGATACTGGTGATGAGGCCGAGTGTACCGCAAGTGCAGAGCGTGCAGAGCAGGAACACGATACCGGGAGTCATCTTGCCGAGATAGAAATAATGTACGCCAAGCGAGCCGAGGAAGATGGCGAGCAGGGCGGCCACACCGCGCGACTTGCCAAACGGATCGGAGGCAAACAGATCGTTGGCCAGATAAGAGGGCGAGCCGTTGATGTAGTTATTATAACCCGGCTGACCGTAAGGCGGCTGCTGCTGACCGTAAGACTGTTGCTGCTGGGTGAATGGCGGCTGCTGCTGGGTGAATGGGGGCTGCTGGGAAGGCTCCTGAGAATTGAATTCTCTCAGGTCAGCATGGCACATGGGGCACTCGAGGTCGCGGTCGCTTACAAATCCACCGCATTTAGGGCATTTCTTATACATGATAATAATGGTTTAGATTGCAAATATAAGAATAATTCCCGTAAAAAATAGCCATTATGGCTAAAATAGCAAAAATAGCACAATAGATGCTGCCAGGAAGGTCTCCGGCTATAGCGGGACGGCATTACCTTTGTCGGGAAACAAACGCCCCCACCGATAAAGGCGAGGGCGCAGGCTTACCTGAAAGTAATTTCGATGTGTAAATCAAACGAGTTGCAAATGGCTCAATTCATTGCCAAAAGCTTGAAGCGCGGTCTGTATTTTTTGTGTAGTTTTGGGTGAAGGCGTGCGATAACCGGAGATATATTGCGAGAGCTGAGCCGCTGACACACCGGTGAGTTTTGACAGACCTTTGTAAGAAATTAAATCAGCGTAGTAGACGAGGAACGATGGAAGATCATACGAGAAAGCGAAATCCACTTCCTCAAACTCTTTGCCTCTTTTCTGATGCGATTCCTTCATATCTTCGTATGATGCCTTGAAATCGGAGATAGCTTCAGCGGCTGAGTCACCTTCACCAATCACGCCATACGTAAGGTTGTTATCGTCAGGCATATAGGCACCATAGCTGCCGTCTTTACCTCTCTCTATAAATACTCTGACTGTTCTCATATCATATATGCTATATATTTATTTAACAAATAGAATTGTTTTGTGTTCAAGTGTAGTCAATTGAATTTTTTATTTGATACCGGCATCTCTTAGGATTGCGCTAAGAGTGCCCTTCTTTAATTCTTAAGCTTCATGGTTGCTCGTCTTAAATTCTTTTCCGGTTTTGGGCGAGTACCATAATGGATGCCCATTTGCGTACTCTCCTGTAGGATAACATCCGAATTTTCGGAGTTTGCGGTGAAGTTCATTGTATTTCATCGTTCATACATTTGATTTACAATGCAAAGTTAATGCTAAATTTTAATTTAGCAAATTTTTAAATAAATAAAATCGATTTTTATTTAATCTTTTAAGTTACGGAGATTTGATGTAATTTTGCAGTATGGATTCGTATCTCGATCAACTAAACCCGCAGCAACGCGAGGCTGTGGAATACCTTGACGGCCCCCAGCTTGTAATCGCCGGGGCCGGCTCGGGCAAAACCCGCGTGCTCACCTATAAGATAGTCCACCTGCTCAACCGTGGCTACGACCCGCGGAGCATTCTGGCGCTGACCTTCACCAACAAGGCCGCGCGCGAGATGGGCGAACGTATCGAGCGGCTGACAGGCTCGGCCGTGGCGTCACAACTCTGGATGGGGACGTTTCACTCCATGTTTTCCAGGATTTTACGTACCAATGCCGAGGTTATAGGCTTCCGCAACTCGTTTACCATCTACGACAGCGCCGACTCCCGGTCGCTGATCAAGACCATCATCAAGGACATGAACCTTGACGAGAAACGCTACACCCCGGCCAAGGTCCAGAGCGAGATCTCATGGGCAAAAAATGCACTGATCACGCCGCAGAAATATGCTGCAGATCAGGATCTTCTCCGTGCCGACGAGGCTGCGCGGCGCCCCGAGATGCACGCCATCTACACCGCCTACTGCAACCGGTGTCACGCCGCCGGAGCTATGGACTTCGATGATCTACTGATGAAGACTTACGAGCTCTTTGACACCTTCCCTGACATCTTAGAGCGCTACAGGAGGAAATTTCAATACGTGTTAGTGGATGAGTATCAGGATACTAACGTGGCACAGGCCCGTATCGTCAACCAGCTGTGCGGCGGCCGCGGCTGCCTTACGGTGGTGGGCGACGATGCCCAAAGCATCTACTCCTTCCGCGGAGCCAACATCGCCAATATCCTTGAGCTTGACCACGAATATACTGACCTGAAAATCTGCAAATTGGAGCGCAACTACCGCTCGACACAGAATATCATCAACGCCGCCGGATCGCTGATCGACAAAAACGAAGCCCGCATCGACAAGAAGGTCTACTCCGAGAAAGAAGCCGGCGAGCGCCTGCGCGTGGTCGAGGCTTACACCGATATGGAGGAAGCCCGCCTGGTGGCCTCGGCTATCTCCACCCGCAAGATGCGCACCGGCGACAGCTATGACGACTTCGCCATCCTTTACCGCACTAACGCTCAGAGCCGTGTGCTCGAGGAAGCCCTCCGCACCCGCAACATCCCTTACCGCATCTACGGCGGCCTCTCCTTTTACCAGCGCAAGGAGATCAAGGATGTAATAGCCTACTTCCGCCTGACGGTCAACCCTGACGACGACGAAGCCCTGCGCCGCGTGATCAACTATCCCCTGCGCGGCATCGGCGACACCACCGTAGGCAAGCTCTCGGCCTGCGCCATGGAGCACAACGTATCGATGTGGAAAGTGGCCTCTGACCCCGACAAATATATGCTCAACGTCAACAACGCCACCAAGAGCAAGCTCAGCGGATTTGTCACCCTCATCTCCCGCTTCTTTGACCTCGACAACCGCCCTGATACTGACGCATTTATGATGACAAAGACCATCATAAACGACACGGGTATCTACAAGCTATTCCAGTCAGGCGACACCCCCGAGAACATCTCCCGCCGCGAGAACATCGACGAGCTTCTGACGGCCGCCAACACCTTTGTGCAGTCGCGCCTGGAGCAGGATCGCACTGACATCAAGCTAATTGACATGCTCGGAGAGGTATCCCTGGCCACTGACCAGGACTCTGACGAGGGGGACGATGACGTGACCGAGCGCGTGGTGCTGATGACGGCACACGCCGCCAAAGGATTGGAGTTCAACAATGTATATATCGTAGGCGTGGAGGAAAACCTCTTCCCATCGGCCATGAGCGCCGACTCTGCCCCCAAGGTCGAGGAAGAGCGCCGCCTGCTCTACGTGGCCATCACCCGCGCCCGCAACTATTGCAGCCTGTCGTATGCCAAGAGCCGATTCCGCATGGGCATGATGGAATACACCCGCCCCTCGCGCTTCCTGGCCGACATCGACCCGATATACCTCAGCACTCCGGCCGACATCCTCGCCTCAGCCGCCACGGGGAAACCCCGTACCCCGCGAGATATGCGCGGAGCTAACCCTATGAGCCTTAACCAGATACGCCGTCCATCTTCGCCCACTCCGGCACCATCAAAGCCCACACCGGCGCCATCAAAGCCAGCCCCGGCGCCCTCCAAGCCCACAGCTCCGGGCGATTTTGCCAAGCACACGGTTAATGAGCTGAAAGTAGGGCAAATAATACGCCATCTGACCTTCGGCCAGGGGCAGATCATCGACATCGATGCCGCGAGCCCCGATGCAAGAATCCTCGTAAGGTTTGACAGCGACAACCTCGTCAGAACCCTGCTACTTAAATACGCCAAATTCACCATCTTATGAAACTGTCAGAAGTAACCACCCCCGCCTATGTGGTCTATGAGGACCGCCTGCGCCGCAACTTCGAGCTGATCCGCGACGTGGAGCAGCGCGCCGGTGTCAATATCATCATGGCCTTCAAAGCCAACGCTTTATGGAAGACATTTGACATCATGCGCCCTTACAACCGCGACTTCACCGCCAGTTCGCTCAACGAGCTGCAGCTCGGCGTGGAAGAGCTCGGCGGCGAGGCCCACGTCTACTGCCCCGTCTACACCCCCGAGACCATTGACAAGTTTCTAAGCCACGCCACCCATATCACCTTCAACTCCCTCAACCAATACGCCCTTTACGGCGACCGTGCCCTCAATCATGGCGTCTCTCCCGGACTGAGGGTAAACCCCGAATGTTCAGTAATAGAGACAGATATCTACAACCCCGCGCTCCCCGGCAGCCGCTTCGGCGTGACCGCTGATGAGCTCGAAGGCCACTTCCCCGAGGGGCTCGAAGGACTTCACTTCCACGCCCTCTGCGAGTCAGAAGCCTCCGACCTGGGCAAGGTGCTTGAGTCGTTTGAGCGGCAATTTGGCAAGTATCTGCCTAAGCTTAAATGGGTTAACTTCGGCGGCGGCCACCTTATGACCCGCGAGGGATACAATGTGGAGGAGCTAATCACCATCCTGAGAAACTTCCGCAGCCGATACCCGTGGCTCAAGGTAATACTCGAACCCGGCAGTGCATTCACCTGGCGCACAGGCGATCTGATCACCACCGTGCTTGACGTGGTAGAAAACGCCGGAGTGAAAACCGCCATCATCGACGCCTCCTTCGCCTGCCACATGCCCGACTGCCTTGAGATGCCCTATAAACCTGCTGTCAGTGAGGCCGTTGAGCCGTCAGACAACACCTTCGGTTACCGTCTTGGCGGCAACTCATGCCTCAGCGGCGACTTCGTAGGCGACTGGCATTTCCCCCACCCTCTCCAGCCCGGCGACCGCCTCACCCTCGAGGATATGAACCATTATACTACGGTGAAAACCACCATGTTTAACGGCATCCAGCATCCTGACATGGTGCTGTGTGACACCGAGGGATGCTGTCGTGTGCTCCGACACTTTGATTATCAGGACTATAAAAACCGAATGTCATGAGCACCGACCCCGTATTTTCAATCATCGTCCCCGTCTACAACCGCATCGATGAGGTGCGCGACCTTCTCGACAGCCTTGAGCATCAATCAGTTAAGAACTTCGAGGTGGTAATCGTGGAGGACGGCTCCACCGCCCCCTGCCGCGAGGTGGCCGAAAGCTACGCCCCGCGCCTCGACGTCAGCTACCACTACAAGAGCAACGAAGGCCGCTCAATAGCCCGCAACTACGGCCTCGAGCGCGCCCGTGGCAGCTACTTTATATTCTTCGACAGCGACTGCGTGATACCGCCCGACTACTTCAAAGTACTGACACAGAAGATAGAAGAGCTTCACCCTGACTGCTTCGGCGGCCCCGATGCAGCCCACGAATCATTCTCTAACACTCAGAAAGCCATCAACTTCGCCATGACCTCCTTCCTGACCACCGGCGGCATCCGCGGCGGCAAGGTCAGCATGGAGAAATTCGTGCCCCGCACCTTCAATATGGGCTACTCTCGCGAGGTGTATGAGCGCGTAGGCGGCTTCCGCGAGATGTTTTCCGAGGATATCGATATGTCCACCCGCATACGCAACGCCGGATTCACCTTAACACTTATCCCTGAGGCATTTGTATATCACAAGCGCCGTATCGACTTCAAGAAATTCTTCCGTCAGGTCCATGTGTTCGGTATGTCGAGAATCACGCTGAAGCTCCTCTACCCCGGCTCGATGAAGCTCGTGCACACGCTCCCGGCCTTAGCCGTGATAATAGGCATAGCGCTCCTGGTGCTCTCGATATTCGACTGGCGGTGGCTGCTGCCACTGGTGATCTACCTCGCGGCCATATTCGCGGCCGCCTTAGTGAGCTCCCGGTCGCTGAGTGTAGCCGTCAGAGCCATACCCGCAAGTGTCATACAGATAACCGGTTACGGCACCGGATTTCTGCGCGCTTACATAACCAAAATCCTCCTCGGGCGCGGCCGTAACATCGAGGAAGAGATAGAAATACGTCGTGGAAAATGATCGAAGAAATTAACGAATTTGACCAGTGCCGCCCGCTGCGCATCGCTGACCTTGACAGCGATGACAAGCCCCGCGAGAAGGCTCTCAGTATGGGCATACGTTCGCTGACCAACGCCGAGCTGATGGCTATAATCCTCGGCGGCGGCATCCAGGGTATGTCGGTGATCGACCTTGCCCGCCTGATACTTCACCGCAACGGTAACTCGCTGACTGCCGTGGCAAAGATGTCGCTGGCCGAGATGTCGGCCAAGTTCAAGGGGGTGGGTCCGGCCAAGGCCGTGTCGCTTGCCGCCGCCTTTGAGCTCGGCGCCCGCTATCGCGATGAGATGGCGCGCCCCGAAGGGATGACCATCCGCGGAGCCGAGGATGTCTACAAACTTATGCGTTCGCAGCTCGAAGTGATTGACCATGAAGAGTTTTGGATACTGCTCCTCTCGCGCAGCAACCAGGTGAAATTCAAGATATGCATCTCGCAGGGAGGCACGGCGGCCACGGTGGTCGATATCAAGATGCTCCTCAAGCGTGCCCTCGACGGGCTGGCTGACTCGATAATCCTCGTGCATAATCATCCGTCGGGAAATCTGAGGCCATCAGTTGAGGATGAGCGACTTACGCGCCGCATCAAGGATGGAGCGGCGATGCTTGACATCCGCGTGCTTGACCATGTGATAATAGGTCAGGGAGGGTATTATTCATTCCGTGATAATTCTAATGTACTATGATAATCAAGAAATTATTCACCGTGCTGCTGGCCTCGGCGGCAGCATTCGGAGCCACGGCCGAGGGGCTGATTGACACCGGCAAGGCTGACGAGTTTATCGACATCTCCGGCCAAATATTGTTTGGAGGAAGCTATGTGACAAACGATTACACCAAATGCTTCGGCCAGATTTCCGACCTTAACACCTCGATGCGTCCGGCCTGGGGCGTGGGCGCCGTGGTGAAGTTTAACTTCAACAACTTCGTGTCGCTCGGCACGGGGCTGAATGTGACGTTCAACTCCTCGCGCATGGACCTTGCCGTGACCGGCCGCGAGGGCGCCACGAGCATCTCTAACGTGTTTCTACGCAACTCGTTCCGCTATATCGACATGCCCGTATTCGTGTCGTTCGGGTTCAATATCGCATCCAAGGTAAGATGGAATGTCGATGCCGGCGCATTCTATTACTACGGCATCGGAGGCAGCCAGAAGGCTACGGTTTATGACGCCCGTGTCAACGAGTTAGGGCAGCTCATTACCAATATTACCAACATCAAGACCCACTATTTCAACGACGATAACGCTTTCATCAACTCCTATCGCAAGACCGATTTCGGCATCCACCTCGGCACGGGTCTTACCTTCTCGCGCCTCATCTCCGTAGGGATCATGGCGCATTTCGGCCTTAAAAATGTGGCGAATACCAACGGACTTATTCATCCGTCGTGTCATAACCTGAATTTCTTTGCCACGATGGGCTATCATTTTTGAAAAATTATCATATCTTTGCGAGAAATTGACTGGTCTATGGAAAATTTTTTCACCAAAGTAAAAAACGGGTTCGTAAGATACTTCTCGCTGTCAGGCTATCTCATATCGCAGGATGAGGCCGAGCAGACCATACGCGACGGTGTGTCGTTTCGCGGCACCAACATCGTGATTCTGATAATCGCCATCTTCATCGCCTCGCTCGGTCTTAACACCAACTCTACGGCCGTGATCATCGGCGCGATGCTTATATCACCGCTGATGGGGCCTATCATCGGTATCGGCCTCGGCATAGGCATCGAGGACTTCGACCTGCTGAAGCGGAGCTTCCGTAATCTGGTGATGGCGGCCGGATTTTCAGTGATTGCCTCTACGATCTACTTCATAATCTCACCCGTCAGCGAGGGTCACAGCGAGCTGCTTGCGCGCACGTCACCGACGATTTACGATGTGCTGATAGGCTTCTTCGGCGGCGCGGCGGGCATCATCGCCATCGGTAGCCGCTCGAAGGGCAACGTGATCCCGGGCGTGGCCATAGCCACGGCTCTCATGCCGCCGCTCTGCACGGCCGGATATGGTATAGCCACGCTGCAGATCAATTATTTCCTCGGAGCGTTTTATCTTTTCCTGATCAACTCGGTATACATCGCTCTGTCGACCTTCATCGGGGTAAAACTGATGCGCTACAAGAAGAAGGAGCAGAGCAATGAGGAGCGCGCCCGCAAGGTGCGCCGGCTGGTCTACACCGTGGCTATACTTGCGCTGATCCCGAGCGTGTTTCTCACTTACCGAATGCTGAGCCAGATGCGTTTCCAGATGAATGTCAACCGGTTTATCACCGAGCAGTTCCGCTTCCCGTCGACCACGGTGCTCTCTGACAACGCTGTGGATATCCGCGGCGAGCGCACCCTGAGCATCACTCTCATAGGCACGCCGCTCGACCAGGATTCGCTGCAGGCGGCGATGGTGAAGCAGCTCCCGGCTTACGGCCTTCAGGATGTCAAACTGACTATCATCCAGGGTAATGCTTCGACTATAGCGAAGAATGCTGACTTCAACTCATCGTCGGTGCGCGACATCTATCAGCTTGCCCAGACCTCCATTGCCGAGCGTCAGGCTACCATCGACTCGCTCCGCACGATAATAAATACGATAAATATCAACGACTCGGTGGCCGGTCAGCTTATTCCGGAGCTGAAGGTTATCTTCCCGCTGATCAGCGATATTGCTATCTCAAGGGCTGTGTTTGGCCACGTCTCTACCGCGCGTCTTGACACCGTCAACGTTGCCTTGGTGAAGTATTCACAGACACCCACCCAGGCCAAGCGCCAGGAGCTGCAGCGGTATCTTGAGGCACGCCTGAGCATGAAGCAGATCTCTATCGTGGATGTCGGGTCGGCCATATCGTTCACTTCTAAAACCGCTGAGAAAGAGAAATGAGCACTAACCCTACAGCCGCTGTGATGTCACTGCCCGCCGTTCTGAGGGGCAAGAAGATACTGCTGGTCAACCATAGCGACACGCTCGGCGGGGCGTCGGTGGTCACATTCCGCCTGATGAGGGCTATGCTGGCCACAGGGCTTGACGTTAAGTTGCTGGTATTCACCAAGACGGGCGACGATCCGCTGGTCGATAAGATTGGCACCCGCTTTCTACGTGGTCTGCATTTCGGGATGGAGCGGATTGACATATTGATGCGCAATGATTACAATTACGGCGATCTATATAAGGTGTCGACGGGGCGCTATGCTTACGGGATATCCTCTCACAAGTGGGTGCGCGAGGCCGACATCATCTGTCTCAACTGGATAAATCAGGGGATGATGGGGGTTGACGAGCTGCTGAAGCTTCACAAGGCCGGAAAGAAGATCGTCTGGACCATGCACGATATGTGGTGCATGACCGGCATCTGCCATCACTCTTACGAGTGTCGCAACTATGAGAAGCAGTGCGGCCTCTGCCCGTTCCTCGGGCCGAAAGCTGCGTCTGATGATATTTCCCATAAGATATGGGCGAAGAAAATGAATGTGTATCAGCAAGTTCCGGTGAAGTTCGTCGCTGTGTCCCACTGGCTTGAAGAGTGCGGCCGGCGTAGCTCGCTGCTCTCCAAGGCTGACCTGCGGGTGATACCCAATCTCTTCCCTATCAACGAGTTTACCGTCCGTCCGTCGGGCCGATGGGCGGCATTTGATATTTACCGCAAGCCCAACGTGATATGTTTCGGCGCGGCGCGTCTCGACGATCCCATCAAGGGTCTTCCTTACGCCATTGACGCTCTGAATTACATTTTTGACAACTATCCGGAGGTGGCCAACGACAGCGTTGCATTCTTCTTCGGCAATGTGAAAAATCCCGAAGTGTTTGACCAACTGCGCTTTTCTCACGTTAATCTCGGGCGGCTCAACGATATGCACCTGATACGTCATCTCTATGCGGCCTCGAAGGTGGTGCTCTCCACGAGCCTCTACGAGACGCTGCCCGGGACGCTGATCGAGGGGCAGGCCTGCGGGGCTGTTCCGGTGACATTCGGACGGGGCGGTCAGGCTGACATCGTGGAACATAAAGTCAATGGCTATATAGCTGACTATCTTAGCTCAACGTCGATAGCCGAGGGCATAATGTGGGCGCTGAGGGCCGATATTTCACGCGACTTCCTGCATGAGGAGGTGCGTCGCCATTTTGATGCTGAAACTATTGTAGGAGAGTATATTAGAATGTTTGAAGAATTTTACGTATGAAAAAGGTACTCATCATAGGAGCCGGTGGATTCATCGGCGGATTTATCGCCCGCGAGAGTCTCAGCCGGGGCTACGAGACATGGTGCGGGGTGCGCGAGTCTACTTCGAGGCGATACCTTTCTGACCCTGAGCTGAAGTTTCTCGTGCTTGATTATGAGAATATTGACTCCATGGCCAAGACGCTCTCCGAGGCGCTGCCCGAGGGTGTGGCCTGGGATTATATCATATACAACCTTGGCGCTACGAAATGTGTCAACTTCCTGGATTTCAACCGTATAAACTATTGCTATCTGCGTGACTTCGTAGCGGCGCTGAAGCAGAGCGGCAAGATGCCTAAGAAGTTTGTGTATATGTCGTCGCTCTCGGCTCTCGGTCCGGGTGATGAGAAGGATTATACTCCTCTGACTGATAAGAAGATACCTACACCAAACACCCGCTATGGCGTATCAAAAGTCAAGGCTGAGACTGAGCTGATGTGCCAGCCGGCCGACGGACTGCCCTGGGTAATACTCCGTCCGACAGGGGTTTACGGTCCTCACGAGGAAGACTATCTGATGATGATCAAGATGATAGACTCCCACTGGGACTTCGGCGTGGGATACCGTCGCCAGATGTTGACATTTATATATGTGGAGGATCTGGTACGCGCCATCTTTGACGCGGCCGAGCGAGCCCCGGTTCATGGAAAATATATTCTCTCGGAGCCGCAGGCTTATACCCAGAAGGAGTTTCGCAAGATAGTCTGCCGCCATCTCGGGCGCAAGTTTGCCATCCCGGTGAGGTTGCCCCTCTGGGCGGTGAAGTTGGCCTCCATCGTCAGCGAGAAGTATGGCGTGGCCAAGATGAAGCCCGTCACGCTGAATACTGACAAGTTTAACATCATGAAGCAGCGCAACTGGTCATGCGACATCACTCCGGCCGTCAACGACTGGGGATTCGCGCCACGCGTCAGCCTCGACGAGGGGATTCGCCTCACCGTGGAAGCCTACCGCAAGGCACAGGAGCAGGAGAAAGCTGAAAAGAAAGCTCAGAAGGAGGCACGAAGATGACACCGCCGCGCAACATCGTTCCGGCGTGGATGAAAGTGCTCATTATCATCCTGATACTGCCGGTATTCATGCTGCCGTCGCTGCTGTCGGCCGTGCCCGCTGACGACGATGCTGTCCGCACTATCGTATGGTGCTATCCGTTTTATGTGCTCCTCTCGGGATGGCTTGCCTATATATGTTATTCACAGCGTCAGGTCATGACGTGGATACTCTTAGCCCTAATGGTTATGAGCCACGCCGCGATATGGATGCTCGTCACCACACCTCTGTCATGAAAAAAATCCTGATTATCAACGGCCCGAATCTCAACTTGTTAGGCACGCGCCAGCCGGAGATTTACGGCGATACTGACTTCGGCACATTCCTTGACTCGCTCCGCTTTGACTTCGCCGGCGAAGCCGAGATAACTTACTGCCAGTCAAACCATGAAGGCATAATCATCGACGCCATCCAGCAGTTTGACGGCGATGGAATAGTGCTCAACGCCGCCGCCTATACCCACACCTCGCTTGCTATCGCCGATGCCATAGCCGCGGTGAAAACCCCTGTGGTAGAGGTGCATATCTCCAATATCTTCGCCCGCGAGGAGATACGCCGCCGCTCGCTGATAGCCCCGGTGAGCCGCGGCTCAATCAGCGGATTCGGGTTGAAATCATATAAGCTTGCCATCCTCTCGCTGCTATGACACAGGATATTGACCAATACGTGCTCGACCATATCTCGCCCGAGCCGCCCCATCTCCATGCCCTCTACCGCCACACCCATCTTCACCGTCTCTATCCGCGCATGTGCTCCGGACATCTGCAAGGGCGTGTGCTCAAGATGCTGACGGCCATGATAGCCCCAAGGCGCGTGATAGAGTTGGGCACCTACACCGGCTATTCGGCTCTCTGTATCGCCGAAGCGCTCGGTCCTGACGGCCGCATCCACACCATCGAAGTCGATGATGAATTTGCCGACGATATCCGCACCACCTTCGCCACCTCCCCCGGCGGCGACAAAATCACTCTCCACATAGGCGACGCTCTGAGCATCATCCCTACACTCGACGAGACATGGGACATGGCCTATATCGATGCCAACAAGCGCGACTATATAGCATATCTTGAAGCGCTGCTGCCACACATGCGCCCCGGCGGCTTCATTATCGCTGACAACACCCTCTGGGACGGCAAGGTAGCCGACACCGTCACCAACCATGACGCTCAGACCCTCGCTCTCGACCGCTTCAACAGCTATGTAGCCGCCTCCCCTGAGCTCGAGACCGTAATCCTTCCCCTTCGCGACGGCCTGACCCTCCTCCGAATAAAATCATGATGCATCATGATGCAACATGATGCAACATGACGCATCATGATAAAAAAAAGAATGAGTAAAAGACAGAGCCGAAGCTCACGTCAATTACTCATTCTCCTCTCTCCTCAGCGGTGCGGACGGGACTCGAACCCGCGACCCCCTGCGTGACAGGCAGGTATTCTAACCAGCTGAACTACCGCACCTTTTTGCTTCTCTAAGCAGTACCGGTTGTTTCCGTTTTGCGAGTGCAAAGTTAAAGCCCATTTCGTAATTGTGCAAATATTTTAAGGAAAAAATTCAAATTTTTGTATTTTTCCGACAAATAGGAGAGATTTTGGTCACTTTAGTAGCTATTTTAGCTATTTTAGCTGCTATAGCTATTATATGATTGAGGGATTGGAGGGAGTGAACTTTTTTGCTATATTTGTTGTTGAAAAAGGATAACTAATATTTATGACTATGAATCTGAAATTGAAATTAGGTATTGTGGCCGCTGCTGCCATGATGGGAGCATCGACAATGACGGCTCAGGTGTTTACTGACTCTAACCCCGGCATCGTGATGGCCGGCAGCTATGATACGAGCAAGCTGCCCGAGAAGGCTCACAAGTTTTTGAAGAAGCATTTCCCCTCGGCAACGGTGGTGAAGTGCGAGCAGTATTATGCCAAGGGTAAAATCTCGGTAGAGCTAAACACCGGCGTGGATGTCGACTTCAACCTCAAGGGAGATGTTATGGAGGTGGATGCACCTAACGGGACAGTGCTTTCCGAGGCGCTCGTAAAGGACGTGCTTCCCAAGGACTCGTATGACCGGCTCGTGAAGGATGGCTATGCCAGCCGCGTAGAGTCGATCGAGTTCAAGGGCAAACGAGCTATTGAGGTTGAGGTGGACAAGCCTGACCCTGACACTTACATTTTTGATATCTTCGGCCCGTTTATCATGCTCGAAGACTAAAGTAATCACTAAAGTTTTTGCCACGAAAGTAATGTGGGATGGAAAAATTTGTTTATCTTTGGTGACTTAAACCGAAAAGTTGACAGAGATGATCAGATATATTTTATCCTTACTGATAATGTTTTTGGGGGCTGGGAGCGTGATTACTGCGAGCGCCGACGAGGTTGACGACGCAGTGGCCGCTGCCCGAAAGTCGCCCAAGAATCAGAAAGTTAACCGCCGGGCTGCTGAGGCTCTGCTTGAAGCCGGCCGCGGCCCGGAGGCTGTGGAATATTTCCTCAAGAGTGACAACCGCGGCAATCTTGATGCCGCCCGCATACTCGTGGGCGAATATCAGTATGAGCGCGCCGGGGAGCTGCTTGACCGGTATGTGGCCAAGCGCACCAAGGAGCAGGCCGCCAATGACCGTAATTTCATCGTATCGTGGTCAGATGAGCCGCTGGATGAGACTGACGTGCTCTCGGCGCAGATCCTTCTTGGGCGCTCGATGATCGACCGCGTGGAGAAGATACAGATCATCGACAGTGTCAACGTCAGCGCCGATGACTTCTTCAAATACTATAAGCTGGCATCAACAGCCGGGTCGGTTCAGGCTGACGAGTGGGTGGAGCGGATACTTCCGCGCAACTGGCTTGCGGCAAATGAGCTTGAGAGCCTCTCGTCGATGGCTTACGTCAGCGAGGATGGGCGCTATGTGGTATTCTCGGCCTCGGATGAGGATGGGAATACTGCAATGTATGAGATGAACCGTCTTTCGGACGGGACGTGGGACACGCCGCATAAGATATTTGATCACGAGTCAATCTTCGGCAGCGGCAAAGGCACGGTGGTGGAATATCCGTTCCTGATGAGCGACGGCATATCGATGTATTTTGCTGCTGACGGCGAGGAATCGCTCGGCGGCCTTGACATCTTCGTATCGCGCAGGGATGAGGATTCCTACCTCCAGCCCTCCAACATAGGTATGCCCTACAATTCGCCGGCCAATGACTATCTCTATGCCATTGACGAGGTCACAGGCACAGGCTGGTGGGCCACTGACCGCAACGGCCTCGAGGACTCAGTGACGATCTACACCTTCATACCGCAGAACGACCTGCGCATCAACTATCCGGCCGACACGCCCGAGCTTGCGTCGCTGGCGAAGGTCAAATCGATAGCCGACACCTGGGTCGACGGCAAAGATTACTCCCGGCTGAAAGCACGTATCGCGGCCATCAAGCCCGGCACGTCGCGCTCGCAGGAGAGCGAATTTGAGTTCAGCCTCCCCTCGGGCAAGGTACTCACCTCGCTGAGCGAGTTTGAGAAACCGGCCGCGCGCAAGGCCATGGAGCGGCTGATAGCAGCGCAAGGTGTGCTTCAGGCCAACCTCCGCCAACTCGAAGAGCTGCGCGAGCGTTACGGCAAGGGGGAGACCACGCTATCATTCCGCATCCTCTCGCTTGAGGAGAAGGTAGAGGAATCAGCGGCCGAGCTCCGCGACCTCAGCAATGAGGTGGTAAAGCTCGAGACAGCCCGCTAAGTGACGATTCAGCATCTAATCCATTGCCTAAAAAAATGCTTAGTCTTCGTTACCACAACATCGCCTCTCCGAGGCTCAATTATCAGGATACCAACCTACCCCACGTAAACGTGGGGTTTCCGACAACCTCGGCGCTCCGCGCCTTCTTCACTAAGGTAAACTGACAGTATAAGTATAATCGATCAGCGCTATAGATAGAAAAACATAATCATTAATAAATACATAACTTATGGAATTAACCCTGATTTTGCTACTTGTGGGCGTAGTGGTGCTTCTATGCGTATTTTTCTACTACGTACCCTTCTTCCTGTGGATCTCGGCACGGGTCAGCGGCGTTAGAATATCTCTGATGCAGCTTTTCCTGATGCGAATCCGTCAGGTGCCGGCCTCAGTGATCGTCAGAGCGCTCATCGAGGCCCACAAAGCCGGTCTAAACGACGTGACCCGTGATGACCTCGAAGCCCACTATCTTGCGGGCGGCAATGTGGAAAAGGTGGTTCATGCTCTTGTATCGGCATCGAAGGCCAACATTGATCTCGGCTTCAAGATGGCAACGGCAATTGACCTTGCCGGACGTGACGTGTTCCAGGCCGTGCAGATGTCAGTTAACCCCAAGGTAATCGAGACCCCTCACGTCACAGCCGTGGCCAAGGATGGCATCCAGCTTATCGCCATAGCCCGCGTGACCGTAAGAGCCAATATCCGTCAGCTCGTAGGAGGAGCCGGCGAGGACACAGTGCTTGCCCGTGTAGGCGAGGGTATCGTATCATCGATCGGTTCGTCAGAGTCACACAAGCAGGTGCTTGAGAACCCTGACAATATCTCCAAGCTCGTGCTCCGCAAGGGTCTCGACTCCGGCACTGCATTTGAGATCCTCTCTATTGACATCGCCGATATCGACATAGGTAAGAATATAGGTGCAGCGCTTCAGATTGATCAGGCTCAGGCTGACAAGAATATCGCCCAGGCCAAGGCTGAGGAGCGCCGCGCAATGGCTATAGCTCTCGAGCAGGAGATGAAAGCCAAGGCTCAGGAAGCCCGTGCAAAGGTTATTGAAGCGGAGGCCGAACTACCTCGCGCTATGGCTCAGGCATTCCTTTCAGGCAACCTCGGCATCATGGATTATTACCGCATGAAGAATATCGAAAGTGATACCAATATGCGACAGAATATCGCTAATCCCCCGATTTCTCCGACTAAGTGACGATAAAAAAATAACTTGGTAAACTTTTCTATGTTATTTTTGAATCTTCACTTTTTCCAAACAGTCATTTAGCTCGCTAAACTCCTGTTTGATCAAAAGTAAATCCTCTAAAATAACATATACGAAAATTTTACCAAGTTATTTTTTTTTTCGTCACTAAGTAA
Organism: Lachnoclostridium sp.; assembly: GCA_023667185.1. GTDB lineage: Bacteria > Bacteroidota > Bacteroidia > Bacteroidales > Muribaculaceae > Duncaniella. Next base: position 624,558 of record JAMPAP010000001.1, read on the forward strand.
TCATCCCTGAAGGTAAAAATCATCCCCCGCCTCTGAGCCTCAGAAGCGGGGGAGTATTTTTGATGTCATGATGTCAAATTGTCAAATTGACAATTTGACAATTTGATTAGTATTTGAGGAGGTCTTCTACACGCTTGAGGTTAGCCTCGTCGTTGAGGAGGTAGTAGACGTTGCGGAGCACATTGAGGGCGTCGCGCATATTGTCCTCATCAAGGGAGTAAGCTTTTTCGAGGACTGAAGCGGTCTCGAGCAGCTCGGGACGGAGCTCTTCGACGAAGAACTTGTTGTATTCAGCCTGTGACATGGCGTCACCCTTGGCTTGATCCTTTTCAAACTTGCGGGCCAGAGCATTGCCGTAGCGGAACATATTGGTGGCATCCTCGGGAGCGAGCTCGGTAGCCTTCTTATAGTTGGCGATAGCTGAGGGGATGTCATCCTTGTTTTCGAAGAGCACGCCGAGAGAGTAGTAGTAAGCGGGCTTTGTGGGGTCTTCAGCGATAGCCTTCTCGAGGAGAGCCTGAGCGGTGGCGTAGTCGTTGTTTTGGATGTAAGAGTTGATCATACGCTGGAGGAAGAGGGGATTTTCAGCGCCGAACTTCTCGAAGCCCTGACGAGAGTAGTCAAACATACGGGTGCTGTCCTTGAGCTCATAGGCTACAGAGAAAGCATAGTCGTAAGCCTGGGGATCGTCATAACCGATGGCGAGCATGCTGTCAAAAGCGGCGGCAGCCTCGGGGAGCATCTTCACCTGCCATGCAGCGATAGCGCGCCAGTAGTCGATCTGAGCTACAACAGAGTCAGGGAGAGCTGCGGGAGCATATTTGCCATAGGCGGGATTCTGAGGGATAGCGAGATAGTCAGTCCAAGCCTGGTAAGCCTTGTCAAACTTCTTCTCTTCCCAGAAGATAGAGCCGACGTTGTTGAAGTCATTGAAGTGACCGCAGATGGCGCTTGCGATATCCTTAGAGTGGGGAGTTTTCACTTTACCTTTGGCGTCAACGATAGTGTCGACAGCGAGAGCCTTATTATAATATGTGTAACCGTCGAGGAGCGAGTTGCCCATATCGTCGAGGTTAACATCCTCGTTGAAGGTCTTCTTTCCGTAGAGGTCGTCGTAGATTTTGAAAGCGGCCTTACCGGGGTAGAAATAGATAGACGACACATTTTCAGTGCCGGGATTGTCGAGGATAGCCTTGGTGGCATCGACAGCAGTGACAAACTTTGCATAGGTATCAGCACCTTTGAAAGCCTTCTCTACATCTTTCACCGGAGTCTGAGCTGACATAGCGAAAGCAGCAGCGAGTCCTAAAGTGAGAACTGTGAATTTTTTCATTGTTAGCAGAATTTATGATTTATGGTAAGTAATTATTCTTCAGGTTCCTGAGCCTCCTGAGCCTCTTCAGCGTCGTCGACCACCTCCTCGTCAGCCTCCTCGATGGCCTCCTCGATGGGGAGTTCGCCAAGCTGTTCGGGGTTCTGCTCGATTTCTTCTACAGCCTCTTCGGGGTCAGTTGCGACGCAGCATACAGATGCGATCTCGTCGGCACGCTTCTCGAGGTTGATGATGCGTACGCCCTGGGTATAGCGGCCCATGACGCGGATGTCGGCAACACGGATGCGGATGGTGATTCCTGACTTGTTGATAATCACGAGGTCATTTTCGTCGTTGACGCTCTTGAATGCCACGAGGTGACCGGTTTTGGCGGTGACGTTCATGGTCTTGACGCCCTTCCCGCCACGGTTAGTGATACGGTAGTCGTCAAGAGCGGAGCGCTTGCCGTAGCCGTTGGCCGAGATAACCATCACATTGTTGGTGGTATCGGGAGCCATGGTGATCATGCCGATAATCTCGTCGACACCGTCCTCGTCAAGGCGCATACCGCGGACGCCGGCCGACATACGGCCCATCTCGCGCACCTTGGACTCGTGGAAGCGGATAGCGCGCCCGTTACGGTTGGCCATGAGTATCTCGTGGTTGCCGTCAGTGAGCTCAACGCCCAGGAGCTCGTCGCCCTCGCGGATAACGATAGCGTTGACACCCTTGGCGCGGGGACGGGAGTAAGCCTCAAGGCGAGTCTTCTTGATGAGGCCGCGACGGGTGTAGAATACGAGGTTATGATTGCCGACAAACTCGCTGTCGCTAAGGCTCTTGATGCGGATGTAAGCCTTAACAGAGTCGTCAGAGTCAATGTTGAGCAGGTTCTGGATAGCGCGCCCCTTGGAGGTGCGGGAGCCTTCGGGGATCTCGTAAACCTTGAGCCAGTAGCAGCGACCCTTGGCTGTGAAGAACAGCATAGAGTTGTGCATGGTAGCCGGGTAGATATGCTCGATGAAATCCTCGTCGCGGGTGACGCCGCCGCGTACGCCGACGCCGCCGCGGTTCTGTGCGCGGAATTCGCTCAGCGGAGTGCGCTTGATGTAGCCCAGGTGAGAGATGGTGATGATCATGTCATCGTCGGCATAGAAATCCTCGGCATTGAAGTCGCCAGCGGTGTAGTCGATAGCGGTACGTCGTTCGTCGCCATACTTGTCGCGAATCTCGATGAGCTCTGACTTGATAAGCTCGCGGCAGACGTGGTCGTCGTTGAGGATCTCCTCAAGGTGCTCTATGAGCTCCTTGATCTCCTTATACTGAGCATTGAGCTTATCCTGCTCCAGGCCGGTGAGCTGGCGGAGGCGCATCTCCACGATAGCTGCCGTCTGCTGGTCAGAGAGACCGAAGCGGTTTTTGAGGTTTTCGCGGGCAGTCTCGGTATCAGCTGCGGCGCGGATGATTCGGATCACCTCGTCAATATTTTGGGAAGCGATGATGAGGCCTTCGAGGATGTGGGCGCGCTCCTGAGCCTTTGCGAGCTCAAACTTGGTGCGTCGGATCACAACCTCGTGGCGATGCTCCACGAAAGAAGCGAGAAGCTCCTTGAGATTCAGCGTTTTGGGGCGGCCATGGACGAGCGCTACATTGTTGACCGAGAAAGAAGCCTGCATCTGGGTCATCTTGTAGAGCTTGTTAAGCACCACGTTAGCGTTGGCGTCAGACTTCAGTTTGATCACGATACGCATACCGGTGTAGTCACTCTCGTCGTTGATGTCAGCGATGCCGTCGAGGCGCTTTTCGTTGACAAGGTCAGCGATATAAGCGATGAGCTCTGACTTGTTGACGTTGTAAGGGATCTCGGTCACGATGATATTCTCGTGGTTGTCCTCGACTTCGATTTCAGCCTTTGCGCGGATGACGATGCGGCCGCGGCCGGTCTCGTAAGCCTCCTTTACGCCATTGTATCCGTAGATAGTACCACCGGTGGGGAAGTCAGGCGCCGTGATATACTTCATCAGCTCGGGGATCTCCATCTCCGGGTTATCGATTAGCGCCACGCAAGCGTTGATCGACTCCGTCAGGTTGTGAGGCGGCATATTTGTAGCCATACCTACGGCGATACCAGAAGCGCCGTTGACCAATAGGTTAGGGAAACGAGCCGGGAGCACTACGGGCTCTCGGCGAGAGCTATCGTAGTTGGGCTGGAAATCTACTGTGTCAGAGTCGATATCGGCGAGCATCTCCTCACCGATACGCTGAAGGCGCACCTCAGTGTAACGCATTGCAGCGGCGCCGTCGCCATCGACCGAGCCGAAGTTACCGTGGCCGTCGACCAGAGTGTAACGCAGAGCCCAAGGCTGAGCCAGGCGCACGACAGTGCCGTAGATTGACGAGTCGCCGTGGGGGTGATACTTACCCATCACCTCACCGACGCAGTTAGCTGACTTCTTGTGGGGTTTATCAGAAGTGTTGCCCATCTCGTTCATACCGAAGAGCACACGACGATGGACAGGCTTGAGGCCGTCGCGAACGTCAGGGAGCGCACGGGATACGATAACCGACATAGAATAGTCGATATAGGCACTCTTCATTTCATTCTCGATGTTGATCTTAATAATACGATCTTCTTCAATCATGATTTAAATATTCCTAATAATGTTAAAATCTTTACCTGTGTATATAATTATTGTGGTATTCGTTAAATTCGTTAATTCGAATTATCCTACAAAGGTAAATATTTTTCGTGAATTTCCGTTAATAATATATCGATTAATTTTACGTCAGTAGGGTAAAAAGAGAAAAGTTTGGCACGATTTTTGCGAAGAAAAGAACAAACACACATCAATTCTTGTTGAAAATAGCATAAATATGATATATACCAAAGACTTTAAAGAGACCCTCAACCGCGGCCGGCAGGCAGCCGTTGAGATGAAATCGCCGGTGTTGACTGACACGCATCTTCTGTTGGCCATCATCGACAGCGATAGTGGCAATCCGGCACACTACGCCATGCAGCGAGCCTTTGACAGCCACGGCGGAGAAAATGCCATGCAGCAGCTCCGCGACGAGACCGAGGCGATGTGTCATGACATCGCCGAGCGCAGCGTCAACACGATGCCCGGCACGATAGCCATCAGCGACAATATCAACCGCCTTATAGCCGCCTCGATGCAGATAGCCCGTGAGATGGGCTCGGAGTATATCGGCTCTCAGCACCTACTGATAGCCATGCTCCGCGACGGCATCGTTAGCCACCGCTTGCTCGACATGCTCCACGACTTCGGCCTGACGATGCAGGCAGTCAGCAGCATCGTCAGCGAGCTTTCAGTGCCCAAGATGGGGCCTGAGTATTCTGACGACGAGGATGACGAGCCCGCAGAGCAGCCTCGCGAGCATCATCACCACCATCATGCCGCATCGGCAGCGTCCACGCAGGGAACAGGCCATAAAGCTGACACCCCGCTGCTTGACAAGTTTGGCAACGACATGACACGTGCCGCCGAGGAGAACCGCCTTGACCCCGTTGTAGGCCGCGAGGTGGAGATCGAGCGTCTGGCCCAGATCCTCAGCCGTCGCAAGAAGAACAATCCCGTGCTCATCGGCGAGCCCGGCGTAGGCAAGTCGGCCATTGTCGAAGGCCTCGCCCTGCGCATCGTAAAGCGTCAGGTGTCACGAGTGCTCTTTGACAAGCGCGTGATCTCGCTTGACATGGCCTCGATCGTTGCCGGCACGAAGTATCGCGGCCAGTTTGAGGAGCGCATCAAGGGTATCCTTGACGAGCTGTCGCGCAACAAAGACATCATCCTCTTCATCGACGAGCTCCACACCATAGTGGGTGCCGGCAACTCCGCCGGGTCAATGGATGCCGCCAACCTGCTCAAGCCTGCGCTTGCCCGCGGCGAGATACAGTGTATCGGCGCCACCACTCTTGATGAATACCGCAAGAATATCGAAAACGATGGGGCACTCGAGCGCCGTTTCCAGAAGGTGATGGTCAATCCCACCACCGCTGAGGAGACCCGCATTATCCTCGACAATATCAAGGATAAATATGAGTCGCACCACAATGTGAACTATACGCCCGAGGCTCTTGACGCCTGCGTGACGCTCACTGACCGCTATGTCACTGACCGCAACTTCCCTGACAAGGCCATCGATGCCTTGGACGAAGCCGGCTCGCGTGTGCATATCACTAATATCAAGGTGCCTGAGGAGATCGTCAAGCTCGAGGAGGAGGTGGAGCATACCGCTGCCCTCAAGCTCGAAGCTGCCCGCGAGCAGGACTTCGAGAAAGCTGCCGGATTCCGCGACCGCGAGCAGCAGCTCAAGCATCAGCTTGAGGAGATGCGCGCCAAGTGGGAAAAGCAGCTTGACGCTACCCGCGAGACTGTCGATGAAGACCGCGTAGCCGAGGTGGTGGCCATGATGACCGGTGTGCCCGTGCAACGCATCGCCCAGGCTGAAGGTGTAAGGCTCAAAGAGATCGCCCCTACCCTCTCGAGCCAGATCATCGGCCAGGATGAGGCTATCGACAAGCTTGCCAAGGCTATCCGCCGCAATCGTATCGGACTTAAGGATCCCAACAAGCCTATCGGCACGTTTCTCTTCCTCGGTCCTACGGGTGTAGGTAAGACGCATCTTGCCAAGAAGCTCGCCGAATATCTCTTTGACAGCCCCGACTCGCTGATCCGTATCGACATGAGCGAATATATGGAGAAGTTTGCCGTATCTCGCCTGGTAGGAGCGCCTCCGGGATACGTCGGCTACGAGGAGGGCGGACAGCTTACGGAGCGAGTGCGCCGTCACCCCTACTCTATCGTGCTGCTCGACGAGATCGAGAAAGCTCACCCTGATACGTTCAACCTCCTGCTTCAGATCATGGATGAAGGACGCTTGACCGATTCGCTGGGTCGCACCGTCGATTTCAAGAACACGATCATCATCATGACCTCCAATATCGGCTCGCGCCAGCTTAAGGACTTCGGCTCCGGCATCGGCTTCAATGCCCCGACCGGCGACGACAAGGAATATAGCCAGGGTGTGCTCCGCAAGGCGCTCAACAAGGCATTCTCACCTGAGTTTCTTAACCGTATCGATGATATCATCATGTTTGAGCCGCTGTCACGCGAATCGATCTTCAAGATCATTGACATCGAGCTTCAGGGCTTCTACCGTCGTGTGAAAGACCTTGGCTATAAGCTCAATATCGCTGACGAGGCCCGCGACTTCATAGCATCGCGAGGTTATGACGCACAGTATGGCGCCCGTCCGCTCAAGCGTGCCATCCAGAAGTATCTCGAGGACGAGCTCGCTGATATCATCCTTGATGACAGCATCAAGGCCGGCGACACTATCAACATCACTTACAAGGAAGGCGACGATAAGCTGAGTACAGTTGTTAGTTGTTAGTTGTTAGTAACAAGTAAAGCTGACAATCAATAAGATAGAGCCTCGGAGAGGAGATGTAGTTACCACAACATCACCTCTCCGAGGCTCTGTATAAGAAAGATAGCATTGACCCCACCTGAAGGTGGGGTTTCTGACAACAACGGCTCTCCGAGCCTCTTTCGGCTCGAAACTAACGACTAAAAACTCGAAACTAAAAACTCGAAACTAAAAACTAAAAACTAAAAACTAAAAACTAACGACTAACGACTTTTTTGTTGTAACTTTGCGGGTGATGAGAAGAATAGATTTTACGGGCCGGACTACGGTGATGGTCATCGGTATGATAGCCACAATGCTCGCCTTTGTGGTGGTATGGTGCTCACAGACTACTTTCAGGGCTATGAGCGACTGGTTGCTTTACATATTCAACATCATGGCAGCTCTGCTTCTTGCTCTCCCGGGGGTGGCGTCGCGACGTGCGTGGGTGAATGGTGTGGTAATGATACTGTTAGATCTGCTGCTGATAAGCAACCTGATGTATTGCCGCACTTATCTGACGGCTATACCGCCTGACAGTTATCTGCTTGCCGGAAACCTGACTGACTTCACCGCCAGCGTGGCCGACTCGCTGCGGCTCAGTGACATGATATTTCCGCTAATCACGGCCTTGACATGGTGGCTGGCCTCAAAGCAGCCTGACCGGAAGATGTCAGGCCGCGGTTGGATTAGTTATGGGGCTGCAGTTGCAGTGCTTGCACTGGCCGGAGGGATAGGACTTGCACTGCGTGGCGGTTTCTACAAGGAGTATGACCGGCTGATGCAATCGTGCTACTACAGCACTTGCGGTGTGCCCACATATACGGTAGCCGGACACCTGATATACTGCGACATGACATCCTCGCCGCGGCTTACCCCTGAAATTGAGGCCGCAGTGGAAGAATGGCTCACCGTGAAAGAGGAACTCCGACCCTACACCTCGCTGCCTGACTCCATAGAGCCGCGCCGCAACCTCGTGGTGGTCCTTCTGGAGTCATTTGAAAGCTGGCTCATCGATACACGAATTGATGGAAAGGAGATTACGCCGTATATCAACAGTCTTGCCGCCGACTCAACGTCACTATTCTTCCCCAATATGCTGACCCAGGTGGCTTCAGGCCGTTCCATCGACTGCCAGCTGCTGCTGACCTCCGGCCTGCTTCCGATGCTCAACACGGTCTATAGCATGAAATATCCGGCCACGGAATATCCCTCGCTCTGCAAGGCGCTGAAGGCTGACCGCGATGCCCGCAGTCTTATCCTCACCTGCGACAAGCCGGTGACGTGGAACCAGGAAGTGATAGCCCGCTCGATGGGCTACGACTCGCTGATTCACCGCAACTCATGGGAGATCGACGAAGTGGTAGGCAATCCGGCCAAGCTCAGCGATGGCTCGTTTCTCAGGCAGAGCGTGGACTTCCTCTGCCGCGACGCCGGGAAAATAGGCGACAAGCCCTTCATGCTGACCTTCGTCACTTACTCGGGGCATAATCCTTTCCGCCTGCCTGAGAAATTGAAAGACCCCTCATTCATAATCGATGAAGGGAAATATCCACAGAAGATGGTCGACTACGTCACCATGGCTCATTATACTGACTCCTGTCTGGCCACTCTCGTGGAATATCTGAAGCAGCGGCCTGACTACGATCAGACACTTATCCTCATCACCGGCGACCATGAAGGCCTGGCCGGCAACCGCGCCGAGATACTCAACTCTCCGGAGGCCCGAGGGATAGTCTCGCCGGGACAGTTTACACCATTTCTGCTGCTGAACGCCCCCGTGGCGGGGCACAGCGAGGCCGTGATGGGACAGATAGATATGTATCCCACTCTGCTGGCCATGCTGGGGCTTGACGGTTACTTCTGGAAGGGTCAGGGGCAGAACGTCATTGACCGGCAACGCACTGCCGTGGCTGTGTCGTCAATGACCGGCGAAATCGCAGGCGACACAACTACCGTGGACCACCGCACCCTCTCCAATATCCTTGATGCCCGCAGGATCTCTGACCTCATCATCACTCACGACCTTCTGAAATGATACCCAAGAAGATACATTACTGCTGGCTCGGCCGCGGACAGAAGCCCGCCGACTTCCACCGCTACTACGAGACGTGGCGCCGACTCCTGCCCGACTATGAGTTTAAGGAGTGGAACGAGGACAACTTCGACGTAAACTTCTGCGACTACTCCCGCGAGGCCTATGCCACGCGCAACTTCGCCCATGTATCTGACGTATGCCGCATGAAGGCGCTCTATGAGGAAGGGGGCATCTACCTCGACACTGACATTGAGCTACTGAAGAGCTTTGATCCGTTTCTTGCCGACGGGTCATTTATCGGGATGGAGACCGATCTCATCGGCACCGGAGTGATAGGCGCTGAGGCGGGCACACCGTGGATCAAGGCGATGCTTGACTATTATGCCCATACCCATTTCATCAACATCTTCGGCAAGCCTGTCAGGACGCCCAATACCAAGATTCTGACCCGGAAGGTGATGCCTGCGGTGGCCGAGGCTGACCGCCCGGTGATTTATCCCGTGGATACATTTTGCGCCATGGACTATATTACCGGCCAGCCTATGATCACCGGCCGCACCGTGGCCGTGCACCACTATCTCGACTCCTGGAAGCGGAATCCCCGCACCCTTGCTGACCGGCTGAGGATCATCCTCAAGGGGCTCAAAATCCGCTATCGATTGCCATAATGGTAAAATGATAAGATGGTGAGTAGCTAACTTTGCTGCTCACCTTTATTATATTACTATGGCCAAAGAAAAACACACAATCAAGCAAATAGATCTTACAAATCCGGCGGAGATTCGCGTCAACACCCGCATCGACTCCAAGACCGGTCAAATCAGCCCCACGGGCGATCCGAAGCATATGGGTCGCATCAGGGGCTCGTTTCTCGTGCGTCATCATAGCGGGGTGATTATCAGTGAGGATGACAACGTGATTTATGCATACTATGAACGCGCCGGCGTGACGGAGCGGGTGTGTGACACGGAAGTATCTCCCTCGGGAGGATTCAACTACCCCGGCGGCGTGTTTCTGACCTTCGGGGGGAGCGGCATCGCGGCATTGCGTCTTGAGATTGACGATGATGGCACTTCTGTGACCCCTGTAGGCGAAGTGGATCGGCTCACCGCTCCCGGGCTGCGAAGGGTGGACGATGCAGCGATCATCGTGTCACTCCCCGAGCGTCCGCTGAAGGGATTTTACACCTCACGCTCAAGCGCATTGCAGCCCGAGGATGCCGCGACACTCAGCGCTGATCTCACTGACGCCTACGAGACAGTGCATGAGCTCGCAGCCGCGCGCCACCGCTATGTGCAGCCGGTGATAGCCCGCCTTGTGGCACGGGATGTGGACGGCCATGAGATCTACCGCTCCGCGCCGGTGATGATAGCCCCTGCCGCGGGGCCTCAGTGCACCGGCATCGAGCGGCGCATGACCGGCGAGGGGTATGCCATCGTCAATGCGGCCTCACTCTCAGCCATCCCGTTCAGCATAGGTATAGATTTCCCGACGGATATGTCGCAGATGTGGAAGACGCTCGCGCTGACGCTCCATGTCGAGGTCTCGCCCCAACTTCATGCCGTGGATTTCGACCTACCCGCCGGTTTTCGGTTCAGCTCCTTCTCGGCTACGGAGGCCCGGCTCAACATGACAGTTCCGGGTATCGACGTCACGGCATCGGCAAAGGGAATAGCCTCGGTGGGGACGGAGCTCCGCCGCCGCATCGAAGCCGTGCTTGACAACTTCGATCAGGCCAAAGTCAACGCCTTCACCCTTAACCTTCGCAGCGCCGACCTCAGCAGCCGCGTCACGGGAATCTACGCGGCCGCCGTAAGCGACACCCGCAAGCAGGTGACCCGTCTTCTGAGCATCGCCTCAATGGCAGTGACCCAGGCCGACAGCTCGCTTGTAGCGATAAGCTATCCTCATACGTTCAGCGCCGCGTGTGGTGCAGTGTCAGGCGAGGTGGTGCTTTGGGGCGACCTTACCGCCAGGCTTTTCCCCGGCTATACCGCCATGGAGATGGCCATCACCACCGCCTCGCTCACGTCAGGCACACGCCCTGTGACCACAATCGTGGAGCTCGATGACGGCCGTCTGCTCGTCAACGCCGGAGTGGTGACCGGAGTGTTGCCCGAAGGCTTCTCCCCGCTGCTGACCTATCCTCATCCTCGTGCCCGACGCATCACCATCCTCCTCGGCATGAAGTCGTTCAGCGCCGAGATGCGCCCGCTCCCGGGTGGAACCATGGCATACGCCCTGACCGCAGGATTTACCCCCGCCGTACCTGACACCGAGCTGGATATGCACATCGTTCCTGCGGCCGACGAGATACGCTTCAGCTATCCAGAGAGCGTGGCCGCCACTAATGTTGATGAGCTGCAAATGCCGGGAGCCCTTACGCGATGCGCCTCAGGGAAGGTGGTGGAGGTGACTCCGGCCAGCCGTGGCAACGCCTCGTGGGATTTCGCCCGGCAGCGGTTTTATGCCTTCACTCGCGGCGGAATATGCACGGTGACATCGAGCGCCTCGATTTCGAGCCTGTCAGTGTCGATTATCGACAGCCGCCCGGTGCTGTCGCGTAACGCCGTGTGTGATCTTGACAATGGTCAGGCCGCTATCGCCGGAGGTGACCTTATTATGATACGTGGCAATAAGAGTGACACACTCTGCTCCAATGTCAACGCTATCGAGATAGGGTGGAACGCCGAAATGCGTGAGCTCTGGATGGTGGATTACATTAACGCGGTTACCGACATTTTCAACGTTGACACCGCTGATCTCTTCACCCGTACTGATTTTTGCCCCTATCTGATGGTGAGCCAGGGAGGTAGACTGCTACTCCTCAGCGCCGAGGGGGAGCTCACCGATGCCTCCTCCGAGATGTCAACTGACAGCAAGCATATCCGGCTGACGTTCCGCACACCGTTGGCTCGGGCAGCCGCCGTCACCGGGCTCAGCGTCAGGATGACCGGCAGCCATATCAATGGCTCGATAATTCTCGCCGGCGACAACGGGTGCTACGGCACGACCTCCTACCGACTGGTGGAGTATAAGATCGACGGCGAACTCAACCGGCCGATCGAAGGGCGCGTCTATGGCTTCCCCTTCCGCTGGATCACCTTTCATATCGACGCCGCCGTCTCCACCGACACCCGCCTCCACTCCGCCACCTTCACTATCTGATTGCATTTTAGCGGAGTTGGGGAGGTCAAAAATTGCATTTTAGCGGAGTTTGGAAGGTCATTTTGCTGAATAGATTGTGATATATAAGAGCTATAATGTAATATAAATCTAATGGAAGTGAGGGTGTTGCAAAACTACAATAGGAAGTGATTATTCGTTACCACAACATCGGCTCTCCGAGCCTCAGTATCAGAGAGATAGTCATGACCCCACATTTATGTGGGGTTTCTTCGCTAAGGCGAAGCGCTAAAGCGATAACTATGCCAAGGCATAGCGCTTAAGCGATGACCGACAACCTCGGCGCCAGATATTAGCTTTGTAACGCCCTCTTTCCGGGCTTTATATTACCCTATAGTCACTTACTCGTAATGAGCATCACAAGCATACCAACTATAAAGGCAGCCACCAAGGATAAAATAAAAAAGATTGTTTTATTTGAAGATTTCCTTTCATCTGATGAGATATTCAGACTTTCTATTTTCTTCTTACTTGCTTGTAGACCAAAAGGTGTCGCCAATTCCTTTGATAGTTCTCGTAAACAACCTTCTAAAGTCGATTTATCAATGAAAAAATGTAATGCCTCAACCGGGTCTCTAAAAGTTCTGATATTTTCAAAGTTTGATCTTTTATTATTGTCTTGATCATAGCCTATCCAAAGTCTGTAATTATTTCCGCTGCCATAAGCCCGTTTAAAGAACAGTTCAGCATGAGTACCCCAACAACTTACTGTCCCGGCTTTCTTATCTTCGCTAATAAATTGACACAACGAATTATAAGCCCTATTGTATTCTTCAGTTGTTAATTGACGCTTAGCAGATTTTGATACATCACCATTTCGAATCGTCAAGGTTAAAGTTTTGTCCGGGCTAATAGTGGCCTCATAATGATCATATTCCAATACTTTTTCTGGCTTTTCTTCTAAATTATAAAATGTGGTTGTTATCGTACCATTAAATCCCATAATGAGTTTGATAATGAATTGCCCAGGATCGTTTTTGTCTTGATTTTGGCCTAATTTAAGTGTGTCTTGCATGGTGCGTTTTGATTTTTAGTTAACTTATAATGAAAATATATTGAAGTCCATGGTGATGGCGTCGAAGGTGAGGATGCGGTCAGTGAGGAGGTCGCCGGTGCCGGTGATTACTTTGAGGATTTCGGTGGCTTGAAGCGAGCCGGTCACGCCTACCACGGTGTTGAGGATACCTTCGAGAGCGCAGGGCAGCTCCTCCATCGGCTCTGGTTGGCCGAAGAAGTCGCGGAAGGCAGCCGAGCCTTTGACGTGGGTAAACACGTGGCCTGACCATCGCTGCACGGCGGCATAGACGTAGGGCAATCCGAGCGCCACGCAGGTGTCGCTGACCAGCAGCCGCGAGTCGAGATTGTCGCAGCAGTCAGCCACGATGTCGTAGCCGCTGATTATTGCCTCAGCATTTTCCGGGGTGATAAAGTGGGCATAGGTTTCGACCTCGACGTCGGGGTTGAGAGCCTTGATAGAGTCGCGGGCAGAGTCGACTTTCAGCCGGCCGATGTCAGCAGTGGAGTGGATTATCTGCCGCTGCAGGTTGGATAGCGACACCGTATCAGCATCCGCTATTCCTATCTTTTTTACTCCGGCTGCTGCAAGGTAGAGAGCCACGGGCGAACCGAGCCCACCGGCACCTACGATCAGCACCCGGGCCTCGCGTATGGCTTGCTGTCCGGGCAGATCTATCTCACACAGTGAGAGATGGCCGCGGTAACGTATTTTTTCTGACTTTTCCATATCAAAACTTCATTCCGGCTTCGGCCACCATCTTTTTATCCTCCTCGATGCCCGAGCCGAGGGTAGTGAGCATATCGCCCATGATGGCGCCGTTGACCCCGACGTGCATGGCCTGCATCTGCAGCTCGCGGCTCATCTGGGCGCGGCCTCCGGCGAAACGGATCACGGCGTGGGGATGGGCAAAGCGGAGCAGGGCAACGGCTGTAAGTATCTCCTCGTCAGAGAGTGGCTGCATATCGGCGAGAGGAGTTCCGGGGATGGGGATAAGAATGTTGAGCGGAATAGACACCGGGCGCACCCGCCGCAGAGCCACGGCAAATTCGGCACGCTGCCTCTCAGTCTCGCCCATACCGATTATGCCGCCTGAGCACACCTCCATACCCACTTCTCGCGCAAGCTCCATGGTGCAGATCTTATCCTCCTGACTATGAGTGGAGCAGAGGGTCACGAAGTGGGAGGGCGCTGACTCAAGGTTACAGTGATAGCGGCGCACACCGGCGTCATATAGCTGCTGCAAATCTTCGCGGCCGAGCAGCCCCATTGATGCGCAGAGCCCGAGGTTGCCACCCCGGTTGATTTCGCGGATGTAGGAGCAGAGCGTCAGAAGCGATTTTCCACCCAAAGCCCTGCCGCTGGTGACAAAAGAGAAACGGCGTATCCCGTGGTGGCGGTTGACATCGGCGAGCTGGATGCAAGTGTCGTGATCCACAAGGGGGTAGGTCAACAACATCGTGTCATAGTGAGCTGACTGGGCACACCATTTGCAGTCCTCCGGGCACTTCCCTGAGCGGGCATTGATGATGGAGCAAGAGTCAAAGTCAGCAGTGTGAAACCGCGCCGTGATCTCGGCTGCAGCTTCATGAAGCGCATTCTTATCTTCCACCTCCACGAGGCTCATCACCTCGTCATCAGTCAGCACTCCGCCCTCAAGCACTTTGGCTTTAAGCGATTGAAGATCGATCATAGCAGGGGCTCACTCCTTTATGCCGTATGCGAGGTCACCGGCGTCGCCGAGACCGGGCACGATATATGAGTGGTCGTTGATCTTCTCATCGATTGCTCCCACCCACACTGTAGTCTTCTCTTCAGGGAAAGTCGACTTGATATAGTCGATAGCCTTCTGCGAGGCGATAACCGAGGCTACATGGATATGCGCAGGCTCACCCTTGGTCAGCAATGCTCGGTAGCTCAGCTCCATGGATGAACCGGTGGCGAGCATTGGGTCAGCTATCACGAGGGTCTTCCCTTCAAGGTTGGGCGAAGCGATATATTCGATAAACACGTCGAAATTTTCCTTCTCGCGATACTTGCGGTAGGCCGACACGAAGGCATTCTGAGCATGGTCAAAATAGTCGAGGAAGCCCTTGTGAAACGGGATGCCGGCGCGGAAAATCGTTGCGAGCACCACCTGCTCATCGAGGATGTTGCAGCGAGCCACGTCAAGCGGCGTAGCAATCTCGGCCTCCTTGTAGTGGAGAGTTTTTGACAGTTCGTAGGCCATGATCTCGCCGATGCGCTCAAGGTTGCGGCGGAAACGGAGCATGTCACGCTGCACGCTGACGTCGCGCAACTCGCTCATATATTGGCTTACAAGTGACGGAGTTTCGTCAAAATTTACTATTTTCATAACTATTATATTTATTTAATGTCACAAAGGTAAAGAAAAAAGGTGAAATTTTTGCTAACTTTGCGTTTTAGAAATTATATACTTATATGAACAATTCTTTTTTCAGCCGCATCCCGCCGGTCACAAAAAATCTCATAATCATCAACTTCATCGTATGGCTCGCCATGTTTGCGCTGCCGAAGCATCTGGGCGCCAATCTTGAGGATCTACTCGGACTGCATTATTTCAAGTCGCCTGACTTTAATCCGGTGCAACTTTTTACATATATGTTCCTGCACTCCCGCTATGATTTGGCTCACATATTCTTCAATATGTTCACGCTCTTCATGCTCGGCGGATTGCTTGAGCGTACGCTTGGCGCAGGGCGCTTCCTGTTCTATTATCTATCGTGCGGCATCGGCGCCGCGCTGATTCAGGAGGCAGTTTGGGCCATGACGTGGGAGAGCTCGTTTGTTTCACTTATCGCTTCACAGAATGTGGGGGTAAGCACTGAGGAGATTGAGATGTGGATGACCTCGCCCCAGGGCGCACAGATCGCCTCGGCTTATCTGAGCAAATTCCTCACCATCGGCGCTTCGGGAGCCATCTACGGTGTGCTCCTCGCATTCGGCGTGATGTTCCCGAATATGCCTATGTATCTGATGTTTATCCCTATCCCTATCAAGGCCAAATGGATGGTGATAGGCATGGGTATCATCGAGCTGCTCATCGGCCTGAGTCAGGCAGCAGGCGCAAATGATGGTGTGGCCCACTTCGCCCACCTCGGAGGCATGATATTCGGATTGTTAATACTGCTTTACTGGAAGAAGAAAGGTCTGCTTGATGGGCTCGGTTACTGATACTATGCATAATATGTGGCTGAAATTCAGCCGTCAGCCGATGTTGATGAAGATCATCGCCGTCAACATCGCGGTGTTTGTGCTGCTCCGTGTGGCGGTGATTATCGCACTCTTCGCGGGCAACCATCATGCCGAGCACGACATACTGCAGTGGGTGGAGCTTCCGGGCGAACTGCCGGTGCTCCTGACCCGCCCCTGGACGCTGATAACGTATATGTTTGCCCAGTACGACGTGATGCATATTCTGTTTAATATGCTGTGGCTCTATTGGTTTGGCACCGTATTGAGCGACATCACTCCGTCGCGCCGGCTGCTGATGCTCTATATCTTCGGCGGGTTGCTCGGGGCGTTGTTTTTCATCATCGCTTGCTATACATTGCCCTCGTTTGGCTACGCATCCCATTGGCTCATAGGAGCTTCGGCGGGCGTGATCGCAATAGTGACGGCCGCTGCGGTGCTGATGCCTGACCTTCAGTTTAACCTGCTGTTTCTCGGTCCGGTATCGCTCAAGTGGATAGCCATAGTCACCATCGGCATCGACCTTCTCGGCGGATTTACCGGCTCAAATGTCGGCGGCAACATCGCCCACATTGGAGGTGCGGTGGCCGGGCTGATATATGCCATACCGCGGCGCCATGGGCGCAACATATTCACCGCCTTGGAGGATCTCCTGCCGCGGCTGAAGAAGATGTTCTCTCGCCCGAAGCGATCGGAGCGCCGCGAATCGGCTGCCGATGTGGAGCGTGACCGCCGGAGACTTGACGCTATCTTAGAGAAAATCAAGACTTCAGGATATTCGGCACTGACGGCCGAGGAGCGCCGACTGCTTTTCGAGATTTCCAACCGAGAGAAAAACCGTTGATCATAGCATATATGAGTAAGAGTACCGTTAAGCCATTTGTAACCACGCTGTTGAGCGCTGCCCTGAAGGCGGTAATGACGGCTGTGACCGTGGCTGTAGCGTTTGCGACGATATTCTCGGCCTACGGCGGCTGCTTTGACCCTGACGAGGTGCCGGTGGCTGCCCTTGCTGCAATGGCTTTGCCGGCAATTCTTATCGCAGGCTTGATGCTGACTCTAATCAACTGCCTAATCAGCTGGAAGTTGGCTCTGGTTATTCCGGTCTCGTGGCTCGTGTCACTGAAGCCGCTGCTGATATTTTTCCCGCTGAATGTCAGCTCCCCGTCAGTCACTCCGGAGCAGGAGGCACACTCGTTCACGCTGATGACTTACAATGTGCAGCACTTCGATCCCTATGTACAAGGCGCTGACTACAAGGAGAATCCTACGGTAGAGTTTATCCTGTCAAAGAAGCCTGACGTGGTATGCCTTCAGGAGGCGCAGCAGGTGATGCGCGGCGATATACCGTTTATATCCAATTCACAGTACGACAGTATCTGCGCCATCTATCCTTACCGTACATACATCACTGATCGAGACTGCTCGATCTACTCCCGCTATCCCATCAAGCGCGTTGATATCAAGCAACCTATCCCTACAAAGCCGTGCAATGTAATCACATATATGCTGACGGTTGACTCGGTGGATATCCTCCTCTGCGACGTCCACCTTCGCTCCATAGGCCTGCAGCCTGACGACAAGCAGCTCTACCGCGAGCTCCCATCGCACCTGCGCTCCGAAAACCAGATACGCGAGGAGATACGCGAGGTAAAGTCGCAGCTGGTCAGCAAGTTGGCAACGTCGTTCTCGGCGCGTAAGCTCGAATCAGAGTGGCTGCGAAACGCCATCGACTCCATCGGGTGCCCCAACGTGATCGTGGCCGGCGACTTCAACGATATCCCGGGCTGCTATGCACAGCGCATCATCATGGATGGCGACATGACCGACGCCTACGCCCGATGCGCTTTCGGCCCGCGAATCACGTATCATGACAACTGGTTTTACTTCCGTATCGACCATATCCTCTACCGCGGCGACCTTGAAGCCGTGAAAATCAAGCGCTTCACTCCACAGTGTAGCGACCACTATCCCCTAATGGCAACTTTCGTAATCAAATAATACATATATTTATAATGAAACACGTTCCACTCATGGCGGCCGGTGCCGTCGCACTCGTCGCTTCAATGTCAACTACAATGAATGCGCAGACTCATGTAAACCCGTTCCTTTCGCCTTACGAGACGAAATATGAAATCCCGCCCTTCGATCAAATCTCTTATGACGATTATCTTCCCGCTATCAAAGAGGGTATCGCTCAGCAGAAGAAGGAGATAAAGGCTATTACTGACAATAAGGAGACTCCCACTTTCGACAATACTATCCTTGCGATGGAGAAGAGTGGCGAGCTGCTCAACAGAGTAATGAATGTATTCGTGGCTTTTGACGACGCCCTTTCGTCACCCGAGATGGTGAAGATAGCCGAGGAGGCTTACCCGCTCTACTCTGATGCTTCTGACGAGATATCGATGAACGCCAAGCTCTTTGACCGAGTGAAGTATCTCTATGACCATCGCAACACCTTAGGGCTGACCGGCCCGCAGAAGCTTGCCGTAGAGAAGAGCTACCAGAGCTTCACCCGCAACGGTGCGCTCCTCTCTGATGCTGACAAGGAGAAACTTAAGAAGATAAATATCAAGCTTACTGACCTCTACCTGAAGTTTAACAAGAATCTTCTCAACGCCACCAACGAATATGAGCTCGTGGTCGACGATGCTGCGATGCTTGCCGGACTCCCCGAGGGACTCGTTGCCACCGCTGCTGATGAGGCCAAGACCCGCGGCAAGGAGGGGAAATGGGTGTTCACGCTCCACGCACCTTCACGCCTGCCGGTGCTCCAGTATGCTGACAATCGCGACCTTCGTCGCCGGATGTACGAGGCCTACACTTCATTAGCCTCCAAAGCGCCTTACGATAACCGCCCTGTAATCAACGAGATCGTGAAGGTGCGCGCCGAGAAGGCACATCTGCTCGGCTACAAGAATTATGCTGACTATATGACGGCCAACGTCATGGCCAAGACCACTGATGCGGCCGAGACTCTGCTTATGCAGATATGGCGTCCGGCTGTCGACAAGGTAGCCGAAGAGGTAGCTGAAATGCAGGCTGTTATCGACGAGGAAAATGGCGGCTTCACCCTCGCGCCCTGGGATTATTACTACTATGCCGAGAAGGTGCGCCGCAAGAAATATGCCCTTGACGAGAACGAGGTACGCGCCTATTTCTCGCTCGACAATGTGCGCAAGGGTATCTTCACTCTTGCCAACCGACTTTATGGCGTGACCTTCACCGAGATGCCTGACGCGCCGAAGTATCATCCCGAGGTCAAGGTATATGATGTGACTGATGCTGACGGCAATCATGTGGCTGTGTTTATGACTGACTATTTCCCCCGCGCCTCCAAGCGCCAGGGCGCATGGATGAGCGAGTTCAAGGGATCATATGTTGACCCCGACGGTTCAGTAGGCCGCCCCATCATATTCAACGTAGGCAACTTCACCCGTCCTGCCGGTGATACTCCCGCACTGCTCACCCTCGACGAGGTGGAGACCATGTTCCATGAATTTGGCCACGGCCTCCACGGCATGCTTTCGCGCGCCAAGCTCCGCTCACAGTCAGGCACAAACGTTGACCGCGACTTCGTGGAGCTCCCCTCGCAGATCACCGAGCACTGGGCGCTCGAGCCTGAGCTGCTCAAAGAGTATGCCTTCCATTATCAGACAGGCGAAGTGATCCCTGACACCCTTATCCGCAAACTTGAGGCTGCCTCAACCCACAATCAGGGCTTCATGACCACCGAGCTCGCAGGCGCCGCTCTGCTTGACCTCCAGTGGGGCAAGCTGAACCCTGACGGCGATGTCGATGTAGATGCCTTCGAAGCTGAGGTTGCCAAGAACCTCGGTATGCCCTCGCAGATTGCCTTCCGCTACCGCTCGCCCTACTTCAAGCATATCTTCGGTTCTGACGGTTACGCCTCCGGCTATTATACCTACCTTTGGGCAGAAGTGCTTGACACTGACGGCTTTGAGCTATTCAAAGAAAAAGGCGTGTTTGACCCCGCGACTGCCAAATCGTTCAAGGAAAACATTCTCGAGATGGGAGGCAGCCAGGATCCCATGGAGCTTTATGTCAAGTTCCGCGGCCACGAGCCCAAGGTTGACGCCCTGCTGCGTTCACGCGGCCTGACCCCCAAGCCTGACTCAGCCAAGGGTGGCGACCTCAACATCCCCGGCGGCAAGTAATCCCCCCTAATCCACAATATCGAAGCACCCTGAGCGAACAATCCCGTCGCTCAGGGTGTTATTGCAAGTAAGTGAGCAGACTTATTGTTTTAACTATTGCTTTATGAAAGTAGGATTTTTTGTACCATGCTATATTGATGCGATAGCTCCGCAAGCGGCCATCTCGAGCTACAATTTGCTGCGCCGCTTCCCGCAGCTCGACATCACGTTTCTCAATCAGGCTACCTGCTGCGCTCTGCCGTTCACTGACATGGGCTACGACAAGTTAGCTTGCAAGCTGGAGACGAAGCTCGCTCCGATGCTCGAGGGGTATGACGCTATAGTGATGCCCTCGGGGGTGTGTGCCGATCAGTTTCGCGGGCATTTCGATTCGATAGAGCAGACTGAGGAGGTGGTGGCCATCCGTAACCGCGTCTACGACATCGTGGAGTTTCTCTACGATGTGCTTAAGGTGCAGTCGCTGCCGTGGGCCAAGTTTCCCTGCCGCGTGGCCCTGCACAACGGGTGCCACTCGCTACGCTACCTCATGCAGGCTCGTCCGTCGGAGCTGATGATCCCCACATTCTCCAAGACGGAGGCTCTGCTGAAGATGGTCGAGGGGATAGAGGTGGGATATGCCACTCGCCGCGACGAGTGTTGCGGCTTCGGCGGCACATTTTCAGTGTGGGACAGCAGCTGTGCCGGGCAGATGGGTATCGACAAGGTCAACGACTACATTGCCAATGGTTTCCATCATGTCACCTCGGCCGACTACTCCTGCCTTCTTCATCAGTCGACCGTGGCTCGCAAGCATGGCATAGATCTGAAAGTTTACTATATTGCTGAAATTCTTAACGGAGATGCACGCCCATGACACATCAAGTTAACCAGGTAAAAGCGGGCGAGAAATTCATCAAAGACACCGCCCATCGTATTAGTCACGACCGCTGCCTATGGGCAGCCCGTATGCGCCGCGACAACCTCGCCGCCACCATTCCTGACTGGGAACGGATGCGGCTCCTGGCTTCGCAGATCAAGCTGCACACGCTCTCTCACCTTGACCGGTATCTGGAGGAGTTTGAGCGCAATGCCCGCCGCAACGGCATCATAGTCCACTGGGCGGCCGATGCCGAGGAGCATAACCGCATAGTCTACGATATCATGCAGTCGCATGGCGTGAAGGTGATTACCAAAGGGAAGTCGATGCTCATGGATGAGTGTGGTATGCGCCCTTATCTCGAAGAGCGGGGCATCGAAGTTTACGAGGCTGACCTCGGCGAAAGGATTCAGCAGCTTGACAACCAGCCGCCGTCGCATATCGTGATGCCGGCCATCCATAAGCTCCGCAGCGACGTGGCAGCTCTCTTTGCCGAGAAGCTCGGCAGTGACCCTGACAAGACTGACCCATCGTATCTCAACGGCGTGATGCGGCGCACCATGCGGCCTAACTACGCCCGCGTGGATGCCGGAATGACGGGAGTGA
The DNA here is from genome assembly GCA_023667185.1 of Lachnoclostridium sp. GTDB lineage: Bacteria > Bacteroidota > Bacteroidia > Bacteroidales > Muribaculaceae > Duncaniella. Next base: position 646,392 of record JAMPAP010000001.1, read on the forward strand.
ACTTCGCCGTGGCTGAGACCGGAGGCATCGTCGTATGCACCAACGAGGGTAATGCCGACATCAGCGCGTGCACTCCGCGACTCTATGTGGCCTCAATGGGAATCGAGAAGGTGATACCGCGCCAGCGTGACCTGCCGCTTTTCATCCGCCTGCTCTCGCGCAGCGCCCTCGGCCTTGCCATCACGCAATACACTTCTCATTTCCATGGCCCGCGACCCGGGCAGGAGATGCACATCGTAATCGTAGACAACGGTCGCAGCTCGCGCCTGGGCGAGCCCTATTACGAGGTGCTGAAATGTATACGCTGCGGTGCCTGCATGAACACCTGCCCGGTGTTTCGCCGCACCGGTGGCCTGAGCTATCAGGCGCCTTACATGGGTCCGATAGGTATAATACTTGAGCCGAGCTATGACCTCAACCGTTATGCCCGTCTCCCCTACTCGTGCACCCACTGCGGATCCTGCGGCAACGTCTGCCCGGTGAAGATCCCTATACCCGACCTTATCTTCTTCTGGCGAAAAGAGGTGGTGGATCACCATAAAGATGAACTCATCCACCATCTTGAGGAGGATGCCGCCTACCTGGTGCTCAATAGTGCGCGTAACTTCATGACCGCTGAGAAGCTTGGCATGTGGGCACTGGCTAATCTTCCCGATGCGCTGCTCAACTCGCGCCTGAATCCGTGGGCCGACGCACACGCCAATCCTCTACCTCCCAAAGAAACTTTCCGTCAATACTTTAAACGAACTTACGGCAATGAAAACCGCAAATAATGATACCCGCGACGCCATCCTGACCCGCGTCCACGGCAACCTCCCGGTGGCTTACGATCTCCCTGAAATCACGTCAGTGCCTGTAGAGGGTGATCCGGTAGAAAACTTCAAGGCCATGCTCAAGGGCTTTGACGGCGCGGCATGGGAATTCAATAGCCGCGAAGAGGCTCTGAAATGGCTTCGTGGCCACATCAAAGATGACCGGCTCGTATGCTCCGCCGTGGCCGACTACCCTGCTGCTCGCCGCCCGGCCGATTATCCTGATCCGCGACGTGCAGTGGATGTTGACGTGTTTGTAGCAGAGTCACATCTCGGTGTCGGAGAGATGGGTTCGGTATGGCTCACTGATGCCGAACTCGGCATAGCGTCCCTCGCCCTGCTCTGCACTGACCTTTACGTACTGCTCGACCGCAAGAAAATCGTCGCCGATATGTATGACGCCTACGCTGCCATCGACCTTGCCGCCCACTACTACGGCTCATTCTTCACCGGCCCCTCAGCTACAGCTGACATTGAAGCCGTCCATGTCACCGGTGCCCAAGGCGAAATCTCCTTAACTGCGCTGCTTTACTGATAAATCTTATAATTCTTATGATTCTTATAAGAATATGTTTACTTTTAATCTTATTTAGTATATTTGCAGAATCATACTTACACTTAAATAACTATGAAGATTAGCTATACATTCTTGACTTTAGGTGCGCTCTGCTTAGCGACAGCAGCGTCGGCGGCTGACACGCCGGACTCCTACGGCGCGGTGAAATCTCCCGACGATAATATCGAGCTGAAATTTGATATTCAGGATGGCAAGCCCACCTACAGTATTGATTATAAAGGGAAACAGGTGATCGCGCCGAGCCACCTCGGGCTTACTCTCGCCTGGGAGAAAGGGCGCAACACCTTCACTTCTCAGGCCGCGAAAGCTTCTGATGCCGCGCTGCAGATGGAGACCGGTTTCGTGATCGACTCCGTAGGGTTCAGCACCCACAATGAGGTGTGGCAGCCCGTGTGGGGCGAGGAGACCGAAATCCTCAGCCATTACAACGAGATGGGAGTCAAGATCATGCAGCCTGAATTTGACAATCGCTACATAGTGCTTCAGTTCCGAGTGTTTAACGACGGCGTAGGCTTCAGATACGTGTTCCCGTCGCAACCTCACCTTACTTACTTCGTTATCAAAGAGGAGAATACCCAGTTTGCGATGACGGGCGACCATACTGCCTACTGGATACCCGGCGACTATGATACCCAGGAGCTCAGCTACACCCGGAGCCGCCTGAGCGAGATACGCGGGCTTCTCCCTTCGAAGCTCAATCCCGGCAACGCCTCCACTACGCCCTTCTCCCCCACAGGTGTCCAGACAGCACTCCAGCTCAAGACCGATGACGGCGTGTATCTGAATATCCATGAGGCCGGCGTAGAGGATTATGCCACCATGCACCTCAACCTCAACGACACAACGATGACCTTTACCTCATGGCTTACTCCTGACGCCAAAGGCATGAAAGGCTATATGCAGACCCCGTGTGCCACACCCTGGCGCTCGATAATGATCACCGATGATGCCCGCGAGATTCTGGCCTCACGCCTGATCCTCAACCTCAACGATCCTACTGATTATGAGGATACTTCATGGATCAAGCCGGTGAAATATATAGGTGTATGGTGGGAGATGATCACCGGTGCCGGCACCTGGAATTATACTGACGATGTATATTCAGTGAAGCTCGGCGAAACTGACTATACCAAAACCCGCCCCAACGGCACTCACAGCGCTAATACCGAGAAGGTTAAGCGCTATATCGACTTCGCCGCCGACAATGGATTTGACCAGGTGCTCGTAGAAGGCTGGAACGAAGGCTGGGAGGACTGGTTTGGTCAGTCGAAAGACGAAGTGTTTGACTTCGTGACCCCTTACCCCGACTTTGATTTCAAATACCTCAACGACTACGCCCACAGCCGCGGCATCCGCCTGATGATGCACCACGAGACCTCGAGCTCGGTGCGCAACTATGAGCGCCACCTCGACAAGGCTTACCAGCTGATGGTTGACAATGGCTACAACGCCGTCAAAAGCGGCTACGTAGGCGACATCATCCCCCGCGGCGAGCATCACTACAGCCAGTGGCTCAACAACCACTATCTCTATGCCGTCAAGAAAGCCGCTGACTATAAGATCATGGTCAACGCCCACGAGGCAAGCCGTCCCACCGGCCTTTCGCGCAAGTATCCTAACCTTATAGGCAACGAGAGCGCCCGCGGCACTGAATATCAGGCAATGGGTGGCAATGAAAAGAGCCACACCTCCATCCTCCCCTTCACCCGCCTTCAGGGTGGCCCGATGGACTATACGCCCGGCATCTTTGAATTTGACCTGTCGACATTCACCCCCGGCAACAACTCCATAATCGAGTCGACCATTCCCGGCCAGCTCGCCCTCTACGTCACCCTCTACAGCCCGCTGCAGATGGCTGCTGACCTCCCCGAGCATTACGCCAAGTATCCTGATGCATTCCAGTTTATCAAGGATGTGCCTGTGGAATGGGAGAAGTCAGTCTACCTCGAAGCCGAGCCGATGGAATATGTCACCATCGCCCGCAAGGACAAGAACTCCGGTGACTGGTATGTAGGCTCAACAGCCGGTCTCGCTGACCGCGACAGCAACATCTCGCTCTCCTTCCTTGACCCCACCAAAAAATATGAGGCCACAATCTACGCCGAGGCACCGGATGCCAACACCACCAACGGACAGACTCGCTACACCATCACCCGCCGCAAGGTCGACAGCAAGACCCGCCTCAAGCTCCACGCCCTTGCCGGAGGTGGTTACGCCATCTCTATCAAAGAGTTAGACTCCAAATAATCTATGGCAACTCTCCGCGAAATCCCTGACCACGCCCGCCTTATGGCACTCTTCGAGTCGTATATGCGGCTCGAGAGGGGTCTCGCAGACAACTCAATAGAAAGTTACCGACTTGACACTGATCGACTTATCGCTTATTTGAGCGATGAGTCGGTCGCTCTTGAAGATGTCACCACTGATACCTTGCGGCTCTTTCTTGGGCAGCTCCACGACCTCGGCGTAGCCGAGCGCACCCAGGCCCGCATGGTGGCCGGAATGAGGATATTCTTCAAATTTCTCACCCTCGAATCCTATATCGCCAACGACCCTACGGAGCTGCTCGAATCGCCCCGCATAGGCCTCCATATCCCTGAAGTGCTGACACTTGACGAGATCGATGCCATGATCGGTGCCATCGACCTCTCCACACCTTTAGGGCGCCGCAACCGCGCCATCATCGAGGTGCTCTATGGCTCCGGACTCCGCGTCAGCGAGCTCACGGGGCTTGAAATATCGCGCATCTACGCCGACGATATGTATATGATAGTCAGAGGTAAAGGCGACAAAGAGCGGATGGTGCCACTCTCGCCCGTAGCAGTAGAAGCCATCAGGCAATGGCTCGACGACCGCTCAATGATGGTGGTAATGCGCGGAGCTGAAGATGCCCTCTTCCTTAACCGCCGTGGCCGTCCGCTGACCCGCCAGATGATATTCACCATAGTGCGCGAACTCGCCGAGCTTGCAGGCGTACATAAGATAATCTCCCCGCACACCCTCCGCCACTCCTTCGCCACCCACCTGCTCGAAGGGGGTGCCAACCTCCGCGCCATCCAGATGATGCTCGGCCACGAATCCATAGCCACCACCCAGATCTACCTCCACATTGACCGCACCTCACTGCGCGATACCATCATGGCCTTCCATCCCCGCGCCAGCCACTGATGGCATCATGACATAATGTCAGTGATAATGGCAGTGAACCAAAACGGCATGATTTTTGTTAAAATTTTACTTATGAAATGGAGAAAAATGATTAAATTTGCACCTTGCATCACATTATTAATATAATTTATGACAAAAACCTCACAAGATAACCTCCTTGACCTCATAATCGAGGGAATACGCCGCCGCAAAGGTCGCGACATCACTATAGTAGATATGTCAAAAATTGACACAGCGGCCGCAAGCCGATTTGTAATCTGCCAGGGAACCTCTACGATGCACGTATCGTCAGTGGCTGACTCCGTAAGAGAATATCTTCTGGAAGAGGCTCATATCAAGCCTTACAGCTACGATGGGTATGCATCATCATCGTGGATAGTCATTGACTATGGCGACACGATGGTTCATATCTTCCTGCCGGAGACTCGCCGCCGCTATGACCTCGAGGAGCTCTGGAGCGATGCTGAGATAACGCATCTTCCTGACGAAGACTAACTTAGTGACGATAAACAGTAAAAGAAAGAATATGCCTATACCTCCCAAGCCCGGAAAGGGCGGAATAAAATTCAGCATGTACTGGGCCTACGCAATCATCGTAGTGTTCTTAGTGGGTATGCTGTATCTTGACGACAATTCGCTGACAAAGGATGTGTCATACGATAAGTTTGAGCAGTATGTCCAGACGGGTGGCGTCACAAAAATCACTGTTTACACTAACACCAACAAGGCTGAGGCTCAGCTTAGTGACTCGCTGGCGGCGCAGGTGTTTCACACCAGCCAGTTTGAGGCCGGAAAGGGTATCAAAGCCAATATCGTGACCGAGGGAGCCTCGGCCGACAAGCTCCAGGACGCTATCGAGAGATGGCGCGAAGACGGGGTGTTCAAAGGCGAAGTGAAATATGATAAAGCCTCTGATTACTCGACACTTCTGTGGTCGTTCGGGCCGATAATTCTCCTGGTGGCCTTCTGGTTTCTGATGATGAAACGAATGTCAGGCCGCGACGGTGGCGGCGGTGGCGGCGTGTTCAGCGTAGGCAAATCCAAGGCCCAGGTGTTCGACAAAGGTGAATCTACCGGCGTGACTTTCAAGGACGTAGCCGGACTGAGCGAAGCCAAGACTGAAATTAAAGAGATAGTGGAATTTCTCCGTAACCCCGGACGCTATACCGAGCTCGGAGCCAAGATACCCAAGGGTGCGCTTCTGGTAGGCCCTCCCGGAACAGGTAAGACCCTGCTTGCCAAGGCAGTAGCCGGTGAGGCCAACGTGCCATTCTTCTCGATGTCAGGTTCTGACTTCGTGGAGATGTTTGTGGGCGTCGGCGCTTCGCGAGTGCGCGACCTCTTCCGTCAGGCCAAGGAGAAAGCCCCCTGCATAGTGTTTATCGACGAGATCGACGCCGTAGGCCGTGCCCGCGGCAAGAATCCCAACATGGGTGCCAACGACGAGCGCGAAAACACTCTCAACCAGCTGCTTACCGAGATGGACGGTTTCGGCACCAACTCCGGAGTGATCATTCTCGCAGCCACTAACCGCGCTGACATCCTCGACAAAGCCCTGATGCGAGCCGGACGTTTTGACCGCCAGATCACCGTAGACCTTCCCGAGCTGCGTGACCGCGTGGAGATATTCAACGTACACTTGCGCAACATCAAGATTGACAAGACAATAGATGTAGACATCATGGCTCGCCAGACGGCAGGATTCTCCGGAGCCGACATCGCCAACGTTTGCAACGAGGCAGCCCTCATTGCAGCCCGCAACAATAAGAAAGCCGTTGACCGTGACAGCTTTAACGCTGCCATCGACCGTATAATCTGCGGCCTCGAGCACTCGTCGAAGATCATCTCTGATGACGAGAAGCGCGCCATAGCCATCCACGAAGCCGGCCACGCCACGGTGTCATGGTTTCTCGAGTATTCCAATGAGATGGTCAAAGTATCGATCGTGCCCCGCGGCATGGCACTCGGAGCGGCATGGTATATGCCTGAGGAGCGCCAGATTACACCCGTGCAGGCTCTTCTTGACCAGATGTGCATGACGCTCGGCGGCCGCGCAGCCGAAGAGCTAACCTTCGGCACAGTGTCGACCGGAGCGCTAAACGACCTTGAAAAAGTCACCAAAATGGCCTATGCCATAGTGACTTACTACGGAATGTCAGACAAGATGCCCAACGTCAGCTACTACGACTCCACCGGCCGTGACTACGGCTTCTCGAAGCCTTACGGCGATGAGCGCGCCAAGATGATCGACCAGGAGGTGTCACGCATCATCAATGAGCAGTATGAGCGCGCCAAGGAAATCCTGAAAGAGCATATCGAAGGCCATGGCCAACTCGCTGAGACACTGCTGCGTAAAGAGGTGATGTACTCTGAAGACCTGGTGAAAATCTTCGGGCCGCGCCAGTGGAAATCGCGCACCCAGGAGATTCTTGAGCTCCAGGCCGCCCGTGATGCTGCCCGTGAAGCCGCCGAGGATGCCGAGGAGGTAAAGGAAGTTGACGAAAAGGCTGAAAATACTGAGCAAAAAGAAAAAACTGACGATAAAAAAGACGACAACAAGGTAGTGCCTCCCCCTTATAAAGGATAATCACTTATGCTGCTGATACTCTATCGGATATACCAGATATTAATAATGTGTCCCATCATCGTGGTGGCGACCATCCTGACTGCGGTCATCACCGTGATAGGCTCGGCCGTAGGGCTCGGCCGCACCTGGGGCTATTATCCGGAGATACTATGGTCACGCCTCTTCTGCTGGATCGCCTTCGTCAGGGTGAGTGTCAAGGGGCATGAAAATATCGACAGCAAGACCTCCTACGTGTTTACCCCCAACCACCAGAGCGCATACGATATTTTCACTGTCTATGGTTACTTGGGTCACAACTTCCGGTGGATGATGAAACATGGGCTGCGGTCGATACCCTTCGTAGGGTGGGCTTGCGCGCGATCGGGGCAGATTTTCGTCGACAATTCATCAGTAAAAGCCACGCGTCACACCATGGCCGAGGCCGAGCAGCAGCTCCGCGGCGGAATGTCGCTGGTGGTGTTTCCCGAGGGAGCTCGCACCTGGGACGGCCGGATGCGCAACTTCAAGAAGGGAGCCTTCAAACTCGCCCAGGAGTTTCATCTGCCGATAGTGCCGCTGACTATCGACGGCGCTTTTGACGTGATGCCCCGCTATGCCAAACTCCCTCGTCCGGGACATATCACGCTGACGATACATAAGCCCATAGCTCCGCCTGAGGATGAGCATGATATACTTCGCGTTATGGAGATGGCTCACGAGGTGGTCAGCAGTTCGCTGCCGGAGCGTGAACAATAAGGGATGACAAATTGTTGTAAGATTTGACATTTTGTCATGTGTGGCAGTCACATTTTGACTTTGGCACGATTTGTGCTCCATGAAAAAATAGAACTACTTAAATCATCAAAAATAATTATAATCACAAAAATACTGAAGATATGAAAATCCAACCATTAGCTGACCGCGTGCTGGTGAAACCCACCGCGGCTGAAGAAGTTACTAAGTCAGGTATCATTATTCCTGATTCAGCTAAAGAGAAACCCTTGCGCGGCACTGTCCTTGCAGCCGGCAAAGGCACAAAAGATGAAGATATGGTGCTCAAGGAAGGCGACGAGGTACTGTTCGGCAAATATGCCGGAACTGAGATCGAGCTTGATGGCGAGAAGTATCTCATCATGCGCCAGAGTGATGTCCTCGCAATCGTAGGATAATCTTTTATAAATAAAATAGATAACTCTTAAATAGCAATATAAAATGGCTAAAGAAATAAAATTTGACATCAAGGCTCGCGAAGAGCTCAAGAAAGGTGTCGACGCACTTGCCGACGCTGTCAAGGTAACACTCGGTCCTAAAGGCCGCAACGTAATTATTGAAAAGAAATTCGGCGCTCCCCACATCACAAAAGATGGTGTGTCAGTAGCCCGTGAAATAGAACTCGAGGATCCGTTCCAGAACATGGGCGCCCAGCTCGTGAAGGAAGTGGCCTCCAAGACCGGTGACGATGCCGGTGACGGTACTACCACCGCTACCGTGCTCGCTCAGGCGATCGTAAACGTTGGCCTCAAGAACGTGGCTGCAGGTGCTAACCCTATGGATATCAAGCGCGGTATCGATCGCGCCGTAGCCGTAGTGGTGGAAGGCATCCGCAACATGAGCGAGGAGGTAGGCGACGACTTCAAGAAGATTGAAGACGTGGCCCGCATCTCGGCTAACAACGACGAGGCTATCGGCGCTCTCATCGCCGAGGCTATGAAGAAGGTGAAAAAAGAGGGTGTAATCACCGTTGACGAGGCCAAAGGCACCGAGACCACCGTTGACATCGTGGAAGGTATGCAGTTTGACCGCGGCTATATCTCGCCCTACTTCGTGACCAATACTGAGAAGATGGAATGCGAGATGGAGAACCCCTTCATCCTCATCTACGACAAGAAGATTTCCAACCTCAAAGATATGCTCCCCATCCTCGAAGCTACAGCACAGAGCGGACGCCCGCTGCTGATCGTGGCTGAGGACGTTGATCAGGAAGCTCTTGCAACACTTGTAGTTAACCGCCTCCGCGGCTCGCTCAAGGTGTGTGCAGTGAAAGCTCCCGGGTTCGGCGACCGCCGCAAGGAGATGCTCGAGGATATCGCCGTGCTCACCGGCGGAACTGTGATCTCCGAGGAGAAAGGCATGAAGCTTGATCAGGCCACCGTGGAATACCTCGGTCGCGCCGAGAAGGTGGATGTCAACAAGGAGAACACCACAATCGTCAACGGCGCCGGCGACAAGAACGCTATCGCTGCCCGCGTGGCTCAGATCAAAGCACAGATCGAGCAGACCACCAGCGACTATGACCGCGAGAAGCTTCAGGAACGTCTGGCCAAGCTCGCAGGCGGTGTAGCCGTGCTCCACATCGGTGCACCCTCAGAGGTAGAGATGAAAGAGAAGAAAGACCGCGTTGATGACGCTCTGAGCGCTACCCGCGCAGCTATCGCCGAGGGTATCGTCCCCGGTGGAGGCGTGGCTTATATGCGCTGCGTCAAGCTCCTCGAGGATCTCAAAGGTGAAAACGAGGATGAGACCACCGGTATCCACATCGTGCTCCGTGCCATCGAAGAGCCCCTCCGTCAGATCGTAGCTAACGCCGGCCTCGAAGGTGCAGTAGTGGTACAGCGCGTAAAGGATGGCGAAGGCGACTTCGGCTACAACGCCCGCACAGGCGTGTATGAAAACCTTATGGCAGCCGGTGTGATCGATCCCGCCAAGGTGACCCGTGTAGCTCTCGAAAACGCTGCTTCGATTGCCGGAATGTTCCTCACCACCGAGTGTGTGATCGCCGACAAGAAAGAGGATAATCCCGCACCTGCAATGCCCGCTCCCGGCATGGGTGGCATGGGCGGCATGATGTAATCAGTTATCCATCGCTCCATAAAAAAACGCCTCCGATCTCCGGGGGCGTTTTTTTATGCTATTCTATTTTGAGGTTTGTAGCTTTTTCACAAATTCACATTGTCGACTTATGATTATGCATCTTTTTGCAAAAGGTAGAGGCGTTTTTGGAATTCGATTTCGGAGCGGAGTTGTTCTTCTGTGGGGAGGTAGGTCAGATATTTGGACGCAAATAATTGCTTGTTGCCGTTGAGGATTGAGTATCTAGCGATGTCCTCGCTGGTTTCGGCACAGAGAAGAATACCGATAGTCGGGTTATCACCCTCCGGGCGTTTCAACTCATCGTACATCCTTACGTACATATCCATTTGTCCGATGTCTTGGTGACTTATCTTTGTAGTTTTGAGGTCAATGAGAACAAAGCACTTCATCAGATAGTTATAGAAAACTAAATCTATGTAGTAATCTCCGGCATCAGTTACGATATGTTGCTGGCGCTCCACAAAGGCATAACCTTTACCAAGCTCCATCAAAAATTGCTGAAGGTGGGTTATCAAGGCACTTTCAAGGTCGCTTTCGGTGTAGCTGCTGTCTTTGGCAATACCGAGAAACTCAGTAACCACCGGGGATTTGATATATTGCTCCGGAGATATGGCCGCATATTCTTGCGAGGAAGTAAGACTCTCCATTTCAGACACAACCTCATACTTCTGTGGCGAAGCCAAGAGGCGATGATAATATTGTGAACCTACGTTGCGTTCAAGCGTCTTTACCGACCACATTTGCTCGGCAGCTTCTTTAAGATACCAGTAGCGACCTGCTTCAGTTTTCTCACCGAGAACTGCCTGAATATGCGACCAAGTAAGATTTTGCAGACGCGTCTGCAAAATCTCCCAATCCGGGAAATAAGCATATAATAGGCGATAGTATGCGAGACTGCGGTAAGTATAACCTTTACCAAGTTCAAAAGTTAGCTCTTTGGAAAGCACATCCAAAAGTTTTGTTCCATATTCAGCGCGTAGTACTCCTTTCTGGTCCTCTTCGATGATACGCTTACCGATTTCCCACCGTTCGTGAATGATGGAGACATTGATTGACTTCGCGGCTTCTACACGGTATTTCCGTACGATACCTCTGATGTCATCTATAAATTTTGAAAGGCTTACCGGTTTCATTGGCTCACTATATTTAGGTTACAAAGTTAGCGATTTTATTCGGATTTTCAGCTATTTACAAAACTAATATCCATCACTCCATAAAAAAACGCCTCCGATCTCCGGGGGCGTTTTTTTATGTGACACGACTCGTGACTCAGACACCCAATACGATTGCCGGATCAATATTGAGTATTTGGCTAATACGTCTTGCCTGGGGAAGAGTAGGTTCACGTTTGCCTGATAAATATTCACAAATCCTTGAGGGAGTTATCCCCAGAAGTTTTGAAAGAGCAATTTGGGTCAACCCCATTTCATACATACGAAGTTTTATTACTTCGATGAGCGAGGGTTTCCCAATAGGATAATGTTCCTCATCATAATCCGCCACAAGATTTCCAAGCAGAGTTAATTCCACCATTTGAGGGTCGTCAGCCGGAGTATTTTCCGGAAGAGAAAGCATAAGTTCCTCAACACGCTTGAGCGCAACCTGATATTGTATTTCGTTCTCTATTTTAGTCATGATATATCTATATTAGATTGTTGAAATATTTTGGATTTTGTCATACTCTTTATGAGTACGTATGAACCTAATCAATACAAACTGAACGCAGCGAAGGTCGCTCCTGCTGGGGCGACCTTCGTAATGGTATGGGATGAGGGGGAATTATTCGGGGCGTTTTGTGCGCTTGCCGTAGCCGTATTCTGCGGTGTCGCCGAGCTGCTCCTGGATGCGGAGAAGCTGGTTGTACTTGGCCATACGGTCAGAGCGGCTTGCTGAACCGGTCTTGATCTGTCCGGCGTTGGTAGCAACGGCGATGTCAGCGATAGTGGCATCTTCGGTTTCGCCGGAGCGGTGAGAGATGACAGCGGTGTATCCGTTACGCTGAGCGAGCTCAACGGCGCGGAGGGTTTCAGTAAGTGAACCGATCTGGTTAACTTTCACGAGGATAGAGTTAGCGCAGCCGAGTTCGATACCTTTCTTGAGGTATTTAACGTTAGTAACGAAGAGATCGTCACCTACGAGCTGGCAGCGGTTGCCGATCATATCGGTAAGGATCTTCCAGCCTTCCCAGTCGTTCTGATCCATACCGTCCTCGATAGAGTCGATGGGGTATTTTTCAACGAGGGTTTTGAGGTATTCAGCCTGCTCTTTAGAGGTGAGCTTGGGAGCGTCGGCACCCTGTTTCCAGGTGTAGTCATATTTGCCATCTTTGTAGAACTCAGAAGCGGCGCAGTCAAGACCGATGGTAACGTCCTTACCGGGAACGTAACCGGCTTTTTCGATAGCCTGCATGATTACTGTAAGAGCGTCCTCAGTGCCATCGAGAGCGGGAGCGAAACCACCTTCGTCACCTACGGCGGTAGAGAGGCCGCGGTCGTGGAGCACTTTCTTGAGGTTGTGGAATACTTCAGTACCCATGCGGATGCCTTCCTTGAAGCAGCAAGCGCCGATAGGACGGATCATAAATTCCTGGAAGCAGATGGGGGCGTCAGAGTGAGCGCCACCGTTGATGATGTTCATCATGGGGACGGGGAGAACGTAAGAGTTGCATCCGCCGATGTATTTGTAGAGGGGGAGGTCGAGGTAGTCAGCAGCAGCTTTTGCTACGGCGAGAGATACGCCGAGGATAGCGTTAGCACCGAGGTTTGACTTGGTGTCAGTACCGTCGAGAGCGAGCATAGCTTCGTCGATCTTGATCTGATCAAGAGCGCTCATGCCTTTGAGGGCTTCAGCGATGGGGCCGTTAACGTTAGCGACAGCTTTGGTTACGCCCTTGCCCATGTAACGGTTTTTGTCACCGTCGCGAAGTTCGAGAGCCTCGTTTTCGCCGGTAGAAGCACCTGAGGGAACAGATGCGCGGCCGAAAGCGCCTGATTCGAGGATAACGTCAACTTCTACAGTAGGATTGCCACGTGAATCGAGGACTTCACGACCGATAATTTTTTCGATTTTCATATCAGATATGTATTAATAGAATTGAGTTTTTATTTTCGCGTACAAAGTTAGTAAAAAAGTTTGATTTGGTAAATTTTTTTCATGACAAAGATTGGGGGGCAGGGAGGAGAAGTCTGACGAGTCTGACAAGTCTGACGAGTCTGACGTATCCGACGGGTCAGCGGGCGGAGCGGGTGAGCCAGCGGGCGATGGCGGATAGGACGTCAGGGGAGATGGTTTCAGAGTGAGTGCCGGGGTTTAGGCCATGGATGGGGGAGTCTACCTTCTGGAAGAAGTGGTTGGCGCCGGGTATCGGCTCGACGGTGGCCGACGGGACGGCTGCTTTGATGGCTTCAAGGTTGGGTCCACATTCCACCTGAAGGTCGTAGGTGCCGTTGAGGGCGAGCACGGGGCAGGTGATTTTGCTGAGGTACAGGGCGGGATCGAGCCTGACGAAGTTGACATACCATGGTGAGGTCATCACCCGGATTTGGGCTTGGATTTCCTCGTCAGTGATTCCGGGCTTGGCCTCGCGCATTGCCTCGTCAAGGCGCGAGGCCATGGCTGTGGAGTCGGACTCAGTGGCTATAACGTTGAATATCTTGCTGATAGATTCGAGCTCGGAGGGTGATAATTCGCGGCCGGCGGCTTCGGCCATCATCCGGTTTTGGCTCACCATGACGTCGGCACCTTTGAGAGCTGCTCCGGCGAGCGAGACTACGAAGGCTATTTCTTCGGGATGGGTGGCGGCATTGATGAAGGCTATCGTGCCCCCTTCGCTGTGGCCGAGCAGGCCTATGCGCGAGGGGTCGACTTCAGGGCGCGACTGTAGGAATCTTACGGCCGCCATGGCATCGGAGGCGAAGTCGAGGGTAGTGTCGCCGGGGCGTGACGGTGAGCTGCCACCGGCGCCGCGGTCGTCGTAGCGGAGCACAGCCCAGCCCGCACGGGTCAGAAAGTCAGCGATTACGGCAAACGGCTTATGTCCGGCTATCTCCTCGTCGCGGTTTTGAGTGCCGCTTCCGGTGATGAGCACCAGGGCGCCGATGCCATTGCCGCCGAGGTTGACCAAGGGCGTGGTCAGAGTGCCGGCAAGGGTGACGTGGCCATTAGTGAAGGTCACATCCTCCACATTATAATAATATGGCGGGCGGGGCGACTGCGGACGGTCGATCAGCAGGTCAGCCTCCGAGCCTCGCTGAAGCCGCAATGGGATAGTTGCACCCTGAATAAAGATAGCATCAACAAGCTCATTATCAGCGTTATATTGACCATCAAGGGTTATACCAAGACTGTTGAGCTCGAGGTGTATGCTCCCGACCACAGTGTCAATCACGGCCTTATCAACAGGCATATCGATCATTCCCTGCGAGGGGGATGACAATGTGGCTGACGAGGGATTCGTAATACGTATCACCACCGGAATCTGATCCATCAGAACACCTTTCCATATACCATTGATATCAACAGCCGTGGAAGTAATGGCCGTAACTGCCATCACGATAAAAGCAAAAATCAATCTTTTCATGCGACAAATATAATTAGATTTCAAAGATTTTTTTGAATATTATACTGAAATTTGGTAAAAATTTAGTAACTTCGCCCCGTAAAGCCTTAGATCCTGTAAAAAATATCTAATAAACATAGATTCATTTAACCAATTATGAGTAAAGAAAAAAAATTCTTGACCTGTGATGGTAATCAGGCTGCCGCACATGTATCTTACATGTTCTCGGAAGTAGCCGCAATCTACCCCATCACACCTTCATCAACTATGGCAGAATATGTTGATGACTGGGCTGCCGCAGGCCGCAAAAACATTTTCGGCGAGACAGTGCTTGTACAGGAAATGCAGTCAGAAGGTGGCGCCGCCGGTGCCGTACACGGCTCACTTCAGGCCGGAGCGCTGACCACTACCTACACCGCATCTCAGGGTCTTCTTCTGATGATCCCCAATATGTACAAGATCGCCGGTGAACTTCTCCCCTGCGTATTCCATGTATCTGCTCGTACACTTGCCAGCCACGCTCTGTCGATCTTCGGTGACCATCAGGACGTGATGTCAGTGCGCCAGACCGGTTTTGCAATGCTTGCTGAAGGCAGCGTTCAAGAAGTCATGGACCTCGCCGGTGTAGCACACCTCGCTACCATCAAATCACGCGTACCCTTCGTCAACTTCTTCGACGGCTTCCGTACCTCTCACGAGATCCAGAAGATCGAAGCTATGGATCAGGACGACCTCGCTCCGCTGCTCGACCGCGAAGCACTCGCTGAATTCCGCGCCCGCGCACTCAATCCTGAGAAGCCCGTAGCCCGCGGTATGGCTGAGAATGGCGACGTCTTCTTCCAGCACCGTGAATCATGCAACCGCTACTACGAGAGTGTACCCGAAATCGTAGAAGCTTACATGAAGGAAATCACCCGCATCACCGGTCGTGAATACGGCTTGTTCAACTACTATGGTGCACCTGATGCTGAGCGCGTCATCATCGCCATGGGTTCAGTAACTCAGGCAGCTCAGGAAGCTATCGACTATCTTACCGCCAAGGGTGAGAAAGTGGGTCTCGTTTCCGTTCACCTCTATCGCCCCTTCTCTGCAAAGCATTTCCTCGCAGCAGTTCCCAAGACTGCAAAACGCATCGCTGTGCTTGACCGCACTAAAGAGCCCGGCGCCAACGGCGAGCCCCTCTACCTCGATGTTAAGGACTGCTTCTATGGCCAGGCTGACGCCCCCGTTATCGTAGGCGGCCGCTACGGTCTCGCTTCAAAGGATACCACTCCCGCCCAGATCCTCTCAGTGTACGAGAACCTCGCTCTTCCCGAGCCTAAGGATCACTTCACCGTAGGTATCGTTGACGACGTTACCTTCACTTCACTCCCCATGAAGGAGGAGATCGCTCTCGGCGGCGAAAACACCTTCGAAGCTAAGTTCTACGGCCTCGGTGCTGACGGTACAGTAGGTGCCAACAAGAACTCAGTGAAGATCATCGGTGACAACACCAACAAGTATTGCCAGGCTTACTTCGCATACGACTCTAAGAAGTCAGGCGGTTTCACCTGCTCACACCTCCGTTTCGGTGACGACCCCATCCGCTCTACTTATCTGGTGACTACCCCTAACTTCGTTGCTTGCCACGTACAGGCTTACCTCCACATGTATGACGTAACCCGCGGTCTCCGCAAGGGTGGTACATTCCTTCTCAACACAATCTGGGAAGGTGAGGAGCTCGCCAAGAATCTTCCCGCCAAGGTGAAGAAATATTTCGCTGACAACGATATCACCGTATATTACATCAACGCTACCAAGATCGCCCAGGAAATCGGCCTCGGTAACCGCACCAACACCATCCTCCAGAGCGCATTCTTCCGCATCACCGAGGTTATCCCCGTAGACCTCGCTGTAGAGCAGATGAAGAAATTCATCGTTAAGTCTTACGGCAAGAAGGGTCAGGATGTGGTTGACAAGAACTATGCAGCCGTTGACCGCGGAGGTGAATACAAGCATCTCACCGTTGACAAGGCATGGAGCAACCTCCAGCCCGAAGCCGCTGCTGAGAACAACGATCCCGCATTCATCAACGAAATCGTACGTCCGATCAACGCTCAGGATGGCGACCTTCTGAAGGTTTCTAACTTCGTTGGTATCGAGGACGGTACATGGCACCAGGGTACTGCCGCTTACGAAAAGCGCGGTGTGGCTGCCTTCGTTCCCGAATGGCTCGCTGAAAACTGTATCCAGTGTAACAAGTGTGCTTACGTCTGCCCTCACGCTGCTATCCGACCCTTCGTCCTCACACCCGAGGAACTGCAGGCTGCTCCCTTCGGCGAAGACGCTACCATCGCTGCTATCGGCAAGACATTCCCCGCCGGCTCTCGCTTCGTTCAGGCTGTCGACGTGCTTGACTGTCTCGGCTGCGGCAACTGTGTGGCTGTATGTCCCGGCAAGAAGGGCGTGAAGGCTCTCGAAATGAAGCCTCTCGAAACTCAGCTCGGCGTTCAGAAAGAGTGGGATTACTGCGTTGCCAAGGTATCAAGCAAGCAGGATCTCGTAGACGTGAAGGCTAACGTGAAGAACTCTCAGTTTGCTACTCCGCTCTTTGAATTCTCAGGCGCTTGCTCAGGTTGCGGTGAGACTCCTTACGTTAAGCTTGTCAGCCAGCTCTTCGGTGATCACGAAATGGTTGCCAACGCTACCGGTTGCTCTTCAATCTACTCCGGCTCAGTGCCCTCAACTCCTTATACCACCAACGAGAAGGGTTACGGTCCCGCTTGGGCTAACTCACTCTTCGAGGACTTCGCTGAATTCGGCCTCGGCATGAAGATAGCTAACGAGAAGATGCAGCTCCGTCTTGCTGACCTCTTCACCGCTGCTCAGACTTGCGACAAGTGCTCTGACGAAATCAAGGCTCTCGCTACCAAGTGGCTTGAGAACCGCGACGACATCGCAGCTACCCGCGAGGTTGCCGAGAAGATCGTGCCTCTGTGTGAAGCTTGCGGCTGCGACATCTGCAAGGGCATCGTAGCTCACAAGAACTTCATCGCCAAGCGTTCACAGTGGATCATCGCCGGTGACGGTGCCGCTTACGATATCGGCTTCGGTGGTCTCGACCACGTGCTCGCTTCAGGCAAGAACGTTAACGTACTCGTACTCGACACCGAGGTTTACTCTAACACCGGTGGTCAGGCTTCCAAGGCTACTCCTCTGGGCGCTATCGCTAAATTTGCCGCATCAGGCAAGCGTATCCGCAAGAAAGACCTCGGCCTTATCGCCTCAACTTACGGCTATGTTTACGTTGCCCAGGTGGCTATGGGTGCTGACAATGCTCAGACTCTCAAAGCCTTCCGCGAAGCTGAAGCTTACAACGGTCCTTCACTGATCATCGCTTACTCACCCTGTATCAACCACGGTATCCGTGTAGGTATGGGTCACTCACAGGAAGAGGAGCAGAAGGCAGTAGAATGTGGCTACTGGCACCTCTGGCGCTACAACCCCGCTGCTGAGGAAGAGGGCAAGAACCCCTTCACCCTCGACAGCAAGGAGCCCCAGTGGGATAAGTTCGAAGACTTCCTCAAGGGCGAGGTACGTTACGCTTCAGTTCAGAAGCAGTATCCCGCAGAGGCAGCCGAGCTCTTCGCAGCAGCCAAGGCTAATGCCCAGTGGCGTTACAATAACTATCGCCGTCTCTCACTCCAGCAGTGGGGCGTAGATCCTGAAGTAGTTAAGTAATCTCTTTTACGTAACATAATCAAGGCTTGAGCCGCAGTGTCCCCTCCGGGCGCTGCGGCTCTCGTTTTTCTGTCTCTGTTGATTTATAGCTGATTTTTAACTTATTGTTGCTAAAATAAAAGATTTTTTATAATTTTGCCGATGCAGACTGTTTAGCAGAAGTCCGGTTAAGGGCATCAGCGGGAGGGTCGGCAATAACATAATGGAAAGCGTTACTCGACGCTCTTTCTTGACTGCTTGAAATCTGGAAAATAATTAAATTGGGACGTAAATATGCTGATAATCAAGGTGTATTAAAGAATTAGGTGTACTAATAGTGTACTTTTGGGGAAGTTGGGGGAAAGTCGCGGAAAATGGATTTGAATTATTATGATACGTTAAGGATTTTTAACTGCGTTTGTTTGGGTGAATTTTCTCGTTTGTACACCTTCCATAGGACTCACCACATGGAGTATTGGGGTGTACTTCTCGTTACTTTTTTAGATTATTACTACTCATTGGCTGCTCAATTTTGGAGGGCGTGATGCCGGACATCGAATGGCTGCATTGCCGACGATGTGCAGCCGGAG
>JAMPAP010000001.1:665332-717952 GCA_023667185.1 Lachnoclostridium sp.
GGGCTTTATACTACATTAGTCTTCTTGAATGTTTATTCATACCTGAGTAGTTACTTGCAGTTGAAATTTTGTTAAATTTTGTGAAAACATCGCATTTTGTCTTTCATTTCAATAAAATTGCTATAACTTTGCAAAATAAATAAAGAAAAAACTAACAACTTTTTATAATTCACATCTTAATTCCAATCAGGTATGAAGAAATTCTACTCTTTAATGCTCTCTATGGCTGTCGCAGCTACTGCAGTTGCTGTCACACCCGTAGCTAACCGAGTTGAGAAACCGGCTAAAAACCTCGAGCTTACCAACGTCACCATCTCTAAGGTAACCGCAGAGAAAAGCTACAACGTTAACGCTCTCGATTCTAAGTTCAAGAAAGCCCCCGCAAAGGCTGAAGCTGAATCAACTATCGCCGGCGAATATATGTTCATGGCATATTTAGAAGGTGAAAATGAAGGCGAAGCAGGTGATGCTTTTGTATCAATGTTTGAAATCACCGAGCCCGACGCTGAAGGTAACTGCTTAATCAAGAATTTTCTTGCTGACTATTACGGCGTAGAAACCAATGATCTCAAGGCCACACTTTCGCCTATAGAAGGATATGATGACATTGAGTTGCTGACTATCGGTGCTTCTCAGGACCTCTTTGCTGACGCTAAAAAGACTGGTGGTAACCCTGTTCAGCCCTATCTGTATGGACCTTTTGCCTCACAACCCGGTTACTATGTATTTAATGATCCGATAGAATTCCTATACTACGATGGATACCTTCAGGGAGCATACAAAAATATGGGTCTCTTTATCGGTTATGAGTCAGGTAATCAACTTTATGGATTTACTCCTATCGTTGGATACGGTGGCGAAGAAGGTTATCCTGTAGAAGCTCAGAAACCCAATGCAACTGTTTCATATGACTATGAAACAGAAACCGGATCTGTTGCTGAAACATCTCCCGTTGTAGCATCATACATAGATAACGAAAGTTACACAGCCCTCGTGCTCACTAACTTCTGCAACAACGCTAATATGACCGCCTTCTACATCGACAAGGATGCAAAAGAAGCTCAGGCTATTGATGTTTATGGTGGAACATGGAGTCTGACAGTTAATGGCGTTAAAGGCTCTTACGAATCATACCTGATGTCTGACATATCAGCAGATCAAATGCATTATGTAATCGATGCTACTCTTGAAGTTGACGCTGAAACAGGCAACACTAACCTTTTAGTTGCTGAACCCGTACTTCTCCTTACTGAACTTGGCTATCTTGAAAAGTTTGAGAATACCATTCTCAAGACCCCTTTCAAGATCCTTGAAGGTGATGGCAATGGCGATGCAAGCATCGAAAACATCATCTCTGACTCTAACGCTCCCGTTGAATACTTCAACCTCCAGGGCGTGAAAGTTGCCAATCCTTCTAACGGCGTATACGTTCGTCGTCAGGGCAACAACGTCAGCAAAGTTCTCGTGAAATAATCTTCGCGACTAACAATCTCGATATGTGCGGGCGACACCCTCCGGGGCTGCCGCCCGCCTTGCATCTTGACTGGAGCGCAATCCACACCATTTTTCACATTTATTATGTGAAAATGGCTGAAATTATGCCTACCTTTGCACCGTCATTCTAACTCAATCAACATGAAAAATGTATTGACTGATATTGCCGCCCTTCAGGCGCGGAAGTATGGCTCTCGAGCCGCGATGGCTGCTCCTGATGCCTGTGGCCATTGGTTCGACCTGTCATGGCAGCAGGTGGCCGACGATGTCGAGGCCGTTGCCGTGGCTCTGCGCAAACTCGGCATAGCCGTCGGCGAACGTGTCGCTACCTTCTCAGCCAACCGTCCTGAGAACATCATCACTGACTTTGCCACATATAATATACGCGCTGTATCGGTGTCAATCTACGCCACAAGCAGCGTAGACCAGGTGGAATATATCCTCAACGACGCCGGATGCGGGGTGATATTCTGCGGTAACCTTACCCAGACTCAGATAGCCATAGAGGCCTCACGCGCATGCAAGTCGCTCCACCATATCGTTGTAATCAAAGACATTGACCTCGCCGATCTTGAGGCCGAAGGGGTGAAGATAATCAGGTGGGCTGACTTCATAGCCATCGGCAGCCACGCCTCAGAGGCTGACCACAAGGAGATTACAGCACTGAAAGAGGCCGCCGAGCCTGAAGATATCGCCACATTAGTATATACTTCCGGCACCACGGGCGAGCCCAAGGGAGCTGTGCTGCTCCACTCCTGCTTCAATGCCTGCTTTGCCAGCCACAAGGAGGAGCTCACCATGCTCTCGGATGCTGACACCTCTATGGCGTTTCTGCCGCTGAGCCACATCTTCGAGAAAGCGTGGAGCTACTTCTGCCTCTACATGGGCATTAAGGTCAACGTCAACCGCAATCCCAAGGATATTCAGGCCACTATCCAGCAGGTGCGCCCAACGTGTATGTGCTCCGTGCCCCGCTTTTGGGAGAAAGTCTACTCGGCTGTAAATGAAAAGATAGCGTCGATGAATCCGGTAATGCGAGCCTTGGTGCACCACGCCGTGAAGGTGGGTCGCCGCCGCAACATCGACTATATCCGCTTAGGCCGCAAGGCTCCGTGGTGGATCGAGACCCAGTATTCATTTTTCAACCGTCGCATCTTCGCAATGCTCCGCCGCGCCATAGGCATCGACAATGGCAACATCTTCCCTACAGCCGGCGCTCCCGTTTCAGCCACGATAGCCGAGTTTTTCATCTCGTGCGGCATCAACATCGTGGTGGGCTACGGACTGTCAGAAACCACCGCCACGGTGAGCTTTTTCCCCATCACCGGCTATGAGATAGGCACCGTAGGAGTGCCCCTACATGGCGTTCAGGTCAAGATAGGTGAGGAAAATGAGATCCTCGTCAAAGGGCCGACGGTAATGAAAGAGTATTTCAACAAACCTGAAGAGACAGCCAAGGCCTTCACGGCCGACGGCTGGTTTCGCACCGGCGATGCCGGCTTTATTGACGACACCGGAGCCATCACCCTTACCGAGCGCATCAAAGACCTCTTCAAGACCTCCAACGGCAAATATATCGCCCCGCAAGCGCTCGAGACCAAGCTCTGCGAGGATAAGTTTATCGAGCAGGTGGCTATTATCGCTGACCGGCGCAAGTTTGTCAGCGCCCTCATTGTGCCTGACTTCAAGGCCTTGCGTGAATGGGCCGACAAGAAGGGCGTGAAGTACACTGACGATGCTGAGCTCGTGCTTGACAACCGTGTCAACAACATGATAGCCCTCCGCATCGAAAAGCTTGAGGAACATCTGGCCAACTATGAGAAAATCAAGCGCTTCGCACTCCTGCCTCGCGAATTTTCGATGGAGCTTGGCGAGCTGACCAACACTCTGAAGATGCGCCGCAAGGTCATCAACGAACATTTTAACGACATTATCGAAGAATTTTACTTATGAACGTAGCTATAGTGGGCGCAAGTGGCGCCGTAGGACATGAATTTATCCGTGTGCTCGAGGAGCAGAACTTCCCCGTCGACAATCTCCGGCTCTTCGGTTCAAAACGAAGCGCCGGCTCAAAGATGACTTTCAAAGGACACGAATACACCATCGAGGAACTCACTGACGATAGCGACTTCTCGGGTGTGGACTTTGCCTTCACCTCGGCCGGAGCCTCCACCTCGCGCCGTTACGCCGACGTGATCACCCGCCACAGCACCATCATGATTGACAACTCAAGCGCCTTCCGTATGGACGACGATGTGCCCTTGGTGGTTCCTGAAGTCAACGGCGACGATGCGTTCAATGCCCCACGCCGCATCATCGCCAACCCCAACTGCACCACCATCATCCTCTTGGTAGCCCTCAAGCCCATCAACGACATCTCCCCTATCCGCCGCGTACACGTGGCCACCTATCAGGCTGCGAGCGGTGCAGGAGCTGCCGCCATGGATGAGCTCCTTGAGCAGCATGCCGCCATGGTCCGCGGCGAGGAGCCTCATGTCGAAAAGTTCGCCCACCGCCTGGCATTCAACCTCATACCCCACATCGACGTCTTCACTGACAATGACTACACCAAGGAAGAGATGAAGATGTACAACGAGACCAAGAAAATCATGCACGCGCCTGACCTTGACGTCTCGGCTACGTGCGTCAGAGTGCCCGTAATGCGCGCCCATAGCGAAGCCGTGTGGGTCGAAGCCGAGCAGCCGCTCAATGTAGATACCGTACGCCGCGCCTTCGAAAATGCCGAAGGACTCGTGGTGGTCGACAATCCCGGCGAGATGCTCTACCCCATGCCCAAGGATGTGACCGGAGAGGATCCCGTCTACGTAGGCCGTCTGCGCGCCGACCTATCGCGCCGCGGCGGTGTAACCTTCTGGCTCGTTGGCGACCAGATCAAGAAAGGCGCCGCTCTCAACGCCGTCCAGATCGCCCAATACATGCTCGCCCACCGCTGACAATCACCCCCTTTGCATATCTCCGGATTTTTTGTATCTTTGCACAAGTTAACCATTCATTATATCTATTTCATGAAAAAAGTTTTATCAAGTTTGCTCATCTCTGCAGTGGCTTTGACAGCTGTTGCAGCGACACCCCAGACAGAGTTTCTCGACCGCGGTGTCGTGGCCCTGAAGACTGACACGGGCGTATTCGTGTCATGGCGCTCCCTCGCCACTGACGCTTCGACCACAACCTTTGACGTCTATCGTAACAATGTAAAAATCAACAATGAGCCAATCTCGGCAGTGACTTCGTTCACTGACCCCGCAGGCGAGGCCGGTGCCATCTATGAAGTGCGCGCCTCAGGCATCACTGACGCTACCGCCACCGGCTCATGCGCAGCATGGGATGCTCCTTACAAGAAGATCCACCTCAACCGCCCCGAAGGTGGTCAGGTAGGTGTGGATAAAGACAATTTACACTCTTACACCTACTCTCCCGATGACCTTTCGGTAGGCGACGTTGACGGCGACGGAGTGTATGAACTCTTCGTAAAATGGGTTCCATCTGACGCTAAAGACAGCTCAAACACCGGATTCACCGGCCCTACTATCATCGACTGCTACAAGCAGGACGGTACTTTCCTCTGGCGCGTTGATCTCGGCCACAACATCCGCTCCGGCAACCACTATACCCAGTTTATGGTGTATGACTTCGACGGCGACGGCTCTGCCGAGATGATCTGCAAGACCGCCCCCGGCGCTAAAGACGGCAAGGGCAACTGGATCCTCATGGGCGACGACCAGCCTACTGACGACTACCGCAACTACACCAACAACCCCAACAAGGCTCTCGGTCATGTAATCGGCGGCGCTGAATACCTCACCTGCTTCAGCGGCAAGACCGGTGAAAACCTCTCCACCATTGCTTACAAGCCCGGATATGAATACGGCAAGTCAGTATGGGGCGACGAATACGGCAACCGCTCTGACCGCTACCTGGCTGGCGTGGCTTACCTCGATGGCCAGCGCCCCACAGCTATCTTCGCCCGCGGATACTACCGTGCAGCTTTCGTATGGGCCGTAAACTTCCGCGACGGCAAGCTTCAGGAATACTGGTTCCACGAGTCGAACGTCAAGGGTAAAGGCCTCTGGGGCGAAGGTGCCCACTCGCTCACCGTGGGCGACGTTGACAACGACGGCAAAGACGAAATCGTATATGGCGCCGCTTGCCTCGACAACGACGGCACAGTGCTCTACCGCACCAACCCCAACACTGACAATACCGAAGGCCACGGCGACGCTCTTCACCTTGCCAAGATGCTCCCTGACCGCGAAGGCCTCCAGGTGTTCATGCCTCACGAAGAGACTGAATCAAAATACCCCTTCGACACTGAGATGCGTGACGCCCGCACCGGCGAAATCATCTTCAGCAAAGCTCAATCAGGCAAGGATATAGGCCGCGGTATCGCTGCCAACGTTTCAGCAAGCTTCCCCGGATACGAATACTGGGCTGCCAGCGACGCTAACGTCTACAGCTACGGCAAGGCTATCGCCTCCAACCGTCCACCTATCAACTTCCGCATATACTGGGACGGCGACCTTCTCGACGAGCTTCTCGATGGAACACAGATCTCCAAACCCGAGCCCGATTTCTCGAAGATCAACACCATAATGGCGTTTGAGAGCTACAGCAACGCTGCATCATGCAACGGCACAAAGGCTACTCCCAACCTCCAGGCCGACCTCTTCGGTGACTGGCGTGAAGAGGTGATCCTCCACGACGGCAACACCAACAGCGACCTGCTCGTGTTCACCACCACCATACCTACTGAATACAAACTCACCTGCCTGATGCAGGATCACCAATACCGCATGGCCATTGCATGGCAGAACACCGCCTACAACCAGCCCCCTCACCTGAGCTACTCACCCGAGGATACATACGAGACAAACGCTGCCATCACCGTGGTTGAAGGCGCGGCCTCACAGGTTATCAACAAGGGCGATGCTATCGAAGCCCTGACCGTCCGCGCATGGCGCGCCACCGGCCTCAGCTGCTCTGAGCTCCCCGAGGGTCTCACCTGGAACTATAACGCCACTGAAATGACAGGTACGCTCGCCGGCACTCCCGCCGTAGAAGGTGAATACAACATCACTATCTCTACCACCGGCGCTGCTGACGACAAGAACGCCTCGATGAACATCCGCATCAAAGTCATCAAGACCGTGAAACTAACCACCATGGCTTACTTCTCCTGCGACGCCCCCGGCGCAACACTTCTCAACCAGGTCTACGGCCAGGCTGAAGCCGCCGGTGAAGGCACTCCCGAGCAGGTGGAAGGTAAGAAAGGAAATGCCGTTAGCCTCAATGGCAAAAACTACTACGTCCAGGCGCCCTACGACGCACTCAACTATGGCGCTGACGATTTCACCATCGAAATGTGGATGAAGTCGGCCGACGATGCCGCCTACATCTTCCATCATGGCACCAATACCCGCAACGAAGCCACCGGAGCTACCGGCAACTGGATCGGCCTCGAGCTTAAAAACGACGTACTCTACTTCGCCATTGACGATGACGTGACCAAATGCCAGGCTTACGTTAAAGAAGCCGGCAAGTGGTTTGACAACGAGTGGCATCACGTGGTAATGGTGCGCGACACTTACGCCTCTACACTTTACCTCTACGTTGACGGCGAGCAGGTAGCTGCCGGTCAGGATAACACCGGCGCGCTCAACTGCGGCGTAGAAAACCTCATACTCGGCAACTTCAACGTATCCTTCGACAACCCCTTCACCGGAGCTCTTGACGAAATCTATATCTATCAGGGCGCTATGTCAGCTGAAAAAGTAGCCGAGCGCTACGCCTCCAGCGGCAGCGAACTCGCCTACTACCCCCTCGATGAAGTAGCCGAAACAACCCCTAACCTCGTCTACGGTTCCGCAACAGCTGAAGGCGGCGTACCTACAGCTATCGAAGGCGTGAAAGCCGGCGCTGCTGAATTTGCAGGCGGCTCTTACTATACCCAGGCTGCTTACGACGCTATCCAGCTCGGCGAAAGCGACTTCACCGTATCAATGTGGCTCAAGTCAACTGACGACGATGCTTACATCTTCTTCAAAGGCAGCCACTCAGCCAACGCTGACCTCAAGACCACCGGAAACTGGATGGGTCTCGAGCGCAAAAACGGTTACCTCTGCTTCTCTATCGACGACGATGCCACCAAGACTGACTGCAAGCTCGCCGATGCCTCCGACGTATTCGACGGCCGCTGGCACCATGTAGCCTGCGTACGTAACCACGCTGAAAAGACACTCCACCTCTACGTTGACGGTGTAGAACGTGCCACTACTGCCGACAAGACCGGAGCCCTCGCTGACAACAACGAAGCCCTCCTCCTCGGCATCTCTGACGAGACCAGCCGCGTATATGATGGCGCACTCGACGAATTCACCATCTTCCCCCTCGCCCTCTCAGCTGACGCTGTCAAGAGCGCCTACGAAGAATTTGCCGCTGCAAGCATTGAGTCAGTTCTCGTTGACGCCGCCGTACGCTCCACAATAGTTGACGCCATGACCGGCCGCCTCATCCGCTCCGTCAGCGGCAACTCCATCGAGCAGCTCGTCGATGGTATCCGGCCAGGTGTCTACGTCATCATCCTTGAAAACGGCACCTCGTTTGACACATACAAATACGTGAAACGCTAATCCCCAACCCTCCCCTATAGACGGCCCGGCACCCCCGGGCCGTTTTTTCAGCTCATTAAGTGACGATTAAAAACCTCATCTTTGGTTTATTTGTTATAATTTTGTAAATTTGCAATCTAAAACGGACGAACTATGGCAATGTCAATAAAAACATCCCCTGAATTATGGGGCGAAGATGCGCGAGCTTTCATAGAAGAAGCTGAGCGTAATGGCAAATTACCGACTCCGAGACTTACAGAATCTCAGAGAAAAATCTTAACAACGATGTTGGATAGTGCAAAACACTTTGTATTTCCTCCGAAAAAATAATCGTAACAGATGGTTGAGTATTCTTTTGTCGGAAAAACAGTAATGATACCCTATACAAGAGAGGGTGCAGAATATTGCGACCATTTTTGTTGTGGAGATTCTGATTTAGACGAATTTTTCGCACATGATGTATTCCTCTATGAGGCAGAATTATTGAGTAAAGCATATTGTTGGATTAGCAAGGATAATCCTCAAGAAATTATAGCAATTGCAACACTGTCCTTTGACGGCATCAAGACCCACTCTCTTGATAATCCATCGCGAAATTCTCTTCAAAGAAAGATCCCTTATAAGAAACAACATCGTAGTTATCCTGCTGTACTAATTGGGAGATTGGGTGTAAACAAGAATTATCAAGGCAATGGATTTAATATTGGCAGTCAGCTAATGGATGCGTTAAAGTTCTGGTTTATAGACGAAAACAACAAAGCAGCATGCCGGTATATGATGGTAGATGCATATAATAACGACTCAACACTTCATTATTATACGAAGAATGGTTTTAAGCCATTGTATAAAACTGAAAAAGCAGAACGAGAATCTTTCGGCATACCCGATAATGAGCCACTTAAAAGCCGTATATATTACTATGATTTAAAGTTTTTAGCGAGTAGTAAAATTTAGTAATCACTATCATGAAACGCTAATCCCCAACCCTCCCCTATAGACGGTTAGGCAAATATAAAGAAAAAGCGCCCTTGGGCGCTTTTTTTATGTCCGTTTCCCGATTTGACGGGAGGAGGAAGGGATGGCTTTGAAGCCGGAGTTATTCGGCGGGGGTCATCGCTTTGGCGACGTCGTTGATGAGGTTCTGACCCTGCTGGCCGCGCGATAGGATGGTACCGTCAGGGCCGAAGAGGATGATGCAGGGGATACCCGAGATGCCATAGAGATCAGTGGGGATAGTCTGGGCATCGATCATGCTGTGCCAGGGGATATCATGCTGCTTGATAGCTTCAAGAGTGTTGGCCGGCTCATCCCACACGGCTACGCCGAGAATCTCCAGGCCTTTGGGACCATACTCCTCGCGGAGCTTCTTGAGGGTGGCTATTTCGCGGATGCAGGGGCCACACCAGCTTGCCCAGAAGTCGACAAGTACATATTTGCCTTTGCCTACGTAGTCAGAGAGCTTTTCAGTCTTGCCGTCGTAAGTCACTGAGAAATCCTTGAACTTCTTGCCTACTGAAGTCTCCTCTTCAGCCAGCAGAGCAGTGCGGAGTGACTGTACGCGCTTTGACTTGGCAAGGGCGGGATATTTGGCAAGGTCAGCATCGAGTTCCGAGAGGTTCATCTCGTAAGCATTCTGGAGGAAGAAATAGAGTCCGATAGGATTACCGGCGTTTTGCTCGAAAGCATCAGTGAGCACTTTCTCGTAGTCAGCCTCGAGCTGAGCCATGCGCGCCATGCCTACCGAGTCGTTGGTCAGCGTGCGTGATTCTTTAAGGATCTCGGTGATGCTGTTGCTGTAGCCGGTGAGCTTGTCGTTGAGGGGCGAACCGGTGATGGTCTGTGCTTCGCTGTCAAGAGAGATATTGCCCGGCTCAAGCACAAACACCGGACCGCGCTTGCCGTTAATGATGATGCGTGCAAGAACCGGATCAGCGATATTTCCCGAGAATTTGATGGTGCCGTCAGCCACTACAGCTGAGTCGAGTTTAGCATCAGAATCGTAGTCTACGAGATAGCTCATCGTATCATCAAACATATCAGGAACGGTGGCAGTCACCGAGTAGTCAGGCTGTCCGGCCACGGCGCATGCGCTGAAGCCGATGGAGAGGAGAGCCGAAAGAAAAAGTTTGTTCATATCTATTTTGTATTAAAATGTTATTCCTATGGAAATAGCTATCTGGTTAGTTCCTGTAACCTCGTTAGAGACCTTCATAGCCGGGAAATTCATGCTGGAATAGATGTAGCGCAGGGTGAGGTAACTTTGAAACTTGTAATTTCCGGCGAGGTTGAATCCCACGCCCGGCGAGGTGTAGAACACAGTCTGTGACTTTTCGCCGAAAGCGTTGGCAAACGCGCAGCCTATGCGGAAGTCGGCAAAGATAAGCTTATGCTCATGGGAAAAGCTCGACTTGAAAGCTGCGAATACCGGAAACATACGCGTGGAGTTGGACATCATCATATTCACCTCGGCACCTACTCCGGCAAAGTCGATGAAACTGTTGCGGTAGCCGAAGCTGGCTCCGAAGTTGATCGACGACATATCATCGCCGCAGAGGTCAATGGCCGGACCAATCTCGGCACCCCAAGCAAAAGCCCCTTTGCGGTCGTTGCGTCCGGCAGAAGCTGACAGCGAGAGGATGATAGCTCCTATGACAACTAAAACTATACGTTTCATTTCGGAACATTGAAAATGAGTTTCACACAAGCCCAGCCGTCGCTTTTCACCTGATGTCCTACATAGCTGAGACCTACCCTCTCGGCAGCCTGGCGAATGATGGGCACATCCGCTTCATAAAAGCCACTGAGAAGCACCGTAGCGCCATCGCGGAGTGTGGCCGCGTAGCGATCAATGTCGGCGGTAATGATATTGCGGTTGATGTTGGCAAGGAAAAGGTCAGTATCAGTCACCGAGGCGAGGGCTGACGCATCACCGTGGATTACGGTCACGTTGTCCACACCGTTGAGCTTCATGTTCTCGCAAGCATTCTCGTAAGCGAAGCCGTCTATCTCAATAGCAGTGACCTTGCCGGCACCTGCCATAGAGGCGAGGATGGCAAGAATACCGGTACCTGTGCCCATATCCACGACGTTACACCCCGGAGTCACCGCCTCAAGGAGATTTTCGATCATGAGGGAGGTGGTAGAGTGATGCCCGGTGCCGAAAGCCATCTTCGGGTCGATCACTATATCGTAGCGACACGAAGGAATGTCAGTATGGAATGAGCTGTGAATAACGCATTTATCGGAGATAACGATGGGTTTGAAATAGTTTTTTTCCCATTCGCTGTTCCAGTCCTTGCCCTCGACTACATCTGACGAAACAACTTTCACATCAGCGTTCATCGGGAAGCAGGCCACAGCCTCATTTATGGCTGCAGTATCAAAGAGTTCACTGCGGATATAAGCTGTCAATCCACTGTCGTCAGGGACAAACGACTCAAAACCGGCGTCGGCCAGCAGGCTGGCCATGACATCGGTAGCAGTTTCAGAGCAAGGGGTTATATCAAGCCGGAGCTCGACGTAATCGTTCATAAGCTGAGTGTATAATGTGAAGAATGATGATGAAATTATGGAGTGCGGCAATTAGCGCCGTCGCAGTGTGCGGAAAATCTTGTAGATAGAAAATCCCACTTTTGAGGTAATCAGGATGATGTCAAGATAGTTGAGAGCACCTAACAAGCGGCCTGCCATACCGGTAGCGCCGAACGATGTGATGCCCCCGTCAGCCATCCTGCGGGAGTTGGCCATAAGGCGGTCACGAGAGATTTCCATACGAGCCATGAGGTAAGCTCGCTGGTAACGGATCTCATCAATCGTATACCCTTGCCAGTCGTCGGCGTGATGGGGCAAAGCTTTTTTCTTAGTCATGGCTTAAAGAATAATTTGGAAATAAATCGTGAAATAGGATTAATTATCATGGCCTTGCGGAACACTACCACTACAGCGAGCAGTATCACATAGAAGCCAAACATGATGAGATAAGCCCCGACAATTCCGGTAGACTCGGCAATCCATCTTACCAAAGCCATTGACAGGAAAAACATCATCAGGCTCACCAGGGCAAACACAATCGCACAGAGCGACGCGGCCGTCAACAGCATGGCCATTCGCTCAGAGACAGTCAGCTTGGCATAATCGATATTGAGCGAGATATAGTCCTTAATCTCTACCCATAGGGTTTTTAACTTTGTTTCGTACTCAGCCATAATTAATCATAAAACTTCGCATGGCTCAGAGGCCATGCGAAGTGAGAATGGGGTTAGAATCAGTCGTCGATTTCAGTAGTGAGTTGCTCAACGAGTGCATCAATTTCATTTTCGCTGCAAAGAATACCCTTCTTGCGAAGAAGATCTTTGATACGGTTACGTAGATCCTCACCCTTTTCAGGAGCAAAGAGAACTGCGGCACAAGCGCCGGCAATGGCACCACCGATAAATGCATAAAGACAAGATAGATTCATAATCCGATAGATAAATAGTTGAAGATGATTTTGATTTTTATATTCAATAAGTTGAGGGCTTATTTGCTGCCGATTTCTTCAGCGATCTCGTCAGCGAGCTCTTCGATTTTGCTCTTTTGAAGCTTTATACCTTTGGATTCGAGGTATTTGACGATGTTTTTACGGGTGCGCTCGCCTTTCTCAGGAGCAAGAAGAAGACCTACTGCGGCACCTGCAACGGCACCACCTAATACTGCTAATACGATGTTTAAAGCTTTCATATCAATTATGGATTAAAAATGTTTAACTTTTATGTAATGTATAACAAAGATAAGTTATAAAATGTTTTCAAAAAAATTATTTTCTGCTTATCTTACCACATCATAATAAATCAACGCTGCAATTACGGCCATGCATATCGCCATGATAGCTAATGAGATGGATATGATTCCGAGACCTTGTTTCCGCCTGCGGAGGGCTGCTTCTTTTTCTTCTTCGGCCTTGATGCGCCGCTCGCTTTCGGAAAGCGAGTTGATAAGCTCAATACGGAGTGTGGATACATTTACCTGACGGTCATGCCAGTCAGGACTCAGGGCCTTGACAATAGTGTTGACAAATTCCTCAGGGAGCGAAGCAGTTGAGGCAATGTTTCTAACGATATCCGCATCCACCTTGCGGGCTATAGGAAGCTCTTTACCGGTAAGAGTATATAGGAGTATTGCCGCAAGCGAGTAGACGTTGGTCTGCGGCAGGAATGTGTCCATCTCCTTATACTGCTCGATGGGAGAGTAAAATTCCGGACAGGCCAAAGGCGGAAGTCGCCATGCCATCTCGTTACGATCGATGAAAGGCTTGCAGTAGTAAAGTCGCGTCAACACCGGACGGACACCTCCGCCGGGGAGAGGCTGCATGACTATAGAGTGGGGCGACAGATCAGTATGGATGATGTGCTGTGTATGGAGATACCTTACTGCAAGGAAGATAGGAGTAAGAATCTCACGCGACTCTGCAGGAGAGATTTTGCCATATTCCCGGATGTACTCAAAGAGGGTCGGCCCGTCAAGATACTCCGTTACATAATATGATGTGTTGTTGGCCTCAAAGAGCTCTATAATGTCAATAATAGAATTGTATTGCAAGGATATTTCTCTGAACCAGGGAATGGCATAATCAAATACTTCCTTAAACTCATCTACTACTGATTCTGAGCTCTCGTTAGCGATCACAGCCTTGCCGTCGTCAGCACGATGACTGCAGTAGTACATGAAGTGCTCTCTGACAACGTATTTATGATCTTTGTCTTTATGGAAAGAGAGCAGCGACTTGTGATGCTCCGTATGTGGTACACCTGATGCGAGGTAACTTATGCCAAAACCGTCCTGCATAAGAGGTCGGATAATGGTATAGTCACATTCATTACCATGAAGAATGGTACCTGCGGGCAGTGTATGCTTGAATTCACTCATATCACTGCAAAGTTAAATTTTATTTTTGGCAATTCAAAATTTATCATGATGCATCATGATTTACCATGTTGCATCATGATAAAATCATGATAAAATCGAACCTAAAAGGGGTCCCCGGTTACGGCAACCGGAGACCCCTCAATCAAAATCAACGTCAAAACTATTGTTATATAGCGCCGTAGAGTTTCAGATAGTCTATGAGCGAATTGAATTTGTTACAGTCAGTTGCGAGTAGCGGGCGTAGTGTGTCGGCTCGCAGTGGATATGCCGTCGATAGATAGCGGTAGCGGTTTTCGCCCTGAGTGAAGCTGTAGATATCAGGATCGTCAGGCGATTGTCCGGGGCGGTAGTCAATGGTTAGCGAGCCTCCATCAGCAGGATTGCGCCTGAAGAGCGGCCAGTAGCCTGAGCGTACGGCACGGTTTTCTTCAATCGTAGCATGGCTCATTCCTTTGACTATGTTGTGGTTGATACATGGGCAATAAGCGATCACGATTGATGGCCCGTCGTTACGGTCAGCTTCGAGTATAGCATTTACTGCCTGCTGGTAATCAGCCCCTATGGCGATGGATGCCACATAGACATCAGGATGAGTCATCATCATGGCGGCAAGCTCTTTCTTGGGAGTAGGTTTGCCGGCAGGGTTATATTTTGCTATGGCTGAGCGAGGTGTGGCTTTGGAGGTCTGGCCACCGGTGTTGGAGTAACACTCAGTATCGAGCACGAGGATACGTATACGCTGGCCGGATGCAAGAGCATGGTCAAGTCCGGCAAAACCGATATCGTAAGCCCAGCCATCGCCACCTACGGCCCATACCGTGCGACAGGCGAGCATATCGCCACCATCAATGAGCACATCGAGCCGCGGGTCGCGTCCCTTGAAGGGTGTCAGCTCTTTGAGCAACATATCAGCCGTCTGGCGTGACATTTCAGTATCGTCAAACGCGCTGAGCCATGCTTGGATGGGAGCGTGAAGATACTCTATCGAGTCAGGAGATGAGACATACTCCTGAGCCACTTTGCGCAAGAGCTCGCGGCGCTGGTTGACAGCATCGAGCATACCGAGCCCGTATTCGGCGTTATCTTCAAAGAGGGAGTTACCCCAAGCCGGGCCGCGACCGTCGGGCGTGACGGTACAATACGGATTTGACGGATAGTCGGCGCCCCATACTGATGAGCAACCTGTGGCATTAGCTATCATAAGGCTTGGCCCAAGAAGCTGGGTAAGGAGTTTCACTACCGGTGTCTCACCGCAACCTGCACAAGCTCCCGAGAATTGAAGACCCGGAGTACGCAACTGAGAGCCCACTACAGTGCCGCAGTCAACAAGCCCGCTCTTCGATGAGATATTCTCACCGGCCCACTGAGCTAATTGTGCCTGCTGCTGACGGATGCCCTCAACGGGAGTCATGGTCAAGGCTTTGCCGGGACATATCATTGCACAGTTGCCGCAGCCGAGACAGTCGTCGCCGTACACCTGGATACGAAAGTCCATACCCTTAAGCTGCGGGATATTGAATACCTTCTTAGTTACGAAGCCGTCAGGTACATTGGCCTTTTCAGCAGCATCAAGCACAAAGGGGCGTATGGCTGCATGAGGACAGACAAAAGAGCATCTTGTACATTCAATACACTTGCTGCTGTCCCATACGGGGATATGTGTAGCTATGCGGCGATGTTCGTAGGCAGTAGTCCCCATAGGCATCGTGCCGTCAGCCGTAAAAGCCGACACGGGTATTGAGTCGCCTTGACGCCGCAGGCACGGGCGAAGTATCTTGCTGACAAACTCAGGCTCGGTGGCTGCGGCTACAGGGTCATCCGTAGCGTCAGCCCAGTCAGCAGGATATTTTATTTCCACAATTGCAGAGCAGGCATCAGCGATAGCGTCATAATTAGCTTGCACCACGTCCTCCCCTTCGTGGATATAAGTGAGCCTTATCTGATTGCGCAAAGCATCGTATGCCTGATCAAACGGTATAGGCTCGGTCAGCTTCAGGAAAACAATCTCCATAGGCATATTGATGCGTGACCCGAGGCCGTGACGCTGGGCTATGGCATTGGCGTCAATGGTATAGAGTTTTATCTTTTTCCGGGCGATGTCACGTCTTACATTTGCGGGCAGATGCGATGCGATATCATCGGCTGTCCATGGAGCGTTAATTACCATCTTCGCGCCATCTTTGGCTCGGGCGAGCATATCGAAACGGTCAACGTAAGGTGCATGATGGCAACCTATATAATCAGCATTTTCAATCGAGTAAGCCGAGGTTACCGGCTCGCGGTTGATGCGCAGCTCTGACACGGTGTAACCGCCCGACTTCTTGGCCGAATAGCTGAAATAAGCCTGGGCATAAAGGTCAGAGCTATTGCCGATTATCGTAGCCGCCTGCTTGGTGGCTCCTACGGTGCCATCAGCCCCGATGCCATAGAAAATGGCTTGAAGCGAACCTGCTGCCTCAGGAGTCACAATGTGAGTAGAGCAGTCGAGCGAAAGGTGGGTCACATCATCATTGATACCTACGGTGAACACCGATCGCGGATTTTCAGCTTGCAATTCGTCAAACACGGCGGCAGCCATCGAAGGCGTGAACTGCTTTGACGACAGTCCGTAACGTCCGCCGATGACCTTGATCTGACGGCCTGACTCCTGAACGGCGGCCATTATGTCAAGGCAAAGCGGCTCGTGAGCAGCTCCCGGCTCTTTGGTACGGTCAAGCACGGCTATGCGTTTCACCGTAGATGGTAATGCAGCAAGTATCTGCTCCGCCGGGAAAGGACGGTAGAGATGCACGTTAAGCACACCGGTTTTCCTGCCGCGTGCATTCAGGTAATCCACAGCCTCGGAAACTACGGCTGCACCTGAAGCCATGATGATGATAGCCTCCTCGGCATCATCAGCGCCATGCCAGTCAGCCAGATGATATTGGCGACCGGTGATAGCAGCCACCTTATCCATAGCCTCCTGAACTATGGCGGGAAATGCATCATAATATATATTAGAAGCCTCGCGGTTCTGGAAAAAAACGTCGCCCTGCTGGCACGATCCGCGAAGCGTAGGATGTTCAGGATTAAGAGCTCGGGCGCGGAAAGCGTTGACGGCATCCATATCCATCAGAGGCTTCATCTCATCATAATCGATCACGCTTATAGTGTCCATCTCTGATGAAGTACGCCACCCGTCAAAAAAGTGGATCACCGGCACACGCCCTTTTACCGAAGCAATATGAGCCACCACTGCAAGATCCATGGTCTCCTGCACCGATGATGATGCAAGAAGAGCCACGCCGGTGGCGCGGCAAGCCATTACGTCCTGGTGGTCGCCGAAAATAGAAAGCGCATGAGACGCCACTGTGCGGCATCCGGCATGGATGACACCCGGCAGCAGTTCGCCTGCGATTTTGAAAAGGTTGGGAATCATAAGCATCAACCCCTGCGATGCTGTAAATGTAGTACCGAGAGCTCCGGCGGCAAGAGCGCCATGAAGAGCCCCGGCGGCTCCGAGCTCACTCTCCAGCTCCCTCACCTGAAGCGGCTGGCCGAAGATGTTGACACGGCCGCCGAGCCCCCATTTCATAGCGGTGTCGCCCATGGAGGCAATGGGTGTAATCGGGTAGATAGTGGCTACTTCGCTGAGCGCAAATGCAACGTGAGCAGCAGCTGTGCAACCGTCGAGTATCTGTTTCTGAGCCATTTTAGTGTAGTTTAAGACCCGCCCCGAAGCCGGGGCGGGAGAAAGTAATTATGTCAGTGATCAGAATGCTTTCAGAGCCAGGTCAGTAAGCCATATCCACAGAGGACAGACTCCGATAAACAAGATTACTGAAAGCGCCAGCGACGAGGTACCGGTGGCGACATAAGTGTCGTATTCGTCGGCGATGATGATGCCGGAGAATGCCGGTGGAAGTGCACATGATACGACGAGCATCTTGAGGTTGTCAGGATCCATGTGGAAGATAAGTCCGGCAACGAGAGCGAGTGCAGGCATAAGACCGAGTTTCAGGATCGAGCCAAGCACGGCCTGCCAGTTGATGTCAACCTTGATAGCCGAGAGGGTGATACCGGCAGAGAATACAGCCATTGAAGCGTTAGCCTTGGCCATAAGGTCAAATGAAGGGCTAAGCCATGCCGGCCACTTCAGTCCGCAGAGCACCAGGATAACGGCAAGAATAGGCGCCCATGCCACAGGCTGCTCAAGAGCGTTGATCACAGGTTTCCAGGCGCTTTCTTTCTTCTTACCGGCCATTTTGGTTTTGTCGATAGAAGCATTCAGCAGCGAAAGTCCTACAGGAATACCGATGGCGTTGACCACGATACCGATGATGGCTACCACGAGGGCTACTCGGGGAGTGGTGCCGAAGATAGGCTCGAGAACCGCAAATCCGAGGAAGCCGATTGTAGGTGAACCGTTGATAAGGGCGGCCACAGCACCATCAGCACCGGTGTTACCCTTGAAGCATTTCGCAAAAATAAAGTAAACGAGCATGAAGCATCCCATGATCACCACGGTGGAAATGATGGTCAGCTTGAGGTCAGCAGCAAGCATCTCACGGCTTGACTGTACGATAGATACAAACAACGCTGCAGGAAGTGCATAGTCAAGCACTACCTTGTTGAACTTTTTGGCGTCATCCCCTGAAAACACGCCTTTTTTACCTGAAATATAACCGGCAAGCATGATCACCACGATAGGGACGATGGCGTATAGAATTATATGTTCCATAAATAAGTGGGGTTAGTTGAAGGAAACATGATTTTAGGGTAGGGTCAGCCGCTAAGGGCTGACCCTGAAGTATAGAGTATTGTCAACTTATACGGTGTAGTCAATCAGAGGCGCGGGATTGAGGTATCCGATATGGCCTGATTCCTTACCTGAGTCGGCAGCGAGCTGGACGTTGATTACAGCAGGAACCTTCGCAGCGATAGCTTCCTTGAGCGCAGCGGCCAAGTCAGCAGGGGTGGTTACATAGTAGCCTTTACCACCGAATGCCTCGCAGATCTTTTCGTAGCGGGCATCGATGTCAAGGGTTGTAGGAGAAGGAGCGCCCTTGCCTGAAGGATCCACGCCGATACCATTATAGATACCGCCATTATTGAAGATCACCACGATGCAAGGAAGCTTGTAGCGGCACATTGTGGCCACTTCCATTCCTGAGAATCCGAATGCCGAGTCACCTTCGACGGCTACGACGCTCTTTCCGGTAGCGACGGCTGCACCGATTGTCGAACCGATGCCCATACCCATGATTGACCATGATGCACAGTCAACACGGTGGCGCGGGAGCGACATATCTACAGTGTCACGGGTATCGTCAAGAGTATTTGCACCCTCATTGATGAGGATAACGTCAGGATTAGCCTCGAGGATGGGCTTGATTACTCCGAGAGCTGTCCAGTGGGTCATGGGTGAAGCTGTGGCTGCGGCCTGCAGACGGGCTGCAAACTTCTCGTTCTTGACCTTTGTCTCAGCCTGGAGTGACTGAAGCCATGCAGGATCAGCCTTCACGCCGGTCTTGGCAAGGCCTGCAAGAATAGCATCGAGTGAAAGGCCTAAGTCACCCACTACAGGAGCGGCTATAGGCACGTTTC
Organism: Lachnoclostridium sp.; assembly: GCA_023667185.1. GTDB lineage: Bacteria > Bacteroidota > Bacteroidia > Bacteroidales > Muribaculaceae > Duncaniella. The sequence continues at coordinate 684,943 of JAMPAP010000001.1, forward strand.
TATCCATCTCGCGAGGCTCAACGTCGAGCTGCACAAACTTCATGGCGGGATTCCACTTGCCGCGGCCGAAGCTCAGCATCCAGTTGATACGTGCTCCGATTACGATAGTGACATCAGCCTTCTCCATGATGGTGCTACGGCACGACAGCGCGCTGTATTCACCATTGTCGGGCATAAGACCTTTGGCCATTGACATCGAAAGATACGGAATCTTATAAGTCTCGATAAGGGTCTTGATCTTATCGTCGATCTGGGCGTAAGCTGCACCCTTGCCTAAGAGCACGGCGGGCTGCTTGGCGTTGGCGATAAGGTTGACGGCGCGGTCGATGGCTTCTTGATTAGGAGCTACTGCCGAATATGGATCTACGGGAGTGTAGAAGAGCTTCTCAGCATCAGCAGCGTTCATGATTTCAGCAAGTGCCGGGGTAGACATATCGATATATACTCCACCGGGACGGCCGCTGACGGCTGCACGATAAGCGCGGGCCACAGCCTGAGGTATATCCTTGGCATGGCTGCAACGGAAGGCGGCCTTAACGTAAGGCTTGGCTGCGTTAAACTGGTCAAGCTGCTCGTAGGTACCCATGTCCATATCCACCATGTGAGGATCAGATGCGCCTGAAATCTGTATCATAGGATAGCAGTTGACAGTAGCATTGATAGTGGCGGTCAATCCATTAAGGAAGCCGAGCGATGATACTGTGAGCAGCACGCCCGGAGTCTTGGTCAGATAGCCGTGAGTAGCGGCTGCCATACCGGCTTGCTGCTCGAAACGGAATCCATAATAGTTCAATCCTACTTTCTGCATGGCGTAAGCGACCTCGGTGATAGGAATACCTACGAGGCCATAGACGTCAGTCAGACCGATTCGGCGAATTGCTTCAGCCAGAATATACATACCGGTCACCTGTTCCGGGAACTTAGGAGCGGCAGGCTGGGCGGCAGTAGGGGCGGTTGCGGTTGCGGTAGTTGTCATAATAGTAAGAATGAGTTAGTTTTAACGTTGAATTTTTTTACCTTTTAAACAAGCGGCTTGCAGGAGATTTTCAGCCTGCAAGCCGCTGAAATGTTAGAGAGTGTGTCAGATATAGTATTTAATCAGATGCTATAGCTTAATGTGCGGGAGCAGGTTCGGGCTTGGGAAGCGGAGCGGTTGTACCGTTAGCCTTGAGGGCTGCCTGCTGCTCGGCAGTGTAGCCAAGAGAAGTAAGAATCTCTTCAGTGTTGCCGCCAAGGGTAGGACATGGGCCGTAAGTAGGCTGATAGTTAGAGAGGGTGAACGGAACACCTACGGTAACGAATTCGCCGATATTGCCACCCTGATTGATCTTGACAAGTGTATTGCCATCGTAGAGTGACTCATCGCTCATCATTTCCTTGGTAGAAAGTACAGGACCTACAGGTACACCGGCCTTGCTAAGAATATCAGTAACCTCATATTTGGTCTTGTCAGCACACCATGCGCCGATACGTGCGATTACCTGAGCTTTATGTTTGTCACGAGCGTCGGCTGTGTTGAAGTCGGGGTTGGTAAGCCAATCCTGGAAACCGAAAGCGCTGCAAGCAAGCTCGAAGTCCTTAGCACCACGCTGGAGGATCACATATACATAGTTGTTGGCATCAATCTCTGAATCCAGGCCGCCGGCGGGTTTACATTTGTAAGTCCATCCGAGCACGCCGCTACCTTCAGTGTTACCTGAACGAGGCACACAGTCGCCGAATTTACCGTCAGGATACTGCGGGAACTGGGTAAGATAACCGATACGGTCGAGGGTAAGCTGGTCACGGGTCTTGATACGGCAGAGGTTAAGACATGCGTTGTGCATTGACTGATATACGTATACACCTTCGCCGGTCTTTTCACGCTGCATAAGCGCTGCAAGAATACCTATGGTAAGATGCATACCGGTGTTAGAGTCACCAAGGGCAGCACCACTCTGGGTAGGAATGTTGTAGTCGCCTTCGTACCATCCGGTAGTTGAAGCGGCAGCTGCAGTTACCTGAGCGATAGGCTCGTAAGCCTTAAGATCTTTATACTTTGATGATTCAGGGAAGCCCTTGATTGTACCGTAGATACAACGCGGGTTGAGTGCGTGAACTGCCTCCCAGCTGAAGCCTAACTTGTCCATGGCACCCGGGTGGAGGTTTTCGATGAAAATATCACACCCCTTTATAAGCTTGGTAAGGATCTCCTTACCTTCGGGAGTTTTGGCATTAAGAGCAAGTGATTTTTTATCAGAGTTAAGCTGAAGGAAGTAGTAACTTGGTTCGTTGGGGTCAAACTGAAGTTCCTTACGTGTGGCATCACCTACACCGGGACGTTCGATTTTAATAACTTCGGCGCCGAGCCATGCAAGCATCTGTGTACATGACGGACCGGACTGTACTTGGGTAAAGTCGACAACTTTAATACCTTGTAATGGAGCAGTGTTCATAAGTCAGGTAATTTTAGTAGTTTTATAAAATATTATATTCCAATCACTATATCTTAGGACATATTTTCTTATTGTCCTATATCCGAATAACACCTAAGTGCGGAAAATGTTTAAAAGAATTTTTGCCACGGGGAAAAATTGCGCTAACTTTGCACCATAAAACCACACGGGTGGCAGCCGGACGGTCATGTCGCTCGCCGACGAATGAGCGGCGAGAGGAAAGTCCGGGCAACACAGAGCGCCATATTTTCTAACGGGAAGCTGTCGGCGACGGCAGAGTAGCGTGACAGAAAACTACCGCCTCCCTCGCGGAGGTAAGGGTGAAAAGGTGAGGTAAGAGCTCACCGGATGCCATAGCGATATGGCATGCCGTACGCCTTATGGGTTGCAAGGCCAAGTATACCGGCATTTAAGGATGGCTCGTCCGTTGCCGGGGGGTAGGCTGCTTAAGCGGGCTCAGGTCCGCTCAGATAAATGACACGACCGCCGGCTCGGCTCTTCGTAGCCGATGCCGACGACATAACCCGGCTTATAGTCTGACTGTCGCCCGTTTTCTATAATTTACAGGTATAAGAATCGGCTTTGAAGATTTTTAAAGTAGATGCGGCCTACCTGGATATCAGCATCCTGGAAGGGGGCAAACATATTCACTTTTGACTTACCGATGAGCATCACATAGTCAAGATTGACGATGTAAGATTGATGCGTCTGAATCAGCTTGCGCGAGTATGCGAGGATATCGGAAGCTGTGGTGGTCTTTTTGAGCGACACGATGGTGTTGTCGCGGGTGACGGCTTCCCAGAGCTTGCGCTTGGAGTTGTAGAAGAAATAACCGATATCAGAGATGTGGAGCACACGTATCTCGGATGTAACCTTCGTTAAAGCCACCACGATACGGTCGTCAGGATCGTTGTTGAGGTCAGAGAGTGGATGGAATGTAGATTCATGTTTACCAGGCGCGGAGGTGTAGCGGTAACGCTGGATGGTCATGTCGAGCTCACGGGTGTCGATAGGCTTGAGAAGATAGTCGTGCTCCCCGCGGGTGAAGGCGCGGCCTTTGCCTGAAAATTTCTCATAGAATGCCGTATACATCACAATATAGGGCTTCACGTCCTGCTCGTAGAGGCGGTTGATCATATCAAGGCCGTTGCCGTCAGGAAGGTCAATGTCGATAAACACGAGCTCGGGCTTGATAGTGGATATGAGGTCGAGGCCATCTTCAGCGTTGAGTGCACAGCCGATGACTTCAATATCGCTATAGGCTTTGAGGAGATCTTTGAGTTTGCTTGATGCGCCCGGATCATCATCTACGATGATCACTTTAGTTTTAGATTCGTTGCTCATGGATTGACGAAATATTGTGATAATGATAAAGCATTCACCACAAAGATACAAAAAATCGTCAACAAAAAGTGGCTAAATTTTTATAAGGTGTAATTTAGGTGTTATACGTCAATTATCATAATCCATCCGTAACAATTCAGCGCCGAGCTCGGGTTCTATTTCCATCATTGGCTCGATTACGAAGGGGCGGAGATGCATCCTCGGATGAGGGAGGGTGAGAAAATCATTGTCAATCTTACACCGGTCAACGGCTATCAGGTCGATGTCAATGACGCGGTCGATATAGTGGCCTTCGGCATCGCGATGGGGCGACGGATCGATACTTTTCTCTATCAGCTGGAGACGGCGCAGCAGCTCTACAGGGTCAAGCTCCGTCGTGAAGGATACACACATATTAAGATAGGTAGCATCCGAGGAGTATCCCCACGGTGCTGATTCAATAATGGTCGACTGCTTTAGCGGCGAGGGGGTGGCGAGCCTTGCAATCAAGGCCACCGCCTGCGACAGAGCCGCGTGGCGATGGCCTTTGCAAGACCCTAATCCGACAATGGCTGTAGCCATCAGTCAGGATCGGTTAAAGTGTTTTCTTAACTTCTACCTCTTCGAAGGCTTCGATGATATCTTTTTCCTGAATATCATTGTAGCCGGCGATGCTGAGACCGCAGTCGTAGCCTGAGGTTACCTCCTTGACATCGTCCTTGAGGCGCTTGAGCGAACCGAGCTCGCCGGTGTAGCGTACGATACCGTCGCGGATGAGGCGTACCTTGCAGCCGCGCTTGATGCGGCCTTCACGCACGATGGCTCCGGCGATGGTGCCCACCTTGGAGATGTGGAATGTCTGGAGCACTTCGGCAGTACCGATGACCTCCTCCTTGATGTCGGGGGCGAGCATACCTTCCATAGCGTCCTTGACCTCCTCGATGGCCTGATAGATCACTGAGTAGAGGCGAATCTCCACGCCGTCACGCTCGGCGGCACGGCGGGCTGCCTGAGAGGGGCGCACCTGGAAACCGATGATGATGGCATCCGATGCTGAGGCAAGTGTGACATCGCTTTCGGAGATTTCACCTACGGCCTTATGGAGGACGTTGATCTTGATCTCTTCAGTCGACAGCTTGATGAGCGAGTCAGAGAGTGCCTCGATCGAACCGTCCACGTCACCTTTGACGATGATGTTGAGCTCGTGGAAGTTACCGATTGCACGGCGGCGGCCGATCTCCTCGAGGGTAGTACGCTTGCTGGTGCGCAGGCCGAGCTCGCGCTGGAGCTGCTCACGTTTGTTGGCTATTTCGCGAGCTTCCTGCTCGGTCTCCATCACATTAAATGTGTCACCGGCGGTAGGAGCACCGTTCAGACCGAGGATCAGAGCCGGAGCGGCGGGCCCGGCCTCCTGAATGCGCTGGTTACGCTCGTTGAACATAGCCTTGATTTTACCGAAGTGAGTACCGGCAAGGATGATGTCGCCTACACGGAGTGTGCCGTTCTGCACAAGCACGGTAGCCACATATCCGCGGCCTTTGTCAAGCGACGATTCGATGATCGAGCCTGTGGCCTTGCGGTTGGGGTTAGCCTTGAGGTCGAGCATTTCAGCTTCGAGGAGAACCTTGTCCATGAGCTCCTCCACGCCTATACCCTTCTTGGCCGAGATATCCTGCGACTGGTATTTGCCGCCCCACTCCTCCACGAGGTAGTTCATCTGGGCGAGCTCCTCCTTGATTTTGTCAGGGTTAGCGGCAGGCTTATCAATCTTGTTGATGGCAAACACGATAGGTACACCGGCAGCTGAGGCGTGGTTGATAGCCTCAATAGTCTGCGGCATGACATTATCGTCAGCGGCCACGATGATGATTACAAGGTCAGTCACCTTGGCACCACGGGCACGCATGGCGGTAAATGCTTCGTGACCGGGGGTATCAAGGAAGGTGATGCGGCGGCCGTCGTTGAGCTTGACGTTGTAAGCTCCGATGTGCTGGGTGATACCACCGGCCTCACCGGCGATAACGTTGGCATTACGGATGTAGTCAAGGAGCGAGGTTTTACCGTGGTCAACGTGACCCATGACCGTCACGATAGGCGGTCGGGTTACGAGCTCATCCTCAGTGTCAGCTTCCTGATGTATAGCCTCGACAACCTCGGCTGAAACATACTCAGTCTTGAAGCCAAATTCCTCAGCCACGATGTTGATGGTCTCGGCATCAAGACGCTGGTTGATTGACACCATTACGCCGAGATTCATGCAGGTAGCGATGACATTATTGACAGGGACGTCCATCATCACGGCGAGGTCGTTGGCGGTCACAAATTCAGTAATCTTGATTACCTTGCTCTCTTCGGCCTCGTGCTGGGCAGCCTCACTGGCACGGCTTGCGAAAGCCTCGCGTTTTTCCTTACGCCACTTGGCGCTCTTCTTCTGGCCTTTGTCCTTGTGGGTCAGGCGAGCGAGAGTCTCGCGTACCTGCTTCTGTACATCTTCCTCGTTGACCTCGGTGTGTAGGGGGCGCTTCGGGCCGCGATCTTTTGACTTGGCGCGCTGGTCGTCACGACGCTGGTTACCATTATTATTATGGTTCTGGCCTGAGGGCTGCTGGTTGCGTCCATCCTGTGAAGCCTTTTCGATGTCGACCTTCTCCTTGCCTATGCGGCGACGCTTCTTGCGGTCGCCACCCTGCGCGGCATTACCTGCAGCGGCCTGCCCCTGACGGTCGCGGGAGATGCGCTCGTTACGGCGCTCCTCCTTTGACTTCTTTTTGGGGCGGGTTGACTGGTTGATGGTCGAGAGATCGATCTTGCCTATTACCTTGGGAGCAGTGACAGTGGCAGTGTGCTGAAGTGTGAACACTTCTTCTTCATTCTTTTCATTAGTGTCTGCGGCAGGTTGTGACTTCACTGTTTTTTCGGGTTCGACAGGCTTTTCAGCAGGCTTTTCAGCGGGCTTTTCAACCGACTTCTCTACCGGCTTTTCAGCGGGCTTCTCGGCGGGCTTTTCGGCGGGCTTTTCTACCGGCTTCTCGGCGGGCTTATTTTCAACAACGGGCTCGGCCGGTTTCTCTACCGGCTTTTCGGCGGGCTTTTCCACGGCGGGTTTCTCCGCAGCGGGTTCGGGCTTGGCTTTGACAGGCTCGTTGCGCTTATTGAGTTCAATTTTACCAACCACCTTGGGCACTTGGGCCGTGGTGTGGAGTAATGGATCGAGAGTAGGAGCTACGCGCTTGGTTTCTTTATCGGCCTTGTCGCGCTGCTCGGTGCGGGGGGCCGGCTTTCCGGCGGCTGGCTGGAAAGCATTGACGAGAATATTATAAGCATTCTCGTCGAGACGTGTGTTAGGGTTGTTACCGTCCACATGAACGCCTTTTTTTTCGAGGTGCTCGATGACGGTAGAAATCGAAATATTAAATTCTTTAGCTGCTTGACTTAATTTAATTCTCGCCATATATGATTATAAAGTTCAAAGTTCATTTATAAGTAATCAATAGTTAAAAAGTCCATCCCGAAGAGGCTCACCAAGTTCTAAGCAATCAGTACCGGCCTTGAATCAGATCCGGGAATGAACTTAGAACCCTGAACTTTATTTCTGCTCGTCGGCAGACTCGTCGGCTTCAGGCTCCTCGTCTTCAAATTCAGCTTTAAGGACACGGATCACGTTGTCGACGGTATCTTCTTCAAGGTCAGCCTTGTCGATGAGATCCTGACGCGGAGTGTTGAGGACATTCTTGGCAGTTACACAGCCTATCTCCTTGAGGGCGTCGATTACCCACTCGTCGATTTCGTCCTTGAACTCATCAAGGTAGATATCCTCGTCAAACACCTCTGCAGTCTCGCGGTACACATCGATAGTGTAGCCGGTAAGCATCGAAGCGAGCTTGATGTTCATACCGCCTTTACCTATAGCGAGCGACACCTCATCAGGATGCAGGAACACTTCGGCTTTCTTTTCATCTTCGTCAATGTGGATGCTTGACACCTTGGCGGGGCTGAGCGCACGCTGGATGAAGAGTGAGGGATTGGATGTATAGTTGATTACATCAATATTTTCGTTGCGGAGCTCGCGGACGATGCCGTGGATGCGTGACCCCTTAACGCCTACGCATGCGCCTACGGGGTCAATACGGTCATCGTAGCTCTCGACGGCGATCTTGGCTCTTTCGCCGGGGATGCGGGCTACGCCCTTGATGTTGATGAGGCCGTCGTGAATCTCGGGCACCTCGCGCTCAAAGAGGCGGCGGAGGAAGAGGTCGCTGGTGCGTGATACAGTGATCTTGGGATTGTTGTTTTTGTTGTCAACATTAGAGATAACGGCAAGCACAGTCTCGCCCTTGCGGAAAAAGTCGCCGGGAATGGATTCGCTTTTGGGAAGGAGAAGCTCGTTTTTCTCATCGTCGAGCAAGAGGGTCTCGCGTGACCAGGTCTGATAGACTTCGCCGCTGACGAGCTTGCCTTCGAGCTCTTTATATTTAGAGTAGATAGCCTCCTTCTGAAGGTCAAGAATCTTTGACTGGAGGGTCTGACGGAGATTCAGGATGGCGCGGCGACCGAAGTCAGCGAAATAGATTTCCTTTGTATGCTCTTCGCCCACTTCTACGTCAGGGTCTTCGTCGGCGCGTGCGTCAGAGAGCGAGATTTCAAGATTAGGGTTCTTGACTTCACCATCGGGCACCACTTCAAGATTCTGGAGGATCTGCACATCGCCCTTATCAGGATTCATGATTACGTCAAGGTTTTCATCCGTACCGAACATTTTAGCCAATACGTTGCGAAACGACTCCTCAAGGACGCTGATCATCGTGGTCTTATCGATGTTTTTCAGCTCTTTAAATTCAGCAAACCGCTCCACCATGTTGGGAGCTTCTTCTTTCTTTGCCATACAGGGTTATATGTATATATAATGTGTTGGTTTATTTATTTACTTATTTCACTTGAATTCGATATGATATCGAGCCTCGCGGATGGAGGATACGGGCAGCTCCTGAGCCACTTCGGTAAGCTTGGGTCGCTTTTCGCCGGGCGCTTTCACCTTCTGTAGGGTGACAATGGTGACGGCGTCAGGCGTGTAAGATTCGAGGCGGCCTACAATCTTCTTGCTGTCAGTGGTAAGGATCTCCACCATGTTACCGATGTTCTTTTCCCACTGCTGAGCTACCTTGAAGGGTGCGGTGAGCGATGACGTGCCCACCTCGAGGCTGTAGTCCTCCTTGTCGCGGTCAAGGGCAGCGTTAATCTTGTCAGAGACGGCCACACACAGGTCGAGATCAGCACCTGTAGTGCTGTCAAGCTCCACCACGATGTCATCATCCTTGCTGACAGTTATGTCAACGATAAATGCATCAGTATCGGCAATGGCCTCCTCTACTATTTTTTTTACTTCGTTTTTATCTATCATACCTATAATTAATTCGGAGGAAGCGTATGCCCCCTCCGTGAGTATTGGTGCAAAGTTACTAATTTTAATCCGTATATCAAAAAGAATATCCTCTATTATGATTACAAGCAGCAAAATTTCACTATTATTAACAATCGTTCACTATAATTAGTGCTGCATCATGATGTAACATGATATATAATGATGCATCATGATGGCTCTTATTATTACCATAAAAGCCCCGCGGGGCGGGGCTTTTATGGTCGATGGGATGAAATCAATAGTTGTCGGCTTTGCGCTCGAAGAAGCCTTGCGGGAATCCGCATACAGGACATTTCTTGGGAGCTGATTTGCCTTTGTGGACATAGCCGCAGTGCATACACTGCCACTCAGTCTCGTCCTCAGTGGTGAATTCCTGGCCGGCGGTGAGTCGTGCAAGGAGGCGGTTATAGCGATCTTCGTGAACCACTTCCACCTTAGCTACGTTACGGAACAGAGCTGCGATCTGGGGGAATCCCTCATCTTCGGCAGTCTGAGCAAAGTTGCTATAGAGATCACTCCACTCTTCACGCTCGCCTGCTGCGGCCTCACGGAGGTTAGTTGCGGTGTCACCTACAACGCCTGCGGGATATCCGGCAGTGATTTCCACTACGCCACCTTCGAGGCGGTTAAAAAACTCGGTAGCGTGGGCGAGCTCCTGCTCGGCAGTGATCTTGAATATACGGGCTATCTGTTCGTAGCCTTCCTCCTTAGCTTTCTTGGCGAAGAGAGTGTAACGAGTACGAGCCTGACTTTCACCGGCGAAAGCAGCGAGAAGGTTATGTTCAGTTTTTGTACCTTTGATAGATTTGGTTTCCATATATATATAATGCTTTAGTGTTGTTATAGTCGTTTTAACGTATGGGAGGTGGAAATGTTCATGGCCGGCTGATGGCGGCGTGTGAACAGACGGCTGATTGAGGCTGCCACCAGGCTGATGGTCAGCACTATCACTGCGATAAATATCCACATTACTGAAGATGTCATAATAATATATATTATTGATTTATGACTTATAACAACCAAAGGTAAAAAAATGTTTAGCGTTTGTCGAGATTTCCCTCGTAGAAATTCACGAAAGCACGGTTGACGAGGCGAGTGCCCCCGGGCGTGGGATAGTTTCCGGAGAAATACCAGTCGCCGGGACAGGTAGGGACAGCCTCGTGCAGGCCGGAAATAGTCTGATAGATGATGCTTACACGGGCGTGGATATTGCCGTCGCGGGAGAGCATTTCCGCTATCTTGCGGGATATATCCTCGTCAGAAAACGGTGCATAAACGGCTTTCACACAGTTGACAAGCTCAAAGTCGAGCTTATCCTCCATTTCCAGACAGCGGCGGTAAGTATCATCAAGTATCGACGATAATCCACGTTCATGGAGCAGCTCCACGGCGGCACGGAATGCGATAAACTCACCCATGCGCGACATATCAATGCCATAATAGTCAGGGTAGCGCACCTGAGGCGATGACGACACGATTACTATCTTCTCAGGGTGAAGTCGATCGAGAATCTTGAGGATAGAACGACTTAGGGTGGTGCCGCGCACTATACTGTCATCGATCACAACGAGCGAGTCAATCCCGGGGCGCACAGTACCGTAAGTGATGTCGTAGACGTGGGCAGCAAGGTCGTTGCGCGCATCGCCCTCGGCGATAAACGTGCGCAGCTTGATATCCTTCAGCGCGAGCTTCTCAATGCGGACGCGCCGCGCCATGATACTCTCCAGCCTTTCCGGCGAAAGATCTCCGGAAGAGATTGCCTCGGAGATAAGACGAGTCTTGATGCAGTCAAGATGAGCATTAAGTGCTTCAGCCATACCCAGGAAGGCCACCTCGGCAGTGTTAGGGATAAACGAGAAGATGGCATCAGAGATGTCGCCTCCAAGCTCTGAAATGACAGCCGGGACGACATTGGCTCCCAGCTGCTTGCGCTCGCGGTAGATATCGGCATCGCTCCCACGCGAGAAATAAATGCGTTCAAACGAGCAGCGGGCATTGTCGCTGCAGCCAAGGATGTCAGTCACTTGCATACGGCCTGACTTGCTTACTATCAGCGCCGAGCCGGGCTTAAGCTCCTGAACCTGCGAGAGTTCGAGGTCAAACACTGTCTGAAGTACCGGTCGTTCCGAAGCTACGGCAACGATTTCATCGTCAGCATAATAGAATGCCGGACGTATACCGTGACGGTCGCGGAGCACGGCCATGTCGCCCGAGCCGGTGGCGGTGCAGATCACAAATCCTCCATCCCAGTCAGGAGCCGCCGAGGCCAGCACCCGGCGCATATCGAGGTTATCCTCAACGGCATGGCTCAGTTCCGGGTCAACGAGCGAATCACGATACTCGCGATAGATGCGATGGTTTTCCTTGTCAAGAGCATCACCGAGCTGCTCGAGGAGCACCACGGTGTCAGAATAGAGGCGCGGATGCTGGCCGCGAGCCACTACCTTGTCGAAGATCCGGTCGACGTTAGTCATGTTGAAGTTACCACACATCAGCAGATTGCGCGACTTCCAGTTGTTGCGGCGCAGAAAGGGATGGACGTATGACAATCCGCTCTTGCCGGTCGTCGAGTAGCGAAGGTGACCCATATAGATCTGCCCGATGAACGGTGCATACCGCTCCACATCCTCGGGCGCAGCCCCAGCTATATTAAAGTCAGCCAGCGTGGACCACACATGGTCAAAGATCTCGCTGATAGCTCCGGAGCCTTGAGCCCTTTCGCGGAACACATATTCATGACCCGGTACGGAGTGCATCTTCACCACGCCTATTCCGGCGCCTTCCTGACCGCGGTTATGCTGCTTCTCCATCATCAGATAGAGTTTGCTCAAGCCGTAAGACCATGAGCCATACTTCTTTTTGTAATATTCCAGCGGCTTGAGCAGACGGATCATCGCTATGCCGCATTCGTGTTTTAGAGGTTCCATAAAAAGTGGCGGGTCTGCAACCAATGGCAGACCCGCGGTAAAGAATTTTGAAAAATCAGCGGATAAACAATAGCTCGCGATATTTGGGGAGTGGCCACATCTCATTGTCGACCATAAGTTCGAGCTTGTCGATATGGTGACGAATGGTCTCAAGGCAGGGAGCTACGTTGAGCGAGTAGGCCAGCGCCTTATCACGCTCGCCCTCGATACGGTTAGCCTTCTTGCGGGCCTCGACCATCTTCTCAACGTCAGTCTTGATGGCAGAGCAGTGACCCATGATGGTCTCCACAGTGGCGGCATCGGAAGCTGAGAGCTCTTCACCCTTTGTACCAGGGAAGAGAGTGCGCACCTTCACCATGTTGTCGAGCAGTATCGACATATAGCGGGTGGCTACAGGAAGAATATGGTTGATGGCAAGATCGCCGAGCACACGAGCTTCGATCTGGATCTTCTTGGTATACATTTCCCATTTTACCTCGTTACGAGCCTCAAGCTCCACGCGGGTCATAACGCCTGTCTTGGCAAACATATCGATCGACGAAGGACGCAGGTAAGCGTCGAAGATCAGAGCGGGGTTAGTCTCGCAGTCGAGGCCCCGGCGTGCAGCTTCCTCCTTCCACTCGTCAGAGTAGCCGTTGCCATCGAAATGGATGGCGCTGCTCTGCTGGAGGAGAACCTTGATTTCAGCAAGGAGAGCATGGTTAAGGCTTTCACCGGCAGCGAGGCGGGCATCAACCTTTGTCTTGAAGTCAGCAAGCTGCTCAGCCACGGCGGCGTTGAGGGCGATCATGGCCGAAGCACAGTTAGCGCTCGAGCCTACGGCGCGGAATTCAAAGCGGTTGCCGGTGAAGGCGAAGGGTGATGTGCGGTTACGGTCAGTATTATCGAGCATCAGCTGCGGGATCTGCGGCAGGTTCATGTCGAGCTGCTCCTTGCCGGCCATGGCTATGAGCTCATCCTTGTCAGAGTTCTCGATCATGGTGAGAATTTCGGAGAGCTGCGAGCCGGTGAAGATGGAGATGATGGCAGGAGGTGCCTCATTGGCTCCAAGGCGGTGTGCATTAGTAGCCGACATGATTGAAGCCTTGAGCAAGGCGTTATGGCGATGCACGGCAGCCATTACGTTGGCCACGAAGGTGATAAACTGGAGGTTGGCCATCGGGGTCTTACCGGGGGCGAAGAGGAGCACGCCGCGGTCAGTAGAGAGGCTCCAGTTGTTATGCTTGCCCGAGCCGTTGATGCCGGCGAACGGCTTCTCGTGGAGCAGCACACGGAAATTATGGCGGCGGGCCACTTCAGCCATTACTGACATGATGAGCATATTATGGTCGTTGGCAAGATTAGTTTCCTCATAGATGGGCGCCAGCTCAAACTGGTTGGGAGCGACCTCATTGTGGCGGGTCTTGACGGGGATACCGAGCTTGTGTGACTCGATTTCAAGGTCGAGCATGAATGCTTCCACGCGTGAGGGGATAGCGCCGAAGTAGTGATCCTCGAGCTGCTGATTTTTGGCTGACTCATGACCCATGAGGGTGCGTCCTGTCATCACCAGGTCAGGACGTGCGGCATAGAGAGCCTCGTCGACAAGGAAGTATTCCTGCTCCCAGCCGAGGTTGGAAATCACGTGACGCACTTCAGGGTCGAAGTATTGTGCTACTGCTGTACCGGCTTTGTCGACAGCTGAGAGGGCGCGCAGCAGCGGGGTCTTATAGTCGAGCGATTCGCCGGTGTAAGAGATGAAGATTGTAGGGATACACAAGGTGTTGTCCATGATGAACGCCGGCGACGAGATATCCCAGGCCGAGTATCCACGGGCTTCGAATGTATTGCGGATGCCACCGTTGGGGAAGCTCGATGCGTCAGGTTCCTGCTGTACGAGCAGCTTGCCGGTAAATTCCTCGACTACACCGCCTTTACCGTCATGTTCTATAAAGGCATCATGCTTTTCAGCGGTAGTCTCGGTCAGGGGCTGGAACCAGTGGGTGTAATGACGCGCGCCATTGTCGATGGCCCATTGCTTCATACCTGCGGCTACGCTGTCGGCCACGTCAAGGGGCAGAGGCTCCTTGTTGTCGATGGCGTTGACAAGTGCGCGGTAAGTATCCAGCGGAAGGTACTCGAACATCTTGCTGCGGTTAAACACGAGTTTGCCGTAGTAGGCCTGAGGGCGCTCGGCGGGGATTTCCACCGGAACTGCCTTACGATTAGAGGCCTCTTCAACGACTTTGAATCTCAACGTTGACATAAGAACTGTTATTAATTATGAATAATGGATTATTGATTATCAATTGATGATGCCATGCGGTTCATGGCTTTGAGAGTAAGCTCGCGGGTATTGAACGCCGTAAGCCGCAAGTAACCTTCGCCCGAGGGGCCAAACCCTGAGCCGGGAGTAGCCACGATGTGATGGCGCTCAAGAAGATAATGGAAAAAGTCCCATGAGGTCATTCCTTCCGGAGCTTTTACCCATATATATGGGGAGTCAATGCCGCCCCACACCTTGTAACCGGCCGTGGCAAGAGCCGAGCGGATGATGCGGGCATTGCCGAGGTAATATTCGATAGATTCGCGCACCTGAGCCGCGCCTTCGGTTGAATAGAGAGCGGCGGCGGCACGCTGCGATACATAGGATGCGCCGTTGAACTTCGTGGTTTGGCGACGAAGCCACAGCTTGTGGAGGCTTACGCGATTCCCGGCATCGTCACTTCCGCTAAGCTCGCGGGGCACTACAGTATAACCTAAGCGCATTCCCGTAAACCCTGCCGTTTTGGAATAGCTGCGAAACTCGATGGCCACGCGGCGCGCTCCCGTGATTTCGTAAATGGAACGTGGCACGTCAGGCGAAGTGACGTAAGCCTCGTAGGCCGAGTCGAAAAGCAGCAACGTGTCATGCTCGATGCAATAGTCCACCCACTCCTTTAGGCGGTCGCGAGTGAGAGTAGTGCCTGTGGGGTTATTCGGGTAACACAGATATATTATGTCGACCGGCTCAGCGGGGAGAGCCGGGTTGAAATCGTTAGCCTCATTGGCTTCAAGGTACACCAGGCGATTCCATCGTCCCGAGGCGGTAAGATCTCCGGCGCGATGGTTCATCACGTTGGTATCCACATATACGGGATACACCGGATCAGGCACTGCCACACGGCAGTCATCACTGAGGATATCACCGATATTACCGAGGTCACTTTTTGCGCCGTCGCTGATGAAAATCTCGTCAGAGCTGATGTCAACTCCGTTGACACGATAATCATGCTCAGCGATCAGCTCGCGCAGAAAGGTGTAACCTTGCTCCGGGCCGTAGCCATGGAAGGTAGCTGCAGAGGCCTGCTCGTCAGCAGCTGCTTTGATGGCATCTACGGCAGCACGACACAGCGGGCGGGTCACATCACCGATACCCATACGTATGATTTCGGTATCGGGGTGAACTGACTGATACTCGCCGACGATCCGGGCTACCTCACTGAAGAGGTAGGCACCGGGCAGCTTGCAGAAATCTGAATTTACCTTAATCATATATAATATGTACCTATGTGTTACTATTATTAATATTTTGGTGACGGATCCAGCTGCCGGAGAATACGGTGGTAGCTTGGCCGGTCATCATCACGTGGTCGCCGCGGGGGCAGCTGATAGTGAGGTCGCCGCCGCGCAGATGCACGGTGACATCCTCGCCCGTCAGTCCGAGCAGCGATGTAGCTACGGCCGCCGCGCAAGCGCCTGTGCCGCACGCCATGGTTTCGCCGGAGCCTCGCTCCCACACCCGCATTTTCAGTTCGCCGCGGTTAACAACGTTGATAAATTCGATATTGGCACGGTCAGGCCATATCGGATGATTCTCCAGCTCGGGACCGATGATCTCAAGCGGGAGGGTATCGATATTGCAGTCAGTGACTACTACACCGTGAGGATTGCCCATCGACACGGCTGTAATCTTCAACGTGCCCATCGAAGTCTCTACCGGCGCATTGACCATCATATCAGCTTCAGGATATATCACCGGAACATCAGCAGCTCGGAGCACGGGAGCACCCATGTCGACAGCATAGACTGATGTAGGATTACCTTCCTTAATAAGCGAAAGCACCTTGATACCGGCGAGGGTTTCAAGGTGTATCGTATCTTTTTCAGAGAGGTCATTATCGTGGATGAACTTTGCGACGCATCGGCTGCCATTCCCGCACATCTTCGCTTCGGAGCCATCAGCGTTGAAGATGCGCATTCTGAAGTCGGCTACCGTGGATGGCAAGATGAGGATTATCCCGTCGCCTCCTACGCCTTTGTGCCTGTCACTCATTTCGATTGCGAGGGAGGGGAGGTCACTCGGACACGACTCCATGCAATTGATGTATATGTAGTCGTTGCCGATGCCATGCATCTTGGTGAAATGTATCTCAGGACTCATTCAGTTACGTCGGAAAAATTCACCCGGCAAAGGTAATGAAAATTTTATAAATAATGCAATACCGCGAAAAAAAATTTTTTCAGTCCAGTAGATCAGCGTAAAGCTCGGCAAGCGACTCCTTGACGGCTTCAGGATAGAAAGCCTTGATACGGTCAGCGCTTACCGCGGAATGTGTCTTGATCAGCGACGGCTCTTCGATATAGCGCTTCATGGCTTCAGCTATCGATACGGTATCTCCCGGAGTGACTATCAGGCCGTTGACTTCATCAGTTATGACGTCAGATACTGAGCCTACATCAGTGGTGATTATGCCCATACCATTAGCCATACCTTCAAGCACGGAGATAGGCAATCCCTCGTCAAATGAAGGAAGCATCATTACGTCGGTCTCAGCGAGCAACTTGTCCTTCTCATCAGGCCCTATCCAACCGCGGAATTCAATCCGGTCAGCCTTTCCGGAGTCAGCAATGGCTTTCTCGAGCCTTGCCACATCGCCATTACCACCTATTATTAGCCTCCAGGGCTTATCTTCAGGGAGCGTCTTTACAGCCTCGAGAATATCGAGCACGCCTTTTCGCTCGCCCAATTCGCCAAGGAATACAAAGCGAAGCTCCGAGCGCGGATTTTCGTCGCGCTTGATGCGGGGCGGAAGCACGATATTGTTGATGTAACGCACATCGTCGACACCTAATTTCTGCTTGTAGATACCTACCCACTTGGCCGACAGGCTGACAATACGGTCGTTTTTCGAGAAATGATGGCGGATATTTTCAGCACCCTCCTGAGCTACAAAGTCGTCAAACTTTCCGGCATGAGAATGCATAATAGTCTTGAAGCCAAACAGTTTTCCCCAGCGGGCTATTTTTCGCTCGCGTCGCCATGAATTGCCGCCGCAGAAGTGGATGTGCATGATCTTACGGCCTGCAAGGCGGGCAAAAGGTATTGCCACTATGGTACGCGCAAGTGCGAGTAGCTTACTAACTTTGCCTCCGACACTGTTGACAGCGGCGAAGTGAAATGGATGCACAAAAGATGAATATGATAGCAGCACTGATGATATACCCCCCTTTGCGGCAAGTGCGGGGCCTACAAACAGTACTTTGTCAAAAATTTCATTGTGTTTCATGGAGAATCAAATATAGTCGTATGTTACGTCCCAGAGGAAGAGGGCATGAGGCGGCATGGATGTTCCGGCGGCACAGCGGTCGCGGCGATCGATAATGCGGCGGAATTCATCAATCGAGAGCTTGCCTCGACCTACATCAGCCAGCGTGCCTACGACGGCTCTTACCATATTACGCAGGAAACGGTCAGCGGTGATGACGAAAACATGCCTGGTAGGCCCATCAGCTATCCATTCGGCGCGGGTGACACGGCAGATGTTGGTCTTGGTATCGGAATGTAGCTTGGCAAAGGAGGTGAAATCCTCAGTGTCAAGGAGCAGAGAGGCGGCGCGGTTCATGGCATCGTAGTCAAACTTGGCAGGGGCTTTCCATGCCAGCGGATAGTCAAAGGGGCTTTTGATATCAGTGGCATAGTAATGATAGGTGCGCGAGGTGGCATCAAAGCGGGCATGAGCCGTGTCGTGGACACGGCGTATGTCATAGATGGCGATGTCAGGACCGAGCATGGAGTTGAGCGACCGCATAAGCGCGGCAGGATCGGCTTCGCTCTCGTCCATGTCAAAGTGAGCCACCATGTGGCGTGCATTCACTCCGGTATCAGTGCGGCCGGCACCGGTGATGGCTACGCTGCGATGAAGCAGCAGTCCCATGGCATTCTCGATGGCCGACTGCACGGTGACTACACCCGGCTGCGACTGCCAGCCGTGGTAGCCGGCTCCGCGGAATGCAAGAGTCATGAAATAGCGAGCCATCAGCCCTTTTCTATATATGTATAACCGTAGAGGCCGGAGCGATAGTTGCTGAGGAATTCGCGTCCTTCCTCGGGAGTGATCTTCCCGGCTTTCATTGAGGCGGTCACCCAGGTCTCGACGTTGCGCACGAGTTTGCGGGGATTAAACTGTACATAGTCAAGCACATCGGCGACGGTTTCGCCGTCGATGATGCGATCAATCTCGTATCGATCCTTGTAGACCGATACGTGGACGGCATTAGTATCGCCAAAGAGGTTATGCATATCGCCGAGGATCTCCTGGTAGGCACCCACGAGAAATACTCCGAGGTAATAGGGCTCTCCCGGCTTCACGGTGTGGACGGGCAGGTAGGAAGATGTGCCGCCGGTCAGGGAGATGAAGTTGGCTATCTTGCCGTCGCTGTCGCAGGTGATATCCTGGATTGTACAAGTGCGGGTAGGCTTCTCGTCAAGGCGCGACAGGGGTATGATGGGGAACACCTGGTCAATCGACCAGCTGTCAGGGAGCGACTGGAAAAGGGAGAAGTTGCAGAAATATTTGTCAGGAATCATCTTCGATACCTTTCGCAGCTCCTCAGGAGCATGCTTCATGGACATGGCTATCTCGCCCACCTCACGTGCCACTGACCAAAAGAGCTCTTCCACCTGGGCACGGGTGCGCAGATCGAGCATTCCGAGCGAGAATCGGTCAAGCGCCTCCTCGCGGATCATCAGCGCGTCGTGCCAGCTTTCAAGCACTCCGTTGGGATTGAGATTATCCCATATATCGTAAAGTTCGCGCGAAAGCTCGTGATCCTCTTCGATCACCTCTTTTGAGTCCTTCCACTCGGGCAAAGATGTAGTCTCGAGCACTTCGAGAATCAGCACCGAATGGTGAGCCGTCAGCGAGCGACCGCTCTCGTTGATGATGTTGGGTTGCGGCAGGCCATGCTTTACGCATACATCGACGATAGCCGACACGGCATCGTTAGCATACTCCTGAATGGAGTAGTTCATCGAGCTCTCCGAGGCCGACGAGCGTGTGCCGTCGTAATCCACGCCGAGACCACCCCCTATATCCATAAACTCAATGGAGAATCCCATCTTCGAAAGCTGAACGAAAAATTGTGTGGCTTCGCGGATAGCGTTCTTTATGCGGCGTATCTTGGTGATCTGGCTGCCGATGTGGAAGTGGATAAGCTTCAGGCAATGCTTGAGGTTATATTTTTCAAGATAAGCCACCGCCTCGAGGAGCTCGCTGGAGTTGAGGCCAAACTTCGACTGGTCGCCGCCACTCATTTCCCACTTTCCTGAGCCGGAAGAGGCGAGCTTGATACGGATACCGATGTTGGGCTCGATACCTATCCGCCGGGCAATCTCTGCGATGATCTTGAGCTCGTTGAGTTTCTCGACCACGAGAAATATCCGGCGGCCCATTTTCTGAGCCAAAAGAGCTAACTCGATATAGTTCTGATCCTTATATCCGTTGCAGATAATAAGGGCGTTCTCCTTGATATTGGTGGCGAGCACGGCATGGAGCTCGGGCTTTGACCCGGCTTCAAGGCCGATGTCATATTTATCGCCGTGGCCTACAATCTCCTCCACCACCGGGCGCATCTGATTGGCCTTGATAGGATATATAATGTAGTTGCGGCCTTTATAGTCGTATTGCTCGGCAGCGCGGGTGAAGCAATTGGAGATCTTCTCAATGCGGTTGTCGAGAATATCGGGGAAACGTACGAGTACCGGGGAAGTCACGTCGCGCACCTGGAGCTCATCCATCAGAGCGCGCAGATCAACGGGTGCACAGTTCTCGCGCGGAGTTACTATAACGTTACCTTTTTCATTAATTGAAAAATACTTACGACCCCAGCCGGGAATGTTGTACAGCTCGGCACTGTCGTCAATACGCCATTTTCTCATCAGCTTTCAATGGTGGTTTAAGATTACTTTACGGGGATTTTCAGTTTCTGGCCGGCTCGGATAGCGGTAGAGCTTTTCATGTTGTTGGCCTTCTGGATGGCAGCAACGGTAGTGCCATAGCGCTTGGCTATGCGACCGAGGTTTTCGCCTTTCTTGACTGTATGGGTTGTGGAGTTGACCGATTTCTTCTTTTTCTTGTCAACCTTAGGAGTAGTAGTCTTGGGCTTGGCGGTCTCCTGTTTCTTTTCTACCGCGGGCTTTGCAGTAGAGGTGCTTGCCGAGGCCGACTCTGTAGCTTTAGGCTGCTCGGGGGTATCGACTTTGTTGACCACGATGCCGTCAAGGTCAGCGCCCTTGGTTGCTTTTATTATCAGGTCATCCCCCTCCTTGACTTTGCCGCGGCGAAGGTCATTCCATCCTTTGATATCAGTGGCGCTGACGCCATATTTGCGGGCGATGTCGCGTATGTTCTCGCCACGAGCCACGATGTGGTGGACGATTTCAGTCTCGGTGGAGGCAAATTCCACCTCCTTGTTCTCATCAGTGTTGACTGACTGGCGCAGCATCATGTTGAGATTCGCCTTACCGTTATCGCCTGTGGTAGGGGTCTTTGACTCACCGGGCTCTACATTGGAGCGGCGGGCGTAGAGGTCAGCATCATAGTCAATGATGCGTTTTTCGCTCATCAGGTAGCTCAGGCACTGCTGCGAGGGAAGAGTAAGGGTGTAAGGCCGGTAGTCACCGGGCACTATATCCTTGCGGAACTGAGGATTAAGCATTCGGATCTCCTCCACGGGGATGTTGAGCACAGCGGCTATCTGGTTGAAGTGGACATACTTGTTGACCACGATGGTGTCAGTGACGAGCTGGCGCTTTACGATTGTAGGGCGGATGCCATGGTTACGGTAATAGTTCATCACATAGTTGGCTGCGATGAATGCGGGCACATAACCGCGGGTTTCCTGAGGAAGGTAGTTGTAGATTTCCCAGAAGTCCATTTTCGAAGTGGGAGCTTCACCGTCAGCTGCGCGGCGTATCGCTTTGTTGACATTGCCGGGGCCGCAGTTGTAGGCGGCAATGGCAAGTGACCAGTCATGATAGATTTCGTAGAGCTGTTTGAGGTAGAGCACGGCATTGCGCGACGACAGGCGCGGATCGCGGCGCTCGTCGATCAGGGTATTCACTTCCATGCCCAGACCAATGGCAGTGTTGGGCATAAACTGCCACAGACCGGCAGCTCCGGCCTTTGACACAGCATTTGGATTGAGAGCTGACTCTATCACGGGCAGGTATTGCAGCTCAGTGGGCATCCCCTGCTTTTCAAGCTCCTCGAGGAAGATGCGGCCATAATAGTTGTGGAGAGCAAGCATATCGGCCACGAGGGTGCGGCGCTTGGTGAGATACATATCGATAAACTTGCCTACGATAGAGTTGTAAGGCATCTCGATCTCGGTGGGAAGGCGCTTAAGGCGGCTCTCATATTCCTCGGGCTTGCCGGTATCAGTGACGTAGGTATCGTTGTCGATCACCACATAGTTACGCAGGTAGAAGTTTTCGTTAAGCTCGCGGGTGCGGGTCTCGAAACTTTCGGGTGCTATTATATTATCGTCGGTGATGGAGTGCTTGATGTCAAGGATCGATGGCGCGGCATACGCTGGAATGACGCTCATGAATCCTAAAGCGAGAAGTGATGTGATTAATTTTTTCATTGGTGAAGGCTGATGAGAGATTAAAAGTTAAAGGCCCATTGCATACCTACACCCGGAAACCTGTCGCGGCTTTCGGGGATGAGGGCGGGGGCTATATCTACTGATAGATTAGGTGAAATATCGAAGTGGGCTAACTGTGCGTCAACGTAAGCGTCGATCATCGCTACGAAGTACACACCCACCATACATATAATACACAGGTCACGGTTGCGGCGATAGAAATCCTTGCGCGACTTCAGTATATTGGTTAGCCACGTCTTGTCAAGGTCAGCTTCATGAACCGTAGGAGGGAAGAAATCCATGTAACTTTTGGTTGACGGGTCGTTGTCCATAATGTCAGAATAAGCGCGGGTGTAGTCGCGTAGCATACCGTTGTTCCACGAAGTAGCGTATCCGAGCCCCATGAATCCTCCTACCACTATGGGAAGCTTCCAGTAGCGGCGGTTGTAGAGCTGGCCAAGACCGGGGCAGAGTGCCGAGAGCCATACGGCGCGCGTCGGGTCAGGGTTGAATGTGTATTTCCGGGGCTGCTCTATGGGGCGGGGGTCAAATGTACCGGGCAGGATGGCCACGGTGTCGGCCGGGATGACAGCGAGGCTATCGGTGGTGGCATTTACTGAATCAATTACCACGAATGATCCTGCCGGGGCGGCCGACGGACCTACGGGTATGGTGTCAGGAAGCTGGCGCAACGGATTGCCCTGCCGGCGCTCGGGACGGACAGGTCGCTGCGGCGATACTGAAAAAATGTTAAAAGGGAATGCAAGCATGATAAAAATCATGCCCAGCAGTGCCATGATGACCTTTCCCGGTTTTTGCGACATTCTTTCTAAAAATTCTGCTTGAATGGTTAACTAATTACTATACAATAAATTACACAACAACACAAGTCTTTCGGCGGATGATCATTCATCAGCCGGAAGTTTTGCAGTGTCAAAGATAGTAATTAATCTTTCAAGTTCAGCCTCATTTGTGAATTGAAATGTTATTTTTCCTTTACCGGAGTTGTCGCAAGTGAACCCTACGCGGGTGTTAAACCGCTGTGAGAGGTGATTCTTTAAAATATCAAAATCTTTGTTAGAAAATCTGTTTTTTGACTCGGAGGGCTTCTCGGCAGGGGGAGCGGCATTGTATTTCTTTACAAGCTCCTCGACCTTGCGCACTGACAGTCCTTCCTTGATAATCAAGTCATATACCTGAAGTTGAAGCGATGGATCATCAAGCGCGAGCAAGGCTCGTGCATGCCCCATATCGACGAGTCGATTTCGCAGGCCGAGCTGCACTTCAGCCGGCAGCTTGATCAGGCGGAGATAGTTGGCGATAGTGGCGCGTTTCTTGCCGATACGTTCCGAGAGGCGCTCCTGGGTGAGTTGATACTGGTCAATGAGCTTTCTTAAAGTCAAGGCTATTTCGATGGCATTGAGATCCTCACGCTGGATGTTTTCGATAAGGGCCATCTCAGTGAGCTCAGTATCAGAGGCAGTGCGGATATATGCCGGTATGCTGGTAAGTCCGGCCATGAGGGCGGCGCGGTAGCGGCGCTCGCCGGCGATTATCTGGTAAGTATCCGGGCCTGTTTTACGCAGAGAAATAGGCTGGATGATACCTACTTCAGCCACGGAGCGTGACAGTTCGGCGAGGGCTTCCTCGTCAAACTCGCTACGGGGCTGCTCAGGGTTAGGGGTTATTTTGGAAATCTCGATTTCGTTAATGGCCGATGTGCCGCGGGCTGGGGCGTCGTCCATGGAAATTAGAGAATCGAGTCCGCGGCCGAGCGCGGGGCGTTTAGGCTGTGACATAGCAGGAGTTAGAGATCGGGATTTTTGGAGATGATTTCACGAGCGAGGGCGATGTGGGAGGTGGCCCCGCGGCTTACGGGGTCGTAGAGCAGGGCGGGCAGACCGTGGGAGGGTGCCTCGCTAAGACGGATGTTACGAGGTATGACGGTGTCAAATACCATATCGCCGAAGTGGGCTTTGAGTTCTTCGTAGATTTGGTTGGCCAGGCGTAGGCGGGCATCGTACATCGTCAGCAGGAAGCCTTCGATTTCAAGCGAGCGGTTGAGCTTTGACTTGATGATGCGTATGGTGTTGAGGAGCTTGGTGATACCTTCGAGTGCGAAATACTCGGCCTGAACCGGGATAATCACCGAGTTGGCAGCCGTGAGGGCATTGATGGTAATCAAGCCTAACGATGGAGAGCAGTCGATGAGGATATAATCATATTTGTCGGCCACTTGTGCGAGGGCGTTTTTCAGGACGTTTTCGCGCGAGGGCTTGTTGATGAGTTCGATTTCGGCACCGGCAAGATCTATGCGGCTGCCTACGAGGTCGAGATTTTCACAGCATGTCGGCACTTGAGAGCCGTCGATGGGGTAGTCGTCGACGAGGCACTCATAGATTGACGAGGTCATTGACTTGGGGTTTATGCCGTAGCCTGAGGTAGCATTGGCCTGAGGATCGACGTCGACAATCAGTGTCTTTTTACCTTCGGCAGCGAGAGAGGCCGCAAGGTTGATAGTGGTGGTGGTTTTGCCTACACCACCTTTCTGGTTAGCGATAGCAATTATTTTACCCATAATGAGTTTTTCAATATACTGACGCAAAATAACTCATTATTTTTGTGAAAGCAACAAATAATAATGATAAAACATGCAAAAATGTAGATAATTCGCCCGGAATGTGAATAACTTCGGGCCAACTATCAAGACAGCATGGCTTTTTCGATGGCAGCGATGTCGTCCTGAAGCTGATGGTCGAGGGGGATGCGCTGCTCGATGGCGTTGCATGCGTAGAGCACGGTGGCGTGGGTGCGTGACAGGCGTGCACCGATCGCTTTCAGGGGCATTTTGGTGTGTTTCTTCACGAGGTACATCACCATCTGGCGAGCATCAGAGATTTCGCGTTTGCGCGACTTGGTGAAGATCTGGTCAGGGTTGATGTTAAAGAAGTCGCTGACGTGGCGGGTGATATCCTCGAAGTTGAGTGTGCGCTTGCTGATCTTGACGGCGTTGGAGAGGACGCTGCGGGCGAGGCTGACGGTGATTTCGCGGTTCATGAAAGTAGCATGAGCCAGCAGTGACACCACGATACCTTCGAGCTCACGGATGCTGTCAGTGACGTTTGAGGCGATAAACTCCATAACTTCCTGAGGGATGTCGAGGCCGTCCTGACTTGCGCGGAGGTTGAGCACTTCCTTGCGCAGCGAATAGTCAGGCTTCTCGATCATCACGGTCGTGCCACCTTTGAAGCGTGACAGCAGGCGCTCCTCCATGCCTTTCATCAGGGCGGGAGGGCAGTCGCTTGAGAGGATGAGCTGTTTCTGATTCTGCTTCAGGTGGTTGAAGATGTGGAAGAATGTATTCTGGGTTTTGGTTTTTCCTATTAGATCCTGAATATCGTCAATGATGAGGACGTCAATGCTCTGGTAGAAGTTGATAAATTCGTTGATTTTGCCACGGTGTTCGGCCGAGGTGTACTGGCTCTGAAAGAGGCGCGATGTAATATATAGTACGCGAGCCTGAGGGTTATGCTCTTTGATGCGTACACCGATAGCCTGAATAAGGTGAGTCTTGCCTACCCCGCAAGGGCCGCACACGAAGAGGGGGTTGAAGGTCTTGAGCTTGGGATTGTCGGCAATAGCCTCGCCTATCGACACGGCAACCTTGTTGCTGGGACTGGTGCAGTAGTTCTCGAAGTTATATGACGGATTAAGCTGGGAATCAATATCTTCCACTTCGTTCTGACGGAAGGGATTGGAGGATGCTCCGGCTGCGGGACGTACGGCGGTCGAGGGGTTGGCCGTTGCCATGGTGATGGCGGTCGAGGGCTCGTTGTTGATCTGGTTGTAGTGGTAAAACAGCTGCGTGCCCGGTCCATACACCTTGTTGATTGCAATGCTGATAAGGTTGACATATCGCTCCTCAAGCTGCTCATAGAAGTAGGGCGACGGGATGTTGATTACAAGTTTCCCATCCTCGAGCTTGTGGAAGGTCAAGGGTTTGAACCAAGCGTCATATTGTTCGGCGGGGAGATTGTCACCTATGAATCGCAGACAGTCTTCCCACTTGTTGCGGCTGTTATCGTTATACATTTTTCGTTAAAATCGTTACTATTCTTTTCATTGCAAAATTCCTAATTTTTTTTCATAAAATAAAACCGAAAATTATTTGCATTTGCTAATGTTTTCGCTAATGTTTGAGATTCAAATCATTACGAAGTTATTAACATTAGCTTAAAGTAAAACTACAATTTAAATTCACAATATTACCATTTTTAACCATTTACACATTTTCAATAAAGCAGAGGTTTAATATCGTCACGCGACGTCTTCGACTTCTAAAATGCTAATCACTCAATCATTACTGAATACTGATTGGAAATGAAAAATATTTTTCTTATTCGGAATCAGTCCAGATAAGAATTTTCTTCCGTTTTTCAGCTGCGTATTGTATCATTAAGATATAATCGTTAAATTTGCCACATAAATATAATTAAGTGATGATTAATGGATACCAAGAAAACCCTCGAACAATTTGACGAAGCCCTCAAACGCTGCCGCAATATATTTGCCAAGAAACTGATTGACTACGGCGCATCATGGCGCATCATGCGACCGATGTCGATCTCTGACCAACTTTATATCAAAGCCAAACGAATACGCACCCTCGAGACCGATACCGCACTGGTCAACGAAGGGATCCTCCCCGAATTCATTGCCATAGTGAATTACGGCATCGTAGGGCTGATCCAGCTCTCGCAAGGATATGCTGACGAAGTAGATATGTCCGCCGAAGAGGCTCTTGCCCTCTATGACACTTGGAGCCGCAAAGCCCGCGATCTGATGGCCGCAAAGACCCATGACTACGGCGACGCCTGGCGCAGCATGAGGGTCAATTCTTACACTGACCTTATTCTGACCAAGATTCAGCGCACCAAGCAGATAGAGAGTAACGACGGTCAAACCATAATATCCGAAGGCATCGACGCCAACTATATGGATATTATAAACTATGCCGTATTCGGCATCATAAAACTCACTGATGGAGAAGAAAACGCCTGACGAACACCCTCTGCCCAAGGATGCGGCATCGCCGGTAGCACCATCTGTTGTGGTCAAGGCTATCGTAATATCGCTGCGTATCATCATCGGTGTATTATTTGTGGTGTCAGGCTTCGCCAAAGCCATCGATCCATGGGGAACAGTCTACAAGATAAGCGAATACTTCACCGTATGGGATATTGCCGTGACCACAGGCATTACCACCACTTTGGCCTTCCTGCTGTCGACATGGGAGCTGGTGTGGGGCGCATTGCTGCTGCTCGGCTGCTACCGAAGGGTGGCGGTGGTGTGCCTACTGCTGATGATGGCCGTGATGCTCCCGCTTACACTCTACATCGCTATAGCCAATCCGGTGGCCGACTGCGGATGCTTCGGCGACTTATGGGTGATTTCAAATACCGCAACATTTGTCAAAAACATCTTAATAACGGCCGCACTCATATATCTGCTGATAAAAAATGTGAAGGTGGATACTGTGGTCTACTCTACCCATACACAGTGGATCGTGGGAGGACTGGTGACCTTCTACGCCCTTGCCATCTCGCTTTACGGCTACAATGTGCAGCCACTCGAAGATTTCCGCCGGTTTGCCCCGGGAAAGGCTCTGGTGACTGATGACGAGGATGTCGATGACGCTGAATACACCTTCATATACGAGCGCGATGGCGAGAGCCGCGAGTTCAGTCAGGACAACTTGCCTGACTCTACATGGACTTTCGTCGACCGCCGCCTAAAGTCAGGCTCGGAGGTTGCCGCCGATGGACTGGCCGTGATGGTCGACGGCGAGGACATTCTGCCTGAAATCATCTCTGACGATGCCGAGCAATTCATCGTAACCATTCCTGACCTGACGAAGATAGATATCTCTATCTCCAACACTATCAACGACCTCAACGATTATATAGAGGAGCGGGGCGGCTCTCTGGTCACATTTATGGCGGGCGACGACCGCCAGCTTGCCTACTGGGCCGACATTTCAATGGCCTCCTACGATATATATCAGGTGGAATCTAACCTGGTCAAGGAGCTGGCCCGCGGCACTGCGGCGCTGGTCTACCTCAACAAGGGAGTGGTTAAGTGGAAACGCACCATTTCATCAATCGACCCGGAGCTGACCGGCCGACATAACCGCATAAACCTCATCGAATATCTCAACCCTCACCCGGGCTTAGTGCTACTGCGGATCACCGCGATCCTGATAGCGATGATGTTGATTACCTTGCTGATTGACTTTTTTATACGTCATTGACAACCACCTTACGGATAAAAACGTTATATTTGCATAACTTGTGCATTTTTTTGAATTCTTACATATCATATCATACTCATGAAACTTATATTTAATGTAGACTACCGGACTAACTGGGGCGAATCTCTCTACCTGACCGGCTCGACTGACAATCTCGGATGCAACGACGAGGCTCTCGCCATCCCTATGAGGCTCGAAGGCGAGCAGCGATGGACTGCCGAAGTGGATATCCCTGACTCGGTACGCCAGTTTTCTTATTCTTACTTGGTAAAAGCCGAAAATGGCGAAACAAAGCGCGAATGGGGACCCGCCCACACCTTCGAGCAGGCGGGCGATGTGCATCGCGCCACGATAGTAGACCGATGGCAGGATCAGCCCTGGGACAAGCCATACTATTCGTCGGCTTTTATCGACTGCATCATGCACCGCGATAATCGTGAAAAGCCCGTTGTGGCAGCCCCGGGTATGCTGACGCTTACCGTTGGCGCGCCAATGATTCACCCTGATCAGGTGGTAGCCGTCAGCGGCGCTTGCGAAGCTCTCGGTCACTGGGACACTTCGAAGGCTTTGAGAATGTCGGATGCCGAGTTTCCGCTCTGGAAGGCAAATATTCCGCTGAGTGGCCTTAACGGCAAAATTGAGTATAAGTTTTTGATTCTGAATAAGACCACCGGCGAGGTGGTGGCATGGGAAGGGCGTGACAACCGAGTGCTTGACGTAGATACCACTGATCCTCACCAGAGCGTCACCGATGCCGGCCAGCGCCTTGTCAACCCCCTGACTCCATGGCGCGGCGCAGGTGTGGCCATTCCGGTGTTCTCGCTCCGAAGCAACGACGACTTCGGCGTGGGCGATTTCTATGATCTTATGAAGATGGTGGACTGGGCTGTAGATACCCAGCAGACCTTCATCCAGCTACTCCCGATCAACGACACCACGATGACCGGAACATGGACTGACTCCTACCCCTATAATGCCAACTCTACTTTCGCGCTCCACCCCATGTATCTGCGCCTCTCGGCCATGGGCGAGCTCGATGACCCTGAGCGCCGTAACTATTACGAACGGCTCCGCAACGAGCTCAACGACCTGACGCAGGTGGACTACGAGCGCGTCAACAACGCCAAAAACCAGTATGCCCGCGAGCTCTTTGACCAGTCAGGACAGGCTACGCTTGATAGCGAGGAGTTCAAGCAGTTTGTCGACATCAACGCTTATTGGCTGATGCCTTACGCTGCCTTCTGTGTGCTCCGTGATATCAACCATAGCCCCGAGATGGATAAGTGGGGCGAATATGCCGTCTACGACAAAGATAAGGTGGCTCGCTTCATCGACGAGCATCGCCGCGACATCGACTTCGAGCTCTACCGCCAGTATCACCTCGACAAGCAGATGCGTCAGGTGCATGACTATGCCCGCAGCCACGGCGTAGCTCTGAAAGGCGACATCCCCATCGGCATATCCCGCACAAGCGTCGACGCTTGGATCAATCCCCGCCTCTTCAACCTCGACAGCCAGGCCGGTGCGCCGCCTGATGATTTCTCAGTGCTCGGTCAAAACTGGGGATTCCCCACCTACAACTGGGACGAGATGGCCCGCGATGGTTTCGCCTGGTGGAAATCACGCTTCCGCAAGATGGCCGAATATTTTGACGCCTACCGTATCGACCATGTGCTCGGTTTCTTCCGCATTTGGCAGATCCCTATGGATGCCGTCCATGGATTGCTCGGCGTGTTTAACCCCGCCCTCCCCTACTCTCCTGACGAGCTCCGATATAACTACGACTTCTGGATCGATGTCGAAAACCAGACCAAGCCCTATATAATGGACTATTTCCTCGGCGACTTCTTCGGCGACCTCACTGATGAGTGCCGCGATGAGTTCCTCGTCGACGTAGGTAATGGCCGTTACCGCATGAAGGATGAATATTCCACCCAGCGCAAGATTGTGGACCACTTCGCCACTCTGGAAAAAGACCAGAAAAACGAGCTCAAATGCAACGCCCTGCTCGGACTCCTTGACCAGGTGCTCTTCATCGAAGACCCCTACGAGAAAGGTAAATACCATCCCCGCATCGCCGGGCAGATGACTTACACTTACCGCTCGCTCACTGACTACGAGCGCTGGTGTTATGACCGACTCTACAACGACTTCTACTACCATCGTCACAACGACTTCTGGTATGGCAAGGCGATGTGGAAACTCCCCGCCCTTATCGATGCTACCGATATGCTCGTGTGTGCAGAAGACCTCGGCATGATCCCCGCCTGCGTACCCGCGGTGATGAACCAGCTCGAAATCCTCGCTCTCGAGATACAGCGTATGCCCAAGGATCCGAATGTGAAATTCGGCCAGACATGGCAATATCCTTACTATAGCGTATGCACCACCTCCACCCACGATATGGACGGCATACGCCGCTGGTGGGAAGCTGACCGCGCCACTACCCAGCGTTTCTACAACGAAGTGCTCCACGAGCAAGGCGAAGCCCCGCAGTATGCCGAGCCCTGGATATGCGACCGCATCATCCGCCTCCACCTGGAGTCACCCTCGATGCTATGCATCCTCCCGCTGCAGGACTGGCTCTCGATCGATGGCGTAATCCGCCGCCACGACCCCCGCGAGGAGCTCATCAACATCCCCGCCAATCCTCGTCACTACTGGCGTTACCGCATGCACCTTACCCTCGAGAACCTCAATTCCCTCAAGGACTTCAACACCGGCATCCGCGACCGCGTCCTCACTTCCGGCCGCTGATCCATCTTCATGCCGAATCAACCTTACCATCAGGCGTTGCGCCGACATTTTTGACGAGCGCAACGCCTTATTTCAAAATCTGCCTCAATGACCAACGAAAACATAGCCCTACGCCGCGCCAGAGTGTTTGTATCGTCCACTTTCAGCGACATGGAAAGTGAACGTAACTATCTGGCCACACAAGTTTTCCCGCAAATAGCCTCTATATGCGAAGATAACAATATCTTCTTTTTCCCCGTCGACCTCCGATGGGGCATCACTGAGCAGGAGAGCAAGGCGGGAAATGTAGTGAAACTATGCCTGGAGGAAATCGAAAACTCCACCCCATTTTTCATCGGCCTGCTCGGCGAGCGCTATGGTTGGACGCCATTGAAGCAAGATCTCGGAGATGATTACGAAGATATACGGAAGCAGATTCCTTGGATTGACGATGCTATTGCTGAAGGGAAGAGCATTACCGAGATGGAATTTATCTACGGTGTACTTTCTCGAGACAGCAGCCGTGTCAAGGGCGCGTTTTATATCCGCAAGGATATGAATCCCGAGCCCCGCCAACGGGAGCTGATCGAGAAGGTTGTCGCTCAGAATCTTGTCCCGGTAAGGTACTATGGATCACCTCAGGAGCTGGGCCAACTGGTCATTGACGATTTGCTTGACACGTTTAAGAAAACTTTTTCCACCGGGGCTGATACCGGTCACGAGCTCATAAAGGCCCGCAACAGCCATTCTATCTCGAAGCGACTTGAGGTGATGGTGGATTTCCCTGAGTCGTACGACGCAGCATTCGACAAATGGGTTGATTCGGATTCGCGCTACTGCATGATATATGAAAAAATCCTTATCCGCAATGGCAAGGAAATTCCTAAGTCTAATGGCAAGTCAACACTTCTCTGCCACTATGTCGACCGGCTGGTCAACTGCGGCCGGTCAGTCGTATATGTCGATATGGTCAATATTCCTCTCGATGAAAACAGCCGCATTGTCAACCTCGGCCTGTTTCTCGACGCTGAGACAACGGCTAATCCTCCCGATTTCATTGCTATTGACAATCTCGACCTTGAAGAAGAAGAATATCCTGAAACCCTTGAATTGCTTCGTCGCCTCTCAAATGCCGCCCGGGTTTTAATCTCAGGTCGATACTCCGGTTGGTTTCAACAACTTGGAGCCGAGGATTCCAGAATTGAATATACTCCGCCATCCGACGAATTTAAAATTGCCGCTATTGACAAATACCTCAGGATATATGGCAAGCAACTGACTGCCGACCAGAAGAAAACACTTATCTCCAAGGAGACTACAATGACCCATCTGAAGATGGCGCTCAATACGCTAATACGATTCGGCTCTTTTGAGAAACTCAACGAGGAAATCTCTAAATTAGGTGATGGCGATATCTACTGGCATCTTCTTTGGAAAATTCGCGATGATGTAGGTAATATGAAAGAGGGCAATTGGGAAGCAATGTGGGTGATCAATGCGCTGGCTATTTCAGAGCAACAGGGTCTTACCGAGAGGGAGATTCTTGAACTTTCCGGCATGACCACATTGCGGTGGACTCAGATAAAAGGAAGAGTGCTTGAACTTTGTGACGATTACGGCGGCCGATACTTGATTAAAAATGAACCTGATTTGACTCAGACGATACTCAATGCCTATTACACCAACTACCGCGATATGATTTGCGATCGTATAAAGCTTTGGGCTGCTACCGCTGACATTCCCGAAACACGACGTGTCGGACTCGTTGCCCGCGCTTATATGCTTTACATAGGCGCCATCGGCGAAGATGAGGAAAAGGCTAACCAGGATGAATTTCCATCGGTATTTCTTGACGTAGGGTTTGTAAATAATAGACATTAAAATTTCTTAAGTTGTTATATTCACGTACGCACGCGAGTAGATATTTCGCTAATAGAGTATGAAATACACCGATGTACGCAACAATCCGACT
>JAMPAP010000001.1:718052-808611 GCA_023667185.1 Lachnoclostridium sp.
GAGCATCTGCCTTACAAGCAGAGGGTCGGGGGTTCGAATCCCTCAGCGCCCACCATCTAACCCATCGCTGTGACGATTGAGACTCCTCACAAATCTTTTTCTCGTGAGGGCGCTTAGCTCAGCTGGTTCAGAGCATCTGCCTTACAAGCAGAGGGTCGGGGGTTCGAATCCCTCAGCGCCCACTTGTTTTAACTCCTTTCTTTTATTGAAAGTCGTGCTTGTGTTAGTGCGGCTTTTTTAATTTATAAACATCTCTAATTACATGGAAAAGAGCAAAATCTATACCCGCGGTGGTGACCGCGGAATGACTTCTCTCGTGGGTGGTACCCGCGTCAAGAAAAATGACTGTCGCGTGGAAGCTTACGGCACTGCTGATGAGCTTAACTCTACTATATGCCTGCTCGCCACTGAGATCAATCCGATTGACCCTAAGATTGCCGCGCAGCTCATCGAAATCTCGTCGACACTTTTCAATGCCGGATCTTATCTTGCATCCATTGGCGACGAAGGCGCAATCCTCCCCCCGGTATCTGCCGAGCGTGTGGCGGAACTTGAAAAGTCTATTGACAGTATGGACTCAGAGTTGCCACCCTTCAAATGCTTCCTCCTTCCCGGCGGACATCATGCATCAGCACTTGCCCATGTAGCTCGCACCCAGTGCCGTCGCACCGAGCGGCGCATCTACGACGTCATAGACGCCGGCTACACCGTCGACCCCATCATCCTCGAATACTTCAACCGTCTCAGCGACTACCTCTTCCTTGTAGCCCGCTACATCAACCACCTCACCTCCACCCCCGAAGTCCGCTGGACCCGCCGCTAATCGTGGTGGTAAGGCTCAAAAATATGACTCCGCAATAAAAAGCATATTGCGGAGTCAATCAACATAACTATCTGTTTTCGTGAAGAAATCTTACTTCACGAAGTGATGTACGGCGTAAACATCTCGTTTCTGAGATTTACTGTAAGTGGGGCCGGAGCTTGTGCCACCGACGGTGTAAGCTTTTGTCTCAGAATATTCAGTTGATGACCAACCTGAAACCCCTGATTCAAGAGTTGCGGGGAGATACCATCCTGTCACACCTTCAACATTAAGTGCATCGCAAAGGGCAAATGCCGGATAGAATTTCTGCCATCCGGCAAGCTTCTTGACTACTGCCATATTGGCAATTCCATTTTCCATGTCATTAGTCCCGATGAGCACGTTTTCTATAGAATACTCTGATTGGCCAAGGTATTCACTTCTGACAAGACGACGGTCTCCATCCATAAGGCATACAGTGCCTACGATGTTTCCCTCCTCGTAATGATCGCCAACGGCGTACTTACTCTGATCAATTGTGATCTTGACAGACAAGCCTTCAAAACTTAATGATGTGGTTCTGTCAATATCAGTGTCAGCTACTCTGACAGTTAATTTATTAGCATTAGTAGAAACAGAGCACCAGTCAACCGAGCTCTTTGCTACCATATTGGCGACAGGCATCGTTATTGTGATATAGCCTGCATTTTTATCAAAATAGAGTGCTGTAGGAATATCAGAGGTTGAGATTCCTGATTGAATTACTTTTAACTGAGCCTTAAGATTTCCAGTGGTTGAAGAAATTAGTATAGTAGCTTCACGATTACTGTCGGAGGTATTATCTTCAAGATTTAGACGTACTATAGAAGATCGAGTTCCACTGTAAAATTCAGAAATTGTAATGTTTTCATTCGAAACCGTACACCATGCTTTATCGCTTGATATTACATATTCTCCGTATACATTTGTAATGAAGTAGAATGAAGCTTCCTGAGAAGACGCTGAAAGCTCGAGGTTATTTTCTCTATCTATGGTTAAAGATCCGGCTACCTGAGTGACGGTCATGGTTGCCGCTTGTTCTCCTTTATTAGATGTAATGGTGATCTTGCTTTCGCGGAGGTTAGATGTGTAATTGGGCAATACTGTGTATCGTAATGAAAGTCTGTTAGAGGCTCTTGACGGAGCTTTGATGGTATTTTCTTGTCCCTCTACATATCTAACTTTGCGCTGAGGTGCATAAGATGAACTGCCTAAAATCTCAGCGTTGAACCAGTCAGAGTTAGTGTTGATAACCAAATCCTTAGCCTCAATATTTGAGTTTATTGATAGAGTCTGTGTTGTCCCGCAAGCTGTAATGTCTTCGTTGCGATATTCGGCTTCTCCGTTAGGAAAGATGATATGCGGAGTTTCGCCACCGCGT
Organism: Lachnoclostridium sp.; assembly: GCA_023667185.1. GTDB lineage: Bacteria > Bacteroidota > Bacteroidia > Bacteroidales > Muribaculaceae > Duncaniella. The sequence continues at coordinate 720,275 of JAMPAP010000001.1, forward strand.
ACTACAGTTAAGATAGTACGTTTGCCGGCTAAAGTCTTGATTTCAATTTTGGCCTTTGATTCTTCTTGTGTATCGGCAGGAGTTACATAAATTGAAATTCCATCGTACAAGAATGACTCGTCTTTAGAGGTACATCTTGCAACATTACACCAAGTTGCATCGCTTGTTACTGTGAATGGGATAATAGAGGTGTTCATAAACCATATCTCATCTTCACCGCCGTCACCGGAGAAAGAGATGGTCGAACTTTCTAATTCAATACTTTCATCCATACCTTTGAAAGGTGATTGATACTTGAGCTCGACACCTACTATGCCATCCGTTGTAACGTCCTTAAGCCAGTTGACGGTGTATATACGGTAATACTGATTACCATCATAATATACATAACCATTACCGATAGTTATAGCCATCTGGTCACTCCAGCCGGTCAAAGGTATATCGGTGATGTTTCCGAGTCCGTTAACCTTTCCGATTGAAGCTATCATTCCGCTGCTGCATTGGAAATTGTTGTCAGATGTTACGACCATTGAGCCAAGTTTGGTTTCAGTGTCATTACGCATACGCATTGTCACTGTACCTACCGGATCATCTACACTTGCTCCCGCATCTACGTTTTCGGGTTTGTTGGGATCTGTTGGATCATCATCTGAACCACATCCGGTGAACGTTACCATACCCATAATCAGCATCATACCGCTGATTAAATAACTGAATTTTTTCATAAAAGGTTAAAAGGTAATATGCGTCCCTCATAGTTACCATATAAATAACAAAAAAGCGTGGACGAGTTCAGTTTATCATCACTGAGGCATCGCCAAACGCCTAACACGAAATAAACAGTCCACTCCCACGCCATATCGGATATCGATATCCCCATTGTCGGGGAGTGGATACACGACAAGCATGAGCGTCTTAACTGCTTTTCCCTCGTGTTTTGAAATTGGCGATTTCCAGTGATAGGATAAAGCATGAAACGCTTCAAACAATATGTAAACAAGACTCTTCTTGTTTCTGCAAAATTACTGCTTTGATCTTGCTATAGCAAATTTTTTTAAGAATTTATGAACATCTTTTATGGACCCGGCACTAATCGTGGTGGTACGGCTCGCCGCGAAGGATGGTCATTGCGCGGTAGATCTGCTCTACGAAGAAGAGGCGGATCATCTCGTGGGTGAATGTCATGCGGGAGAGTGAAAGTTGCTGCGGCACAGCGTCGTATATGGCTTGGCTGAATCCGTAGGGCCCTCCAATTACATATACAAGTCGTTTGAGCCCGGCCGTCATGCGCCGCTCAATTGATTCAGAAAATTCACGCGAGGTGAGCTCTTTGCCGCGCTCATCGAGAAGCACTACAGCGTCACCCGGACGCAGGAGCGAGAGTATGGCTTCGCCTTCTCGATCTTTCTGCTGTTGTTCAGTCAGGGCGCGCGATGCCTTGATGTCAGGGATGATTTCGATTTCCGTTTTGATGTAGTGGCTCAGCCGCTCCAGGTAGGCCTCGATAGCCTTGCTGATATATGGAGTGGCCGTTTTCCCTACGGCTATTATGGTAATTTTCATTTGTAATTATAAAAAATCATGATGCATCATTTCATGTCACGATGCATCATGATTTATCTTGAAAAGTTGATTATAGTCTGAGTTTCACTGATGCGTTAGTGCAGTTTCCGGTGACATTGGCGATAGTCATGCCGGTGCCGACGGGGAGGGTGACTGCGGTTGAAGCCCCGTTAAACTGGCGCTGCTGGAGCACGTGGCCTGCGAGGTCAACGATGGTGAGGGTGTAGACATCAGTGGGCTGTGCGCCTGCTATGGTGAGCACTACGAGGCCGCATTCGGCGCGGGTAACTTCAAGGGCATTTGAAGAAGATACGACCGAGCCAATGGTCTGGATGCCTGAGGGAATGCCGGTCTCGAATGCTCCGAGGTCAGGGGCTGCACCGTTGTATACGATACCTTCAGCGTAGGGGCTTTCGCCTTCGTAGGGGGTGACGTCGCTACCGGCGTCGATGAGCTTGTAGTTGCCGGGGACGATGTTCATAAACGATACTGCGGGAAGGTTGCCTTTGGCATCACGCTCGCCGGTCATCTCGGCAATATCCACTGAAAGATAGTCAGAGGGGAGAGTCTGGAGGTCAGAGGTGATGAGTGTGCCTGTCACTGAGCATAGACCGTAGTCTGACTTGTCGCGGTTGGCGATACCATCGCTGATGGCCACGCAGTTGGTCAGGCGGATCTCATGACCGGAAGCCACGGGTTCGTCAAGGCGATAGCTGTAGTTACTCTTGTTACCATCGATCTTTGAGGCATAGCCTGAGCAGTTGTTGAGAATCATGTGGCCGGTGTTATGGTTCTGGTCGAAGCTCTTGTTGAGGTTTTCAAAAGCTGCGCAGCGGTTCATGATGATATTGTTGCGGCCCTGATCGCTACCCATCTTGAATCCGTTGCCGTTGCCGTCTGACTGGTTGCCGTTTTCGAGGTAACCGTTACGGAAAGCCCAGCAATATTCGAGGGTAGTGGTGATATCGTCAGGGAAACCGCCCTCTTTCTTGATAAACTGATCCCACCCGTCATCGCTGTTTTGCCATGCGCGGCATCCGTAGAAATAGTTGCCGTTACCATGAGAGATCTTCACTGCGAAGCCATCAGCGTCGCCGTGGGTAGAGTCAGTGTTGTAGTAGGCATCGCAGTTGATGATGAGGTTGTCAGCGGCGAGGTTTTTCAGCTGCAGACCGGTGTCGCGGTTGCGGTAGAAGTTGCAGAATTCCACGATATTGTCGTGACCCTGAGTGGTATTTGCGGCGATGTCGGAGTAAGAGCCGCCCGAGGGCTTGTTGCGCTCGATGAGCATACCGTTGTCGCCAGCGCCGCAGATGTCAAATCCGTAGAAGTGCCAGTAGCTGCCCACATGACGTATACCCTGGTTATTGTCATTGTCGGCCATCTCGGAGAAGTCGAGGATGGCACGTCCGTTGCGTGAGAACAGAGCGATGCGGCCACTGTTGCGCTCGCCTACGGTGGCTATGTTGATGCGCTGGCCATATTTATATGTACCGCCGTTCATGTAGATGGTGTCGCCCGGTTGAACGAGGTCGACGGCTTTCTGAAGGCTATAGAACGGGTGCGCGAGCGATCCGTCGGCTGTAGCATCGTCGCCGTCAGGATCGCAGTAGAACACTGCATGACGGTAGTCGCCTACAGTGATTGTGCCGGTAGTGTAAGTAAGGGCGTCGCTTGTTGAGGTGCCTACTGAATTAGTGGCGTAAGCCACGATGGTGCAGGTGGTAGCGGGAGCTACATTTACTGTAGCGGCAAACTGACCGCCTGCGGTATTGTGACCCTTGACAGTCTTTGCTGTGCCGTTGATGGTGACTTTGAAACCCACTTCAGTGAGCTCGGCGCCACCATTGTCAGCAACCTTTCCGGTAAGGTCGAGAGCCCATTCAGTGTCAGTGGAGAGGTATTCATTCTCAGCCACATCGAGTAGTGTCACTGCGGGTGCTGAGGGCGGGAGAGTGGTAAACACGAGCTCGGGGCTATAAGTTGTACCGGCGAGTGAAATGGCATAGGCGCGGACATGGATTTCAGTGGCTGCGGGAAGACCTGTGAGTGACTGTGTGAAGCGGTTGTTGTCAGCTAGTATAGAGTGATCGTCAATTGTGGGGTCGATGGTGGTTGACCAGCAGAAACCTTTCTGAGAGATCTTGCTGTCACCTTCGGCTATCACGCTTGATGTTACTAAGGCAGTAGATGATGTGATGTCACTTGCAGCAGGCTGGGCGAGCTCGGGAAGCGCACCTGAAGGGAAGGCGGTGATTGTGATGTCGTCAACGTCGATGTCGCCGGTGCTTTCGTTGGCTATCTTGATACGGTTGGCGTTAAGGTCGCCTATGTAAACTACGTTTTCCTCGTCAGTGGTGACGGTGCTTACCAGCTCCCAGGTCTCACCGCCATCACTCGATGAGTACACCTTCAGGGTCTTGCCTAAGCGGCGCTCGGCAAACTTCACGTAAGCCACGCCCTGATTTACGATCGGCGTGATTACATAGCTGCCATTCTTGAGCATACGAAGGTTGGCGGTCGAAGGCTCGGTGTTATATGAGGAAGATGTGCTTCGGTAAGCGTTGAGATATTTCCATTCGCCCTGGCCATCGACGCTGAAAGTAGCCTCGGAGGTGCAAGCCTCTTTAGTGTCAGGATACTGGCTCTTGACCTCGAAATCTTGCGTGAAGTAGGGGAGCATCTGAGTGGTGGCTATCAGGTTGCCGTCAGCATCAGTGCCATCCGGGTGGGTGATGATGATGTCGTCGATATAGAAATTTTTGTTGGAATTAGTAGAAAATTTCACCCAGTGCACATTTTCGTCATCGATAAGCACTGAGTGCTTGAGAAATGTAGGCTCGCTGACCTTATAGCTCTCAACAGTTCTCCATGTCGACTTGTCAGCTGACACCTCGACTGTGACCTGGCGGTTACCGTCGTTGGCATAGTAGATAAGCATACCTGCTCCCTCGGTAAGCTCGGGGAGGACGATTCCCGACTTTTCAACGAAATGGAGCGAGTGGCTGCCTGTGTTGGCAACGGAGGTTACGGAGATGTTTTTGTTGGTGGTCCAGGTGCCGGTTGAAGCCTCGACGGATGCACCGGCCTTTTCCCACACGGCTTCCTCAAACGACTCCACCTTGTAAGCATAAGGCGTGGCGGCGCTGAGATTCAATGCGGCCATACACATCAGGCAGCCCGCGAAATACGTGATTTTATTCATGGTGTTACAGATTAAAGAACTTTCGGCAAAGGTAATAATAAAAAATCAATATCTCTAAACATTATACAATATATAGTGTACCATTCTCAGCGGTTGAAAACAAGTAGTTAAGAGCCTGTCCCATAACAAATGTTAAAGCTGAGGCGGCCAGTCATCGAGCAGATTCGTTCACGGGAGGAGGGAGCGTGGCCGTAGCCACGTGACCGACGAGCGGGGACGAAGATGCCGATGAATGGCCGTGCGGGTGGGTAATTTCTTCGTCCGTATGTCTGTCGGCTCGCGTCGGGTCAGATATGCTTGACAAGGATGTAGAGGAATGCGAGTCGGGTCATGGCCGCGGCGGTGTGGAGGAATCGCTCGTAGTTTCGTGCCAGCCGACGGAAGCGGTCGAGCCATGCAATGGTACGTTCAACTACCCATCGGCCTTCAAGTGGGATGAACTCTGATATCCCTAACTTACGAGCTGATGTCATTATTAAAAAAGATGGAAGCGCTCTTAACGTGTATAATATTGAGGTCAAAAATATATCACGTTTACAAAAGAAGCCTCACCTGATTCTGATTTAGGAAGGATGCTAATTGATGACTGCTTTGCAATAAAAGAAGAAAATGGCGAAATGAAAGCGATATCAGATTTCAATACGAGAAACACGAACTCGTCATCTGAATTGGTTAAAGAAGATTTACTTTCAGAGAACGGGCCTGTATGCATCCCGCCAAATCCGGCAGCAGATAACTCAGAACTTTTGAGTAAATACAATCTGGCTATTCCTCATCTATCAAAAGCGAATAAAGATGGAAAATTTACTAAAGCTGGGGCATTCGTTAGATGTTTAGGATTTACAGATTCATCTATATTATCCGATAGCATTGTTACTATATCCTTTGAAAAAACCAGTGATTATTATTATGACTATGGTGATAATTCATGTTGGGGTGATAAAGCAAATAATAGACCCGGTATGTATAAAATCAAAGTGACAAATAAGTCTTCGAAAAACATTTATGTAGATATGACTAATTCATTCAGAATTAATTCAAAAGGTGAAGTAGAAACTTTCTTCAATAATACATCTGTTTCTCATAGCTCAAGTCAGGGAAGTGGTGCTGGTATAAATTTAGGTGCCGTCACTGGAGCATTAGGAATTGGAGGTGTATTGGGAACTATTTCTTCTGGTATTAATGTTGGAAAAGACAATACAGATGGAACTACCATAACTGAACAGCAAGATGCCATAGTGGTTATTCCACCGGGAGGTACAATAATAATGACACAGCGAATTGCGATTAGTCCTAATGGAAAGAAAGTTGCTAAAAATTATGACGATTTCAATACTACACCCGGTATTAAGGGAAAACAGTATGACGGGAGATCATGGTCGTTATATGACCGCTTAAAAAAGCTTGGATTCAAAGCCGAAAGAGATAAATATTACAGCGTTTCTGAGTTGTATAAATACCAAGAAATGGAGAATCTTACTTATGAGACTGTAGAGGGAAAAAGAAAGGATTTGACAGCTTCGAGAATTATAACATATTCCTCCGATCCCAATTTCAGTAAATACACTTCTCTGAAATTTGATTTATTTACCAAGGGATATGTAGGCCTTAAAACGTATTATGAATATAGAAATATTGAAAATGATGAATACTGCATATTTGCATATTAATCGGAGTTCAATATATATATAATTTAGTCTACTGCTCCCTGACATTTTTCAATATCTCCTCAGTTAGCAGATGGACGGTTGACGATGGGTTGGAATATGTTTGTCTGGCCATTGCTTTTTCTCCGGCATCAGAGATGTTCTCAATCAATTTCTTTGTCATCTGAGTTGAGAAAGTACCTTTGCTATATTCGGCATTAAGTTTCTTTAACCGAGCGAGACATTCGGCAGATGTCAATTCCGAAGCCATATCTTTGTAATGTAGCATGAACCAATATTCTATACACGGATTGGATAGCAGCAAGACGGCATCCTTGATTTTCCGTAGGTGTTCAAGCATTCCGGGTACATCAAGGTCGAACATCAAGAATGTCTTGTCGTTACTCGTTGTAAAACGCTCACGTTTGCAACGGTCGATGTAAGGTTGGGAGATATTGGAATCACTTACTCGGGCAATAATCTCCATGGGAACACGGAAATTCCGTCGCAGTAGGTCAACGTATGCCGCTTCCGTCTTTCCCTCGCAAAAGACGAAAAAAGTCGGATTCATCTTCTTCCCTCTCGGTTGTTTTGCTTTTCTTGCCATGTCAGATGTTCTCAAACTCGTTAACGTATGGCACTGCGTCAAAACGTCCCTGAAGATAGGCTTTCTCCAAATCCATCTTCTCCCGGAAATCCTTGTAATCGTATAGCGAATAGAGGTCGGAAGAACCGTCATCACGTTTGTTGACAAAGAATATCTGATCCTTACGGAATCGTGTCATGTCAAGCAGATGGGTGTTATGGGTAGTGAATATCAACTGCGCCGACTTACTTGCATGGAAAAGATTTATTAGATATTCTACCAAGCGTGTATGCAGGCTTGTCTCAACTTCGTCAAGGAACATCACCTTGTTATTGCGCACAACATCCATTACGGTCAGCATAATTTTGAACAGTATCTTCGTCCCTTCTGATTCCTCGGTGTTGAAATCAAATGGAAGTGACGGATTGCGCCGGTGGAAAGTTGTCAGTTCGCCTTCCTTGAAACTGAATTCGACGATGTCGCTGTCGGCTGCTTTTAATACCCGAAGCACGGCATCCTTGTTATCGCCAAGAAAACGGTCGATGGCAAGAGTTGTCTTGCCACGGTAACTGAACACTAACTGTTCGTTAAACCAGCGGTAAACCTCTTTTGCTTTCTCTCGATCCATCTGACTTGCACGGGATATAAACAAGGTCTTTCGGGATGTGTTTGAAGCAACATCGAGCGGACGACGGATTACAGTGGTAAATTCATATTTCTCTTTCTTGCCTCCCTCCTTACGCTCATCACGAGCGAATATCAATGCCTTTCGTCCTTTCGGATAATAGTACAGGCTTTCCGTGATTATTTCCTCACGTGTGCAGGTAAAAGAATACTCATGCTCTATACCGTCAAGTAAAAAGCGGATATAAAATTCACTCGGAGTCTCTGCCGAACCGAACTTGAATGGCTTGAATCCGAAATTGTCACCCTCATTATAATTATGCGACTGAAGAATCATGTCAACCGCCGCCTTTATAGCCTTGATAATATTGCTTTTGCCCGAAGCATTGGCACCATAAATTGCTACTGTTTTCAACAATCGCTCGTTGCCGACAGTAAAAGTATTGTCAGCAAGCGCACGAGCCTCCTTGGTCTGGATATTTGCAGCCTGCAAATCCAAAGTCACCTTCTCGTTTATCGAGAAGAAGTTGGTGAGAGTGATTTCTAATACCATTTTCGATGCTGTATTTGTAATTATTTTGCAAATATAGCAATTTATTCTGAATTGCGCCTCATTCTTCAACATAAAGCCGATGCGCTATGTGACAAAAGAATGACGGATATGCTGCTGAAGCATATCCGTCATATAAATCAGTCAGTCGTCAGATATATTTTATGGCTGATTTATTTCTTGCCGCGGTTGCGCCAAAGGGCGGTCATGTCTTCGAGGGTCTTGCCCTTGGTCTCGGGCACGAGCTTGTAGACAAACCATGCGGCGATTATACAGATTATACCATAGAGGGCATAAACGAAGCAGTGGCCAAACTTGGCTCCCATGTCACCGAGCTCCATGTTGTACATCGGTACAAACGATGATGATACGATGAAGTTGAAGATCCACTGGAATGCTACGGCGATGGCCACAGCCTGCGAGCGGATGGTGTTGGGGAAGATTTCGGCTATGAGTACCCAGGTGATGGGTCCCCATGAGAACATGAACGATGCCGAGTAAACCATGATCGAAACTACCGGTACGATGGGGGCAACTTCGACGAGGTTGCTGAGGCATACACCGGCTGCGCCAATGGCCATACCAATCGAACCCCAGATGAGCAGCGGCTTGCGGCCGAGCTTCTCTACGGAGAATACTGCCACGAGGGTGAAAGTGATGTTGACGATACCCATGATGACGGTCTGCACCATCGGGTTACCCATGTTCATTGATTCGAAAATACGGGGCGCGTAGTAGAGAACGGCGTTGATACCCACTGCCTGCTGAAATACTGAAAGCATTACACCGACGAATACTACCATGATACCGAAAGAGAAGAGGCGCTCGCTCTTGACTTCGACGGTCGACTTGATCTGGGCGAGGATCTCCTTAGCTTTTTCGTAGCCATTGATGCGCGAAAGCACCATGAGGGCTTTTTCGTCTTTGCCTATGAGGGCCAGATAGCGGGGCGACTCAGGCACGAGGCATACGAGCAGTGTGAAGAGGCCTGCTACAATAGCTTCGGAACCAAACATATAGCGCCAGCCCGTAGCGATGGTCCAGGGGTCAGAGTCGGCTGACACGCGATAGAGTGTCTCACCCATTTTCTCGATGACCGGCTGGGTGTGCTCGCCGAGGATGCAGAAGTTGACAAAGTAGACCACGAGCTGTCCGAAGATGATGGCAAACTGGTTCCATGACACGAGCGTACCGCGGATGTTTGACGGTGCAACTTCAGCGATATACATCGGGCAGATGGCCGATGCAAGACCTACGCCGATACCGCCGATGATACGGTAGAAGTTAAATGCTACAAGAAGGCTTGCTGTAGGCACACCGTAGTCGTAGAACATAAACTCGGGATAATAAGAACCTAATGCTGAGAGGAAAAAGAATACGCCGGCAAGAATCAGCGACTTCTTGCGGCCAAAGTAGGATGCGCAGATGCCTGACATGGCACTGCCTATGATGCAGCCGAGCAGCGCGCTCGACGAGGTTATTCCGTGGATAGTGTCAGTGTAGACAAAGTCTTTGGCACCTAAGAAAAACGCCTGAAGGCCTTTCTCGGCACCCGAAATCACGGCTGTGTCGTAGCCGAATAGCAGTCCGCCCAGCACCGCGACGAGCACGATGGAAAAGAGGTAGGTCTTGCTGCCATCTTTAGGGTAGTTCATGGCTGAATGAAAGTAATGTGTGTGATGATGAGTGGGTTATGAATAAGTGGGGTTGCGGGAGGGGATGCTCCCGCAACTCCGGATTGTTATTTTTGAGGATTAGCAGTACATTGCTACGATAGCCTCGTAGAGTTCCTGCTTACCTGAGGTCTGCTTGGGCTCGTTGACTTCCTTGCCGTAAGCATATACGTCCTCGAGAGTCATCTTGCCTTCCTCGAAGTCTTTGCCTTTGCCGCTGTCAAATGAAGCGTAGCGGTCAGCGAGCATCTTCTTGTAAGGTGATTCCTCGAGAAGAGCAGCGGCGCTTTCGAGAGCGCGGGCCATAGCGTCCATGCCGGCGATGTGGGCGATGAAGATGTCTTCGAGGTCAGTAGAGTTACGACGGGTCTTGGCGTCGAAGTTTGTACCACCGTTGCCGAGGCCACCATTGCGGATGATCTGCATCATGGCCTGGGTAAGCTCGTAGTTATCAATGGGGAACTGGTCAGTGTCCCAGCCGTTCTGATAGTCGCCGCGGTTAGCATCGATAGAGCCGAGCATACCGTTGTCAACGGCTACAGCGAGTTCGTGCTCGAAGGTATGGCCGGCGAGGGTAGCGTGGTTAACTTCGATGTTGAGCTTGAAGTCCTTATCGAGGCCGTGAGCTTTGAGGAAGCCGATAACGGTTTCAGAATCAACGTCATATTGGTGTTTGGTGGGCTCCATGGGCTTGGGCTCGATGAGGAATGTGCCCTTGAAACCTTTAGCGCGTGCATAGTCACGAGCGATGGTGAGCATCATAGCGAGGTGCTCTTTTTCGCGCTTCTGGTCAGTGTTGAGGAGGCTCATGTAACCTTCGCGGCCACCCCAGAATACATAGTTAGAGCCTCCGAGCTCAATAGTAGCGTCAATAGCGTTCTTGATCTGAACGGCAGCGCGGGCTACAACGTCGAAGTCGGGATTGGTAGCAGCGCCGTTCATATAGCGTGCGTTACCGAATACGTTGGCAGTACCCCAGAGGTTCTTAATGCCGGTTTCGGCCATCTTCTCCTTGATGTAAGCCACGATCTGCTTGAGGTTGCTCTCGTATTCTTCTACAGAGTTGCCTTCAGATACGAGGTCGACATCGTGGAAGCAGAAGTATTCGATACCCATTTTCTGCATAAACTCAAAGCCGGCGTCGGCTTTCTGCTTAGCAACTGTAATGGCATCAGTACCTTCGTTCCAGGGGAATTTCTTGGTAGTTCCGCCAAACTGGTCGCCACCTTCAGCGCAGAGAGTGTGCCACCAAGCCATGGCAAATTTGAGCCATTCTTTCATGGGTTTGCCGAGGATCATCTTCTCAGCGTCATAATAACGGTAAGCTAAAGGATTTTTGCTGTCCTTGCCTTCAAATTTGATTTTTCCGATACCGGGAAAATATTCTTTTACTGCCATTTTGTAAAAAGGTTAGATTGTTGAATATATATATATATAATGATTATTTAAGTTCGTTTTCGAGGCAATGTTTCCAGCGGGCGTATGCTTCGAGATATGCGTCGCGGTCGGCCACGGAGGGCTCGATGACCTCAATCTTTTCGAGAGAGGCAAATGCTTCGGCGGGATTCTTGTAGATGCCTACGCCTATGCCGGCACCCTTGGCTGCACCGGCCGAGCCGTCAGTGTCGTAGAGCTCGATTGTGGCACCGCTGACTCCGGCAAGAGTCTGGCGGAATATGGGGCTCAGGAACATATTTGCGTGACCGGCGTGGATCTTTGAGATGTCCATTCCGAGCTGTTGCATGATCTCCATGCCATACATGAAGGAGAATACGATACCCTCTTGAGCAGCGCGGATTATGTGAGAGCGGTTGTGGGTCAGGAAGTTGATGCCATGAATTGAACAGCCTATCTCGCGGTTGGCAAGCACTCGCTCTGCCCCGTTACCGAAGGGGAGGATTGAGACACCGGCACTACCGATGGGGGCTTGTGCGGCGAGATCGTTCATCTCGGGATAAGAAATACCCTCGGGTGCGACGTTGCGCTTCACCCATGAATTGAGGATACCGGTACCGCTGATGCACACCATCACGCCCAGGCGAGTCATATCGTTGGAATGGTTGACGTGGGCGAAGTTGTTCACGCGGCTCTGCTCGTCGTAGCTTACACGGCCGTTGATGCCGTAGACCACGCCTGAAGTTCCGGCAGTTGAGGCTATTTCGCCGGGGTTGAATACGTTGAGCGACAGTGCATTGTTAGGCTGATCGCCTGCGCGGTAACTGACGGGGATGCCTTCAGCGAGTCCGAGCTCGGCGGCAGCTTCAGCTGTCACTGTACCCTGAATGCTGAATGTGGGTACGATTTCGGGGAGTATCTCTTTGTCATATCCGAGGTAGTCGAGCAGGAACTGAGCCACGCTGCCATTTTTGAAGTCCCAGAGCATCTGCTCCGAGAGGCCTGACAGGGTGGTGCATACGCGGCCGGTGAGACGCATAGCAGCATAGTCGCCGGGAAGGAGCACCTTGTATATTTTTTCAAACTTCTCGGGCTCGTTCTCCTTTACCCAGCGGAGCTTGGTGGCTGTGAAATTGCCGGGGGAGTTGAGCAGGGTGGAAAGACACTGCTTGTGGCCGAGCTCGTCGAATGCTTTCTGGCCGTAAGGTACGCCGCGGCTGTCACACCAAATGATGGCCGGACGTATCACCTCATGGTTTTTATCGATAAGCACCAGACCGTGCATCTGATAAGAGATGCCAATAGCTTTTATATCAGCGGGCTTGATGCCACTCTTAGTCATTACTGAAGCTGTAGCGTGCTTCATGCTGTCCCACCACTGCGAGGGCTCCTGTTCAGCCCATCCAGGCTTTACGGCCTTGATTTCGGCCTCGGTCTTGGGGTAGAAGTCGGAGGCTACGGTCTTGCCTGTCTCGGCGTTTACAAGGCAGGCTTTAACTGAGGAGCTGCCTATGTCATATCCTAAAAGATACATAATTTACTGTTTTATCTGGTTGAATTGTAGATTTTGCGGTCAAAACGATAGAAGCGCGCGGCGCGATGTGACACCCCTCGCTGATATTCATCAAGGGCGATGACGTAGGGCATCTGGATCATCTTCTTGTGGAAGTTTCTGACATCGAGTTGCTTGTCGTCAAGGATTTCGTAGAGTCGGCGCAGCTGAGATGCGGTGAATCGCCTTGGCAATAGGTCAAACACCAGGCTGCGGTTATGCTCGGCTTCGCGGCGCAGTGCAGTGATGGCGTCAGATATTATGAGGTTATGGTCAAAGGCGAGCTGGGGCAGATGCTCTACATTTACCCACTCAGCATCACCGTTTTCACCTATTCGGCGAAGATTGCGGTCAAGCTTGACGGCTGCAAAATAGGCAATGGTGACAATTCTCTCCACGCGAGCTTGCTGGGCGCGCTCGAGCCAGACTACGTCGCGGGGATTGTCAGTGCGGTTTTTTGAGCCGAAAGCTTTAAACTGAGTAAGCTGGATATTGCTCAACCCTGTAAGCTCGGTAAGAACTCGATTGGCTGCCTGGTCAAGATCTTCGTCCTGATATATGAGACTTCCCGGAAGCTTCATGTCATTGAAAAGCCCGGAGGCGTCCTCACCTGTACGCTTCAGCAGAAGCACTTTCAGGTCAGAACCATCAAATCCGAGTATTGCGATATCAACGGAGATGTGATTGTTGGCAAGTGGGGTAGTGGTCATATGTCGATTTAAGGAAAGATTTATCGATGGCAAATTTAATAAATAATAATTATTACGACAAAACGTTTTTTTATTAAATTCGTGTAAATTTGCAGCCCCATGACCAATGTTTGCAAGATTACTCCGAGGGTTCTTGTTAATGTATATTTTACAGTATTGGTTAAGATTTTAATATAATCCTGAATATTAATGATATATTGAGATAATTAAGGAGGGTTATTGTAAAACATACGATATTGATTTTTATGTGTTAAATAATATTAAAACGTATGATTCTTGTCTCGCCTGATAAATTTAAAGGCACAATCTCTGCCCGGGATGCAGCGCATATAATCGCTGAAGAATTTCGGCTAATTGTAGGCGATGAAGTTAGGGAGCTACCGCTTGCTGATGGTGGTGAGGGCACATCCGATATTATCGCCGGATTGCTCGGGATGACACCATATACCCTTCCGGCCACTGACTCCCTGGGAGGTCGTATTATAGCCCGATATCATGTCACGCCGGATGACTCAACAGTTGCACTCGATGCGGGGGCAGTGCTGAGCCTGACGTATCTGGATCGTGCCCGGCTCAATATCATGCAAGCTACTTCGGCTCCCTTAGGGCGTCTTATCCGTGACATTGTTCACCGGCATAATCCGCGACAAATATACCTCGGGGTAGGGGGCACGTCGACTTCCGATTGTGGAGCGGGAATGCTGCAAGCCTTGGGTGCCACCTTACGTGACGAGAATGGCAAAATCATAACTACGGATATCTCACCTGCCATGCTACCGCAGATAGCAGCAGTGGATTTTTCTACCATATTGCCACTGCCGGAGTTGAATTTGCTCTGCGATGTAGATGTGCCGCTACTTGCTGAGGACACTGCCCCCTCGTCGCTGAGTTTTGCCCGACAGAAGGGGCTGTCAGGGTCTGACTGTCAACTACTTATAAGTGCTCTCAGCCATTGGATATCATTAGGCGTTACAGATAACGGCCCCTTTACAGGAGCCGGCGGCGGCCTTATCTCGGCATTGACCGGGCGATTCACTCCACGCCGCGGCGCAGAAGCTATAATTAGTCTTGCCGGTATTGACCGTCTAAAGCCCTCGCTTGTAGTGACCGGTGAGGGTAGCGTGGATTCACAGTCGCTGATGGGCAAGGTGACCGGTACGCTTGCCGGTATGGCTCGCCGCCTAGGTATCCCCATCATAGCTATAGGAGGGAAAGCAGAGCATGATAAAGCACTCAAAAAAGCCTTTGACGTCATTTACTCCACCGTAGAACTTTTCCCTGAAATATCTGACCCCGAGGAGCGGTTGCGCCTCACCGCCGCGACTGCTGCTCATAATTTTGCACAATTTCTGAAAAATAGGTAACTTTGCCTTCTCTTAACCTTAAGATATGAATCAGCTGTTCAATAAGAAACTAATATCTCTGGCTGCCGCTCTGATGGCGCTTGCATCGTCAGCTCAGGTCAATACTCTGCCCGTCACCAAGATCAACGGCAAGATATTCCATTATTATAAGGTGGAGCCGAAAGAGTCAATCTATTCGCTCAGCCATAAGTTGCGTATGAGCAAAGACGAGATCATACGTCACAATCCGGCTGCTGCCGAGGGACTTAAAGCCGGGCAGATGCTCTATTTCCCTTTTGAGATGGATGATGAGAGCGAGGCTGCTGTCCCGGCTGCAAAAAGCGCTCCGGCGCCGGCTGCTTCTACCCATGAGGTGAAGCGTGGCGAGACCATCTTCGGCCTTGCCAAGCGATATGGCATCTCTGAAGAGCAGCTTGTAGAGGCTAACCCGCAGCTGAAGAGCGGACTGAAGGCCGGACAGGTGCTTAAGATACCTTCCACTTCTGTCGTCGAATCCTCCACCGAAATGACTTCATCGGCTGAAACTCCGGCCGTAGCTCCTGAAGTTGCGCCTTCGGCCCGGGGATATGTGGTTAAAGATAAGGAGACCTTCTATTCAATAGCTCGCGACAACGGCCTGACTGTGGATGAACTTGAGGCTGCCAACCCTGATATCACGATTCTTCAGAAGGGGATGGTGCTAACTATTCCCATAAAATCAGCTGAAACCGTTGATGTAGCAGCAGTTACAGAGCCGGTGGAAGAAGTGATCGAAGCCGTAGAACCGGCTGAGGATGCCGAGGCAGATACTTCGGTAGATGTGGCTGTAATTCTCCCCTTTATGCTTGGCCAGGAACCTCTCTCAAAGCAAGCTCAGCGATTTACCGAGTTTTACAAGGGCTTCATGATTGCGGCTGACTCGCTGCGCTCATCAGGACGTAACATCAACATTCGTGCATTTGACAGCGCGGCTTCAGTGGATACCCTCAAGAAAATCCTCGCCGATCCGTCGCTTAAGGATATGGATGCTGTGATAGCACCTGATAATGCCACGCAGCTCGCTTATCTTGCAGGCTGGGGTCTGGAGAATAATGTGAAGATTTTCAATGCGTTTGTCGTTAAGGATGAGTCGTTCAACGGCAATCCCGAGATGATGCAGACCAATATCCCCAGCGACAAAATGTATCATAAGGCAGTAGACGGGCTGATGCTCATGCTCGCCGGGTATACACCGGTGATCGTGAGCCGTAACGAGGCATCGCGCGACAAGGCTGAATTCCTTACCATACTCGAGCAGCGGCTCGCTTCGCAAGGGATTACCCCGGTGAAGATACAGTTTGACAACAAGCTTACTCCTGCTGACCTGGCTGACCTTGACCCCATGGGCAATTATCTTTTCATACCCACCACCGGCCGTCAGACTGAGGTTGCCAAGGTGCTCCCCGGTATTATCTCATGGCGTGAGAGCAAGGTGACGCCATCGGTCAAGGTGTTTGGCTATCCGGAGTGGACCACCTTCCGCGGCGAAACTCTCCAAAATATGCACGAGCTCAATACCGCTATCTACTCCCGCTTCTCGCTCGACGAAAACAGCCTTCGCAACCGCGATTTCGACCGCAAGTTTAAGCAATGGTATGGCGCTGAAATGGAAAATGTAGCTCCTCGCCAAGGTTTGCTCGGTTTTGACTCAGGAATGTATATCATGCGGATGCTGATGACCGAGTCACGCCAGCCCTCCGAACTGAAGTATTACGGTATTCAGAATGACTACGACTTCAGCCGAGTCCCCGGTGGAGGCTGGGTGAACAATTCGCTATGTATCATCAACTACCGCCCCGGTGGTGTAATCGAAAAAACTAAATTATGATGCCGGTGCGCCGAATAATTTTGATGCTTATTCTTGCCTTGACCACACAGATGGTCATGGCGCAGCGTGAATATTCCCCTAACTTTGCCATAGGCGTGAAGGGAGGTATGACCATGTCGAGAATGTCGTTCTCGCCTCAGGTGGAGCAGAGTTTTACCAACGGTTTCATTATGGGCGTTACAGCCCGATATACTGAGGAAAACCATTTCGGTCTAATCGGTGAAATCAACATTGAGCAGCGTGGATGGAAAGAGAATTTTGAGGAGAAAAGCGACCTCTTCAACTATACCCGCACTCTGACCTATATCCAGGTGCCGTTGCTGACCCACATCTACTTCGGCTCGGAGAAATGCCGTTTTTTCGTCAATCTCGGCCCGGAGTTTGGCTACATGCTGTCAAGCAGCATCTCGGCCAACTTCGATCCTGCTGCAATCAGCTCTATACCCGACTTCCCCCGAGGATATCGTACAAACGAGCAACTGGCCATGCCGGTCAGCTCCCGATTTGATTACGGTATTTCAGGTGGACTTGGCTGCGAGCTTATTATCAAGCGTCGCAACTCCATTTTCCTCGAAGGACGATATTATTACGGACTTGGCAACATCTTCCCTGCATCCAAGCGCGACTACTTCTCAGCCTCGCGTGGCATGTCGATCGAGATTACTCTCGCCTATATGTTCCGCCTCCGCTAAGTGACGATTTAATCGTCACTAAAGTGCTCCGGTTTTGGTGGTGACGATTATCACGCCGCCGGCTCCGCGTGAGCCGTAGAAAGAGCCATCCTTCAGCACATCCACATGGTGCACTGAGTTGATGTTGATGCCGTTGAAGTCAGGTACGATATGCCCGTCGACTACATAAAGTGGCTCGGTGTTGCTCGTGAACGAATTGGTGCCGCGCAAGGTTACGCCCCCGCGGGCCGACCTCTCCAGCCCCGGTACCAGCCCAATGAGGGCATCGATGATCTCGCTGCGACCCGTCGCTGCAAGGCGTTCGCCTGAGATGCCGTTGCTGGCGCTATTGTATTCGCGGCGTTTCACAAATCCATAGCCGGCATTGATGAGCTCAAGATCCTCCTTGCCCGAAGCTCCGGTCTCGTCGGTAACCACGATGCGCATGCTGCGAGCACTGTCCACCGGGATGCTGTAGTGCTGCTTCTTGATTTGGATATGTAGGGTGTCATCGGGTTGCACGTCAGTCAGCCCGAAGCGTCCGTTTTTATCAGTCTTGGCATAGTTTGACGGTTTTTTCACATACACCTTAGCCCCCTTGATAGGAGTGAAGTCGCTACGGGTGATAATGCCGTTGAAAGGTGTGTCGGCCAGTGCAATAGCTACTGACAGAAGAGCTATAAGTATTGTGATAAAGCTTTTCATACTTTCAGAGTAGTGCTGCGGAACTGGCTTTTCACCTCGTCCACCACATTAATAATATAGTCACCGGTCTTCTCGAGTGTGCCTATGATATCCATATAATAGATACCGGCCTGATATTCGTACAGGTGCTCGTTGATGTTCTCGACGTTGGCCGAGCGGAACTGGTTGCGGAGGTTGTTGGTCTCACGCTCAAGGTTGTATGACTGGATGATATCCTTTTCGCGGGCGTGCTCGATGTCAGAGAGCAGCAGGATCATATTGGTCATGGCGGCTTCAACGGAGATAAACATCGAGTCGACATTCGTGTAGATCACATCTGTGAAGGTCACATGGTTTTCCTGCTTGCGTATCATGATCTTGCCAACGCCATAGCAGCAGTCGGCTATCGATTCAATCTCGCTGACTATGCGTAGCATAGCTGCAATACGGTGCTTACCTTCGTTAGAGAGTCGACCCTCGGCCACGCGGTTGAGGTAGTTGGCGATTTCGATCTCCATGCGGTCAGAAATCTCCTCATACTTCTCTATGCGCGAGAACTGATGCGAGAATTCCTCGCTTCCTTCCTTCTCATGCACAAGGTTTTGCGACATACCCACCATGCGTTGCACCCTCTGGGCATACACCACAATCTCTTTCTCAGCCTGCGAGAGGTTGAGCTCGGCGGCGTTCATAAGACCACCGGAGATAAACTTGAGCTGGAATTCTTCGTCCTCCTTGTGCTTCGACGGTACGAGCCGCTCCACGATCTTTACGTAAAGATTAGTGAACCAGATCATTACCATCACATTCACGAGGTTGAATATTGTATGGAATACCGAGAGACCTATCGAGACACTCTGCTGCATCCGTCCTACCTCTGCTACTACTGGATGATTGGCCGGCAGGGAGTTGTCAAACAAGTGGTTGTAGATATCAGGATTTGTAGCCTCGATATTATTCACAAAGCTCTGGAGTGCTGACGGATTTCCCTGACCTATCTCCTCGGTGAGCCATACCGTGAGCGATACGAAGGGGAAAAATACTATGAGTGTCCATATCGTACCTAACAGGTTGAATAGCAGGTGACCCATCGCCGTGCGCTTGGCGGCTACATTACCACCCATCGACGCCATGAGCGGAGTAATGGTAGTTCCGATGTTGGAGCCGAGTACTAGGGCGCATGAGAGGTCAAACCCTATCCATCCTTTCGAGCACATGATAAGTGTGATGGCAAACGTGGCTGCTGACGACTGTATCACCATCGTAAGTATGATACCTACGGCAAGGAATATCAGCACCGAGCCGTAGCCCATCGACGTGTAGCGCTGCAGAAACTCAAACATCTGCGGGTTGCTCTGAAGATCAGGCACATAGGTGCTGATCATATCCAGGCCCATGAACAGGAATGCAAAGCCTATGAAAAATTCGCCTATCGACTTGTTGCGGCTGTTGCTCATGAATAGCAGCGGTACTGACAAGCCGATCAGCGGTAGTACGAATGCTGAAATATTGACCTTGAAACCAAAAAGAGCAATCACCCAGGCTGTGAACGTCGTGCCGACGTTGGCTCCCATGATGACTGCCATTGATTGTGCAAGCGACATAAGTCCCGCATTCACAAAGCTCACTACCATCACCGTCGAGGCCGATGAGCTCTGGATTAATGCCGTGATTAGGATACCGGTCAAAAGGCCGGTAAAGCGGTTGCGGGTCATGACCGACAGGATGTTACGGAGTCGGTCGCCGGCGGCTTTCTGCAAGCCTTCGCTCATCACCTTCATTCCGTAGAGGAACAAGCCTACCGAGCCGAGAAGACACAGAAAATCTAAGATACTGTAGCTCATTGATTAGTAATCGTCACTTATTGAGTTATTGTGCAAAGTTAAAAATTTTCATTTAATCCCATGCATTTTCACCATCGATTTTTATGCCATTAATTAAAATTAGGTATCAGCTGTGCATAATGAGAGGTACGTCTAATGTTTTTTAGGTATAGGTCGGAGACGCTTCTACATCTAATTTTGCAATTGAAAAAGTAACCTTGCATGACCTCAATGTTCAGAAGATATATTACTATAATAATAATGTATGCCGTAGCGACATGGATCTCCCTATGCCATGCCGACATCACATTTAATATATCGGATGCTGACACGGGGGAGTGTCTGGAGTTTGCGGCAATCACTCTGAAGACGACGTCCGGCGAATATTTTGCAGGGGGTGTGACTGATGCATCAGGCAGGTTCACGGCATCACTTAAGCCCGGCAAGTGGGACATGACAATTTCTTTAGTGGGGTATACGCCTCTTCAGCGCATTATTACCGTAACTGACCCTACCGCAGTCCTTGAAGTCAGTATTTCTCCTGATGAACCTCTCGGCGAAGTGGTGGTTACGGCTCGTGAAAGCCGTAATTCCACAAGCGCCTCGCTCATAGATACTACGGCCATGAAGCATCTCCAGCCCTCGAGCTTTACTGACCTGATCGAACTTCTCCCGGGTGGTACATCCAAGGATCCTTCGATGGGTGAGGTCAACGCCATAGCGCTGCGTCAGGCTTCAAACATCACCCCTACTGATGATTACGCCACCGTGTCGCTCGGTACCTCCTTTGTGATCGATGGTGTGCCGGTCAACACCGGCTCGCAGATGGTGACCACGCCTGATGCTGACCGTACTGGCCGCATTGCTGTTGGTAAAGGGGTGGATATGCGATCCATTTCCACTGATGATATTGAAAAAGTGGAGATAGTGCGCGGCATCCCTTCAGTGGAGTATGGCGAGCTGACCTCCGGTCTTGTCAACATAAAGCGCAAGAGCGGTGTAAGCCGGCTTGAAGCCCGTTTCAAGGCCGATACTCAGAGCCAATTGTTCTATCTCGGCAAGGGATTCGGTATCACTGATAGATGGATCCTGAACACCGGAATTGACTATCTTGATTCAAAAATTGATCCGCGCAACAATCGCGAGAGCTTCAAGCGTGTCACCGCCTCGATTCGCAGCGATGCCCGGTGGAACAACACCGTCATGATGCTGACGTGGAATTCAGCGCTATCTTACTCCGGTACATTTGAGCGTGACCATAATGACCCTGACCTTACGGTAAATAACACTATTGACTTCTACAACAACGATATACATTCACTACGCTGGAACAATACACTTAATTTCCGCCCCGTAGTGCAACGGTTTTTCCGCGACCTAAGCATTACTACCGGCCTGAGCTATGCCGACGAGCACCTCAGTCAGCAGAAGCATGTTGCAGCCTCGCGCTTGATGCCCCTCCCGGTGTCAATCTCGCCCGGAAGCAACTATGTAGGTTATCTTCCTATGCTTTATCTCGCTGATTATGATGTTTATGGCAAGCCGTTTACTGCTTTTGCCAAGGCCGCGGCTTCGTTCCGCGCCACCTCGTCGTATCTCACAAGCCTTCTCAAAGCCGGCATCGAGTGGAATATGAGCAAAAACTATGGCGACGGAGCTGTATATGATCTCACACGTCCGCTGACAGCCGGGAA
Organism: Lachnoclostridium sp.; assembly: GCA_023667185.1. GTDB lineage: Bacteria > Bacteroidota > Bacteroidia > Bacteroidales > Muribaculaceae > Duncaniella. The sequence continues at coordinate 741,861 of JAMPAP010000001.1, forward strand.
TAACACCCGCCCGCGCAGTTACAGCGACATCCCCGCCATGCAGCAACTGTCAGCCTACGTAGAGGAGCAACTTACCTTTCACGCCGGTATGCATACGTTGAATCTTACGGCCGGACTCCGTGAGACTCAGCTACTTAACCTCGACAAACGATATATCCTTCAAGCTAAGCCTTATCTCGATCCGCGATTCAATGCCAACTGGGTTTTCACCCCGGCTTTTATCCGTGGCGAGGCTCTGCGTGTAGAGTTGGCCGGCGGTTTCGGCTGGCACACCAAGATGCCGGTGGCTGCATATCTCTATCCCGACAAAGTTTATACTGACCTTGAACAACTTAACTACTATCACAGCAATCCCGATTACCGGACGATGAATGTGATGACTTTCATTGACGATGTCACAAACTACGACCTTCGCGCGGCGCGTAACTTCAAATGGGAAGTCCGCGGAGATCTGGAATATCGCGGCAACCGCCTGTCAGTGACCTTCTTCCGCGAAAATATGACCGATGGATTCCGCCACTCGTCCTCCGTTTTCCGTTACAACTATCGCCGCTACGACGCTTCATCATTTGATCCGACCATCGCTGACCGTGCTCCGGTTGTCGAGGAACTGCCTTTCACGCCGGTGACTTATCAGGCTACCCGTAGTACGGTTACCAACGGAAGCCGTACGCTCAAGGATGGCATTGAATACACTCTTCAGTCGCGACGAATACCCTCACTTAAGACCCGTGTAACCATCAACGGTGCATATTTCCGAACCGTTAATAATAACAGTCAGGATCTCTGGTACCGCCCTAACGTAGTGGTCAATAACCACGAACTTCAGTATGTAGGGCTCTATGACGATGAGGATGGCAGCATCTACCGCAGTTTTAATACTAATGTGATGTTTGACACTGATATCCCGCGCCTTGCCCTCAACGTCTCGCTTTCGATACAGAATATGTGGTTCACTTCGCGGCAGACCCTATGGCGTGACGGCGTTCCCACTCACTACCTTGACCCTGACGGTGTAATTCACGAGTACACCGAAGCTGACAAGACTGATCCCTACCTGAGCCAGCTACTCCGCCGCTACAATGAATCGTCATTTGACGAGCTGAAGGTGCCGGTATCGACCTCATTTAACCTTAAGGCTACGAAAAGTTTCTGGAAGGACCGCATAGGTATTGCCTTGTATGTCAACCGCCTGCTGACCATCGAACCTGATTACGAGCGTTATGGTGTCACCATCCGCCGCTATTCCTCGCCTTACTTCGGCATGGAACTCAATCTGAAAATCTAAAAAATCTAAAACAAAATAATCACCAATCTCAAAATGAAACACAACAAGTTTTTCCGCCTCGCTATCAACGCTTTGGCTGTATGTGCTCTCTCCGTATCCTCCGTATCTTGCTCTGATGATGATGGCGTTGCCACCTATCCTGTAACAGTAAGCGAAACACTTCCTGAAGGTGTCCCCGCAAATGCTTCAGTAAAATCAGGCTCATTGGTATATACCGAGCTCAACACCGGAGCAAAGACCGCATTCAATCTCCCTCTCACGGCTACTGACGTTATCCCGGCAGGTACCTACAATATTGAGGGTAATATGGTAGTCTCTTTCACTACTGCTGACGGAGCTACTGTTGAAAAATCACTCCGTGCGGTGGCTAATCAGGTGGTTATCAGCACTTCTTCTCCTGCTGCATCACTCAAATGGTTCTTCTATAATCCAGATAATACCCTCGTATTCGGTGAAATATTCGTGACCGGTTCGCCCAACGCCAAGGGTACCGGCGGTCTCTATGACTCATATTTCACCATATATAATAATACTGACGAGGTGCAGTATGCCGATGGCCTCGCTATCTGCGAGAGCAAGATTCTCAATAGCAACAAGGATAAAATCACTACTGCATCGGCTGATCCTGAAGCCAACTTCACAACCCAGGTGGTTTATGTGATCCCCGGTAATGGTACTGATGTGGCTATTCAGCCCGGCGAATCGATCAAAATAGTTGACCAGGCTATCGACTGGAACAATGAGGTGGCCGGCGCTCTGAATCATCTTGATGCTGACTTCGAGTGGTATGATGAGGTAACTACCGGTTCAGTCCGCGATACTGACAATCCTCAGGTGCCCAACCTCAACAAATGGTATAGCTACTCGGCTACAATCTTCATCCCCAACAATCAGTGTCTCCGCTCATACGCCCTGGTGCGTTTCCCGGCCGGCATGACTGCTGAAAACTATCTTGCCCAGTACGATGGTACATATACTTATATCTCTGAAACTACCGGCAAGGAGATGAACGGCACAAAGTGCTATCTCATTAAAAATGACTGGATACTCGATGGTGTGAACCTCTGCAACGATGAGCAGTGGGTGAAGGGCTCGCTTTCTACAGCCGTGGATATGAGCTATGCTTCGATCTCTACCAAGAAGTCTGACGCTTCACGCTTCGGAAAGAAGTTTGCCCGCAAAGTTGCAGGTACTTCAGCCGCTGGTAACACTGTGCTGATGGATACCAACGACTCTGCGTCGGACTTTGAAGTAGTCAGCGCCCGCTAAACAATGTATCGGATCATAAGAAACATATTGGTTATAATTTGCGTTGTGTCAGCTTCTTCGGAGGTTGTCACAGCGCAATCTATTGTTTCTCCGGAACTTATATGCCGACTTACATTGCCGGCTCATCGCAAACTGATGGAGATATCATCCTCCTCGCCGGCTACGATGAACTTGCTCGACTCTGCAAGCTTTTCGGGTATAAGTGTCGGCTATGAATATGATCATCAGCAGCAGGCTCTTATGCAGCAGCTTGGCGACGGGGCGCAGCGGTTTTCCATTGATGCGCAGTCGTTCAGCCATCTCTCAGAGGCCACTACCGTGTGGGGGACGGCAGGATTCTCTACCGGCTCGATGCGAAATGTGCGATGGAGCAACTGTATTGACTTCGAAAGAGTGGCTCCTTACGTCCTTGGAGATGGCACCGGGGGTGACTTGAGTACCCGTACCTACACATTCTCAGGTGGTTACAATCGTCGGTTTGATCGTTGGACTCTCGGAGTGGATGCCGCTTATCGTGCTGAAATAGCCTATCGTAACCGTGATCCCCGTGTCAAGACAGTGGTCTCGGATCTTGATATTGACCTTGGAGGCTCCTATCGGTTTACCGACCGCTATGTGGCTGGCGTGAACACCGGAATCAATGTCTATAACCAGAATAGCGATCTCGAGTTTTATAATCCGGTTAACGATATTAATACATATCCGCTTACAGGCCTTGGCACATATTACAAGCGTTTTACCGGCAACACCACTAAGTCTACCGGTCATCAGAGCCTCGGCCTCTCCGTCGGTGTGCAGCTCATCCCGGTAAATGGAGAAGGGTTTGCCGCCGACATCCTCTTTGACCATTACCGTATGAACGAGCGGCTGAGAAATTACAATAATCTTACACTCGCTTATACCGACAATAACCTCATGACGGCCAATCTGCTATATTTATCCTCACTCTCATCACTGCTGAAAATAGCCCCCTCACTATCACTGACGTCACGCTCGCGCAAGGGCACGGAGAATCTCTTCGGCACATCTTCGGCCATGAGCTACGACGTGATAGGCACGCGGAGCAATTACCGCCACTCCTCGCTAATCGGGCGGCTGCAAATTCCTGTGGAGCTGCATCTTGCTGCCGGGTATTTCACTGTTACCCCTGCTGCTACATTTGATCATACCTCTGAAAAAATCATTGATATTGACCGCCGTCTCAGTGTCAGCCATCTCACTCCGGAGCTTAATCTTGATTTCTCAGCCATTACCTCCCGCCGACTGCTTTGGAGAGCCGGACTGAGTGCTGCATACTCCTGCACGTCAGCCCCTGAGAAGGATAACAATATACTCCGGCAAGCGCCCTCTATCGAGCCGGATCAGCTGAGCTCCTGTGTGGTAGAAAATTATGATATGCTCATCGCTGACCATCTCGGCCTCGGCGCAAACATTAATGTCACAAAACAAATTAACCGTATCATCTACGGCATTGAATTATCCTATAACTATTTCCACTATTCCGGTCACGGCAGCCGCAACAGTCTTGCCGTGACGCTAAGTGCTACATTTTAATATGAACCAATCATCCGAACCTGTAATTTCAGTGCAGGGACTGACCCAACGATATGGCACCGGTCGCATCATCTATAGCGACTTGAGCTTCGAAGTGCCCCAAGGACGTATCCTCGGCCTGTTGGGTAAGAACGGCACCGGTAAAACCACCACCATCAATATCCTGATGGGTTACCTGCGCCCCCAGAAAGGGGAGTGCCGCATCTTCGGCGAGCCTATTACCTCGCTTTCCCCCGCCACCCGCAGTCGTATTGCCCTCCTTATCGAAGGGCATGTGCAATACTCGTTTATGACCATCGCTCAGATCGAGAAGTTTTATTCCCGGTTTTATCCCCGCTGGAACAGCGATGCTTACTACGAGCTTATGAAGAAACTCCACGTTTCACCCTGGCAGCGCATCTCGTCGATGTCGTGCGGCCAGCGCTCTCAAGTGGCTCTGGGGCTTATCCTCGCCCAGAATGCTGACCTTCTTGTGCTTGACGATTTCTCGCTCGGCCTTGATCCGGGCTACCGTCGCCTGTTTGTAGACTACCTCCGCGAGTTTGCCAAGGCTGAAGACAAAACCGTATTCATGACCTCCCACATAATCCAGGATCTCGAGCGCCTTATTGATGACTGTATTATCCTCGATTATGGCAAGATTCTTACCCAGATGCCGGTTGACGACCTTCTCCGTGACCTCAGCCGCTACACATTTGTCTCGTCTGATGATTTCACACTCCCTGAAGATGATGCCATTGTAAATCCATCGCGCATCAACACCTTGACCGAACTGTTTACTTTCAAGGATATGGATTATGTCAAGGGCTATCTGGAGCACAATAATATTAACTACTCTGACCTGCGGCGAAATGATATGTCGCTCGAGGATGCTTTCATCGGTCTGACCGGAAAATATTGATTATGGAAAAAGCATTGTTTTATAAAGAATGGCTCAAGACGCGCAACATCTTCTTTGTGGCGCTACTCGTTGCCGTAGCCATGGCCGGATACGTCGTTCTGGTCATGAACCGCCTTATAGAAATTCATGGTGTGGATCATCTGTGGCTCATAATGCTCATGAAGGATAATAGTTTTGTAGATTTCCTGAAATATGTCCCTCTGGCAGTGGGATTGGCTATCGGCGCTGCTCAGATGGTGCCCGAGATGGTTCAGAAACGATTGAAGCTTACCCTTCACCTCCCTTATCCGCAGGGGCGGCTCGTGGCACTGATGCTGTTTGCCGGTATAGCAGAGCTTCTCGTCATTTACATTATCCAGCTTGCTATAGTGGTGATCTATGATGCCTCGATCTTGCCTCATGAGCTCGTAGGGCGAGTGGCTCTGACGATGTTGCCCTGGTATTTCGCCGGCTTCACCGCCTATCTTTTCGTGACCGCTATCTGCCTTGAAGGCACATGGATTATGCGAATAGTTTTGGCGCTTCTCGCTGTGGCTACGCTGATGATCTACTTCCTCCAACCAGCCCTCGAGGCCTATAACGGTATGATACTTATTATGATAGTTTTTATTCTGCTGCTGACGGTGTTGTCGTTTGGCTCGGTTTTACGGTTTAAGGAGGGCCGTCAGGATTGATATGAAATCTGCCTATAAAATATTTTTAAACGCTCTGTGTATCATCGTATTGTCATGGTTTCTCCCCTGGCTTTACTCGCTCTCTTTCCCGGTAGTTAATAGAGATCCTTACCTGACTTATTCTCCGGTGGCCAATACGATGGTGCTATCCTACGGTAAGGACAGTATTTTCACAATCGGTGCCGATGGTAAGCGTAGCTCTGAATATCTTACTGAGGATCAGCGTGACTCGCTTCTTCCTCACCTCCACTCCACTCAGCTGATGGCGCGCGATCTCATGCCTGACTCCGTAAATGGGGTAGAGCTTTCAGTGGCCAACATCAGGCATAACGCATGGACATTCTCCTCACTTCCGCGCGACATCAACAAGGTGTCTGCCGACGTATATATGATGATGGAGTCGACGCCCGCGCGCATTGACCTTGAGGATCCTAAAGAGGTATTCCGCCTCGACGGAAAGGTTGAGTTTGTAGATATTGCTACAAATAAGGTTAACACCGTGCGTAGCAGCCGGTTTAACGACGTGTTTATCGACCGCGGCTTCGAGTATCCGGTTAAAGCCTTGATGGCCAACGTCACATCCCGCAAGCAATATGACGAGGGCTACCTCATGATTGACAACAAGGGCGACATCTTTCACCTCAAGCAGATGGCCGGACGCCCCTACATGGTCAAGGTCAACAAGCCTGACTCGATCGTCGCCGCTCATCCGTTTGTCATGGAAAACATTGACCATCGTGAGCTCGGCTTGATCTCTGACGAAAACCATAACCTCTATGCGCTTGAGCGTGAGGGCTACCGGCTTGTACATCTTCCCATAGGGAAGGTCGACCCCGAAAAGGAGAAGATTTTCATCTCAAAAAATATCTTTAACTGGATAGTGAAAATCAGCGATTCCGAGGGAGCACGATGGATAGTCCTCGACTCTAAGGATTATTCCCCCGTGGGACGCTTTGAAATCACCTATCCCGTGACGCCTCAGGCAGTCATCGCAGGTTACATCTTCCCGTTCAGCCTCTCGTTTACCGCCACTACTGACTGCTTCGCCTATCCCCGATTAGGCTCATTCTCGTGGCACGCCTTGGCGCTCAACCTCCTTCTCGGCCTGATACTTTTATATGTCATCCGCCGACAATCTGTAACTGAAAAATCATTAAAATTTGCAATAACACTTATTTTTGGTATTTTTGCATTCATTCCTTTCATAATCATTCGACACTAATCAAATGAAAAAATCACTATTTTTTGCATCAATTGCAGTGCTGGCCATGTCGCTGGCATCATGTGGCGGCTCAAATCAGAAAGCCGCTGAAGAAGAAACCCCTGAAGTTGCAGTCATAACAGTAGACCAGCTGTATGCCGACGCTGACGCCCTCGTAGGCGACACCGTAGTAGTAGAAGGCGTATGCGCCCACCTCTGCGCCCATGGTGGCCGCAAGGCTTTCCTCGCCGGCTCAGCCGATTCGCTTATCATCCGCAGCGAAGCCTTCCCCCTCATGGGTGAATCCTTCCCCACTTCTACCGTCAACCATTCCATGCGTCTTACCGGCGTAGTGCGCGAAACCCGCATCGATGAAGAAGCCATCCAGCAGATGGAAAAAGACTTTGCAGAGCGTGTGGAATCTGTAGCAAAAACCGATGGCGAAGAGTCAGCTGAGCTCGTTGCCAAAGCAGCCTCGGGATGTGATACCGAGCGTGCAGCCCAGGGTCAGAAAGAGATCAGCACCTTCAACGACCGCATGGCCGACTATCGCGCCCGCATCGCCGCCCGTCAGGAAAAAGAAGGCATCCCCTACCTCTCCTTCTACTACATTGACGCCATCTCCTACGTCACCCTCGACGAATAATCCCCCTCCCTCCATCCATCATACCAAGCGCGGGGCACCATTTCGGTACCCCGCGCTTAATGTAGGTTCCAGTCATTAGAAAGCCAATTGAGATTAATCTCCGCAAAAATGCGGAGATTATTTGGTGAATTCACCGCAAAAGATTATCTTTGTGTTATGAGACGAAATTTATTACATAGCAGATATATCTGGCAATTAGAGGATTGGCCTGATTTCAGTTGGGATTCTGAAGCGTTGCTTGAACCGATCGGTAAGCTCAACCGGATGCTCGGGCTTCTGAACGGTAGGATGTCGATGCTTGGATTTAGCGATAGAAGCCGATCTCTATTGTCAACCATGACAGAGGAACTGATCACATCATCAGAGATTGAGGGTGTGATGCTCAACCCTCAGTCAGTGAGAAGCAGTATTGCCCGACGGCTCGGTATAGAGGATGACGGACTACTCGTAGAGGATCATTATGTCGAGGGATTAGTTGACGTAATGCTCGATGCTGTAAGGAATTGCCGTAAACCATTGACTGACGAGCGATTGTTTGGATGGCATGCAGCATTATTCCCCCTCGGACGCAGTGGTATGCACCGTATCACGGTTGCCGACTGGCGAAAAGGTGATGAACCGATGCGAGTAGTATCAGGCGCGTTCGGACATGAAAAGGTGCATTATGAAGCACCCGAGTCAGGGATTATCCCGGCAGAAATGAGCCGACTTATAAATTGGTGCAATACAGCTGACATTTCACCTTTAATCATGGCTGCGGTTGCTCAATTATGGTTTGTCACCGTTCATCCGTTTGATGACGGCAACGGACGCATAAGTCGTACCCTTGCTGATATGTTTCTCGCCCGGCTTGACATAGAATCAGCAAGATATTACAGTATGTCGGCTGAAATTAATCGTAATAAAAAGTCGTATTATGAGGCTCTTGAACGTGCACAAAAGGGCAATGTTGATATTACAGAATGGATCTTGTGGTTTTTCGGAAGTCTGGATAGCGCTATTGATCGCGCAATCAATATTATTGAAAAAGCGATGCAAAAGGGTGCATACTGGGATAGATTTCGTAATGTCAATATAAACGAGCGTCAGCGCAAGATCATCAATCGCTTGTGGGATGGGTTTGATGGAAAACTGACATCCTCCAAGTGGGCCAAGGTTTGCAGCTGCTCACAGGATACGGCTTTGCGGGATATTAACGATTTGATAGCCAAAGGTATGCTCCGTAATAGCGGCGAGGGAGGTAGAAGCGTCAACTATCTTCTCAACCTGAAGTAAAGGTGTTTATTGACATGGGTTAGAAGTCGACGGTGAGGCGGACGTTGAGCTGGCGGCGGGTCAGGTAGTTGGGGACGGCATACTGGATGTCGTTGACGTCAGTAACCCAGTAGTAGGAGCTGACGTTGGAGATGTCGAGGAGGTTAAACACGTCGAGGCCGAGCCAGATACTTTTCAGGTGGCGCGCCCAGCCGGAGCGTGTCTCGCCCGATTTGAGCGGGGAGAGCAGGGCGTATGAGAATCCGGCGTCGATACGTTTGTAGGGTGGGGTGCGGAAGTAACCTTTATCGCGGGTGGACTGCGGAGCGGTGGTGGGGAGGCCGTCAGAGAAGATGCCGCGAAGGGAGAATTTCAGCTTGGGGAATTTCGGGAAGTAGTCAGTGAAAAAGAGCCCGAAGCTGTAGCGACGGTCAGTGGGGCGGGGGACGTTGACGCCATGGAGCTTTTCGTTGGTTTTCATCAATGAGAAGCTGATCCAGGAGTCAGAGCCTGGGACAAACTGACCGAACAGTTTCATGTCGAGACCGGCAGCGTAGCCCGATGATTCATTTAATCCGGAATACACAATCTTCAGGTTGTCAATCTCGTAGGGTACGAGGTTGGACAGCGCCTTGTAATAAAGTTCGGCCGAGAACTTGAAGGGGCGATTCATGGCACGGAATGTGTAGTCTGACCCCGCAATGAGGTGGAAGCTGCGCTGCGACTTGATGTTGGTGTTGAGGATTATGGTGCTGTTGCCGTCAGCGTCCATAACGGGTTGACGGTATTCTTTGTAGAATGGCGACTGGTAGTAAAGACCTGTGGCAAAGCGGAATGCCCAGTTATGGTAATTTTCCGGGACGAAACCGGCGTTGATACGCGGGCTGAAGAGAAATTCTTTGTTAAACGACCAGTAGCTCAAGCGTATACCCCCGTTTACGGTAATATATCCGGCATCAGTTGAGATCTTCCAGGCATCCTGCACGAAGGCCGCCCAGCGGGTAGAGGAAATGTCGTGGCGGGAGTCGAGATTGTAGATCACTTTTACGGCCTGACCGGTGGAGGGGAGGGAGAATCCGGCTGAGTCACGCATCTCCCATTCGCGGCTGCGGTCGTGGATCTTGTCGTGACGAATATCGGTGCCGTAAGTGAGAGTGTGGTTGCGATTGAGGGCCGTTGAGCCTCGTAGCTGGAGAGCCATCACTGAGGCTTTCAGGCGGTTGCGGGCGTGCTCGTGATACTTGCCTACGCCGAGTTCACCGCCTACGTCCGACGTACCGGCCTGGTCAAGCCAGTATTCACCCGAGATGTCGTAGGCCACAAGCTCATTGGTGAGGAATCCGGAGGCAAGGAGCTGAAGCTCAGTCGACCGCGAGTGGCGGTAGTTGAGCGAAAGTGCTCCGAAGAATGTCTCGAAGCGATCCTTCTCGTGACCGTCAAAATACACGGTAAACTGCTTGGCATCCATCGATGTGCCGAAGGTGGTGGTGCGGTTTACGGGGGTGAACTTGTAGTTATTGATGGCGATGTTGCCGAGGAATGATACTGTTAGTTTCTTGCTCAGGCTCAGCGAGAGCGAGGTCTGATAGTCAAAAAACGTAGGGTCATACTCTCCCTTTGTGTCCATTGACGACAGAAGAGATGAGTTGCGCTTGTAGCGAAGGCCGTGGAGCTGAGAGAAGCGGCCCGAGTTTTGACCTATGGCGAGATTTGCCCCCATAAGGCTTACTCCTACTGACCCCTCGAAAGCCTCGGGCTGACGATAGGTGATATCGAGAGCGCTCGACATCTTGTCGCCATATTGAGCCGTGAAGCCACCGGTGGAGAAGCCGATAGCCCCCACAAGGTCAGGGTTGATAATCGAGAGTCCCTCCTGCTGGCCGGAGCTGATGAGCTGTGGTCGATATACCTCTATGCCATTGATATACACGCTGTTTTCGTCATACGAGCCACCGCGCACCGAGTATTGGCTTGACATCTCGTTACCTGAAGAGACTCCGGCCATCGTTGTGAGTAGCGACTCCACTGAGCCGCCCGAAACGTCAGGCGACAGCTTCAGCTGCTCTTTGTCAATAAGCGCTATGGAGCCGGTCTGCTTCTTCAATTCGGTGATTTCCACCTCGTTGAGCATCTCGGTATTGAGTTGCATCCGCATATTGAGCGTTACATCGCCCGAGGCATCAATCAGTGTGGATTTTGCGTCGCGATATCCGATACATGAAAAGTGCACCGTAATAGTATCAGCTGCCGGGCATGTCAGAGAATAATCGCCATCGAGCCCCGAGGTTGTACCGATAGCCGTACCGCCGATACGCACGGTGACAAACTCAACCGGCTGATTATCAGCGTCAGTAATTTTGCCGTGAATCTTCACACCCGTTGCCGCCGAGGCACCGATGCACGACAGTATAGTCAATATGATATAGAATATTCGTCTCATTATATATATAACGCGAAAAATCCCAAATAATTATATCAACCTGTCGTGCAAACATTGGGAGCGGGGTCAGCAGCATCTGACAATCTTGCCGGTGTCAAGATACCAGATGAAGCCGCGGAGGTTTTCATTGCCCATTGAGGCGAGGGCGTCGACGTAATCCTGCACTTGCTCGGTGTATTCGACGGTGTTTTCTTCGCCGGTCTTGTAGTCGATGACGTCGACGTAACCGTCAGCAGTCCAGACCACTCGGTCAGGTCGTGGATGTTTGCCGTCGATCATCAGGGGACGTTCGATGAGTACACGCCGGGTGTTTTTGAACCATTTCTCCACTCCGGGGATAGACATCCACTGGGCCACTTTTTCAGCCAAAGGATCGGCTAAGTTGGCCGGGATTTCGCCTTCGCGCACCATTTTCATGACTACCGAGGGAATGTCAGCAACATCGCGAAGACGCGATAGCAAATCATGAATCACGGTGCCACGGTGGCGAGCAACGGTGAAATCATAACGGCGCGATGAGTCTACGCGGGTATTATCCCAAAGGTCATCGCGGTCGTCGCTCCAGTAAGCGGGCATCAATTCGCTTGCCGATGGAGTCAGTGCGGAGCGTGATTTTTTGCTTTCCTCACGCGGGCTTGTGGGATTGCCGATAACTATATCAGTATCAGCCGAGATGACGGGGAGAAAAAGATCTTCAGCCTTGACCGGAGCATCATCTTTGAGGCCGCTCTCAGCAGCTTTACTTCTCTCGCGGTCAGCTATTTGATTGGCCTGATCCTTAATGTAATCGGGAGTGCATTTAGCCAGTGCATCGCGGATATAATCGGCTATCGACTGCGATTTGGTGGGTGGCAATCCTATGATAAGCCGGTCAATGGCGCGGGTAAGGGCTACATACATTACATTTAGCTCGTCAATGGTGACATCCTTGACAAGTGCTTCATATTCAGGCGCAAAGGGCGTTGATGCCAGAGCAGCCGAGCATTTCATGGGAATAAACGGAGGGGTGACTGCCGGGTTTATGCCGGGCTGTGGCGGCATCGTAAACCATTTAACCTCGTCGACTCTAAGGTCATCTCCTCCGGCAAACGGCACAATTACCACCTTGTATTCCAGACCCTTTGCTGTATGTATAGTCATCACCGGCACAGAGTTTTCGTCGGCTACGCCCACCACCGGTGTATCAAAGCCCTTCGAGTCCCACCAGTCGAGAAACGAGCGAATGTCGCCGGACCCGGTCCTAACGAAATTGTTCACAAGGTCCTGGAATGCGCAGATGAAGAGATTCTGCGTCGAGCGGTCAGCGGCCGGAATGTAGCGGGTGATGATGCGCTCCACTACTGTAGGGAGGTTCAGACAATTGACCGCAATAGCCTCTACGGCAATATCTTCCACGGCTTCGCCTGAGGCAAGAGCTTCGTGTAATGCTGCCGAAGCATCCATGCCGCGGCTGCGGAAAAACTCAAATCGGTTGAGCAGGCGCGCTATCTCGCGGCGCGACTTGTTGCGTGACGAGGTGACGTCGTCAGTCGAGGTAAGGAATCGCAATACGCTTACTATCAGCCTTACAGCGGGCGATTGACCTACGGTAAGGGCTTTGTCGGAGATAAATCTTACGCCTGGAAACAGTCCTTCTTTGGCCTGAAGTGACAGCAGGTGGCGTATGATGATATCCCCATCTTTGCGGAAGCGCACAAGAATGGCTATGTCAGAGGGTTTGTAGCCGGCATCAAGAGCCGACTGGAATTGCTCGGTCATAAATTTCAGTGCCTCTTCCTGAACTTTGTCGGCATCCGTTTCGTTGAAATCGCGGACGTGTATATAGCCGGCGTGGTCAGAATGTTTGGGCGAGATACGCTGCACCACATTGGTGTAGAGTCCGGTATTACCCGTCACGTCAGCCAGAGCAGTGAAGAGTGTATTGTTAAAGCGGATTACATCCGACGAGCTGCGCCAATTGGTGTTCTCGCGTGGCGTGGTGCCATCCAACTTGCAGCGGCCATGGAAGGCTTTATGAAGGTCGCGGAGCAACTTGGGCTCGGAGTTTCGGAAGCGGTAGATACACTGCTTCTCGTCACCGATGACAAGGTTGTCATTGTCGAGCGAAAGGCTCGTCTCCACCAGAGGCAGGAGGTTTTTCCACTGAAGATCTGACGTGTCCTGAAATTCATCGATAAGGAAATGCTCAAGAGTCTGTCCAATGCGCTCGTACACAAAGGGAGTGTCGTCATCTCCAATGATGCGATGAAGTATGGCGTTTGTGTCAGATAGAAGAAGGGTGGCATTATCGCTGCGATACTGCGAAATACACTCGTTGAGCTTGTCGAGCAACCCGAGATAAAAGAGGTTTTGCCGCAGTAGTTTATAAAACTTCATACGGGGAAAGCGGGCGTCGATCTCTATGCAAGCTGTAAGAATGGCTACGTCGAGCGCTTCGTCGCGCAGGGGCGAGAGTTTGCCGTCGGCCACGTATGCATTGTCGATGGAGGCTATGGCTTTTCCGCAGATTCCCGAGGGTTCCTTACCGTCAGCCGGGTAGCCGTTTTTCCACTTACGAATAAGGCCTATCATGTTTTTATGTATCACACCGCGGTCAGGTATGGAGCGCTCGGCCTTGAACTGAAGCACCCGTCCGCAGGCATCGGATATAACCCTGCGGCACTCCTCGACATAGTCGGCCAGCGCTTTGTCAAACTCGATAATGCGCTGAGGCTCTTTAAGATACTCGGTTATCTCGTCGCGGTGCTCCTCATATTTTTCATCGGTGATGTCGTTTATGAACTTCACAAGGTTTTTGTGAAGTTTTGATGTACGGTTGAAGATGTTGAACGCTGAGCCGGCGTCAACTTTCTCAGTCATAAATGTTTCGAGCCACTGCAGCAGGTATCGGGTCGATGTGTCGTGACGGTCAGAGGTGTTGAGCGACTTAAACATCTCGTCAATGCCGAGCCCTATAACGAGCTCGTCGTCTATCTCAAGGTCATAATTGCCATCTATCTCAGCCTCGCGGGCGAAGGCGCGGAGTACGAGCTGAAAAAATGCGTCAATGGTGCTGACGTTGAATGTGCTGAAGTCGTTTAGCAAGTCGTCAAGCGCATTTCCGGCCGCTTCAGCCAATTGCTGAGGCGAGCATCCGAACAGCTTCGTGAGATATGCTTCATAGTCGCTCTTTTCAGTCCACCCGGGTTCGCGGCCGGCAAGCACTGCGAGCTCGTGGATGATACGCATCTTCATCTCCTCGGTGGCCTTGTTGGTGAAGGTGATGGCCAGGATGGCGCGGTGACGGTCGCGACGCTTGGTGGTCAGATGGTATGTCCCGTCGCTTCGGCGTTCACCGAGGATCAGAGCTATATATTCACGGGCAAGCGTAAATGTCTTGCCCGAGCCTGCTGATGCTTTATAAATTTTAATCATACACCTTTTGTTCTGTAGCCTTCGTCGTTGAGAATCTGCTTGATACGTGTCCGATAGTCGCCCTGGAGAAGGATCTCGCCGCCTCGTGCAGAGCCTCCGGTTGCGAGCTTCCGGCGAATACGTGAGGCCAGCTCCTTGAGCTCCTCATCCGAGCAGTCAAAGCCTGAGAGGATGGTAGCTTGCTTGCCTGCGCGCCCCTTGCGCTCGAATGTTACTTCGATGACAGGTCGTTTCGCTGTCGTGGCCGGGTCAGCTGCCTCCGGCTCGGGAGAATCATCCACGGGGAGAGTAGCTGATAGCTCCATCAAACGTTGTTTCCAGTCGTCGGTCATAATGCGTGGATTGAGTCAGTGAACAGTGAATCAGGCATTTCGTCGGGAAATGAGTCGACGCTTTCGGCGTCCCTTACCAGTGCCGTGAGAGTCATCACGTATGTTATGTCTTGCACCGGGCATTCGGCATATATAAGCACTGCCGAGTCAGTGTCGAGCTCAAAGGCCTCACGGTAGCAACGCGCGGCCAGGTCGATATCATCCTCATTCTCAGTGTTCTCACCTATCTTTATATAAAGTAGTGACAGGCGGCAGAGCTGCCGTACGGTAAGTGAGGAAAGGTCGCCGCTTACGGTCTCACTGAGCGACTGTGCTTTGACAAAGTCGCCGGCGTTGAGTGCAGCCTCGGCTTCCGCGATACGGTCGTTTACGGCATGATCACTCGTGGAGCAAGCCGTCAGCGCGGCTGCAAATGCAAAAGCCGCGGTTAGAATAAGTATTTTAATAAGTTTCATTTCTTACGTTGATATATGTAGCTGATACCATCGCTTTCCACCTCGATGGAGATATTACTATGGCGAATGAGCTTCTTGTTAAGCGACGCGGGAATGTCGCCGATAAGAGTGCTGTCACCCGTCCACTTCAAGGTGGAAGGGTCGAGCGAAATCTTCAGCGAATCATCAAGCACATTCCATCTCCCCTCTACGCTATAGGTCAACACCTCCGGGCGGATAGCGCGTACGAGACATGTACCATCGCCGTTAAGCTCCATCAGAGGCAGATCGTCTGACACCTCATCAAGATAATAATTACCCGTAATCTCCTTGGCCTCATCTGTCAAAGGATTACACGACGACAATATCACGGCAGCCGTCATGGCTGTAAATATGGTAAGGATTCTCATCATGACCACAAAGTTAATATTTTGATGTGAAATTGAGCAAACTTACTCTCAAAATTTTCATACATTATCTATCGTTCATATATAAGTGTATTTATTAGTTCATCAAGATCGTGGGCTTGCACGTTATTATCTATTAATGAGATGATTTTATTGCGGTGATTCTTAAGATCTCGATCGTAATAGTCGGCCACCTGAATGAAACCGGAGAGGTATTTCAAGTAGCTGCTCTTCTTCGTATATGTGATGCAGTTGGCCAGCTGAAAATAGTTGTCCAGTTTGCCGTAAGATACAAATCCCTGCTTAAGTGACTGTAGCATAAGAAAAAATTCCGTATGATTAAGGAATAATTCCAGCTTGTCTTGCAGGAAAGGGTTCTGCTTGATTTTACACACCATTGCCACTATAGAAATTTGTTCATATAATTCTCTGATACACTGCGGGTCATCTTTCGGAGCTTTATTGATTAATTCACCGCCATCTGACTTAACAACATATTTGTTTCGAAATGATTCGATCCTTTCTTGAGCCCACTTAAGGTCGAGATAATCAGCCGCATAATGAGGTGATCGAGCTATCATGAGTATACGTTCCGGCGCTATTGCAGCGAGATTCCTGATGAGTATTAATGGTGAAGTCCTATTGTCAGATGAGGTAGCCCATCTATAGATCAGATCATTAACAATTGGGCGGACTGTTGCCATGGCCTTGCGAAGTCTTGATGCATCCATGCGGGATAATAAATTCAATGCGGTACCAAAAATCATGATGTCATCTTTATTCGACCTGAGAATCTCACAGAATTTACTGAATAGATAATCTCTGCTTTCATCATTATTGTCAGCGAAGTCAGCTACAAATATGGCATCAGAGCTTGACAATGCCTCTTCCGAAAGAGTATCAACCTTTTCCTGAAACTGCTGACACTGATTCCAATACTCATCAAGATTTACCTCCTGGTGAAGAGAGTCATTAGCTTCAACTTCAGAGATTTGCTTCCGCTCTGCTTCCTCGATTTCGCGCAGTCTTAGTAGTTCGATTGCCTTATTCTCAAGCTCTTCACGCTCGGTTTTTGACCGGACGTAGTATAATTCACACGCCTCTTCATCAAGCTTAAGTGAGTCAAAACTTATAATTTCATCGTTTAGCTGCGGCATCATCCTAACCTTATTGTTGACAATTTCAAATGTAGGATAATACACATGGATATACAACTTATTTTCGCGGATCGACATTAGTCGGGCTTCGTCGTCAAGCACGAATGCGTTTAACTCGTTACGCTCGATAATATCATATTGATACAGAGCCTTATCAAATTTATCGAATATCCATAATATCGGTCGGCCATCTGCCTTGTGATCCTCCTTGCGCTCCTTTACTCTCGCTATAAGAATGTATGACACCTGAACTTCAATGTCGATTTCCTTGCCGGGCATAAAGTCAGAATCAGCGGGGAATTTGATATTTATGTCGGGTTGGCGACCACGAGACTCGCCCTCCTTGATACGCTTCTCAATGTCGATTCTCGCATCCGGGAACTCTCGTCCCAAGACATCAGCTATCGATCGTTTGAGGATAAAATGAATGGGTGATTGCTCCTTATTAGCATGTCCCAACCGCTCCGCCTGAGCCTTTGACATATTCTTGTCCGGCCGGTATCTGCACTCCGGCGACTGCTGCCCTGAGCCATGCTTGAAATGAAGCCTTGGATGTCTTTTCCCATCATCCGGGTTATTTTCTCCTCCGGCTAAGAATATTTTTCCACCGCAATTGGGGTCAGCGCAACGATATATCTCCTTACCATCATGCAAGTTATAACGTATGCGCCCGAAGATAGCTTCCATGGCATTCTCCCATTGAGGATGATATACACCACTGAAAAAATCATCCACGCGGCGGAATGCCATCCCGCCTTCCGGAAGCTCCTCATAAAAGCAGTCAATCCTTAATCTATTGCCCATATAACACCTTTTCGATTATCAGTTACAAATTTAAACAACCGAATGAGCAATATTCCGACGCACCACTGTTAATAAAGATTAATTCTGTGCGTGCAGTGCCACAGACTCAACACATCTTAGTAATCATTAAAAAATAAAATGAGTATCCTCATCTTTACCCTATGAAACAAAAAATGTATAATCGTTATTACCACAACATCGCCTCTCCGAGGCTCAAATATCTGATTATCAGCCAACCCCACGTAAACGTGGGGTTAAAGACAACGACGGCGCTCCGCGCCTGAAATTGGTATTTTGCATTGAAAGGTAAAGTTCGGGATATTCATAAAAAATAAATAGGGACACCTGCTTGGCCTATTCGGAATCTTTGACGAATGTCCGGCAGTCGTGTAGCTCGCTATACCCTTATGAAAAAAAACGTGGCTTTTTTTGCCCTAAGAATAAAATTTATCTTGTCTTGAGCTTAAAAACAGTTTCGAAAACGAATGACCTACCGTCTGAAAGACATTTTTCGCGTAATTCAGCACAAAAATTTGCAGCCTTAATTATTGCTACCGTGTTATTCCACCCTCCGAATTTGTCCCGGCTATTTTAAGAAATAGGTTGTAACCTATTAAGTTACAACCTGTTGCCCTAAAAGGGTCGGGGTGAGAAGACTCGAACTTCCGACCTCCACGTCCCGAACGTGGCGCGCTGCCAACTGTGCTACACCCCGTAGCTTTTCAGCTGTGCAAAAGTAGACATTTTTTTTATGTCAAGCAAGTTTTTTTTGATGTTTTTTCAGTTTATTTTGTCGCAGTTTATGTGTATCTTTGCAGATTATGGATTTCAAATTATCATCAGCATATAGTCCCACAGGGGATCAGCCGCAGGCTATCGATCAGCTGGCCAAGGGGGTTATCGAGGGTAATCCGGCGCAGACGTTGCTTGGCGTTACCGGTTCGGGCAAGACCTTTACAATGGCCAATGTGATAGAGCGGGTGAACAAACCTACGCTTATCCTTAGCCATAACAAGACGTTGGCGGCTCAGCTTTACGGTGAATTCAAGAGTTTCTTTCCTGATAACTCGGTTCAGTATTTCGTGTCATATTACGATTATTACCAGCCCGAGGCTTACATCCCTTCTGTCGACAAATATATCGAGAAGGATCTCATGATTAATGATGAGATCGAGAAGTTACGTCTGGCCACTACCTCGGCGTTGATGTCGGGGCGCAAGGATGTGATTGTAGTTTCCTCAGTATCATGTCTTTATGGCATGGGGAATCCGGAGGATTTTGAGGTGAATGTGATCAATATCCGTAAGGGGCAGCGTGTGTCGCGCAACAAGTTTCTGCGTGACCTTGTCAACTCGCTTTATTCGCGCAACGAGGTTCAGCTCTCGCGTGGCAATTTCCGCGTCAAGGGTGATACGGTGGATATACGCCTCGCTTACGAGGAAATCACAGTGCGCGTAACCTTCTGGGGAGATGAGATCGAATCAATAAAAACCATTCATAGCGAGGATAATACGTCACTCGGCGAGCATGACTCATTTAAAATTTATCCGGCAAATCTTTTCGTGACTTCACCGGCGAGGATGGGTAGTGCGCTTGCGCAGATAGAGCTTGACCTGGGAGCACAGGTGGACTTTCTCTTTAGAGAGGGGCGCGAACTTGAGGCCAAGCGGTTGCTTGAGCGAGTGAGCTACGATATAGAGATGATACGCGAAGTGGGTCATTGCTCTGGCATTGAGAACTATAGCCGGTATTTCGACGGCCGTGAACCGGGTCAGCGCCCGTTCTGTTTGCTCGACTATTTCCCGAAGGATTTTCTGACGATCATCGATGAGAGCCACGTGACTATTCCTCAGGTAAGAGCCATGTATGGCGGCGATCTTTCGCGCAAACTGAATCTTGTGGAATATGGTTTCCGACTTCCTGCCGCGCTTGACAACCGCCCGCTGAAGTTTGAGGAGTTTGAGCGGCTGACCCCCCAGGTGCTTTACGTCAGCGCTACGCCGGCCGATTATGAGCTTGAGCGATGTGAAGGCGTGGTAGTAGAGCAGGTGATACGTCCTACCGGACTTCTTGATCCGCTGATCGAGGTGCGCCCGTCTCTTAACCAGATTGATGATCTTCTCAATGAGATCAATGAGCGTATAGAGCGCGACGAGCGAGTGCTTGTCACCACTTTGACAAAGCGTATGGCCGAGGAGCTTAATGAGTATCTTACCAAGCTCCGTATCAAGGCGGCTTATATCCACTCGGATGTGGATACGCTTGACCGAATCCGTATTCTTGATGACCTTCGTGCGGGCACATTTGATGTACTAATCGGTGTTAACCTGCTGCGCGAGGGTCTTGATCTGCCGGAGGTGTCCCTTGTGGCGATTCTCGATGCTGACAAAGAGGGATTTCTACGAAGCCATCGCTCTCTGACCCAAACCGTAGGTCGTGCGGCGCGTAACCTTAACGGTACCGTCATAATGTATGCCGACAAGATCACTGATTCCATGCAGCAGACCATTGACGAGACTTCGCGTCGCCGATCTATACAGTTGGCCTATAACGAGGCTCATGGCATCACACCGCAGGCTATCATCAAAGCTCGCAACAAGATTATTGGGATTGACAAGAGTGAAGCCGCTTCGGCATCGTCGTCACGCTCAAAGATCCAAGGACGTGGTACAGCCTCTCCCTCGGCCAAGACTGCCGGTGTACCTTACTCTCAGGAATACACCACATCGGTGGATCTTGCTGCCGATCCCGTGATTCCCTATATGTCCACTGACGATCTTTCGCGGCTTATCACCAAGCGGCGCACGGAGATGGTTGAGGCGGCCAAGCGCATGGACTTCATCGAGGCTGCACGATTGCGCGACGAGGTGATGAAGATGGAGGATCTCGTCAGCCGACGTATCGTGGAAGACGAAGCGACCGCCGCACAAAGCTGATTGTGACAGCTCGTGTGCGACGGCGACTATTGAATTGCTGAAAAGAATAATTCCGTTATTTTTTTATCGTCACTTAATGATTACTTAGTCTCTTTCAGTACACTGATTGCGGCTTCGTAGTTAGGCTCATTAGTGATTTCTTCTACGAGTTCGCAATAAATCACACGGCGGTTTTCGTCAAGCACGATCACGGCTCTTGCAAGCAGTCCGGCCAAAGGACCATCCACAAGCTGTACGCCATATTTCTGAGCGAACAGCGGCGAGCGGAAGGCTGATGCAGGGGTGACGTTCTTGATCCCTTCGAGGGTGCAGAATCGCGACATGGCAAAGGGTAAGTCCATCGATACGCATATCACGGCTGTATTGTCAAGGCCGGCGGCTTCTTCGTTGAACTTTCTTACACTACGGGCGCATACATCGGTGTCAAGGCTCGGGAAGATGTTGAGCACCACGCGCTTACCTGCGTAGTCATCACATTTTACCTCATTGAGGTTCAGACCTGTCAGCTGAAAACATGGAGCGATTTCACCTACAATGGGGAGCGTGCCATAAGTATGGCAGGGCTGGCTTTGGAAATATACTGTCTGCATAATTGAGGTTTTTATGTTGTTTAAGTTATTAGTTTATCAGTGCCATATTCTGTAAAACATCTTCAGCCATATCTTTGTTGAGTCCGAGTATAACTTTTTTTACAACCCCCGCCGTATCTGCCATTATGACAACAGGATACGACGCTGCTCCGCAGTCACGACCGAGCCCTGATGCACTTGTAACCATCATCTCTGCCGGCAGCAGCGATGGTATAACCTCCTCGATTTCGTCGCGATGATTGCCCGTGAAAGCCCAGATAACCACCGGCTGATAGGGGAGTTGTGCCACCCCTCTTCTTACTTCATCCACCACGTTGCGGCTGAACCCTGTCGAAGCATCAAGGATGGTTATAATTGCCGGAGCCTCAAAGCGCTGTCCCCGGCTGTAAGTGTATCTTGAGCCGTCGGTCATAGGCAGCGAGAAGGCCGGAAGCAGTGAGCCGGGGAGATTCTCGATGCGGAAATTACTCTGGCGGTATTTAGTGAATGCATCAGGATAAGCGGCGATGAGGCGCTCCTCGGTTATTGCCTGACACTGACCCTGCGGCGCTGTATAGGTATAGTTGGCCAGAATGGTTTGCTCAGTAATCGAGCCGGGATTGCTCTCGGTGTCCACCCTCAGAGGCAAGAAGGTCACACAGTCGAAATAGTAAGTGCGCTCCATGGCGGTCATGTCGTTAATGGTGCGGGTAGCCACTACCCGAAACACCTCCCTACCGTCAAACGTGGTTTTCGCCGGGCTGCTATAAATATATGTGGAGTCATTGAGCGTCTGCTTGATTTCGAGTGCCATAAACTGTGGAAGCAAGTCAGTAAACTGAGCCTGCGACTGTATGCCATCCATCCGCCCCTTCCCCATGAAGGGTATCGAGTCCCATTCAGCATGATATTCCTGCAGACGGCCGTCGCGATAACGATAATGATGACCATCATAATAGGCTGAAAATCCCTCGACTATCCCTGACGGCGTCGTGAGATCCCATTCTATAAGATAATCGCAAGGCGAGTATTTGTCACTATCAGCGGCAGTGGCTTGGGCTTTGATGTCATATACCACGTCTACATCATTCTGCGGCAAAGTCACACTCAACTTCACCTGCATATCGGCACACTGCACACCCTCAAGGGCATCGGCAATATCAGCAATCCCCTGAGCTATTGAGCCCAAGGGATTTAAAGCTGTTAACACCATTAACAATCCAATCTTCCTTATCTTCATAAATAAATAGTTGAACTCAAGTCTTGATGTACTATTAACATTTAAGGGCGCCGGATTGTTCATCAGCCTCTTCCGAAACGAGCTGGCGTGACAGATCCTCATTCATCTTCAGTTTTATTTGGTCAAATCCCTGCCCATAGACGCCGTTGACATTGCCCTGAGTGATGAAGGCATCGGGATCGATAGCCTTGATGATACGGAATATGGTGACTGACTCTATTTTGCGACATACCACAAGCAATATCTTCACATCATGCTTCGTGTACCAGCCCATGCCGCTCAGTACAGTGCACCCGCGGTGAGCATGGTTGTTGATGGCAGTGGCGATACGCTCCCAGTGCTTTGAAAAGATAGTGAACTGGACCGCCTGGCGGTTAGTATTGATAATCATATCTATGATATACGTCATCAGGAAAAGCACCATAAAGCCATAGACCACTGACTGCAACTGATGGAATATCAGATAGCTTGATGAGATTATCACGAAGTCGACATACAGCATCGTACGCCCGATAGTGACATTCGTGTGCTTTGACACCATCGCCGCTATGATATCCGTGCCACCCGTCGACCCATTATGTGTAAAGATAAATCCCATACCGATACCCCCTATGATTGAGCCTATTACAATGTTGAGAATAGGCTGGTCAGGCATAAACGACTCAGTAAACAGTGGCGGGAATATCGACAGAAAAAATGTGATGCAAATTACTCCGAATATCGTCCGGAACACAAAATCATGCCCCACAAGCCGCCATGCCAATATCAGCAATATAAAATTTATACCGAACTGAGCCGCACCGATTGCATAAGGCACTCCCGTCAGGAAGTAGATTATCGAGCCGATACCTGTCACACCTCCTACCACTACCTTCTCCGGCAGGATAAACGCCGAAAAACCAAAGGCATACATCATCGTGCCAAGCACGATCATCAAGTAGTCACGTACGTTCAGAAATAAGGTCTTGTATGAAATCTTGAGCATTTCCTAAAATTTTCCCCAAAATTACTACTCCCCCCGCACAACTCCAAATCTATCCCCGCTTTTTTGACGTTATTAGAATAATGTATATAATAATGTGTCTATTGTGCATGTAAATTTTTTTTACTTACTTTGCGGTCTCAGACCGCATCGCAGAAGCCCGGTCAAGGGCAATGTGGGTGGGTCGGCAGACATAACGAAAAGCGTTTATCCGCGCTGATTCTTGACCATTTGAAATTCTCGCAAAATTTCTTTTCCTGTCAAGGATTGTGCAACGGTAGATGCCCGTGGATATGTAATATCAGGTTTTCGGCAGAGTGCCATGGGAAAGGTATAGCCGAACGCTATTGTTGCATATACAGCGTAGGGCTTCTTCAGTTGCCGTCCGACAGGAAATGGGCAATGCGAGAAGCCTCAAATGGTAGGACGGTAACAGATACAGATTCCTACGCTTTTTCATACCTAACCATTATCGCCAACGAGAGGAAGACCGAGGCTCCGCTAACACCATGCGTCGTTTAATCTCTTTTCTGCTGATCTTCACGACATTCGCGGCGAATGCCCGCCAAGTAACACCCGAAGAGGCTCAATTTATCGCATCCGAGTTCTTCAACTCCGGCTCAAACTCAAAGGTCAAGAGAGTACCTCGCCGAGCAGTTCAAGACTCTCGCTCTGCTGAAAATCAATCAGAGCCACAACCCTACTACATCTTTAACGCCGATGACAACGCTGGCTTCGTAATTATCTCTGGTGATACACGAGCCAAGAAAATCCTCGGCTATTCCGACAATGGTTATTTCGATTACAATAACTTGCCACCGCAACTATCCTTTCTGTTAAATGAGTATGAGAAACAGATTGCTTCAATCTCATCAGATACAACAAACGATACATTTCGGCAAAAAAATGACGACCCCTCAGCCGGAGGCCTTATTCTAAATACTCCAAATTGGGGACAAGGCCATCCATATAACACAAAATGTCCTAAAATTGACGAAGTATGTACTTTAACAGGATGCACAGCTACCGCTATGGCAATAGCTATGAAATATCATAATTGGCCTCCGGCAAGTTTTGGTACTTGGCACTGGGGGGCAGATTTGATTCAGGTGGATTATGACTTTAATACAACTTTCGACTGGGATAATATGCTTTATGAATATTCCGGAAGAGAGTCTGAATCACAGATTGATGCGGTTGCAGCGTTAATGTCTGATGCCGGAATAAGTGTAGATACAAATTATGGTTTGTATGAGTCAGGTGCCTATGGAACAATGTTTTGTGTTTCTGCTTTGCAAAATATCTTTCGCTATCATCCGATGTGTAGACAACTCGAGTGGTATATGACAATCAAAGGAGAAAATTACCTGCCCTATTATACTTATGACGAATGGACAGGAATGATTCGTAATGAAATAGATTCAAACCGCCCTATAATTTACTCAGCAGACAACAATGAGACATTTCAAGGGCATATGTTTGTTTGCGATGGATATGATATGAATGAGATGTTTCATTTCAATTTTGGATGGAACGGAATTGGGAACGGATATTATGCATTGACTGCCATATTGCCTGATGATAATAATGTTTCATCATACCCAAATAGCCATAGGATGATTATCGGTTTTCAACCCGAAGAATCCGAATCGGAAATACCCTCAATGGTCTATATCAGCTCAAACGCAGCTGATGCCGGATTAAAAATTTACGTCGATGAAGTAAAACAGAATGTCCCGTTTGAAATTTTTTTGAAAAACCTTTCTTATAGATGTAGGAATGCAAATGATTACGAAATTGGTTGCGCACTAACTACAAGTAATGGAAATATATTACAGGTTGTTAGGCAGGAGGATTTTTATAATGCCGTTTTCACGGTGCCTATTATGTCTGATTACATACTTAAAGCTGTCTGTAGATCAAAATTTGATCCAGATGCACAGTGGGTGGTTGTACCCGGATGGGGTGGTAATAATCAATGTTCAGTCTTAAATCCCAATGCCAAGTGTTCGATCAATCTAAAAACTAACAATAATTCGATTACTGTTAGAGATGGAAGCAATTTTTATACTTATGATAAGGACACAAGCATAAATACTTGCATTGGAAAAGAATATACAATTTATTTGCGAGCAGACCGTGCAGATGCGAATTACCACTTATTCTTAGATGACCAGAAAATAGGTCAATCATATGTTTACGAAGATGGTATTACCAATCCATTGATGGGTTACTTTATAAAATGCGAAATTATCGCGGACAATTACTCCGAACATGTAATTGAGGCAATTGCCGTTTCTCATAGTAGTCTGACTAGCGAAATGGTGAATTGTTCTGAAAGTGGTACATTGCAAAAATTGTTACAAGATAAAGACCTGTCTAAAATAGGAACGTTGCAAATGACGGGTAAAATCAATCAGATAGACTTTAATTTTGCACTATGTAATATGCCTAACTTATATAAATTTGATGCCAGTATGGCGACTTTGGATAAAGACGGAATGATTTTTGACTTTGGCTTCGACGAGTTGAGTCGAATGAATAACAATGATTACAAAAATAGTGTTTTACAAACTATGGGGATTCCTTTTGGTTTGGAATTTGTCGGATTTCAATCTTTCGGTAATGCCACGCATTTAATGGAGGTGATTATCCCATATACAGTTACCAAAATTGCTCATTCAGCTTTTTGTAATGATTACAAATTATTAGAATGGCATTGTTTAAGCATCGAACCACCCATTGTTGTTGATGGGAACAATGAGTGTGAATCCTTCGATGGTACAAACTATTGGGACGCAACATTATTTGTACCAAGTGGCTCGCGTGATAAATATTTGACTACGGCGCCATGGAAAAATTTCAAAGAAATTAAAGAATACGGATCATCCGGAATTAATGAGATTTCTGTTAATTCGGAAAGAGAGGTCGTCAATATATATGATATAAATGGAATTCCAAATAATAAGATGTCTAAAGGCATTAATATTATTATATATAATGACGGAAGCTCACAGAAACTGTTAATTAAATAAACAATGTTCTATACATAATGATTCTAATCCCTCTCGAACATACATCCGAGGGGGATTCATTTATAATCAATTTTAACTTTATTAGAATAATGTGATATAATTCTTTTGCCATTATATGATAATAAAAAAAACTCAAGGGTGGGCGTGACCATTATCAAGTGTTAGTGCTTTCGCACTATCAGCCACGCTGAGCCATGAGCGTAATCGTATTTACAAAGATAATAAAAATTTCTATTTTGCAAAATTAAAACGCAATTCTAACTGAAAAAGTTTTCAAGATGACTGCATGACTGTATTAGAATAATGTGTATATTTGCGTAATTAAATCGTCTTGAATATGTGCACTGAAAGATATGTCAATCCGTTTACTGATTTTGGCTTCAAGCTGCTGTTTGGAACCCCGGCCCACAAGGAATTTCTGATCGAATTCCTTAACTCGATACTCTACTGCGAGCCTCCGATCGTCGATATTTCGTATAACAATACCGAGGTATTCGGCAAAACACCGGATGACCGCAAGGCAGTCTACGACCTGTATTGCGAAACCTCTGACGGATCGCATATCATAGTGGAGATGCAGAATGCTTATCAACGATATTTCATGGATCGCACCATATATTATTCGTCATTTCCGATGCAGGCAGCGGCAAAACGAGGTGAGTGGGACTATCAGTTGCCCCGCATCTACACCATAGCATTCCTGAACTTTAAGATGGATGACTATATAGGAGACCCTGAATATAAGCACGTTGTTCAACTCACCGATGTCAATACCCATAAAATCTTCTTCGACAAGTTGACCTATGTATATCTTGAGATGCCGAAGTTCAGCAAGGAAGTGGATGACCTTAAAGGGTATGCTGATTGCTGGCTGTATGTCATTAAGAATCTGGCACTTCTGGATGAAAAACCAGCGGCGTTACGAGACAAGATATTCGAAAAATTCTTTCATGAAGCAGAGATTGCCCGCTTCTCGGCTGAGGATCGTATGGCCTACGAGACCTCGCTGAAAATAATGCGTGACTACAACAACACCGTAAAATCAGCCGAGGAAAAAGGTATAATCAAAGGCCGCGCCGAGGGTCGCGCTGAAGGTCGCGCCGAAGGTCGCGCCGAAGGACTCGCCGAAGGCGAAAAAAAGAAGGCCTTTGAGATAGCTCGCAAAATGAAGCAGAGAGGCTTTTCCACCAAAGAAATAGCAGAGGATACCGGACTATCAGAAACCGATATCACCCAACTTTAGTGACGATCCATAAATAATATAAAAGTTCAGAAGATATTTTTTTTAATGCTTACTAATCAGTAAACTACAATCGGTATGTAAGTATAATATGAAGGCACGCACCTGATGAAGGGCGTGCCTTTGATGACAGGGTAGGAGGGGAGGTTATTTTACGGTGACGTTGAGCTTGTTGTAGGCTCGTTCGGCTTTGGCGCGGGCTTCGTCGACGGTGTCGGCAGTGGCGAGGATTACGCCCATACGGCGGTGGCCTCGGATTTCGGGTTTGCCGAAGATGCGCATCTGTACGCCTTCCTCTTCGAGGACCTTGTCGAGGTTGTCCATTACGATGCAGTCAGTATCGCCTTCGACTACCACGGCACGTGAGGCCGATGGGCCATAGAAGCGGATTGACGGCACGGGGAGGCCGAGGAGTGCGCGGGCGTGGAGGGCAAATTCGCTGAGATCCTGGGAGATCATGGTCACCATGCCGGTGTCGTGGGGGCGGGGTGATACTTCGCTGAATATCACCTGATCGCCTTTGACGAAGAGCTCGACGCCGAAGATGCCGTAGCCACCGAGAGCTTCGGTGATGGCAGCGGCGATGTGGCGTGCGCTTTCGAGGGCTTCGGCCGACATTGGCTGGGGCTGCCATGAATAGCGGTAGTCGCCATCGATCTGGATATGGCCGATAGGTTCGCAGAAAGTAGTGCCTGATACGGATCTTACGGTGAGGAGTGTGATCTCGTAATCGAAATCCACGAATCCCTCTACGATGACGCGGCCAGCGCCGGCGCGACCACCCTCCTGGGCGATGGTCCATGCGCGATCGATATCCTGGGGAGTCTTGATGACGCTTTGGCCGTGGCCGCTTGAGCTCATTACGGGCTTAACCACGCAAGGGATACCCACTTCATTTACAGCCTTGTCAAACTCTTCGCGGGTGGATGCGAAGCGATAAGGAGAGGTGGTCAATCCGAGCTTCTCGGCAGCCAGACGGCGGATGCCTTCGCGGTTCATTGTAAGGAAAGCCGCTGAGGCAGTGGGAGTAACGTTGAATCCCTCTTTTTCGAGCTCGACGAGGGTGGGAGTGGCGATAGCCTCGATTTCGGGGATAATATGCGAGGGGCGCTCCTGATGGAGAATCTCCTTCATGCGGGTGCCGTCAAGCATATTGAAGACGTAGCGGCGGTCAGCCACCTGCATGGCCGGAGCGTTGTCATATTTATCACAGGCAACTACCTCAACGCCCATACGCTGAAGTTCGATAGCCACTTCCTTTCCGAGCTCACCGCTGCCGAGCAGCACGGCCTTGCGGCCTTCGGGAGTCATTTTAGATCCGATCTTTGACATATAATATATAATGTGTAGAATTTAATCGTCACTTAAAGCAAACAAGGACATATCCCGCTCATTATGAAGTGAGGAAATACGTCCTTGGTAGAGATTTAGAAGATAGTCCCGATTATTCGGCAGGAGCTTCTTCAGCGGCGGGAGCTTCTTCAGCGGCAGCGGCGGCAGCAGCTTCTGCAGCAGCGGCAGCGAGTTCAGCTTTTTTCTTAGCCACTTCTTCAGCCTTAGCCTGATTCTTAGCTTTTTCAGCCTCGAGACGGTTTTTGGCATCGAGCTCTTTCTTGTCGGCCATAGAAGCGCGGAGCTTATCAACGCTCTGTTGCTTAGCGGCTTTCCAAGCATCAAAGCGACGCTTAGCCTCAGCTTCGTCAAAAGCGCCCTTCTTCACGCCACCCTGAAGATGTTTCATCAGGAGAACGCCCTCGTTAGAGAGGATAGTGCGGACGGTGTCAGTGGGCTGAGCGCCAACGTTAAGCCAATACAAAGCACGGTCGAAGTCTAAAGTTACTGTAGCAGGATTAGTGTTCGGATTATAAGAACCTATCCTTTCAATAAATTTACCATCACGTGGTGCCCTGCTATCGGCGATTACAATAGGATAGAACGCATAGTTTTTGCGACCATGACGTTGCAGTCTGATTTTTGTTGCCATTAAAAAAGTTAATTAAGAATGTGATTTGTATTGTTTAATCGGGTGCAAAGGTAAGGAGATTTTTTTGATTTTCCAAGGGCGGAATGCCAATTAGTGAAAATTTTGTAATTTTGCAGCCCGAAAAAAGTAATTTTAGGTATGAGTTTTCAATTATCATTAACGTTAAAGGATCGTGTAGTGGGATTTGCATGGCAGCACGTGATGCTGCTTTGTTCGCTGTATTTGATGACATTAGGTGTGGTGCTGTGTATCAAGTCTGACCTTGGCAGCAGCGTAATCTCCTCGCTGCCGCTATCGTTTTCGCTTGCGGGGGCAGAAGGGCTGGTTCCGGCGATGACTGTAGGCGGCTACACTATCGTGATGAATTTTCTACTCGTAGGGATGCAGATCTTGCTGCTGCGCAGGCGATTTGAGCCGGTGCAGTTGTTTCAGTTGCTTATCGGCTTTATTTTCGGCTGGATGATAGACATAAATATGGTGGTGACATCGGCGATTGTGTGTGACACTACGTTGTCATGCCTGCTCACCCAGCTGGCCGGATGCACGGTGATGGGTATAGGGATAGCATTTGAGGTAAGGTGCGGATCGGTAACGATGCCCGGCGAGGGTATCACCGTCGCTATCAGTCGCCTGAGTCATAGGCCGTTTCCTCGCGTAAAGATATATGTTGATACTATGCTTGTGGTGCTCGCTGTGGTGAGCAGTTACCTGTTTTTCGGGCGCTGGGCGTGGAACATCATAGGCCCGGGCACGCTTTTCGCGATGATCTACGTAGGCATGGTGGTGAAAATCATCGGTCAACATATCGGCTGGTTTGACCGGGTGCTTGCTTACCGGCCCGGATTCCGGCGCTATATCTTCGGTCTTGCGCGGTATATCTATCGGAGAAAATAATTTTTTTTGGTGGATAAAAAATTTTTAGTAACTTTGCGGCATCAAAACCCGAGCGCATGTGGCGTAATTGGTAGCCGCGTTAGACTTAGGATCTAATGTCTCAGGACGTGGGGGTTCGAGTCCCTTCATGCGCACGTAAAGCGAAGTCTCATGGCAGCGATTGTCCGTGGGACTTCTTTTTTTATCAAGCGTAGTGTTTCTGAAAATCAATGTAAGGCTCAACTATCTATGTGTCAGTCCACCCACCCTCCGCAAGCTACGTAAAGACAATGACAGTCCTCCGGGCCTGATATTAGTTTTGCAACACTCTCAACACAATGGTAGTAAGGGTGATTTTATGAGCCATGGGCTGTCATTGTGTTGCGCCTAAAGAGGTCCTTTCCGGTCATATGCCCTAAAAATCTAAAAACTAAAAACTAAAAACTTGAAACTACGTTATGCCATTATGGTCATCGGAGAGGGTCGGGGATGTGTAATTTTGTTGAAAAAAACAAGTTACATTATGAGAGACTTTGAAAAAGCTGTTTCGGAGGCCTATTATCAGGAAATTATCGACAGAATACAGTCGGCTTTCGATTCGGATATGGCTTACAATCTGTGTTCTGCAGTGTTTGCTTTCGTGACTGGTGGTGACGAGATGGAATTTATCACTTCGAAGATGGAGTGGAAAATCTTCGTGTTTATTCGTGAGGATTTGCTGAAGGCTATCGAACGCTCACGGAAGGCTCGTCAACCTCGCCGAGTGGAGGATGAGAATGTTCCGGAGGATGAGAATAATGGGGATAATGAGAAAAAGATGAAGCGCCGCGCTCGTCGTCGCCGTATTGTGCCTGATTCGATAAAGTTGATGTATAAGATGATGGATCAGATGAAGGTGCCTGAGGAGGAGCGCGACCCTAACTGGGTGAGGTATGTCAAGCTGAAGGATTATACTTGGTAGTTTTTAGTTTTTAGTTTTTAGTTTTTAGTTTTTGGCAGGAGAGCCTGAATTAGTTTTGTTGCGGCCTCTGAGAATAGCATTTTGTATTGAAGGGGAAATTTCGGGATGGTGATTTACAATAATTCGGGAAAATTTGAGTTAATATAGATATAAACTATGTCTATGAAGAAGTTAGCAAAAATATTGGTTTTAAGTTTCGTCCTTGGCTTGATGCCTATGGTAGCTTTTGCCCAGAAGGACGATTTCAATCCTATACAGACGGGTGTGAACTCTCTTGGTATCGCGCCTGACGCTCGCGGTGCCTCCATGGGTGACCTCGGTGCGGCCACCGAACCGGATGCCAACTCGCAATTCTGGAATCCGTCAAAGTATGCTTTTGCTTATAGCAAGAGTGCGGTATCGCTGAGCTATACCCCTTGGTTGCGCAAACTTGTCAACGATATCTTCCTTGCCAACGTGTCGGGCTACTTCAAGCTCGGCCAGGATGATAATCAGGCTATCTCGGCTTCGCTGCGCTACTTCTCGCTCGGCGAGGTAAGCACCACACCCCCTGGAGATACCGGTGGCGGCCAGACGATTAACCCTTACGAAATGTCGATCGATGTTGGCTACTCACGCAAGCTGTCAGAGAAATTCTCGATGGGTATCGTGTTTCGCTACATCTATTCTGACCTCGGATTCTCGGAGAGCGAATCGGATCAAGGCTCGGGAGCGTCAGCCTTCTCGGCCGACATATCAGGATATTACACCACCTACCCTATCATCGGGCGCAATGAGTGTCAGTGGTCATGGGGTTGGGATATCTCAAATATCGGTACTAAAGTGGCTTACAATCACGGCGATAATCCTGCCTTCCTGCCTACAAACTTCCGACTCGGTACATCGTTCACCTTTCCTCTGGCTGATTACCACAACTTGTCGCTCAACCTTGACCTCAATAAGCTACTTGTGCCGTCAATGCCACGCCGTCAGGACTTTGCTGATGATACTGAGGGCGAAATAGCTTATGTTGAGGCGTATGACAACTGGCAGAATATGTCGCCCTTCACCGGCATTTTCAAGTCGTTCACTGATGCGCCCGGCGGATTCAAAGAAGAGCTCAAAGAAATAACATGGTCATTAGGAGCAGAATATAGCTACAACCAGCAGTTCTTCCTCCGCGCCGGGTATTTCTATCAGGATGCTTCGAAGGGCAACCTCCAGTATTTCGGCCTTGGAGCCGGTTTTGCGCTCAACGTGCTCCGCCTTGACGCATCCTATATGCTTGCCACCGCCCAGACTTCTCCGCTCGACCAGACCCTCCGCTTCACGCTGACATTTGACCTCGACGGACTTCGCGACATCTTCGGACGTAGATAATTAGCTCTATGACAGACTTCCGCACCGGACTCGGATATGATGTGCACCGCCTCACCGAGGGGCGTGACCTGATATTGTGTGGCGTGAAAGTGCCTTACGAAAAGGGGCTTCTCGGGCATAGCGACGCTGATGTGGCGCTCCATGCGCTGTGTGACGCGCTGCTCGGAGCGGCCGCAATGAGAGATATCGGCTACCATTTTCCTGACACCGATGATGCTTACAAGGGTGCTGACTCGCGACGGCTGCTCCGGGCTGTGGTTGACCTGCTCGACAATGGCGGATTCAGCATTTCGAACGTTGATGTAACAATTATCGCCCAGCGCCCCAAGTTGCTCACCTTTATACCTCAGATGATAGAAAATGTGGCTGCCGACCTTAAACTCGAGGCAGGCCGGGTGTCAGTGAAAGCCACCACTACCGAGCACCTCGGCTTCACCGGTCGCGGCGAAGGTATTGCCGCCATGGCCACCGCGCTTATATGCCACAACTCCTGACCGCCATGGGCAAGTTGCTGAGAACATTCCGCATAGCCGTAGAAATCCTTGTGCTGGCTCTTATCACAGGGGGGCTTGCCGGCTACGGAATGAAGTTTCAGCCTGTTGCCGATATCCTCTGCAAGGTGCAGCTCGTCCCGGCGGCCATGACATTCTCGCTGACCATATTCATCTCCTGGCTGCTGGTGACTCTGATTTTCGGCCGTATATATTGCTCGAGCCTCTGCCCCATTGGCA
Source organism: Lachnoclostridium sp. (assembly GCA_023667185.1). Lineage (GTDB taxonomy): Bacteria > Bacteroidota > Bacteroidia > Bacteroidales > Muribaculaceae > Duncaniella. The sequence continues at coordinate 775,546 of JAMPAP010000001.1, forward strand.
CAGTGCAGGACGTGGCCGCCCGCATTCCGCGCCTTGGGCGTAATGCCACCAAGAGGGCCTACCACTATTCACGCCCGCTCAATATGTTGCGATATGTGACACTGGGAGTGACGTTTGTGTCGCTCGTATGTGGTACCACGCTGCTGATCTTCCTTCTCGATCCATTCACCATCTATGAGCGCTTCTGCGCCTCAATCATTAAGCCCTCTTGGGGATACCTTATCGATGCTGCTTCAGCGGCCGGATTCCGCACCGGGATATGGAGCTCCTCGCAGGTAATAGTCTCAGCATCAACTGCGATAGGCGCTATAGTATCTATCATCACCGTGACTATAATATGGTATATGGCAGCGCGCAACGGCCGTACGTTCTGCAACGCGATATGCCCCGTGGGCACAACGCTTAGCTTTGTGTCACGCAATTCGATATTCCATATTGAGATCAATCCCGACAAATGTATTCAGTGTCGCCGCTGCGAGCAGGCCTGTAAGGCCTCGTGCATTGACGTGACGGCTCACACGGTCGATGCCTCGCGGTGTGTAGTGTGTTTCGACTGCCTCCCCGGCTGTCCCAATGATGCCATAAAATACACCTATCTGCGTCACCGGCTGCAATATCCACTGCTGCAAAGCATTGACGGTGCTGTAACAAGCTCTGTCACCTCACCCGAAAAGCCTCAGAGCGTCACCTCCTCAACTTCATCAAAAATACCAACTAAGTGACGATTAAAAAATAACTTGGTAAACTTTTCTATGTTATTTCTGAATCTTCACTTTTTCCAAACAATCATTTAGCTCGCTAAACTCATGCTTGTTCAAAAGCAAATCTTCACAAATAACATTACGAAAATTTTACCAACTTATTTTTTTATCGTCACTCAAAATGAAAACATATCTTGACCTGCTACGGCATATCATGGAGCATGGTACCGACAAATCGGATCGCACCGGGACGGGTACCCGCTCAGTGTTTGGCTACCAGATGCGCTTCAACCTCGAAGACGGTTTCCCGCTACTCACCACTAAAAAGCTTCACCTCAAGTCGATAATCTATGAGCTGCTGTGGTTTCTCCGCGGTGACACTAATGTGCACTACCTTCAAGAGCATGGCGTGAGGATCTGGAACGAATGGGCAGGTCCGGATGGCGACTTGGGGCATATCTACGGCTATCAGTGGCGCTCGTGGCCTGACTATGCCGGAGGCCATATTGATCAGATCCGCGAAGTGATTGACCAGATTAAGAACACTCCCGACTCGCGCCGCATGATCGTCAGCGCCTGGAATGTAGCCGACCTTCCATCGATGCACCTGCCTCCCTGCCATCTGCTGTTTCAATTTTATGTAGCCGACGGCAGGCTGTCGTTACAGCTCTATCAGCGCAGCGCCGACTCTTTCTTAGGCGTACCGTTCAATATCGCTTCTTATGCGCTGCTGCTCATGATGGTGGCGCAGGTGACGGGGTTGAAACCGGGCGAATTTGTCCATACTTTGGGCGATGCCCATATTTACAATAATCATTTTGAGCAAGTTAAGGAGCAACTTTCACGCACTCCCCGCCACCTGCCTAAGATGAAGCTCAATCCGGCGGTAACGGACATCAACGACTTCACGTTTGAGGATTTCACCCTTGAGGATTACGATCCCCTTCCCCATATTAAAGCCACCGTATCAGTATGACAATCAGTATTATAGTGGCCGTGGCTCACGGTGGAGCTATTGGCCGTAACGGCGATCTTCTCTACCATATATCCGCTGACCTTAAGCGATTTAAGACCTTGACCACTGGCCATACCATAATTATGGGGCGCAAGACCTTTGAATCGTTTCCCAAGGGGCCGCTCCCTGACCGTAGCAACATCGTCATAACCCGCAATGCCGGTTACTCCCGTGAAGGAATCACGACCGCACACTCCCTTACTGAAGCTATCAGCCTTGCGACCGATGACGACAATCTATACATCATAGGTGGCGGCGAAATTTACCGACAAGCGATGCCTATAGCTGACGAGCTGCTAATCACCGAGATAGATGCTGAGGCTGAGGATGCTGATACCTTCTTCCCGGTAATTAATCCAGAAGTATGGCATCAGGTCGAGAGCTCCGAGATATTCACTGATCCACGCAGCGGAGTGCGATACCGCTTCGTCAGATATTTGCGTAATTGACAAATAATAGCTAACTTTGCACTGCAAAAACTCATGGCTTGGTAGTTCAATGGATAGAACAAGCCTCTCCTAAAGGTTAGATAGGGGTTCGATTCCCCTCCGAGCTACAAAATGCCCGGGCCTCCCGTCAGCGGAAGCCCGGGCATTAAGGTTTCTTAAAGATTATTACACATGAAACTTGAATAAGTTATTGTTTTTTCAAACTATTTATGTAATTTTGTAGCGGAAAAGTTTGCGCTTGCTGTTTTAAACATCGTGCATCAATAGTAACTAATTATGAATAAGTTAATTATATCTCTCGTCTCTCTATTTATGGCTTTTTCACTATCGGCTTCGACTGTGAATATGGATGTTGACGGCAATCAGCTTATTGTATTTTTGACGCAAACCCCGGCTGCTGATGGCAAAGCTGTTCTTATCCTTCCGGGTGGCGGCTATTCTCACCTCGCTATGGAGCATGAGGGCACCCAGATAGCTCAATGGCTGGCCGATAATGGCATTACGGCCGGTGTGTTAGCCTATCCGATGCCAAAGGGTGAATACGCCAAGCCTGCCGATACCGTCAGAAAAGCTATGAAGCTGATGCGCAGCCACGCCTCAGAATGGGGTTTCTCAGCCGATAGCCTCGGCATCGTGGGCTCGTCGGCCGGTGGCCATCTTGCTTCCACTGTCGCCACTCATGGTGACAAGGCTGATCGCCCTGCATTTCAGGTGCTTCTGTATCCTGTAATCACAATGGACAGCACCCTTACTCATCCCGGTAGCCGCAAAAACCTCCTTGGTAAAAATCCATCTGCCGAACTGGAGGCTCTTTACAGCAACGAGCTGCAAGTGGATTCGCTGACGCCCCGGGCTTTCGTCGTCCTCAGTAATGACGACACTGTAGTTCCTCCCCTCAACTCTATTAACTATTACGAGGCTCTCATCGATAATTCCATACCCGCATCGCTCCACATCTATCCGACCGGAGGGCACGGCTGGGGTATGCGAACATCATTCCGATATCACAATCTTTTCACTGACGAGCTTCTTGCATGGCTTCGCAGTTTCTGACACCAGATATTACCATGAAAAAATTCTTTATCACCTCAGTAATCGCTGCTATGGCTACCTCAGCCATGGCCGCTACAACTACTCTTGAAGTTACAGTCAATAATCCCGGTAATACTCCACGCGAGGCAGTGCCCGTGACTGTTAACCTCGCTGAAGTTGTACGCGGAATGAATGTCGCTTCCGCCACCGTAGTCATTGACGGTAAGGAAGTAGCATGCCAGCTCGATGACCTTAATAAAGATGGCGTGCCCGAAGAACTCGTCTGGGTGACTGACGTCGCTCCAAAATCAGCTGCTACCGCCGAAGTTACTCTCTCTGACGAGGGCACGATGAAGACTTTCGAGCCGCAGACTTACGCCTACATCAAGCTCCGCGACGAAAAAAAGAAATATCCCAAGATCGTGGCTATAGAATTTCCCGGCGATGCTGACACCCGCATTATGTATAATTCGATCTACGGCCACGGCGCCGTGATGGAAGGCTTCTACAATGCCATACGTATATATATGGATAATCGCCAGAGCATCGACATTTATGGCAAAAACAAGCTCCAGCTCGAGCTCGACGTCACCGGTTTCTACACCACCCCCGAGCAGCTCGCCGAGGGTTACGGCCACGATATCCTTTGGGCCGGAAAGTCAGTGGCTGCAGGTTCGTTCCGCGGCTATCAGAACCATGCCACCTGCTATATTGACACTGTCGCCTCTCGCGGCCAGCGAGTTGTGGTCAGTGGCTCGGTGCGCTCTATCGTTGAGGTTACTGATCACGGCTGGATCTACAACGGCAAGCGCCACGAGATGACCCAACGTTACACCCTCTGGGCCGGGCATCGTGACTACGACGTGGATATCAATATCATAGGCACCACTCCCGAGGACGTCTATGCCACCGGAGTTCAGAAAATGGAAAGTGATAACGAGGGCTTCGTTGCCACCTCAGGCCTCGCGGCTTGCTGGGGCAGCAATGTGCCTGAAAAGAAATATGCTGACCTCGTGGAATGGGTTGGCCTCGGCGTCTCAGTTGACCCGAAATACCTCAATGGTGTCACCGAAGATACTGACAATTACCTGACTTTCCTTCGCCCTGATCGTCAAGGCAATATCTCTTACGGCGTCAATATGGCTTCAGTGCGCGAGCCCGACGGATTTAAAGATGCCCCGGCATGGATGAAATATCTTAACCAATGGCATAACGACCGCCTCAATCCATGCACCGTGACTATCAAAAAGAAATAATACCTTAATCAATTTATAACCTGTGAAAAAGAAATTATTAGCAATTGCTTGTCTGGCTCTCTCATGCGGCTCAGCTATGGCCGATGCCGTGCTGACTGTAAACGGACAGCAAGTTGAAAAGGCTGTAGCAAGTCTGTCGTTTGATGGTGACGACGTCATCATCTCTTATGGCGACAACTCTTCTTCCCGCCACGATATGGGTGACGCAGTGTTAAACTTTAACGATATTACCGGCATCGGCCAACTCACGTTCTCTAAGCTCTCCGTGACTGTAGGGGAGACCATTGTAGTAAAAGGTATCGCTCCCGGAACAACAATCCAGGTGTTTGACATCCGCGGACGCCTCGTGACTGCCGCCACAAGCGCTGACGATGAGTGCACCCTCGACCTCTCCGGTGTGCAACCCGATGTGTACCTGCTCCGCGCAGGCAACCAGATTGTAAAATTTGTAAAACACTGATGCCGTGAAGAAGTTTTTTCCCTGCATGATAGCCGCTCTTATCGCTATCGCTTGCTCTACCGGTGCAATGGCTCAGAAGAGCTGGAGCTTCGCCGCTTTTTCAGCCAACGATGTCGCCAATCTCGGCGCCGATGTTACCAACTGGGAGCACGAATCATCCTCATCCAACGATCGTTACAAAAACATAACTACATTTACTAATTCGCCCCTGATCGCCAACGGTGCTGAACTCGAGACCACTGCCGGGCTCAACTTCACCGCTCCTTCGGCCGACGCTATCCGCTGCGATATCAAGGGTAAACGTATCTCCCTCAACAAGGCTAATGCTGCGATAATTATCCCGAACCTTACGGCCGGCACCTCGGTCACCGTTAAGTGCAAGACTTCAAGCAAGGACACTGCCCGCGGCCTGAACGTTACAAACCTTACCCCCGTGTCAGGTTCATTCAACGCAACTTCGCTTGACGACCAGACAAACGTAGGTACCGTTACCGCTGACGGCGACGTTACGATCGCTGCTACAGGTGGTATGTATGTCTACTCGGTAGAAATAAGCGCTGATGGCGAAACTCCTACCCCCGACGTCCCCGTGACCGGCGGCACTATTCTTAATCTCGGTGTAAACCAGATGAATGTGCTCCTCAAGTCAGGTGAAATGAAATATTTCAATACTTCTGAAGTGGCCAATGTGGAATTCTCAGGCAACAAGATGACTATCAACTCTCTTGCCTCTGGTGTAGAACCCGTGGTTTACGACGGTATCGTATCTTCTGTTTCATTCCGCAAGGCTGAAGGTGGCAGCGGTCCTGTTATCGACAATCCTGAAGGCAAGGTCGCTCTTAAAGAAGCAAAAGGTTGGAACGAAGCCGCTTATGTGAAATGGCTCCCTTACACCGGCGCTGATACTTACAAAGTTTATGTAAAAGCTGAAGCAGCTTCTGACTGGAAAGCTCTTGACGACCAGCTCATCCGCAACTATGGCTCTTACGGCCGCGCTGATGCTATGGGACTCGCTGCCGGAACATACGCCATGAAGGTAGTGCCCGTGGTCAGCGGTACTGAGGTCAACGATGCCGCCAATGAGATCAGTGGCCTCGAAGTAACAGCCTTTGACCGCGCCGGATTCGCTCACAAGAACTTCAATGGCGGCGTAGGTGCCTACAATAACGACGGTACTCTCAAGTCAGGCGCTCAGGTGCTCTACGTTACCAACGACAATTTCAACACCATCTCTATGGCGCTCCCCTCCAACAATAAGGGTGGAACTGAAACCTACGTTGGTCTCGGCGAAATCTTCAAGGCTCATCAGAAGGGTTACTGCACAACTCCTATCGCTGTCCGCATCATCGGCCAAATCGACGTTGACAAGATCGGTGCAGCCCAGCTTTACACTGACCAGAAAGGTTTGCTCCTCAAAGGCAACGACACCGATATGAACTTCCAGATCACCCTCGAAGGCGTAGGTGACGATGCTTCGTTCAAGGGCTTCGGCGCCGGCTTCGTCAACGGCTCCGGCATAGAGATGCGTAACCTCGGCGTGATGCTCCACGGCTCAAGCAACGACTGTGTGGAAGTCAAAGGTTCTCACCATATCTGGATTCACAACTGCGACCTCTTCTACGGTCAGAAAGGTGGCGGAGACCATGACAAGGGCGATGGCTCTATGGACTGCAAGGACGGCTGCTCTTACGCCACATTCTCTTACAACCACTTCTTCGATTGCGGTAAATCTATCCTCTGCGGTATGAAGAGCGAGACTGTGGAAAATCTCATCACTTACCACCACAACTGGTTTGACCACTCTGACTCCCGCCATCCCCGCGTACGCACCTCTACCGTCCACATCTATAATAACTACTACGACGGTTGCTCTAAGTATGGTGTAGGCGCCACTACCGGTTGCAGCCTCTTCGTCGAAAGCAACTACTTCCGTGGCACCAAGCGCCCCATGATGTCGTCAAAGCAGGGTACTGACGCTACCGGCGACGGTACTTTCTCAGGCGAAAACGGCGGTATCATCAAGAGCTTCGGTAACCTCATGGTTGAGCGCTCTTCCAAGTACAGCTACATCACTTATCAGACCAACGCTACCAGCTTCGACGCTTACGAGGCTTCTTCACGCGACGAAGTGGTTCCCTCTAACGTAGTGACTCTCGCCGGAGGCACTTCTTACAACAACTTCGATACCAACGCCTCAACAATGTATGATTACACCGCTGATAATGCTGCCGACGTTCCCGCCAAAGTTATGGGATACCGTGGCGCAGGCCGCATGAATCAGGGCGATATTCACTATACATTCAACAACGCCGTTGACGATGAGGACTATGGCCGCAACTCTGGCCTTGACCAGCTCCTCTCGGCTTACAAATGCTCTCTTGTAGGCTTCTTCGGCCAGACTACCGGCGGCTCAACCACCGGCGGCTCCACCGAGCCTGATCCGGTTGATCCCATTGATCCCGTTAATCCCGATCCCGTTGATCCCATTGAGGGTACTGTCATCTGCGAGTTTACAGGCAAACAGCCCTCAAGCTCGCTTGTGACCGTCAATGGTAACTACAGCACTTCTAAAGGCGTAGCCACCTACGGCGGCAAGACCTATTCCACTTGTGTAAAACTCGAATCATCTACATCAATCTCCGTTGCTGCCGGCGACTCCGAGGTCAAAATGACCCTCGTGTTTGCCGACACTGAGACCACTCCCAATGCCAAAATCAACGGCAACAAGGTGACCGGAGCTAATTCGATGATTACCCAGAACGTATCCGGCACTGTGACCATCACAAAGGCCGACCAACACTTCCTCTTCCTCATCGTTCTGGAACAACTTTGATCAGTCGTTAGATATATTTATATCTTCAAGAGCCGGCTTCTGAGTGATCAGCAGCCGGCTCGATTTTATCTTTTACTATTGTTGTGACATCATGACATCATGACATCAGATGTACCATTACATTGAGGATAATCGGAGCAGCCCCAAAATTGTTGTCCCTGGCGGGAGCCTCGCTTGATAAAGCGCCGAAGCATAGGCTTGCCGCATTTTGGGCAAGAAGGTGCGTTTGATTTTGTTGCTTCTTCGCGTTTGGCATTGAGGCGTGTTTGTGTAAGATTCTCTGTAAAACCACCTTGCTGCTTGAAGTCCTGAAGCTGTGCTGCGAGCATGGCTGTGAGCATTGATTTGATCTTGAGGCATAACACCACGATACAATTAGCGCTATCTTCAGCACTACCTCTCTCTAAAAAACAATCAAATCGTGATTTCTGCTTATTGATATGCGTAATGGCATCCTCAATAAAATTGCTGCCATACTCTGGCTTATCAAATTTAAGATTTATAACACTCTGAAACCGACGGTCATCAATATCCCATGCCCGAAATGAGTGACGCATCATGTAGTTCATGAAATCACCCATCAGCTCATGTGTGCTTGCCCAGGCTACATCTGTAAGTCTCATTTCAGTCTCGAGTGAAGTCTCGTGACGGCCTGATCCTTCTGCTATGTTTGCGCGGATAGAACGCGCTGCCTGAGTCATCTGGTCATATAGTCGATGGCCGGGATCAATTTTATAGTCCACGAAACGATCGCAAAATCTTTGAGTTGCAAGCTCTATAATATTGGCTAATACCCATGAATTAAGCTAAAAATAGGATGGTGCTGCATTGAAGGATATCGGCATAGAGAAGTATTTTAAGGATAATAGTGTCAATTTGTCAATTTGTCAATTTGTCAATTTGTCAATTTGACAATTTGACAATTTGACAAGTTGAGATGACTGGGAGTTAGTCATCGGCGAGGGTGGCAGGGTCAATGCGGCTCAGGGAGATGACGGTGGCGCCTTTGTCGTCAAGCAGCGATACGTTGTCGGCGTCTACCTTATGGGCAGTGGCTACGCTCTCGAGAGCTACGAGAAATGCGCGTTCGGTGTCGATGTCAGGGCAGGTCATGCGGGTGGTCGAGAGGTTGCTGAACTCCAGCCCGTCGTTAACGTCGAGGTTGATGATTATTTCGCCGTTGAGCAGGTTGCAGCCGGCATTTCCGTGGATGGTGCGGGTATGGGTGTCAACCACTACCTTGATGTCAGCGCTTGAAGGCACGGTGCGGTTGTCGATACGTTCCACCTTCCATGCTCCGTTGAGGAAGCCTAACGTGTGGTTGCGGAGCAGAATTACGGTGCGCCCCGAGGCATCGGTCAGCCGCAATGTCGACGAGTCATCTACGCGGCTTATGCTATAGCCGGTGACCTTCTCAAGAGCCTGATTTATCTCCGTCTCATACGGTGCATCAGGGCATGACATCAGCGATGTAAGAAATTCTCCCGCCTTGGTAAGTTTGCCGATTCCTACCTTATATGATCCGTTTATATAGTTGCAGCCATTAAAACCTATGACGTTAACTTCCCCGACTACGTCGGGCGAAGCATTGAACGTAAACATTGGGCGATTGTCGCCATCGATCTTCAGCTCCCGGCCATTCAGCTCTATGACAGCCCATTCTCCCTCCATGGCTTCAATTTCGGCATTGACTCCCTGGATATCCACCCCGGTAGTCTCTTCAGGAATTGTAGTTGAAGGTTTGGCTGTGGTGGTATTCTTGTTGAATATCGAGCATGAACTTAATGAAAGCATCATGATGAGTGAAAATGTTAGCAGTAGTCTTGACATAATTGTAAAAGTTGTGTTGAAAATATTTACTGTTATAACAACTGAATCAGGCAAAAAGTGCAGAAAAAAATTTTTTTTTGAAAAAAAATTTCATCTTCCGTGAACCTTCTTCGCGTTCATGCGTTTAATAGGTACATAGCAAGATTACTTTTTCCATTGCAAGAAATGTGATAATGATTGGTTTATTATCTAAGCGAGAAGACGTTGTGAAACATCTTCTCGTTTAGTTTTTGTGTTAATCATTATATTTGCCGTTGAGAGCTTTCTCAAATGATATGGGCACCGGAGTGTTAAACTCCATCAGACGGCGTGTGGTGGGGTGCACAAATTTCAGCGACATGGCGTGAAGACACATTCTGTGGGCAGGCGACGGACCGGCTCCATATCGTCGGTCACCCGAAATAGGGCAGCCGAGGTCTTTCATGTGGACACGTATCTGGTTTTTGCGGCCCGTGGCAAGCGACAGCTCCACGAGGCTGAACCCATGGCGTGAGGCGAGTGTACGATAGCGAGTCACTGCAAGTTTACCCTCCTTAGGGTCAGGAGTGGAGTAGACCTCGTAGCGGGAGTTCTCGGCAAGATAGCTGCGATACGACCCTTCCTCAGGGTCAGGCTTTCCCTCTACAAGAGCCACATATTTGCGCTCGCGTACCATGTTTTTCCAGTTGTGCTGCATAGCCTCCTTGGCCTCAATGGTCTTGGCAAACATCATCAGACCTGAGGTGTCACGGTCAAGGCGGTGGATGATAAACAGCTTATTATCAGGATTCTGCCACTTTACCCACTCTTTGAGTAGCTCGTAGGCAGTGCCGTCAGTCACCTTATCGTTACCCATTGACAGAAGGCCGTAGCCTTTATTGACCACGATAATCTGGTCATCCTCATAGAGTATCTTGAGGCGGCGGTTGTAGAACGTGCGAAACTCGCGGCTGAAGTTCACCTTCACCACCGTGCCGGGGCTTACCGGGGTGTCAAACTGGTTGGTAACCGCGCCATTGACCATCACCTGGTTGTGAGCGAGCTTCTGCTTGATGTCAGTGCGTGAGCGCTCCGGCATGGCGGCAATCAGGAAATCTATAAGATTAGATTCGGCCTCTGCCTGGAAAGTAGCTATTGAGTCAGGACGTCCTGCGCCCCTCTTGGGTTGTTTCATTTTCGACGACGGGTGGTTGTCTTCTTGGGTTTAGAGTCCTGCTCGGCGATAATTGCCATTACATCGTCGATAGTCAGGTCAGCAGCATTTTCGATATTCTTGGGGAGCTTATAGTTGCTCTTTTTGTAAGAGATATAGGGGCCGAAGCGTCCGCGGAGGATGCTGATATCATCATTGCCTTCGAAAGTTTTGATCACCTTCTCTGCATCGTCCTTGCGCTTCTTCTCAATAAGCTCGATGGCTTCCTCAAGTGAGATGTCAAGCGGTGACATATCCTTTGGAATTGACACGAATTTACCATCGTGGCGAATGTAGGGACCGAATCGACCTACGGCGGCCACCACTGTCTTCCCTTCATAATCACCTAAGGTGCGTGGAAGGTCAAAGAGCTTGAGAGCCTCCTCGAGGGTAATATCAAATATCGATTGATCCTTGCGGAGAGAAGCAAAGCGTGGTTTGACGTCACCCTCGCCTGTACCTATCTGAACTACAGGTCCGAATCGACCTATTTTCACTGCCACAGGTTCGCCTGTAGCGGGGTCTACGCCGAGCTGCCGTTCGCCCACCTTATGCTCCAGACGGGTCTCCGAAGCCTTCTCCACCTGCGGGTGAAATATCTTGTAGAAGCGGCCTATCTCGGAGTGCCATTCGGCATTACCTTCGGCTATCTTGTCAAACTCTGATTCCATCCCGGCTGTGAAGTCATAGTCGAGGATGTTGGGGAAGTTCTCGGTAAGATATTCATTTACAATTACTCCGGTGTCAGTAGGGATAAGTTTGCCCTTCTCGGCTCCGGTGGTCTCAGAGGCGATGGTTTTCCTGACTTTACCATCGGGTGTAAGGTTCATCACCACATAGTCACGCTTGGTGCCGACAGCCTCGCCCTTCTCTACGTATTCGCGATTCTGGATGGTGGAGATTGTAGGAGCGTAGGTTGAGGGGCGGCCTATGCCGAGTTCCTCCATCTTTTTCACAAGCGATGCCTCGGTATATCGGGGTGGAGCAAGCGTAAAGCGCTCGGTGGCAGTGACATCGGCAGCGGTGAGCTTTTCGCCTATGGTCATGTGGGGGAGCATGGGCTCTGACCCGCTGTCGGCGGTCTCATCGTCGCTGCTCTCAAGGTATACGCGGAGGAAACCATCAAATTTCACAACCTCGCCTGTAGCGGTGAAGTGTTCAGGGCGCTTAGCCGGAGCAATCTCCACGGTAGTTTTTTCGATTACGGCATCAGCCATCTGCGATGCGAGAGTGCGCTGGCGAATAAGGCGGTAAAGCCGCTTTTCCTGAGCAGTTCCCTCGATTGATTCATGATCCACATAAGTGGGGCGGATAGCCTCGTGAGCCTCCTGTGCACCCTTTGAAGATGTATGATATTTACGGATGTGGAGATACTCCTTGCCGAGTTCCTTGGTAATGAGGTCAGAGATGGAATTAAGCGCAAGTGACGACAGGTTAAGCGAGTCAGTACGCATATAAGTGATGTGTCCGGCCTCATAGAGCCGCTGAGCCACCATCATGGTCTGCGATACGGTGAAGCCGAGCTTGCGCGATGCCTCCTGCTGGAGAGTTGAGGTGGTGAAGGGGGGCGCGGGAGATTTCTTTATGGGCTTCACGGCAATGTCAGTCACCTTGTAATCACCACCGGCGCAGTCGTCAAGGAAAGCCTTGGCTGAAGCCTCGTCAGGGAGACGTTTTGACAGTTCGGCTTTCACTATAGTGCCGTCAGCGAGCTTGAAGTGAGCTGTGACGCGGAAATAGGGTTCCGATTTGAAATTCTCGATCTCCTTCTCGCGCTCCACGATCAGGCGCACGGCCACTGACTGCACACGTCCGGCCGAGAGTGACGGCTTGATCTTGCGCCATAGCACCGGCGACAGCTCGAAGCCCACGATGCGGTCAAGCACGCGGCGAGCCTGCTGGGCATCCACAAGGTCAATGTCGATATCGCGAGGATTCTGAATAGCATTAAGAATGGCGTTTTTCGTAATCTCATGGAATACTATACGGCGTGTTTTGGCCGGATCGAGTCCGAGCACTTCAAAGAGATGCCATGCTATAGCTTCTCCCTCGCGGTCCTCATCGGATGCGAGCCATACTGTTTCAGCTGACTTAGCCGCTTTTTTCAGCTCGGCTACGAGCTGTTTCTTGTCGGCCGGGATTTCATAGATAGGAGCGAAATCAGAGTCGACATCGATACTGATGTCCTTCTTGCGCAGATCGCGTATATGACCATAGCTCGACATGACCTTATAGTCTTTGCCGAGAAATTTCTCAATGGTTTTGGCCTTGGCCGGAGATTCGACGATTACGAGATTTTTCACCATTTACACATTATATAAGTGAATATGCTATTTCAGCCCACAAAGGTAGACAATTTTTTATAATAAACGTGCTTCTGCCGATAAAAGTTCTTGTAGTCACCTACTTGGTGACTACAGTGACGTCATCAGTATCAGCAAAGAGTGTTTGGCTCAAGCGATTGAGGGCTTTCACCTTGTCACAGGCACGGATCAGGAACGAGATATTACGATCAGAACCGCCGTAAGAAATCATCCTGACGGGTATATCGCCAAGCGCCTGGAGGGCAAGCGATTCAAGTCCGGTATTGGTCCACTCGAGGTTACCTACGACGCAGATTATCACCATATCATGATCGATAGTTACGGTGCCGAACTGCTTGAGTTCGTCGATAATCTCGGGGAGGAATCTTGCGGCATCTACCGTAAGCGATACGCCCACCTCCGATGTGGCAATCATGTCGACAGGGGTCTTGTATTTCTCAAACGTAGCAAACACGCGGTTCAGGAATCCGTAGGCAAGGAGCATACGCGAGCTCTTGATTTTCAGCGCTGTTACATTATCCTTGGCGGCTACAGCCTTGATGCAGGGTGTGGTGATGCAGTTGTAGATCACGGTGCCTGGAGCATCAGGCTCCATAGTGTTGAGAAGCCTTACGGGGATATTGTTGACCTTAGCCGGGAGCACACAGGTGGGGTGCAGGATTTTTGCGCCGAAATAGGCAAGCTCGGCAGCCTCCTCATAGTGAAGCTCATGGACAGGACGGGTGCCCTCTACATAGCGGGGGTCATTGTTGTGCATACCGTCAATGTCAGTCCATATCTCGATCTCTTCAGCCTCAACGGCCGCGCCTATCAGCGAGGCGGTATAGTCGCTGCCGCCGCGCTGGAGGTTGTCCACCTCGCCGCGGGCATTACGGCATATAAAGCCTTGGGTTACGTAGATATCCGCGTCAGCATACTTATCGAGCAGTGCGCCAATATTCAGTGCTATGTAGTTGGCGTCAGGCTCGCCGTTCTCGTCAGTTTTCATAAACTCAAGAGCCGGGAGCGCCTCGGCATGGATGCCGCGCTCGTTGAGCAGGATGGTCATCATGGCCACTGACATTATCTCACCCTGAGCCAGGATAATCTTCTCTTCCACCGAGGTGAAAGTGTCACGAGATGCAAACGAGCGGATATAGTTGAAGCACGACTTGATCTCACGCAGAGCCTTCTCGCGCGACTCGTAGGAGTCATACAGCGTGGCGAGCGTCTTCAGATACTTCGACTCCAGGAGGTTAATAGTCTCCTTGGCGCCGTTAAGGTTGCGCTTGTAGAGATAATCAGCTATCTCTACAAGCGTATTGGTAGTGCCTGACATGGCTGAGAGCACGATAATGTTTTTGCCACGTGGAGCCACGAGTGAAGCTACGTGACGGATGCGCTCAGCCGAGCCAACAGAGGTGCCACCGAATTTCAGAACCTTCATCACTCGGCGATTTTTTCGTTCATCTGACGGAATGCTGCTGCCAGACCCTCGCTGTCCTTACCGCCGGCCTGGGCAAATCCGGGCTGGCCACCGCCACCGCCCTTGATATTCTTGGCAGCTTCGCGGATGATAGTGGAGGCATTGAGCCCACCCTTTACGAGGTCGTCAGTGAGCATGATGGTCAGCAGCGGACGCTTCGACATATCAGTGGTCGCGGCGATAAACGCAGTAGCTTCGGGTGACTGCTGGCGCACGGCAAATGCTACATTTTTCACCACCTCAGGCAGGCGAACACCTGTCATGCTTACCACCTTGATGCCATTCTGCTCTTTGGCAGCCTTAAGGAGGTCAGAAGTCAGATTCTTGATCTTTTCCTTGAAATATTCATCGGCCTGGCGACGGAGTTCGGCATTCTCCTCGATCGACTTCTTGATAGCGGTCACGATGTCAGGAGCGTTATGGAACAGTTCGCCGAGCTGGTGAAGCGTGTCAGAGAGGTTGTCGACGAGCTCCTCGGCGCGGGCAGCGGTCACGGCCTCGATGCGTCGGATACCGGCTGCGATAGAGCTTTCAGAGATGATGCGTATCATACCGATATTACCGGTATTTGCGGCATGAGTACCACCGCAGAGCTCCACAGAGTCGCCGTAGCGGATCACACGCACCTCCTCGCCATATTTTTCACCGAAGAGAGCCATAGCGCCCATGTCAAGAGCCTCAGCGATAGGCACACAGCGGTGCTCGTCGAGAGCTATTGCCTGGCGCACCATAGCGTTGGCGATTTTCTCAGCCTTACGCAGCTCCTCGGGGGTAACCTTCTGGTAGTGAGAGAAGTCGAAGCGGAGCACATCCGGGCTAACATATGAACCCTTCTGCTCGACGTGGGTGCCGAGCACGGTGCGCAAGGCGTGGTGGAGCAGGTGAGTGGCTGTGTGGTTACACTCGGTAGCGCGGCGAGCCTCCTCGTTGATAAATGCCTCAAACTCGGCATTGGGGTCAGCCGGCAACTTATGGGTAAGATGTACGGCGATACCGTTTTCGCGCTTTGTGTCATAGATTTCGATTCGCTCGTCGCCGTTGACAAGCCAGCCGGTGTCACCCACCTGACCGCCCATCTCGGCATAGAACGGGGTGGGGGAGATGATGAGCTGATAGTATTCTTTGTTTTTCTGAGTGACCTTGCGGTAGCGCAGGATGTGGCAGAGTGAAGATGTAGCGTCGTAGCCTACGAATTCGGGGTCTCCTTCGCGGAGCACTACCCAGTCGCCGGTCTCTACGGCCGAGGCATTACGGGCGCGTGCTTTCTGAGCCTCCATTTCCACGTCAAAACCCTTGCGGTCAAGTGACATACCGCGCTCTTTGAGGATAAGCTCGGTAAGGTCAAGCGGGAAACCGTAAGTGTCATAAAGCACGAAGGCGTCTTTGCCGGAGATTTCAGTTTTACCCTCGGCTTGAGCCTTGGTGATGGCATCGTCGAGGATGGCGATACCCTTGTCGAGGGTGCGCAGGAACGATTCTTCCTCCTCCTTGATGACCTTCATGATGAGTTCACGCTGGGCAGCGATTTCGGGATAAGCCTCGCCCATGGAGTCAATGAGGGTGTTGACGAGCTTATACATGAATGCCTGCTTCTGTTCGAGGAATGTATAAGCATAGCGCACGGCGCGGCGCAGAATGCGGCGTATCACATATCCGGCCTTGGCATTGCCGGGAAGCTGCGAGTCAGCGATAGAGAAGGAGATGGTGCGTACATGGTCAGCGATAACGCGCATAGCCACATCCACCTTGTGATCCTTGCCGTAGGTATAGCCTGAAAGCTCTGAGATCTTGTTGATCAGCGGTGTGAAGACGTCAGTGTCATAGTTTGACTTCTTGCCCTGAAGAGCCATGCAGAGGCGCTCGAAGCCCATACCGGTGTCGATCACCTTGGCGGGCAGAGGTTCGAGTGAGCCATCGGCCTTACGGTTGTACTGCATGAATACGAGGTTCCATATCTCGATCACCAGAGGGTTGTCATGGTTGACGAGCGAAGCACCGTCCACCTGAGCGCGTTCCTCGTCAGAGCGGAGGTCAATATGGATTTCGGAGCAGGGGCCGCAGGGGCCTGTATCACCCATTTCCCAGAAGTTGTCGTGCTTGTTGCCATTGATGATATGGGATGCCGGGAGATGTTTTTCCCAGTAGCCGACGGCTTCGTTGTCGCGCTCGAGTCCCTCTTCGGCAGAGCCTTCGAATACGGTGGCGTAGAGGCGGTCAGGGTCGAGCTTCAGCACGTCGACAAGGTATTCCCATGCCCAGTCGATAGCCTCTTTCTTGAAATAATCGCCAAACGACCAGTTGCCGAGCATCTCAAACATGGTGTGGTGATAAGTGTCCATACCCACTTCCTCGAGGTCGTTATGCTTGCCACTGACGCGCAGACATTTCTGCGAGTCGGCCACACGCTGATATCGCGCGGGGGCGTTGCCTAAAATAATGTCTTTGAACTGGTTCATGCCGGCGTTGGTGAACATCAGGGTGGGGTCATCCTTGATTACCATCGGGGCAGAGGGGACGATGTGGTGTCCCTTGGATTGGAAAAACTCCTTGAAGGAGTTGCGTATTTCCTTTGCTGTCAGCATATTTGTGTAAATGATTAACTTATTTCGAAATAATGCGCAAAGTTACGAAATAATTTGCAAATCCGGGCTAAAAGCTGTAATTTTGTGATTACGTATGGACGAATCATTAAATAAAAAATACTATCGTATCCGCGAGGTAGCCGACATTGTGGGGGTGCCTTGCTCAACGCTAAGGTTTTGGGAATCACAGTTTCCCGACCTCTCGCCGCAGCGTAACAGCCACTCTACACGCTTCTACACTCCGGCCGATATCGAGACTGTAAGGATTATCAATTATCTGATTAAAGAGAAGGGGCTGAAGATAGAAGCAGCTCGAGAGCAGATGCGTATCAACCGCAGCGGTGTCGACCGGCGCCTCGAAGTGATCGACCGCCTTAAGAATGTCAGCGCTGACCTTACCCGGCTTATCGACTCTCTTCACACTCTAAGGTAATGACAATGAACGATAAAACGTCAAGTAAGAAGAAATCTGCAGCCAAGAAGAAAACGCCCGACACCTTCTGGCGGCGCAATTCCTTGGCTATACTCATCACAGCCATCGCTCTGCCGGTGGTGGTGATATGCTTCCTTTTTCTTTTCGCGCTTAACTCCTACTCGGGCGAAGATACCATGCTCTATATCCCGGCCTCGGCAACTCAGGCTCAGGTGAAAGACTCGCTCAAGACTCGCCTGGGCTCGTCAGACGGCACTCGTGTGTATCTGCTATGGCGGATGTCAGGCGGCAAGCCGGAGGTAGCTCATGGTGCCTACAATCTTGAGCATGGGCGGAGCGCTCTTTCTATAGCTCGCCAGCTGAAAAATGGTCGTCAGACCCCCGTCAAGGTGACATTCCCTGCTGTCCGCACCATGGATAACCTTGCCGAGCGCGTGACCCGTAATCTTGAAATCACTCCGGAGGAATTTCTCGAGGCCTGCCGTAAGGTACTTCCTGACAGTGGGTTCAGAGCTGAGCAATTCCCTGCAGCTTTTCTTCCGGATACTTACGAATTTTACTGGACTTCATCGGGCGAAACCGTGGTGAAGCGACTGCTGGAGTACCGTAACCGCTTCTGGACAGCAGATCGCATAGCCCGTGCCCGTAGCCTCGGCCTTTCGAAAGTCGACGTGGCCACGCTCGCTTCTATAGTGGAAGAGGAGACCGCCAAGCGTGATGAGCGGCCGCTCGTGGCTCGCCTCTATCTTAACCGATTGAAAAAGAAGATGCGCCTCCAGGCCGACCCCACCGTAAAGTTTGCTACCGGCGACTTCACCCTGCGCCGTATCGGTGCCGAGCATTTGGCTATAAATTCGCCATACAATACATATAAGGTCAACGGTTTGCCGCCCGGCCCGATACGAGTGCCTGAGGCATTGACCCTCGATGCGGTGCTTAATGCTCCGGAGCACCCTTATATATATATGTGTGCCAAGGCTGATTTCTCGGGTTATCATGACTTCGAGGTCGACTATCAGGCCCATGTGGCAAATGCCCGCCGCTATCAGGCCGAACTTAACCGTCGAGGCATCAAAAAGTAAAAGCTATGGGCAAACTGTTTTTAGGTGAAAGTCTGTCAGTGTTCCGCTCGCTTGAGGATATCTCGTTTGTGAAATTCCCCTGCAAGCTGGAGTGGCTGCTTTTGGCTGTGTGTATACGCGGCTCGGTGTCGGCACGTGTTGATCTCGTCAACCGCCGCATGGATGCCAATTCCATTATGGTGCTTCGTCCCGGTCATACCGTCGACCTTTGCCGGGCTTCGGACGATTTTGAAGGGTATTTTATTGTGCTTCAGGAGGAAAAGATTCATCACCTCTTGCCATCGATGAAGTATCTTGCACCTTATTCGATTCATTTCAAGGATAATCCTATCGTTAAGCTCTCCGATACCGATATCGAGTCGCAGCGCGCTATATGCGACCTGCTGACTGTGAAGCTCTCTGAGCCGCAGCGCCCATATCATGATATGTCGGTAAGCTCGCTTGTGCAACTGCTTTTCTATGAGACTCTAAGCATATACGCCATTAATTCAGGCGATCTATCCTCCCATCATACCCGCCGCGAGGAGCTCCTTGGCTCGTTTATCGACCTTGTGGAGCATCATTATCGCGACCAGCGGTCAGTAGGGTTCTATGCCGAGAAGCTTTGCGTCACACCCAAACATCTGTCATCAGTGCTCAAGGAGGTCAGCGGAAAGACAGCCGGAGAGTGGATAGACTACCGCGTGATTCTCGAGGCCAAGCTGATGCTCCGGTCATCCTCAATGACTATTCAGGAAATCAGCCTTGCGCTGAATTTCTCCAATCAGTCGTTTTTCGGAAAATATTTCAAGCACCTCACCGGCAAGTCGCCGCGTGAATTTAGAGCTAATATCTCATGAAACGATATATAATACTGATTTTTACAGCATTAATCATCTTATCTGCATCAGCGGCTGACTATCTGAGCCTTGTAGAGGAGGCCGATAAAGCTATCGAGGCCTCTGACTGGAACAGGGCTGACAGTCTGCTGGTCAGCGCCATGCAGCTTGAGCCAACTAATGAGTCAAATGTGATGTTGCTCTCCAACGTTGGTATGCTGCGCTTTTATGCCGGGCGTGACTCGGCAGCTATCGAGGCTCTCAACGAGGCTCATCGCATAGTCCCGCGCTCCACCACCATCCTGGCCAACCGTGCCACAGTGTTTCTCGGGACGGGGCGCTATGCTGAGGCTCTTAACGACTATAATGCTATACTGCAACTTGATTCGCTTAATGCCGATGCCCGATTCAACCGTGGCATCCTGCTTCTACGCTCAGGCGACATTGCTGATGCCACCACTGATATCCTGCTACTCGACAGCATAGCCCCGGGTTCGTATCATGCTGATGTCGCTATGGGCTCACTGCTCAGTGCTAAAGGGTGTTACGAAGACGCAGCTATCCGCTATAGTCATGTGATTGATATTGACCCACAGCCTGACTATTATGCTGCCCGCGCCCTCTGCTATCTAATGACTGACCGTCTTGCAGATGCCTCGTCGGACATCGCCGCCGGGCTCGAAATAGATCCTGAGGATGGTGAACTTTATCTCTATCGGGCTGTTCTTAACAAAATGCGTTACCGCCCTGACGATGCTGATGCTGATGCTCGCCGTGCTATAGCACTCGGCATCGATCCGAAGCGGGCCGCTTCATTACTACACTAATATGAAAGGACTTGTAATCAAAAATACCGGGTCTTCCTACCTCGTCGCTACTGACGACGGCGCTCAGGTGGCCTGCAAGGTGAAGGGCAATTTCCGCCTCAAAGGTATCCGTACTACTTCACCCGTGGCCGTGGGCGACCGCGTGGAAATCTCTGATCCTAAGGGAGGTGAGGCTTATATAACAGCTATCGAACCCCGCTCCAACTATATCATACGTCGCGCTTCAAATCTCTCGAAGCAAGGGCATATTATCGCGGCAAATCTCGACCAGGCTGCGCTGATAGTAACGCTGGTTCATCCGGTCACATCCACCACCTTTATTGACCGCTTTCTCGCCACCTCCGAGGCTTATCGTGTGCCGGCTATCGTGGTTATCAATAAGATAGACCTGCTCGATACGGAAGAAGATAAGGAGTATCTTAATGCTGTAGCATACCTCTATGAATCAATAGGTTACAAAGTGGTAAAGCTATCGGCTCGCACTGGAGAAGGGCTCGACTCGCTGCGGCAGCTGCTCGACGGAAAAATCACTCTGCTTTCAGGTAACTCAGGTGTGGGTAAATCTACGATTATCAATGACTTGATACCGGGTATTGACATTGCAACGGCTGAAATTTCTGCCACCCACGACACCGGAATGCACACCACTACTTTCTCAGAAATGTATAAGTTGCCCGGACTGTCGGATGGCTCGTATATTATTGATACACCGGGAGTAAAGGGATTCGGTACACTTGAATTTGATAAATACGAGGTAGGGCATTTCTTCCCTGAAATATTCAGAGAATCAGCTAATTGTCGTTACAGCAACTGCACCCATACCCATGAGCCGGGATGTGCTGTCCGCGAGGCTGTGGATGATCACCGCATCGCCGAGTCACGGTATGCTTCCTACCTGTCAATCCTTGAGGATGAGGAGGAAAACAAGTACCGCAAGGCGTATTAGAGCCTTATGAGACAGGCTCTTAGTGACGATTAATGGTGATGATGCTCATGGGAGCTTGAACCATAGCCGCCGGTATCGATATCGTTATGATGTACGTGGCCATGATCATGATCATGTGTGCTGCCGAAGTTAAATGCTACGCTCAGACGCAGGGTGCGTCCGCCGTTCCATTTGCTGATTTTCTGTCGGTAGCCGTCGCCATAGAGAATATCGCAGCTTCCGGCTGAGTTGAAAATATCCTTGCAAAGCAGCGATAAGGTCCACTTGCCGAGGCTCTTGCGTAATCCGGCTTCGACATCCCATGTATAATCCTCAATACCTTGTGCGGTCACGGCTTTTGACCTATAGCGGCCTGTGGCCTGGAATGTCAAATCCCATGGCAGGCGCACCGAGGCCATGCAGCTGAGGTCGGCCACGAAGCGGTTTTGACCCTTGCCGCTTACGGTGTAGAGTTCGCCATGAAGCGGATATTCAGCGGTCCACGCTTTGAGATGCGAGTTGTAGAGATTTACTGAAGTGGTGAGGCTCAGGCGCTTAAAGAGATTGTTTGTGGCGATAAGAAGCACACCCGAGTTGAGCATATTCCCTACGTTGGCATGTCCGTAGTACATCGTATTTACTGTGGGGTCAGAAATCATCGGCGCGATGAAGCTGACGTGGCTGATCATGTCAGACCCGGTTTTCAGGTAGGCTGTAGCCGTAAAAGTCTGATCACCACGGCTCATGACATACGACATTTCTACGGCGTCAGAATATTCGGGCTGTATCAGCGGATTACCGATATGAACTTCCGAAGGGTCAGAAATATTTTCAAACGTATTGAGCTGCGGGCCAAACGGGCGGCGTATGCGGCGTGAATACATCAGAAGAAGTTGGTCATTATCAGTCATCTGCCAGCCTAAAGATGCAGATGGAAATAGCGAGAAATCGTTGCGGCTCGACTCGGGTACGTCGGCGTCAGTCTGGCCATAGACGAGTGAGCGTGTGGCTGTATGCCAGGCCTCGGCACGCAGTCCGGCTGAATAGGTTACTTTGTCGTAACTTCCTGAAAGATTGAAGTAAAACGCTGTAATATCGGTGTCGTATTTGAATCGGTTGTAGAGCGAATTAAGGGGTGACTGCTCAGTGTCAGTTGGGCCGGAGCTGTAGGATGCCGGAGTGTTTTCGTGGTTATAATTGCCCTTGTATCCGGCCTCCAGCAGGAGCTCCGGAAGCAGGCGCACCGTATAGTTAGCAGCGGCCTCTATGTTGCTGATATTCACGTCCTCGTGCTGGGCGCGGACTACTGATTCCACCGTTCCGTCGGCCGCAGTTGCCTGCTCAAAAGAGCGGTTGTCGTCAGGCCCCTGCCATACGTTGTAACTCACGTTCATGTCGAGTGAATGTTCAGCTCCGAAGTCATGCTTGTAGCCAAGCATCACGTTGGCACCGCGGCTGTCGCCGCTCTCGCGCATCAGGTTGCGGTTTTCGCGCCACTGTCCCGGCAGGTTGCTGAGATGATAAGTTGTAGTGTGGCTCCACTTGTGTCCTAATGTACCTATTGCGCTGAGATACACCGTGTTATTCTCGTTGGGCATATAATTTGTGCCAAGGCGTAGAAACGCGCTGTTCTCGTTGGCGTGAATTTTCCCGTCAGAGTTAAGATAGTTGCCGTTATCGTAATCGCGGCGCGAGGTGATGCCTCCCGGATGGCGGTCGGATTTCAGTCCCACACCCGCAAAGGTCTCGAATTTTCCTTCGTTATAATTAATGTTGAAGTTGGCATTTACGCTGCCGCGGGAATCCACTGAAGCATCAGCGCTTCCGAATGTGCCGTGGCGGGTATCATCACGAAGCACTATGTTGATAATACCGGCCGTACCCTCAGCGCCATGGCGCGATGAAGGATTTGACATCACCTCGATATTCTTCACGCTTGCAGCAGGAATCTGTCGCAGAAATTGTGCACGGTTATCGTCATTCATGCCCATCTCCTTGCCGTTGACGAGCACCTTTACGTCAGCCTTGCCACGGAGCGCGATGTCGCCATCGGCATTTACGCTCACCGTAGGGATCACCGAAATCAAGTCCACAGCATTTGCTCCCGCTGAGGCGATATTAGCCTTGACGTCGTAGACAAGGTGCTCAGGGTCAATCGACATACGGCGGCGATCACCTATCACCACCACCGTCTCCAGCAATTCCGAGTCAGGCGTAAGGGTGATGTCGCCAAGGTCAATACCCTTATCGGTCAGCATGATATCCATATCCTGATTGTCCATGCCTATAAAACTGATGCGCACTATATAATGCCCCGGAGCGACGCCGCTGAGTAAGAATCGTCCCTCGCCATCGCTCAGCGTACCGCCGGGAAGCATCTCGTCCGTTAAAGGGTCAACAAGGCTTATGGTGGCAAAATCCACAGGCTCTGACGTCTCGCCCGAGATCAACCGCCCGGTAATGTCAGCAGCCAAAGCATTTATAGATAATAGGGTAGAGGTGACTACCGCAAGTGATTTGATTATTATATTCTTCATAATGAGCGCAAAGTTACACTATCCCCCGTGCAACTTTGTTGCAAACTGTCAAATTGTCAAGATGAAGAAATTTTTTCGGAGGAATTTTCACTTTTTATGATTTGAAGGGGTGAATTATGCGTAATTTTTCGTAATTTTGCATCCTAATTGCAATCAGATAAAATTACAATACGCAGATGTCAGACAAAAAAGCCATCAAGACAGCTCTGATCTCGGTCTTCCACAAGGACGGATTGGATGAAATTCTCGAGTTACTTAACGCTGACGGTGTGAAGTTTCTTTCTACCGGAGGCACCCGCTCATTCATCGAAAGTTTAGGTTATGAATGTGATGCCGTTGAGGATCTTACAGGCTATCCATCAATCCTGGGCGGACGTGTTAAAACTCTTCATCCCAAGGTGTTCGGCGGTATTCTGAGTCGCCGTGACAACGAGTCGGATCGCGATCAGGTTGCCAAATATGAAATCCCCGACATAGACCTGGTCATTGTCGACCTTTACCCCTTTGAACCTACTGTGGCTTCAGGCGCTTCTCAGGCCGACATTATTGAAAAGATAGATATAGGCGGCATCTCTCTTATACGTGCTGCTGCCAAAAACTTCAACGATGTTATCATCGTCCCCTCAAAAGGCGAATACGCCATGCTTCGCGATATGCTCAAGGCTAACGGTGCTTCCTCCACTCTGGATGAGCGCCGCCGCTTCGCTACCCGTGCTTTCGCCGTATCTTCCGGCTACGATTCAGCTATCTATAATTACTTCGCATCTCTCGAAGAGGGTGCTCCCGAGGATCTCCGCATCGCCATCAACTCTTCCAAGCCGATGCGCTACGGCGAAAATCCTCACCAGAAGGGTACTTTTTACGGCAACTTCAACGAGCTCTTCGAGCAGCTCCACGGCAAGGAAATCTCTTACAACAATCTCCTTGACATCGACGCCGCTGTAAGTCTTATGGCTGAATTTGACACTACGGCTTTCGCTATCCTCAAGCATAACAACGCTTGCGGTCTTGCTTGCCGTCCCACCGTGGCTCAGGCCTGGGCTGATGCTCTCGCCGGTGACCCTGTCAGCGCTTTCGGTGGCGTGCTTATTACTAACGGACTCGTTGACAAGGCTGCTGCCGAGGAGATCAACAAGATATTCTTCGAGGTGATTATCGCTCCTGACTATGCCGAGGATGCTCTCGAGATTCTCAAGTCAAAGAAAAATCGTATCATCTTGCTCCAGAAGGCTCCCCTGAAGACGTCAAAGCAGTTCCGCTCTATCCTCAACGGTGCTCTCTATCAGGATCGTGACCTTAAGGCTGAGACTGCTGCCGACCTTACCACAGTGACCACTCTTGCTCCCACTGAGGCTCAGGTGAAAGATCTTCTCTTTGCCAACCGCATCGTGAAGCACTCCAAGAGCAACGCTATCGTCCTCGCTCGCGACGGCCAGCTCATAGCAAGCGGCGTAGGTCAGACCTCCCGCGTGGATGCCCTCAAGCAGGCTATTGAGAAGGCTCGCTCGTTTGACTTCGACCTCAACGGCGCTGTGATGGCTTCTGATGCTTTCTTCCCCTTCCCTGACTGCGTGGAGATTGCCGGGAAAGCCGGCATCAAAGCAGTGATTCACCCGGGTGGCTCTATTCGCGATAATGAGTCAGTAGAGTGCTGCAACTCTCTCGGCTTAGCTATGGTGACCACCGGTTTCCGCCACTTCAAACACTAACTTATCAACACACTATAACCACTTAAAATGGGATTTTTTTCATTTACAAAGGAAATCGCTATTGACCTCGGAACGGCCAATACCATTATAATCCACAACGATAAGATCGTGGTGGATGAGCCCTCGATTGTGGCTATTGACAAGCGTGACCCCAAGAAACTTATCGCTGTAGGCCGCGAAGCTAAACTGATGCAGGGTAAGGAAAACGAGGGGCTCGAGACTGTACGCCCGCTCCGCAAGGGCGTTATCGCCAACTTCAACGCGGCTGAAATGATGATCCGCGGCCTTATCAAGAAAGCAAGCTCCAAGAGCAACTGGTTTCAGACTTCGCTGAAGATGGTGGTAGGTATCCCCTCAGGCTCCACTGAAGTGGAGATACGCGCCGTGCGTGACTCTACTGAGGTAGCAGGCGGACGCGACGTCTATATGATCTACGAGCCCATGGCTGCTGCCTTGGGTATCGGTATCGATGTGCTTGCTCCGCAGGGCAACATGATCGTCGACATAGGTGGTGGTACCACTGAAATCGCCGTCATCTCGCTCGGCGGTATCGTGTCAAACAAGAGTATTCAGGTGGCCGGTGACGACCTTACTGACGACATCGTGGAGCACATGGGACGCGTCCACAACGTGAAGGTGGGCGAGCGCACTGCCGAGCAGATCAAGATCCATGTCGGCTCTGCCCTTACCGAGCTCGATAATCCGCCGGACGACTATATCGTGCATGGTCCCAACAAGATGACAGCACTTCCTATGGAAGTCCCTGTATCTTATCAGGAAATCTCCCACTGCATCGAGAAGTCAATCTCCCGCATCGAAGCCGCTGTGCTCCAGGCACTTGACGAGACTCCCCCCGAACTCTATTCTGACATCGTCATGAACGGCATATACCTTGCCGGTGGCGGCGCCCTCCTGCGCGGCCTCGACAAGCGCCTGACTGACAAGATCGGCATCAAATTCCATATTGCCGAAGACCCGCTGCTGGCCGTGGCCAAGGGTACGGGCGTGGCTCTGAAAAATATCGAGCACTTCGAGTCGTTCCTTATCCGGTAATACAATCTCCGGTCTGCTGAGGTGAACGAGCTTCTGAAATT
Source organism: Lachnoclostridium sp. (assembly GCA_023667185.1). GTDB lineage: Bacteria > Bacteroidota > Bacteroidia > Bacteroidales > Muribaculaceae > Duncaniella. Next base: position 802,089 of record JAMPAP010000001.1, read on the forward strand.
CATACGCAAATACAGCTCCTGGCTGTTGTTTGCCGTTTATGCCGTGGCAAGTTGCATCATGCTGTTTTCGACTAATCCGTATCAGCATCATGTGTTCTTGTCATCGGCATCAACGGTAGCCTCCGGCGTCTACTCTCTCGTGGGCGAGGTGACTTCGTATTTCTCGCTCCGTGACATCAACGATGACCTCCAGCGTCGTAATTCTGACCTTGAGCTCGAGATATATCGCCTCAAGGAGCAGCTCCGCCTGCGCGACGAGTCAGCTTACCGCGATACGATGCATGTGGACAGTGTGCTCTCTCGCTACGATTTTATAATAGCTCATGTGATTAACAACTCCACCTCTCGCGCCGACAACTATATCACCATCAACAAGGGCCGCCTTGACGGAGTGCGCCCCGAGATGGGAGTTATGGATCAGAATGGCATCGTGGGCGTAGTCAACATCACCGGCGACCATACAGCGCGGCTAATGTCGCTGCTCAACACTAACTTCCGCATCTCCTGCAAGGTCAAAGGTCAGGATCATATCGGCCCGCTGATGTGGGGCGGCGAGGATCCGTCGATCGCTATCCTCGAGGAACTTCCCTCTCACGCAGTGTTCCACCCCGGCGACACTATTGTGACCAGCGGCTACTCCACCATGTTCCCTGAGGGTGTCCCCGTTGGCACGGTAATCGATGGTCACCGCGAGCATGACGACAACTTCTTCGCGCTGCGTGTCAAGCTGTTCACTGACTTTACTACCCTCTCCACCGTCCGCATCATCGATGACCACCTCAGCGAGGAGCTGCATATGGTAGAGACTGATCCTGTAATCAAGCAAAATCATTGACGCAATGGGCAAAACGATAATTCAGCTTTCGCTTTTAGCTATTGTACTGATACTTGCTCAGGTGATTGTTTTCAATAACATCTGCCTGTTTAACCTCGCCACGCCCATCGTTTTCATCTACCTCATCCTGCGGCTGCCCGTTACGCTGTCGGTCAACTGGACCATGACCATAGGATTTTTCCTTGGCCTTATCATCGACATCTTCTCTGACACCTACGGAATGAACGCCCTGGCCTGCACCATCCTGGCCGGGCTGAAACATCCGATACTGCACCTTTACATCTCCCGCGAGGAGGATATGCTCCGCCCTGAGCCGTCGCTTTACTCGCTCGGCACCCCGGCTTACCTCAAATACCTCCTCACAGCCACTCTCCTCTACTGCGTGGTAATTTACACTATCGAAGCTTTCACATTATTCAATCCTCTGCGTCTTATCCTGCGCATCATCACCAGCACAGCCCTGTCGCTGATTATAATGCTCGGAATTGACAGCCTCTTTACCCCAAGAAAGTGAGAAAAGACTATAATCTCGAAAAACGCAAATTCATCATCGGGGGTTTTATTGTAATTGTTGTCTTGATATTTGTTTTCAAGCTGTTTACTCTTCAGGTCCTCGATTCAAAATACAAGGAGTATGCTGACTCCAATGCCTTTCTCCGTAAGGCCGTATATCCATCGCGCGGCATCATTTATGACCGCGACGGAAGGCTTGTGGTCTACAACCAGCCGGCCTACGATGTGATGCTAATCCCTCGTGACGTCAAGAGTTTTGACACCCTTGACTTCTGCCGCGCCATCAACATCACCCCCGAGCAGCTCAAGAAGCGCTTCGCAGATATGAAGGACCGCCGCCTCAATCCCGGCTATTCATCCTACTCGCCCCAGACGCTGATCACCCATCTCTCGGCTGAAGACTACGGACGCCTGCAGGAGAAGCTCTACCGTTTCCCCGGCTTCTATATTCAGAAACGTATTCTCCGTCAATATAATTACGACTGCGCCGCCCACGTCCTTGGCAACATTCGCGAGGTGAGCCAAACAGACATTGACCACGATGATTACTACTCCCGAGGCGACTATACCGGTGACCTTGGCGTGGAAAAAAGCTATGAGGAGTTTCTACGTGGCGAGAAGGGGGTAGAGGTGCTCATTCGCGACGCTTACGGCAAGATTCAGGGCCGTTATGAAAATGGTGCTCACGACCGCGCTGCCATCTCAGGTAAAAACTTGAAACTCAGCCTCAATATCGAGCTTCAGCAATATGCTGAGTCACTGATGGTCAACAAGAAGGGAGCCATTGTGGCTATCGAGCCGGCCACGGGTGAAATCCTGTGCATGGTGTCAGCGCCTACGTTCAGCCCCTCGAAACTCGTCGGCCGACAGCGTGGTGCAAATTACAAAGAGCTTACCCGCGATGCTGACCGCCCGCTGTTTGACCGCTCTATGCAAGCCGCCTATCCCCCGGGCTCTACCTTCAAGCCCGCCAACGGATTGATTCTCCTTCAGGAAGGCATCATCACTCCGGCCACATCCTATCCATGCTCACGTGGATTTATCTCGGGACGTCTCCGCCTGGGATGCCACTCCCACGGCTCGCCACTCCCGCTCAAGCCGGCACTTCAGACCAGCTGCAACGCTTACTTCTGCTGGGGGTTCAAGGCAATGATTGACCGAAAATCGCGTTATGGCTCATCGGCTGAGGCTTTTGAGGTGTGGAAAAACCATCTCGTGTCGATGGGCTACGGCTACAAGCTTGGTGTTGACCTCCCCGGTGAAGCCCGCGCATTTATTCCTAACTCAGGCACTTACAACAAACGCTACGGCGAAGGTCACTGGAGCGCCAACACTATAATCTCTGTAGCTATCGGTCAGGGCGAGATTCTTGCCACCCCGCTACAGATCGCTAATCTCTCGGCCACGATTGCTAATCGCGGGTGGTTTATAACACCCCATGTAGTCAAGGAGATACAAGATACTATTCTTGCTCCGGAATATACATCCCGACGCTTCCCTACGGTGGAGAGTCGCCACTATGACCAGATAGCCGAAGGTATGCGCATGGCCGTCACCGGAGGTACCTGCCGCCTTGCTGACCTCCCCGGATGGGAGGTGTGCGGCAAGACTGGTACGGCGCAGAATCCTCACGGCCGTGACCACTCCGCATTCATGGGTTTCGCTCCCTATCATGATCCAAAAATTGCCGTGGCTGTATATGTGGAAAATGCCGGTTTCGGTGCCACTTATGGTGTGCCCATCGGGTCGCTCATAATCGAGAAATACCTCAACGGCTCCATAGCTGAAAATCGCAAATATCTGGAAGAGCGTATGCTTACGTCAAACACCATCGACCTTTACGGCACTAAGAAACATTGACCCATTATGACGCCTGCAATATCGAATACGTCCAATGAATCGCGGTCAGTTTTTCACGATGTCGACTGGTTTACCATAATCCTCTATCTGATCCTCGTCATCGCCGGGGCTTTCAGCATATATGCCGCAAGCTATGACTTTGACGAGGCTTCAATCTGGGACTTTACCGAGTTCTCCGGCAAGCAGTTGCGATGGATCGGCTTGTCGCTGGCTCTCGGTCTGATACTGCTGCTGATAGATGTCCGCATCTATGAAAACTATGCCTACATTATATATATAGCGGTGGTGGCACTGCTTGTGCTGACTATTTTCATTGCGCCTAATATCAAGGGCTCACATTCATGGCTCGTAATAGGCCCGATGAGCCTCCAGCCGGCAGAGTTTGGAAAATTTGCTACGGCCTTGGCTTTGGCCAAACTGTTTAACAGCTACAACTTTAACCTTAACGCTTCGCGCAACAATTACTTCAAAGCCCTTGCTATCATCCTCATCCCGTTTGTATGCATTATCCTTCAGAAGGAGACCGGCTCTGCTCTGGTGTATCTGTCGCTTTTCTTCGTGCTTTACCGCGAAGGCATGAGCGGCCTGGTGCTCCTTGCAGGGATGTGTGCCGTGACATTTTTCGTAGTGGCCCTGAAATACTCCACGACCCTCACCCTCGGCATTCCCACCGGCCATGCCACCGTCATGATTATGATAATGTCAATCATGGTGATCATGCTTGCCATCCACTGCAACCGCCCTGACGAAGCCCGAAACCTCTTTTTCGTCTATGGCGGTTCAGGACTGCTCGTTTGGCTTCTGACCCTTGGTGGCGTAAAGATTCCGGGTTATGCTTACTTCCTCTGTGCCATAGCCGGTGGTATAGGCTACTGCGTATTCCTTCTGCTTAAGACCAACTCCCGGGCAGTGCTCTTCACCATCATTGCCGCAGTGCTCGGCTTAGGCTTCCTATTTTCAGTGGATCACGCCTTCAACAAGTCGCTCAAGACTTACCAGAAGGAGCGCATCATGGTGGCGCTTGGTATCCTTGACGATCCTAAAGGCGTAGGCTATAACGTCAACCAGTCAAAGATAGCCATCGGCTCGGGCGGTTTCTTCGGCAAAGGATTCCTCAACGGCACCCAGACCAAGCTCAAATATGTCCCCGAGCAGCATACTGACTTTATATTCTGCACAATAGGAGAGGAAGAAGGCTTCGTAGGTACCACTCTTGTGCTCGCGCTGTTTCTTACGCTCATACTCCGCGTCATAGTCATAGCCGAGCGTCAGCCCGGTATTTTCGGGCGCGTTTACGCTTACTGTGTCGCGTCATATTTCATCATGCACCTCTGTATCAACATCGGCATGGTCATAGGTCTATGTCCCGTCATAGGTATACCATTGCCCTTCTTCAGCTACGGAGGATCGTCGCTCTGGGGATTTACCATACTGCTATTCATATTGTTACGCATCGATGCCGCCCGCCGCGAGCGTCCAAGTTACTGATTATGGCCGACAATTATCTTGAAAAGAAAATGGAGGAGCACCGCCAGCGCATGGCCTCCGCACCACGTCATTCATCAAAAAGTCAACCCATCACGGCTTCACCTGTGAAATTCCCCTGCAGTAGAGTATTTATAGCTTTGACAGATGCCGGGCTAACTGAAGCCATAGTGGACATCTTCCGCAAAGCAGACGCTAAGACTGCCTTCATTCACCCTGATTACCGGCACTTCAACTCTCTTGCCCAATCCATCGGAGCGCGCTACTATCCGTTCTCGACGGAGAAACTCCGGCAGTCGCTCGATGACGCATCGAGCCGATGGGATGGTCTGGATATGCTCATCACTGACTCTCCAGAGATTCCTGACCTCCCCGGCGTAAAGAAAATAATCCTCGGAGATAATAATATTCCGACGCTTGACAATCAAATCGTCATCACTCCATCCGAAGAGGCCACGGCAAATGACATCGCCACAATCCTCCTCTTCCTCAGCCATCCTGCTTCCTCCCGTATCCGCTCCCTCCACCTCACCATCTGACAAGCTGAACAGAAAAACACCTCCCGTCTCAGCAGAGAGCGGGAGGCTTTTATTCCCAGGCTAAGCAATCGCCTGAGAACCCGAATTATTTTGTCTAAATTTATTTGATACGGCGGAAGGTGGTCTTTTCGTAACCTTCATAATTGTCTTCCTTCCAATATCCGGATACTACCAAAGTATTATCGTCGGGCATTTCGATGTTTTGGGTTGAGGTATACTCATCACCATCTTCATCATATACAATTGTAAGTTTGTTGCCGGAGATGCTATAATTACCGGTTATATCTAAATGCCAGCTTGAATTATAGTATTCATATTGGGTCACTGTGCCGTCAGCCTTGAATTCTACGCGCAGATCAGTATCATCATCGGTGCCTTCGTCAACGATTTTACCGTCTTCCTTCTCCCACCATTCTTCTAAAACACTTTCCCAAGTTCCTACGATCTTTCCGTTGTCAATCTTGTCGTCATCGTCAGAGCATGACACAAAGGTAAAAGCCGACATTACGGCCATGAGTACCATCGGAATAAATAAGTTTAATTTTTTCATAGTTTAAAAAATTGGCTTATACTCCCTAATCTGCCACAAAAATGATTGGTGTTAAACAAAAAATAGCGTGGGAGTCTTACAATTACCCGTCCCGCTGTTTCTTGGCATGTGGCTTACCTGTACTCTGTAGAACGAGCAACGTGCAGAAGCCCACGCCGATATGCACAACCTTTAAAGCCAATGTCATTGGCTTTAAAAGATACACTACATACCAGTGAACATCTACCGTTGCTATCGTTTTGACAGAGATTATTCAGTTCAGAAATTGCCACATTTCAGAAACAGCCAAATGACGATGCGTCAGTAAACGCTATTTGTTAAATAAAAAAGTTCTCAAGCACTATTGCTTGAGAGAGTCATCCGGTTTTGCTTTCCGTAAAATTTCTTTATAAGCCCTTTTGCGAAATGCAAACCCGGTTTTCGATGCAAAGATAATAATTTAATCATTAATAACAAATTATTTTAAAGCATCTCCACCGCCGTCGTTGATATTATGTAAGATGTTATGGAAGATATATCAAGCTTGGGAGGAATATAATGCTCAAATTCTTCTTACCGCATGGTTTCAGCTATGGGACTGACGGTTGTGCTACGATAGAAGAACTATTTATTTGGCATTTCATGCTGCAAAGATAGTAAAAATGTCAAGTTTTTGCATGCAAAAACTTGACATTTTTAGTTCGGTCTCACGGCTCTTTCATTTAAAAAATCCCTTTACTCTCAGAAATAATGTTATTTTTG
>JAMPAP010000001.1:808711-853751 GCA_023667185.1 Lachnoclostridium sp.
GCGGGCTATTATGAGCCAAGCATTCGTCAAGGGTGACGCATTGACAAAGTCAGGATCGAAGGAGGCGCGGAGCGCCGAGGTTGTCGGAAACCCCACATTTATGTGGGGAAAGCTATCTATCTGATACTTAGGCTCGGAGAGCCGATGTTGTGGTAATGAATTAGTCGTTACCACAACATCGCCTCTCCGAGGCTCAATTGCCTGAGTATCCGCTTTTCCCCACATAAATGTGGGGTTTCCGACAACCTCGGCGCTCCGCGCCTCCCTCGATGTAATTTCTTTTGGAGTGCATCCCGACATTAATTTAACATTATGCCACATAGGGTAAAGTTGAGGATACCCATTTTATTTTTTTATGATCACCTAGCGCTATTACGGACTCTTCAACTCTCATACAATAACTAAAAACTAAAAACTAAAAACTAAAAACTACTTCATGCCACTATGGTCATTTTCGGGTGAAAGAGCTATGTATTTTTGCAAAAATTACATAGCATTATGAAACAGTTAGCAGTATCGCGGAGGTTCCGCACAAGTATTATCGAGAAAATTTCGTCATCTTTTTCTGGAGAGATGGCAGAGCATCTTATCACCTTGGCTGATAGCCTTATGACAGAAGGCGTTATGCCTGACCTGTCAAAGGAAAATCAGATGACCCAGTCGATATTCCGTTACATATCATCGGACATCCTGACAGCCATCGAGCGCTCCCGCAAAGCACGCCAGCGTGCAGCAGAGCGCAAGCAGAAGAAGGGCGAAAGTCAGCCAAAGACCATCTATGTGGCTAACCTGGGCATGACACTCATTGAGGGCAGAGACTTTGTGAAAAATGGTTGCAAATTTTCGATAAATCCCAACGTAGGGCTGACGCGGCAGCAGCGACGCCAGGCTGAGCGCCAGCTTGAGCAAACCGAGCGCTCCCGGCAATACTAAGGCTTTGAGATTTTGAAAATTGAAGGGATTTTGTTATCTTTGCAGTCTAAGTAATCTTGATACATGAGCGAAGATATCACACCCAACGAAATCCCTGACGATGAGCTGAATGTAGAGCCGACTGCCGACAAAGAGCCGACTGCCGACGAGCTGCTTCCTACTGATGGCTTTGACCCTCAAATAATTGTAGACATGACCGATGACACGGTGCGTCACCGGTTGCGCGGTATGTTTCAGAGCTGGTTTCTCGACTATGCGAGCTACGTTATTCTCGAACGTGCCGTGCCGCATATCGATGATGGTCTGAAACCTGTGCAACGACGTATCCTGCACTCGATGAAGATACTTGACGATGGCCATTTCAACAAGGTGGCCAACATCGTCGGTCACACCATGCAGTTTCATCCTCACGGTGATGCTTCAATCTACGAGGCTCTCGTGCAGCTTGGCCAGAAGGATCTGCTTGTGGAGACTCAGGGTAACTGGGGAAATGTGCTGACTGGTGCATCAGCGGCTGCCGGCCGTTATATCGAGGCGCGTCTGTCGCCGTTTGCCCTCGATGTGATCTACAATGCCAAGGTAACGGAATGGACTCCCAGCTACGACGGCCGCGCCAAGGAGCCGGTGGTCTTCCCGGTGAAGTTTCCGCTGCTCCTGACCCAGGGCGTCGAAGGTATTGCCGTAGGCCTCAGCTCAAAGATTCTTCCTCATAATTTCAATGAGATTATCGATGGCGCTATAGCATATCTCAAGGGTGAAGATTTCACGTTGTATCCTGACTTTATCACCGGCGGCTCCATTGATGTCAGCCGCTATAACGATGGCGAGCGCGGAGGCGCTGTAAAAATCCGCGCCAAGATCGAGAAACTTGACAACAAAACCCTTGCCATCACCGAGATACCTTACGGAAAGACCACTGCTACGGTCATCGAGTCGATCCTCAAGGCTTTCGAATCAGGCAAGATCAAGATACGTAAGGTGGAGGATATGACCACTGACCATGCATATATCCTCGTCCACCTCCTCCCGGGTACATCGAGCGACCGCACAATCGACGCTCTCTACGCATTCTCTGACTGCGAAGTATCAATATCGCCCAACTGCTGCGTGATCTCTGACAACAAGCCTCATTTCATAGGGGTCAGTGACGTGCTCCGCCACAACGTAGACAACACCCGCGAGATTCTCCGCAAGGAGCTCACCATACAGCTCGACGAGGTAAACCTTCAGCTGCATTACCTGTCGCTGGAGCGTATATTCATCGAGAAGCGCATCTATAAGGACAAGGGTTACGAGGAGAGCGAAAACCGCGAGCAGGCCATAGAGCATATCCGCGGCCGCCTCGAAAAGTATGCCAAAAATCTTCTGCGCCCCATCTCTGACGATGACATCATACGCCTCTTCGATATCAAAATGGGTCGCATCCTGAAGTTTAATGCCGCTAAATGCGATGAGCAGATTGCGGCTCTCAATGCCCGCGCTGACGAGCTGAAGGCTCATCTGGCTACGTTGACCGAATATACCATCCGCTGGTTTGAAACCCTGAAGGAGAAATATGGCCATGCGTTCCCGCGCCGCACTCAGATTCGCAGCTTTGACTCCATCCAGGCTGCCACTGTGGCCGAGGCCAACGAGAAGCTTTACATCAACCGCGAGGAGGGATTCATAGGCACCGGACTGAAGAAAGATGAGTTCCTGTGTAACTGCTCTTCGATTGATGATGTGATAATCTTCTACAAGGATGGCCGATACAAGATAGTGAAGGTGGCTGAAAAGCTGTCGGTTGGCAAGAATGTGCTTTATGTCAATGTGTTCAAGCCCAAGGACAACCGCACCATCTACAACGTGATTTATCAGAAAGGGCGTGGCGGCACTTATTACATGAAGCGATTCTCCGTAACCGGTATCACACGCGACAAGGAATACAACATCATCCCCGGCGATGTAGTTGCAGGACAGCGCGTTGCTTGGTTTACGGCTAATCCCAACGGTGAAGCCGAGATAGTGAAAGTAACCCTGAAGCCCAAGCTGAGGCTCAAGACGCTGCAGTTTGACGTCGACTTCTCAGGCATTGCCGTCAAAGGGCGTGGAGCCATGGGTAACATCGTAACCCGCAACGAAGTACACCGGTTCTCTCTCAAGGAGAAGGGTGGCTCGACACTGGGCGGACGCAACGTATGGTTTGATCAGGATGTCAACCGTCTCAACTACGATGGCCGCGGCCGGCTCCTAGGCGAGTTCAACTCCGGCGACCTTATCCTGGTGATACTCAACAATGGAGAATTTTTTACCACCTCATTCGAGGCGTCCAACCACTATCCGGAGAACATCCTCCGTATCGAGAAATTTGACCCCAACAAGATATGGACCGCCGTGCTCAACGACGCTGACCAGGGGTATCCTTACTTGAAACGATTTAAGTTTGAGCCGGTCAACCGCCCGCAGCGTTACCTTGGCGAGAATGAAAAATCCACCCTCATCCTGCTCACTGACGAACCGGGCGCACGATTAGAAGTGACATTCGGCGGCGGCGATTCGTTCCGCGAGAAGATGGAGATCGTGGCTCACGAGTTTATCGCCGTGAAGTCATACAAAGCTAAAGGTAAACGATTGACTATGTACACCTTGGGCGAAGTTACCGAGCTTGAACCAGTGGAAATGGAAGCCGAGCCTGATGAGGCTGATGATAACGAACCTGTGGACGTAGAGCCCATCGAGCCTGAACGTAGCGACGACGAGGTGCGCGATGAAATCACCGGACAGCAACGACTTTTTGACTGATGAAACGCATTTATAACCTTCTAATCGCAGTCATCGTTGCTGTAACAGCCCTGCCCGTGATGGCTGCCGAGGCTGACTCTGTAGAGATTCTGCGACCGGTAAGAGCAGCTTATACAGCTGAGATTGGCTCCTCGCATCTTGCTGACACTTACCTCACTCCCCTACGCTATGACGGTATTCACGCCGCTCTGGCTTATCAGCGCTACCAGGCCATGAAGTTTGCCCCCGAGCGCTGGACTATGAGCCTGACGCTTAACCTTGGCCTCGATAAGGCTGACAACCCGGCGCGTAACGCCACGATGTGGAACCTCGCCTTGGATGCCGACTGGGGCATGATGCACCGCTGGCGCGTGCATCCGCTGCTTACTCTTGCGGCCGGCGGCTCGACAACCATCAGTGCCGGAGCACTTTACAATGCCCGCAACGGTAACAATCCCGTGTCAGCAAAAGCCTCATGGACAGTGGATGTCACCGGATATGCTGCTTGCCATCTCACGATCGGCCACCTGCCCGTGACAATAGTCTACCGTCCTACAATTCCGGTAACCGGCGTTTTCTTCTCGCCCGACTACGGCGAGCTGTATTACGAGATCTATCTCGGAAACCACTCCGGGCTCTGCCACGGTGCATGGTGGGGCAACTATTTCCGCATGGACAATCTCCTAACGGCCGACCTGGAGTTTGGCGCCACCTACCTCCGTGTAGGGTATCACGGCGGCATCTTCTCAAGCAAGGTCAACGATATCACTACCAATGTTTTCACTCACTCGTTTGTCGTAGGTATCTCGGGCGAATGGTTGAGTCTTAACCCGCGCAAGCCCCGGAGCTGCAAGTCGCGTATTGTTCAAGCCATTTACTGATGAAACGTTATCTGCCACTGCTATTGCTGTCACTGATTCTCAGCATCGTGACCGCGTCGTGCCATAAACTCGAAAATCCCGCTAATGATCCCATAGGCAACTTCGAAGCACTATGGACTATCCTTGACGAGCATTACTGCTTCTTTGCCGAGAAGGATGTCGACTGGGAAGCGGTTCACGCCAAATATCGCCCCCGCATCTCGGATGAGATGACATCCGAGGAACTTTTCAACGTGTGTGCTGATATGCTTGACGAGCTCCGCGACGGCCATACTAACCTCATATCGTCGTTCAACACCTCTTACTATCACGACTGGTGGAGCAACTATCCGCAGAATTTCTCCTGGCGCCTTGTCGAGCAATACTATTTCAACTTCAACTATCTATCGGCATCAGGACTCATTTATGGATATCTGAATGATAATGTGGGCTATATCCGCTATTCGTCATTTGCCCAGCCTGTAGGTGAGGGCAACCTTGACAATGTGCTTTTCTACCTGCGCGGCGCCTCAAGGCTGATCATTGACATCCGCGACAATGGTGGCGGCGACATGACTAATGTGGAGACGCTCGTGGCGCGATTCATCGACGCTCCTACCCTCGCCGGATATATTGTCCACAAGACAGGCCCGGGTCACAAGGATTTTTCCGAACCGTTTGCCTACACTTACAATCCTGCCGGTGCAGGGCGCATCCGCTGGGCTAAGCCGATAGTGGTGCTTACAAACCGCTCTACATTCTCCGCGGCCAACAACTTTGCCTCGATAATGAAGCTGCTGCCTCAGGTGAAGATCGTGGGAGCTCCTACCGGTGGCGGTTCAGGTATCCCTTACAACTCGGAGCTGCCCAACGGCTGGGGTGTGAGATTTTCAGCCTGCCCGGTATATGATGCACAAATGGTATGCACCGAGCCGGGAATCACCCCTTCGGATGGTTGCTACGTGGATCTCGAACCGCAGGCCGCACTTGAAGGCCACGACACCATGCTTGACTTTGCAATAAATCTTATCAACAATTGACGAACCATTATCACCGGCCATTTGTTATAAAAGGGATATCAATTGTTTATTCTTATGAGACTCAACGGCCGACGTGAAAGTAATAATGTGGATGACCGACGCCGGTCATTCGGAGGTAAGGCGGGATTAGGTATAGGTGGCGTGATTGTCGCGGCGCTAATAGCCTGGTTTATGGGTGGAAACCCGCTCGATGTACTGATGTCTAACTCCGGATCGCTTTTCTCCGGGCAAGAGCAAGAGTATACACCTACGGAGCAGGATGAGGAGCTTGCACGGTTTTCAAGCCAGATCCTTGCCGGAACGGAGGATGTGTGGAGCGAGATTTTCAACCAGATGGGGATGACCTACGAGCCGCCGAAATTAGTGCTCTACACCGGCTCTATACAGAGCGGCTGTGGAGGCGCAAGTTCGTCTATGGGGCCATTTTACTGCTCGGCTGACCCGACGGTGTATATTGACCTGTCGTTTTTCACGCAGATGAAGCAGACTCTCGGAGCCGATGGCGACTTTGCTTACGCCTACGTCATAGCCCATGAGGTGGGACATCATGTGCAATATCTTCTCGGCATACTCGACGATGCCCATAGCCTGATGGCGCGCCAAAGCGAAACGGAGGCTAACCGTACGAGCGTAAAAATCGAGCTGCAGGCCGACTTCCTTGCCGGAGTGTGGGCTCACCATGACAATGCGCGATTTTCTTCCCTTGAGCCGGGCGATCTGCAGGAGGCTCTTGACGCTGCCCACAAGATAGGCGATGACTATCTGCAGCAGAAGGCGCAAGGTTACACCGTGCCCGAGTCGTTCAACCATGGTACATCTGACCAGCGCTACCGCTGGTTCAGCAAAGGCTTCACCACCGGCGACTTGCAGCAAGGCGACACCTTCGCCCTTCCCTACAATAGCCTTTGATAAATAGCTGGAAAGTGCTATCTTTGCAGCATCATGAAAAATCAACCCTTTAACGTCATCGAGGGTGTGATCATCCTCGTTGCAGTCTTGACCTTTATTATCATTGCCAGCAGCTGCGGGCTGGCAGTAGGATTCTCTACGGTTTGGTTGCTGATATTACTCGTAGCCCTCGGTATATATGATCTCATTCCTAAAAAGAGCGGCAATACCTTTTGGCAGACCGTAGCGAGCTTCTGGAAATCAGACGATAGCCTCAGCCTAAAGCTCAAGCGCACTATCGCCATAATCATGATACCGGTGGCTATCTCAGGGCTTGTGGCCTCCTTCCTGATTACTATTGTTCTCCCAAACAAAATCACGGTCTACAACGACGGCAGCTACGACCGGAAATACTGCTTTTTCAGAGCGAAACATGACGACAAGATCATCAGTATGGATTTCGGCCAAGCCCTGATGATAAATCTTGGCGACCACATCCTCGAATACACCGAAGTGAAATATAAGGATCACTGGGGACCCTTTGAGTATGGTCAGGAGACACTCTTCACCATCGAAAAAGGTCAATATCGCGTAGGTCGACGCCCCGAGTACATCATGCGTGAAGCCCCCGACTACATTAAGACCGAAAGAGCCACAAAGACCGTCTACGAGCTCCGCTAATCAATCCTTCAGGCTTCCTATTGGGACCACAAGGACACCGTCTTCCCTGCGGAAAGCATAATTACCGGCTGCAGTCAATACCATCAAAAATGAAGGAACCTTCATTTTCGTAGTATCAATCTTGTTAGCAAGTTCTTTCAGCGTTGCAGCTCCCTCTTCAATCAGCTTTTCACCCCCTAATTTGATCTCCACAAGCCCATATCGGCCATCTCGCAAGTGGATTACTGCGTCACATTCCAGTCCATTTTTATCGCGATAATGAAACACGTTTCCATTTAGGGATTCGGCAAAAGTCCTTAAATCACGGATACATAGAGTCTCAAAGATAAGCCCAAAAGTATTCAAGTCTGACATCAGGTCGTTAGGGCCAATCCCAAGAGCAGCTGTTGCTATTGATGGGTCAGTAAAATATCGAGTGTCCGAGGAACGAATTGCCGTCTTGGATCTTAAATTAGGGTTCCATGCTTCGACATCTTCGATAACAAATATATCTTTAAGAGCATTTATATATGATGCAACAGTATCGATATCAAATGTTTCTCCCTCGTTGTTAATCAGATCATTTCTTATAGCAGTATTTGCAACCTGAGCACCTTGATGACGTGCATACGACCGCAACAATCTATGCACACGAGCAGGATCCCTTGCTACATTGTCTACTCTTTGTATATCTCTATTTTGGACAGCATCAATATAGTCAAAGGCTTGATCAAGAGCGATATCATCTTCCATATTTACAGCCATAGGCCATCCACCTCGACATATAATGAAGGCCATTCGCTCTAATTCAATATTAGAAATACCGGAAATATCAAGTCCCCCATTAAAAATTTCGGACAGAGAGACCTCGCCTGAGGAATCTCCGGATTCCCATAATGTCATAGGACGCATTCTTACCCAGGCAAATCTACCCGTTCCTGTATGAATAATCTTACTCATATCCGGTGGAACTGAAGACCCTGTTAATATAAATAGCCCTACCTGATGACGATGGTCGGCTTCAAATCTAATTGAATCCCAAAGTTGTGGAGCAATCTGCCATTCATCAATAAGTCGTGGATTCTCTCCCTTCAAGAGTAGTTTCGGATTGAGTGTGGCAAGTTGTATATTCTGTTCTACTTTTCCAGGTTCTGACATATATAATATACTGTTTGCTTGTTGTTCAGCAGTGGTGGTTTTTCCGCACCATTTAGCTCCCTCAATAATTACCGCACCCTTTCCTTTTAACTTGCGTTCAAGTATCTTGTCGGCAATCCTTGGTCTATATGAATGTCTAACAGCCATAATGATAATGTTTTTGACTGCAAATATAATACTTTATTTTTATAATTCCGTGATTTGGCCGATTTTTATTCCGTGATTTGGCCGATTTTCATTCCGTGATTTGGCCGATTTTCATTCCGTGATTTGGCCGATTTTCATTCCGTGATTTGGCCGGTGGAGTCAATCGGGCTGGGGGAGGTGAGCCCGGAAGGCTTTGTGAGCCACATAGATGGCAGCAGCTGATACGAGAATACCGGTGACAGTCCATGTAACGGGATACACCATCAGAAGCGCGGGGAATGTGTGGTGGTAAGGGGTGACGGTAAATACCCAAAGCAGTCGGAGCACGCAGGTGCCGAAGATAGTGAGCAGCATCGGGGTCATTGACCAGCCGAGGCCTCGCATGAAGGCTCCCGTGATTTCATAGCTTACGGCTATGAATTGAAACATCAGTGCCGTGTGCATACGCTCTTTTGCAAATTCGGCCACTGTAGCATTATCGGTGAAGAGTCCGATAAAGAATGAGTCGTTGAGCGATATCGTAAGGTTGGCCGCAGCCGAGATAATGGCTCCGAGGCCAAGGCAGATAAACACTACCCGCTTGCAGCGATCGTAAAGTCCGGCGCCATAGTTCTGGCCTGTGAACGCGATCGTGGCTGCACCGAAGGAGCTGATAATGTAGTAGCAATAAGCCTCGTAGGTATTTGCCGCAGCCGAGCCTGCCACAGCAGCCGAGCCGAAAGAGTTGACAGTAGCCTGGATGAAAATGTTGGAGGTGGAGAAGATCATACCTTGCAACCCGGCCGGTATACCTATCTTGAGCATCTTGACCATGTCGCCACGGTAGATTTTCAGGGTTTTCAAAGTATATGGAGCCGGTTCGCGCATCAGCCAGTAGACTATAAATGCAGCATTTACGGCATTAGCTATGACGGTGGCGATGGCCACACCCTCGATACCCATCCCGAGCCAGGCCACGAAAGCGAAGTCAAGGATGAGGTTGACCACGGCTGCAAAGATCAGCGAGTAGAAAGGATGCCATGTGTCGCCCATACTTCTCATGATGGCCGAGCCGAAGTTGTAGGCCATAATAAAAGGCATACCGAGGAAGTAGATGCGAAGGTAGGTCTCGGCGAGGTCTATTACATCCTCCGGGGTACTCATGGCCTCGAGTATAGGTCGTGCAAGGGTGCATCCGGCCACGAGAAGAATAATACCACTGATTATTGACAGCATACCTACGGTGGCAATCGAGTGAACTACGCCGTCGCGGTTTTTCATACCGATATAGTTGGCAATCACCACATTGGCGCCTATCGCTATGCCCAAGAAGAGGTTTATCAGAATGCTGATAATCATGCCGTTGCTACCGGCTGCCGCCATGGCTTCCGGGCCGGTATAGCGACCCACTACAGCTACGTCGACAGCATTAAACGACTGCTGGAGCATACCCGAAGCAATAAGCGGGAGTGCAAAGATGAAGATTTTACCCGTCAGCGGGCCGTGGAGCATGTCCACGTTATGGGTTCCGGTAGCCATACCGATTGTTACATTGAGGTCATTCTACGGGTATGGTCGGGAGAGTTAAGTAGCTTGTCGAGACTTCCGTTACTGATTTTGTTAATAAGGATCTGGTAGAGCACCTCATTACTTCGTGCCAGGATTTTTCCCTCTTTGAGCGGCTCCATATAGTCATTTCCGTCAGCAAGATAGTCGATAGTGGCGAGGATATACCGGCGGTCAGGGTCAATAGGCTTGCCGTCGATAGTTACTGAATTCAGTTCATGAGTCGACGGATCGTAAAGTGCTTTCACATTTGAGCTTACGCCCTGTCCTTCCTGCGCGGCCATGACCTTGAAGTTATCTATCAGATCCTCACCTTTAATCTCCATCACCACGATCGAATTATCAAACGGCGCTATGTCAATCACTGCCCCTGCAGTGATGTCGCCTGCGGGGAGCGAGTTGCGGAGGCCACCCTTGTTCATAATCGCGAGGTCAACCTTGCCTGAAGGCGAGAGCTCGCGGCCGCGCATCATCACGAAGTCGCTCATAAAGTTAAGCAGTTCAGGCGATTTGCGTTCCATCTCAGCAGGATTTGTTCCGATTTTTATTGAGCGGATTGAATCAACCTTCTCGCGATAGGGAGTGATAAGGGCTGTAAATGTGGTGTCGATACGTGAGTCGAGGCGATCGGTCACCGGGATAACCCGTGCGCTGACGTCACGAGATTTAAGATCTATATCTATTTCGCCGAGGTAAGTACCTGTAGAGCCGGTCTGCACGATCGTGACATTCTTGCCGTCAGCATTGGGCACTATCCATTTCGGAGCATCGGGGTTATCCGTAGGAGTGACCAACGTATGGGAGTGGCCACCTATTATCACGTCAATATCGTGAGAGCGGCGAGCCAGAGTAAGATCATCATAATCATGCTCGTTGTCATAGCCGATGTGAGAAATGGCAATCACCATCTCAGCGCCCTCTTTCTTCAGGCGGGCTGCCTCCTTGTTGGCCTCCTCGATGGCATCTTCGTATTCCATCTCGCCATAATTATCCTCTACGATAATACCCTTGGGATCAAGGTTTACACCTATGAATCCTATCTTGTGGCCGTTATATTCCTTGATTACCGAAGGAACAAAGAGACCATCAAGAGGAGTGTCTTCAAAATCATAGTTGGTGGACAAGCGAGTACCATCAATCTGTTTCCATTCACGGGCGAGGACATCAAGACCCTTGTCAAACTCATGATTTCCAAGGATACGAATGTCATACCCCATCTCGTTCATCAGCTTGCGTTCAACTTCACCGCCGAAAATGGTGTAGTACAGGGAGCCCTGGACGGCATCACCGGCATCCACGAGCAGCACGTTTTGGCGCTCAGCTCTTACGCTGTCTACCAGCACTTTGCGTCGTGCAATTCCGCCGAGGTTGTGACGGTCAGGGTCAATCTGTGAGTGAGTATCGTTGGTGTGAAGTATCACCAGATGATCGGCATCACTGTCAGATGCCGAGGGGGCGCAAGCTTGAAACATGGCCATCGCCATGATGCCCGAGAATATGGAAATAACAGATTTCATATACTGTTGAAATTTTCTGCAAATATACCACTAATTTTCCAAACCCCGGCTCGACAACATATACCTATTTATTTTTAGAATACTTAACAACCAAAATCTGAGAAATATTTGTAACTTTGTACTATTGTCACACACGAAAAAATCCACGATTATGACTCAGATTACTTTAACAATCACAGATCCTAAGGAAGCCTCTCTTTTAAAAAAATTACTGGCAAAATTCGATAGTGTCACAATCTCTAAACCGAAGAAAAGCCGCAAGACAGGCCTTGATGAAGCATTGGAAGACGTCGCCGCCGGCCGCGTATCAAGATATGATTCAGTTGATGACTTCTTTAGGGAGATGGGCGTATGAATAAGTATACCATTGAGGTCTCTAACAGGTTTAAAAAAGACTTCAAACTTTGTATTAAGCGAGGTTTGCCTATTGAAAAAATTCAGGAAGCAATGCATCTCCTTCAGGAGACCGGGTCATTGCCTCCAGAATATAAGCCTCACAAACTTTCAGGCAAGTATGCGGGTAAATGGGAATGTCATATAAATGGGCATAACAGCGACTGGCTAATGGTATGGGAACAAAACGATAACACTCTCACCCTATTATTCCTTCGTACAGGCTCGCATTCCGACATATTTTAAGCGGGTGTGTTAAATTTTGAGAGGGGTGTTGGATTATGGAGATAATTTTCATAATTTTGCACCTTAATTTTTCAAAATTTCATACACATTATGGGAGGATTTTTCGGAATAGCATCCGCCAAGCCTTGTCGCAATGATCTGTTTTACGGCGTTGACTACAATTCACATCTCGGAACACGCCGCGGCGGCATGGCGACTTACGACAGTGAGAATCATCAGTTTTGCCGCTCGATTCATAGTCTGGAAAGCACATATTTCCGTACAAAATTTGAGAAAGAGCTTGGAAAATTCAAGGGGAATATGGGTATCGGCGTTATCAGCGACACTGACCCACAGCCTATAATAATCAATTCACATCTGGGCAAATTTGCCATCGTTACTATTGCCAAGATATGCAATCTTGACAAGCTCGAGAAGGAGCTGATAGACGAGGGCAAGCATTTTGCAGAGTTGAGCTCGGGCAAAACTAATCAGACGGAGCTTGTGGCGCTTCTGATTACCCAGGGCAAGACGTTTGTCGACGGTATTAAAAATGTATACGACAAGATTGAGGGCTCATGCTCGATGTTGCTTCTTACGGAGCACTCGGTGATAGCCGCACGCGACAAGCTCGGCCGAACGCCTATCATTCTCGGTCATCGCGATGGCGCTTACGCGCTTTGCTCCGAGTCAACAGCGTTTCCCAACCTTGACTTCAGGACTGTACGCGACCTCGGCCCGGGTGAGATAGTGGAGATAACCGCCGACGAGGCCGTGACTCTTAAGGAGCCGGGCGAGGAGATGCAGATATGCTCATTCCTCTGGGTTTACTACGGATTCCCCACGTCAAGCTACGAAGGACAGAACGTTGAGGACGTGAGATTCAAGTCGGGCTACGAGGTTGGCAAGGCCGACGATACGGAGGTGGACTGCGTATGTGGTATCCCTGACTCGGGTGTAGGCATGGCGCTTGGTTATGCGGCCGGAAAGGGTGTCCCCTATCGTCGCGCAATTTCGAAATATACTCCTACCTGGCCTCGAAGCTTCACTCCGAGCGATCAGTCGATGCGTGACCTTGTGGCAAAAATGAAACTCGTGCCTAACCGTGCAATTCTCGAAGGCCAGCGCGCACTGTTTTGCGATGACTCTATAGTGCGCGGCACTCAGCTCAACGATAATGTGAAGGTGCTTTACGACTGCGGTGCCCGCGAGGTGCATATGCGTATAGCGTGCCCGCCGCTGGTGTATGGTTGTCGCTATGTAGGGTTCACTTCATCGAAATCTGACATGGAGCTGCTGACCCGCCGCATCATAGGTGAGCTCGAAGGTGACCCTGACAAAAACCTCGAGGCATACACCAAGACCGGCTCGCCTGAATATAACACCCTCGTAGAGAAGATACGCGAGCGCTTCGGCCTGACTTCGCTGAAGTTCAACTCTATTGAAAATCTCATCAAGGCCATCGGCTTACCCAAGTGCAAGGTGTGCACTCACTGCTTTGACGGCTCAAGCCACTTCTGATTTCACTGACATCAGTAAACGCGCCTGATTCCTTGTAAGGAGTCAGGCGCGCTTGCTATTTATATATGATATTGTGAGGCTGGGGATTATTCTACAGTCACTGACTTGGCAAGGTTGCGGGGTTGATCCACGTCTTTACCCTTGTTGACAGCAATGTAGTAAGCAAGAAGTTGCAGAGGTATTGAGGCCACGATAGGAGTAAGACACTCGGGCACTTCGGGAATCTCAAGGCAGAAGTCAGCGATATCGTTCATCGACTTGTTGCCATGGCTTACGATGGCCACCACGTGACCGCCGCGGCTCTTGACTTGCTGAACATTAGAGATAATCTTGTCGTAGAGACTGTCGCTCGGAGCAATAATCACGCTGGGCATCTCATGGTCTATAAGAGCGATGGGGCCATGCTTCATCTCGGCTGCGGGATAACCTTCAGCATGGATATAAGAGATTTCCTTGAGCTTGAGAGCGCCCTCGAGAGCGGTCGGGTAATTGTAGCCTCGACCGAGGTAGAGGAAGTTGTGAGCGTAAGTGAACATCTGCGCAAGATTCTTGATCTCCGGAGCGAGCTTTAGAGCCTCCTGAATGGTCTCGGGCATCTCAGTGAGTGCTGATGCTATATCATGCACGGTGTGAGGTAGCACGGTGCCGCGGATCTGACCTACGGCAAGAGCGAAGAGCGTCAGCACCGTGACCTGGCCGGTAAAGGCCTTGGTAGAAGCCACGCCTATCTCGGGACCTACATGGATATATGTACCTGAGTCAGTGTTACGGGGAATTGACGCGCCGACAACGTTACAGATGCCGTAGACAAACGCACCCTTGCTCTTGGCGAGCTGGATGGCTGCGAGAGTATCAGCAGTCTCGCCCGACTGTGATATCGAGATGACCACATCATCGGGCGTAAGATACGGGTTGGAGTAACGGAACTCTGAGGCATATTCCACTTCCACGGGGAGGTGGCACATTTCCATGATAAGACGTTTGCCGATGAGGGCAGCGTGCCACGATGTACCGCAAGCCACGAGGACTATGCGCTTGCATTTTGCAAAGACCTCGCGATTAAGGTCAACACCCGAGAGCTGCACACGCGAGCAGTTGTCGACGATACGGCCGCGGATGCAGTCGCGTAGCGTAGCGGGCTGCTCGAAGATCTCCTTAAGCATGAAGGTGTCATAACCACCCTTTTCGAGCTGGGCAAGCGAAAGCGCCAGCTGCTGGATGCTCACCTTCGAAGGCTTGCTGTCAAGGAGGTTCAAGATTTTGATGTTACCACCTCGCTTGATGATAGCTATTTCGTTATCCTTCATGTAGATAACTTTATCGGTATAGCCTACTATAGGGGTAGCATCAGAAGCGATAAACGTTTCGCCGTCGCCTACGCCAATCACCAGCGGTGAAGCCTTGCGAGCCACGATAAGAGTATCAGGGTCGTTAACCTCAATAACGCCGATGGCGAATGCGCCTTCCACCTGACGGAGAGCCTCGGTGACAGCATCGAGAAGAGAGCAGTTATTTTGGGTCTTGATGTATTCGATAAGCTGAACGAGCACCTCCGTGTCAGTTTCCGAGCGGAATTCGATGCCGTGCTCGGATAGAGCCTTCTTCAGAACGGCATAATTCTCGATCGTACCGTTGTGCACGATAGCCAATTTGCCATCCTGCGACAGATGGGGGTGAGCGTTGATATCATTAGGTTCACCGTGGGTGGCCCAGCGGGTATGGGCAATACCGAGAGAGCCTGACAGATTCACACCTGCCGCAGCCTGCTCGAGGTTGGCGACTTTACCCTTGGATTTACAAATCTCAAGAGATCCGTTATCATTAACCACTGCAACGCCGGCGCTGTCATAGCCACGGTATTCGAGGCGATGCAGGCCTTTGATTAATATGTCCAAGGCCGGACGTTGGCCGAGGTATCCTACTATTCCACACATATTTAAAGTAGTTCTGTTGAGGGCTATTCATTGGTATGCCGTCAAGTTCGACGTCATAATCCTGAGAATGCCTGGTGTAAGTGATAAATCGATTTATTAATTTGAGTGCAAATTTACGAATAATTCGCCTATTTGTCAAATGTTAATTGTTAAATCATCGGTTTATCAGCAACAAGAGGCATAAAATCGGAGAAAATTCATAATTTTGCAAAGAAATATGAATAATCACGACAAAATACTTGACAAGGATCTCATCGAGGATACGTCGATGTGGACGCTTGCCATGCAGTTTTCAACCACGGGGGTCGAAGTTGCCGCCTATAGTGAGATTGAGGACAATTCTCTAATATATCGCACGTTACCTCTCGTAATTGACGGCACAACTCCACTCGGGGCAATAGAAGATGCCGTATATGAAAATCCGTTTCTGCTGCGCGAGTTTCGCCGCACATTTGTTATCGTGGAGCCGGAAGCATCGATGCTGACGCCTTCTGAGGCCGACACAGCCGCGGCTGCTCGGATAGCCGCAGAAACACTCGGGCATGATGGGCGAGAGTGGACGGCCGACGACTCCGGAGCGCGTAATGCGCTGATTGCCTACGGTTTTGCTGATGGCTTCCGCCGGTTCGTAAGGCGCACATTCGGCAACGATGTCACTCCGATGAGTCACCTCGCAGTGCTCTCGCGGTATTTTCTGCGCAAAGTGCAGCGCGGCAAGCCGGCCGGTATGCTCGTCAACCTCCGCAAAGGGGCAATTGACGTGATCGTGGTAGAAGGGGGCAACCTGCTAATGGCCAACACATTCACTTGTCGTGAAGCAGCCGACATGGCCTATTATGTGATGGCATGCCGAAGATTCACTGCCATGGAGCCTGATGCCGACCTCTATCTGTGCGGCGACATTGAGCTTCGCGAGCCGCTGGCAGCGATGTTGCGGCGGTTTCTATCATCAGTCAAGCCTCTGATCTTCCCGCCCGCCATGTTCAGAGTGGGGCGAGAAGCTATGCAAGTTCCTTTCTCATTAATTGTCAGTCCAATATGCGAATAATCCGAGGTAAATATGGGCGTCGCAGATTTGACGTACCATCCAATATCACAGCCCGCCCCACCACTGACTTTGCGCGCGAAAACATATTTAACGTCATCGAAAATATGGCCGACATCGAGGGAGCGCGATGTCTGGATCTTTTTGCCGGCACAGGCGCGGTATCGTTTGAATTTCTATCACGAGGCGCAGCCTCAGTGACTGCCGTTGAGAAGTCGGCTGTGCAGGCTCGATTTATAGCCAAAGTGGCCGCCGAGCTCCATGATGACAATCTGCGACTCGTCCGCGGCGATGCGTTCCGTTTCATCAACAGCGGCAGCGACCCGTATGATATAATTTTCGTTGACCCACCCTACAATCTGCCGGAGTTTGACACCATAGCACCGGCTATTCTCAAGAGCAGTCTCGTAAAGGAGGGGACACTCTTCATCATGGAGCACTCGCGTGAGCGCGACTACACGGAGCTTCCCGGCTTTGTAGACCACCGCTCTTACGGCAGCGTCAACTTCTCGATATTCGAGATTCCCTCCCAGGAATCATAATGTCATGATGACATCATGTCAAATTGACAATTTGACAATTTGACATAAAGAAACCAGAGACAGACACCATCAATGGTATCTGTCCCGGAAATGGTAGCCCATAGGAGAATCGAACTCCTCTTTCAAGAATGAAAATCTTGCGTCCTAGCCGATAGACGAATGGGCCCCTTGTCGAAGGGTTTAGCCTTCAGAATATCTTAAGCAGCGAGCTTGGCGATGTGGTGAGCCAGCTTGCTCTTGAGGTTAGCAGCTTTGTTCTTGGAGATGCTCTTCTTGGAAGCAAGGCGGTCAAGCATAGCTGATATCTTAACGAAAGCAGCCTGAGCCTCGGCTTTATCTGTCATCTTGCGGAGGTTGCGCACGGCGTTGCGGGCGGTTTTAGCGTAGTAGCGGTTGCGGAGTCGACGTGACTCAGTCTGGCGGATGCGCTTGATGGATGATTTATGATTTGCCATTATAAAATCTGATAATTGATATCTTGTGTTAATTATTTGTAGCCCATAGGAGAATCGAACTCCTCTTTCAAGAATGAAAATCTTGCGTCCTAGCCGATAGACGAATGGGCCTTTGAAAGCGAGGGCAAAGTTATGGATAATATATTTATTGTGCAAATTTATTTTGAAAAATTTTTGTCGGTTTTTTATTCGCCATACCTATACCGCTAATATTCAGGGCGATAAACATTGTAAAGAAATCGTTGGAATAATCACGAAAAAAGCGTAACTTTGCACTCATGATTGAACGACTACAGCAACGATTCCGCACAGTGATCCCCGATGAAGCCGTGGAGCGCGTCAAGACCCTCATTCTTGCTGCGCGCCACATCGTGATAACCTGCCATCTCACCCCCGACGGCGATGCCATTGGCTCATCGATGGGATTATGTCAGGCTATCAAGGCTTTGGGCAAGGATGCCGTGGTGGTTACGCCTGATGCGGCTCCCCGCCAGCTTCATTTCCTCCCGGGAATGAAGGATGTGGTGGTGGCCTCGCGCCAGCCTGACGAGGCTGCGGAGCTCCTGAAGAATGCTGACCTGCTCTTCTGCCTCGATTTTAACGACCTCAAGCGGCTCGACAAGTTTCAGGAGCCGGTAGAGACGCTCTGCCGTGCACGCCGGGTGGTAGTAGACCATCATCTCGGGCCAAACATCGAGGCTGAAGTGCTGATATCTCATCCTGAGGTGTCGTCGACGTCGGCTCTCGTATATATATTATTGTGGCAGATGAAAATGACGCGCCAGCTCAACCGCAGCGGAGCCGCCTGCATCTTCACCGGCATGATGACCGACACCGGCAACTTCTCTTATAACTCCAACGACCCTGACCTCTATATCATAATTGCCGACCTGCTCCGCAAAGGGATCGACAAGGACAAGCTCTACACCCTTGTATGCAACACCAATAGCGAGACTCGCGTCAGAATATGCGGATATGCCCGCTCGAAAATGGAGATACTGAAGAAACACAAGGCGGCACTGATGACTCTCTCGGCCTCAGAACTTAAGGAGTTCGAATACTCCAAAGGTGACACCGAGGGACTCGTAAACGTACCGCTCAGCATTCCGAGCGTGGTCTACTCCGTATATATGCGCGAGGATGACGTAGACTACGTAAAAGTGTCAATGAGGTCAAAGGGCAACTTCCCGGTCAACACCTTCTGCGAGGAGGTTTTCGGCGGCGGCGGGCACCTCAATGCAGCCGGAGGGGAGTTTCACGGCTCGCTGTCAGATGCCGTGGAGCGGCTCATAAAGGCCATGCCCGATTACGACAAATATCTCGAACAGTAAAATCACACACATTATATAATATAGAAAATGAAGATTACAAAAATCATATTTGCAGCCATGGCAGCGATGCTCGCCCTGACCATCGCATCCTGCAACGATTCGCAAAGCTACGCTGACCTGCTCAACGATGAAAACAAGGTGGTGAATGAGTTTCTGTCGCAACACAGGGTGATTGACGAAATCCCGGCCGACTCAGTGTTTGAGGTAGGCCCCGATGCGCCTTACTACCGCATGGACGAGGAGGGCAACGTATATATGCAGGTACTTGACAAGGGCTCTGACGAGAAGCCGCTTCTGAATGCCCGCGTCTACTTCCGCTATATGCGCTACAACCTCTACTCCTACGTAGTAGGCTCTGACGACAACACCGGCAGCGGCAACGCCGACAACCTCGGCTACCAGTCGACATTCTTCCTGCTCGGCAACATAAGCATCTCACAGTCTACCCAGTATGGCACAGGTATTCAGGTGCCGATGTACTACCTCGGCTATAACGCCAAGGTCAACCTCATAGTAAAATCACAGCAGGGCCTGACCTCCGAAATCTCTAACGTAGTGCCATATCTCTACACAATCAGCTACTTCAAGAGTCAATTATAAATAATAGATATCGAAATCATGTCACTTATCAAATCTATTTCAGGAATACGCGGTACCATAGGCGGACGCGCCGGAGAAGGCTTGTCGGCAGTGGATATCGTGAAGTTTACAGCAGCTTACGCCCAGTTTATCCGTCAGAAGACCTCCAAGCAGTCAAACGTTATCGTCGTAGGACGTGATGCCCGCCTGAGCGGACCTATGGTAGAGCGCCTCGTCACCGGAGCACTCTGCAGCATGGGATTTGACGTTGTAAACATCGGTCTTGCTTCGACCCCCACCACTGAGATCGCCGTAACCGGCGAGAACGCCTGCGGTGGCATCATCATCACCGCCAGCCATAACCCTATACAGTGGAACGCCCTTAAACTCCTTAACGAAAATGGCGAATTTCTCAACGATGCCGAGGGCAAGGAAGTGCTCCGCATCGCCGCTGAGGACGGCTACGAATTTGCTCCCGTAGAGAAGCTCGGCCACGAATACACCAACAATACTTACAACCGCAAGCATATCGACCAGGTACTCGCCCTTGACCTCGTGGACGTTGAAGCCATCCGTAAAGCCGGATTCAAGGTAGCCGTAGATGCCGTCAACTCAGTAGGCGGCGTGGTAATCCCGCAGCTGCTCCACGCCTTAGGCGTAGAGACCGTGATCGAGCTCAACTGCGAGCCCAACGGACACTTTGCCCACACGCCCGAGCCTATCCCCGAAAACCTCACCCAGATATCCGACTTGATGAAGAAGGGCGTGGCTGATGTAGGCTTCGTGGTTGACCCTGACGTCGACCGCCTCGCCATCGTGATGGAAAACGGCGAAATGTTTGTCGAGGAATACACTCTCGTATCCGTGGCTGACTATGTGCTCAGCAAGACACCCGGCTCCACAGTATCAAACCTCAGCTCATCACGCGCCCTGCGTGACGTCACTGAAGCTCGTGGCTGCACCTACAATGCAGCAGCCGTAGGCGAAGTGAACGTGACCACCCTCATGAAGCAGACCGGCGCCGTGATAGGCGGCGAAGGCAACGGCGGAGTCATCTACCCTGCCGCCCACTATGGCCGCGATGCCCTCGTAGGAGTAGCGCTGTTTCTGACGCTCCTTGCCAAGTCAGGCAAGAAAGTCAGCGAGCTCAAGGCCGGCTACCCTGCCTATCAGATTGCAAAAAACAAGATCCAGCTCACCCCTGACCTCGACGTAGATGCCGTACTTGCAGCAGTGAAAGACAAATTCAAGAACGAGAAAATCACTGACATTGACGGCGTGAAGATCGACTTCCCCAACTCATGGGTTCACCTCCGCAAGAGCAATACCGAGCCGATCATCCGCATCTACAGCGAAGCCGCAACGATGGAAGAAGCTGACGCTTTAGCCGACAAGATCAAGGCCATCATCGCCGATATTGTCGCTAAATAACTCCATTTAAAGTAGTTATAATAGCTATAATAGCTAAATTTGCTATTATAGCTATTTTTTTGCATAAAAAAAGTGCCCGCTACATCACGCAGAAGGCACTCCATAATTATAATCATCAATTCTAATTATCGGTATAAGTTTTTCAAACCCACTTATTCACCGAATTTCGTTGTTTTTCATCGGGACATCAACACCCTCCGGGTTGAGGAGAGGGAGAATGTTGAAGGGTACGTTTTACAGGTTGATTGAATAAAGACTGGAATATATTAATGGATATTTTTGTGAGTGCAAAATTAGCCATTATTTCCATTTTTACCTAACTGATTAACCTATTTTGGCCAATTAATTAGGATCTTTAACTTTATAGTTCCCAAACATACCAATCCAAAGAGCCAATAAAGAAATTTTTAGCAAATATTTGTCAAGAAACAGAAAGCGCCGGAAACTGTGAGCTTCCGACGCTATAGGGATAATTGAATAGACAGGGATTATTTCTTGGCAGCGGCAGCGCGAGCACGGAGCAGACCCATGCCGGCAGCTTTACCTATGCGGATGTAGTCGAGGATGGGGCGATTGGCCGGGCATGAATATGAGCAGCAGCCACATTCTATACAGTTGACCACCTTCTCTTCGAGAGCTGACTCAAACTCTTTCAGGCGAGAGAGCGTAGAGAGCAGGAATGGCTCAAGACCCATCGGGCAAGCGTCAACGCATTTACCACAACGGATACAGGGTTCGGGCTCGAGGCGTGCTGCCTGTGACTCGTCGAGGAGCAGGATGCCTGAAGTACCCTTGATCACGGGAGCATCGAGAGTAATACCGGGACGTCCCATCATCGGGCCGCCAAGGATGATCTTGGCAGGCACGGCTGCATCGGCAGCGAGAAGTGACTTCATAGGGGTACCGACAGCCACGAGATAGTTTTCAGCCGTATCGTCACCGGTGTTGACCAGTGTAAGCATACGCTCGATCAGAGGCTCGCCATAGCGGGCAGCGCGAGCTACGGCTGAGGCGGTAGCCACGTTTTGCACAATAGCACCTGTGGCGATAGGCAGTCCGCCCGAGGGAACTTCTTTACCGATAGTAGCTTCGATGAGCTGCTTTTCACTACCCTGGGGATATTTCATCTTCATGGTCACGACTTCCATACCGGGCTTGCCGGCAGCGGCTTTAGTCATGATTTCGATAGCTTCGGGCTTATTCTCCTCGATAGCGATGATGGCACGATCCACCTTGGCCGCACGCATGAGGAGCTCTACTCCGAGGAGCACTTCCTCAGCACGCTCGCGCATCAGCATATCGTCGCAAGAGAGGTAGGGTTCACACTCTACGGCGTTGATGATCAGCACCTCGGCAGTGTTTCCGGGAGGAGGGCAGAGCTTCACGTGAGTGGGGAATGTTGCACCACCCATACCTACGATACCGGCACCTTTTACGATGTCGACGATCTCCTTGGAGTCAAGGGCTGCAAGGGCAGCAGCATCGCGGAGTACCTTGGGATTGGCGCGCTCTTCAGTATCTTTAGCATGGTCAGCCTCGTCAGCTTTGATGAAGATAGCTTCGGCGGGCAGACCTTGGGGAGTCTTGTACTTGTCGACTTTCACTACTGTACCCGAGATGGGGGCATGAACGTTGGCCGACACGAAACCGCCGGCCTCAGCTATGAGCTGACCGCGATCCACATGGTCGCCTTTTGCCACTTTGGCAACAGCGGGAGCACCGATGTGCTGCGACAGAGGCACCACTACTTCAAGAGGAAGTTCGACAGTCTTGACGGCTTTTCCGGCAGCCGGCTTGAATTCGCCGGGGTGAATACCACCTATTTTAAAAGTCTTCATGATTATTCAGCTTTTTGTGTTTCAGGTTTAGCCTCGGCAGTGGCCTCGGGCTGCACTTTCTTAACGGGGAAATTAATTGAAAGGATAGCGTGGGTAGGACATACGTCGACACACTTGCGGCAGAGCTTGCACTTCTCGAAGTCGATGTAAGAGAGATTGTTGGTCACGGTGATTGCATCGTGAGGACAAACTTTCTGACACTTCATACATCCGATACAAGCTGCCTTACATTCCTTGGAGGCTATGCCGCCCTTTTCAGTGTTGGAGCAGGCAACCCATACACGCATACCGCGCGGACCCTTGTAGCGGAGCTCGACAAGATGGCGGGGACAGGCCTTGACGCAGGCGCCGCAACCCACACATTTGTCGCCGTCAAACACGGGCAGTCCGGTCTCGGTATCGATATGGATAGCATCGTAGTTACAAGCCACCACGCAGTCGCCGCAGCCGAGACACCCAAACGGGCATGTGCCTTCGCCGGTGCCGGCCATAGCAAGCACGGCGCATGACTGTGCACCATCGTAGCGGGCTACGCGGGGACGAACATCACATGTACCGTTACATTTCAGCACGGCCACTTTAGGTTTGGTCTCTACAGCGGCAAGGCCTACGATTTCACCGATCTTTGCCATTACAGCGCTGCCTGACACGGGGCAGGCAAGACCCTCAAGAGTGGAAGCTTTGACACACGCTGTAGCGAAGTCGTGGCAACCGCTGCGTCCGCAACCGCCGCAGTTAGCGCCGGGAAGGATGGCTTCAACCTGGGCGATACGGGGATCCTCAACCACGTTGAACTTACGCGAGATGAAATAGAGCAGTATGGCGGCAATCACACCGATGCCACCAAGCACTAAGATTGAAATTAGAAACAGGTTCATAATAAAAGGTTAACAATGTCTTATTTGCCAATGCACTGACATGGCAAGATCTTTACGAAATAGGAATAATATCAGGTCATATACGGCCACAGCCGCTACCGCCAGCAGTACGATCCAGAATCCCCAGCCGGGATGAGTGGAGTAGAGCGACAGTATCACAGCCGCGAGGATGATCGTAGGGAGAATGAAGCTGAAGAAGGTAGCCCGAAGCTGCGAGCCCGACGTAGCCTCGAGAGCCACACGGTCACCCACATTAAACTGTCGGTCTCTCGGGCGCGGTATCACAATCACTTCGCCCGAATCCTCCCCTTCAGTCTTGCCTGAGCACACAACAGCGATGGCACATCCCTGGCATTGGCATGGCTCATCTACTCGTATAACGATGGAATTGAAGGTCACTTTTTCCACAATTCCTTTATGTTCCACATGGTCACTGTGCATCAGTTGAAACTCCTGAATGATTGGTTTTGGTTATCTGACTGCAAAGTTAATTATTTTTCCCAATCTATAAGAATATATAACCAACTTTTTTCTTTGCCAAAATTTAAAAAAAATATCAAGATATGCCATTAATGTATAATACTTCATTACAAAATTATTCAAATACGAAAATACATGTTGCATAACATGTATTTTTTCTTTTAGATATTTCTCTAAATCAGTAAATTTGCAAACATGAAAAAAATTTTTTATATCTATTATTATCAATCTCACAACTATCCATCTATTCTCAAACTAAGATAGCTGAAGATTTCTATATCGATGCATTTAATGAAATGTCAGATATGCTTACAGGTAGAGATTCTCTTTCAATAAAACGAGCCGTCTTTCTTGCAGAATGGGCTTATTCCGAAGGTAATCTTGATTATAAAACAGATTTCTGTGACGAGATAGAGCGAATAACCGTATTTTTAAATAAGTTATACCATGTTAATGGATTAAATAAATATAAAACCGGTAAGCAAATGGCGCTAAATGAATATTTTTTCAGGCCATATTCAGGGAATCAATACCGGCCATACACTTATGATTTCGAGTCCATGTCATTATACGAAAATCAGTGGGAGCATCAATTTGTAACAAAAGTCCTTAAAAGCCACAAAGGACAATGTAGATCGTTGCCATGGTTGTATAAAATTCTTGCCAAAGAAACAGATACAGACGTATATATAACATATGGGCCAAGTCATTGTTATATCATGTACAAGGACGAGGATAATCTTACTCCTGAAGATTGGATAAATCTTGAACTGACTGCTCATCAAATGCAACCTTCATGGTGGATAAAAGAAGACCTTGAGATTAGCGATTCAGCCATTCATGCTGGAACATATATGAAACCATTGACTGATATAGAAACAGTAGCGAGCCAAATGTCCGATTTAGCTTCCGGTTATAAAGAAAAATTCAATAGATATGATGAATTCACTTTATATTGCGCAATTAGATCATTAGAATTTTATCCAATGAATCCAAATGCATGGATTATAAAAGGGAAATCACTCGAAAGTATAATTCACAATCATTTAGAAACTACAGGTTACTTTATTGACGAATATGCTTCTCATCTAATATATTTAATGGAAAAAACGAAGTTACAACTTGACAACACCCACATGACCATTGAAAAAGATGAAGACCGTAAAAGAAGAATACAACAACTTATTAAGAATTAATGCGTTACCTTTAATACTTTCACTAAACATGAAACACTTTTTTTCAATATTTATAAATCTATTAATTTCCCTTTCTCCGATAAATGCTTGGGCTTATCGCCATCTCTCTCCATACTCATATTGCGCTAACAATCCGGTCAATTGCATTGATCCGAATGGACAAGACGTTGTTGTTCTCAATTACACCAATGGGGAACATATGGCAATGTTGATACAGGATGAAAACAAGAAGTGGCAGTATTATTCTGTAAATGGGAATAATGTTGTCATCCCAATAATAAAGCACCACACGGGTGGACGAGAGTTTAATGATATTGCTGTAGGATCTTGGGACTCTCCTCAGGATTTCTTTTATTCATCTTACAATAAAGAAACTAAAGACGGTAAAGACGACGTAACAGAGAGTCATTTTGAATATGAAGAAGGTTATCTAATTCAATCTACACCGGAACAAGACACAATTATAAGAAATAGTTTTTCCGGGACTGCACAAACATCATATAACCCGGCCACAAATAATTGTACAACAGCTGTTCAAAATGCATTAATTAAGGCAGGAATCCCTGTTTCCGAACCGACATTCAAGCCATCATTTAAACCGACACCATCATCTTACGGCATAATCGATGTATTTGACGGTTATAAAATAGAATGCCGAACAACAATGTGGCCAAGCATTGCATTTGAATCTATAATGCAATGGAATCCATCAGGTACTTACCTGCACAAATAGTTAAATGAATATGCTAAATAATCGAATGAATAAATTCTTTAAGATAAAGCCAACACGGTTTAATAAGATATGCGCATATATATATCTTTATGTAGTCTATGCAATTATGTTTTATATGTTTTCATATAAAACACTGGTTATGGCAAGACCAATAGGCACGATGCTAATATTCATTTATTTACTTTTATTTGCTACTATATACATTCTCTTGAATCGTATTTTTATAAAGAGAATTATAGGATTAAGAACGATTCAAATATTTGAAACTACTTTATTATTAGGTACATTCATATTAAACGCAATTTATGCTTCCATTGAGAACGGTGAAGGATTCAATTTTTTATTTTAAAATATAACTTTAAATGTACACAAAAGTCGAGATAAAACGGATTTTAATTAAATCATTTGTTTATACTTTTCTATACTTAGTATTTTTTAAAATTATGCATTTTTGTGCATACTTCGCTAGGCCTTCCAGTTCGGAATATCTTTTTCCGGCAATATGCCATACGTTAATCCTTTTCGCATTATGGGCAATAATAAATCATATATTCATACAAAAAATAGTTGGTCATAAGATAGTTCTAATTTTTGAGTCAATATTATTAGTAACAGTTACGATTATCATTTGCAGTTACATAGCTTACGATAGAAAATATCCGAACTATTTTCATCATAGGATAGAGAATGCTAGTCTAAAAAAAACAGACGATCTATTAAGTAATAGCTTCTGAAAAGTTTGCCAAGTTATTTTTCATAGTCACTTATATTTTTTTGCAATTTTTATTATCTTTGCAAAATGAAAGTAGAAACTGAGAGCAATGACGCGCCCGGCCGGGGAGCAACTGCGACAGTGGCACCGGCTCTATATCTTATACCGTCGACTATGAGCGACTCCGCAGTGAGCGACGTTATGCCGCAGCGGAATATTGATATCATCCACGGTATCAAGCATTTCGTTGTGGAGAATGTGCGTACGGCCCGACGGTTTCTTAAGCGCGTGGATCGCAATATCGACATTGACTCTCTTTCCTTCACCACTCTCGATGAGCATACCCGTCCTCAGGATGTGGCTGCAATGATAGCACCACTTGAAGCCGGAAACCCCATAGGGATAATCTCCGAGGCCGGATGTCCGGCCGTGGCTGACCCGGGCGCCGACCTCGTGGCCGTGGCTCAGCGTAAAGGCCTGAAGGTAGTGCCTTTAGTAGGGCCGTCAAGCATCCTTTTGGCTCTCATGGCTTCGGGATTCAACGGCCAGTCATTTGCCTTCAACGGCTATCTTCCCTACGACACGAAAGCCCGCACCGCAAAGTTCAAAGAGATGGAGCGCAACATCCGCGGCGGCCAGACCCAGATTTTTATCGAAACGCCCTATCGCAACACCAAGCTCATAGCCGAGCTCGCGGCAGCGATGGGCGGCGAGATGATGCTATGTGTGGCAACAGATATCACAGGGTCCGGCGAACGAATCGTCACCCGCAAGCTCTCATGGTGGAAGAGCCATCTGCCTGAAATTGACAAGATTCCTTCAATTTTCTTACTGTTTGACAATCATTTGTAACCGATGGCACGTTCACGCAAAAAAATAAATACGGATGCCCAGCCGGGGCTGTTTGACGACTTGGATATTTTTCAGGAGCGCGTCGACGGTGACTTCGAGCTGATTCCACCTGAGAAGATGGAGAAAATAGCCGCATCGGTCAAGCCCCGGGAGGAGATTGACCGGATGACGCCCGTGACTCGCGACAATCCTACGGTGTTGATGAGCTTCGGCAGCGGCAGCAGCGGCAACTGCATGTATATCGGAACCCGTGACGAGGGTGTACTTGTCGACGCCGGAGTAGAGCTCGACCGTGTACTTAAGGGACTGCATGATAACGGATTATCAATTTCTGCAGTAAAGGCCATAGTGCTGACCCATGATCACGGCGACCATATCAAATATGCCTATCAGATCGTACGGAAATATCGCCATATACTGATTCACTGCACTCTGCGTGTGCTCAACGGCATCCTACGCCGCCACAACATCTCGCGCCGCATCAAGGACTACCACCACCCTATCTACAAGGAGTTTCCCTTTACGGTGGCCGGCATGGAGCTGACCGCCTTTGAAGTGAAACATGATGGCATGGACAACGCCGGATACTTCATCCGCACCGCTGATCGCACCATTACCGTGGCTACTGACCTCGGCTGCATCTCTGACCGTGCCGAGCACTATATGCGCCAGTCGTCTACGATAGTCATCGAGGCCAACTATGACCATGATATGCTTCGCGAAGGCCCCTACCCCGAGTATCTGAAGTCACGCATAATATCTGACTGCGGGCATCTTGACAATGAGGTATCCGCGCGATTCATCGCATCTATAGTCTCGCCAGCGCTGACCCACGTCTTCCTGTGCCACCTCAGCCATGAGAACAACACGCCCGAGAAAGCTCTCGAGGCTATGACCACCCATCTGGCTCAAGCCGGAGTGACTCTCATAGGCGACGGCCTCGATCCTCTAAGCATACCACGTCCGCAGCTCCACCTCATCGCGCTGCCCCGTCAGGAGGTAACACCTCTTTATATACTTTGACAGATGATTTTTGCGGCATTGGCTGCAGCCGAGCTGTCAGTCATCAGGCGGCTGCGCATCAGCCGGTATCCCTCGCGCTGGCTCTGAGCACCCTCGCTGCCGGGAAGTATCTTCACGAGCTCACGGTTCACCTCATCCACATTGCAGTGATGCACAAGCATTTCCGGAATGATCAAGCCTCGCGCCTGATCAGGGCCCTTGCTATTTTCATGGCGGCGTGACTCAGCGTCGATCCGCCCGGCCACAAGGTTAGGCAGCGACACGTATGGTATCTTAAGAATGTGCATGAATAAATCGTGGGCAAATTTCCACCCTACCGAGCGGTAGCACACCACCTGCGGCGTGCCGGCAAGCGCACATTCAAGCGAGGCCGTGCCCGAGGTGACCAGTGCCACATCAGCATGGGCCATCAGTTCGAGTGTAGTGCCTCCGACCACCGGAAATGATGTCAGCCCTTTATAAAAATCAGGATCTATACCCGGAGCGGCGGCCACCACCGGCTGCAGACCGGGGTGCAGTGAGGCCACGCCATCCATCACCGGGAGGTTGCAGCTGATTTCCCCCTTCCGACTACCGGGAACGAGTGCCAATATCGGGCGGCTGTCAAGGCCGTGACGAGCTCGGAACTCTTCACCGTCACCCATGGCGGCAAGCGATGCATCCATCTCTTCTACCGACGGATTGCCTACATAATCCACAGTCACTCCGCGCGAGGCAAACCAGTCTTTCTCAAATGGGAGGATTGACAGAATCCGGTCAGTGACCTTGCGGAGCTTCTTAACACGGTATTCCTTCCATGCCCACACCTTAGGTGCGATATAATAGAAAACTTTTATGCCGAGGCTACGGGCATATTCGGCCAACTTAAGGTTGAACCCCGGATAATCTACGAGCACCACAGCGTCAGGGCGCAGCTCCGAGATGGTCTTGCGAGCCCTCTTCATGTTGCCCAAAATCTGCGGCAGATGCTTGATCACTTCAGTGAAGCCCATATAAGCCATGTCGCGATAATGGACCACCGGCTCCTTCCCGGCGGCACGTGCCATAAGGTCACCTCCGAAGAAAGTTACATCGGCCTCAGGGTCGATTTTCTTCAGTTCTTCTATCACTTTTGAGGCATGCAGATCGCCGGAAGCCTCTCCCGCTGAAAAAAAATACTTCATGATAAAGCAAAAGTAAGAATTTTTCCCGGAAAGTTGTTTATATTTGTATGATGAAAAATCAGGAAATAATACGAAACATCAGCAGCCGGCTCGGAATCAGCCGGCTCAACGATATGCAGCAGCGCATGGCGGCGGTAGAGACCACCGGCGCGGTGACCCTTGCCGCCCCTACAGGTTCGGGCAAAACCATAGCTTTTGTCATCCCCTTCCTGCGGAGCCTGGGCACCCCTGACGGCCATATCAGAGGGGTAGTAATCGCTCCCTCGCGCGAACTCGTGCTGCAGATTGCCGACGTAGTGCGCCCCGTGGCCACAGGCTTCAAGACCGTAGCCTTCTATGGCGGACATCCAATGGCCGATGAGGAAAACTCCCTTTCAGTCACCCCCGACATTATAATTGCCACCCCGGGCCGACTGCTTGACCATGCCCGCCGCGGGAATGTGGATCTGTCGACAGTGGTGACCGTGGTGCTTGATGAATATGACAAGTCACTCGAGCTCGGCTTTGCTGACGAGATGAAGCGTATAGTCAAGCGGATGACCCGCGTACGCTTTTACATTCTTACCTCAGCCACGCCCATGGCTCAGCTTCCGGAGTATTTCCCCCGCTTGAAGAGGGTGGACATCGTGGCTGAAGACGCCACTCGGAAAGAAGGTAAAATAATGACATTTCGCGTCATAAGCCCCTCGCGCGACAAGCTCGACACCCTTGTCGAACTCCTGCGTGGTCTCGATAATACTACAGGTATAATCTTTGTAAACCATCGCGAGAGCGCCGAGCGCGTCTACGACCGTCTCCGCAAAGAAGGTTTACCCATAGGGCTCTACCATGGCGGCCTGCAGCAGAATGAGCGTGAAAATGCCCTCGAGATGCTCGCCAACGGCACTACCCCGCTGCTTGTCTCCACTGACCTTGCCGCCCGAGGTATTGACATCCCGGCTCTCGGCATGGTGATTCATTACCACCTCCCGGTGGATGAAGCTGCATGGACCCACCGCAACGGACGCACTGCACGTCAGGATGCCGATGGCATGGTATATATGATCACCACCGAGGAGGATGGCATCCCTGAATTTGTGAAATGGGATAAGGAAATATACCCTTCAGCGCCCTCGGCTGACCCCATCGCCTCTGACAAAGCCACCATCTACCTTAACGCCGGCAAGAAAGAGAAGATTTCGCGAGGCGACATCGTAGGGTTTCTTGTGGCAAAGGGGGGACTTGACGGCAAGGAAATAGGCCGTATCAGCCTGCGCGACCACTCGGCACTCGTGGCCGTGCCGCGCGACAAAGCCGCTGATGTGCTCCGCAAAATCTCGTCAGAGAAGATTAAAAACACCCGCGTGAAATTCTCACTCATGAAATAACTTACAGCCATGAACCTCCAGCTCCCTGACCGAACTTCGGGCAAACCGATCACCATCAACACCGAGGAAAACCGCCAGATACTCATCATCGGCGCCAACGGCTCGGGCAAGACCCGCTTTGCCCGGCAGCTCGAGAAAAGCGTCGGCGACAAGGCTTTCCGCCTCTCGGCTCTGAAGGCCGCCTACGACCGCACCACCGAGGATCCGTCGGCCACCTCCGTCGACTCGCAGTATCATGTCATGGCGTCATCGTCAGGAATAATCCGCGCTGACATCAAAGGGGAGCTTGAGCGCATCATAGCCATGCTGATCAATGAGGAGATGATCACACTGATGACTGACAAGTATATTCCGGCCGAAAAGCCAAAGCGCACCCGCACAAAGCTTGACCTGCTCATCAAGACCTGGACTGAGATCTTCCCGGAAAACCGTATACTCGTAGAGCGCGGCAAGCTGCTCATAGGCGGGGTGGATAACGATGACTTCTATTCTTCGTCCAAGCTATCAGCCGGCGAGAGCGCCGCCATGTACTATATCGCTGCCTCGCTCTATGCCCCGCCCGGAGCTGTGATATTCGTAGAGTCACCCGAGACATTCCTTCACCCATCGACCATGCGCCAGATATGGGACAAGGTGGAGCAGCTGCGCGCCGACTGCACATATATATATGTGACCCACGACCTGAGTTTCGCCACATCGCGCGGCGAGAGTATGACTGTATGGGTAAAAAGCTACGACCCGGAAAATTCCGCCTGGGATTATGACACTCTACCCTCCACCGAGGATATCTCCGAGGAGGTATATATGGCTATTGTAGGCGCACGCAAGCCGGTGCTGTTTATTGAAGGCGACGGTGTAAACTCCATTGATTCAAAACTTTATCCACTAATCTTCGACAAATTCACCGTAAAGTCGCTCGGCGGATGCGACAGGGTGATCGAAGCTACCCGTACATTCAACTCCCTCAAAGGGTTTCACAACCTCGCGGCCGCCGGCATAGTGGATCGCGACCGCCGTGACTCAGGCGAAGTCAACTATCTGCGCGAGCGCAACGTATATGTGCCTGAAGTAGCCGAGATCGAAAACATCTTCATGATCGAGGAGGTGGTCAGAACCGTAGCCGCACACTTCCACCGTGATGAAGATGAAGCATTCGCCCACGTATCACGCTCGATAATACGCCTCTTTGAGACTGATCTCCACAACCAGGCGCTCCAGCACACCCGCCAGCGGGTGAAAAAGACCGTGGAGCACCGTATCGACGGACGGTTTGCCAACATCAACAAGCTCGAAGAACATATCAACGACCTTGCCCAGGCCATAAACCCGCGCGGCATGTACGAGCAATTCTGCCGCGAGTTTCGCCACTACGTTGCCGAGAAAGATTACCGCTCCATTCTCCGTGTCTACAACCGTAAATCGATGCTCTCCGAGAGCCATGTAGCCAAAGCCTGCGGCTTGAAGCGCGACGACAAGAAGGATTACATCCGCGCCATCCTCAATATATTAAAAGAAAACCGTCATGAAGCCCGGCGTATCCGTCAAGCCATATTCCGCTGCTTCGGGCTCAATGATGAAGTAGACATAAATCTTGAATGATATGAAAACGATTAAAGCATGGATCGAAGCGATGCGCCTGCGCACCTTGCCGGTGTCAGTTGCCGGAGTGCTCTTCGCTATAGGCATAACCGTCACCGGAGGCACCTTTGCATGGCCGCAAGCCATACTATGCATGGTATTTGCCGTGCTTGCCCAGATCTCCTCCAATTTCGCCAACGAATACTATGACTTCCGCGACGGGCTCGACCGCCCCGGCCGCGAGGGTCCGCGCCGTGGCGTCACCGAGGGCGACATCTCCCCGCGAGCCATGCTTTATGCCTCCCTTCTGACTCTTGCCGTAGCCTGCCTTTTAGGGCTCTATCTTGTTGATCGTTACGGCTATTGGTGGATGTATGCCGTCGGGGTTGCCACTGCACTCGGAGTGGTAGCCTACAGCGCCGGTCCCTGGCCACTGTCGCGTATGGGTCTCGGTGAAGTAGCCGTGGTGATATTCTTCGGGGTAGTGCCCGTCAACCTCACCTGCTTGCTCATGCAACCCTCGATTACCGCCGGGGTCGTATGGTCATCGGTGGGCGTAGGACTTATGGGTGCAAACGTATTGATAGTCAACAACTACCGCGATGCCGACGATGATGCCGCTGTAGGTAAGAAAACCCTTGCCGTGCGCCTTGGCAAGAAAGCCATGCCCGGGCTTTACCTCGTCAACGGACTTCTGGCGCTCGTGCTGACCTTCAGCCGCTGGCTCTACCTCCCCACAGGGTCATGGATCTTCCCGGTGCTCTATCTTGCCGGACACATAGCCCTCTATATGTCGCTCAAGTCAAAGACCGGCCGCGACCTTAATCCCCTCCTTGGAAAGACCGCCATGCTGATGCTCTTCTACAGCCTCGGCCTTCTCATTTCCGCCCTTTGGAAGTAATTTCAACAAAACATTATATAATCCTTAAATCTATTACACAATTATGGAACTTCCCTTTGCCGAATCATGGCGTATAAAGATGGTAGAACCCATCCGTAAAAGCACTCGCTCCGAGCGTGAAGAGTGGATTAAAGCGGCTCACTACAATGTATTCCAACTACCTGCTGACCAGGTGTATATCGACCTCCTCACTGACTCCGGGACAGGCGCTATGAGCGACCGTCAGTGGTCAGCCATGATGATGGGCGACGAAAGCTATGCCGGAGCACGCTCTTTCCACACCATGCGTGATACCATCGAGCGCATTACCGGCTTCAAATTCGTCATTCCCACCCACCAGGGGCGTGCCGCAGAAAATGTCCTCTTCAGCGCCCTTGTAAAGCCCGGTGATGTAGTGCCCGGCAATTCCCAATTTGACACCACCAAGGGGCACATCGAAAGCCGCGGCGCCTTTGCCGTAGACTGCACCATCGACGAAGCGCGCGACACCCAGCTCGAGCACCCCTTCAAGGGTAATGTCGATGTGGATAAGCTCGAAAAAGCCATCGCCGAAGCATCTCATGTGCCATTCATCATCGTCACCATCACCAACAACACCGCCGGCGGCCAACCTGTATCTATGGCCAACCTCCGCGCCGTGCGTGAAGTGGCTGACCGTCACGGCATCCGCGTGATTTTTGACTCGGCACGCTTTGCCGAAAACGCTTACTTCATCAAGATGCGTGAGCCCGGCTACCGGGACAAGACCATCAAGGAGATAGTCCGTGAAATGTTTGACCTCGCTGACGGCATGACTATGTCGGCTAAAAAAGACGCCATCGTCAACATGGGCGGATTTATAGCCACACGTCATGACGACTGGTACGAAGAAGCCAAGAAATATGCCATCCCCTTCGAGGGCTATCTCACTTATGGCGGTATGAACGGCCGCGATATGGAGGCACTGGCAGTAGGTTTCGACGAAAACACCGAGTTTGACAACCTCCACACCCGTATCCATCAGGTAGAATACCTCGCCTCGCTGCTCGACGAGTATGGCATACCTTATCAGCGCCCTGCAGGCGGCCACGCCATCTTTGTCGACGCCGGCAAGATACTCACCGAGATACCTAAAGAGGAATTCCCTGCCCAGACACTCACCATCGAGCTATACCTTGAGGCCGGCATACGAGGCTGCGAGATCGGCTACATCCTTGCTGACCGTGACCCCGTGACACGCGAAAACCGCTTCGGAGGCCTTGACCTGCTCCGCCTGGCCATACCTCGCCGCACCTATACTGACAATCACATGAAAGTCGTGGCAGCCGCCCTCCGCAACGTCTACGAGCGCCGCCACAGTATCACCCGCGGAGTGCGTATCACCTGGGAGGCTCCCCTTATGCGCCACTTCACCGTCCGGCTCGAGCCGTTAGGCTAACATCCTGCCGCTAAACCGCTTAACCCAGCTTTAACACCGAAAAAAAAGGCAGAATTAAAGCTGGGTTATTTTGAGGAAATCCCTCAACCGGATGTGATTTATACCGGGATAGCCATCTACTTCTCCACCTATAGGGTCCATCGACACAACGTACTTGGGATATTGGTCGTCAATGTTCTTAAGATTGCCGAATTCTCTGTCAATTGTTTCTTGTGAACCCAAAAGATATGTAACCTGAAAATACATACGTTTTTCTCCTCGTTCGGCCACAAAGTCCACTTCTCCGTTTCGGAGTTCACCGACGGTAACCTCATACCCCAATGTGCGTAGATGATTCCACACTACAGTCTCCATTATTTTCTCTATTGATTGACGCACCTTGAATCCACATAGGAAATTACGGATTCCATGGTCAGTGAAGTAGTATTTGAAGTTCTGCTCGAAGAGACGTTTTCCGTGGATATCATAACGCATAACCGGTTTAATTACCAATGCGTTAGACATATATTCTAAATAATCCGTTGTTATGGCTTTCGTAATTTTATAGCCCTGACTTCGCATCGTATTTGCAATGTTCGTAGGAGAAATCGGTTTGCCTGTTGTATCAGCTATGAATTTGGCGAGATTAGTAAGGAATGTGGCATTTCTGATGTTTGCTCTCTCTACCACATCCCGCATCATTATAGTAGTATATACGCCCTGTATATAATCCGCCATTTGCCTATCGTCCGTAATATCAAAATGGCGAAGACCGGGCAATCCTCCTATTCGAAGATAGTACTGAAGGCTTTCCTCTGAGTCAAGCAAATTATGGAAAGTGAGAAACTCAGAATAAGACAGGCTATAAACAGGAATTTCAATATACCGTCCACCAAGCCGTGTCCCCAGTTCTGAAGAATAGATATAGGCATTACTGCCCGTCACGATGATCTGGCAACGCTGTTCGGCATATAGACTTCTGAGTGCATCTTGATAATCAGTAATATTTTGCACCTCGTCAATCAAGAGATAGTTGCGACCTCCCATTGGAAGCTTTTCAGCCGCAATCCGGTAAAGATTGTCAGCATTCATTATTTCATCCCCGATTTTGTGTTCCTTATCAATATAAAGCACACGCGAATCAGGATCGTTTTCAGAAATCCATTCTTTTAGGTCCAATAATATATAGCTTTTGCCAACACGCCGCTGACCGACCAAAACGAGCATCATACCCTTATTAATGACTGAGATTATATGGTCAATGTATCTCTGTCTGCGAATTATTTCCATAGGCTAATATTTTTCATCT
Source organism: Lachnoclostridium sp. (assembly GCA_023667185.1). Classification (GTDB taxonomy): domain Bacteria; phylum Bacteroidota; class Bacteroidia; order Bacteroidales; family Muribaculaceae; genus Duncaniella. Next base: position 845,102 of record JAMPAP010000001.1, read on the forward strand.
GCAAAAATAAGCATTTATACCTGCCGATCCAAACAAATTTGTGACAATCGGCAGATATACTTGCCGATTATTACAAATTTGCGAGAATCGGCAGGTAAACTTGCCGATTTCCACAACTAAATTTATTTGCATATTTCTGTGAGGTTTTATATCTTTGGGCTATAAAACCTCACATTTCTACCGACGTCTGGAATATTTTTTCGGCCTAACATATCAATCATTATCTATAAACATGAAAATCAAACTATTAGCAGGCATTGCCATGATAGCCTGCATCAGTATCGGAGCCGCAGCGGATAGTCCGGTGGCTCGCGACAAGGCTACCGTCACCGCCGGGAATGCCCGATTTACCGTACTTACCCCGAGGATGATACGTATAGAATATAGCGACAAGGCTACATTCGAGGATCAACCCACATTCACAGTAGTCAATCGTGATCTTCCCGTTCCACATTTCACCGTATCACGCCACGACGGCGTGATGACCATCAGCAGTGACAGCCTTGTGCTCTCCTATCGCGAAGGGCTCGACCCGCGCATCGGCGACCGCGCCCTAACCATCCGCCTCAATGACGGCACCGAGTGGCACTACGGCAAAAAAGACTCGCTCAACCTCAAGGGCACAACCCGCACGCTCGACGGCTACGATGGCGGCAAGGCAGCTCTGCCCCTTGACGATGGCATAATCTCGCGCTCAGGATGGGCGGTGATCGACGACTCGCCCGCTACGGTGCGCTCTGACGGTAGCCGCTCGCTGGCGTTTGGCGACTCGGTGCAGGGTGTACCCTGGGTAACCAAGCGCACTGATCCTGAAGCTCTTGACATCTATTTCCTCGGCTACGGCCATGATTACACCGCCGCATTGGGCGACTATACCCGCATAGCCGGAAAGATGCCGATGCCTCCGGTGTATGTCCTCGGCTACTGGTATAGCAAATTTGCCCCATATTCAGCTGAGGATTACCGCACTATGATAGCTGACCTTGACGCCAATGATATCAATATTGATGTGATGATCCTTGACGTGGACTGGCACTGGGACGGCGGCGAGCCTTACAGCACCGGACGCGGCGCCTGGACCGGCTGGACCTGGAACACTAACCTCATCCCCGATCCCGAAGGGCTGCTGAAACATATCCATGACCGCGGACTTCACCTGGCACTCAACCTCCATCCTGCCGATGGCGTAGCCAGCGACGAAGACGGCTATACTGACATCTGCGCTGACCTCAGCATGGATGCAGCAGCCGGAAAGCAAGTGCCCTGGGCTCTTCATGACAAGGACTTCTACCAGACATTCTTCAAGCATATCATGCGCGCACGCGAAGAGCAGGGTGTAGACTTCTGGTGGCTCGACTGGCAGCAGAAACTCACCAACGACAGCGTGGATGGCCTCGGCCAGACATTCTGGTGCAACCACGTGTATTTCAACGACATGAAGAACAATCGCCCTGACAATCGCCCCCTGATCTATCACCGCTGGGGCGGTCTCGGCAGCCATCGCTATCAGATAGGCTTCTCGGGCGACACTTATATCAACTTCGAGACCCTCGCTCAGGAGCCTCTCTTCACCGCCACAGCATCCAACGTATGCTACGGCTATTGGGGTCATGACCTCGGCGGTCACCTGCTCGCCCCCAACGATCCTAACGATCCCGAGCTCCTTATCCGCTGGATGCAGTTCGGCGTATTCACCCCCATCTTCCGCACCCACGCCTCAAATCAAGGCAACATCGAGCGTCGTATCTGGAAATATGCCGAGATGCCTGCGATGCGTGACGTAGTGAAGCTTCGCTACCGCCTGCTCCCCTACATCTATGCAGCCGCCCGCGAGAGCTACGATACCGGAGTGGGTATATGCCGCCCGATGTATTATGCTTATCCCGAGCTTGAGGAGGCTTACAACAATCCCGGCCAATACTTCTTCGGCAACGATATCATCGTAGCTCCGGTCACCCGCGCAGCTGAAGGAGCTACCGTTAGCAAGGATGTATGGCTTCCCGAAGGGACATGGTATTGCCCTGACCTGGGCCGCAGCTTCGAGGGTGGACAACACATAAATGCCGACTTTACCCTCGCGCAGATCCCCTACTTTATCCGCAAGGGTGCTGTAATACCGGCCAATCCGGCCGATGTAAAGCGCGCCAATAGCGTGTATCCTCACATCATCCTCGACGTAATCGCCGGTGCTGACGGCGAGGCCACGCTCTACGAGGATCCGGGCGACAACCGCGACTATGCCACTGAATATTCCACTACCAAGCTTCTGCATAACAATGGCCGTCTGACCGTGCAACCGCGCCGGGGCACATTCAAAGGGATGCCCGATAGCCGCAGCTACACCATCCGTGTCCATGACGGCAACGGCGACATCCGTACCATCGAAGTACCCTCATCTCCTTGCAACGAACCACTCGAAATAAGCTTATAATGAACCGAATAGCTCTTATTCTGCTGGCAGCACTGATGATGCTGCCGGCAGCTGCCCAGAAACAGGAAGGCCTCGTGATGACTCCCCCGATGGGATGGAACAGCTGGAACAAATTTCATACTGACATTGACGAGGATAAAATCAAAGGCGTGGTGGATGCCCTGATCGAGACCGGGCTGCGCGATGCCGGTTACATATATGTAAACCTCGACGACGCATGGCATGGTCAGCGTGACTCGCTCGGGTTCATCCAGTGTGACCCCGTGAGATTCCGCTCAGGCATGAAAGCGCTTGCTGACTATATCCATGAGCGCGGCATGAAATTCGGCGTCTATAGTGATGCCGGCGAGCAGACCTGCGCGCTCTATCCCGGCTCACGCGGCCACGAATACCAGGACGCCATCCAGTATGCCCGCTGGGGCGTGGACTACCTGAAGTTTGACTGGTTTCGCCAGCCTTACGTAGGCGCTCAGGGCGCATATACACTGATGCGTGACGCGCTGTATTCCACAGGCCGCCCTATCGTGTTCAGCATCTGCGAATGGGGCGAAAACAATACCCGCGACTGGGCACCCTCGGTGGGGCATCTGTGGCGCACCGGCGGCGATATCGGAGCATATTTCTCCGAATCACCCTGCCACGAGAAGCCGATACTTTGGTGTATCGAAAACAACAATACCTACCGCGAATGTGCAGGTCCTAACGCCTGGAACGACCCTGACAACCTTGAAGTGGGCAACGGCATGACCGCAAATCAGGATCGTGCCCACTTCTCGATGTGGTGCATAATGGCCTCGCCGCTTATCCTTGGCAACGACGTGCGCAGCATGAGCGATGAGACTCTTGCCATCGTGAAAAACCGCGACGCCATAGCCATTGACCAGGATCCCCTCGGCATTCAGGGATTGCGTTACAAGAATGAAAACGGGCTGCAATACTGGTTCAAGCCGCTGATGAATGGCGACTGGGCAGTGTGTGTGCTCAATACCAACAAAGTACCCGCGCAAGTCACCCTCGACTGGAAAGCTGACTTCGACTTCACTGACGACCTCAGCCGCCGCGCCACTGACTTTGCCAACATCGACTACCGCCTTTACAACGTGTGGACCGGCAAGACTGACGGCAATACCGCCAAGCCCCTCACCATCACCATCCCCGGCGAGGACGTAGCAATGTACCGCCTCCGCCGCTAAAGCGACATTACACCCCGCCCGCCTCCGGGTGGGGTGTATTGTATTATATTATATTATAGGTAGTTGGGCAGTAGAGAGCGAAGGAGGGCTACACGGTCAACGAGGTCAGAGTCGCCATCGTGAGGTATCTCGATGGTTTCCAGGTCCTGATGTTGATCGTCACCGATGGTTTCACGGAATATGGCTGAATGGCGGTCGTTATCGAGGTATATTTTCGTTCCTTCAAGGGTAAGACCGTTGCCATACTCGCCGAGGTTCCATCCCGGCTCGCCCGAGAGGGCGAGAAGGATACCTTCCCAGTGGCGGCCGCCGGTGCTGAGAGCCGTGTGCATCGTATAGAAATGGCATCCTTTGGTATCACCGGGGAAATAATACTTTCCATACTGCGACTTGAGGATTACGACGGGATATTTGATGAAATAGTATCGCCAGTCAAACTTGTCCAGCTGATTGCCAATCCACTTTTCGACAATTCCGGCGCAGGTATCACCCTCATTTATATCCTTAAGTAATCCGGAGATGGCACTGCCGGCTCGTTGGCGGAAGTTAACATGGGTGTTCGGGCCGAAAAAGTCACGCCATATCTTCTGGTCCTTGCCCGGGATGAGTACTCGCCATCGGTTTTCCCTATAGGATATATCTCCATAGGTCAGCAAGGCGCGTGACAGTTCAATCCACTGCTCCTCAGCATAAGAATCACTGAACGTAGAGTTGAATGTCTCGAAGTAGTCGTAATTATCGGTACCGATCAGGCATGTTGAGCCAAGCAGGAGGTTATTGTTTTCGAGAAAGGCAAGGTGGAGCTCGTGCTCTTCATCGTTAGCTTCGATCCATTCTAATTTTGCGGCTTCCTCAACTTTCTGCTGCTGGTTGAAGGAATTTGATTCAAGCCCAATCGAGCCTGACAGGATCAACCGTTCAGTCTCATTGACCATTGCTGCGTAACGTTCCTTGCGGTATTCATTTTCAGAGTTATACACCAAGTTTCTAAGCACCCTTATTCTCGTGCGGAACTCTTGCTCGGTGACCGTCGACTTGTGGGTCAGATAGGTGATGCAGCCCCACAGCAGCAGAATGTTCGGCATAGTCAGCTTATCGCCGCGGCTGAGTCGCCTCAGGAGGTTGACCGGCTGATGGAGGTTGACAAGAAATGACTTCTCAGCAGGCTGATTGTCAGCAAACCATCGGCTGAAAAACTCATCAGAGTCAAGTCCGACCCATACATCAAGAGCCTTCTCAAGCAATCGCTGGTTATCCTTGCCGGAATATACGGCCTCGATCATCTCAAAATCATCGGCCGGGGCATCATTGCCTGACTCTTTGAGGCATATAATGTCAGCAATATAATGGATATACCGCAAAAGGCTATCGTCGATCACCGGCAGCTCCCGGCCATCCTCTTCACGTATATCCCAGAACACGTCGATCCATACGGTATCAATCTTTTCAGAGAAGTCAGCGTCGTCCACCACGCTGTCGAGTTCGGCCTTGAAGTGCTCAAACGGAGTCAACGGCTTGCCTCGCGAGTTCATTTTTATATAGATCTCATCGGAGATTCCGAGCTCGTCAAGGTCAGCGAAGAAGAAAGAGATTTTTGGAAGTTTGTCCCAATACTTCGCTTCCGGATTTTCGCCATAGAAATTATCATTAAGTGCATCGAGCATCACGAGCATACCCTCCACGGTAGGGTCATTTTTCCACAGCAGGATAAACCGTGGATCCTCCTTTATTTCGTGGGATAAGGAGCCGATAAACTCCGGAGTAAATCTGCGGGTGAGAAACTCGCAAAAAGCGCGGGTGGTGTGGCGCGTCATGTAAGTAAAGCGCTCTATGAAGTCACACCCCTCGGTAACGTTTTCGCGGCGCGCCACCAGCCAATGCAGCAGGAAAAGAGTGGTCAACCGCTGCTGGCCATCAAGGGGTATAAAAGCCACATTATCATCAATTTTCTCGTAGGAACCGTAGACGAAGTCAAGATTCAGCTCCTGACCCGCCGACACTGCATCATGAATAGCCTTCACAAACGACTTTCTGATCTCCGAGGCCGAGCTGCGTCCTTGGGCATAATCCCTCTGAATCATAGGGATTACGATAGGGATGTTATGCTCCACGCCGCGCTCGTCAGTATATCTGAATATCTCTTTAAATGTTTTCTTATCCATAGCCAGTTCACTTAGAATATACAATGCGCATTATCTCATCGTAGTAGGCATCACGATCCCTGTCCGTCCAGAGGTAAGGCTGATTTTCACCTGCCGGGGAGTAGTATTTTGTGAACACATTGCGTGTGCACACCGGGATAAAATACCCCTGACGGTCAAGGTTAGCTATATCGTTACGTTTCACCTCAAAGACTGAATTATTGAGCGAGGCGTTGGCGTCAGTCTTGAGCAGAGCGAGATTTTTTATAGAATGCATATTGGCATCCTGATCCTCGTCTTTGAGATTAGCCGTAAAGAGAGCGGTGACCCTACCGAAAAGGTCGTTAAACAGCACACCTCCTATTGCCTCCATCTCGATGGCACTCTCCACATCAGCCTTGATCTTCATTATCTCATCTGACTGAGGAAGAGCGTCAATGGCGGCCAACTGACGGGAAAGCCAGCTATGGCGCTCGCGTTCAAAGTGCAAGCCCTCAGAGTTTTGGGCATGGATATGCTCGAGACTCCATCCGGGCGCCTTCTTAAACCGGTAGAAGGGAAAGCGCTCTTCGGAGTTATCCATGGTCTTGATATTGAACCATGTGAGGATGTTTTTGATACTCGTATTGTCAGCTACGGTGCCGTAACGTAAAGAGAGGACATCATCAGCATTTACCAGCCTGTGCTGTATCCTGCCCTCAAGAAACTTGAGCCGGGCTGTCTTTTTCATATCCTTTGTATCCTCGATCAGAGAAGAGATCTTATCTCCGAAAATCACCAGACAGCCGGCTCTGTTATATAGCTCCCTGTCCTCGAACCACACCTTCAGGGTGTCAAAATAATAGACTATCTCATCCCACAGCTCCTCCACTGTCTTCTTGCCGCCGGTGATCAGGTCGTTGAAATAGAAGAAAGTGTAATATTTCTCGCGCTCGTTGGTTCGCTTCTTCGACATCATGTCAAAGATAAGCTCCAGGCGTGTAGGATATTTGCCTGGCTTGGCATTGGTAAGGAAAGCCCAGAATTCCGAATTTCTCAGCTCTTGCTCCATCCTCTCCCAGAGGAGAGCAATCTCGTGTTGATTAAGGTTCTTTTCAGAGCGAACGGATTTAAGACTGTTTCTGTTGAGGAAGAGCGCCTTGATAAGCTCGGCATTCGTCAGCGGGATGCGGCCGATGTTAAGACGCTTGAACAGCTCGTGTCCATTCTCAGTTTTATCCACCTCATACCATAGCACCTTCACCTTCGTTGACAGAAGCTGGTAGAGGTCGATACCTACACTTGTAGGGTCCACCTTATCATTCAGCCATTTCTGGATGGTCCGGTAAGCATTATACAGGTAGCGGTAGTCGATATACCGGTTCATTTCGCTTTCAGCCTGCTGCGGGTCAGTAAAAAGCGAGTTGAGGTAAGTCCAGCTTGACTCCCTTGTATCGTAAGCAATTGAATAATTAGGGTTAACCTTAGGAATCCACTCCTTCAGCGAGCTGATGATCAGATAAAGCGTGGTGAGACGCTGCTGACCGTCGATCAGTTCATATTCCGCAAGGTCATCTATCACATCTTCATTTGAAAGTCGCTTGACGACAATAGGTTGAAGATAATACGAATTCTGATTATCCCTATGCTCATAGATATCATCCAGCAGACGGGTAACCTCATCTGAAGTCCAACGGTATCCGCGCTGATACGAGGGTATTCTGAAAACGCCCGTAATCCGGGTCACCACCCTTTTTCCGAAGTCATTAGCCATTATGATAAAAATAAGTGAACACTGTGACACAAATTTACATATAATATATGTATAGTCACAAAATATTTCACGTATTTTTTACATTATTTTTTACAATGTACCCTTTGCTATCGATATGGTACATTTTATCGATAGCGCGCTGACTTTTACGGCGCAACTGGCGGGAAAGAAACTTCCCGTTATCAGCAATAATCTTATAATCGTCAGGGTCGAAATCCGGACCTATTTCGGTAATACGATATACTATATGACCGTCACTTTTTGTCGACGAAGTAATCAATACATCTTCACCGGTGTGAATATTACGAATTGAGAAACAAGGTCTTTGGGTTAATATGAGTCTATCCTGCGCATCGCGAACACGTTCTCGCGCCTTGCGGCTGCGAGCCACAGCCTGCTGTATCTCCGCTGATATATAAGTGAATATAGATTTCACCATCTGATCCTCAGCCGAGAGATCCGGCATAGTACCCTCTGTCATCATTGAGTCAGCAAGCGACACAAGACGCTCGGCCATCTCACCGGTGAAAGAACTGTTAATTTTGTCAAGAACTTTGATGCGGAACTTCCGCGACACTGCTAACTTTTTCATATTCGTATATTTTTTCAGCAAAAATACACAGCAGCATCACGCAAAAGTGACCATAATGGCAGGAAGTAGTTGTTAGTTGTTAGTCGTTAGTTGTTAGTTGTTAGTCGTTAGTTGTTAGTTGTTAGTTGTTAGTCGTTAGTTGTTAGTTGTTAGTTGTTAGTTGTTAGTCGTTAGTTGTTAGTCGTTAGTTGTTAGTCGTTAGTTGTTAGATGGTAACTGTTAGCCCTTTAGGGCGGTATCGTCTATAACCCCACGCGACTGCAGGAGCGTGGGGCACAGGGCCAACATCAATTGGAGCCTCGACGAGGCGATATCGTCAGTGATAGTTTTGCTATGATAGTCGTGCTCATAAGAGGTGTCGCTGTAATTTTGTCGTTACCACGACATCGTTTTTCCGAGGATCAATCACCTGAGTATCAGCTTTCCCCAACATAAATGCAATGCAGTTAAAATAACGACGAAAGAGGCTCGGAGAGCCAGGGGTTAGTGTAACCCCACCCGGAGCTTGCGGAGGCCACTGAAAAAGATATCAAATTTCGG